>BNHL01000001.1:0-1332500 GCA_015472025.1 Cytophagales bacterium WSM2-2
TAGGTTACTCCAGACATTCGCTGTCGGGGAACCCTTTGAGCCCCCGCCGGGAGTCTGCGCTCCACCTCCACCATAAGCAAAGGTGTAATTGCTCAGAGCACCTACTTGGTTGGTAATTGCCGCAGTTACTTTTCCGTTAAATGGGACAGATGGCGAAGTGAGAGAAGCATCACATATTGTATTATCGGCCTTAGTCAATGTAATTGCTGGAAGGGCTTTTGAGTCCTGAACATTGACCGCTTGTGTTACCTGACAACCATCAGACTGTCTTGTTACCACGACAGTATAATCATATCCTGTTCCCCCCTGCACTTTAATCAAATCTTTCGTGTTTGCTTTGTTGGTTCCATTGTTCACGGCAAACGCTGGTGCACCAGGACCTGTCCAAGCATACGTCACTCCGGAACTTGGCGTTCCTCCGTCTACTTGAGTTACGCTCGCAGTACCATCCTCTTTTGTGGCAACGCAGTTTGTAGAACCCGTTGAACTGGTGGCAATAGTCATTGCAGCGGGTGCCGCAAATACTTCAAAGCCCGATTTTGTAAAACAACCGGTGGCTGTTTGAGTGACCGTCACCGTGTACTTGGCTGTATTCAACTGGTCATATTTATTTCCTGTTGATCCTCCTGCCTGATTGCCACCAGCAGGAAGGAATGCATAGGTATAATCTGTAGAAACCCCGCCCGCAGGCATGTTTGTTACATTAATAGTACCACTACCGTTATAATTAACTGCAGGACTAGTCAATGCACTATTACAAATTGAGTTCGTGGCAACTGCCATCGAGAGTTGAGGGTTGACTCTTGCATCGGGTACATTTACTGCTTTTGTCACCTGGCAGCCGTCCGACTGCCTCGTTACTACAACAGTATAATCATAACCTGCCCCCCCCTGTACCTTGATCAAATTCTTAGTGTTCGCATTGTTAGTTCCATTATTCACTGCAAACGAAGGAGCACCTGGGCCTGTCCATGCATATGTCACGCCTACGGTCGGTGCAGGTGTGGTGGCATCTACTTGTGTCACCATAATCTGGCCATTTGCTTTAGCAATAAGACAGTTGGTTGACCCTGTGGCTGATGTTACAATAGTCATCGTCGCTGGGGTGTTTAACACGACTGCTGTTACCGGAGCAGCTGAACAGGCTACGTCCAAGCGAGTTACCACAAGGGTGTAGCTTCCACCGTTCAAACCAGTAATGCTGGTTGTATTGCCACCAATTGCTGGGTCAGTAGATAATGGCCCATTGTGCCACGCAAAAGTGTAATTCGGTGCAGGTGTACCTACCGGGCCACCACTAAAAGTTACTGTCGCTGCAACTGATCCATTGTATGCCGCTGAACCTTTTGTAGGATCGCATGTAGTATTTGCGGCAGGTGTTAATGAAACAACCGGATAAGTCAGCTGCTGTGTGATTGTTACTGTATTGGTAGCTGTACATCCTGTTGCGGTTTTCGTAGCCTGAACCGTATAAGTGCCTGCCGCCAAGCCTGTTGGTCCCGCAATGGCATTTGCCGGAGCAGTACTCATTCCTGTGAACCATGCAAATGTAAATCCTGCAGTCACACCTCCCACATTCGCTGTAGCCGTACCATTCGGTGCAGCCGCGTTACAAGATGTCTGTTGTGCTGTTTGTGAAGGGCTAACTGTAAAGGCAGGAGGTAATCCGACTGTTACAGTTTTGGATGCCGAGTTACAACCGGACGTATTATCAGTTGCAACAACGGTGTAAGAACCTGCTGCAATGGAATTATAAGTTGCCCCTGTAAAATCAGCAGCCGGTTTGACGGCCACCCCGTTATACCAATTGAAAGTATAACCTGTTGTTATACCTCCCACATTTGCTGTCGCACTTCCCGAATTTGCGGGTACGCAAATCGCGTCTGTCGGTGTGGCGGTCACTGTAGGATTAACCGAGTTATCCGGTTCAGCCAGTGAAACCACCGCCTGGCATCCTGAACTTATATCAGTTACCAATACTGTGTATGTCTTACCACCTTTCAGGTTGGTAGCAATATAGCCTACCCCAACCTCCGGGCTTGTAAAAATATCGTTACCCTCGTACCATTTGAAGGTGTAGTTTGTAACTGGGTCACCGCCGTTAACTACTGCGTGAAGTTGTCCATTGGGAGCAGAGCAACTTGTGTTTGGTTTATCAACGACTATGGAAGCAGTCATTGTTTTATTGACACGGTTGATCGTGACTGTGCCAACATCTGTACTACATCCTGCTGTTTTGTGAGTAGCTACTACACTATAAGTACCTGCAGCCAATCCAGAATAAGATGAACCCGTGTATACTGGCGCTCCGGCTACAGGCCCATTGTACCAACTAAAGTTATAGTCAGTTGTATTTTGAACTCCATTTACCAACACGTATGCCTTGGCCGCTCCATTATCAGGAACGGTTGCGCCAAGGCACTTTACGTTGTCGGAAACCTTCACTGCAGTAACAGTCCCGGGCTTCGGAATTACACTTGCCGACAATACGTTGTCATAGTCACATTCTATAAACGAAGAGTTAGGTAATTTAATGGGCGTAGGTACAGTAGTGCCTGCATCATTCAGTGCAATATAAAGTGTAAACGCCCCGCCAGTTCCTGTCACTTTCAGCGCAGGAAATGTTGCAGATTCATTTTTCTTTAAGACTACCGGAATGGTGATCGTATTTAATTTCACAGCACCCGCCTTCGTCGGATCTCCACTATAAAATGTAATGGGTACGTTCCCGTTGATCGTGACGTCTCCCACATTTTGAACTCCCATTGTAATCGTGAAGTCAGTATCAGGACATGTTGGTGCTTGAACACTGAGCAGTGATTTCACATTCACCAAGTCGGGAGAAGCATATGTGGGACAACCTTTGGAGTCGAGGTAAGGTGTCTGGTTAAGGAAAGTGTTCAGTGGTCTGTTAGGACCTTGCGTACACGTACCTGTTGACCAAACCAGCCAACTCTTCTGCATGATTTTTGGAATACTCAAGTCATCATTGATGTTAACATTGAAGTAGCCGTGCTGATTCCAAACCTTTCTTGAAGGAACCCAGGGAACTCCAGCAGATTGAAATACTCTGACGTGAGAGTTAATAGAATAATTCAAATCACAAAAGTTACTCCAGGCAAGTTTATCATCGAAACCGCAAGTCACGCACAAATCAGTAGCTCCATCACCATCCACATCCGCGACTACAGGGTATTCCACATTCGTACGAGCTATACACTGCTGACTGGTATTAACTGATCCATCCTTTCCATTGATGATGTATAGGTATTGCTCATCTCGGTAAACGACCTCGGCTGCTCCATCACCATTAAAGTCGTAAACCGTACAACCAGTATAACCTGAAGTTTCTTCATTCACAGTTACTCTCCACTTCAGATTCCAGTTCTCGTCTAGTGCATACAAATATTTTCCTGAGACGTAAGCGGCATTCATTTTACCATCCCCGTCGATATCTGCAATATTCACGCGTCCTGTTCCGTTCTGCCATCCGTTAGAATAGTAATAGCCAGATGCGTTTGTACATCCGGCGATGAAAACTTTAGTTGAGATTTTATCAATATATTTTTTGACCACGTTGTTGGTCACATCCCAGAAATACAAGGTGGTATTATCATCCTCTGCTCCATCTGAGCCGGAAGCAATAATATCCAGGTTTCCGTCCTGGTTGTAATCTGCCACGCTCGTTGAACTCTGAACCTGCCTGATGTTAAAACTTGAGACACTCTTTTGAAGTGATAAGCTACCTACACCAGAAGACCGGTTTCCAAGGCTCACGCTGAATATTTGACAGCCCAGTACCAACTCCAGTTTGTTGTCGTTGTTCAATATATCAACCGCTATTCCCTGCCCAACCACGTGATCGGAATTTGTTCCAGCTACAATTCTAACGCCAGTATGTGCATCCAGAATCTCATCACGTGTATAGATTTCTACTTTACCATCGTTATCAAAGTCTGCAAGGCCAAATTGTGCAGCGGTTGCATTTAGTCTAGGACTCTTCCATAAGAAATTCAAGTTGCAGTCATAAGCATATATACGATATATGCCATTTGAATTGTCTGATGTGGAAACAAATACCTGTCCGCAATTGTCATTGTTAATATTTCCGATCACTATTTCCCTGTCAATATTTGTAAGGTTTAGTGATTTTAGCGTTTTGCCGGTTTTACCATCGAGTTTATAGATATAATTGCCTTGAATCTCAGTGGCATATACCTCCGGAATACCGTCCCTATTCAAGTCTCCAATGGAAGTACGGTTCAGGTGATTCGTTGTTTGGTTATCAGATCCCCACTTCAGTTTCATGGAAAACTGAGGGAACGCAGACGGCTTGGCCTGGCATACTACATCGTTACCAATGTAGAAGTTTGCGCATGCGGCATTTCCTGCGCAGTTGCTGTCGAAACAGTCGATGAATCCATCGCCATCATCGTCTTTTCCGTTGTTACAAATTTCCTGTCCGTAACCAACGGACATGGCTGTCGCAACAAGAAAGCCAGTTAATACCAGTCCAATCGTTTTCATATTCTTTAGAACTTATCTAATAATATTAATACTACCACCTAAATAATTCCCGGGAGAGTCATCGCATTTGATGACGTAGTAGTACACCCCTGCAGGTAAAACTTTCCCTTGTGAGGATGTGCCATTCCAGTCGTTTAAATAAGGTTTCGCTTCAAAAATTTTAAGCCCCCGTTCATCATAGATAGCCACTCCACACGTGTTTGCAACGGGAGCATTCTCTACTTTCCATACATCATTTATGCCATCCGCATTGGGGGAGAAGAATTTGTCCGGAATGAGGCCATTCAGGGTTTTATCCGGTATTACGGTCAGATCAACGGTTGCCGAACCCTTGCAACCGTTTGCATCTTTTCCCAGAATGGTATAAGTCGTACTGAATTTGGGAGAAGCTACGGGGTTAGCAATTAAAGAATCCGTCAAATTTGCAGAATTTGGGCGCCACAGGAAACTCGTTAAAGTTCCAGTTACATTCAATTGTGATGTACCTCCAGCGTGGATAGTGGAGGGGTCTGCAGATGGGGTTACGACAGGAGCACTTAACTGCGTCACTGTTTTCGTTGCTGTGATCTTACAACTTCCAGAAGTCAGATCGACAGAAAAATCTCCACCCTGTTTCGCCTGAATCGACGAGGTTGTTTTGCCGGTATTCCACAAGTAAGAATCGAACGTGCCGCTTATTTGCAGCTGTAAGCTGTCTCCCGGACAAACACTGAAAACACCTGAAGGCGTAGTGATATTTGCCGGTGGTGCGCTTTGAACCAAAATGGGAAGCACTTTGAAAGACGGACAACTCTGATTGCGATAGCTCACCGTGTGCTTTGCATTATATGTCTGAGGAGTGGTATAGAAATGAGTGGCATCTTTAGTGGCAGCGGTGCCCGTATCACCAAAATCCCAGCTATAGTTCACCTCGGTGTCCTCCGGATCTGTGTCTACAGTTGACTGGTCAGTGAAATTGATTACTTGCGTTGTGCACACTGTTGATGGTGGTGAAAAATTCACAGTTGGAGGCTGTGCTATTCGTACTTTTTTTGGTGTTGTTGAAATTGCCGCACAGGAAGTATTAATGGTGGACTTCAATTTTATAAAATACTTACCCGTAGTTGATGCTGTGAAAGTTGAATTAGTAGCTCCAGCAACATCTCCGCTTGTCGACTCCGCCCATTGATAGGTAAAATTTGAGACCGATGGAAATACCGTGTACTGTTTAGTTTGTCCTGTGCAAATAATATCTGATCCTGAAAACTGCACTTCAACCCCGGGGATATCCACTACATCCACAATTAAAGTTGCCCGTTGCTGCACACATGATCCAACCATTACCTCGAGTGTATATTTTCCGGCCTGATCTGGCTGAAATCCGGGACGGTTTGCCGTCAAGCCGTGTGCTGTAAACGATCCGGGTCCAGTCCAGACGTAATCGCTGGCAGAGACATCGTTGACTGAAAGCGTGAGCGTACCGCCAACACAAACCGGTGTTACAGGGTTAGGTGTAGCCGTGCTCAGGGAAGAACCGGACACAACATTTATCTGAACAGCAGAAGAGGTTTTCGAGCACGAACCACTGACGAGTTTAACTGTATATGCACCTCCGGCAGCAGAAACATCAAGGAAAGGGTTAGTGCCCGGAGCACCTTGTGATATTCCGTCCTTAAACCATTCATAAGTCGAACCCGGATTGTTGGATGCATTTAAGCGCTGAGTAAATCCGTTGCAGATAGTGATCGGCCCAAGAGGTGAAAGTTTGGGAGTAACGCAGTTTACATTTCGGAAAATAGAAATTTTAGAAGCAATTACGCCCTGATAATCAATGCTTGTATACACCAAGTCTGGGCGCCCGTCATTGTCGACATCGCCAATACGAACATGACGATTAGGGAACGTGGTAGTTACCGTTTGCAACTGAAAATTGAAATTTCCGGAAGTGCTGGAATTGTTTAGAACAGAAATAAATTGTTGCGTAATTGAACATACAATCAGATCAGTTTTTCCATCACCATCAACATCACCAAAATCGAGACCCCAGGGATTGGAGGCTGTCTGGGGCGTAGGAGTCGTTTGGAAAAATACAGGATCTGCAAATTTAATTGCTGAAGCAGTACATTGGTTCCCCAGGATCACCACCCCGGAAGAGACAACAGCTGTAGCGGCAATATCCGGTTTTGAGTCGCCATCCAGATCCCCAATGCGGAGATTGGATATGGTAGCCACCGCAGTGGATATGTCCACCGGAGTAGCAAAACTCAGGCTGCCAGGTGAACTTTGATTTTTTACAATTGAAATAATGCCTGTTTGCCCCAAAAATTCACTGACAATTATTTCCGGGAACGAATCTCCATCGAAGTCCCCGACCGCTATTCCATCGGTGCTAAGTCCCGAGGTAGTAATGATCGTAGGCGTCCCAAACTGAATGCTAGCCAATGTACCCTGTCCTGGCAATACGATGAACCGACCGCTTGATTGATCCGTGATGACTACATCCATTTTCCCATTCATATCCAAGTCGACAACTTTAGATTGGCTCAACTTGCCACCACTGACGGTTACTGTTTGCATAGTGAATGAGATGGCTCCAACAGTACTGGTATTTTTATATACGAAAAGACGTGCTCCGTTTTTCTCTGTGACAAGCAGATCGGGTTTGCCATCCCCATTCAAATCGCCCGAAGAAACATGCAGTGTAATAGTACCCGGGGTAAGGATGGATTTGGTAAATGAAACAGTACCTGGCGTACTCGTATTCAAAAAAACAGAGATATTATTTGAGCCCGAATTGGCAGTAGCCACATCCGATTTACCATCGCCATCAAAATCAGCAAGTGTTAAATCATAGAGGTCGCTTTCCGAAGCAAAATCTGTTTGGCCAACCAATTGAGTTTTGTCGAAAGGGTTTGTCCCTCCATAACTCAATAAAAATGGGTCTCTGGAATAGCCTGCGAGCCCCGTTGAAGTATTTAAAACACCAACATTTTCAAACACAGCTCCCGAGGGCACTTTTACTTCGATCAATTGATCTGAAATTGACTGAGGTGTGGCCGAAACACTGCCAAAGAGAACCTTAATATTGGAAGCATTCGTTCCGAAATTGATTCCCTGAATGGAAATAGTTTCCTGAGAGCCGGCAGAACTACGGCTCAATGATTTTATAAACGGAACCTGTCCAAATAGTGCTCCTGAACCCGCGATAAAAAGGGCTGTCCAGACGAAATGAATTTTGTGCTTCATCGCTATCCTTAATAGTCGTTATTGTACTGTGAGTAACCAGACTTGACTTAATATCTTGTTTTTGCGCAGTCGCTCACGTTCTGCTTTAGCAGCATCGATTTCACCCTCCTGAGCGACAAATACATACCAGATATTTCGAACCGAGAGGTGCCCGAAATCAGATTTATATCCTAGTGAAGTCAGTGTTTTTGCGTAGTGCTCGGCATTGGCCCTACTCTGGAAAGCTCCAGAAATAACATATGTGGCAGCATCCAATTCCTCATGGTGTGTTCCGCGTTTCACAAAGTCGTGGCGCTCATTTGCAGGATGGTCGTGGACATCATCGTGCTTGCCTTCCGAGTGATCTTCAAGGTGTTTATCGAGTGCCTTGCGTTCCTCCTCATGTGCCTTTCGTTGGGCAACGGTATCGGTGTGAACCTTAGGGAGAGTCTCATGTTGTGTAGCCGGGTTATTTATCTTATGAACAGGCTGTTGTACGACCACTGGAGTCTTCTTCGCAGTATCATTTTTAGCTATAACCACAGGTTGTTGCTTGGTCTGGTTTTTCTGAACTGGCGTGACGACCGGCTGCGTTTTCTGAACAAATTTCGATTGATGGTTAACAGGTGCCACGGACGCAATCTTGGTCGGTGGAGGGATTGGCTTCTTGTCCCTGAATTTTCTTACCTGGCCTAACCGCAAAGTCAATAGCAAGTCGTGAGTCTTTAACGGAAGGTCTCCCCCGAAACCTGGCTCATAAAAATAGCTGAAGGAAATGTCGTCCGTACTAAATCCAATTCCGGGAATAAAGCCGGAGTACTGTCTATAACCAGCTGACAACCATATGTTTGGACTAAAGTTATATTTTACCGTCCCCTCAAAAAGACTTCCAAAAACGGAATAGCGATAGACTGAGAAGACTTCGAGAGGTATGCTTACCTCTTTTTTACTGCCTCTTTTATATGACTTGCTTTTTCCCTTCTTGATAACCTGCGGTTTAGGGTTCCATTTACTGAACGAAGCGGTCAGGATAGCATTATCAAAGAATGAGAACGAATACCTCGCATCCAGATTTTGATCGGTAAGCAGCTTTGGTAGGCTAATCCCAAAATTGAGGCCGTTGGTATTTTTCAATAGCATACCAAACGAGGCGCTTGGAATCATACTGGAAGACAGCGTGCTGAGTGACGGGTCGCTTACCGCCTTCACATCATTTAAATTGACTGTATTCGACAAGACACCGCCTGATAAACCAAAGAAAAGCCTGTTTTTGGTGCTCAGGGGTATTCCGTAAGCATATGACAGTGAGGCATTTGTTGAGTTAAGGAAGCCCCTCGAAAACGAATTTATCTGAAACCCAACACCAGCCCTGGTTTCGTCCAACAAGACGGTACCGGTAAGTGTGGCTATCGTTGGCGCCCCGGATATCCCAAACCACTGCCTTCTATATCCCGCATTGATTTGAACTCTTTCTGTGGCTGCGGCAGCCGGGTTATAGATATAGGGGTTAAGGAAATAGCCATCGTACAAAGGATAGTTTTGAGCGAAAATTTCTGAGGCACCAATGAAAGCGAGTAAGACGGGTAATACCTTATTAAATCTCACAAAATCCTTTATTTTCAATAGTAAAATTCCTCCCAATTTGCGCAAATTTATTAAGTCTGACAAGCCAGATCGGTCGGTTGACACCGTTATATACCCGTGTAACTATTACAAGGTAGAAATCAACAGGATACGTTTCCTTTCGCCAGATGACATTGGGAATGAAGGCGCATACTCGTATTTTTGTTATAATCTATAGTTATTAAACCCGAACGGCTGGCGATGCGAAAAACCCCTTTCCCCTTACTCATTTCTTGCTTATTGATCAATGTTTGTTTCGCTCAGTATACCGGGCAAACCACAAACAACACATCGAAGGCGTCAACTCAGTTGTATGTTGGCCCAATTTTAGGAGGAACCCTTTCAAAGATCTATTTCTTTGATGATCAGGTCCGATACAAGTCACTCATTTCTGCTGGAATCGATGCTGGAATCATGGCTTCTGTTAAGGTCAACAAAAACTTCAGGCTTAATGCGCAGTTGATTTATGCACTTCGTACCAAATCAATTGAAGGTACTGACCAGTCAAGGGTTGACAACCATTTCAAGCTAAAGTCAACGATGCAATACATTGAGTTGCCCATCTTCTACGCTCTTGAGTTTAAGAATATAAGTGGCAAACCTACTGCTGGAAGGCAAAAATCATATGATTGGTATGTTGGCGCAGGACCGGTATTCGCTTATTGGGTTGGCACAAAAGGGAGATTGAACAGCAGCAACCTAACGGAAAACCAAATCGATCATTACGACTTTACCGGGTCATTTGACGGCAGCCTGCAAGGAGCTGCAACACGGGGTAAAGAAATTATTCCTGAGGCTAATCGTTTTCAGTTTGGACTTAACGTTACAGCCGGTTTAGCTTTTCAGCCACAGGGTATTAATCGCATCATGACTTCTCTGCATTTTAATTTAATGCAAACTTTTCTGGGTAAAGCTGACGGTACATTCCCAGGCAGCACACCCGGTACGGGCACCAACCTCGATGACATCGATGTCATGAATGTCCGTAACCACAATATCCGTTTATCAGTTGGGTATCTATTTGATTCCAAAATCGAAAAACGGAAAAAAGGTAAAAGCACTATACCTGCTAAAGCGGTGCAAAGAAAAAGAAGACGATAAAAATGAATCTTTCGACAGTTCTGAAAGGTGGCTTTTTAGCTGCCTTGTTTATTTTGTTGGGCGTATTTATCTATGATCAATTATTCTCGGCACCGAAAGTGCACCAGGGCATCATCCTCCACAAGATGTACATTCCTCAGCGCACAGCTGTTGGCCCAAATGCAACACCTTACGCAGGACACAGAGCATATAAGTACATCATCCAAGCCCAAAAATATCATCAATGGATTGCTATTGTTTTAGCCGATGATGGCGACACACTGAAAGTGCACTGCACGTCCGATCACTACGAGTCCAATAACATCGGAGATACCTTGTTGTTTAAGGAATACAAAGGCCACCTTTTTGGTGTTGATTATCTCTCGCACAGCGAGGAAGACACCGTGAAGAGTGACCTGCATGTCTTGAAATAAAATTCTCCAGCTTCGCTGATTCAAAAAATAAAAAGCCTGTAATTTTTGGTTACAGGCTTTGACTCTTTTGGTTTTGTAGTCCGTACGGGAATCGAACCCGTGTTACCAGAATGAAAATCTGGTGTCCTAACCCCTAGACGAACGGACCGTTTTCTAGAAAAAGAGCCGCAAAGATAGCCGTACCTGTCTGAATTGCAAATCCAAAATTAAAATAATCGAAGCCGGAACATTTCCATTGGTTTTGCTGGTTATGAAACATATTTTTGCCCGCAAAATTTTAAATAACCACACAATGACAAAGATCGGAATCAACGGATTTGGACGTATCGGACGCCTCGCCTTCCGCGCTGCCATCAGCAGAAAAGATGTAGAGATCGTAGGTATCAACGACCTTGTTGATCCGGAGTACATGGCCTACATGCTAAAGTACGATTCAACTCATGGCAAGTTTGACGGTACGGTTGAAGTAAAAGACAAAAACCTGGTGGTGAACGGAAAAACAATCCGTGTTACCGCTGAAAAAGATCCTGCTAATCTGAAATGGAATGAAGTGGGCGCTGAAATTGTAATTGAATCTACCGGGTTGTTTTTAACTCAGGCAGATGCACAAAAGCATATTACCGCCGGTGCGAAAAAAGTAGTGATGTCTGCACCAGCCAAAGACGACACTCCCACATTTGTTATGGGAGTAAATCACAAGAAACTTACAGCTCAGCATACAATTATCTCGAACGCATCTTGCACTACCAACTGTCTTGCCCCGGTAGCTAAAGTGCTTCATGATAACTTTGGTATTGCAGAAGGACTAATGAGCACGATCCACGCAGTGACTGCTACGCAAAAGACAGTTGACTCTCCTTCATCAAAAGACTGGCGTGGAGGACGCGGTGCATATCAAAACATCATCCCCTCCTCTACTGGAGCCGCCAAGGCCGTTGCGTTGGTCATCCCGGAATTGAAAGGAAAATTAACAGGCATGTCATTCCGTGTCCCCGTAGCGGACGTATCGGTTGTGGATTTGACAGTTCGCCTGGAGAAACCAGCGTCTTACGACCAGGTCAAAGCCGCAATGAAAGCTGCTTCTGAAGGTGAATTGAAAGGGATTCTTGGATATACCGAAGACGAAGTAGTATCACAGGATTTTCTTGGAGATGCACGCACTTCCATCTTTGATGCCAAAGCCGGAATATCCCTGAACAACAATTTCGTAAAAGTGGTATCCTGGTATGACAACGAGTGGGGATATTCCAACAAGTTGATTGACATTGTACAGGAGCTCGCAAAACTCAGCTAAGCTTCCCTCTAGTTATAAAAGTAAGACGCCTCCGGGCGTCTTTTTTTCTGATTATACTTACATTCAAAAATCCTTAACTTGCGTATATGCAAGATCACCCCATTGACCTCAGCAAAGTCAAGAAAAGTTATTACAATCTGCTGGCGCTGTTCATGACAGAGCCAAAAATGGAAAGCAAATATTTGTCGTGCATCGTCAAGTGGGGAATTCACTTGGGAGTGAATACTTCCGACCTGAAAGAACTTGAAAAGACCCAGGCTACTATTCCTTCAGATAAAGCCGGGAGGATTGAGGCCATCTATCACCTTGTCTACATGATTTACCTGGATCAGGTAGTTGAAGATCTTGAATTGGAAGTTGCATCCGTCTACGCACAAAAACTTGGATTTGAAAAAGCGCTGGTAGGTGATCTGTTTAAATCCATTGCCACGATAGATTACGATCGCGTCTCCACAGCAAATGTTCAAAAGGAAGTGGAAGATTTCATCAAAATCCAGTACTCCCGCGATTAGGTAGTAAGTCCAAAGAACTTAAGTCACCGATGTAAGATTTGGCAGGGTTTTAAAAGAAAATCCGAGGGCTTGCTTGACATCTTTGTATCAGGAAAAGCAACAACTATGGAAGGTATGAAGATGATTTCTAATTCAAGTCTAAAGAGCAGATTCAGACAGGTAATGGTCTTGATGATCATCATCGTAATCGGCATAGTGATTTCCCGTGTGATGGAAATGCAATAAGCCGCTCTTTTTGAAATAACCTGGACTCCATTTACTAATCTCCCCCGACTCCGCATTCACCGGAGCATTCTACGCTAAAATACTTTTACTTTTGCCAAGCTTATCCGGACCAATTGCCGGTTCAGCAATATGGCATGGATTTTAGCAAGGAAGTATTTCTCAACAACCTGGCACAGACCTCACCGTTTCCCTTCCTCATTCCCATCGAATGGGCAGAAGGTGTGTACCTTCATGGTCCTGACGGAAAAAAATACATTGATATGATTTCGGGAATCGGTGTCAGCAATGTCGGACATCGTCACCCGCACGTAGTAAAGGCCATCAAAGATCAATTGGACAAGCATATGCACGTGATGGTGTATGGCGAATACATTCAATCTTCCTCCAATCGCCTTGTTAAACAACTTTCTGAACTACTGCCTAAACAATTGAACTGCTCCTATTTTGTCAATTCGGGGACAGAAGCGAATGAAGCTGCTTTGAAACTTGCTAAAAGGGTGACGGGTCGCACCGAAATTATTTCTTGCAGAAAATCTTATCACGGAAGCACACATGGTTCAATGAGTGTGTCGGGAAATGAAGTCAAGAAAAGAGCATTTCGTCCACTGCTCCCGGACGTAAAATTTATCGATTTCAATAACGAAGCAGATCTTACACAAATTACCGCCCGAACAGCCTGTGTGATCATGGAAACTGTACAAGGAGACGCGGGTGTCCGAGTGCCTTCAAAAAAATATCTACAAGCCGTGCGAGATGTTTGTAATAAAACCGGTGCACAATTGATCTTCGATGAAATCCAGTGCGGCATGGGACGTACCGGAACTCTTTTCGCCTTTGAACATTTTGGTGTTGTTCCTGATATTCTTACCATCGGAAAAGCTTTTGGCGGTGGACTGCCGATAGGTGCTTTCATTTCTAGCAACGAAAAAATGAAACTGCTCACACATGATCCCATGCTCGGGCACATCACCACGTTTGGTGGCAATCCTGTTTGCTGTGCTTCAGCATTAGCTACATTGGAAGTCATCCAAACAGAAAACCTTCTGGCTACTGCGGAAGCTAAAGGGAAGCTAATTGAAAATTTGCTTCAGCATCCGAAAATAAAAGAAATACGAAGGATAGGTTTGATGTTTGCAATTGATTTTGATTCTGAAGAACGCGTCAACCGGATTGTGGAATACTGCAAGAAAAACGGAGTGATTGGTTACTGGTTTTTATCTCATCCTTACAGTTTCAGAATTGCCCCTCCCCTCACGATTACGGAAGAAGAAATACGCATGGCCTGCGAAGTCATTTTGAAGGCGATTGAAAATTCCTGATCTTACCAAGTATGGAACTTCGCATCGAATCGCTAGACCGGATTTATAAATTTCTAATGATCCTGGTTATCATCATCACCGGAATGGTATTGCTGAAAGACATTGTCGTTCCCATTGTATTCTCGGCATTGTTCTCAGTGATCATGCTCCCACTTGTCAAACGGATAGAGCGGAAGACCGGGCGAATTTTTTCAATTCTGATCGTGCTGATCGTATCCCTGATGTTCCTGGCCCTGCTCATGTGGTTCATTATTTCGCAGTTGGCCAGTCTGGTAGCAAGTCTGCCTGGTTTGGAAGATAAATTTTCACAGCTCATTATTTCACTAAGTGATTCATTGAATTACCTTCAGTTTTCCTCTGCAGAGCAAACACAACTATTGAAGGATGCAGTCAAGAATTTCTCATCTTACGGAGCTGATGTACTGCTTTCAACATCTTATCTCGTTTACTTTTTCATTCAGGTTCCTGTTTACATTTTCCTTTTTTTGCTCTATCGTGATCGCTTCAAAGAATTTCTGCTTGCCCTGACTCCGGGATCAGATTTGAAATGGAAAGATGATATTCAGCGCGTGGTGCGCAGTTATATTTCAGGCCTCGGGCTGGTTGTTTTTATTGCAGGCTTACTCAACAGCACCGGCCTTCTGATCTTAGGAATACCACACGCCATTTTTTTCGGCTTCCTTTCTGGAATGCTGACCATGATCCCTTACGTTGGGATTACCATTGGCGCTACGCTTCCAGCTCTTTTAGCCTTATTGACGAAAGACAACATCTGGTATACAGTCGGGGTAATCGGACTTCATGCCACAGTCCAGTTTTTTGAGGGAAATTTTATTACGCCCAAAATCACGGGATCGCGAATAAGTATCAATGCATTGGCAGCTATTATCGCGCTGCTGATCGGGGGTAAAATCTGGGGTATCGCCGGAATGATCCTGGCCGTGCCCGGAGTTGGAATCTTAAAGATACTGCTGAGCTACTCCCCATCTCTAAAATCGCTGATTATCTTGCTTGGCGATGAACCGCCTCAAAATAACCTGAATACTGACTAAAAGGCCTTGGTACGTGAGCCGATTGTGATTATTTTCACGTCATGCGGGGGCTTTGGTTCTGTTTTCTAATGTCTATGGCACTCGGCCTTCGGGCGCAGTCTGCCAAGGTCCTCATGGATAAGGGTGACAAACTCTTTGGCAAGGGCGACCTGAAAGCTGCATTGGATAACTATGAGGCAGCCGAAAAAATTGCCCCTACTGATCCTCAGATCAAATACAGAATCGGTCACGTTTTTCTTTTCAGCGGAGCTGAATCCCGGTCCCTGGCCTACCTGGAAAATGCTTATAAAAGCAATCCCAACATTGATCCGGACATCGATTATTTTTTAGGTCTTTCACTACAAGCAAATTTTGAGTTTAAAAGAGCCATAGAGCACTTCAAAAGTTATAAGAGCAAAAACAAAAAACTCTCGCTCGTAGCTGAGCACAAAATCAAGGAATGTACGTTTGGCGACTCGCTCGTGAGCAATCCGATCCTGTGCAATATCAAAATACTCGAATGGCCTCTCAATTCACGATTCCAGGACTATGGCCCGGTGATGCCAGCAGATGAAAGTGTACTTATTTTCACTTCCGCTCGCGACACCTCCAAGCTTGATAAAAAAAACACAACGGTTTTTGAGGATATTGTTTTCAGCAAGAAAGAGAATAATAAATGGACTATTCCCGAAAAAATCAGCCCGCGAATCAACGATACATTTCACGATGCCGTGACTTACCTCACCCCTGATGGCAAATCTCTTTTTCTTTATTACGAAAAAGGCAGTGGCGATATTTATCAATCAGACTTCGATGGCCGTGAGTGGAGCACACCGCGTTCAATGGGCCCACCAATTAACACAACTGCCTGGGAGACCTCAGGCTGCCTGGCTCCAGACGGTAAACGGTTTTTCTTTACCAGTGACCGCCCCGGAGGCTTTGGCGGACTCGACATTTATGTTAGCGAAAAGCTTCCAAATGGTGCGTGGGGCAAAGCAAAGAACCTGGGCCCTGCCGTGAACACTGCTGGTAACGAAGACGCCCCGTTCTTCCATCAGGATGGTACGCTTTATTTCGGCTCTGATGGTCACCCCGGGCTCGGTGACTACGATATTTTCAAAACTGAAATGAAAGACGGAAAGTGGATGAAACCTATGAACCTCGGGTACCCGCTAAACACTCCGAAATTTGAAAACTATTTTTTCCTTTCTGTTGATAAAAAACGAGGTTTTTTCAGTTCTATCAGACACGATGGTATTGGCAAAGCGGATATATGTTCGGTCGTATTCCTAGACCCTCCACCAAAGCCCAAGCCAAAAATTGAGGAGCCAGTCGTAGCCAAAGTTGAAGAAAAAAAAACCGAACCTAAACCTGAACCCAAGCATGAAACAAAGCCTGAAAAGCAAGGGGATGAATTTGCTGATGCAATGGTAAGCCTTCAGCAAGATTTGGGACTGGCCTCTCAACTTATGGGACAGGTACTTGATTCAAAAACTGCCAAACCATTGCGTGCTCAAATTACATTGGTTGATAATAAAACAAATGCCATTCTGGAAAGGGTTTATTCAAATGACAGTACTGGCGCTTTTAAGATTGTAATTCCGCACGGAGGAAATTATGGTATTAACACCTCGGTTGACGGCTACATTTTCAACTCCATGAACTTTGAAGTGCCAATGTACTCGGATCATCAGGAAATTGAGACAGCTATTTTCATGCAGGAAGTTGAAGTGGGATCTAAAGTGGTTATGAAAAATATCTTTTTTAGCATTGGCAAGGCAGAGTTGCGGGATGAATCGGTTAGTGAGCTGGAGCGAATCCTCGACCTTATGCAACGCAATCCGGGAATGAAACTTCAGATCAATGGTCATACCGACAGCTCGGGCGATGCAGATACAAACAAGTCACTTTCCCTAAGACGAGCAGAAAATGTCATGAGTTACCTCGTGGGGAAGGGCATCACTCCAGAACGGCTGAAAGCTGTTGGTTACGGGGAAGAGCGGCCGATCGTATCTAACGATGACGAAACCGGGGGCCGGGAAATCAATCGCAGAACCGAAATCGAAGTAATTGAAAACCAATCAGGGGGATAAGTCAGGCTGACTTCATCTCCAGAAATTCATCCCATTCATTGTGGCTGGAGCCTGTGACATCGCGTAAAAAAAGCGCATAACTCGGTTTGAATGGTTTGCGCTTCAGTGGCATGTTTGCTTCTTCGGGCGTGAAGTCACCCTTCTTAGCATTGCACCGTTTGCAAGCCGTAACGAGGTTGTGCCAGCTATGCGGCCCTCCTTTCGAGCTTGGGATCACGTGGTCGAGCGTAAGCTCCCTCCTTGTACCACAATATTGGCATTCCTGATTGTCTCGCTTAAATACATTTTGCCTCGTCAGTGTCACACCTTTGTAGGGTGCATTCACATAGCGATTCAGACGAATAACTGAAGGCATTGGGTAAGAATGAGATACGGTGTGCAGTTTATGACCATTTGCCGGACGCACCAGTTCGCTTTTGTTCAGAAAAACCATAACAAATGCGCGCTCCACTGAACAAACCATCAAGGGGCTGAAGTCTTGGTTAAGTACCAATACACGCGTATTCACGATGTTAAGATAAAACCAAGTTTGGTCTTATCAAAGGGGTGGCAGCTCTCTAGTCGCTCAGAACCCGGCAAATGTGCGCCAGTTCATGTGAATAAACTTTGGTCTCTGGGTTAAGAATACCCTCTTCATTCAAATGGTCCACCCTCACCTGACCAAAAGCATGGACGATTTTGTTTTCACCAATCACGATGCCGGTATGGTCAATCTTGCCCTTCTTGTCTTTAAAAAATGCGAGGTCTCCGCTTCTGGATTCAGCAAAGCCTTCTACCCTCTTTCCAGCCTGGCTTTGCTGAAGTATTTCCCATGGCAGTTGATATCCTGCAATCTTAAATACCATGTTGATCAGCCCGTGTGCACAGATACCAAAAGGTGTTTTACCTCCTTCTACCTCAGGAGCGTTGAGGTACTTCAATGCCATTGACTTCACAAACTCTCCATCGCGTTTTAAGGCAACGGATTTTGATTCCCCATTGAAAGCAAACTGTTCGTCCATCTTGAAAAGCTCCGCTGTAGAAATAGGAACAATGCTTCCAAGCAAAATCGGAAGTGGGCTTTTCTTATATAGCAATGTCGACACTAAATCCAACGTGATTTTAAAATCTGCCTGCGTAACCTGATCAAAATGTTCTTTGGGAACTGAATGATGATGATAACGATGAATCCATCCGACCACATTATCAAAATTTGTCTTGATCAAAATCCACATTTTATCTTTACTCCGGTCCATCACCTCATAAGCATCGCCAAAAAGCAATTGCGATACCTGTGAAGTATTTCCTGGCTCCTGCCTTACGGGAACCACTGACAACCTGCATACACCAAAATCCTGCTCCATTACCTTATTTTAACTCTGCTTAATTCACGTTTTATATCCTTCTCCTTAATGCTCTCGCGCTTGTCGTGAAGTTTTTTGCCTTTGCCGATCGCTATTTCCAGTTTGGCCAGCCCCCTGTCATTAATGAAAAGCCGGGTGGGGATAAGTGCCAATCCTTTTTCTTCAACACGGGTTTCAATTTTACGCAACTCTGATTTTTTCAATAGAAGTTTTCTTTCCCTGGCAGCCTCATGATTGTAATGTGTACCCTGCGCATAAGCTGTAATGTTAATGCCTTTTACGTACGCCTCACCATTATTGAAATAACAAAAACCGTCCTGCAGATTCACCTTGCCTTCGCGAATTGATTTTATTTCTGTTCCCATCAATACAATTCCAGCCACAAACTTTTCGATCAGCTCATATTGAAAGCCGGCTTGCTTATTCCTGATATTAATATCGTTAGAAAATCGCTGTTTCATTTTCAAAGGCTGCAAAAATACATAAGAAATGACAGATCAGGTCAAGCAAATAATTTCTCCTTATAATGACTGATATAGTCAGGCAGTTTTTTTCTACGGTATTGCATGATAAACCTTGGGTGTGGAAGCGGGACAATCTCCTCGAAGAAATTGTATCGCTCGTTCAATTTTTTGAGAAATTTATAATTATCACCTTCTCCGAGGCAGTAGCAAATCTTTTTGTTCAAACCCCAGCCAAGTTGTTCATTCAGGCATTCTATCATAAAGGGCTCAAGTACTTCGGGCAATCCAATGACATCATAATAATTAAGATTCTTCCCATTCTTGATGAACCCCAATGGAGAAATGGCGCTAAAATAAAATCTCCTGTAAAATTTTTCAGGACCACCACACGCATCAATCATTTGATAAATGAAATCGGCAGACAATTCACGTTTTTTTTGCAAGTCATTTTCGAAGCCCAGCTCCTCAAGCTTCACCGGATCCGTAAAAGGAATCCCAGTTATTCCACCGCCAAAGCGCCCCGGATTGATTCCAAGGATAACCGTTCTCTCTTCATCGTCACTATAGAATTTTTTATAAAACTGTTCACAAAGGGCTGCCGCTATTTTATCCTGATAGGGATTCATTACTTCGACATGCTTTGGCAAATTCGCTTCAAGTTTCAATGCACTTTGAAACGCAAGAATTTTTCCAGCTAGTATCATTTTAAAAGATCGACTAGTTTCTTGATCTGTTGCTGATTGCGTTCAGATTGAATATTGTTAATCACGCCTTCTTTTTCGCGGGTGGTCAGACGCCAGCTCAGTGAGGCACGGGCATTATTTTGCCTGATGCTGTCCATCTTTTGCAAGATAGAAACATAGTTCTCAGCCTGGTATTGTATATCGATTCGATGAATTGGCGCCTTCAGCCAGCTGTGTGCCTCGCCAATCAGTAAATCGCTGGTGATGTCCTGAAAGTTTTCGAAATTATTATAGACACTGCTTATCGGTTGGGTAAGGTCGTCAACAATTGTCGATCCGGTGGCCGGACTTATGTCTCTCACTTTGGGAGAATCACGAATAGAGATGAAAATCACACCGGAAGTATTTTCGCTGATCCAATCTTTGAATGCATATGAAAAACGAACGGCATCGGAGAGCCCGAAATTGTCTGAGATTCCCGCATCCATAATCTGAATTCTCGGATCCGTAGGTAGCGATGTGTTTGGTGTAATGTAAGGGAATGTAGCGCTCATGCGCAGTGCTGAAAGAAATCTAAGCTGAGCTGCACCATGATCATGAAAGAACCGCTGAAAATCTATTCCGCTGATCTTAGAGCTGTTGTAGCCTTTTTCGATCTCATAATTCATAAATGATACCGGGCGTGAAGCGATATATATCTTTCGACCATCGTTGATCACCGTGGGCGTAAGGATAGCCAGCGGAATTATCCCTTGCTTCTCATGACGAGCATAATCCGTTATTGGCTTGTCCATTAAGTGAAGTGTAATCCTGTTTAGCTGATCTTCGAATGTATAGGCCCGGTCACGCTCATAGTCAATTCCGGCATACTTGAATTTTGTAAAGCCGACAAAGAGGTCATTAGCAAGCAAACTGAAAATGAGTGGATTAAGATTATCACTGGAAATATTATGACGGTGAACTGCTGAATAGGGTGCGATTGCCTCACCCAGGTATTTCCTTAGTTTCAGTTCACGAAAATAACTCGCCCCAATCAGACCTCCCGAAGCCCCTGTAATCAGGACAGAGTTTTCCATCAACTTTCCTTGTGTTACACTGTCGCAATATTGCAGTGAATTGAGGGTCCACAAAGCCGCACGTTTACCTCCACCACTCACGCAGAGGAAAACCATTTTTGGTTTTTCAGTGAATTTATTTCGCCAATTATTCAGCTGGACCAAAGTAGCCTGCCGGTCCTGTTCCATCGCTGCGCTGTCTGCTTGCTTGGTGAGCGTCTCCATAGTGTAAGGCGCAGGTGCTTCCTGATAATCAAGTCCGAAGGCTTCGTATTTTTTTGTGAAATAATCTTCTCCTACAAGATAGTTGATCCCTAAAAAGACCATTAAACCCATCGTGGCGCTCCACTCGCCAAACCAATAAGCAAAAGCTCCAAAGACCATTACGAAAATGGTGAGGAAAATCATAAAACTAGCAGCCGCAGGTAGTTGAAACGCAGGAGAGTCTTTGAAAAAACCGAGAATAAGTACGAAAGTAAAAATCAATACTTCAATGATGATAAGGTTAAAGTGGTTTTGGTCGAACACCTGAATGACCGTGGCTTTATCGTAGAAAGAAGTATCCTCCACTTTGTTCACCCGAAGCTTACTATCAAGGTAATAGTCTACGCGTACCTGTTTCTTCCGGGCGATGTCCAGTTTTTTCAATGCGCTGGCACGAGTTACCTGCACATTCTGCTTGATCTTTTCATCAATCTGACAAACCAGGTATTTAAAAATATCTTTATTGGTGAACCGAAAGTAAACTGAGAACAGGAAAGTCATGAGCAAGTACCCGGTCGCAAAACCAAAAACATAAATGAAAATTTCGCCTGCAGAACTATTCTCATTGTTTATCTGAAAAGCAATGACTTCGTAAAGGTAGAAGCACAAAAACAACATCGGCATCACACTGTTGTTGATCACAAATTTACGGAATGGCCGGGGCAGCGTGCCTACGAATGAAAATCGATGGCCGTCAGAAATATAGCAGGTGATGTGGAATGCCATGCTGAATCCGGCCGTCAGTGCACCCATGATTAAAAAACTGGTGAAGCCTACTTCATTCAGGTATTCCGGATCGAGAAATAAGTACGGAATGCCAAGGTACTTACCAAAATTCCCTGTGATCATCGCAAACAAAATAATCCAGCAAAGGACTAAAACGATGTTGCGCCTGATGTTATTGAGAAAAAGTTGTACCGGGAACGAATAGAGAACCTTAGGGAGTAACAAATAAAGCTTACGCATAGACACAATTCCTGATCAAGTTAGGGATTTTTAAGAGAAATGTTTTTGGAAGTAATTCTGCTAACTTCGAATTTTCGAAACCACTGGAAAAGCTTTTTCAAATCTATCGGTCGTCTGCCGGGTCAGGCAAAACCCGCACACTGGCTAAAGAATACCTGAAGCTCGCCTTGCGCTTCCGGTCGGATTACTTCAAGCACATTCTCGCTGTCACCTTTACTAACAAAAGTACGCAGGAAATGAAAGACCGCATCATGCTCTATCTTGATGCGTTCGCCAGTGGAAAACCAAATGAGCTGGCTTCAGAATTACAAACTGAGTTGGGCCTGGATGCTCCAACATTTCAAAATTATTCACGCGATGTTCAGGCTGAGATACTGCACAACTATCACCAGTTCTCCATCAGTACCATCGATGCATTCTTCCAAAAAGTAATCCGGGCTTTTACGCGCGAAGCAGGAATACTGGGTGACTACCAACTGGAGGTGGAGAATGACGATGTCATGGAACAGGTTATCAGCAACCTCATTGGTGAGTTGGGCGCTGACGATCAACTGACGAACTGGGTTGTAGAACTGGCATTGCAAAACCTGGAGAACGATCGCTCCTGGGATATGCGCAGCAGTCTGGCTGCTTTTTCCAATGAGATCTTCCGCGAGGAATTTCGAAGTGTTGAAGAAGAAAGTTCAAAGTTCCAGACGAAGAACTTCTTTCCTGGCACACTGAAGGTGTTGAGGGAAAAGAAGTACGAATTTGTCAATCTCATTCGAAGCCGGATCGTAAAACTGCTGCGAGACATTCATGCAGCCGGCTTTCATTCAGATGACTTCAAATACAGTGGCGGTGTTCACAATTTCCTGGAAAAATTTAAAGACCTGAATTCTGTTAAAGACTTCAATGATAAAGAGAAAGGATCACGCCCCGATAACGAATATCAGGTTTCAAAAAACTGGCCGGTCAAAGATCACCCGCGAACGAAAGAAATGATCTCATTGGCCGACTCAAAATGGATTGCTCAGCTAAATGAAATCCTGGAGTTCCGCAAGAAAAATTTCCAGGTCGCCCTGTCGGCTGAACTGGCGCTGGACAATTTTTATGCTTTCGGTTTACTTACCGACATCTCACGAAAACTGGGAGAATACAAAAAAGATAACAACCTGATGCTGTTGGCCGATGCCCCTCAATTCCTCAACGGTATCATCCGCGACAGCGATACGCCTTTCATTTATGAGAAGTCAGGTTCGTTCTATAGGAATTTTCTGATCGATGAATTTCAAGATACTTCAGGACTGCAATGGAAAAACTTCCAACCACTTCTCACCAACAGCCTTGATAGCGGCTACCGCAGTCTGATTGTAGGTGATGTGAAACAGGCCGTGTACCGGTGGCGGGGTGGTGACCAGCGACTGCTTACTCAGGCGAAAGACGCAATTGGAAAAGGCAGGGTCCAGGAAGAATCATTGACCAATAATTTCAGAAGTGCGCAAGGCATCGTGGCATTCAACAATGAGCTGTTTAAAGTCGCCTCTGAAATTGCCTCTCTCGAAACTGGATTATCGCTTTCGTCTAACGAATATGCAGATGTGGAACAAAAGCCTGTCAAGAGTGAAGAGGGTTTCGTTCACGTAAAATTTCTAGCAGATGAATTCGATGCCCGTTGGAATGACATCGCGATGGAGCAAACCGTTTTGCAAATTGAGGAGATGCAAAGTCGTGGTGTAAAAGCCCAGGATATTGCCTTGCTGGTGCGCAGAAATGATGAAGGTGAGAGGATCATATCGTTTTTACTGGAACATAAGAACTCCGACAAGGCGAAACCTGACTGTAAATATGATGTAGTCTCCAGTGAGTCGTTACGTATTGACAGTGCGGCTTCAGTTAATCTTCTGGTTGCAGTATTGACTTACCTGCTAAACCCGCAAGATGACATTGCAAGGGCTCAGTTGGCATACGAATACGCCCGACAGCAAGAAGAAGACAAAGCACTCAGTGATATCTTTGCAGACTCGCATTTTCTTACTATTGAAAACATCCTGCCTGCTGAGTTTGCCCGGCGAAAAATCTCTTTAAGGAAGCTCCCGTTGTTCGAACTTACAGAGACACTGATTGAACTATTCGAACTGAATAAGAACGTGGGTGAAATTCCTTACCTCCTCGCCTTCCAGGATTTGGTATTGGAGTTTGCCTATCGTGAACGGAACGACATTGGCGCTTTCCTCACCTGGTGGAGCGACAACAAACACAAAAAATCTATCGTTGCCCCGGCTGCAGCCGATGCCATGCAACTCTTCACCGTCCACAAGGCGAAAGGGCTGCAGTTCAAATTTGTTATTATTCCGTTTTGCGCCTGGGGAATAGATCATGAGTCTATCCGTCCCAACCTTTGGGTAAAGTCAGTAAATTCAATTTTTAAAGACATTGGTTATTTGCCGGTACGCTATTCCAGCACGCTGAAAGAATCTCTTTTTGCCGATGACTATACCGAAGAGCATTCGCGCATTTTCCTCGACAATTTTAATTTGCTGTACGTTGCATTGACCAGAGCCGAAAAAGGCCTTGTTGTGTTTGCACCTGATACTTCGGTACCAAGAATTTTCAAAGCTTCTGTAGCACAGATTATTTATGAAGCTTTGGAGCGTTCTACGGAATTCTCAAAGTCCTGGGATGCAAAGTCTAAAACATTTACGCTGGGTTCAATCGATAGTAAGGCTGAGACACTCTCAAGTACCGCCAAGACAACTTCTCTCATAAATTACAATACTACTTCGTGGCGGTCTAAGCTGGTCATTAAACATTCGTCACAGGCTGTTGTGGAGACAATCGAGGATGAACAGCGCAAAAAAATAAATTACGGAATTTACCTCCATACAGCATTTGCACAGGTGCGGTTTTCCGAAGACATACCTAAAGCAATTGATCGTTTAGAGTCAGATGGGAGTATCAATGCCGGTGAAAAGCAAATATTGACTCAACGTGTTCAGGAGCTTTTGAAAAATCCACAAGTGGCTGACTGGTTTTCTCCGGAATGGGAAATCAGGAATGAAGTGCATTCGCTCCTGCCGGGAGGAAAAGAATACAGAATCGACCGGCTTCTTCTCAAGGGCAAGCAGGCTGTTGTCATTGATTTTAAGACAGGAGAGCAACGTAAAGACGATCACAAGCAAATGAATGAGTATTGCACCATGCTTACTAAAATGGGATTCAATGCTGAAGGCTATTTGCTTTACTTGATGGATGGAGAGGTTGTGAATGTAGTACCTCCCAAACCTTCGGGCAAGAAAAACAAAAATCAACTGGGTTTGGATTTCTAAGCAATGGACTCACTTGAGGAAAAAGTAAAACGTGTAGAAGAGGTTTTTGAAAACCTTGATACTGCTATTTCAAAGTTTCAATCCTGGTCAACACTGCACTGCGAATTTGGCTGTGGCAAATGTTGCTTTAAACCGGATATCGAGGCAACGATTTTGGAATTTCTTCCCTTCGCACTCCATCTCCATAAAAATAACGCGGCTGAGGAATGGCTGGAACGCCTTCGACAAAGTCATTCCGAGGTATGCTTGATCCTTCACCCGCACCAATCCGGAGCAGGACTGTGTTCAGAATACCGACACCGGGGCTTAATCTGTCGTCTATTCGGTTACTCTGCGCGTACAAACAAATACGGTCAACGCGAGTTAGTCACGTGCCAGATCATTAAAACAGGCCAGGCGGAAAAATTTGACGAAGCTGAAAAGAAAATTGGGGACGGAGAAGATGTGCCGGTAATGAACGAATACTATATGCAACTGGCTTCCATTGATTTTGAAATGGCACGACAGTTTTATCCTATCAATGAAGCTATTCGCAAAGCCATCGAGACGGTTTTGCACTTTTACGCTTACCGGTAAAAATCAAGAAAATTAAAAAGATGCCCGGGAAGACAATTTCTGCAATGCCTTATGGATAACGGCTGCAGGTTTTACTTTCTTTTCAGGAACGACCTTCAGCACTTTTGTCTCGGCTGTGGAATCTTTGGCATAGACGGAGGTAATGATAATAACCGCTGCCACAAGGATGCCCAGTGCAATGATCAAATCTTTATGTGATAGCCTTTTCATCTGACGAGCAACCAAATGTACCAACCGTGTGCCAAACTCAAAATCGACCATTGTGGGGTAAATTCGAGGGTTCTGCTTTCTATATGTCCGTTCTTGTACAGCATTCCTTATCGTTTCGTACAATTAGTACCTGTCGGAATGCTAAAAGTTACTTGTCAGCAATAAGAATTTTGATCCAGGCTATGAAATAAAAAAGCCCATGCTGGGAAGCACAGGCCTATATCTGAGTTTTTAAACAAATATTAAAACGGGCGGTTGCTTTTTTCCTCTTTTTGGGTCTTCAGCGCATCGGTATAGCTCATTCCGGCTACAAAACCGGCTATGATCGCAACGATTACAACGAACAGGTTAGCTCCATCGCCTACAATCTGAGTAAATATGAAATCCATAGTTATTAGAACTTTATTACTGAGCCAAAGATATAAGCCTTATTTGGATTCTTAAAAGGAATCTTGAAAAAAGAAGCTGCTCCTAGGGGGCAGCTTCTTTCAATGGTGGATAACTCAACTTATTCTAGTAACCTACATTTTGTGACAGGTTGGGGTTCTCAATCCGTTCGCGCTGAGGGATAGGGAATATCAATTGCGGGGCATCCCACGACATTCCGGATACGGTGCTTTGCGTCCGCTTGGCATCGACTAGCCACTGTCCTTCAAAAGCTAATTCGAGCCGCCTTTCGTCAAGCACATCCTGAAGAGCGACAGAAGTTAACGTAGGTATGCCGGCACGGCTTCTAATCCTGTTGATATCGTTAAGCGGAGTATCTCCCACTGAAGTATTGCCTCTCAGGTTGCATTCCGCACGTGTCAGGTACATTTCAGCCAGGCGAAGGATTTTCACATTACCGAACTGGTTATCAAACTTGTGAGTGTAAGAAAGGCCAAAGCCCGTGCCGTCATCTTCAAAAAATAACGTGCGCGTGTCGCCAGGGTAAAAGGTATCGATGAAATCCTGACTGATTTCGATGTCTCCCCTTCCTCCAAAATCGCCGGTAGCGTAGTATGTGTTCAAATTGTTTATTCCCTGCTGATCAGAGACCTGAACGGCAAAAATGTCCTCCGACTTATTGGTTATCCTTACAGGAGTTCCTTCATACGGGAATTCATCAGCGTAATTATTAACAAGCTCATATGCATTTGAACTAATGACTCTGTTGGCAGCTGCCAGCGCCAGATTATACAGACCCTGAACAAGGTAAATCCTTGAAAGTTGAGCCGCGGCTGCACCTGTGGTGACAAAATAATAGGATTCACTGTTTGATATGGGCAATAATCGCTCTGCATCATTCAGGTCGCTGATGATTTGATCGTATACCGCCTTCACTGTACTGCGAGATGGATGTGCAATCGATTCACCATAGCTATGCGTTGGCACCAAGACCAATGGTACTCCGGGATTTTTTGTTGGGTCACCGTCATTCCATGCACGTCCGTAGAGCTTTACTAATTCAAAATACATGGAAGCCCTTATAAATTTCGCTTCACCTTCTACCCTATCCTTCGACAAGCTTTCGACAAGGCTCAGCGAATTGAGTACCTCGTTTGCCGTATTGATTGTGGCATAAGCATTTAACCATACGCGCGACACAAAAATGTTATCGATAGGAATCTCTTTGTTGGCCATTTGGCTCAACTCCTGAAATGTCCCGAAAAAATTAATGTCAGTTCCATTAATAATGTCGCTTGCCAACAGATCAGAGTAAACATAAACTCCTCCACCATACAAGTTGGCTCCCCCCATATTGGAATAAGCCCCAATCAAAAGGCCTTTAACATCCTTTGAGGTCTTTATCGCATCCAGCGAATTAACATTAATTGCGGGCTTGACATCCAAGTCTGATGCGCAAGAAACGAGAACAGCACCCACTATAATTGATCGTGTGATATTGAATATATTCTTCATAAAGATTTTCATTTTAAGGATTTAAAATCCAAGGTTAATACCAAATGTCATAGTCTTCGGCTGCGGAGCTGAATAGAAGTCTACACCCTGATTGATGTTGCTTGATTGAAAATCCGCATTAACTTCAGGATCCCATCCTTTGTAAGGAGTGAACGTGAGCAGGTTCTGAGCTGAAAAGTACAGTCTCAATTTCTCCAACTTGAACTTACTCGCCAATGCCGCAGGGAGGTTGTAACCGATAGTCAGTGTTTTCAGTCGAAGGTATGACCCGTCACTTAAATATCGATTCGAGGCGTTCACACCATTTACACCACCGCGTCTAAGTTGCGGCACATCTGTTTTGTCGCCCGGGTTCTTCCATGCCCTCAGTTGATCTACAGTCTGATTGTCGGGGCCATTGCTCGCGCTTGAAGACATATATTGACCACCAGAATTATAAATTTTGTTTCCCTGTACTCCTTGAAAAACAATGTTAAGGTCAAAATTCTTGTATGAGAAACTGTTGGTGATACCTCCAATCCATTTGGGATTGGGATTACCCAGATAGACTTGTTGTGCCGCATTATAATCATTGGTTGTTCCATGATTGATAGAGCCGTCTGCATTTTTAGTATTCAGGTAGTATAGTGCATCTCCGTTTGCGGGATCAGCACCGGCAAATTCTCTTCCATAAAATGCTCCGATCGGCAACCCTTCCTTCGCACGATTCAAATCATTAGTCCCAAGCAACTGACCATCCAGGAAAGTAACTTTATTGGTATTATTAGCAAGGTTAAAGCTGGTATTCCACTTAAGGTCACCAGTCAGGTTCTGAGTGTTGATAACGAATTCAACACCTTTATTTTCCAGGTTACCTACATTTTGGAATATGCTTGCATATCCGGAAGAGCCATCCACATTTCTAACCAAAAGCAGGTCAGAAGTCTTTTTGATATAGTAATCTACTTCCATGGAAATTCTGCCCTCGAAAAGGCCTACTTCAACGCCTACATCTGTTTGAGCAGTTGTCTCCCACTTTAGTTTCCCATTGAACAATTGACTTGGTGCCTGACCACCATTATTTATGTAAGGAGCTGAAGCATATAGTCCTCGCGAAGCGAAATTGTTAATCTCTGCATTTCCGGTAAGTCCATAGCTAGCTCTTAGTTTCAAATTGCTCAGGACTTGAACATCTTTAAGAAATGATTCTTCCGAAAGAATCCATCCTACAGATGCAGCCGGAAAAAAACCATACCTGTTGTCATCTCCGAAGCGGGAAGAACCGTCAACGCGTCCACTCAAAGACAACAGATATTTGTCTTTGAACTTGTAGTTACCACGGGCAAAGTAAGAAAGGAAAGTGAAGGTCGTTGCTCCACCAGTGGCTCCTGTAATTGAAGCTGCTGCACTAATCGACTTATACGCATCACTGGGAAATTCACGGGCAGTAATACTACTTCCATCATTGATTGATTTTTGAAAGCTCATGCCTCCCACAACATCGTAGGTATGAGCGCCAGCAGACCGTTCAAATCGCAGGAAGTTGTTTGTAGTGTAATTTGCAATCAACGTAGATGATTTAAATCCAACTCCATTGGCAAAACCTGTGTTCCGAAGTGTAGCTGCCCCCTGGTATTGATCCTCATTCTGATACAACACATCAACACCAAACTCACTCCTGAAACTCAATCCTTTGAGAATGTTGACTTGCGCATAGGCATTACTCCAACTTCTATAAACAGTCGCTATGTAGCTCACGTTAGCAACGTTTATCAATGGATTATAGTAGAAAGGAAATGTGCTGTTCGGTAGCCCGGTGGACGGATCTAACAACCCACTCATCAAGTTTGTACGCGGATCAATCAGTGGCGTAATTGGAGCAAGCGCCACGATTTGCAAAGGCGTTGAGAAAGCATTGTCATTTGAAAGACGGTGATTCTCGGTTCTGGCAACATTTAAATTGACACCAAAACTAAATCGATCGGAGGCTTTGTGATCCAAATTCATTCGGGATGACAGCCTCTTGAATTCATTGCCTATCAATATTCCATTTTGGTCGCTGTATTGTCCACTCACAAAGAATCGTGTTTTTTCATTTCCACCCGATGCACTCACGTCCAACTGATTGAATGCCGCTGATCGAAATACCTGGTCTTGCCAATTTGTGTTGTAGACTGACGGATCTGCAACACCTGCAGCATACTGTTGTAACCGGCTCTGAATAAAGGACAAAGGCCGGCCGACATTCAAAGCAGCTTGTGTGGAAGCATCAATGTACTGTTGTGAGTTCAAAAATTCTCTGCGCCCCGTTTCTTTACTGGTTCCAGTGGCAAAATTGAGCGTGAAATTCGTCTTTCCCGTCTTTCCCCTCTTGGTGGTGATCAGAACTACTCCGTTTGCTGCTCTGGAACCATAAATAGCTGATGCAGAAGCGTCCTTCAGAATTTCCACAGATGCTACGTCATTAAAATTCAAGTCGGCAAGTGGATTCGTTGCAGCGCCATTGCTCGATTGACTTGCGGTAGTGACCGGAATTCCATCAATGACGTACAGTGGCTGGTTGCTAGCCGAGATTGAAGAAGCCCCACGAATACGTACCTTAATCCCCTGTCCTAATTTTCCATTTTCTGATTCAATGAAAACACCAGCAGCTTTTCCCTGCATGCTTTGTTCAATACTGGTAACGGGCACACCCTGAATTGCCGATCCTGATATCCGCGCAACATTTCCGGTCAGGTCATGCTTTTCCATGGTGCCATAGCCCACCACTACTACTTCGCCCAACTGCTTGGCGTCAACATCCATGGTGACGTCAATAATCGACTGCTCCGCTACGAGAACGTCCTTCGTAACCATGCCGATGAAAGTAAATGAAATGATGTCATTCGATTTGGCTGGAATGGTGTACTTCCCTTCGGCATCCGTTGAGGTTCCAACGGCTGTACCTTTAATCACCACATTCACACCCGCGATCGCCTGACCGTCTTCGGCAGAGACGACCTTCCCGGATACCTGCCTGTTTTGCCCAAATAGGCCGCCACTGAATAGCAGTAGCACAAAGAAAATTGGTAGTTGTTTTTTCATAAGCGTTTATCGTTTCATACAATTTAGTTTGAAAGGATCAACGCTTTGTCAGTCGATACTGACTATTGGTGCAATTACACCATTCTATGCTACCGCAAATAGAGGGATACTATATTCCGAGCTCCGACCGATTGTTTCGGAGTGTCTCGATGATAAACGAAATGTGTTCCTGAAGATCAACGACCATTAGTTCGGTTCCTTTGTAAACTTCATTGCGATCAACTTTAGCAGCAAATCCTTTATCTTTTAATTTCTTGATCACTGACTTGGTCTCAAGGCTGGCAATTCCATCGGGCCTCACCTGGCAACACGCTACGATAAACCCGGTAATTTCATCACATGCCAGAAGCGCTTTGTCCAGTAGCGTATCGTAAGAAACATTCCAGTGTGTGTAGTGTGCTGAAATTGCATGAGCGATTTCATTCTCACCTATACCTCTGAGTTTTTCCACGATCACATTGGGATGCTGTTCAGGGAAGGCTTCATAGTCTGCGTCATGCAGCAATCCCGCAATCGCCCACTGTTCAACGTTCTCACCCAGCTTGATCGCATAAGCCTCCATTACCAATTCTACTGTGCGCATATGACGCAGTAGGCTCTCGCTCCTGGTCATGGTTTTCAAAAGTTCGCGTGCCTCTTGCCGGTTCATTATTTGGATGCCTCTATGGCTTGTTGAATGTCGGCGATAATGTCTTCTACATTTTCAAGGCCAACTGAAATCCGGATCAGCCCTGGGGTAATCCCTACTGCGGCACGCTCAGCATCGGTCAATTTTGAATGCGTAGTCGAAGCAGGATGCGTTGCAATGCTTCTTGTGTCTCCCAGGTTTGCTGAATGGGAGAGCATCTTCAACGAATTCAGGAACTTCCTGCCCCGGTCAATTCCTCCTTTGATCTCGAAAGTTGCCAGACCACCTCCAAGCCTCATCTGCTTTTGGGCGAGCGCGTGCTGTGGGTGAGAAGCGAGAAAAGGATATTTCACGTATTCTACATTTGAATTCTTTTCAAGCCACTGCGCAACAGCAAGCGCGTTTGCACAATGTTTCTCCATGCGAACCGCAAGTGTTTCCAGGCTTTTTGATAGTATCCACGCATTGAAAGGAGACATCGATGGGCCTGTGTGCCTTGCAAAAAACCGCACTTCTTTGATCAGCTCTTTCTTACCGACAACGGCTCCACCTATTACTCTTCCCTGACCATCCATGAATTTTGTAGCAGAATGTGTCACAAGGTGTGCACCCCATTTTGTTGGAGTCTGCAAATAGGGAGTAGCAAAGCAATTATCAACGTTCAAAATAAGTTTGTGCTTTTCCGCGAGCTTGCCCAGCCATTCTAGGTCGATGAGATCCAGGGCAGGATTGGACGGTGTCTCAACGAAAATCATTTTTGTATTGGGCTGAATTTTGCTTTCCCAGGAAGAAGGGTCGCTCACGTCCGCATAAGTGTGTGCGATGTTCCAACGCGGAAATAACGTATTCAAAATCTGGTGAGTCGATCCAAATACGGAGCGTGAAGCCAGCACATGATCTCCACTCTTCAACAATGAAGCCATACTGATGAACATGGCCGCCATGCCAGACGCGGTCGCAATGCCATCCTCCGCCCCTTCCAGCAAACAAAGTTTCTCAATAAACTCAGAGTTGTTGGGGTTGGAAAAACGAGTGTAAATGTTTCCTGGTATTTCATCCGCAAACAAGGCGCGGGCCTGCTCGGCATCATCAAATACAAAACTCGAGGTTAGGTAGAGCGGAACTGAATGCTCTCTGAAATCAGACCGTGGTGCTTGTGAGCGGATTGCGTCTGTTTCAAAATTTTTCTTCTTCGACATTTCAAAAAAATATTCTTTAACAAAAAATTTAATTTTCTATCACTTCAAAGCTGTGGGTCACCTTCGCAGTCTTCTCCAGGGTCTTGGCTACGGAACAATATTTTTCCATCGTAAGACTAATCGCCTTTTGTGCTTTGTCTTTATCTATTTTGCCAAACAAACGGAAGTGAGCATGGACATCCGTGTATAATGAAGGAGTCGCATCCTTTTCACGTTCACCGGTCACGGTAATTTTAATGTCCTTTAATTCTTCCCGTTGCTTTCGCAGAATACTGATAACATCGATGGCACTGCATGCTCCTATAGCTGCCAATAAGGTCTGCATCGGCCGCATACCGCGCTCGTGTCCGCCAATAGAAACAGCCCCATCCAGCAAAATCTTATTGCCGGTTTCATTCACTGCTTCAAGGTTGAAATCGTTATCGATGCGGGAGAGTTCGATCGTTGTCATGTGCTTTTTCCTGAGTCCACAAACTTCCGCAAATCAACGCAACAAAGCTAACTAAAGTTGCAGGCAGCAAGCTTGGCCACTCCGTTTCATAAATTTCAAAAACGATCCATGTAGCTATTCCTGAAATCATCGAGAGAAGAGCTCCCGTGCTATTGGCTTTTTTCCAATACAGGCCCATGACCAGGGGTGCAAATAAAGAAACCAAACTCAGGATTGACGATTCTCCCACCAGGTGATAAATATTTGATCGTAGACATGCCATCACCGTGGCTATGGTTGCAAATCCGAGTACACACAACCGCGTGATTAGCAATAATTGTTTGTCACTGAACTTCCCTTTCGACAATGGCCTGATCAGGTTCTCTGAAAAAATTGCAGCAGGCGCTAATATAGCAGAGCTTGTCGTGCTCAGAATCCCGGACAACAACGAACCAAAAAATAAAATCTGTACAAAAATGTTGGTGTGGGCTAAAACCATTCGCGGAAGCGCCAATTGTGTGTCACCACCTTGCGAAAATTCAGGATACAAATGTTTCACACATAAACTGATAAACAACGGAAGCATTGCAATGGTGAGATAGATGGCGGCCCCGATAAAACAGGAACGTACCGCCACTTTCACGGAACCTGAAGACATCACCCGTTGAAAGACATCCTGTGAAGGCAGCGATCCGAGCCCGAGCACCGACCAGGCGCTGATGTATAGAACCACTTCTTTAAAATCCGGTTTTGGAAGAAATCGAAAGGTTCCGTCAGGCACCTGGCTTACGAGATTACTGACTCCACCGGCTTTTTGTCCGAGCGTGATTGCGAGCACAAGCAATCCGAGAATGATAATAATGCTTTGAAAAAAATCGGTGACGGAAATAGCCCACATGCCACCGATGAAAGTATAGAACGTCACCACACTGGCAGCCAGAATAACTCCCTGCCATACCGGTAAGCCTGTGATGATGTTCAGGATCAACCCCATGGCCACCAACTGAGCTGCGATATACCCGGCATAGGGTGGCGCCAGGAAAAAACTGGCTACGATCTCCGTCCGCTTGCCGTAGCGAACTTCAAAAAAATCGCCCAGCGTAAGCAGGTTCATGTTATACAGCTTTCGGGCGAAGAAAAAACCAAACAATAGAAGGCAAAGAGCACCACCGAAAGGGTCTTCAATAACAGAATACAATCCTCCTTTTAGAAATTCAGCTGAAGCTCCGAAAACTGTTTCGGAACCAAACCAGATTGCAAACAGTGCGGCAGAACTCAGCGCTAACGGCAGGCTTCGCCCTGCCAGCATAAAATCACCCGTGCTCTTAACTCTTCGCGAAGCCCAATAGCCAATGGCAATGGTTATGGCCAGGTAAACGATGATAGAACCGAGGAGCAATGCTTACTTGCGCTTGCCTACCTGGAATGTCCTTGTGATGTTGAATCCGAAACGGATATCTCCTTTGCCGATATTGCCGTCAGTCTGTGTTACGATTGTCTGGGGATTCAATCCCAAGCTGTTCGTAAAGAGCATTTGGAACACGTGGCCTCCGGTTTCGATATCAAATCCTACTCCGGCAGAATTGTAAAACGGAGATGCTGAATTTGCATTGAGTCGGTTGTAATATTCTCCGATCAATGAGAAGCTGCGAGTCAATTTATAGCGACCGCCAATACCAAGCGCAAAGTCATCGTTGTTTTCGTAAGCTTTGTTCACTCCATTTCTGTGAATCAAAACGGGAGTCACCTGCAGTGAGAAAGACGGAGAGAATTTTCTGGCGATAGGCACTTCAAGAATATATCCCATGCGGTCTGCAGTACTTGGGTTAGGAATTCCATTGGCAGCAGCATCGGCAGCGTTGGGAAATGCCTGGTAGGTAATGGTACCTATTGCCGTAATTGTAACAGGAAAGCTGTGCTCTCCGGAAGTCTGCCTGGCTACTTTATAACGCACATAAGCGTCAACCATCTTATTAGCTGTATTGAAATTACGTCCTATCGAAACACCGAGCCTGTCGGTGATACCATATTCCAAACCCAGGCGAACAACGGCAAATCCATCGAATCCCCATGCATTGTAACTGCCTGTATTGATTTTATCAAACCTGTGTGCGAAAATGAATTCCAGCTCGCCCTTACCTTTTGTTTCGACCGACTGGCCATTAATGACCCGAGTGCCTTTAAAAGTTTGACTGATATAATTGGACTCGCCTTTCTGGCCTTTCTCAAGTTCCTTCATCAGATCATCCTGAGCCGAAACTCCAAGGGCTAAAAATATGAGTGCTACTACAAGGGTTTGTTTTGTTTTGGTCATAGTGATTTGTAATTAAATTCAACTGTTACCTCCACTTCTTCGGCAATGTTCTTCCAAAGTAGTTGAGGTATTTTAACTTTATAATCAACAAGCTTTATGATGAATTTCGCCTTCATTTTCAAAGCTCCATTTGCTTTCTCAATGGTTCCCGGTATTTGCACATCCTGGGTAACACCGTGAATAGTCAGACGGCCGGCAGCTGTGGCTTTTTGTTCACCTGTAGCAGTGGCCTGATAGCCGGTGACTTTACCCTGGAAAGTCGATTTCGGGAATTGCTCGGTTTCCATGTATTTCTCATTGAAATGCTCTTTCATCAACGATTTTTCAAATTCAAATTCTTTGATGGGGATAGAGAACACAACGTCCCCGGTTGCTTCATTAAAGATGCTACTGGCTTTGGTGTTTTCAGCCGTTATATCTTCAATAGCCGCATGGGAATAAAACTTGATGTAGCTTTTATCTGCTGTAAATTTCTGTGCTGCAGCGCAAAAAGAATAGACAAAGCATACGACTGCTAAAAATAGGCTTTTCATAGGTTAGTATTTGGAGTCCAATGTACGACAGGTAGGGCTAAAAAGGAAGGTCGGAAATGTCCATAAAAGAAAATCCCCCAAAGTCCTTGACCTCAGGGGATAATCTTGTCTATAGTTGGCTTTAATCTGATGCTAATGTACACGGTCACTCGAAGTCAACCAAATTCCCAATCGTCGGAAAGTTATATTTCCTGCCAAACTGTCGATTTCAGCGATGAATTACCTTTGACGAGTCTGAACGACTAGAATCTGCTTTCAAAAACTTCTTCTTAATCCTTTCCTTTAACTGCGATTTGGAGCCTGGAAAAGTCGTTCGTCTGCTGATGTCATAGCTCACCCAGAGAAGCAAGAGCAAAAAAACTACAGCAAGTGCAGCAAATATCTTTTTTGAACGGCTCATATTAAGCAAATGTAAACTCTGCGCTCCATGTAAAAAAAGAAGAACGGGTTTAACTAACATTGCACCGCAAAAAAGCATGGAATATCTCTTCCCCAACGATTTCATTTTCGGAACAAGCACGGCTGCGACACAAATAGAGACAGCATTTGACCACGATTGGCAGGGAGTGCCTTCAAAAGATGGGTTCGTGCTGGACCGCACCACCGACCATGAGCTCCGGTTCAGCGAAGATGCTGAACTTATTGCCTCGCTTGCTCCCTATTACCGCATGGGCCCAATGTGGAGCAAGTTGCAGCGTGGGCCTCTCCAGGAGTTCCATCAACCAACTGTTGATGAATACAGGGCATTTCTAAAAGACCTGCGCAAACGAGGCGTAAAAATCATGATGGTGTTGCACCATTTTACCAATCCCAAATGGTTTGCTGCCGTTGACAGCTGGGAAAAGGAAAGCAACATTCAGTTGTGGGTCGATTTTGCAAAAAAAGCCGTTGATACTTTTGGGGAGTACGTAAGCCACTGGAATACATTCAACGAGCCAAATGTATACGCGAGCTATGGTTGGATTACCGGGTTCTTCCCGCCTTTCAAAATCAACCCGGTGAAGGCAGCCATTGCAGTCAGGAACATGGGAAAAGCGCATGACATCGTCTATGACTACATCAAGCAGAAATTTCCTCACCAGCCAGTTGGAATATCACACAATGCCGTTGTCTTTTCCGCAGAAAATGTATTAGGCTGGTTTCCTGCCAAGCTTAGCGACTCCTGGTTTATGGAATGGGTGCCAAAGCATTTTGAAAAAGTAGATTTCTTTGGAATGAGTTACTATGCACGGGTGCCACACGACCCCATGCCAATTACCTACATTGATACGCCTGAAAAAATGAAGCAACTCGGCAGGCGCCATGACGACATGTGGGAGTATCACCCGGAAGGACTCCGCACCTGTATTGATCGCTATTGGAAAAAATACAAGAAGCCGATCATTATTACGGAGAATGGTGTGTGCGATGCCAGTGACGAGCTTCGTCAGCAAGCGATCATAGACTACGCTAAAATATTGCATCAGGCATTGCAAGATGGAATAGATGTACGCGGCTACTTTTGGTGGAGCACCTGGGACAATTTTGAATGGCACCTCGGGCCTACCCGAAGATTTGGTTTGTATGAATGCGACCTCGAAACAAAAGAAAGACGTCCAAGGCCAAGTGCAGCTATTTTTAGAAAACTGGCACATTACAAAATGGTGGATGAACCTGAGCAGGAAGAGACCGAAGCTAAAATTCCTGAATTAAGCTCTAAATAGGCATAGCACAATATTCCCCACATAATCGGGGTTATCCTTTCATCACCTATCCCGGTTGCTGTGCAACTAAATAACTTTATCTTTCATCGACATAATATAAATACAAACCATCATGAAGAAAGTATACCCCATTCTCATTTTGTTGGCTTTTGTTGGAAACACGTTTGCGCAAACCAAGCTCGTAGAGAAGGTCACACGCAAGGGCAATGAAATTGTCATTCCCTATGAAAAATACGTTTTGTCCAACGGCCTGACACTCATTGTACATGAAGATCACAGCGACCCGGTAGTGCACGTGGATGTAACCTATCACGTAGGTTCCGCCCGGGAAGAAATTGGAAAGTCTGGGTTCGCCCACTTTTTCGAACACATGATGTTCCAGGGCAGTGATCACGTAGGTGATGACCAGCATTTCAAAATCGTGACGGAAGCAGGTGGTACACTGAATGGATCTACCAACACTGACCGCACCAATTACTATGAAACTGTACCCAGCAATCAACTTGAAAAAATGATCTGGCTGGAAGCCGACCGTATGGGATTCTTGCTGGATGCGGTGACCCAAAAGAAATTCGAAATTCAACGCGAAACTGTGAAGAATGAACGCGGCCAGAATTATGACAACCGTCCTTATGGACTGGTGGGAGAAATCATCAGCAAAAATATGTATCCGTACGGTCACCCTTATTCCTGGCTGACCATCGGCTACATCGAAGACCTGAACCGTGTAAATGTTAACGACCTTAAGAATTTCTTCCTTCGCTGGTATGGTCCTAACAATGCTGCGTTGACTATCGGGGGTGATGTTAAAACTGCCGAGGTTGTGAAGCTTGTTGAGAAATATTTCGGAGCTATCCCGAAAGGACCCGATGTTCAAAACATGAAGCCTCCGGTATATTCATTGGAAGGTGACAGATATGTTACGTTGGTCGATAATTATGCGCGACTCCCACAGCTTTCCATTACGTTCCCTACTGTGGAAGTAAACCATGCTGATGAGCCTGCGCTTGACTGCCTTGCTGAGGTGATGGGTCAGGGTAAAAACTCTGTTTTTTACCAGGAGATCGTTAAAACCCAGAAGGCGTTGAACGCATCTGCTTTCAGCACCAACACTGAGCTTGCAGGTTCATTCCGTATCAGCCTTACTCCTTCGCCCAAAACACCGCTTGCAGATTCTAAAAAACTGATTGATGATGCCATTAAAGCATTTGAAGCACGTGGTGTTACTGACGAAGACATTGAAAAATTCAAGGGTTCATTTGAATCACAATTTATCAACGGACTTCAGAGTGTGGCTGGTAAAGTTTCACAGCTAGCTAACTATCAGACGCTGCGTGGAAATCCTAACCAAATCGGAAATGAACTCGCACGCTACTCCAAGGTTACCAAGGAGGATGTAATGAGAGTTTACAACAAGTATGTCAAAGGAAAGCCCGCTGTCATTCTCAGTGTTGTAACTAAGGGTCAGGAATCCAACGTTGTTGCCGCTGACAACTACAAAGTAGATCAGTCGAACTACAAATCGCCTAACTACGGATATACAGGACTTACTTACTCTAAACCGAAAGACAATTTCGACCGAGGTCAAATGCCGGGTAATGGTCCTAACCCTGTTGTAAAAGTTCCTGATTTCTGGAAAAAGAACCTGGACAACGGAGTTAAAACGATCGGATCTCAGAGTACAGAATTGCCATTGGTGACGATCTCTTTCACGATCCCGGGTGGTCACATACTTCAGGCAAACGATACATCAAAAATCGGTCTGGCAAGAATCTTTGCTTCGATGATGAACGAAGACACTAAAAACTACTCTGCGGAGAAAATGCAGGCTGAACTTCAGAAGTTGGGTAGCTCCGTGAATGTTGCCAGTGGTTTTGATGGAATCACTTTCCGTGTACAAACGCTGAAGAAAAATCTTGATAAAACGTTGGCTTTGCTGGAAGAGCGGATGCTGAATCCTAAGTTCACTCAGGAAGCATTTAGCCGCATACAGAAACAGTCGATCGAAGGTTTCAAGCAGGCTAAATCTCAACCGGCATTTGTTGCTACTGATGTATTCGCCAAGATGAACTATGGCGGCAGCATCCTTGGCCTCAGTGAAGCAGGTACTGAATACACGGTGAAAAACCTGACCTTGAAAGATGTTGAAGATTACTACAACAACAACATGACCTCCAAAGCTTCAAGACTGGTCGTTGTAGGCGACATCACAGAAAAAGAGATGATTGAAAAGCTGGGCTTCCTGAAAAAATTACCAGCAAAAGACATCACTCTTCCTAGTGTTCCATCCATGCCTGTCGTGGACAAGACAAGAATTTATTTAGTTGATGTACCAAAAGCAGCGCAAACTGAATTCCGCGTAGGTGGAGTCACCGGCTTGAAATATGACGCAACCGGTGAGTACTACCTCGCTTCACTTGCTAACTTCTCTTTGGGTGGATCATTCAATAGCAGGGTCAACATGAACCTGCGCGAAGACAAGGGCTGGACTTACGGAGCACGCTCTGGTTTCTCCGGAGACAAATACACCGGCACATTCTCATTCAGCTCTGGTATCCGTGCCAACGCCACCGACAGTGCGCTGGTTGAAGTAATGAAAGAAATGAAGAAATATTCAGAGACGGGTATTACTGATGAAGAGTTGAAATTTATGAAGAGCGCTCTTGGTCAGCGTGATGCATTGTTGTATGAAACTCCTTTCCAGAAAGCGGGCTTCATCGGCAGAATCCTTGAATACGATCTCCCTGCCAACTATGTCGATGAGCAAAACAAGATTCTGGCCAACATCTCCAAAGCCGCCCTCGACAAGGTCTCTGCTAAGTGGATCAAACCTCAAATGGCTAACATTTTGCTCGTAGGCGACAAAGTGAAGATCATGCCAGGCTTGGAAAAACTTGGTTATGAAATTGTAGAACTGGATGTTAACGGTAAGCTTAAGACTGGCAATGAATCGCTGAACAAAAAACTACCGGACGTCAAGAAATAAATCTTATTTCAGCTTTTGCTGATAGGGCTGCTAGTAATGTGGCAGCTCTATTTTTTTAATCCTTCATCACCCGCATTTCCACCCTGCGATTCAGCGCACGCGCTTGTTCTGTGTTGGCTGTAGAAACAGGCTTGGTCCCTCCGAAGGCCTTGGTCGAAACCCGGCCTTTACTTACTCCTTTCGCGGTAAGGTATTTTTTTACAGCCTCTACACGGTCCTGTGAAAGCTTAAGGTTGGCATTGGCATTACCTTGATTGTCCGTGTGACCCTCAAGTTGGATTTCCATTGTGGTGTTCATCTTCATCAATGCAACCAAATCATCAAGTTGATCAAAAGAACCTGGCTTTAAAATAGCTTTGCCCATATCGAATATCAAATGGTCGAGGCGAATGGTTTGACCCGTGGGCGTTATTTCGAAACTCTTATTGATCTCATTGTTCTTTGCTTCCTTGGGATCAACCAGGATGGCGTTCGGAATATGACCAGGCGCTTCAGCCGTAATCACATATTTTGATGATCCGAAAATGGTGAAGGCAAATGTGCTGTCGTAAAATGTACCTGAGATACCCCCCGTCGGGTAGCTCTTGTATACAATTTTAGATTTGACGCCTTTACCCGAGATAGCCTGCGTTACCTTTCCATGCACATTAATTTCCTGTGCATAGGAAGAAATCGAGAAGAACAATAGGATACCAAAGGTATTTTTCATGAGGGGTACTTGGTGTTACAATTCTAATTCTATTGTCTGCCCGGGAGTAAACCCTTCGTTGTCCTTCTTTACTTCTTCTTCTTTGCTTTCCGAGGGCTTACTTTTTTCCTTTTCTCCGAAGAGGCTTGACTGTTTTGCTTCTTTTGGCTGGGGCGCTTTTGCTTTGGCCGGTTTTCCGTTGACGAGCGGCTGCTGGCTTGGCTGCTTTTCCTCGAAGAGGCTTGCTTGCTCTTCCTCTGGATCGGTTTCCCATTTTTTTTTTGATGACGGAGAGTCTTTAGCTTCCGTCATCTCGACAACATCGTTTTCGTCATCGCCATCTTCGAGGCCGGTGTCTTCCGGATCCTCCACCGCGATCACTTTCGTAACCTTATTTTGCGAAAGACGATTCCCCATGGCCTTCCATCCTTTCACGTCAACAATATCTTCCAAATTGACAATTTCAGTCTCTTTCTCTTTAGCCTTTCCTTTCACCGTTTCAATCTGTATCTCCGCGTTTTCCGAGCTGGTCGCAAACTCCAGGCGCGAACCAATTCCTTCACTGATGAAATTAAAGTCCTTGTCGGGAGTGGTGGTTTCAATCTGGAATCGCTTCACAAAGTACTGCTTACTTTCCCCATCAACGTAAACGGCAGAGATTATCTTCTTTGCATTGAACTTCTCGATCAATAGCGTTTTGTTCTCTGGTTCGTATCGGTTGTTCAGATCGAAGTTGGTGATCTTATAGTTCCCCGACTTGCTGATGGCTATGATCTTATCTTCTCCATCAAATTTACCCACATGCCAGCCACGTTTGTCTTTATTCAGGCGGCCACTGGCTTCGTCAAACCATAGTTCAAGCCCGCTGAGTGTAGAGCCTCTTCCCTCTTTGAAATCCACTTTGCGAACCGGGTACTTGGTAATCGTATTTCCTTTCGCGCCACGGCCTTTGATTTCCAATTCAGAAAAATCAAAATCAAAGATCTTCTTGCGCGCTGTGCTGCTCTGGCTAAGCTTCACTTCCACTACTTCTGCCTCACCATTGGGGTTCGCGCTGAGGTAATGCACCTTGCTATTGGGGTTTCCCATATCAAGGTTGTACTCTTTATCCCTGATGATCGCTGGCATAGTAAAGCGTTTTGCAAAAGTCTTGCCGCTCTTGCCATCACTGTAGATTAGGTTGTACACCATCCGCTCATCCCCTTTCTTCCAGATGCCTACATGCAAAATATCTTTGCCCATAAACACTTTCTCTTTGATGCGGCTTACCAATGCCTTGCCGTCCCTTCGGAGTACAATCACATCATCAAGCTCGGAGCAATCAGCAATGAATTCGTCTTTCTTCAAACCCCAACCTATAAAACCATCCACCCGGTTGACATACAGCTTCTGGTTGTTAGAAATAACTTCGGTAGCAGCAACCGACTGGAAGCTCTTGATCTCCGTTTTACGTTCGCGACCCTTGCCATATTTATCCAGCAAGTTTTGGTAATAGGCAATAGCATAGTCGGTCAGGTGCTTCAGGTGATGGAGTGTCTCCTTCAATTCCTTTTCCAGGTCACGGAGCATTTCATCCGCTTTGAATGAATCGTACTTGGAAATCCGCTTGATACGTATTTCCAGCAGGCGAAGAATATCGTCACGGGTGATCTCACGATAGAATTGCTTCTTGTAGGGTTTCAATCCCTTATCAGTTGTAGAAATAACCTCTTCAAACGTTTCGCAATCCTCAATATCGCGGTAAATCCGTTTTTCAATAAATATTTTTTCCAGGGAAGAGAATAATATCTTCTCCATCAGCTCTCCCTTCCTGATCTCCAGTTCTCGCTTCAGCAACTTCACGCTCAGATCGGTGTTGACTTTCAATATATCGTTCACTTTCATGAACTGAGGTTTGTCATCAACGATCACACAGGCGTTGGGCGAAATAGAAACTTCACAATCCGTAAAGGCATAAAGGGCGTCAATAGCAATCTCCGGGGAAATTCCCGGCTGGAGGTTTACCAGAATCTCCACATTTTTTGCCGTGTTGTCTATTACTTGTTTGACTTTGATCTTCCCCTTCTCACTTGCCTTCACAATAGATTCCATTAACGAAGCTGTGGTAGTTCCGAAAGGAATTTCTTTAATAGCTAGTGTTTTCTTGTCAACAATCTCAATTCTGGCCCGGACTTTAATTTTCCCGCCACGATAGCCTTGATCATATTCTGAAAAATCGGCAATACCACCAGTTGGAAAATCAGGATAGATTTTAGGGTTCTTTCCTTTCAGTACATCAATTGATGCCTTGATAAGTTCAATAAAATTGTGTGGAAGAATTTTAGTCGAGAGTCCGACAGCAATACCCTCCACACCTTGTGCAAGGAGCAGCGGGAATTTTACCGGAAGTGTTACGGGTTCCTTTTTTCTTCCATCGTATGACAGTTGCCACTCAGTGGTCTGCGCATTGTAAACTACGTCCAGTGCGAACTTGGAAAGACGCGCTTCGATGTAACGCGGTGCTGCAGCACTATCTCCCGTCCGAACATCACCCCAGTTACCCTGCGTGTCTAATAGTATGTCCTTCTGACCTATATTGACAACAGCTTCACCGATAGCCGCATCTCCATGCGGGTGATATTGCATCGTACTTCCGATCACATTGGCCACTTTGTTAAAGCGACCGTCATCCATTTCCTTCAGCGAATGCATGATCCTGCGCTGCACCGGCTTGAATCCATCCTCAATTCGTGGAACTGCGCGTTCCAGAATTACGTACGAGGCGTAGTCGAGAAACCAGTCTTCATACATTCCATCGATGGCGATCGAATGCACTGCTCCATTACTCCCAGCAGCTTTGTCTTTAGATTTTATTTTCTTGCTCATCTCCCAATTGCAAAATTTCGTATCACAGGTTTATTAAGTCAGGCTTCAGATTCTTCAGTCACTTCTTCCTTGACTGATACCTTATCCAACTCAATTCTCAAATTATCAATAATAAATTCCTGACGGTCAGGTGTATTCTTACCCATGTAGAACTCCAGGGTTTTTACAATTTGTTTTTCCTTATCAATAAGCACAGGTTGCAAACGGATGTTTTCACCAATAAAAGTCCCAAACTCATCCGGCGAGATTTCACCTAGTCCTTTGAACCGGGTAATCTCCGGCTTGCTTCCCAATTTGCCTACAGCTGCTTGCTTCTCTTCTTCGCTATAGCAGTAAATCGTATCTTTTTTATTCCTTACGCGGAAAAGCGGAGTATCCAAAACATACACGTGCCCTGCTTTCACAAGGTCAGGGAAGAATTGCAGGAAAAAAGTCATTAACAATAACCGGATGTGCATCCCGTCAACATCGGCATCGGTAGCGATGATCACCTGGTTGTAGCGAAGGCCATCCAAGCCATCTTCAATATTCAACGCGTGCTGAAGAAGATTGAACTCTTCATTTTCATAAACCACTTTTTTTGTAAGGCCAAAACAGTTCAGAGGTTTTCCGCGCAAACTGAATACGGCCTGCGTCTCCACATCACGCGATTTGGTGATTGAACCACTGGCCGAGTCACCCTCCGTGATGAAGATCATCGACTCAGGACCGCGTTCTCCTTTTTCATCATCGAAGTGAAAACGACAATCGCGGAGTTTACGGTTGTGAAGGTTTGCTTTTTTTGCACGCTCGTTGGCCAGCTTCTTGATACCGGCAATTTCCTTGCGTTCACGCTCCGACTGCATGATGCGCTTGAGCATGGCATCTGCTACCGCTGCATTTTTATGCAGGCATATCTCCAGTTCTTTAGCTACGAAATCACCGACATAGTTTTTAACCGATGGTCCATCGGGTGACATGTTAATTGAACCAAGCTTTGTTTTCGTTTGAGATTCGAACACGGGTTCTTGTACCCGAACGGCAATCGCCCCTATAATACTCGCCCGGATGTCTGCTGCGTCAAAATCTTTTTTATAGAAATCACGAACACCGCGGACAATTCCTTCACGGAATGCAGCCAGGTGAGTTCCTCCTTGCGTGGTGTTCTGACCATTCACAAACGAATAATATTCTTCTCCGTACTGGTTGCCATGGGTAAGTGCAACTTCGATGTCCTCTCCTTTGAAGTGAACAATCGGGTAACGGTTTTCTTCAGCATCCGATTTTTGTCGTAGCAGATCCAGAAGCCCATCTTTAGAAAAGAATTTTCTGTCATTGTAGTTGATGATCAACCCTGCATTGAGGAACGCATAGTTCCACATCAAGTCATCCAGGTATTCAGGGATAAAATGATAATGCTTGAACATCGTGTTATCAGGCTCAAACTCAACCAGTGTTCCGTTCTTCTCAGAAGATTTGGATTGCTTCGGGTCGCTCGTCAGTATTCCTTTCTTAAACTCTGCCAATTTTGTAGCTCCATCACGGAATGCCTGCACTTTGAAATAATTGGAAAGCGCATTTACTGCTTTGGTACCCACACCGTTCAAACCCACTGATTTCTGAAATGCTCCTGAGTCATACTTCGCGCCAGTGTTGATCTTCGAAACAACATCGACCACCTTCCCCAAAGGAATACCACGGCCGTAGTCGCGAACAACCACTTTTGATTCCGTGATTTTGACGTCGATCACTTTACCGTAACCCATCATGTGCTCATCAATACAGTTGTCGATTACCTCCTTCACGAGCACATAAATACCATCGTCCTTTGCCGAGCCATCACCCAATTTTCCGATATACATCCCCGGACGTAAACGGATGTGCTCCCTCCAGTCGAGTGACTTAATACTCGACTCATTGTACTCAATGCTATCCTTCGCCATGATTCAATCTGTTTGCAGACGTAAAGTTCAAAAAATCTAAAAAACCGTTATCCAAAAAATGAGATCGGATAATTCTCCGATAAAGAAAATAAAATTTCCGTGTATTTCACTTTTGTGGTTCAAATTCAAGCTTAAAACATTATCACAATAAGGTAACTATAACTAATTGATTATCAGGAAATGTAAAATGTATTGATCAAACTGCTTGTTTACGGAAAAATTTTTGTGTGACTAAGTAAATCGGCCAACTCATTGACCACAACACAAGTAAAATCAGACTACTATAGATGATTATCCCTATCTGTGAATAATCATATTTTTCGTTGCTGTTATAGACACTTAGGAAGCTTAATCCCACTACAAAAAAAAGATTGGCACACGCCACTAATCCATAAAACCATGCTTTAAAGTCCTGATTGTGCTCCGGGAGCAGCCGGGTAACAGCAAACACCAACGTATTGGTTATCGCCAGTGCAGCGAGAACGATGTAGAATACGGTTTCTTTAGAAAAAGAACTGAGGCCTGATCCTTCGCCCAAAGCAACCGGGTCAGGAAGCCCAGCATAGACATACATAAAAATCCCCAACACGGTGAGAAGGGAAAAGAACCAGAATACCTTGAAGATTTTTAACCACATGTGCTACTTTTGAAAGATTAATCCGCAAAGTAATTTGAATTGATGCTAAAAAACGAACAATGAAAAGACTATTTCTTTTGACAACGCTGGTGTTACTCATTTCTGGTTGCGGGAAACCCATGCCGACATTCGAAGGAATGGATTTAAATCAGTGGAAAGAAGATAAAAACGGCTGCAAGAAAGAAAGACTCAAAATGCTCACACCTTTCCGGGATCAGCAAGATAAGCTGAAGGGGCTTTCGGAGGATAAAATCATTGCGTTGCTCGGGCGTCCGGATCAAAACGAGTTATACAAAAGAAACCAGAAATTTTACAAATACTTTATTGAGCCTGGAAACAGCTGCGAAACCGACTCGGCTTCACTGATGTTGACGATACGGTTCAATGCGATGGGGTTGGCTAAAGAAATCAACTTCGTGTCAGAAGATTAGTATTATGAATAGAACCACATTCTTCAAAGTCGTTGCTATACTTGGCGTTGTTGTTGCTATCTACCATGTCGTTGGAATTTTTTACCCGGTCAATGATTCACCACCCTGGCGCCACGGAGTTTTTATTGTCGTCTCCCTTTTCTGCAGCTATGGGTTCATTAAGCGGCCGAAGTACTTCCTGTATTTTTTCGCTGTGCTGTCTGTCCAGCAATTTTACAGTCATGGAAGCGACATCATTTCAACCTGGCAGGAAAAGCACAACATCGACTGGATCAGTGTTGCACTACTGATTGCAATTCCATTTATTCTCTACAACCTGATTGTTGACGCAAAAGGGAAATGATCCCCGGATACTACGGCTGACTTGTTTTTTTGCCTGTAGCAAGAATGCGATTAGCAGTAGCCAAAAAACTAACTTCTTCTTTTCCAGGCTCGGGCGCTTGAGGATATCCCAATGAACCCAATGCTGAAATATTAATTTTCTTTGCTACTTCATCCCTTTCCAGGTAAAACATCCAGATTGTTGGAAACCCTCCAACCCGGAATACCTGCTGAAGTTCATTATTCTGCTGAGCAATTTCCGGAGCTAATTGTTTTCTTCTTGGAAAATCGAGCTCCAGCAGCACCACGTTCTTGTCCGCCCATTCTACAAACGCTGGCTTGGCAAACACTTCACGTTGCAGCTTATGGCACCATCCGCACCAGTCACTTCCGGTGAAGAATGCAAAGATCGGCTTTCCAGATGCCTTAGAGAGGTCATATGCTTCCGTAACGGAAGAGTGCCAATGAAGCACCTCATTTTGACTGCTCTGCACCGATGTATCCTGCGCCTTGCTTATGAAAGCGAGGAAAACGATCAGGAAACTAAATACCCACTTCTTCATGCAGTAAAATTACTAAAACTTTTGGTGAATGGCCAGTGCATTTCGTGAGCAAAACTAACCGCTATATTTACCGAAATTTTAGAAAACGACTACCAATGAATAACATCGCAGTGATTGGCTCCGGCACTATGGGCAATGGTATTGCCCACGTATTTGCACAATATGGTTACAAGGTTTCGTTGATCGATATTTCGGAAGACGCATTGAAGAAAGCAATGGCTACGATCGACAAAAATCTTAGCCGCCAGGTAGAGAAAGGCGCTATTACCGCTGATGTAAAACAAAAAGCACTATCCAACCTGTCGACCTCTACTTCGGTGAAGGAAGGGATCGGCCAGGCTGATTTAGTCGTAGAAGCAGCTACCGAGAACGTTGATTTAAAATTGAAAATTTTCAAAGACATCGATGAAGTGGCTAAGCCAACATCTATTTTGGCTACGAACACGTCTTCGATTTCAATTACCAAAATAGCAGCAGCTACAAAAAGACCTGCCCAGGTCATCGGGATGCACTTCATGAACCCTGTGCCCGTAATGAAGCTCGTGGAAGTCATCCGTGGGTATGCCACCAGTGATGAAACCACAAAAGCAGTAATGGAACTTTCTAAAAAACTGGAAAAAATTCCTGTTGAAGTGAATGATTATCCCGGCTTTGTTGCCAACCGAATCCTTATGCCGATGATCAATGAAGCGATCTATAATTTATACGAAGGTGTGGCCGGGGTCAGCGAAATAGACAACGTGATGAAACTCGGTATGGCTCACCCGATGGGGCCACTGCAATTGGCTGATTTTATTGGATTGGATGTGTGCCTTTCCATTATGCGTGTGCTTCACGAAGGATTCGGTAATCCCAAGTATGCGCCATGTCCACTCCTGGTAAATATGGTGCAAGCCGGACATAAAGGCGTGAAATCAGGAAACGGATTTTATAAGTACCAGGCTGGAAGCAAAGAGTTGGTTGTCGCTGATAGCTTTAAAGGCAGGTCTTAGCTCATTTGGGAAGTCGTGTAACAAGCCTGAATCTTTTGCGTCTACTCGCAAAAGAAAAGCTGTGGTTAAAATTCTCTCTACGCTCCTGTTCATTGTATCTGCTCCCCTGTGCTTGGGCCAATCGATCACTGGTAAAGTCATCAATGAAGCAACCAGTGAGCCTTTGTGCTTTGTTTCAATTGGAATCATCAATTCGAATTCAGGGGCAATCACGAACGAAAAAGGTTCTTTCAAGTTCAACGTCAAAGGATTTTCTTCTGAAGCTAAGGTCAGGATTTCAATGATCGGATTCGAAGCACAAATTATTCCACTCAATGAGTTAACCGGTAAAGAAAACACGATCAGATTGAAGGAGCATTCCGTTCAACTGAGTGAAGTAATCGTCAGGCCCGGGAAGATCAAGCGCAAAACCATAGGCACTAAAAATTCATCAACGAAATCAGTAACGGGATGGGGCGGTTGTGGAAACTGTGGTGAAGACCTTGGCGGGATTGAACGGGGGATTCGAATAGACATATCAAAACCTGTTTTTCTTGAAAAAGTGAATTTTCATGTTGCCTACTTTGGATTTGACAGCATGGTGGTGCGCCTTCATGTTCGAAAAATTGAAAACGATCATCCCGACAAGGAATTACTCAATAACAACATTTACGTGCGGGTAAAATCGACCGGTTGGTACGAAATCGATTTACGAAAATATAACCTGACGTTTTCACAAGACCTCGCAGTCAGCATAGAATGGGTGAAAGCCTGGGGAAAAAGAAAGGATCAGGAAAATAGTCTGAAGCTTTCTCTCGCTTTCTTCAAAGGAACGTTGTTTGCCAAAGATGCCAACGAGGGTCAATGGGTCGTTCAGAGGCACGTAAGCCCGGGAATTTATTTAACAGTTCAGGAGCTTTGATCTAATTAACTAGACTGCATTGATATTTTATCGTATTCCGATCTCAAGATTTGCTACAGGCGCAACATCCATCGAACTGAAATCCCCTTTCAAAAATTTATAATGAGCTGCGATTGCAATCATTGCTGCATTGTCTGTGCAGTATTGAAATTCAGGAATGAATATTTTCCAGTTCAGCTCTTTGGCCACCATTGTCAGGGTGTTTCTCAATCCCGAGTTAGCTGCTACTCCACCCGCAATCGCTATTTCCTTTATACCCGTTTGTGAAGCGGCCAGTTTCAGTTTTTGTAAAAGCATCTCTACCAGGTGACGTTGGAGACTCGCACAAATGTCATTCAGGTTATTGTCAACAAAACGCTCGTCTTCTTTTTTTCGGTCGCGGAGAAAGTAGAGAAACGCAGTTTTGATTCCACTGAAAGAAAAATCAAGTCCAGGCATGGAAGTTTGTGAAAACTTAAACGCATTGGCATTGCCCAGTTTTGCGTACTTGTCAATCAACGGTCCACCCGGGTAAGGCAGCCCCATCATCTTGGCAGCTTTGTCGAAGGCCTCACCCACCGCATCATCCTGCGTCTGACCAATCACTTCCATTTGCAAAAAATCTTTCGCCAGTACGATTTGAGTATGCCCTCCACTAACTGTAAGGCACAGAAATGGAAATTGAGGGCGTGGTTCAGCAATGAAATGAGCCAACACGTGCGCTTCCATGTGGTTTACCTCAATCAGTGGTAGATTCAGGGCGAGCGCCATTCCCTTGGCAAACGATACGCCCACTAGTAGAGACCCCATAAGTCCCGGTCCCCGTGTAAAAGCTATGGCATTTAATTTGCCGTTTTCAATACCAGCCTGTTGCATGGCATCGTTAACTACACGAAGGATGCTTTGCTGATGCGCACGCGAGGCCAATTCAGGAACAACTCCACCATGCTTGTGGTGCACCTCCTGTGAGGCTATTACATTATTAAGTACCTTGCCGGATTGAATGACCGATGCTGAAGTTTCATCACATGAAGACTCAATGGCGAGGATTGTTGGGAGGGATTGAACCATGAGGTTGCAAGTTATCAAAAACCGGATTTTGTTTTGGGGCAGGAAAATATTCTTGTACACGTTCTTCATTTTGCTCACATTTTTCACCCTCTCTTTCCTTATCCTGCAATTTCCCGAGGTCCAAACAGCACTGACCAGCCGCTACCTCAAAGGGTTTTCCCGAACGGCAGGGTTTCCTACCACTATTGATAACATTGATTTACGGTGGTATGACCGGCTTGAACTCACAGGTGTTAAAATCCAGGACCCTGAGAAGAATTCAATGATTACTGTAGGCAAGCTTTCATTGAATTTTGGATTCTTCAGTTTACTAAAAGATGGACAGGTAAACATCGATGAGGCCAGTCTCCAGCAGGCTAAAGTCAATGTGGTCAATATTCCTGAGAGTGATTCATCGATGAATCTCAATATCAACATCTTCATTAAGAATATTAACAAGCAGTTTTCATCCGGGGGCAGCGGTCATAGCTCAACAAAGATGAATATCGGCGAAATCACACTCGATAAATCCGAGTTCAGCTACAATGACGGTGCAAAAGATTCCATCAAAAACGGATTTGACTATCATCATTTTCACGTTGATGTCAACGAAGGCGAGCTCAATGCTTTCCAGGTAATTGGTGACACCATTCAATTTGATCTCAGGTCCTTGCAAATAAAGGACCGGCAAACGAATCTCCGGGTCAAAGACCTCTCCACCTATTTCCGGATTTCTCAAAGTTCAATGGAATTTCTGAATGTTGGGTTAAAAGTAAACGAGAGTCACATATCGGATACCATTATTTTCAAATACCAGAGCATGGATGACCTGAGTGATTTTACTGATAAAGTCGATGTCATCGCGAAGTTCAAAAATGTTGTAATTCATCCCAAAGATCTTGCACTCTTCACATACGGTTTACCAGAACTGCCCAAACCAATATCACTTAGTGGTACGGCTACAGGAAAAGTCAGCCGGTTTGTCTATCGCAACATGGATGTAGTCATGGGCAATACCAAGGTGAAGGGACGGCTCCGGATGGACGGATTACCAAACATCAATGAAACTTTCATTGATCTAAAAGTCAATCGCGGTGAAATCGACCATCATGACATGCGATCTTTTATTCCTAAAAATATTTACGGTGTATTGATGCCGTTGGGTTATACCAGGATTCAGGGGGAGTTTACAGGCTTTGTTAATGACTTTGTATCGAAGGGAAATCTGGTCACTCAACTCGGCACCATTAAGTCAGACGTAAATTTGAAAGTGAATGAAAAGGATGACGGGCAATCCACTTTCAGCGGTACACTTTCGTTGGATGATTTCCAGCTCGGAAAATATCTTAACGACACCATTAATTATCAACGTATCACATTAAATGGGCGAATTCGTGGGAAAGGTCTGACACGAGAATCCACGGATTTTACGCTTACTGGAAAAGTGAATTCGATTGGGTTTCGTCAATACAATTACACAGACATTACTACCAACGCCCGTTTTGCAGCACAACTTTTCAATGGTGACCTCTCCATTAATGATCCCAACCTTCAATTCAAAGCCAACGGGTTTATTGATTTCAGAAAAGGCAAGGAAATCATCCAGGTAAAAGCTACGCTTGATACGGCTTTCCTGGACCGGTTAGGTTTTATCAACGATCCATTGTTTGTGCGTTCCTATTTTGACGTGAATACCAATGGCCTGAAGATTGATAGCTTATTAGGTTCAGTCGTATTGAGAGAAACGCAGGTGAACTACAAAAACAAGTCAATCACATTAGATTCTATTCACATCACCTCTACCTCTAACGGCATTGGTCGTGATCTGACATTAACCAGTCCAATTGCAGACTTTACGATGAGCGGCAACTACCGCTATACGTCACTGATTAGCGACCTGCAACAGCTTGGGCAGGAATTTTATTTCAGCTTACTCAACGACCGGGCCGCGCTGGAAAAATATTACACGCAAAAAAGATCATTCGTTTCTCTGAGGCCATACAAGGCTGCCTTCCGGTTAAATATTCACGACATGAAACCGCTCGCTACCCTAAGCGGACTGGATTTGTTCGTGTCTCCCGGTTCGAATGTAAACGGTGATTTTACAAGTGAAGATATTTCATCTCTCCATTTTACGTCCAAACTAGATTCTGTCGCTTTCAAAGGAAGAGCGTTCACGGGAAACCAGGTCAGCTTTAGCGCCTCGAAGCAACGAGACAGCACACGGGGTGTAGCTTCATTGACAGTCCAGTCAGCCACGCAGGATCTTTCTCGATCATTTAAAACCAAAAATGTATTTGCTGAAGCCAAATGGACAAGTGAGCATATTGACTTCACTTTCAATGCGGATCAACAAGGCAACTCAAACATCCTGCGAATGAAATCTGAACTGGATTTTCTGAAGGACAGTATCCGGATGAAAATCCTCCCTTCCCAGGTAAGAATTTTTGATGAGTACTGGGCAGTCAGCCCTCAGAATTACCTCCTCGCACGTGGTCCCGAATGGAGCATTCATCACATGCGCATAATGCACAACAACGAATCAGTATTGCTGGATGGATTTATTTCCGATAACCCGGAAAAAACACTGACGTTGAACATTGATAGTCTCAATATCGATATTTTAAATTCACTGGTCCGTGAAAAAGTGAATGGCGTGATCAATGGAAGCGTAGAGGCAAAAGATCTTTATCACAATCCTTTCGTTCAAAATAATATTTCTGTCAAGGATTTAACTGTCGAAGAATTTTTGATTGGAGACGTCAGTGGTACAAACCTTTGGAACCGTGATCTAAAGCGATTTGACCTGAACTTTATTCTTCAACGGAATGGGAAGCGCACGGTAGAGATGGAAGGCTTTTACGATCCGGCCCAGGATGTCGATCCACTCCGGGTAAATGCACGTCTGGAAAATACGAACATAAAAATCATTGAGCCCTTCATGCGTGGAATCTTCTCGCAGATGGATGGCGCCCTTACAGGAAAGTACACGATCACCGGCACTTTCCTGGAGCCGGTAATCAATGGAAATGGAAAGGTTGAATCAGCTCAATTGATGATTGACTACCTCAAGACAAAATATTACTTCTCCGGTGAGCTTGGTTTTACTCCTCAACAGATTTCGTTCAAAAACTTCCGGATGACGGACGATCTAAAAAACAAGGCAACACTCAACGGTACTATTGCTCACCGAAATTATAATGAGATGCGGATTAGCCTGGATGCCGCTTTTAACAATTTTCAATTGCTCAACCTCACACCCAAAGACAATAACCTTTTCTATGGACAGGCCTACGGTACCGGACATATGAACATGGCCGGGCCAATCGATAATCTGAGAATTTCTGGAACTGCGCGGTCGGAAAAAGGCACCCGGATTTTTATTCCACTCAGTGGAACGTCCGAGACAGTGGCTAAAAAAGATTTTGTCACCTTCGTGAATTTCGCTGACACTATTAAACTTAAGAAAACAGCCAAATCAAAAACGAAGAATGAGCCGACCGGTATTACGATGGATCTCAACCTGGACATTACTGCTGATGCCTATTCCGAGATTATTTTTGACATACGCTCGGGAGATATTATCCGGGGCTACGGCAAAGGAGATCTCAAGCTTCAATTGGATACAAAAGGGGATTTCAACATGTTCGGATTTTATGAATTCGAACGTGGCAACTACAACTTCACGCTGTATGACATTATCAATAAGGAATTCAATATCAATAAGGGAAGCCGCATCACGTGGCTTGGCGATCCGTACGAGGGTATCCTGAACATCAATGCGAGTTACAAGCAACTGGTGTCACTGGCTCCAATTGTGGCAGCTCAGTCGGGTGCAACAGTAGCGAATCAGCCAGCTATGCGAAGAAAGTATCCTGTGGAAGTACAGCTGAAAATTGAAGGCGCAATGATGTCTCCCCAAATCAATTTTGATATAGTGGCCAATGACTTGCCCAACAGTGTCGTTCTCGATAACGGAACGGCAGAACCCCTCAACAACGATTTCAAAGCTTACAAAGCTCAACTCAATGAGCAAGAATTGAAACGCCAGGTGTTCAGTCTCATCATGTTGAGGCGATTCTCTCCGCAAGATGCATTTGCTACCGGGGGAAGTTTATACAGCAGTGTGAGTGAGTTGTTCTCCAATCAACTAAGCTATTGGCTCACACAGGTCGATCAAAATCTGGAAGTTAATTTTGATCTCGGGAATTTTGATCAGGAAGCTTTCAATACTTTCCAATTACGGCTCTCCTACTCTTTCCTCAACGGACGACTTCGCGTTACGCGCGATGGCGCATTTAACAACCAATATGCACGATCCGATGTCTCAAACATGCTTGGCGACTGGACGGTAGATTATCTGCTCACTCCGGACGGTAAGTTTAAAGTGAAGATGTACAGCCGCAATAACATCAACCAACTCCTCAATAACTCAATCGGATCGCAAACGGCCATCACCACCGGTGTCAGCCTGATGAATACTCAGAATTTCAATAGCTGGCGCGAACTGCTCACATCTGCCCGCGAACGCAGACGAAAGGAAATGCAGCAAACTCCCAAAAAAGAAGACGAAGAAGACGGCACGAAATAGACAAACAGATTAAAGACATAAGTAGTGAGCCTGCGTGCCGAACTTGCCGACACCAGCTTACCCAGTGTCTTATGTCAAATCTTATGTATTTATTATCTTGCATTAAACCCCTTTGCGTATGGACTTGAGTTCTATCATGAAAAAATTTGCCACTGAGACCGGTGGCCAATTCACAGAGTACGATCAGTCCCAGTCAATCATAATCGTTCCCGTTTCCGGTGGCCGATTTCAAACCGTGATGGGCATCATCACGGAAAATGCGCTCTACAAACGAAAGTTAATCTCTCTAAATTCTAAAGTCTGCGCCATTAAACCCGATATCGATTATAAAATGCTGCTGGATCAGACTGCTTTTTTTAATTATTGTCGTTTTGTAATTAAGGACAATTACCTGCAGGTCGAGGCTGTCGCATCACTCGTAGGAATTTCGGAAGAAACTATCAAAGAAATGGTTCAGGAAGTAGCTAACCTGGCGGACCAGTTTGAAATGAAACTGACTGGAAGCGACATCTACTAGTGGTTCAAAACCACTTCTTGTGCCGGAAATAAAAAATCATTCCGATCGTTATCAGGATCATGAAAATCCAAACCAATGGATAGCCAAAAGCCCAACGAAGTTCGGGCATGAATTCGAAATTCATTCCGTATACACCTACGATAAACGTTAGCGGAATGAAGATCGTGGATATTACCGTGAGCACTTTCATCACTTCATTCATCCGGCTATTTTGGGTGTTGATGTAAATATCCATCAACCCGGAAGTGAGGTCTTTGTACGTATCCAGAGAATCGATCAGGTGCGCTACATGACTGTAAACATCATTGAAAAAACGGATATTGGATGAGTCAATAAAGCCGCTTTCATCTTTGATGAGTTTGCTCATAGCATCGCGCAGTGGGTACAACGCCTTTCGTAAAAAAATCAGTTCTTTTTTGAGACGCTGTATTTTGCGAAACTCCTCTCCGGTGTGGCCTTTGTAAATCTCTTCCTCGATGTGTTCAATTTGCTGACCGATAGCATCCAGCACCGTGTAATAATTATCCACGATGATATCGATCAGACGATAGAGTAAATAGTCCGCCTTTTTCTTTCTCACTCTCCCCTGACCTAATCTGATTCGTTCACGCAACGGACCAAACAAATCACCCTCTTTCTCCTGAAACGAAATCAGGTAATCTTTTCCGAGGACGAAACTGATTTGCTCATAATCGATGGCATGCCCTTCAATGCGATAAAGCATTTTCAATGTAAAGAAGAGGTAGTCATCGAATTCTTCCACTCTTGGCTGATGGTCGGTGGTATGATCCTCAAGGAGTAAACTGTGGAGGGAGTAATGATCACCAATTTTGTTAATGATGCTTGTGTCTGATAGGCCATCGAGGTTAACCCAATTTACCTGTCCCGGCTTTTGTTTAGCTAACAATTCGTCAATTCCGAGATTGACATAACCGGCAAAGTCCTTCTCATTGTATTGAATCAATTCAAGGATAATGTTCGACTCCGGGTGAAGTTCGTGAGATTTTTTTTTCACGGGTTATAAGGATTTCGTCACCACCTGGTATTGCATGTCTGCCAGTTCAATTCCTTCTTTGTCGAATCTTTCTTTAATGGATTTGTTCAGGTCACATTTAAGATCGAATGCGTCCGTTGCGTTCCGGCTCCAGACATAAGCTCGAAGCAGAATTCCTCCGTTTAAAAAGGTGAGCACCCGGACCATCACCGGATGTTCCCCACGTTGAATTTCGAGTTCGGTTCTATTCTCGATAAAATATCTGTGTTTCTGTGCTTCATCTTCAATGATCAGGATAGCACGGTCGAGGTTGGTTTTCAGCGAGACAGCCACCTCAATAAATACGCATATCTTTTCGTCAACCGTAGTTGAATTGATGATCGTCTCATTGCTAATTACACTGTTAGGCATAATTATTCTTCGATTTTCAAAGTCCTTGATCACGGTATGACGAAGTGTAATATCTTCGACATCCCCCGTGTACGATTGGCCGATCTTCACGCGGTCGCCAACGCTAAAGGGTTTGAATATGACAAGAAAAATGCCGCTGATAATATTCGAGAAAGCAGATTGTGACGCAAAACCTACGATGGCAGCCAAAACACCGGCACCTGTCAGAAGACCTGTTCCATAAGTGCGCAGTGAAGGAATGGAACGGAATATGATTACGATCGCCACAAAAAAAAGTATGAAATCGACAGCGTTCTTAAAAAAATTGTATCGGGTCGGGTCAACCTTAAGTTTGCGTGCTGCGCCTTTAATAAACCTTCCCACCAGGAATCGGAAGACCAAAGAAATCAGGAAAGTGATCACCAACACTGCGGCCACAAAAATGAATTGCTCCCACTGTTTTTCCATCGGTATCATAGCCCCGAAAATAGTTATTAGAGTTCACAGTCCATAACCGCCCGGCACCGGGATTCGAACTAAATCGATAAAAAAACTGTAAGGCCCGGTCTATGGGCTTAATACTATTGACTATACTTGCAGGATGTCTTTACGACTTGACGATATCAAGAGGCCAGTGGCTCGCGAGATGGAAGAGTTCGAACATAAGTTTCGAGCTTCAATGAAAACGCGTGTGCTTTTGCTAGACCAGATTATGAACTACATCGTCAAGCGCAAAGGCAAGCAGATGCGTCCCCTTTTTGTTTTCTTGAGCGCGGGCGCATGTGGGAAGATCAATGAATCTACATTCAGGGGCGGTGCATTAATTGAACTTGTGCATACAGCCAGTCTTGTCCATGACGATGTAGTAGACAGCTCAAACTACCGCCGGGGTTTTTTCTCTGTGAATGCACTTTGGAAAAATAAAATTGCCGTACTCGTTGGTGATTTCCTCCTGACTCGTGGCCTTTTCCTGGCGTTAGAGCACAAAGACTACCAACTCCTCTCCATTTGTACTGACGCGGTAAAAGAAATGAGCGAGGGTGAATTAATGCAGATGGAAAAAGCTCGTCACCTCGATATATCGGAAGAAATTTATTACGAAATCATCCGGCAGAAAACCGCATCATTGATCGCATCATGCTGTGCTATTGGCGCCAGTTCTTCCGGAGCCAGCGAAGCCCTGGTGGAGTCAATGAGAAAGTTCGGCGAATATGTAGGCATGGCATTCCAGATCAAAGACGATTTGTTCGACTACGGAGAAGAAGAAATCGGAAAGCCATTGGGCATTGATATTAAAGAGAAAAAAATGACTTTACCGTTGATCTATTCCTTATCGAAAGCATCATGGCTTGAAAAAAGAAGGATCATCAGCATTGTAAAAAATGAAAGTGAGAACCCGAAAAAAGTTCGCGAGGTAATTGCGTTCGTGAAAAGTTCCGGTGGCATTGAATATGCCAGGCAAGCCATGGAGCGTTACTACCAAATGGCATTGGAGTTAGTGAAGCCACTTCCGGAATCGGAATACAAAACCTCCCTGAACCAATTGGTAAGGTTTACGATCGAAAGAAAAAATTGATCTTATTTTCTGGCAACAGCTTTGCCCCTGCCTGCCTCAAGGACAGCGTAGTCTTTAAAACTGTTGAATGCAACATTGTCCAGTTTCTGTGAAGCCGGGCCGGAAGACTCGGGAACAAAAGCACCTTCTGTTTCCCACCACTTCTTAGCGTTATCGCGGGCTTCCGTCTTATCCACTTCGAAATAACTAATCACGGAGTCAGACACCATCCAGGGTTTTGCAATCGATGCATACTTTTCGAAAATCATATTACGCATCTGTGTTCCACTGGGCTGATTATTGAAATGAGAAATCGAGTAAGAGAGCGTTTCTGGCTCAGTCATTACGAAATCCCAGTATTTTTTAGACGCAACTACCTGAGCAGTAGTGAGTAAATATCCATATCCGCTCTCCAAGGGCTCACGCGTTATTGTGCAAAAGGCCTTGAACTCTTTCTTTTTCTTGCCAAACAGGTTAAGCAACGCCATACTCATCAGGTTTAATACGTATTAGATACTCACAACTAGCGAAATAGTTGCACTAAAGAGCAAAAAAATCCCATTTTCTATTTCCCTGGATTGGTTTTTTGGCCTACGGAAACCTCTTTAGCCTTCTTCGCCTGGATCATTTTTTCATGCTTTATCAGGAAATCCTCTAATTGCTTCACTGGCAATTTCTTGGCAACAATGACCTTTTTCTCATCAATAATGTAGATCATTGGTGTGGTATCCACCTGGTAGAATTTACTAAAGTGATCTTTTAAATAGCTGCGTGGGCCGTTGACCGTGGTCCAGGGTGTTTTGAATTCTTTGATAAATTCTTTCATCAATTTCATCGAGCTGTCTGTTGCCACGGCAAATACATCGAACTTTAGTTTCTCTTTATTCTCGTTATAAAATTTTACCAGCCTGGGCGTTTCTTCACGGCAGTGACCACAAGTAGGACTGAAGAAATAAACAATAGTGTATTTCGCTTTGACATCGTGCAAAGCCTTTGGCTGGAGCTCCGGGTCCTGCATAATCAGATTTGTACTCTTCTTGCCAATAGTACATGGACGTACCTTATCAGCCCATTCCCTGAATTGTTCTTTAGTCTTGGGTGGAATGTAGCGGTCAAGGTCACCGGGTTTGAAATACTGATCATAGAGATTAACAAATACTTCATCAAGCCCCATAATCTCGGGAAGCTGATACATAATGATGCTGTTAAACACCAGGTAGTAGTACGCCTCAGGGTTTTTCTTCGCCTTCGCTGCTAAAAAGCCAACTGCCCTGGTGATGGAGTCTGGGTGCGGATACGTAAGTTTCTCGAGGTATTCTTTGATTTTCTCCTTATACAGAGGCTGAGAAAGCCGAAGCATCGCATCATCTCCCAGGTCAAAGTTGTCGAAGTAATGCTGGCGGTAAAATCTGAGTTGAAATGTCGAGTCAATACTTCCGTCTGCTTTTTTCGGTGTCTCAGGCACAACAAGGGGCAACATGGCGTTGATGATGCGTCCCGTCATGGTTCCCGGATGCTTGGCAACCAGATCGCGTTTATATTTCATCACCTTCTCGTTTATCTTTGAATATCCTTCACGAGCTTCCTTTTTCTGATCCTCTTTTAATGTGCTGTCCTTTAAAACTTTGACAAAAGATTCAGCCTCCTTATTTCTCTCAATATTGTATGCGATGTCCTTAAAGAAGAGTTCGTTGTCTTCGTCACCGGTCACTTTCATGTTCACCACATAGTCTGTAGAGGCGGTTTCCATTTTAAACTTCTGGTTTGCGCCAACCACAAATTCAAAAACCTTCACGTTTCCTTTGCCGATTTTCTTAACGATGAAATACACTCCTTGCTGAAGTGGTTTGCTGTCCTGAAACGAGAAGTTTCCCTCTCTATCTACCTGGGCAGTGTCTTTAATATAGGTGTTGCTGTAATAGTAATTTCCCAAGTAAACGGTGGTGTCTTTCCAACCCTTCACTTTGAAATCAAGTTTATAGCCGCCCTGGGCAAATGTCAGGCTGGAAGCTAAAACCAGGGTTAAAACAGTGAGTATTCTCATAACGGAGTTTTAAGGTTACAAATTTCTACAAATCAGCTTTCACTTGCAATGACAATACATAGCTTAAGTTTTCGTTTGGTAAACTGAATTAAGAACTCGTTAACAAACCATTGGCATTTTTACTTCACTCCGAAACATCTATTTTTGCCCGGCATGTCATTGCAGGTAAGTAATCTCACCAAAATCTACAGTCAGCAAAAAGCTGTGGACAACATTTCCTTCTTTATTAACAAGGGTGAGATTGTAGGCTTTCTAGGGCCCAATGGAGCAGGTAAGTCCACTACCATGAAAATTGCTACCGGCTATCTTCCTCCTAGCTCGGGAACCATTGCGGTTGACGGATTCGATGTGATAGAGCAACCCATGGAGGTAAAGAAAATCATCGGCTATTTGCCTGAACACAACCCGCTCTATCTCGACATGTATGTTCACGAGTATTTGCATTTCATCGGGAAAGTTTACCAGATTCCAGGGAGTCAACTGAAAAACAGGACAAAGGAAATAATATCCATGTGTGGACTGGAGCCTGAGCAAAACAAGCTTATTGGATCTTTATCCAAGGGCTACCGGCAGCGCGTTGGACTGGCACAGGCGTTAATTCACAATCCGCAGGTTTTGATTTTGGATGAGCCAACCACAGGCCTCGACCCGAATCAGATCATCGAAATACGAAAGCTGATCAAGGAAATCAGCCGGAATAAAACCGTGATTTTCTCTACCCATATCATGCAGGAAGTGCAAGCTCTTTGTGATCGCGTGATTATTATCAACAAAGGAAAAATAGTTGCCGATGATCTGTTCAAAAACCTTGTTGGTCAAACCGAAAGTGTCTCCGTAGTTGTAGTTGAGTTTAAAGAGACCATCTCTTTGCCGGATATCAACGCTCTTCCCGGAGTGGACAGGGCTGTAGCCGATGGTAAACAGTTCAGAGTATACTCGAAACCAAATACCGACATTCGCCAGGAACTCTTCCGGTTTGCCTCCGAAAAAAATCTGTCACTGCTGAGCCTGAAGCAGGAAGAAAACTCTATCGAAGAAATTTTCCGTTCACTCACTTCAGAAGCCACTGCATGATCCGCGTCTTCTCTAAAGAATTCAATGGCTACCTTAATTCGCTCATCGCCTACCTGGTGATCAGCGTATTTCTGACCGGCATTGGTTCATTACTTTGGATCTTCCCAGAAACCTCAGTACTTGATTATGGTTTCGCGGACATGGATACATTGTTCTCAATGGGACCATACGTTTTTATTTTCCTGATTCCGGCCATTACCATGAAGAGTTTTGCTGAGGAAAAAAAAATGGGTACGATGGAATTGCTGCTCACCAAACCATTGACTGATTGGGATATCGTCTTAGGAAAATACTTTGCTTCGTTCGCGTTGACATTGGTTGCTTTAGTGCCTACACTCATTTATTATTATTCCATCAGCCGGCTCGGCAACCCGATTGGTAACATTGACACCGCAGGCGTTACAGGTTCTTATATCGGACTGGCATTGCTGGCTTCAGTGTTTTCAGCCATTGGTATTTGTGCGTCCTCACTCACCACAAACCAGATCGTATCGTTTATCCTTGCAGCTTTTAGTTGCTTTATTTTTTATACGGGGTTTAATTCGCTGTCAACCCTGGTAAGTGACTCTGCTCTGTTAGTGAAACAGTTTGGAATACTCTATCACTATGAGGCCATGAGCAAAGGACTGATTGACAGCCGGGATGTGATTTATTTTTTGAGCATAACAGGCCTGATGTTGTTGTGTGCGAAAACAGTGATTGGAAGCAGGCAGTGGTAAAATTGTAGTTAATTGATGAAATACTTAGTAACAAGTTTTGTATTCATTTGTCTGGCGGCTTCCGGTCAAAAACCGGAAAGGCCGTACCGTGGAGGCTTTGTTACTAAAGATTGGGCTGAGGTCCGGTCAAACTATGATTTGTTTTATAAAAATCTTGGCGTGAAAAAAAATGAAAATGTAGCGAGCGTGGGAGCATCCTGTGGCTACATCGAAGTACAAGTATCTGCCCTAATCGACAGTATTAATTGGACACTTCAAGATATCGATACAACGCGTCTGAATAGAGCTAATTTCAATAAAGTGTTGCGTTACCACGAAAAACTAAAAGGTTCCCCCATTGCCGGTCAGTTTAAACTTGTTGTTGGAAAGATTAGCAAATCCAACCTTGAAAAAAATTCATATGACCGGGTTCTACTGATCAATGTCTATCATGAAATATCGGATCGCAAAAGTATTCTGACAGAGATTAAAGAGTCATTGAAGCCAGGTGGAAGTGTGGTGATCATGGAGCGAATGGCGCACAAGCAGGGACAAAAGCATGGCGACTGCAAGCTTCCTAAACTTTGGGAACCTGATTTCCTCGTGGAGATGAAAAATTTTGGTTTTCAAATGTCAGGCAAAATAGTTCCCGTTAAAAAATTTCCGATGGTGTACTACACGTTTAATCAAATCTAAGTGCTGAACAGTAAGAAGACTGGCGATATTTTATTTCTATTGAACGGAATTGCTTTTGTGATTCTGCTCAACAGCCTGGCTTCTTTGTATTTTTTCCGAATTGATCTTACTGAAGAAAAACGATACACTATCAAGCCACAAACTCGTGAGTTGTTAAAAAATCTGGATGACGAAGTATTTGTAGAAGTGTTTCTTGAAGGAGATCTTAATGCAGGATTCAAACGATTTCAAAAATCGGTAAGAGAAACACTCGAAGAATTCCGGATTTATTCAGGAAACAAGGTCAAATTTATTTTCACAGATCCTGCCCAGGCACAGGGCCAAAAGGCGCGCAATGAATTCATGAACGAGCTGGCTTCGAAAGGCATTACTCCGATGAATGTTATTGAGACACAAAACGGTCAGCGAGTGGAGAAATTTGTTTTCCCAGGAGCTGTTGTGTCTTATGGCGGATTTGAAGAAGGTGTGATGCTGCTCAAGGGAAACCGCGCGCAAAACGCCCAGGAAGTCTTAAACCAATCGATTGAAGGTGCTGAATATGAATTGGCCAACGCCATTTTTAAATTGAGTAATTCCAACCGGAAGAAAATAGGGATTGTTCAAGGGCACGATGAACTTGATAGTTTGCAAATAGTAAGTTTTACCAATTCACTGCTCGAACAATATGACCTTGCCAGTGTCGATCTATCTAAAAAACGAAAGATTGATAATTGTCAACTGCTGATCATTGCCAAGCCCCGGTCAGAGTTTTCTGCAGCTGACAAGTATAACCTCGATCAATATCTTATGCGAGGTGGTAAATTACTTCTCCTCCTCGATCGGCTTGAAGCAAATATGGATAGCGCCTCACGCGAGGATTATTTTGCTTTTCCTTATCGTCTTGGACTTGAAGATCAGCTTTTCAAATATGGCGTTCGGATCAATCCGGATTTAATCGAGGACCGTGTAGCAGGAAAATACCCGATTGTAGTGGGCAACGCGGGCAACCGTCCGCAGATCATGCAACTGGATTGGCCTTTCTTCCCACTCATCAATCAATATGCCGATCACCCGATCACCAGAAACATGGATGCAGTCGTCACCAGGTTCATCAGCAGCATTGACACAGTAAAAGCCGTGGGGGTAAAAAAAACACCATTGCTCTTCTCATCGCCTTACACGCGGAAAATGTCAACCCCTGTAAAAGTGAGTGTAAATGATTTACGTAAGCAACTACAGGAAGGAAATTTCAATGATGGAAAAATTCCGGTAGCATACCTGCTTGAAGGAACCTTTACCTCGCTTTATAAGAATCGCTTTATACCGGATGGCGTAGACGGCTCTGGGTTTCTTGAGAAAAGTAAGTCGACCAAAATTATTCTTCTTGCTGACGGAGATATCGCCCGCAACGATGTAAATCACCGGGATGCAAAACCGCTAGCATTGGGATTTGATCCTCTCTCACAGTATACTTTTGCCAACCAGGACTTACTTCTGAATATGGTAGCCTACCTCACAGACGAAAATGGACTGATCCGTGTGCGGAATAAAGAAGTCAAAATCCGACCACTGGACAAAGAGAAAATCAAGGCCGACAAAAGTTTTTGGCAGATTATCAATCTTGTTCTGCCAATCATTGTACTGATTGCCTTTGGAATAACCCGTTCTTATTTGAGAAAAATGAAATACGCCCGTTTTTAGATGCAAACGAAGAAAAACATAAAGCTCCTCGTATCATTAATCTCAATAATTGTATTGATCATTATCTTTTTTGTTTTCAGTACTTCCAAAAACAACACATCAGTCGACAAAGGTATTTTTCAAATCCTCAATCTTGAAAAGATTGATCATATCGTACTTCACTCTTCCACCCAAGAGGTCGATTTGAAATTCGATGGAACAAAGTGGCTGGTCAACGGACAAGAGGCAGACCGGCAGATGATCAAGGTACTTTTTGCCGCACTCAAACAGATTGAGGCCAAACGTCCGGTAGCGACAAGCATTCAGGATTCAGTAAGCAAGGAAATTTCTAAAAGCGGAGTTAAGATTTCTTGTTTTGAAGGAAATGTTCTGTCAAAAGAGTTCTGGTCAAAAGGAAATCAGAAGGAAACCTATTTTCAACTGGTAGATGGCGTCCCTTATCTCGTAACCATACCCGGGTACCGCGTCTATCTGGCCTCTGTCTTCGAAATGCCTTCCAATGACTGGCGCAACAAAGTGGTTTTCAATTTCAATTGGCAAAACATCAAAGACCTGGAAGTTGTTTTCCCTGGTGATCCCAAACAAAGTTTTAAAGCTTCATTTCAAAATAAACTCTTCTCCATCGAAAACATCTCGGTCACAGACACCACAAAACTTGATGTTTTTATGAACGCCCTCTTTCAATTGAGAGCTGAACGCATTCTGACCGAATCGCAAGGAAAATCGTATGACAGTTTACTTTCTCAAAAACCAATTGAAACAATCACGATACAGGATATTGGGAACCGAACTTATGAATTAAAGATATTCCCGCTTCAAAAGAGAAATGCAATTGTCATCGGGAAGCGAAATGAGGAAGTAATTGAGTTGAGTCCTCAGGTACTCCGTGAGGTATTCCGGAAAAAAGATTATTTCAAGGGCCAATCTCAATAAACCTATTCGGCCGCCTTTGCCCTGCGTGCAAACCTTCCTTTCTTCTCCGGAGCGTTCGCTACCAACGTCACACATTCTTCGAGCGTCAACTCTGCTGGAACTTTGCCCTTTGGAATTTTTACATTTTTCTTCCCGGCTTTAATGTAAGGTCCGAAGCGACCATTCAGGATTTGTATGTCGGGATTTTCGGGAAATAGTTTTATCGTCTTGTTGGCGTCAGCTTCACGTTTAGCTTGTATCAATTCAACCGCACGCTCCGGTTTAATGGTATAGGGATCTTCTCCCTTAGGGATCGAAACAAATTTCTTGTTGTGCAATACGTAAGGGCCGAATCGCCCGATGTTAGCAACTACTGGCATCTCCTCAAACAATCCGAGGTCACGCGGCAACTTCATTAACTCGAGGGCATCTTCCAAGGTGATATTCTCTATGAACTGACCCGGGCGAAGAGCTGCGAATTTCGGTTTCTCCCCTCCATTGTCATCTGGGTTCTCTCCCAACTGCACATAGGCTCCAAACTTGCCAAGCTTGACATAAACATTCTTCTTGGTCTTCGGATCTACACCAAGTTCTTTACTCTTGTTCTGAACTGACGAGCGTTCTACCTGTTCGGTCTTGACAACAATTTTATGGAATGGCTTGTAGAAACCATCCAGCATTTTCTGCCATTTCAGTTTGCCATTGGCAATCTCATCAAATTCTTTTTCGATCTCGGCCGTGAACGAATAGTTCGTTACTTCGGAAAAGTGCTCCACCAGAAAATCATTCACGATCATTGCCGTGTTGGTAGGGAACAACTTGTTTTTCTCCGCACCCGTGATTTCTGTTTCGCCTTTGTTTGATATTTTATTGTCTTTGAGGGTGAGGACTTTGTATTTACGCTCCTCGCCTTCACGACTTTCTTTCACTACATAACCGCGCTTCTGCACAGTGGAGATTGTTGGCGCATAGGTTGACGGGCGTCCAATTCCCAGCTCTTCCAGTTTTTTTACCAAACTCGCTTCTGTGTAGCGGGCCGGGTGTCTCGAAAAAGTTTCCGTTGCAGACAGCTCATCCAAAGTCAAATCCTGCCCTACGGTAAGTGGAGGTAAAACTTTACCGTCTTCCGAATCATCATCCTCATCTTGCGATTCAAGATACACTTTCAGAAAACCTTCAAACTTCACTACTTCACCTTGTGCTGTGAGTGTGCGCGGGCTCGTGGATATTTTAATAACAGCTGTCGTCCTTTCCAGTTCTGCGTCTGCCATCTGAGATGCAATGGCCCGTTTCCAAATCAGCTCATACAAGCGCTGTGCATTCCGGTCCATTCCCGGATCGGTGACAGAAAAATCAGTAGGGCGAATCGCTTCGTGAGCCTCTTGTGCACTCGCTGATTTAGTCTTGAACTTACGCACAAAGACAAATTCCTTTCCGTACGCTGAATTGATTTGCCTGGTCGCACCTCCTACAGCTTCATCGGATAAATTGACCGAGTCGGTACGCATGTACGATATCTTTCCAGCTTCGTACAGCTTCTGCGCCACTACCATGGTTTGAGAAACTGAGAAACTTAATTTCCTTCCCGCTTCCTGCTGCAATGTTGAGGTTGTAAACGGAGGTGCAGGTGATTTCTTTGCTGGTTTCTTTTGCAAATCGCCAATGGAGAACTTTGCTCCTTTACACGATTCGAGAAACTTCATCGCTTCTTCCTCAGAACTAAATTTTTCAGGAAGTTCGGCAGTCAATTGTTTTCCCTTTCCCAAGTCGAAAACGGCAACAACCCTAAATGATGACTTTGCATCAAATTCGTTGATTTCGCGCTCGCGCTCTACAACCAATCGCACAGCCACGCTTTGCACACGACCTGCCGAGAGACCCGTTTTTATTTTTTTCCAGAGAATGGGTGACAATTCAAAACCTACCAATCGATCGAGTACACGTCTCGCCTGCTGCGCATTGACTAAGTCAATATCAATGCCCCGCGGATTTTTGATGGCGTTGAGAATGGCATTCTTCGTGATCTCCGTAAATACAATTCTCCTCGTTTTTTTATCGTTAAGTTTCAGCACTTCTTTCAAGTGCCATGAAATAGCTTCTCCCTCACGGTCCTCATCGCTTGCCAGGTAAACCATTTCGGCATCCTTCGCAAGTTCTTTTAATTTCTTAATGACGTCTTTTTTTTCCGGTGATACCTCATAGGTCGGTTCAAAACCATTTTTTATGTCGATAGCATCCTTTCCTTTCGGCAAATCGCGAATATGCCCCATGCTTGACGCCACCTTGTAATCCTTGCCCAGGTAACCTTCAATCGTCTTTGCTTTCGCAGGAGATTCCACTATCACTAAATTCTTCGACATGGGGTATTTTTTTCTTTCAAAGGGCTCAAATATCTACATTTTTTTAAAAACCAAAATTTCAGGGCAGGTATTGCCACTGAATTTTCGATGAACCAATGCAGTTAAAGTTGGTTTGCTGATACACTGTTTTCGTGTAAGTTTGTTTGAATTAATCACTATTTGCCATGAAAAAGATTTTTCTTCTCCTCGTATTTCTTTCAGCAACATCAACGATTGTGTCAGCCCAGGCCGATAAAAAATGGAAAGGGAAATTTGAGCAATTAGACTACTTGTTGCCTACGCCAAATGAATTCAGGACAGGCGGTGGAGCACCGGGAGCAAAGTACTGGCAACAACGTGCGGACTATGCAATCGATGCTGAAATCGATGAACCTAACAACAAGCTCATTGGCAAAGAAACAATCACCTATTATAATAATTCACCTGAGCCAATGACATTTCTTTGGCTACAATTGGATCAAAATGTAAATAAAAAAGGGAATGAAGATTTTGGTGCAGCTTTCGGAAATCTGAGGGACACTCTGCCCGCCATGAACATGCAGTATCTCGTTCGACCTATTGAATTTGAAGCAGGTTATGTGATTAATTCAGTCACCGATAAACTGGGAAAAAATCTCCCGATTACGATCAACAATACCATGATGCGAATTGACCTGCCTACACCGATCAAATCGGGAGAAAGTCTTTCATTTAATATTTCATGGAGTTATGCCATTACTGATCGCAGCATGTTCCTGCTGTCGCGCGAGGGTTACGAGCATTTCCCGGAAGACAATAATAATGTATACCTGATTGCACATTGGTTCCCGCGCATGTGCCAATACGATGACATTGAAGGCTGGCAAAACAAACAGTTTCAACGGCTTGGTGAGTTTGCGTTGGAGTTCGGTAATTACAAAGTCAATATTACGGTACCTGGCGATCACATCATCGGTTCTACCGGCTGGCTTCAAAATCCCAAAGAAGTACTGAATGCTGCCGAGGCTGATCGGCTTGAGAAAGCAAAAACATCGTTCGATAAACCTTTTTTCATTGTAACCGAAGACGAAGCTAAAGGCAGGGAGAAAACAAAATCCACCACTAAAAAAACCTGGCGATTCCAGGCCGACAACGTACGTGACTTTGCCTTCGCCAGTTCAAGGAAATTCATTTGGGATGCGCAAGCTGTAAAACTTCCAACCAATACTGTTTTATGCATGTCTTTCTACCCGAAAGAAGGATTGCCAACGTGGGCTGAACACTCAACACTGGCAGTAAAAAACGCCATCGAAGTCTATTCAAAATACACATTCGATTACCCCTATCCTGTTGCTATCTCCGTGAATACTTCCAACATCGGTATGGAATTTCCTATGATCAGTTTCAATGGTGGCCGCCCAAAGGCTGGAAAAATGTCTGACAATGCACTCGCTGGAATGGTCGGCACTATTGTTCACGAAGTAGGGCACAATTATTTCCCGATGATCGTCAGCAATGACGAACGTCAGTGGATGTGGATGGATGAAGGGTTGAATACATTCTTGCAAACAAGAACAGAGGCCGAGCGCTATCCCAAATTCCATCACACAACACCTAAAGACATTGTCCCTTACATGAAAGGTGACAAAAGTATAATGCGGCCAGTAATGACTACTTCTGACAATGAGAGACTACAGTCGTTTGGTCAGAATTTTTATAACAAACCTACCGTTGCATTAAGCATTTTGAGAGAGAGTATCATGGGCCCTGAATTATTTGACCGCGCGTTTAAAGAATATGCCAACCGATGGAAATACAAACATCCACGCCCTGCTGATTTTTTCCGCACCATGGAAGATCTTTCGGCCGTTGATCTCGATTGGTTCTGGCGAGGCTGGTTCTTTGGAACTGACAATGTAGATGTGGAGCTGAATGAAGTAAAGTGGTTCCGGTTCAATAGCAAAGCAGTCGATCCGGAAAACAAAACCCCGAAGACACAACCTGGAGATCTGGCTGCTAATAAAAATGACAACGACTTCAGCCAGGGACCGAAACCATTGACTATAACGAACACACCAGATGCGTTCTTTGGACAATTTCTGAATCGCCAGGATGACAACGCAATCCGTAAAAACCTGGAGGGGAAGAATCTCTATCAATTGAAGTTCAAGAACATTGGTGGACTGATTACACCCCTTGTGATTGAATGGACATTCAAAGACGGGACCAAAGAGATCGAGCGACTGCCCGCTGAAATTTGGAGAATAAACGAGAATGAAATCACCCGTGTTTTCGTTAAGGAAAAAGAAGTGATCAACATCGTTGTTGACCCAAATGCGGAGCTTGCGGATGTTGAAACAAATAACAATTCATTTCCAAAAAAACCTACAGAGTCTAAATTCGATCAACTGAAAAAGAATTGAATTGGAACAATTGATTCACCGGTTCTACAAAGCCTTCCAGGACAAAGACTGGAAGACGATGCAATTGTGCTATCATGATGAAATAGTATTTAACGATCCTGTTTTTCAAAATCTGAAAGGGAACGAAGCGAAGGCGATGTGGCACATGCTGGTGGAGGCGGGAAAAGATTTGACGCTTACTTTTTCTGATATAAAGGCTAATGCACAGGAAGGTTCATGTCATTGGGAAGCATTTTATACTTTTTCAAAGACAGGAAAAAAAGTCCACAACATCATTGATGCCAGTTTTCAATTCAAGGATGAAAAGATTTTTCGTCACACCGATTCTTTTGATTTATGGCGATGGAGCAGAATGGCGATGGGAAGTTCAGGACTGATTTTGGGCTGGACTCCTATTCTCCGTAACAAAGTCAGAAGCATTGCTCGAAGTAATCTCGAAAAATTCATGAAATCGAATGGCTACTAAGCTGTAAGCATCATCGGCTTTTATCAAAAAAATCCTTGCTCACGGCTTTACAAACTAATCCGTTGATGAGCATACTACGTTAGCTTGATCACACAAACTTAGACGACTCTGCCATGTGAGCAGTAAGAAGGAATTTAAATTTCTAGCCACAAGTGTTAACGTTTTCCTAATCATAAATTACTGTGCGCTTTTTAGTAGCTTTCGCCCGTTTTTAAAGTCTATGAATCTGTACGATCAATACCCCATTTTCCTAACGAATTCCCTGTCAGGAAAAAAAGAAAAATTTGAACCGATAACCGCCGGTTTTGTAGGCATGTATGTGTGCGGTCCGACAGTCTATAATTATGTGCACCTGGGTAATGCCAGAACATTCTTATCATTTGATATCGTCTCCCGTTACCTTCGGTTTTTGGGCTACAAGGTCCGGTACGTTCGTAATATTACTGATGTAGGTCACCTTGAAAATGATGCCGATGAGGGCGAAGATAAAATCGCCAAAAAAGCGAGACTCGAACAACTTGAACCGATGGAAATTGTGAAGCGATTCACGGATGATTTTCACAACGTCATGCGCCAGTTCAATATTCTTCCTCCGAGTATTGAACCTTCAGCTACGGGGCATATTCTGGAACAGATCAACATCACCGGGAAGTTGATCGAACTTGGATTGGCCTATGAGGCAAATGGCTCAGTGTATTTCGATGTAAAAAAATATAACCAGTCTGCTCATTATGGAATTCTCTCCGGGCGCAATATCGAGGAGTTGATGGAAAGTGGCCGCGAGCTCGATAGCCAGGATGAAAAAAGAGAAAAGATCGATTTCGCGCTTTGGAAAAAAGCATCGCCTCAGCATATCATGCGCTGGCCTTCACCATGGGGTGAAGGATTTCCAGGCTGGCATATTGAATGTACGGTGATGAGTACAAAATATTTAGGCGAGACGTTTGACATTCACGGAGGTGGAATGGATTTGAAATTTCCACATCACGAATGTGAAATAGCCCAGGCCACTGGAGCCAATGGCAAAAGTCCGGTAAAGTATTGGATCCATTCTAATATGCTCACCGTGAACGGCCAGAAAATGAGCAAGTCACTTGGCAATTCATTTTTGCCTTCTGAATTATTCTCCGGAAAACACAAGCTCCTTGAAAAGGGCTACAGCCCGATGACTGTGCGTTTTTTCATGTTGCAATCGCACTACAGCAGTACGCTTGACTTTTCCAACGAAGCATTGAATGCTGCCGAGAAAGGTTTTAAAAAACTGAATAACGCATTGGTACTGGTGAAAAGTCTTGAGCATCCAGGGAAAGCAAATGCAAATACGGAATCAGAAAAAACACTCCTCGACCAGGTAGACAAATGCTACCAGAACATGAGTGACGATTTCAATACGGCCAAAACACTTGCCATACTTTTCGAAATGGCCTCACAGATCAATATCTGGTCAGGACAGAAGGAATTACTTGCTCAAGTCAGTCAAGAAACTTTCACAAAATATAAATCCACGTACGTCTCCATGATGGAGGATGTTCTGGGATTAAAGGAAGAGGCAAGCAACAATAATGAATTGCTCGATGGAACAATTAATGTCCTGATCGGGTTAAGAAAGAAAGCGCGCACCGACCGCAACTTTCAGCTTTCCGACAAAATCCGTGATGACCTCAAGTCAATAGGCATTCAGTTAAAGGACGGAAAAGAAGGAGAAATGAGCTACGAGATTGAGTAAGTCCTTGTCCGTTTTGCAACAGGAAATCCGTTGCTATTTATGTTAAAAAAAATTTTCATTCTACCCATACGCATTTATCAATTGGTGATCTCTCCTCACTTGGGCGCGCACTGTCGCCATACACCTTCGTGTTCACACTATGCAATCGAGGCTATCAACGAGTGGGGAGTAATCAAGGGAACATGGTTAGGAGCCAAGCGGATTGCACGTTGTCATCCCTGGGGCACAAGTGGATATGACCCCGTTCCGAAAAAAGGAAATCACTAGTTATTAAAATTTATCACAAATTTCGCTACGAAGAATTTCAACTGGTAATTCATAAACTTATCAAAATTCTATTTTGATTTTGTTGTCAATCGGCTACATTTAATGCGAATAAAAAATGTATGGCCAATTTCCAGATCAAGAAAAATCCTAAAACGTACGATGTCATCATTGTCGGCTCGGGTGCCGGAGGCGGCATGTCAGCTTATGTGCTTTCACAAGCAGGAATAAAAGTGTTGCTTCTGGAAGCAGGACCAATGTACGACCCGGCGAAAAATGTAACTCAACTCAAATGGCCATGGGAATCGCCCCGCAGAGGCGCGAGCACACAGCACCGGAATTTCGGAGACTTTGATGCAGCCTACGGTGGATGGCAGCTGGAGGGCGAACCATACACACACAAGGATGGAACCAAGTTCGATTGGTTTCGCTCACGAATGTTAGGTGGGCGTACGAATCACTGGGGCCGTATTTCATTGCGTTTTGGTCCTAAAGATTTTAAACATAAAACAATTGACGGCCTCGGTGACGACTGGCCGATAAGCTACGATGATATCGCACCTTATTATGACAAAGTAGACCGGCTCATCGGTGTATTCGGCTCGAAGGAAAATATGCCAGATCATCCGGACGGAATCTTCCTGCCTCCGCCCAAACCGCGGTTGCACGAAATGTTTATCAAAGAAGCAGGAACATCTCTCAACATTCCTGTCATTCCATCGAGGTTATCCATATTAACAAGACCACTGCCTGACAACAAGGAACGTGGTGCTTGTTTCTTCTGCTCACAGTGTAATCGAGGCTGCACCGTCTATGGAGATTTCTCTTCTTCATCTGTCTTGGTAAGGCCAGCACTGAACACGGGCAATGTCGATGTGATTGCTAACGCCATGGTGCGTGAAGTACTCACCAATGATGAAGGTAAAGCTACCGGTGTTTCATACGTCAGTAAAGACGACATGCAGGAATATGAAGTGAATGGAAAAGTAGTGGTACTCGCGGCCAGTGCGTGTGAGTCAGCCCGACTTCTACTCAATTCAAAATCATCCAAACATCCGAACGGCCTTGCCAACTCAAGCAACGTAGCAGGAAAATATCTCCACGACTCCACCGGAGCGGGAATGGGCGGTATTCTTCCAAAGCTTGTTGGACGTAAGCGTTACAATGAAGATGGAGTTGGAGGTTTGCACGTGTACACGCCCTGGTGGCTGGACAACAAAAACCTGGACTTCAAACGCGGTTATCATATCGAATACTATGGAGGCATGGGAATGCCCGGCTATGGATTTGGGTTCGGCATGCAAGGGACCAATGGAAAATATCCAGGTCGTGATGGAAAGCAGAAAGCGGCAGGTGGATATGGCGCTGCATTAAAAGATGATTACCGCTATTTCTATGGAGCCTATTTTGGAATGGACGGTCGTGGCGAAGCAATTGCACGTGAAGACAATTATTGTGAGATCGATCCGAACACCGTAGATAAATTCGGTATACCCGTTCTGCGATTCCATTATAAGTGGAGCGACCAGGAGGTCAAGCAAACCAAGCACATGAAAGATACTTTCCGTGAAATCATCCACAAGATGGGCGGTGTGATCACCTGGGGAGATGATGGTCCGGAAAACGATTACGGATTACAAGCTCCAGGACGAATCATCCACGAGGTGGGAACCACACGTATGGGTAACGACAAAAAGAAATCAGTGCTGAACAAATTCAACCAGGCTCACGATTGTAAGAACTTATTTGTAATGGATGGTGGAGCATTTGTATCGCAAGCAGATAAGAATCCAACCTGGACAATCTTAGCTTTAGCGATGCGTTCGTCAGAATATTTGATTGATGAAATGAAGAAACAAAATCTGTAAACAAATGGACAGAAGAAAATATTTAAAAACACTTGCTGTAGGAACGGTTGGTGCCATCTCCGCCCCTGCTTTGATGGAATCTTGTAAGCCGGAGGAAAAACCGAAGGAAGTTGTAGATGTCCCAACCATCGACCGTACTCCGGCCGAACTGGCGCATTACAACAAGCTGATGGCGGACAAGTTTTTTGATGAGCACGAGTTGAAAACAATCTCTGTACTCTCGGACATCATTATTCCAAAAGATGAGGTTTCGGGAAGTGCATCGGAAGCAGGTGTGCCTGCTTTCATCGAGTTCATCGTTAAAGATATGCCGCGGCACCAGGTTCCTTTGCGCGGTGGAATCAAATGGCTTGATATCCACTGTATGAAAAAATACAACAACTCGTTTGTTGACTGTTCTGCTGAGCAGCAAATTGAACTTGTTGATGAAATCGCCTATCCTGAAAAAGCCAAACCAGAGATGCAGCAAGGCGTAGCATTTTTCAATCTGATGCGCGACCTCACGGCAACCGGGTTCTTCACCAGCAAAATGGGAATTGAAGATTTAGGTTACATGGGAAATCGTCCGAATCAGTGGGATGGCGTTCCACAGGAAGTCCTCGATCAGTATGGCGTCAAGTACGACCAAAAGACATTGGACGAATGTGTGAAATTTGATACTTAGCCAATCGGCATCTCATCAGTTATTTATAAATCAATTAAAAAATATGGTTAGCAGGAGGAAATTCATTGCACAAGCCGCCACAGCGGCAGCCGCTTTCACGATTATTCCGCGGTCTGTTTTGGGAGGCAAGGGTTACATTGCCCCCAGCGACACTTTGTACATAGCGGGTATTGGTGCCGGTGGTAAAGGCACAAGCGACCTAGCCGGGTTCGCAAAAAATCCTGCAGCTAAAGTTGTATTCCTCTGTGATGTTGATGACCGAATGGCCGTTGAGTCCAAAAAGAATTTCCCTGACGCCAAATACTATAAAGATTTTCGCGTAATGCTTGATAAGGAAGCTAAGGGAATCGATGCCGTTTCAGTTTCTACCCCTGATCACACTCACGCGGTTGCCGCTATGGCCGCCATGCAACGTGGAAAACACGTATACGTTCAAAAGCCTTTGTCGCACGATATTTATGAAGCGCGTATGCTTACTGAAGCGGCTAACAAATACAAGGTGGTTACACAGATGGGAAATCAGATGGCATCAGGCGATGACGTGCGAAAAATGAAGGAGATGTACGATGCTAAAATGATCGGCAACGTCACTCACGTGTGGGCATGGACCAATCGACCGGTATGGCCACAGGGCTTACCGGCACCAACAGGAAAGTTTGATATTCCTTCCGAACTGGATTGGGACCTGTGGCTTGGAACTGCCAAGTCAATGGATTTTAATCCGAGTTACCTGCCTTTCAATTGGCGCGGCTGGTGGAATTTTGGAACAGGAGCATTAGGAGACATGGCTTGTCACATTCTCGATCCCTTCTTCCGTATTCTGCCTGTGGATTATCCAAGCGAAGTTGAATGCAGTACAACAACAACATGGAACGGTTTCTTCAATGAAGCACATAATGATGACAGTTGTCCGGCATCCTCCATCATTCATCTCAAGTTCCCCCGAAAAGACGGCAAGGGTGTTATCACACTCACCTGGATGGACGGTGGACTTTTACCTAAACGACCAGAAGAACTTCAGCCAGGAGAGCCAATGGGTGATTGGGACGGTGGAATTATTTTTGAGGGCTCTAAAGGAAAACTGATGGCGGGTTGTTATGGCAAAAACCCTACTTTACTTCCGACTTCAAGAATGAAGACCGACAAAATGCCTCAACAAAAATTGACACGCGTTCCCGGTGGACCCAATGGTCACTACACCGAATGGGTGAACGTTTGTAAAAAAGGGTATGAATATCGCAACGAATTGAGTTCGCATTTTGATTATGCAGGGCCATTTACTGAAGCCGTGCTGATGGGCAACCTTGCACTGCGGAGTTACGTCATCCAACAAGCCAATGCGGACGGAAAAGGTAAATCATACACCGGACGTAAGAAATTATTGTGGGATGCAAAGAATATGAAGATCACGAACTACGATGAAGCCAACGCCTTTGTAAAACGCGAATACCGACAAGGCTGGTCGTTGTAACTGATTTTAGATTACTAATTCCTGAAAGAGAAACACAGCGCTGTTTCTCTTTTATTTTTTATCATACTTAAAATTAAAATTATGCCTGTCATTAAGCATAACCCGGAAGGAGTATTTCCGCCCTATCGAAATTACAGTCACGCTGTTGAGATCAAAGGTGATTCACAATTGCTCATTATCAGTGGACTGAACGGATACAATTCGGATGGAAAAAGTATGCCCGAAACTTTCGAAGAACAAGGTGAACTCATCTGGCAACACCTGGGTACGATCCTGAAATCAGCCGGCATGGATTATCAAAACATTGTTTCATTGAGAACCTACCTGGCGGACCCGATCTATGATGAGCCTAACGTACAATTGAGAATGAAATACCTTGGCGACAACAAGCCTGCATCAACTGTCATCTGCTGCAAGTTGCTGGAACCGAAATGGAAATTGGAAGTTGAGGCAATGGCAGCAAAATAGTTCCCTTGATCACTGGTTGTTGCCGTTCATCGCTCCTGAAGAAAATGTAACTCGTTACCAGAAAGTGAATCCACGATTCTATTACAGTTACAAGTGAATTGAATCCACATTACTTCGAGGATTACTTTAGATCAATTTTCGGTCAACTGACATTTACCCGGTCAGGAGAGAAACAGAACGCTGAATCATACGCTACCTTTAGAGGTAGATTCCCACAACAACCCACCTATGAAATCCAATTCTCTTTTATGGTTCACAGCCTTGCTGTGTGCTTATTCATACACTTTTGGCTCACCTCCAACTCTCATTCACAAGCTTGAGCTAAAAGGAAAAGTAGGAGCGATTAACTCAACTAAAGCAGTTCAGGCAAAGATTACTATCCAGGCAAATGGAGTAGATTTTATCATCGCTACTGACTTTGGAGGCTTCTTTTCCGCTGATATTCCACAAGTGTCATCTTTTACTTTGCTGGTGGAATCTTTGGGGTTTGAAATTGAAGAAAAGGAGATTACCGTCCCTCCTTCTGACTCCATAGTCAATATCTCGGTTGCGCTCACTCCGAAAGAGAAAATGAAATTGCAGGGAACGATCCGTGATAAAAAAACGAGGCAACCTGTTGCCGCGGAATTTGATCTGTACATGGATAATGACATGATCAAAGAAGATGTTGAAATTGTCAACGATGGCAAATACGTTGAAACAATGCTCAACTATGGCTGGTACATCATTGACATTACAGCCCGGGGATACCTCAACCTGACTGATACGATTTGGGTACTGAATTGCAAGCGACCTGAAATGCATCGCGACTACTACATGACTCCCATTGAAACCGGGCTGACCGTTGTATTAAAAAGCATTCAATTCAAATTTGGAACTACTGACCTTCATCCCGACTCTAATGATGAGTTGGATGGCATCGTTAAGATGATGAAAGAGTACCCCAACATGAAACTGGAAATTGCGGGTCACACTGACAGTGATGGCCCCGAAGACTTCAACCTAATCCTGTCGCAAGGCCGCGCGCAGTCCGTGGTAGACTATCTGACGAATCAAGGCACTGAACTTTCAAGGCTCACCGCTAAAGGCTATGGTGAAAGTAAACCCATTGATACAAGAGATACTCCTTACGCAAAGTTTATTAATCGTAGAGTGGAGTTTACAGTCTTGCAAAATTAAAAGCCCGCTCTTATTTCGAACAACTCTCAGGATTTCCCGTCAAACTATTTTTTAATCTAAATTTGGGGCACCATCATCCTATGATTGAAATCCAAGAAGCATCCGTTAAAGAAATCCCAATCATTCAACAGATTGCCAGTGACACCTGGTACGTCACTTACGGTCCATTACAGCCGAGAGAGAAAATCGAGTACCTCTACGAACTAATGTACAGCACTTCATCCCTGACCGAGCAATTTGAAAAGAAGGGGCACAAGTTCATTCTTGCCAAAGACGAAACAGGCTACCAGGGTTATGCAGGTTATGAAATCAATTGCGAAGGTAAAAATGCAACGAAGATTCACAAACTCTACGTGCTCCCGTCCGCTCAGGGCAAAGGAGTTGGAAAGGAAATGATGAATTTTATTTCAGCTGTTGCTCAGGCAAATAAGAATCAGACTTTGCTACTGAATGTGTACCGGAAAAATCCAGCTATGAATTTCTACGAAAGAATCGGATTCAAAAAAGCAGCCGAAGTGAATATTCCAGTTGGGAATGGCTTCACGATGGAAGACTTTGTGATGGAAAAAAATCTATAAGTCCTCAGCAGGACGTGCTCCAGAAATTCTGGTTTACTATTTCATCAACTTTTCTAAAATCATTTTCGCGGCCTGGGACACAGAGGTTCCTGGTCCGAATATCCCTGCCACTCCGGCTTTATTCAGAAAATCATAATCTTGTTCTGGAATTACTCCCCCGGCTACTACCAGGATATCGGGTCTACCGATTTTTTTTAATTCAGCAATTAATTCAGGTACGAGAGTTTTATGGCCACCTGCCAGACTGCTCGCTCCTACCACGTGCACATCATTCTCGATTGCCTGCTTGGCAACTTCTGCCGGAGTTTGGAACAATGGTCCTATGTCCACGTCAAAGCCAAGATCCGCAAAGCCTGTAGCGATCACTTTTGCACCGCGATCGTGGCCATCTTGTCCTATTTTTGCAACCAGGATGCGCGCTCTCCGTCCGTCTTTTTTGGCAAAGCGATCGGATAGTTTCTGCACTTCCTCAAGCTCTTTTTTATTTTTCATAGCTCCCGAATATACACCAGAAACTGCTTGGATACTTGCCTTGTAACGGCCGAATACTTTTTCCATTGCCATCGAAATCTCTCCTAGGGTAGCTCGCTGTCGGGCTGCTACGATGGCAGCCTCCAATAAATTTCCTTTTCCGGTTGCGGCCTCTTCAATTGTCTTTAGTGCGTTTTGAGTTGCAACATTATCACGTTCGGTCTTCAGTTTTTCCAGTCGCTCAATTTGTTCTTTACGAACTGCTGCGTTATCGACCTCAAGGATTTCAAAATCAGGTTTCTCATCAGTGAGGTATTTATTTACACCAATAATCACTTCGTCTGCTGCATCGATTCGCGCTTGCTTTTCAGCAGCAGCTTCTTCTATTCTTAATTTAGGCAGTCCCCGCTCAATCGCTTTAGTCATCCCTCCAAGACTCTCCACTTCCTCAATCAGCTCCCAAGCCTTAGTCGCCAGTTGTTCTGTCAGATATTCGACATAGTGAGCCCCTCCAAGCGGGTCTACTACTTGCGTAATGCCAGTTTCCTTTTGCAAATAGAGTTGTGTATTCCGCGCAATGCGTGCAGAAAAATCTGTTGGAAGAGCAATGGCTTCATCCAGTGAATTGGTATGCAACGACTGAGTTCCTCCCAAAGCAGCTGCCATCGCTTCGATACAAGTCCGGGTAACGTTATTGTACGGATCTTGTGCGGTCAGACTCCACCCGCTGGTTTGGCAATGCGTACGCAAGGCCATTGATTTTTCATTTTTCGGATTGAACTGCTTCACAATCTTCGACCATAGCAATCGCCCGGCGCGCATCTTAGCCACCTCCATAAAGAAGTTCATACCGATGCCCCAGAAAAAAGAGAGTCGTGGTGCAAAATCGTCAATAGCAATTCCTGCCTTTAGTCCTTCGCGAATATATTCCATGCCATCGGCAAGTGTGTAGGCTAATTCAATATGTGCCGGAGCCCCAGCTTCGTGCATGTGATAACCACTGATGCTGATACTGTTAAATTTCGGCATGTGACGCGAGCAATACGAAAAAATGTCAGCGACAATTCTCATCGATGGTGCTGGCGGATAGATGTATGTATTGCGCACCATGAATTCTTTGAGAATATCATTTTGGATTGTCCCGGTAAGTTGTGCAGGCTTCACTCCTTGTTCTTCTGCAGCGACAATATAAAATGCAAGGATCGGGATAACCGCACCATTCATTGTCATTGACACTGACATCTGATCAAGTGGAATCTGATCAAATAAAATTTTCATATCAAGGACAGAGTCAATGGCTACTCCTGCTTTACCGACATCACCGGCAACGCGCGGATGGTCCGAATCATATCCGCGATGCGTTGCAAGGTCAAACGCAACGGATAATCCTTTTTGTCCTGCTGCTAAATTTCTCCGGTAAAATGCGTTTGATTCTTTTGCCGTTGAAAATCCGGCATACTGACGGACAGTCCACGGCCGTACAGTATACATGGTAGCGTACGGTCCTCGCAAATACGGAGGTAATCCAGCAGTGAAATTTTTAAGGTCCGGGTTCTCCAATTGAGTTTCATCAATCGTTGGAGTGATGAGAATCTTTTCAGACGATTGCCAACTCTGTTCTCCAATACCCTTCTTCAACTCAACTGATCTGCATTCAATCTTTACAAATTCCGGATTTCTTTCCTGGATCTTTTTCCATGACTCTCGTGTCATCGTGTCCGTAAGCGAATCGATAAAAAACGATCCTGCGAGCGGGTCGCTTACTTTGGAAAGATGAGACTCTTCATTGAGCATCAATGATACATTTCGTGCAATACGACTCATGTTTGAGTTTTGGTCGTCTTCCGGCTCAACTGAAATCGCATCGCAGCCTCCAATGACCGCAGCCATTGATGCCGTGGTCTGTTTGAGCATATTGCCGTGAGGCTGATAAGCTTCTATTATCCATTTTTTTGAATCAGCATGTATAAATGGCAATGATGGACTTTTGATACCATGTGCCTCTTGCAGTGCGATCCACAAATTTTTCAATGCTCTTATTCCAGCGATTGTCACAAAAAAATCAGAGCCTACAGGAAACGAGAAAGCCATTGATTGAAAGGCCTGCTCTTTTGAAAGTTTGTTCTTAGTTAGCGTTTTAATGATATCAACAGCCACTAACAAGCTATCCACAATTTCATCAACAATCTTTACATTCTCTGAGAGGCAAACTCCAAATGGGTGAAATCTATCGAAAGCAATCAGGTGTGAGGTTTCAATTTTTTCATAATTAAAATTCCTGCAAAAAAACGCACCACTGACTTTGCTCACTTCATTCTTGCTGTGAACGTAATCAGCGAATGCGTTCAAATTTTCTTCACTACCACTGAAAAAAACAGAGCAATACTGGAGTTGTATGTCTTTCAGCAGGGCTTGAAAGTCGGTTGATTGCAATTGCAACTCGAAGAAAATGCCATCAGCGCCTGAATTCAAATGACTTAACGCTTCCGTGTTCGCCTTCATTTCATTTGTTACAATGACCTTCGGGGCGTTCACCCAATTTCCTTCCGGAGATGTTGTCTGAAATTTATTTTTTTTTGCAGAATCGCCCGAATCGTAGTACGGCTTGATGGTCAAGCCAGAATTTTCTTTCGTGAGTTTTTCCCAAGGGCTGCCACTCAGTTCCTGTTGCGCAACTTTTTCCCATTCGCGGACAGAGTGCGTCAAAAAATCTGTGTTGAAATTATTTTTCTTCATTCAAAATTTGCGGAAACGCGCTTCAAGTTGATATATTATAAGCATTAAAAAAAAGGAGAAAAATTTCTCAGTAAAAAAATATTTTTTCCGAAAAATCCCCTTGGAAATTCCACAGTTTAGGTATCTTCCACAATTGGTTTTGAATAGAAAGAAAAGGCAGAAAATCTAGACGAAAATTTATTTTTTGTTCTTCATTTTTTTTACACCTTTGTCCCCCTTTCCCAAAAAACCTGATCACTAAAACTGCAGAGTTCATCAATGGAAGTTGATATCACCACCACCGTCTGGACCGATTGCCTAGAAATCATTAAGCAACATGTAGACGAACAAAATTTCAATACTTGGTTTAAGCCAATTGAGCCTGTACGCACAGAAGGCGATGTATTGACTATTCAGGTGCCATCTCAATTTTTCTATGAATGGTTAGAAGACAATTACGTTCCGGTTTTGAAAAAAGCTGTTCGGCAGGTTCTGGGCGAAACCGGAAGACTCGAGTATTCTGTGGTAGTTGATAGTGGCAACCAGCAAAGTCCTCCTGTACTTGTAAACTATCCCAACGGCAATGGCGTAAAGAAAACTCAGCCATCGAATGAAAGTGTACGAGGAGAATATTCTCCGTTCGCATATAAAGCGCTCGATCCCAGAACTGTTAATTCAAGACTTAATCCCAATTACAGTTTCGATAATTTTGTAGAAGGAGATTGTAATCGTCTCGCGCGTTCTGCGGGAGTGGCTGTTGCAAAAAAACCAGGCACAACTTCTTTTAATCCGCTCATGCTTTATGGAGGCGTAGGTGTTGGTAAAACTCATTTGGTGCAAGCCATAGGTAATGAGATTAAAAAGAACATGCCAGAAAAGGTTGTGCTCTACGTTGACCAAAACGACTTTACCAATCAGTTCCTGAATGCTCTGCAAAATTTAAAAATGCAGGAATTCCAGAATTTTTATCTTCAGGTTGATCTTCTTATTCTCGATGACGTTCAGTTTTTGGCTGGGCGTGAAAAGACGCAGGAGATTTTCTTTAACATCTTCAATCAACTCCATCAGTCAGGGAAACAAATTATTATGACCAGCGATTGCCCTCCGCGTGATCTGAAAGGATTCCAGGAGCGCTTGCTTTCGCGTTTCAAGTGGGGGTTGACTGCGGATTTGCAAGAGCCCGATTTTGAAACCAAGCTGGCCATCATCAACAAGAAAATGCAATCTGATGGAATTGAGATTCCAACTGATGTTGCTGAATATCTGGCTTACAGTGTTGATACCAACCTTCGCGATATGGAAGGTGTACTCAACTCCCTCCTTTTCCATGCTACATTACTTAAAAGGAACATCGACCTCGACCTCGCTAAGGAGGTATTGAAAAATATTATCAAGGAAATCCAGAGTGATGTAAGTGTAGACTACATTCAGAAAACAGTAGCCGATTATTTTAAAGTCGAACTGGAGCAAATGAAAGGCAAAGTGAAGAAACGTGAAATCGTTATTCCTCGCCAGACTGCAATGTATTTCTGCAAAAGATACACCCAACTGACTCTTGCTTTGATCGGAGAGAACTTTGGCGGACGAGACCACAGTACCGTAATCCATGCGTTGGAATCGGTAGAAGACATGATGAAGACCGATCCGAATTTCAAAAACAGCATGGACGAGCTGACCAAGAAATTCAAATCACGGATGTCAGCATAAATTGACACCAAGAAATAAAATTCAAGGCATCAAATAAGTTGATGCCTTTTTTTTTATTCAGCACCCTGTTCCGTCCTGAAATAGCGATACAATAAAAAGTAGCGTTATGAAAAAACTAGGAAAAACAAATTACAAAAAACGTAGTCAGCGGGATTATTCGCTATCTTTTAAACTGCAGACAGTCCAGGAAATAGAGCAGGGTAGATTATCTGTAAGAGGAGACTGAATCTTATGATCCTTATCAAAATGCGGTAGCTGAGTGGGTCAATGGAATCTTAAAACAAGAATTTATCATTGATGAGTACAGGGTAGGATTATCTGAAATAAAACAGATTGTCAAGGAAAGCATCTGCATCTACCACACAAAATGACCTCGCTATTCGTCCTATATCCCAACACCAGCACAAATGCACAATCAACGAGAATTGAAAATCAGAACGTATAAAAAAACAGTTGCAGAAAAACTCCCACAACTGTCTTGGATGATTTTATTTTAACCTAATAAAACCCGTATCGGTTTTTCAGGACTAGACATAAGAATTTATATCTCTATCACTCAGGAAATCACGCAAAAGGTTTGTCAATTGCTACACTCGGTTGTGAAAACCATTTAGGCCCCTGTTCCGTCATATACGCACAGTCTTCCAATCGTATCCCAAACTCACCATAAATACAAATCGTTGGTTCAATGCTGAAGCACATTCCCGGCTGCAGGGTTTGTTTGTTTCCCAATACCATGTTGCCCCACTCATGTCCGTCCATGCCGATACCATGGCCTGTGCGATGCGGAGTTCCCGGCACTTTGTAGCCAGGGCCAAAACCGGCATCCGTAATTATTTTTCGTGCCGCGATGTCAACGTTCTCACAAGGGTCTCCCAGTTTTGCAGCTGCAAACCCTGCCGCTTGCGATGCTTTTTCCAAATCCCAAATTTCGCGCTGGCGTTTGGTAGGCTCGCCAAAAACTACTGTCCTTGTAATGTCCGATGAATATCCCTCCACGCGACAGCCTCCGTCCATCAACACGATATCGCCCTCCTGTAGTTTGGTAGGCGCTTTACTCCCGTGAGGAAAGGCCGAAGATTTTCCGAATGACACCAATGCACCTCCACCCGATCCGAGTTTGGAGTGCGCTTTTGAAATGATGCCACCAAAGTCATATTGTGTCATATCTTTTTCAAGCAGCGGAATCGCAGCCTGAAAAGAAGCGAGTGTAATATCATTTGCCACTTGCATCAACGCGAGCTCAGCCGGACTCTTAAACATCCGGCAAGGTGTTGTCACCGGGTCGGCACTGACATATTCCAGGTGTAATGCCTCTTTACGGATACCATCAAACAAAAAGAAACGGACTCTCTCTTCCATCCCGATTTTACCTGATTTGATTCCGAGATCGGAAAAAATCCCTGCCACTACTTTGTATGGACTTTCATGTTCTTCCCACACACGAACTTCATTTCCTATCACCAGGAGCTCCCGTATCCTTTCTTCTTCAAAATGCGGCCCTACATATTTTACGTCACCTTTAGCCGGAATGATTGCGGCCATCATCCGCTCGCTGTTGCCCCACTTCATGCCGGTGAAATATTCCATCGAGGTGCCACCATCGAGATAGATAGCACCGATCTTATTTTCGACCATCAGGCGTTGGGCCTTTTCGATCCTTGCTTTGCGCTCCTCAACAGAAATCGGAACCACCTTATCGGCAAGTGATTTCAGATCGTCCAGCGGGCTTTCGGATTTTTTCTCTTCTTTGGCGGGGGCAGCACAGCTTTGGATACCGGCTACCATTGCAGTAGCTCCGATTCCCGCTGAAGCACGAATAAAGTCTCTTCTCTTGATGGTCATAGTTTAAAAGTTTGATGACCTAATGTAGGAAAAATATGACTTGGGAAAAGGCTGGATTATGCCAGTGGATAATGGCTGAAATGTAACTCTGCTTTTGAATCAACATGAGCTACCTCAAAAACACTTTTCTTTGCTCATTTAATATTCTAAATGCTACCTGGTATTATCGGCAATGGCTGATGCGTGCAGATGTATAATCCCCCACTTTCCTGACTTGTTTTTCCTTAGGACCACCGTTCTCCGGCCGAAAAAACCCGGATCATTCAGGTGAAAGGTGACGATCGCAATGGAGGTCATTAACTGCACGCGTACATCCTTCGGTTGGATTTCGAGATATGGGGGACCGGATTTTCCTTTTCGGGCATTCTCAAAAACACTCCTAAAAACTTGCTCTATCTCGCCTTTGTTATTGGCGCGGGCGGGGGTTTTTGCTGAAGGTGGAAAAAAAGCCGTTGCATCTTGTTCGAAGCAGGCGGAAAACTTCGGCCAGTCCAATGTTGTGAATGCTTCAACAAATCCATCAATTGTCTTTACTACTGCAATTGAATCCGAGGTAGTCTCACGTTGCTGTGAAAGACATGGATACGCCATCATTGTGGCAATAAACAGAAGCAACTGACGGATGTCGGGTTTACTTAAATCTCTTCGTTCCATAGTTTTTTTGATGCTGGAAAACAAAACTTTATTTCAATGTTGAATTTGATTGTCGTCTGGAATTGGATAAACAAAAATCGGCAAGTTTGAGCCGCCGGAGATTCAGCCAGGAGAGGATGTGATTGTTCACCTTATTAATTGTAGAAACCGGTTACTGTTTTCCTAACAGGAGACTTCCGCAACAACGACCAGGATCAGCACAGCCAATAAAATGACGTTGGCAGTCAACGGAATTTTTAGGGGTTCGCCTTTCTTCACATAGAAGGGTAACATACCACCCAGAATCCCAAACAAGAAGCCATTAATAATAGACAATACCCTATTAAGAGTGTTCCAGATTTGCCTGATGTCGATTGTCATAGTTTAAAAATACCAAAAATCGTAAAGACTGCCAATGCACATAAATCAGGTTGAATAAGCCTGAGATTTACATTACTATTACAAAAAGCAACAAGCATGAAACCAATTTTCGTTTTCGCTCTTATCGTTGTCTCTTTATTTGGGTGCAAGAATGAGGGTGCCATCGTCAATCGTACAGCCAAGGCGCGTATCGATTCTACTCTCCAGGCACTGGTCGATGAGGGATCAATTGCGGGAGTCTCGGCCTTGATTTTCGAAAAAGACAAGGAAGTATATTTCAATGCTTTCGGGTATGCCGACCGCGAGGCGAAAACGCCAATGGACCGAAACACCATCGTCAGAATATTTTCCATGACGAAGCCTGTCACCGGCACTGCTCTGATGAAGCTTTATGAAGAAGGGAAGTTTCAGCTGGACGACCCGCTCTCGAAGTACGCACCTGAGTTTAACAATCTAAAAGTTTTTGCCGGGTATGATGCAAAAGGTAAAATGATTTTGGAAGAACCTCACCGGCCCGTTACCATACGCGATATCACGCGCCACACCGCTGGCTTCGTTTCCAATATTCCTGATACGACAACTGCTTTCGGCAAGCTGGTGAAACAAACCAATGCCACGAGCTGGGAAAATACGCTGGAACAGATGGCGAAAAAACTGGGAAGTCTGCCGCTCACTTTTCATCCGGGGGAACAATGGTCATACGGGCCTTCAGTCGATGTGCAGGCTTTTCTTGTTGAGCGCCTTTCGGGAAAACCGTTTGATCAATATGTAAACGAGAATATTCTCACTCCGCTGAAGATGACGACTACGCGCTACGTCATCCCTGAAAATGACCGGGCAAGATTTGCCGCTGCCTACCGGAAATCAGATAAAGAGTTAGTCCGGGTTCCGGATGAAGATGCCAACCGTCTCAACTTCAAGCGCTGGCCTATGACACCCGGAGGCTATGGTCTCACTTCCACACTCGATGACTACATGCGCTTTGCGCGGATGTTTGTAAAACACGGATCATTGGAAGGGGCGACTATCCTAAAACCCGAAACCATAACCCTGATGAGCACTAACCACCTGGCCGATAGTGTAACCGAACGGATGTGGCTGCCGAGCAAAGGACAAGTGGGATTTGGAATCGACTTTGCCGTGCGACTTAAAGCTCCGGCAACACCAGAAGAAAACAACGGTTACGTAGGAGAGTTTTTCTGGGATGGCGCTGCCAGCACATTATTCTGGGTTGACCCTGTAAATGAATTGACAGCCGTACTATTTGTGCAGGTATTCCCATTCGATGGGAAATTGCATAAAAAATTCAGAGACGCGGTATATGGTAAATACCGGCAGCAAATTCAAAAATGATTGACGGAAAATCAATCTTCAGCGCAATGCAGAACTCAGTATATCCCACAAGTTACCGGGGTTCTTGCTGAATGTATCTTTAAGGAAGAAGATCGCCAACAAGATGTACAGCGCAAATCCAACGATAACAACAACCTGTGTCGTTGACGTTTTTTGAATATCCTGTTTCTTAGTTACGTCACAAATTTCGCCCGGGCAGTACTCTGCTTTTTCCTTGTACCACCAACCATAGAGGAAGCACCCGATACACATGCCAAAAGCTGATTCAAGAAACAGGAACAACAAACAAAGCAAGCACGACACTGCTGTGATAACGCTATGTGAATTGACAATGATCAAAAGAAAGAACATGACGGTCACAAAGCCTAGTCCTATCTTCCACGCAAATTTTTTCTGAGCAGCGCCAACAAATTCGGGTGTTTGCCTGCTCACAATCAAACGTCCCAGGATTAAGGAAGGAGAAAATTTCGGGCTGATGAAAAGGCGTATGATGAAATCCGAGAGAAAGGTGATTATGAAATATTTGAGCAGCAGAAAATTCTGTTCAAAATGGACTTTCATTATGGCATAGAAAAGGAATAAAAAGAGCAATCCGGCTGAGGCCCGAACTTCCCTTTCATTGAATACGGGAATCTTGTACCCTTCCACATTCTCTCCAAACCGTGTTTCCTTACTCATTTTGATTGTTATTGAATTGTGACGGGGTCCAGGGGAATAGTATCTCTCGTAATTGCAGTAAATACGTAACCTCAAGCGGAATGTTGTCTGGCCCATGCAACAGGACACCCCCATTTAAAGTTTCAGGAGCGATATTAATACCCTAATTTATAGATTGAAACGGGGGGTTGGTCGAAGTTTCCAAATGCAGGAACGCCTCCATGCCTTACTTTTAGCATATTTACAAAAACAAAAACCTTATGAAACAACATAAATACCTGATTGCTTCTTTCGTGATGATCATTGGTTCTGCCTTTGCTTTCATCCAATCCCAGGAATGGAAAATTGCCGAAGGATATTCCGTAAAATTTGATGGTGGTGATCCTTCCGGAGAATTCAAAGGATTGAAAGGGACTATCAAATTTGATGAAAAGAATTTGGCCTCTTCCAAGTTTGATGTGACCATCGATGTGGCAAGCATCAACACAGGCAATGGCATGAAAAACAATCACGCGAAAGGCGCTAATTGGTTTGATGCTGAAAAATATCCTACCATCGCGTTCACTTCTTCTTCAATTACAAAAACCGGTGCAGGTTTTGAAGCTAAAGGAACACTCGAGATGCATGGTGTAAAAAAGGAAATTGTGCTTCCATTCACATTTGCCAGCAACACTTTTTCAGGCAACCTGGAAGTGAGCCGTGCAGATTTTGGTCTTGATGATGGCAAACATCCAAAGATGGCGCCTACATTAAAAGTGACCATTTCCGTTCCTGTCACAAAATAATTCGTGACAAGAACAGTATTTATACAATCACTGGTTGCTGGGATATTGGCTGCGATTGCGGCCAATATCTACAACCAGATTTATTTTTTCGCCACCCAGGTAGACTACTCGAACTTGGTTAATGTCGTGAGCCTGGTGAGCATCAATCTTATCGTATCTATCCTCGCCGGGCTTCTCTACCAACTGTTCTTCATGCTTTTCAAGAGCAAAGGCCCTGTCATTTTTAATTTTGTATACAGTGTCGGCTCGTTTGCCTGTATGATCATCCCGATCGCTATCACTCTTCCCCTCTCCACACCGTACCCTGAATTATTTCCGGGACTTGCCGTACCCATGGTTTTCTTCCCTGTCATCGCCTGGATGACGATTGATCCTCTATTTAAGAAGGCGTGATGAAATAAATTTCCGTCAGGGAATAGCAACCGTACTTTCATTTGTGATAAATTACGGGAGATGAAAGCCATAGAAAGCATTCCGATAAGACACCTAAATGCAAATCAAAAAGAACTGAGTTCTGAGAGCTTTAGCATACGCGATGTCTCCAAGTTACTTGCTGGAAAAGACATGGTCCAGGAATTTCACAGGCACGATTTCTTTTATGTTCTTTCATTAAAAAAAGGTGCGGGTGATCATGAGATCGATTTTACACCTTACAAAATTTGCGACCGCTCTGTTTTCTTTATGCGTCCGGGCCAGGTACATCAACTCAGGCTAAAAGCCGGAAGTACTGGGTACATGATGGGATTTAAGAGTGGTTTCTACAATCCACGTCACAAAATTTCCAGTCAGTTACTGCGAAGGGTGAGTAACAAGAATTTTTGCCGGTTCGACACCAACGGCTTCGAAAAGATAATGTCTGTGTTAACTTCTATTTTTCAGGAATACAGTCACAAACGGGAAGAGTATGAGGAAGTCATTAAAGCAAACCTGGTTATTTTCTTTACTGAACTGATCCGGAACCGACAAAATCGCGAAAACTCCTTGACTCCGGTTGCCCCATACACACAGGAACGTCTTGACCTGTTTTTAGAGTTTCTGGAGACACATATCTCTAAACACAAACAGGTGTCGAACTATGCGGATATGTTGAATCTTTCTCCCTATCAGCTCAACGCAATCACCAAAGCAACATTGGGGAAGACATGTTCTGAACTTATCAATGAGGCCATCGTCCTGGAATCCAAAAGACACCTCCTCGCCACGTCTGACCAGGTCAATCAAATCGCCTACCGCCTGGGATATGAAGATGTTTCTTATTTTATCAGGTTCTTTAAAAAGCATACCGGATATTCACCGGAGACATTCCGGCACAATTCGAAGTAAGTCCCGCTTAACTTCATTTTTGTCCTATCCTGCAGATTACGCAAGCCAATACTTTTGTGAATACAAAATCACTAAAAGTAAATCTGCATGAAAACAAAAATGAAACTACTTGCATCATTAAAGATTTGGGTTGCGATCTATCCCTCGATCACTTTATTCCTTTACGTGTTTGGCGAAAGATTATCGGTGTTGCCGTTGTATCAGCGAACATTCTTGCTGACGCTTTCACTGGTTCCCTGGATTGTATTTGTGGGCGTTCCTTTTGTGGACTCCATCATTCGCCTGATCGCTCCTCAAACTGACAAAAAAGTATGAGAGACGCCTGGCTTGAGAAATGGAATGAAAAATACAGCAAAGGCGAATATGCCTTTGGTAAACAGCCAAACATCTATCTAAAGGAGCAACTGGAAAAACTAAAAGCCGGAACAATTCTTTTTCCGGCTGAAGGTGAAGGTCGCAATGCTGTTTTCGCAGCCCGACTCGGCTGGACGGTTTCTGCCTTTGATATCAGTCCTGAAGGAAAAAACAAAGCTCTCTTACTGGCTGAGGAGAATGGCGTAACGATCGACTACCAGGTTGGCGAGCTGCAGTCATTGAATTACCAGGAGAATCAATTTGATTCCATTGCCCTGATCTATGCTCACTTCCCAGCCGATATTAAATCAAAATACCACAAGCTGCTCAACAACTATTTGCGAAAAGACGGCATGATTATTTTCGAAGCATTTAGTAAAAACCATATTAACTATAGGCTAAAAAACGAAAATGTAGGAGGGCCAAAAGATCTGGAGTCTTTATTCTCAATTGAAGAGCTAAAATCGGATTTTGAGAATTATGAAATCGTCGAGTTAACAGAACGGGAAATTGAATTGAACGAGGGTAACTCCCACAATGGAATAGGCTCTGTTATAAGGTTTGTCGGACGAAAAAAATGATTACCAAATAATGCTTTGATGTATATATCAAAAGTAATTTTTTAATAAAAAATGGTAACCAGCTAATTGATAACCCCAATGAAAAAAATCTACCTCCTTTCTCTGTTTGTATTAATCTCTTTAATTAAAGTTCAGGCACAAGGCAGCGATCTGGCAAACATCGATCCTCAAGCCATGGCCACAGATTCACTGAGCAAAATCAAGGCCTCCTTTGGTGTTACTACTATTGGTGGCCAGACCTATGCCGGTTTTAGGTTTCAACCAGAATTTCATTTTGGTAAATTGATTGGTTTTGGATTGGACGTGCCTGTTCAGTTTAACATTGATACTAAAAAATTCCGCAATGAAGAATTTAAAGGCGGTGTTGAGATAGTCCGCCTCATCCGTTACTTCACTTTGGGGAGAAAAAAAGAGACTCCAATTTATCTCAGGGCAGGAGATTTGACCGGGGTATCACTCGGGTACGGAACCTTGGTTAATAACTACTCTAACTCGCCCAGCTTTGAAGCCAGAAAGTGGGGGGTTAATTTCGATTTTAATATAAAAGGGATCGTTGGTGTTGAGGGCATCTACAGCGACATCAAGGGCTTCAACATGACTGCATTTCGCCCCTATGTCCGCCCGCTGAGAACCACCTCTTTACCCATCATCAAAACCCTGGAAATTGGGGCATCATTTGTTTCTGACAGTGGAAAGAACGCTGATAGCACTGCCTATTTTATAAAAGAAAATGGAATAAAAGCCAATGCGTTCGATGTAGGCATTACTTTTCTTAACACCGGGTTCATCAAGCTGGTAGGCTACGGCCAAACAAGTACTCTGAGTATGGTGAAGTCAGATACATTAACCAAATTATTAACTGCCGCTAACCTTACATATGCTAAAGGCGATGGCAAAAGTGCTGGGCTTTCGGCCAAAATGAAACTTACTAACGCCTTTATGCTTGACGCAAGAATTGAACGGTTATGGTATAGCAATTACTACTTGCCTCAGTTTTTTGATGCCATTTATGAAATCAACAAAGATGCAAAAGTCCTTTCCCTTGCGTCAGCCAGATCTAAGCAAGGCATTTATGGAAATCTGGGCATTATAGTATTAAATAAATTCAGGATTAATGGAGCGCTTTTATTGCCTGATAAGGTTTCGGCTGAGGCTCCTGCATTGGTTCAAGTTGGTCTTGAAGCGTTTCAATTAGCTGATAAAATAACCATCAGCGCAAACTACATTAAAGGCAACCTGCAAAATTTGGATGACGCCTTCACGCTGGATCAACGCTCGCTGCTAAACGCCAATTTTGTATATCAGCTTACTCCCTATTTCTACATTGGCACTGATTATAAATGGACATTCACCCGTTTGGAAAATGGCACAATTAAAGCTACTGACTACGTCAGACCGTTCTTCGGGCTTTCTTTCCCTCTCGGGGGTGGAGGCTCTACAACGCGGTAACTGGCGTGGCACAAATCAAAAGCAGAGCCCCGGAAATGAGAGGGCTCTGCGATTGAAAATATCTAATCAGGCTAAACTATCTCACTAGTTTGGTAGCCGTTACTTATTGTTGAGTTGTGACTCTACCAAGCCTCCTTCGAGCGTACCTGTGAGACTGACGAACTCAACTCTACGGTTGGTTGCTTTACCTTCAACAGTAGCGTTGGTTGCAATCGGCTTAGATTCACCCCATCCTTTTGATTTAAGGCGATAGTCGCGAATACCGAATTTTATCAGCGCTTGCTTGATCGCTTCCGCCCTGGCTTCAGACAATTTTTGGTTTGCGATTGCATCACCGTCACTATCTGTGTGTCCTTCAATGCTGAAAGATGTGCTCGGATATTCTTTCATGAAAGTCGCAATCTTATTTATAGTGGTGAATGACTGCGGCTTGATGGTAGCCTTGGCTACATCGAACAGGATGTCACGTGTAGAGAACATACCTTTTGAAACCACTTGCTCGAAAAGTGACATCTCATCCGGTGTCGCAACAACGCAACCATTGGCATCAGTCACTGTCACGGTGTATACACCGAGGGTCAGTTTTGTAATGTCTTCGGTAGTGGCTCCATGGCTCCAACGATAATTGTAAGGTTTCACACCTCCACGCACGCTAATGTAAATTGCACCACTGGCATCACCGCAGCATTTTACGTTTCTTACCGAGTCAATGTGCAAAGACAAGACATCGGGCTGAGTAACATCGGCATGAAGCGTTTTCAAACATCCATTGGCATCTGTAATCAATACCGAATAGCTGTCTGCTCTTACATCTTTAATGTCTTCCGTCTTGGCGCTATTGCTCCACGCAAATTGATAAGGCTCTACACCACCGGAAACTGATACGTCAATTGCACCGAGTGATTCTCCAAAGCATTTCACGTTGGTGACAGCAGCAATAGTGGCTTTGTAAGAAGCCGGCTCTTCGATTGTAGCATCAAGCGTACTCTTGCAACCGTTGCCTTCGGTAATGGTCAATTTATAATTGCCGGCAGGCAGGTTGCTTAAGTCCTCGGTCTCTGCGCCATTACTCCATTTAAATGTATAAGGCGATATACCTTCCAGAACAGTAACGAAGATGGATCCTGAATTCTCACCACTACACCTGATGTCCGTAATGGCATCAATTGACTTGATGAGTTTGCGCGGCTGGGTAATCGTTGAACTATAGTTTGCCTTACATCCGTTGGCATCGGAAACCGTAACAGAATAATCGCCTGCTGCAACATTGGTAACACGCCTTGAAGTCGCGCCTGTGTTCCACAAATAGTTATATGGTTGAAGGCCGCCTTTGGCGCTCACGGCTACTTTCCCTGTTTCCTGACTCGAGCACGCTACGTTGACCAATGAATCCAAAACAAGCGACAGTTTTGTAGGTTCTGCAACAATGGCGTTGAGATTGGCTACACAACCATTGCCGTCTTTGACTTTCACGGTATAATTTCCTGCAATGGTGTTGACCAAATCTTCGGACTTGGCGCCATTACTCCACAGATAACTATAAGGTTGCGCTCCACCACTTACACTGACATCTACAAAACCCTTGCTTTCTCCGAAGCACTTCACGTTGTGGACCGTGTCCAGAGCTACTGTGAGTTGTACCGGCTGGGATACTTTAGCCGTCAGCACGGATGAACAACCTTTAGTGTCCTTTACCGTGAGTTGAAAATCGCCGGCTGGCAAGTCTGTCAGGTTTTGCTTGGTGGCACCATTGCTCCATGCAAAAGTATATGGTAGTGCACCTCCATTGACATCTACTGAAACACCACCGGTTTTATCACCGAAGCACTTCACATTAACTATGTCTTTCACTTTTGATTCCAACAATGGAGCACCTGTTATCGTGGCTTTCAGATTTTTGCTACAGCCGTTGGCATCGGTAACCTGAAGTGAGTAATCGCCGACAGCAAGATTGCTTACGTTCTTCGTTGTATCATTATTACTCCAGGCATAGCGGTAAGGTTGCTTTCCACCGGCAACTGTCACCTGAACGCCACCCTTTGTTTCACCAAAGCAATTGTTGTTGATTACTGAGCCCAGTGTAGCTATCAACTCAGCTGGCTCAGTGATGGCTGCACTTAATGACTGAACACAGCCATTAGTGTCCGTGATTTTCACAGAATAACTTCCGGCTGGCGCTGCAGTTATATCTTTCGATTTGTCTCCATTGCTCCAGGAATATCTGTAAGGGGTAACACCACCCGTAACGTCTATGCGAATTTCACCCAGTTTGTCGCCCTTACACAATACGTTTTTGGCTTCTACAATTTTGGCAGTGAACGCATCCGGCTGAGTAAGCGTAGTTTTTATGGTTTGTTTACAACCTGATGCATCCGTCACAGTCATGGAGTATTCCCCAGCTGCAATATTTGTCAAGTCTTCGGTTGTCTGTCCAGAACTCCATTGGTATTTATACGGTTGTTGACCTCCGGTAACTGTAACCTGGATAGCTCCTGTGTTATCACTATTACACAATAGATTCTTGGCAAAATTTAACTGGGCAATAATTGCCGAAGGTTGAGAAATTTTAACGCTAAGTATCTGCGTGTGACCATTGGCATCAGTAACGGTAACAGAATAATCTCCAGCCACCGTATTGCTCAGGTTCTTGGTTGAATCTCCATTGCTCCATTTGTAACTGTAAGGGGCAACACCTCCCGAAACATCAATCATTGCATTTCCATTCTTATCATTGGCACACTTGATATCCTGTGTTGACAAAAGTTTAACAAAGAGTGGTGGCGGTTGTGTGATGGTAGCAGCAATACTTTTCTCGCATCCGTTCGCATCTGTTACTTTCAATGAATAATTTCCGCCTGGTACAGCAGCAATATCCTGTGTGATCGCCCCATTGCTCCAACTGTATTTATAAGGCTGCACGCCTCCGACCACGTTTACATCCACAGCTCCATTACTCAAACCGTATTTTACGATGTTGGTAACTTTAACAACCTGAACATCCAGTAATGAAGGTTCTTTTATCGTGACAACAATTGAAGAGTCACGGCAGCCATTGGCATCAACTATTGTCAATTTATATTTTCCGGCTTTCGTATCGGTAAGATCACGCACTGTCAGCCCGTTTGACCATGAATACTTGTAGGGGTGTGTACCACCTATTACAGAAACATTTACCGATCCATTGTCACCGCCAAAACAGGTCACATCTTTTGTAGCAATTACAGAGCTAACCAATTTCAGAGGTTGGTTAATAGTTGCCGATAAAGTTTGAGCACAGCCGTTTTTATCAGTTATAGTAACTGTGTATGTGCCTGACCCTACATTTTCAAGATTTTGAGTTACACTGCCGTTGCTCCATTTAAATGAATAGGGAGTAACTCCACCGGTCACCGCCAAAGGAATAGATCCTGTTCTATCGCCAAAGCAACTGATGTGCTTGACTTCACCCAGTTTTGCAATCAACTGGGGAGGTTGAGTTACCGATGCGCTTAGAGTTTGGCTACATCCTTTTGAGTCTGTTACTGTAACTGCATAACTGCCGGCAGGAAGTTGAGCAATGTTCTGTGTGATCGCTCCATTGCTCCACAAGTATTTGTATGGTGCAACTCCTCCAGCTACTGTGATACTTACGGCTCCATTTCTGTCTCCAAAGCATTGAATATTAACTGAACTCTCCAACTTAACCAGGAGTTCGGCAGGTTGAGTGATTTCGGCTTCCAGTGTTTTCACGCAACCTTTTGCATCGGTCAATTGAACACTGTATTTACCCGCACTGGCACTTTCGATATCCTGGGTAACAGCGCCATTGCTCCATTTGTACACATAAGGGCCAACACCTCCCGAAACACTAATGTCTATTGCACCAGATTTATCACCAAAGCAGGAAACATTCGTAACTGATTTTACGAGGTAATCCACTTTTGTCGGTTGCAATAAATTCGCTTTTACTGTTTGCGAGCAACCTCCGGCATCAGTAGCAGTAAAGCTATAGTTGCCTGCTACCACATTTGAAAGATTGAGTGTGGTGTCGCCACTGTTCCATTTATACTTGTAAGGCAAAGTACCACCCGTGACGCGTACAGTCACCGCTCCGGTTTTATCTCCGTTACAATTGATATCATTATACGATTGAAGACTGGCAACCAATTTGGGTGGTTCGATTATCTGCGCATCGGAAATGGCAGTACAGCCCACTGAATCCTTCACAACGACTGAATAGTTTCCTGCTGCAAGATCGCGGATGTCTTCTGTCTTTTGATTGTTGCTCCACTGGTAGCGATAAGCACGGACACCACCGGTAACGGTAAGGTCAATCATACCTGATTTCTCACTAAAGCAATTGATGTTGTTAACCTTTGTCTTTACCGTTAAAAGCGAGTTTTCTTTTATGGTTACACTCAGGGAGTCTGCGCAACCATCGGCATCTTTAATTTGAACCGAATAACGACCGGCTTTAACGCCAGTGATGTCTTGTGTATTTGTTCCATTGCTCCATCTGTAGGAATATGGAGTTACTCCACCGGCAACGCTGATATTAGCAGCACCTTTTGCATCACCGAAGCAAAGTATATTGTTAATGCCATCTACCTGGCGTGTGAGCTTGGCAGGTTCGGTTATTGTTTTTGAATAATTATACAAGCAGCCGTTCTTATCTGTCACTCTAAGTGCATAAACACCTGCTTTAATATTGCTCAGGTTTTTAGATGTATCACCCGAAGACCATGCATATTTATAAGGGCTCACACCACCTGCTATATTCAGGCTAATTGCACCCGTGCTATTGTCTTTACAGTCAACTTGCTTGATGGCACCTTCACCCAAGGTAAGCGGGCGAGGTTCTGTTATCTGTGCCGACAATGATTCTGAGCATCCATTATTGTCAGTAACCTGAACACTATAGGCTCCTGACTTTATTCCACGAATGTCTTCCGTATCACTTCCATTGCTCCATTTGTATTTATATGGGGCGACACCACCTGCCACTGCCAGGTTAAGCGCACCCGTACTTTGGCCATTGCAATTGATGTTCGTGAGATTCTCAAAATTTAATTTTAGAGCTTCAGGCTGCAGAATGACAGCTTTCAAATCGTTTTCACAACCATTGGCATCTGTAATTTTCACAGAATAATCTCCAAAGGGTACATTAAGTAAATCCTGGCTAGTCTGGCCGTTGCTCCAGCGGTAGCGGTAAGGCTGTACCCCCCCTTCTACTTTTATATCAATGGCTCCATTGCTGCCGCTATTACAATTAATGTTTGTTGTGGAGACTACTTGTACGTTGAACAAAGGTGGTTCTGATATAGTCGCTTCAACTTTTTGGTTGAACCCGTTTTTATCCGTTATCGTAAGCGAATATTTTCCTGCTCCCAGTCCCTTGATGTCTTTAGTTGTCTCACCAGTATTCCATAGGTAAGTATATGGTGTTACACCTCCGGCAACAGACACATTGATCTCACCCGTCTTGTTGCCGTTACAGGAAATTTGAGTTACGTTATCCAACCGTACAACCATTGGAGTAGGTTGAGTTACCGATGCATTCAGGATTTTAGCGCAACCGGCAGCATCGTTTACGCGAACGGAGTATGATCCAGCCGTAAGGTTTGTGATATCCTGCTGATCGCTGCCATTGTTCCATTTGTATTTATAGGGAGCGACTCCACCATTTACATCAATATTGATTGAACCATCCTTACCCCCATTGAACGAAATGTCTTTGGCTTCCACCAGGGCAACGTTAAGTAATGGCGGTTCTGTGACTTTTGTGTTTACTGAATTCGTACAGCCGTTATTATCAGTAATTTTTACCGTATACTCCCCAGCGGGCACCCCGGTAATATCCTGGGTATTAGCATTGTTACTCCATTGATAAGAATACGGCTGCTTACCGCCCAATACATTGATATTAATAGAGCCTCCTATATCTCCGAAGCAGCGGAGGTTCTTGATTTCATCGAATGTTACTGAAATGGCTGCAGGCTCAACGACCTTAGTTGAAGAAACTTCGGTACATCCTTTTGAATCTTTTACCACCACTTCAAAAACCCCGGCCTTGAGACCTTTCAAGTCTTCAGTCGTACTGCCATTGTTCCACTCGTATGTATAAGGCGGAACACCACCACCTACGGTAATATCAATACTGCCCGTAGCATCACCATTACATTTTATATTTTGGACATCGTCCAGTGACCGGACGATCAAAGGTTTTTCAAGGACCTCAGCGGTAAAGATTTCCTGGCACAAATTAGCATCCGTAATCAACACCGAGTAATTCCCGGAGTTTACATTTTTGATATCTTCGGTCTTCGCACCATTACTCCAGTTATAGGTATAAGGAGCTTTTCCACCTGTTACTAAAATATCGACTTCACCATTGTTGTATCCATAGCAAAGGATATCAGTAGTCTTGACAACTTTACCTCCGAGTTTTGGAGGCTCTTTCACTTCGATCTCCAGAGTATCACTACAGCTAAATCCGTCAGATACTGCAACTCTGTATTTTCCAGCTTTAAGAGCGGCAATATCCTGGGTCGTATCGCCATGCGTCCAATGGTACCGATAGGGAGGGTAACCCCCTGAAGGCTCAATATTGATCGCCCCCTTTTTTTCGCCAAAGCAATTGTTATCAGTGACCGCAGCCACCTTCACGATAATTTTTGGTGATTGAGTAATGATGATGTTCACTCCTCCTTTGTCAGTGGGGGGAACCGGTTTGTCTTGTGAAAGGGAAGGAAAGGATAAAAATAGTAATGCAAGAACTAAGAAAACCAACAGGCTTCTTGTAGAGAATGTTTTCATGGGGTTCTTCAGTTTGGGGTTTGAAGGTTAACGTCAAATATAAAATGCCAAAAAGGGCCAAGTTCTGCGCCTGTAGCTATATTATATCCAGTGTAAGATTATTAGGACTTTTCTATTTTGATAGCCCAAGCGCTTACATAAGCTAATAAAAAAACTGACAAAATCTCCTTAGAACGGGTTATATCTCCATGATTACATTAGAGTTACACCAAAGTGATCTTTCGGACTGTGATTATAAGCAGGCTAACAATTGATAGTGGCTGCTACCTTTTCCGTGTAAGATTAATACTTATTCTGATACATAGCCCCGGAGTGCGACCCCTCATTCAGCAATCACCAGTCCCGATAGCTAAGTACGCTTATTGGGATTGGAAGCATTGGGAGAAAATCCCATTCCAGCCAGGCTTTATGAAGTTATAGAACTCAACAGCAGGCTAAGTCAGGTAAAATCAGTTTCAAGGAAATTGGCCATACCAGACCACTTCCATTTTAGTTTTTGAGAAATGAAAAAACCGCGATAGTTTCTAAATTTGCGTGAAATTTTAAGATCATGCCAGGCACCGAATTATTTGGAAAAGAAGAAAAAAAGGAGATCAACGATGTTCTCGAAACGGGTATCCTCTTTCGCTACAACCACGATGCACAGCGCAACGACATCTGGAAAGCGCGTGAGTTTGAAAATGAAGTGAAGAAGTTATTGGGCGCCAAATATGCCCATGCGGTGTCCAGTGGTTCTACTGCGGTGGCCTGCGCGCTGGCTTCTGCCGGTATTGGTGCTGGCGATGAAGTGATCGTACCTCCCTTCACTTTTATTGCTTCTGTTGAGGCGGTATTGTTTGCAGGTGCGCTGCCTGTGTTTGCCGAAATTGATGAAACACTTTGCCTTAGTGCGAAAGGGATCAAAGCAGCAATCACTCCTAAAACAAAAGCAGTGCTTCTCGTACACATGTGCGGTGGTATGGCACAGATGGATGAGATCTTGAAACTCTGTAAAGAACACAACATCACATTGATTGAAGATGCAGGCCAGGCGTTTGCCGCTTCATATAAAGGAACTTCAGTAGGATTATTAGGAAAAACAGGTTGCTATTCTTTCGACTTCTTCAAGATCGCGACCTGTGGTGAAGGTGGTGTGATGGTGACCAATGATGAGCAGTGTTACAAAAATGCCGACTGCTATTCCGACCACGGTCACAGTCACGTAGGCAACAACCGCGGCATGGAGCCGCATCCTATCCTTGGTTACAACTATCGCATTGGTGAACTAAGCGCTGCTATCGGACTTGCACAGACCCGCAAAGTGCCTTTCATTCTGGAAAAGAACAGGGAACACAAAAAAATACTGACTGACATCCTCTCAAAAGTTCCGGGTGTTAGCTTCAGCACGTTACCTGATCCGTCAGGCGATTCAGCTACATTTTTAAATATGTTTTTGCCTGACACCGAATCGGCAAAAAGAACGGTGGATGAATTTAATAAAGAAGGTGTTGCCGGTTTCAATTATTGGTTCTTGAATATGTATCACTTCATCAACCAGTGGGATCACATCAAGAATTTGAATGTTGCTGCCAAGCTTCCAATCCATTTGTTGGGTGCACCACAAGACTATAAGAATCTCAACTTACCTAAATCACAAGAAGTAGTGGGCCGATTGATTTCATTTGGAATCCGTTGCACCTGGACACAGGAAGAAGTGAAATCACTCGCGAATAAGATCGCAGGTTGTGTGCAGAAAGCAATGGCAGTGACGGCATAAGAAAGAAGACAGCGAACATGTCTTCGCCTCAGCTTATCCCTTTCGATATTCTCAGGAAAACGGAGCGCCCTGATTCGCTGGTGCGTCATGGTGCATATAAGCTGGATGCTAAGTTTCTGAAACGAATAAAGGAGTTGGTCTTTTATGAAAAAGTTGTTGCCGGGGAAGAAGACAATTTTAAGTTTCTGCCAAGTTTACAGCAGCTTCACCTGAACAAAGGAGTAGACCAACCACAGACACTTGCTAATATCCTCCCTATTCTTCCGAAACTTCGGTCATTGGTCGTTAAAAATTGGGGCGCCAATTTTGATACATTTTCTCTATTAAGCTCGCTGGCCGATCTTGATGTTGAGTACATCGGTAAACAGAAAAGCATCGAGCTAAAGCAAACAAATCTACGTTTTCTCAAAATGCATCTTACGAATAGTATTGATGCATTGGACCTTAGTCAATTGATCCAACTGGAAAATTTCTACATCAGCGGGTTCATACCCACTGAATTTCTATGCAATGAAAAATTAACAGGCCTTACGGTTTATTCTTCACCTGACAACGAAAAATTAACGGCAATCACTTTTGACGGAAACGCTTTTCGGTCTGCAAAGAATATTCATCTATTTGATTTGTACATTCCATTGTCTGTTGAAAAAGTGACACCGCTTCCGTGGGTTAAAACGCTTAACTACATGCCTGACATAAATTTTGAAATGATACCCCAGTTTTTCGGTGGATTGGAAACACTATCTATTCATGGAGCGGGCTTACGTGACCTCAATACAATCCTTTACGGCCTTCCTTCACTGAAGAATTTAAGGATCGGGTTTCCCAGTATTTCAGAGGAGGAGATCATTGGAATTCAAAATAATTTTCACAAGGTTGCCATGACTGCAAATCTCTCCACAGGAATGCCCTTCACGGAGCGGTTTTTCGAAAACGGGAAATGGGAAGAATATGTGACACGGTAAAACAGAAATCACGTCAATTTTTATTTCAACCGGATTAATTTCGTCTCTCGATACATGCCCTGAATTTTGTATTTTTGCCCACTGATTTAATCCACATGCACAAGAATTTTAAAGGAATAGAGAAGACCGTTTTCGGTCGCGGAAGTTTCAGTCAGCTCGGAGACATCCTCAATGAAAAACGTAACGAGAACGACAAATTCATGCTTTTCGTGGTGGATAATTATTTCAAAGGCAAAGACCTCGCAAAAAAAATACCTTCACAGAACGGAGACATTGTCAAGTTCATTGACGTGGATCAATACGAACCCACTACAGAACAGATTGACTCTTTGAGAGACGAAGTGAAAGGTTCAAAAGGAATTCCTTCAGCAGTAGTAGGTATTGGCGGAGGATCGATCATGGATATCGCCAAAGCAGTATCGTTGATGTTTACAAATGAAGGCTCTTCAACTTTGTACCAGGGATTGAACCTGATCAAGAAGCCCGGTATCTATCATGTTGGTGTACCAACTATTTCGGGCACTGGCGCTGAGGTGTCAATGACTGCAGTACTCACCGGTCCTGAAAAAAAATTAGGGTTAAAATGTGAATGGACTGTCTTCAACCAGGTGGTTCTTGATCCCGAGTTGATCGCTACTGTTCCGCGTAATTGGTGGTTCTACACCGGAATGGATACCTACATTCACTGCATCGAGTCTGAAAATGGGGTTTTAAATAATGCCTATTCCCACTCCTATGCAGAGCAAGCGTTAAAACTTTGCCGGGATATTTACACTGGAGAAAAAAGCGGACAAACTCCCGAGAATGATGATAAGCTTATGGTCGCGTCCCTCATGGGCGGCCTGAGTCTCACGTACTCCGAAGTAGGTGTTTGTCATGCCCTGTCCTACGGACTTTCCAAAATCCTGGGAACAAGACACTGCTATGCCAATTGCTTAGCATTTAATCACCTTCAGGATTACTATGCTGAAGGTGTTAAAGAATTCAAGACCATGATCGCCAAACACAAAATCGATCTTCCACAGAACTTATCTAAAGGGTGGACTCCCGAACAGATCACGGCCATGGCGAAAGTAGCTTACAACCTCCCGCACATGTGGGCGCACGCAATCGGTCCTGACTGGAAAGAAAAAGTGACCATCGAAAGTATCAGTGAATTGTACCGTAGACTGTAGAAAGTTACTTTCGTTTATAAAATTTGAGTTGCGCCAATGGCTTTCCCAAACGCGTTTCACTGATTGTGTAAAATCCTGATTTGTCATTCGTAAAACAGATGGCTTCACCCTGCGGTTCAGGAGTGTAGGGAAGTTCTACAGGTTCTTTGGCAAGAAGTTCAACCAATGATTTTTCATTCGTCTTTTTCCAATAATAAATGCTCGGATAGTTTTTGATCAGTACTTCCTTTCCATCCAGCGAAATGGATCCTGCCGTAACCCAGTTAAAAGGTAGCGACAAAACTTTAACGGGCTTCAAAGTATCTTTCGGATAGGGATATTTTTGGAGATAAACGTTCACCTTCTCTTCGCGCTTCGAAACGAGATACAAATCGTTATTGGAAGGATCGATCATCAGCGTTTCAGTGTCCCGTTTTCCGTCAGGCATTTTGATAACCAGCGTTTCGATATTTGTGATGGTTTGTTCTTTACCGTTTTTCAATGAGGGCTCCTCAAACCGGTATAAGTATTTAAAGTCGTATGCCGCGTTGTTATCGCCTATCTCGGCAACGTAGATGTATTTCTTCTCTTTTTTGGGGCCGGGGCCAACGGCAATGTCTTCCCAGTCACGATTAACAATTCCTGAAAGTTTACAAACCATTTTGGTTTTGGCCGTATTGTCAATAAGGAAAACCTCGGCCGGATTGCCGCTGTCGTTAAGCGCCCAAAGGCAGCCCGGATTCTGGAAGCTTGCCACAAGGCCGGAGGCTTCTACCAGGCGTTGCTCGATCGCCCCCTTCTCCTTGGCTCCGGCAAAGCGTTTATCATCCTTTACAAAATCCTGGGCGTACGTCCAGCGACCAAAAAGTACTACTAGCAGGAGAAATGGTAATCGCATAGCTAATCGATTCAATAGTTTCTAATTTTGGTAACCGATGAAGAGCAAGGCAAAAGCAAATATATTCCATTTCAAAAAGTTCTCTATAGGCGATGACCGCTGTGCGATGAAGGTGGGAACGGACGCGGTATTGCTGGGCGCCTGGGTAAGAATTAACAGGGCCAAACATATACTTGACATCGGTGCAGGCAGCGGGGTCATTTCTTTGATGCTCGCTCAGAGAAGCGGTGAGGATGCACTCGTTGATGCCGTTGAAATAGTGAAAGCCGATGCAGAGCAGGCAAATGAGAATGTACTAAACTCACCATGGCCAAATAAGGTGACTATCTATCAGAAAGCAATCCAGGCTTTTGACCCACCGTACAAATATGATTTGATTGTAAGTAACCCACCATACTTCGTCAATAGTCTCCTTCCTCCATCAGAGTCACGGGTTAAAGCCCGGCATACCATAAGTCTGAGTTTTGAAGAACTATTGGAACATTCTCTCCGGCTGCTCAATCGCAATGGCAGGCTGGCGGTAATCCTTCCGCATGATGAAGGGAATACCTTCAGATCTATGGCACTGGCTAAGAAACTTCATCTGCTTCGGGAGACTGCTTTTTATTCCCGAATGGATAAGCCACAGGAGAGGTGGCTTTTCGAATTTTCACAAACTCCGCAAAAAGGAATCTCGGGAAGCCTTACCCTTTACGATTCAAACTCAAATAAATCCTCCGGCTATCGCGCTATCACGGACGATTTTTATCTTTGAGCCCGAAATAACCTAATTGCCGCCCAAACAAATGATCTCTCGCGATCAGGCCTCATTTTTATCATGCGTGTTCTCCATGAGGCTTAATCTGACGCTGTTCCTTTTTCTCATTCTGTTTGAAGTGAATGGTCAACTTCCCGGGCTTCACATCAAAAAAGCCACTGGCCCAATCAAGCTTGATGGTATAATGAATGAACCTGACTGGCAAGCCGCTGAAGTAGCGGGACATTTTAAACAAATGTTCCCGTTTGATTCCTCCTACTCTATAGTTAAGACGGAAATCCGGATGACTTATGATGACCGGTTCATCTACATCTTCGGAACGATGTACAACAACGATAGCTCAAGAAAGTATGTCACTCCCTCCTTGCGTAGAGATTTCCGAGGCCCAACCTACGATGGCCTCTCTATCGTACTCGATACCTATAAAGATCGTACCAATGGTTTTTTATTTGGCATCAATCCTTTCGGAGTACAGCGCGAAGGGTTGATATCCAACGGGGGAAATTTAAGTGACGACTTGAATCTAAGCTGGGATAACAAATGGTTTAGTGAGACCAGAATTTTGCCCGATCGATGGGTTTGCGAAATCGCCATTCCGTTCAAGACGATTCGATTCAAATCGAAACTTGATTCATGGCACGTAAATTTTTACAGGATCGACAGTCACCACAGCGCAGAGCAAAGCACGTGGTCGCCAATTCCGAGGGTGTATAGTCCTCCGACACTGGCTTTCAATCGAGACCTGATTTGGGACAAGCCACTTGATCATCCGGGTGGAAATGTTTCAATCATCCCCTACGTTGCCGGACATAACATTGACGACTTCGATAGTAACCTGCCTACCGATCGAGCTCCATCAATTGGTGGCGATGCAAAGATTGGTATTGGCCCTGCATTGAACCTGGACCTCACAGTTAATCCCGACTTCTCACAAGTGGAGGTAGATCAACAAGTCACTAACCTGAGTCGTTTCGAAATTTTTTATCCGGAGAAGCGTCAGTTCTTCCTGGAGAATGCAGATCTCTTCGGGAATTTCGGTTACGGCAACAGTCGTCCGTTTTTTTCAAGACGAATCGGGGTGACACGCGATCCTTCAACAGGTCAGAACATTCAAAACAAAATTTATGCGGGAGCACGTCTCAGTGGAAAGATCGACAACAATTGGCGCATTGGATTGATGTCGATGCAAGCTGCTGAAGACGACAAAATCAATCTGCCTTCGATCAACTATACCGTTGCTGCAGTGCAGCGAAAGTTATTCACCCGTTCGAACATTGGACTGATGCTCATCAACAAGCAATCTTTCCACGACTCAACATCTAAAGACTTTAAGACATTACCGAACAAATTCAATCGACTGCTTGCTGTTGACTTTAACCTGGGTACCAAAAACAACCGGTGGAATGGAAAAGCATTTTACCATCGTTCATTTGAAGAAAAGAAAAAAGACAGCGCGTTCTCTTCTACGTTGCAGCTTACTTACAGCAAACCCAAAATCCAATTTGATATTCTTGCACAAGCCGTTGGCGCCAATTTTAACCCTGAAGTCGGATACCTTCCCCGCGCGCGATTCAATCGGTTTGCTCCCGATTTTTTCTATTCCTGGTATCCAAAATCGAGAGTCATCAATAATCACGGACCTGGAACTGATTTGGATTTCATTGGCAATGATCTTTATGGAATTACGGATGCCGACTACAATCTGTGGTACCAGGTCAATTTCCAGAATACGGCTACTTTCTTCATGAGGATACGCCAGGATTATGGTCTTGTATTCTTTCCTTTCGATCCTGCTTTTCCTGCTGATGCAAGTTTAGCTAAAAACCTTCCGGTCGGATCCAGTTACTATTGGAATTCCGTTATCCTTAACTACGTGTCTAATGCTCGGAAGAAATTATCCTTCAGTTTTCAGTCAAGGCTCGGGCAATATTACAATGGCCACCGGGTGAACATTGATGGCAATTTCAGCTACCGTCTACAGCCGCATGCTGTGATCTCATTAGACTACTCAGTAAACCATATTTCCCTTCCCACAGGATACAACAATGCCGACCTTCTCCTCCTCAGCCCAAAGTTTGATTTTACTTTTTCGAGAAAATTATTCTGGACCACCTATATCCAGTACAACAACCAGATCAACAACGTGAACATCAATTCGCGTTTGCAATGGCGGTTCCGCCCAGTCTCCGATCTATTTGTAGTCTACACCGACAATTACTTTGCAGAAGCTAATTCGCACGGAGATTTTTTCTACGTAGGGCGTCCAAAACTCCGCGCAATAGTAATCAAGTTGACCTACTGGCTGAACCTGTAAATATCCGTTTTACACTTTCTTAACATTTTTTATCTATTGACTGTCAATCAATTAAATAAATAGTAATATATGTTTAAACATATATCTATGGGTTTGTGTTATGATTGCAACCAAAATTTTTAAAACAATGAAAAAATTAAACATTCTTATCGGTGCACTTCTTGTGGCAGGCGCAGCTTCTGCCCAAAACTGGACTCTTGACAAAGCTCATTCAAAGCTAGGATTCAGCATCACCCACTTGTCGGTATCAGAAGTTGAAGGCGGGTTCAAATCATTCGATGCTAAAATCACATCATCAAAAGAGGATTTCTCTGATGGCGTTGTTGAATTGACTGCTGAAATTGCCAGCATTACTACAGACAATGAAGGACGCGACAAGCATCTCCAAAGCCCTGATTATTTTGATGCGGCTAAATTTACTACCCTCTCTTTCAAGAGCAAGTCAATCACGAAGGTAGATGGCAAGAAATACAAAGTAGAGGGCGACTTAACCATGCACGGTGTAACCAAACCCGTAGTACTCGAGGTTGTTCATAACGGAACAATTGAGCATCCACGCAGCAAGAAAATGGTAGCCGGCTTCAAAATCAGCGGTATCATTAAAAGAACTGACTTTGGTATCTCTACAGGCACTCCTGCCGCCATGTTGGGTGACGAAATTACCATTCGTGCCAATACCGAGTTCATCAAAGGTTAATTGGTTCTTTTAATCAAAAAATTAAATTAGTTTACACTATAGATTACAAACCAAATCAATACTATAATGAAAAAACTCAATTTAATATTAGTTGCGGTGCTTGTAGCAAGTACTGCCTTTGCCCAGACCAACTGGTCAATCGATAAATCACACTCGAAGATCGGGTTCAGCGTCACACACATGGTAGTGGCGGAGACCGAAGGTTACTTCAAAGACTATGAAGGAAAAGTAACCAGTCAAACAGATGACTTCGCGGGAGCAACCGTAGAATTCACTGCAAAAACTGCTTCTGTGTTTACCGATAACGAAGGCAGGGACAAGCATTTGAGAGGAGATGATCCTAACCGTGAGAATGATTTCTTCGGTGCAGCCAAATACCCTGAATTAAAATTTTCAGGCAACTTGGTAAAGGAAGGTGACAAGTACGTGTTGAAAGGGAACCTGACGATACGTGATGTAACCAAACCCGTGACTCTTGATGTTACCTATGGAGGTCGTATAAAAGCGGCTAACCAGAGAAACCCGAATGGTGAAAAAGCCGGGTTTAAAATTAAAGGTAAGATCAACCGCAAAGACTATAATTTGAAGTTCAGCGCACCCCTTGAGGGCGGTGGCGTTGTGGTAAGCGATGAGGTGGAAATCAATTGTAAAGTAGAATTGAATAAACAAGCCTAGTGTTTAGAGAGGCTGTCGCAAGGCAGCCTCTTATTTTTTACATGAAAATCGAAGAAGAAATCAAGCAGAGTAAATTCAAAAACCCTTTTCAAAAGGTAGCTATCAATTTGTTGTACACAGCCAAATGGCTGGAGGCAAACAACAATATCTTCTTCAAGGAATTCGGAATTACGGGGCAGCAATTTAACATCCTCCGGATATTGCGAGGTCAGCACCCGGCATCTACTTCTGCTGCCATCATTAAAGAGCGAATGCTCGATCGCAACTCAGATGTGTCGCGAATGCTCGACCGTATCCTCGACAAAAAATTAGTTGTTAAAAGTCAATGCCCTTCCGACAAGCGGGCATTCGATGTGAAAATCACAGACGCAGGCCTTAAGCTTTTGGCTAAAATCGACCTGCGACTGGAAGAAATCGATTCAAAATTTCTCAACCTTACTTCAAAAGAAGCAACTCAACTGAGCGACTTGTTGGACAAGTGCCGGGGTTAGATTTTCGCTAATTCTTCCTTCACAAAACTCATCAACTCACGGATGTAGCTTCGGCTGAAGTCAAATTTGATCCCCGCTGCTTTATAGATTTCGGGAATTGTAGCGAGGTTGCCCAGCTTCAACGCTTCCTGATAATTGCGCAGCCCGTCTTTCTTGTTCTTTTTAAAATTCCTCCAAACGGCAACCGCTCCAAGCTGTGCCATTCCATATTCGATATAATAGAATGGCACCTCATACAAGTGGAGCTGCTTCTGCCACAAATAGTCCTTTGCTTCTTGCAGTCCCGACCAGGCGGTAACCGTATCAGAAAACTGATCAAAAATCAAATTCCAGTTCTTCTTGCGGTCATCAAGAGAGTGCGCCTGATTTTCATAGATCCAATGCTGGAATTTATCAATGGTTGCCACCCACGGGAGTGTTTCAATGATGTCCTCGAGCTGATCGCGCTTGGCACGTTTCAATTCTTTTTCTCCAGGGAAAAAAATCGGCCACTCATCCATCGAGATCAGTTCCATGCTCATAGACGCCAGTTCGGCTACTTCCATAGGCGGAGATTTAAAATCATTCAACTCCAGGTCCTTGGTCAGGAAGTTATGCACGGCATGGCCTCCTTCATGCATGATCGTTGTCATGTCGCGCATGGTTGATGTCGCATTCATGAAAATAAAAGGAACACCAATTTCTGCCAACGGGTAGTTGTAGCCGCCAGGAGCTTTCCCTTTGCGCGACTCCAGATCCAGATGACCCATCTGTTTCATTACTTCCAGGCAATTGCCCAGGTACGGGTCAAGGTTTTTGAAAACGCGAATGGATTTTTCTGTAAGTTCCTTTCCATCACTGAAAGCTTTCAGCGGCTCTCTGCCTTCTGCATCAACTGCTTTATCCCAAGGGCGAAGTTCGCTTAGTTTCATTGTTGCCTTCCGCTCTTTTGAAAATTCATTCAGGAGCGGAACAACTTCTCCTTCGATGGCTTCATGAAAATCAAAACAATCTTTAGGAGAATAATCAAAACGTCCATAGGCCTTAAACTGGTAGTCGCGGAAATTTTTGAATCCTGCATTTACTGCCACACGATGGCGAAGTGAGATCAATCTCGAATAAAGATCATCCAGTGTTTGCTTGTCCTTCAGCCTGCGTTCTGTAATTTTTTTATAAACTTCTTCGCGCTTTGCCCTGTCCGTGGACTGCAATAAAACACCAGCTTGCGGCAACGTCATTTCCTGGTCACCGATGTGAACAGTCATTGCTCCCGACACCTCGGCAAACTTTTGAGTTTCAGTGCTAATCTCCGTGAATAGTGGAATGTTTTCTTCACGGAATAGTTCGACTTCCTTTTTCAGATTGCGCATCATCAGATCAAATCCCCGCTCCTTCATCAGACTTGCACTCCACTGGCTATCCAGCACTTTCTTATTCAATAAATCAGAATAGGGCGCCATGTGGGGCTGAATATTCTGAACAAAATCCTGGTACGCTTTGCTATACTCTTCCTTATCTGTATAACATGTCATGCGAATGTAACGCCACCCCATATCCTCACTCACCACCGATTCAAGTTCGCTACGATCACGCAGCCATTGCTTCAGTTCTTTTTCATTAGTAATTGGCATTTGTACCAATTTCTCGAAGAAAGGCTTTAGCTCATCCCAACTGGAAACCTGAAAATTTTCTGGAATGAACTTGCGCGTAGGGCGTTTGGGAATCGTGATTTGCTCCATTTTACGGTGATAATTAAGATGTCCCAAATAAACCTTAATTTCATGAATTCGTAAAGCTCTTTATGGTCTTAAAGGAGTTTCCCAATCTGGCGTGGCTAAAGCAGCAAATACAGGAGCGATTCGAAAGTCGTCTGGGCTGGAATGGAATTACTTTGAAAGACCAAGGCTGGCCTACGGTCTTAATGAATGTCCAGACTCATGGCGTCTTCCGTGATAACATCAAAGGGCCTCTCAGTTTATTCGGTAATCTTTCCGGGAACAGTTTTGTCACGATCGACAATCGTAAAGTGTGTGTAGATGACGATCATTTCTTTATTTCCAATTCGACACAGAACTATTCACTGGAAATCGAAGAAAAATCAAAAACCGAAACATTCAATATTCACTTTGGCGATCATTTTGCCGATGAACTGATTCAAAGCCAGGCTCCGGCACAAAAGCTTCTTGACAATCAGTTTCAAGCACCCATTGAATCCTTTTCATTCTACAATCGCCTCCTCCGTAAAACAAAGGAGAACAGCGAGCTCTTAAAAAAACTTCAATTGGCCAACGAAGAGTTGCAAGAGCAGGAGTTGCTAGCTGAACTTTTCATATCACTGTTTCAGGAGGAACTGAAACTTAAAAAAGTCGCGGATACTATTCCTTCGTTGAAAAAATCGACACGCGAGGAATTGATCAGGCGCGTACTGTTGGGCACCGACTACCTGCGTGAATTCTATCGCAACCCAATCAATTTGGATGATCTGGCTGCAGCGAGTTGTATGTCCAAATTTCACTTTCTGAGATTATTTAAGATTGCCACAGGGCAGACTCCTCATCAGTTCCTAACCAACGTGCGCATCGAAAAATCGAAAGAGCTTTTGATATCATCGAATTGGGAGATCAAACAAATTGCCGACTATATTGGGTTCCAGGAAAGCAGTTCATTTAGCAGGGCCTTCTACCAGCACGTTGGGGTCTACCCTTCTCAGTTCCGGGACTGACCTCTTTTTAGCAATTTTTGTCATGCCAAAGCAGACGGGATTGACGTTCATTTGAAGAAAAAATCGAATATGAACCAGATCATAGCAACTCTCGGATTTCCCCTGATTACCATCGTTTTTTACTGGCTGGCTCTCGTTGAGCTGAGAAAAGCGCTGCAAAAGACCTCCTTTGAGGAAGCGAAGCAGAAAAGGATTTTCAGACGTGTGATTATTTCACTTTGTATTTGGGCTGTGGCCGTCAGTGCCTGGTCGCTGAGTGGAATGATGCAAAAGTTCAGCTTATTCCCCCTCAACTTCATGCCTGTGCTGGCTATTCCAATGATTACCGTTGTCGTCATCCTTTTCTCAAAGACGACTCGGGAGATTTTGGAACAAGTCGGGCTTCAATCAGTTGTTGCCATTCAGTCATTCCGTTTTTTCGTTGAGGTAGTCATGTGGCTTTTATTTGTCGAAAATCAACTCCCGGTTCAAATGACTTTTGAGGGGCGTAACTTTGATATTCTTGCAGGACTCACAGGAGCGATTGTGGCATGGTTAATCTCCATTCAGAAAGTGAATAAATGGATGCTTGTCATTTGGAATATTGCGTGCCTTGGGCTTCTGGTTAACATCGTTGCGGTGGCCATTCTATCCATGCCTACCCCCATCCAGCAGTTTTTTAACGAACCAATACCCACGCTTGTAGCCAAATTTCCATATGCATTCCTCCCCGCTTTCCTCGTTCCCCTGGCTTACATGCTGCATTTCTTTTCGCTAAGGCAGTTACTTACAAAGCGATCACCGGATGTATCAGAGGCGCGGTTGGTGAGGTAAAAGTTTTCATCCGGCCTTTTTACACAAACAAAAAACCCTGATCCCGCCACCGGGACCAGGGTTTTCCATTTATAATCTTACTTAATTACTCAGCAACCACATTCACAGAGATGTTGTGCTTCACTTCTTTGTGAAGGTCAAGCAACGCTGTGTAAGCTCCCAATTCCTTAGGCTGTTCTTTGAAGCTGATCTTCTTGCGATCAACATCAAATCCTTTGGCTTTGAGGGCATCGCTCACTTGCAATGAAGTAACGGCACCGAAAATTTTTCCGGTCTCACCGGCCTTCGTTCTGATCTCTACTGAAATCTCACCGATTTTTGCAGCGAGAGCTTCGGCATCCTGCTTGATTTTAGCGGCCTTGTGAGCTGCCTGGCGGATATCTTCAGCTACTCTTCTTTTGTTTGGCTCGTTGGCAATCAACGCTACTCCATTCGGAATAAGGTAATTGCGGCCGTAGCCCGGCTTTACTTTTACTGTATCATTTTTGTAACCAAGCCCTGTTACATCTTGTGTCAAAATCACTTCCATGGTATTACAGGTTTAGGTTATTTCATTTGGTCAGCCAGGTAAGGCAGGATAGCGATGTGTCTGGCACGTTTCACCGCTTGAGATACTTTCTTCTGGAACTTCCAGCTTGTGCCGGTCAGTCTGCGAGGAAGGATCTTGCCTTGTTCGTTGATAAACTTCAACAAGAAATCAGGGTCTTTATAGTCGATGTACCTGATTCCGTTCTTCTTAAAGCGGCAGTATTTAGGTTTAATCTCTGCGCGCTTAATAGGTTCATTCATTAGTGTCATGCTTCGGCCCTCTCTCTTTTAGGTGCAACAGTTTTTTTAGTGCGATTGAATTCGCCTTTTTTCCTTCGTGCATTGTAAGCAACAGAGTGCTTGTCAAGCGCAATCGTAAGAAAACGCATTACTGATTCATCACGTCTGAATTCTGTCTCCAGCGTGTTGATGATCCCTGTGTTTTCTGTCGCGAATTCGAGGAGGTTGTAAAAGCCGGTGGACTTGTTTTGGATGGGATAAGCCATCTTCTTCAGCCCCCACTGCTCCTTGTTGACAATCTCGGCTTTCGCCTTGGTCAACACCTTCACAAATTTCTCGACAGTATCCTTTGCCTGATCTTCAGACAAAACGGGATTGAGGATGAATACCGTCTCGTAGTTTTTCATGAATTAAAAATTTGTTTTAATGGGCTGCAAAGGTATAAAATAGGATCGAAATGGCCAAAATAGGCCAGAAAATAGATAATGCCCGTCAAGACGGCTAGGAGGCCTGGCTTTCGCTTTTCTTTATAAAATCCTGCAATTCCGAACTGGAAAACCCAAGTTTTTCGGCCACCAGGGCAATCAACTCCAGCTCGTTTTTGCAAAATTCGCCATCCACCTTGGCAAATTCGATCATTTCTTCGAGCTGTTTTTCCCTGTCAATCATGTTTTGGGGTATAAGATATTGATACTCATTGGCTTTGCTAAGCATCACATTCATACGATCCATGGGGATGCCCCTCTCATAGGCTATTTTAGACAATGCTATCCTCTCCGATTCTTCAATTTTTCCGTCCGCTATCGAGAGCGAAACGAGGTTACGGAAATGTTCGATAGCAGTGGTCAAGATAGTCTTTGGTAGATTTTGAAGTAAGATCGAATTATTCCACTTGTTTTCAAAGCCCGGAAGGGGCTTCAAAATGCTTAGTTACTTTTGTAATAACTATAGGCTAATAGAGTATTTTATTATTGTCGTTGAGGTAATACTTATTGATTATTAGTTGGTAAACTTTATTCACTTTGTATCCAATCCATTTACTAGTCAAATAATCAAGCTGAGCTTGATAAATACCGTCAGTCGCAAGAACATAATTGCCGATTTTGCCTGCGGTCCAGTTCCATTCAAATTGCACTTGAGCGTATGGAGTATGTTCCATTATTCCGGCAAAGTTGGGATGGGTATGCACCATACCTAAGATTTCAATTTCTTCTCCTTGAAAAATCACTTTTGTATGATCTCCATTAATGAGGGAACCCAAAAATTTTAAACTACCCATGACGTGGTTATAACTATTTCCTTTGTTAGGTAAAACCAATAATCCCTGTGACGTAAACAGCCCAAGGTTTTCTTTACATAATCCCTCGTTCACACACCCGCTGGCTTTCCACATATCTTTAAGCCCTTGTCCTATATCTTCAATCTTATATAATACTCCACCATGAAAGGTTGCTCGTGCCTTTCCAGTTTTGTAAACACGCTTTTCAACTCCAGGCGGCCGAGAGAAACTTTTAGTATTGACAATCAGAATAAACAACAATAGGAGCCAGGAGATTTTCATGCTTTTGAAATTTTCAAAAGCAATGCTATCTCAACTTAAAAAATTTTAGCGAGGATAATTATTAGCCTCAATTGTTAGAATAGCTGGTGGTAGGTTAAAATTATTTCAATGATCGGCTATTCATCTATGCCCAAATAATTATAAGGACTGATTTTCTTTAGGTGGTCTTTCAGTTCCTTCTTCACATTCAAACCATCAATAAATGAATAAATCGACTCCTTTGTAATCTTTTCATTTTTGCGTGTCAGTTCCTTTAACGCTTCATAAGGATTTGGATACCCTTCTTTCCTCAAAATGGTCTGAATTGCCTCTGCCACTACTGCCCAATTTTCTTCAAGGTCGTGATCAATTGCGGCTTTATTCAATTCCAGTTTGTTGATTCCCTTTTGCAAAGATTTCAGTGCAATCCAGGTGTGAGCCAACGGCACACCGATGTTGCGGAGGACAGTGGAATCAGTAAGGTCTCGTTGAAGTCGCGATATGGGAAGTTTCGCAGACAGGTGTTCAAACAGGGCGTTGGCCAGTCCCAGGTTTCCCTCGGCATTTTCGAAGTCGATGGGGTTTACTTTATGCGGCATGGCACTGCTGCCCACTTCGCCTTCTTTTATTTTCTGCTTGAAATAATTCATCGCAACATACTGCCAGATGTCCCGGCTGTAATCGATCAGAATGGTGTTGATCCTTTTGAGGTTGTCGAATTGCGCAGCGAGGTTATCGTAGTGCTCGATCTGTGTTGTAGGATGGCTTCGATCAAGACCCAGATACTTTGAAACAAAAGTGCTACCGAAATCCAGCCAGTTAATTTCAGGATAGGCAACATGATGTGCATTGAAATTTCCGGTTGCTCCGCCAAACTTGGCCGAATGTGAAATCGTCTTCAGGAGATCAAGTTGCTTTTTAATCCGCTCGCTAAATACAGCTATCTCTTTTCCCAAACGAGTAGGTGATGCCGGCTGTCCATGTGTCCTTGCCAGCATCGCAACATCTTTCCATTGAGAAGTTTGACCTTCCAGAAGGGAAATGACCTTTGATAGTTCCGGCAAAAATTCTTTCTCCAGAAATTCCTTGAGAAGTAAGGGGGTTGCTGTATTGTTGATATCCTGGGAAGTCAGTCCGAAATGGATGAGCTCCTTAAACGAAGCCAACCCCATCGCATCAAATTTCTTTTTTATGAAGTACTCGACTGCCTTTACATCGTGATTGGTTGTCTTCTCGATCTCCTTGATTTGCAGAGCATCACTTTCAGTAAACTCCTGGTAGATTTTACGGAGTGATGAGAACTTATCTTTGGGAAAAGATTTCAATTGGTCCAAAGGCAATTCACACAACGCAATGAAGTATTCGATCTCCACCAAAATGCGGTAACGTATCAATGCGAATTCTGAAAAGTATGGTGCCAGAGGTTTGGTCGTTTCAAAGTAACGACCATCGATCGGAGCGATTGCGGTGAGTGAATTGAGTTGCACTGGGTGAAATTAAAACGTTAAAATTAGCAAAAAGCATTTTAACAGTCCTTTAACAGATCGATTTGCAACCCGTCATATAATTGAACGTAGAGAACAGTATTTTTGACCTCAACCCTAACTCCATGTCGTATTCCCGGTACCTCTTTCTATTTACGTTCATTCTACCCGGCATCGATGCGGAAGAAGTTTTTGCCCAAGAGAAAAACAAACCGGGAATAGAGCTCTCTATTAAAAAAGCAAAAGGTACGATCAAACTGGACGGTATCCTTGATGAGCCGGACTGGGCCAATGCTGGCATCGCCAAGAATTTCTATCTGAATTATCCCGTGGATACGATCGCTCCAAAATACCAGTCTGAAGCACGTCTTACATTTGACCAGCATTTTTTGTACGTCTCTTTTGTTTGCTATGATGATATGTCAAAGGCATCCATTGTGCAAAGTCTGCGGAGGGATTTTGATTTCGGCTTAAACGACAACATCGGTATCTACCTAGATCCCTATGATGATCACACCAATGGATTCTATTTTGTCATTTCACCATACAATGTTCAGGAAGAAGGGACCGTGTATGGGGGTGGCACTTCAGGAGATTCGTTCAATCTCAATTGGGATAACAAATGGTATTCTGAAGTAAAGCACTACGAGGATCACTGGACAGCTGAAATCGCCATTCCATTCAAATCATTCCGTTACAATCACGTTGAAAATTGGAATGTGACTTTTGTTCGTAATGATTTAAAGCATAACCAAATCTCGAGCTGGATATTTACGCCTATTCAATTCTCACCGGCTTCCTTCGCATATACCGGCAAATTGCATTGGGATGACAGCGCACCACATGTTGGCCCCAATATTTCAGTGATACCTTATTTGGCCGGGTCTTCGACAAAGGACTCTGAAAATAAAATCCAGACGAGCAATTCGATGACTGCGGGCCTTGATGCAAAAGTAGCGGTGACTCCGGCTATCAACCTCGATCTTACCGTCAATCCAGATTTTTCTAACGTAGATGTTGACCGGCAAGTCATCAACCTGACGCGTTTTGAGTATCAGTTTCCGGAGCGCAGAACTTTCTTCCTGGAGAACAGTGATTTATTTTCCACGCCTGGTTATCCACCTACTCGTCCTTTCTTTTCACGAAGAATAGGATTGGCACAGGACTCTTCTGGAAATCTTCAAAAAATTCCCATTCAATACGGTGCACGGATCAGCGGAAAAATCGGTTCCAACTGGCGCATTGGCGCTATGAACTTGCAAACGGAAAAGAAAGAGTCAATGGGCCTTCCTACCCAAAACTATACTGTTGCCGTGGTACAGCGTCAAGTGTTCTCAAGATCGAACATCGACTTATACATGGTCAATAAGCAATCGCTTGGACTCGGCGATTATGATTCAACCAAGTACTATCACTCTGATGTACTGCGGACTGTTTGGAATGGAACCACGAATGTGAAAAAGCTTAATCTCTACAACCGGGTGATCGGTGCCGATTTCAATCTCTTCACTAAAAGCAACAAATGGAACGGAGACTTTTACTACAACAAATCATTTGACGGTTTTACAACCGACAAAAATTACTCTTACGGAGTGTTCATCAGTTATTCGACCAGGTACCTAAGTACGTTCGGAGGGCAATATGGTGTTGGACAGAATTACAATGCCGAGGTGGGGTTTGTTCCTGCACAGTCGGTATACCATGGATTTACCAATGGATTCAATAGGGTGAACCTGACTTTCTATCCGAAGCGTGGGCCCATCACCAACATGAGCCCGGGGATAGAATTTGACAGAACATTTTTGCTGGATGGCACCATTACTGACAAAGCCTACATTGCCGACTATACTATCAACTACCGGAATACCGGAAGGTTATTTGGAACTGTACAACGGACATTCCAGTTGCTACCGCAGAGTTTCAACCCCATCGATCCGAAGATTGATATCGCATATCAAACCGGGCAAAAGTTTGAGTGGACGGAATTCAATGTTCAATACAACTCTGATTCGAGAAAATTGTTTACCTATTCTGTCAAAGCATCGGGAGGGCAATTTTATGATGGTGAAAAGAAAGGATTAAGTGGTACTCTTTCCTATCGCTATCAGCCTTACGGAAACTTAACAGTCACCTACGATTACAACGACATAAAACTAAGTTACGGAAGCGCTCAGTTCTGGCTTGTGAGCCCACGCCTCGACTTGACGCTCACCAACAAAATCTTCTTCACAACGATTGTTCAATACAACACTCGTTATGAAAATATGGGACTCAATGCCCGTTTCCAGTGGCGCTTCAAACCCGCGTCTGATTTCTTCATCGTTTATACGGAAAATTATATTCCCGGAAACCTTCAATCCAAAAACAACGCTCTTGTATTAAAGTTGACCTACTGGTTTAATCTGTAGCACACTCGATTCGGTTACCATTCGCATTAAGCTGATCTGTCCGTTTGGATTTTTCCGTACCTTTGCTTTTCGTCCCGGCAAGGGGATTGAATTAATCTTTAAAACTGACGTCTAATGGCATTCGGTCTATTCAAAAAAAGCGAGAAAAAGCAGGAAACAACCAATACGCACTATCACGAACTTGTTGTAAAAAAAATTGTACCTGAAACTAAGGAGTCAATTTCCCTGGTTTTTGAGCACCCCGCTTCTGGAAAATTGAATTACAAATCGGGGCAATTTCTCACCCTCATTGCCAATGTGCAGGGCAAAGAAGTGCGCAGGGCGTATTCGCTTTGCTCTTCTCCATTTGTAGACCAGGATCTTGCTGTGATGGTGAAGCGTGTGGAAAACGGGTTGATGAGCAATTGGCTTCCCGAAAATCTGAAACCCGGACAAAAGCTTAGGGTGTTAGAGCCCATGGGGCAGTTCACCACCGAATATTCCAAAGACAAAAAACGTCACCTGATCATGTTTGCTGGAGGAAGCGGCATCACACCCATGATGTCTATCCTGAAAAGCACGATCACACAAGAACCGGAGAGCATTTGTTCACTCATCTATTGCAACCGCGACATCGACAATATCATTTTCAAGAATGAACTCGATCATTGGCAAACAAAATACGAAGGCAGGGTTCATGTGATCCACATTCTCGATAACGCACCCATGAACTGGCAAGGCTACTCGGGCTTGCTGAATAAAGAAATGCTGGCAAAACTTTTCGAGCGCATTCCGGATTGGGGGTTAGCCAAATCCACCTACCTCATGTGTGGACCGGAGGGCATGATGAAAAATGTTGAAAATCTTTTGGCAGAACTTAAAATACCAAAGGACAACATCTTCAAAGAAAGTTTTGTATCAGGGACAATCGACAAAGAGAAAAAAGAGGAAACGAAGGCTGCCAACGTATCCGGAAATACCGCTCATGAAGTCACTGTGCGTTACGATGGCCAGGAATATAAATTTGTTGTTGAACCTAACCGCACAATACTGGAGACCGCACTTGACCAGGGCATTGATCTCCCCTATTCTTGTCAAAGCGGATTATGCACCGCCTGCCGTGGCCGTGCGCTGTCTGGCAAAGTGAAACTCGATGAAGAAGAAGGTCTGTCACAATCTGAACGTGCCGAAGGTTACGTGCTGACTTGTGTCGGCCACCCGATCACCGATGATGTGGTCATCGAAATCGGTTAACTATTTCTGTTTTTCTTTGGTAAACTCAGCTCCATCAAAATTCAGTTTGATGATTTTGCCGCTGGCATCAAGTGAAAAGACTGCATTTGCTTTACCATACCAGTGTTTGTCATACCATCCACGAAACGTATCGTAGTTCCAGTGGTCTAATTTGGCCTTCACAAAATTATTCATGTTAACCACAAGTGAATTTTCATTCACCGTGATCTCTACCTGACCGAACAACGGGTCGGTGTACTTCCCTGCATAGTCATTTAAGTCAAGGCTTGGCTTTGTCCCGGCCACGCGTTTCGCCTCGAAATCTTTTTCCGTCTTTTCATTTTTATCGGTTATCTTTTTATAGAGCTCCTGAAATTCGGTACTCCAGTCGCGTGTTCCGCCCAGCGCAAAGAGATCAAAAGCCTTGTAGACGAGGGCATGTCTTAACTCCGCATGATCGTAGTTTCCAAACACGTAAATACCCAGTTTCGATTCGGGTAGTTGAGCATGAATAGCTATTGCGCCTGCGAGACTACCAGTATGAAAGTTTATTCTCTTTCCCTTGTAGTCGTGCTGAAACCAGCCAAGTCCATAGGTTGTCCAGTTGGGCTTAGTCAATTGTGCAGTCGGGTAGAATTCATTCGCCGGGACGATCACTTGAGGTTTAAACATCTCGTTCCATGTTTTCACGCTGAGAAGTTTTCCTCCGTTGTATTTACTACTGTCGAGCATGCAAGTCACCCATTTGCCGATATCCGATGCACACGACCATACACTTCCGGCGGGTCCGATTTCGTCAGCGCTGGTATGCTGGATGACGTGTATCGAATTCTCGATCAAATAATGTGGAGCAGTCTGATTGACATCCTTTACGTCACGCAGCACTGGAAAAGTCCGGCTCATGCCAAGTTTGTCAAATATGTTTTGCTTGATGAACTTCTCCCAGGTGAGCCCACTTACTTTTTCGATCACCTGGCCCGCAGCGAGGTAGAAAATATTTTGATAAATAAAACCAGATCGCATGGAGTAGCTGGGCTTCACGAGTTTCATTTTATCTAAAACCTCTGTGGATGGAATATTCATACTTCCCCATAGAAAGTCGGTGTTGCCAACGCCAGAATTGTGGGTAAACAGATCGCGGATTTTTAATTCTCGTGTGACGTACGGATCATACAGTTGAAATGACGGGAGATGCTGAATGACCGGATCATCCCATTTCACTTTTCCCTGGTCTACTAAAATGCCCATGCAGGCCGCGGTCATTGCCTTGGTTGTCGATGCACAAACAAAAAGCGTCTGGTCATCAACTAAATCGTTTGCTCCCAACTTGCGTACACCATATCCTTTTTGGAGAATGACTTTTCCATCCTTCACTAACACCACTGCCATTCCCGGCATTTGCCACGCCATCCGGGATTTTTCAATATAGGTATCGAACTCCTTTACTTTTTGCTCAATGGTTTGAGCCCGAAGGCTGACCGATACTGACAGGATCAGCAAGATGGCGTAGCGAAAGATTTTCATAGCTGTTAATGGGGATTTACTTTGGAGTTGTGTGATTCTGGAGTTTCACATCCATGATTTCAAAAATCTTTGCCCTGAATTCAGATCGGGGAAATTTTCGGTTGCAGAGTACTACATACAATATTCCCTTTTCAGGGATGCTGACGAAGTCGGCATAAAAACCACCTTGTGTTCCGGTATGAGAAATCATTTTCAATCCATCTCCCGTTTCGCCCACGAACCAGCTGTACCCGATAAAAGCAGGAATTGAATCCGACCAATTTGAATATTTTGAAACGGTACGCGAGCGATCAATCAATTCTTTCTTTAGAAAAACGTTTTTTTGAATGGCTGCTTCATAGTTGGCTAATTCTTTGACTGAACTCCAGACGCCTCCATTCCCGGCTGCGGCAAACGTTGGTTCTTCACCATAATCCTTTTCAATGTACACGCCATGATTTTTTACATAACCATGAGCTACTCCACGCTCGGGAAAGGGACCATCTGTGATTCTGCTGGTGGGCATTTGTGATGGCTTGAAGATTCTCTCGCCAACTACTTCCTGCCATTTTTTACCGGTTGACTTTTCTATAATCAGCGCGAGTCCATTGAAAGCGGGATTTGAATATTCGAATCGTGAACCTGGCTCGAACGCAAGAGAATCATTCTTTTCAATCGGTGCCCAATTATCCAGGTCCTTGGCAGTTAATAAGAAGATACTGTCATGAAGGTTCCAACGCAGATCGGGCAACCCCGAAGTATGTGTAAGTAAATGGTGGACCTTTACCCGGTCTGAAATCTTCCTGTTTTTGAAATTGGGGAAGTATTTAGTGAGACTGTCATCGACCGATATTTTTCCTTCTTCAACAAGAGTAAGAATAGTATTCATCACAAAGGTCTTGGAAATTGACCCTGTGTTGAACAACGTTTCAGTAGTGATCTTTTCTTTGGTATTTACATTAGCGACACCGTATCCTTTTTCAAAGAGAACTTTTCCTTCTTTCATAACAAGCACTGCACCACCCGGCTCATCTGCTTTGAATTCAGCAGCAAATAGCTGATCGACTCGTTTGGCGATTCTTTCTTCCGGTGTGGCACAAGACAGAACTATAAAGCCGATTAAAAGAGGTAGGGCTAGTTTCCTCATTTTGAATATTTATTTGGACTTGGGTTTAATCAGCATTCGACCAATAGCTATGGCGGCAATGATCACCCACACTACATTGATGAAGGCTGAGGGATAAGCGTGATAATAAATTGTGTTGATGATCAGGAAAATCGCTCCGGTGAAATTGAGCACCTGAAAAATGATCGAATCGGATTTTAATTTTTGATAGCTGTTTAATCCATAGGCGGCAATCACTTCAACCGAACCGATCCAGCCAATAATGTCAATAAAAAATTTCATCCCCCAAGATAGCGAATGCCATCAGGCGGCAAAAATCAATTCAGAAAAGAGCTAGGTTCTTTGAGTACGCTTAGTTACCAATTACTTCTGTGAGCTTCTGATCAAGTGCTTCTCCGCGAAGGTTTTTCGCAAGGATCTTTCCATTTTTATCCAATAAAATAGAAAATGGAATACCACTGACATTGTAATCGTGAGCAGCCTGGCTATCGAAATATTTCAGATCGGAAACATGTGTCCATACCAAGCCGTCTTCTTTGATTGCCTGAACCCATTCTTCTTTCGTCCGATCCAATGACACAGAGTAAACTTCAAATCCTTTGTTTTTGAATTTATGATAGGCTTTTACCACGTTCGGGTTTTCCCTGCGACAAGGTCCACACCATTTCGCCCAAAAGTCGATGAGCACATACTTTCCACGAAGCGATGAGAGCTTTACCGTGTCACCATTGGGATTCGGCAATTTTATCTCGGGTGCAAACTGGCCGACAGCAGTAGTTTTCATTTTCTGAACTAGATCTTCAATTTCACGTGTGTAATGATAGGAAGGCCATTCTTTCTGCATCTTGGCCAGGAGCCCTGTAAATAAATCAAGGTTATTGTCCTTGTCGATAATATTCGGATTTTGCACAATCTGTAGTAAAGCTAAAGAAACGGGTTGCTGCTTCAGAAGCTCAATCAGATTTGCTTTGATTTTATCACCTTCCGCGAAATACTTTGCTCGCAGTTCATTTACTTTTTTCTCATCATTGGCAGCAGCAGCCTTCTGAAGATCATCATACAACGCCTTTAAAACAGGTGAGTTGTTCAGCATGTTCATCACTTTAGAATACAGATCGTGATCGGGAGAACCTTTTATTTCGGCAGCCCCTTGTGGAGAATTTCCATCTACGTTCAATTCGATCGTACTGCGGTCAATCATGATGTTTACACGCTGAGCTTTAAAAAAATCCACCTGGTAAATTCCTGGCTCAGTCAGATGAAGTGTTTTAGAAAATGTGTTGCTCTTCTGCAATTCAATAACCTGTGGTTGTCCGGCACCATCGTTCCTTAATTCAGTAATCGTGATCTGCCCTTGCTGGGGGTAGTTCACTTTTCCTTTAACAATAACATCCCAGCCATTGTCGTCCACTTTTTTATCGGAACTACAGCCAAGGGATGCGAAAAGAAGAAAGAAATTGATGAAGAGTCTCATTTTAAAATAATTGGTTTTTTCACGATTTAATATCCGGTAATGCCTAACGTTTCGCCAGCATTGCAAGTTTCCTCATTAACAATTCATTTGCAACCCAGGGATCAAATTTGTCGTTGGCACGACTCTTAATTTCGCCCATTAACATGTTCACAATTCCGGTTCTGCCGTTATGATACTGTTCGACCTTCAAAGGAAACTCCTTCACTACCTCCTCGACAATACCGTTTATAAAATTCCGATCGGCTGTTCCCTCAGGGGCCATTTTAAATCATGGTTTTTGCTTTAGATAAAACTGCATCAAGGCCATTCAGGTTTTTACCTCCGGCAGTGGCAAAGAACGGCTGACCTCCTCCTCCTCCATCGATTTCTTTCGCCAGTTCTTTCACCATGTTTCCGGCATGGAATTTATTTGCAGCAGCGAGCTTCTCACCGATCATTACGGTCACTTGTGGTTTATTATCTACATCGGCAGCGAGCACCATTAGCAGATCATCAAACTGGTTGCGAAGCGCATAAGCGATATTTTTCAGTGAATCCGCATTAGGCACCGTTACTTTTTCTACAATTAAAGTGTGGCCATTTGATTTGACGGCTTTGCTGGCAAGTTCATCCTTTAGTGCATTAGCTTGCTGTAGATAAACTGATTCCAGTTTCTTTTCGAGCGAGTGTTTTTCTTCGATCAGGTTTTGCAATGAAGCAGTAACATCTTTCGGATTCTTCAACAAAGATTTTAACTCACCCAATACTGCGAGTGAGCCGTCTACAAATTCCTGTGCACCTTCGGCCGTTACTGCTTCAATTCTGCGAACTCCGGCAGCAACAGAACTTTCCGATATTACTTTGAACAACCCGATTTTACCTGTGGCCGAAACGTGTGTACCTCCGCAAAGTTCAACAGAGAATTTCGGATCAAAAGTGATGACACGAACAAACTCACCGTATTTCTCACCAAACAACGCCATTGCTCCAAGCGTTTTTGCTTTCTCGATCGGCACATTGCGTTGTTCATTCAATACAATGTTTTCACGAATTTTTTCATTTACGATCGATTCTACTTTCGATATCTCTTCACTCGTCATGGCAGCAAAATGTGAGAAGTCGAAACGCAATATCTTCTCGTTCACGAGCGATCCCTTCTGCTCCACGTGTTTGCCTAGCACCTGCCTCAAAGCCGCATGCAACAAATGTGTGGCAGAGTGATTGTCCATTGTCAATTCGCGCTTGCGCTGGTCTACACGAGCAACAAATGCAGACGATAGGCTCTCGGGGAATTTTTCCGTGAAATGGACGATCAATTCATTTTCCTTTTTGGTATCAACGATGAAAATCTTTTCATTCACTGATTCGATCACACCGGTGTCCCCCACTTGCCCACCACTTTCAGCATAGAAAGGAGTCTTATCGAATACCAATTGAACCAGTTCTTTGTTCTTTTGTTTGATCTTCCGGTATTTGACAATCTTTACATCTGCTTCAAGGCTTTCATAGCCGATGAATTCCGTTTTCTTATCCTCACCAACTAAAATCCAGTCACCGGTTTCTTTGGAAGCATCCGCTTTGGAACGTTGCTTTTGCTTCGCCATTTCGTCTTTGAAACCCTGCTCATCAACTGTTAATCCTTTTTCTCTCGCAATCAACGAAGTGAGGTCAAAAGGGAAACCAAAAGTGTCATAAAGTTCAAAAGCCTGCTCTCCTGAAATTGAAGAATTAAAATTCTCGATTCGTTTCAACCCTTTCTCCAACGTCCTCAAAAACGAAATCTCCTCTTCCTGAACCACGCGTTCTACGTAATCCTGCTGCTTGTGCAATTCCGGGAATACCTCTTTAAACTGCTGCGACAACAACGGAACTAATCGATACATGAATGGTTCCTTGAAATTCAAATAGGAGAAACCGTAGCGCACAGCTCTTCTCAAAATCCTACGGATTACATAACCAGCGCCCGTGTTGCTCGGCAATTGTCCATCCGAAATGGCAAAAGCAACAGCACGGATATGGTCAGCCATGACGCGCACAGCAATGTCCTTCTTTGTATCTGTACCGTACTTATAACTATTAGCATGAAGTGCAATGAAGTCCATCAAAGGCCGGAAGACATCCGTGTCATAATTGGAAGTCTTGCGCTGGATGGCCATGCACAAACGTTCAAAGCCCATACCAGTATCTACATGCTGAGCCGGGAGTTTCTCGAGTGAGCCATCTGCTTTGCGATTGAATTCCATGAACACCAGGTTCCAGATTTCAATCACCTGGGGATGATCACTGTTGACGAACTCCTTCCCAGGTTTCTTTTTTACCTCATCTTCAGAACGTAAGTCAATATGTATCTCAGAGCAAGGACCGCAAGGACCGCTCTCACCCATTTCCCAAAAATTATCCTTCTTGATTCCGTAAATGATCCGGTCAGCGCTGATGTGTGTCTTCCAAAGGTTCTCCGCATCGACATCCACCGGAAGGTTATCCTTTTTATCCCCGCCGAATACCGTCACATACAATCTGTCTTTCGGAAGTTGATATACTTCAGTCAGTAGCTCCCACGCCCAGGCAATGGCATCCTTCTTAAAATAGTCGCCAAAACTCCAGTTACCTAGCATCTCGAACATGGTATGATGGTAGGTGTCTAGGCCTACATCCTCCAGGTCATTATGCTTCCCGCTGACCCTCAGGCACTTCTGAGTATCCGCCACTCGGCTGGATTGTGGAATGGCATTGCCTAAAAAATTGTCTTTAAATTGAACCATCCCCGAGTTGGTAAACAGCAGAGAAGGGTCGTTTTTAAGCACCAAAGGGGCCGATGGGACAATTTTATGACCTTTGCTTTCAAAAAACTCCAAAAACCTCTTTCTGACCGTTGCGCTGTCCATCGATTTCAAACTTTTAGGGGATTAAAAAATTTATATATTGCGAATTAGTCCTTAATAAAGGGTCAAAATTAGACTTGTTTAAGGCATAATAAAAGGAAAAGTTGTTCAGAATGAGCCAACCCCAATTCCGTTACAACCCAAAAACCTTGCGCTATGAGCGTGTGCGTTTTTCTATCTGGAGATCCGGAGGAACGCTCATTGCCTACAGTGTCTTTGGGATTCTGTTCTTTGCCGGACTCAACCTGCTCCAGAATCTTGTTATAGAAACTAAGAAGGAAAAATCACTCGCAGCTGAGAATAAAGCACTTGCACAATACAAAGTTGTGCTTGCAGGTCAGATCGAATCGTCCAATCAGTCGCTTCTCACTTTAAAAGAGGACGAAAGCAAGCTCCATGAAAAATTGTTTGAAGCCCCCATCGAGCGTGAATCTTCTTTGGTAGAAAAAACTGCTCCCAGGGTTGCACAAGATGATGACTGGAGTGATGCTATGGACCTGATCAACAAGCGTTTCAAAGCGTTGAGTGAACAAACAGTGTCCAAGAACTTCTTCTACGGAGATCGATTGAGTTTGGATAAATCAGATGTGCCGACATTGATTGATTTTCCTTCTACTGCACCAGTGGCTGAGTTGAATGACCAGAATTTGGTTTCTGGTTTTGGCGTGAGAATCAACCCATTTCATAAAGGAAATTACCATCATGATGGAATTGATATTGCTTTGGCTAAGGGAACTGAAATCTTATCTACAGGCAACGGCCAGGTTATCAATTTTGCTTATAGCCAACTGGAAGCAGGTTTCGGAAATTATGTTGAAATAGATCACGGCAATGGACTTGTGACCAGGTATTCTCACCTGGATCAGATTAATGTAACATGGGGACAGAAGATAAAGCAGGGTCAGGTTATTGGGCTTTCCGGCTCATCGGGGGGGTCGGTTGCGCCTCATTTGCACTACGAAGTCATTAAATTTGGAAAGAATCTTGACCCGCTAACTTATATTATGGAAGGAATCAATGCGGAAAAACATCACCAGTTGGCTTTGAAAAGTAAAATACAGAATCAATCCCTCGACTGATGGCGCTACGCTACTCGTACAACCCCGAAACCTGCCGTTACGAACCCCTCGTGGTATCACCACGGCTATTTTTCAGAAGAACATTACGGTTTTTAGGAATCTCCTTGTTGATTGGAGTTTGTGGGCTGGTGTATTTCAATTATCGTTACCCTTTTCTTGACGAAAGTAATCTGCAGAAAGAGAACATTCAGCTAAAAGCCGAATGGCAGGTGCTCAATTCACAGCTTAAAGATGCCTCAAAGCAGTTGACTGAGTTAGAAGACAACGATGACAATAATTTCCGGGTTATTCTCGGTATGGAGCCGCTTTCATCAGAACAGCGTGAAGCCGGTGTCGGTGGTCGTGAAAAAGCAAGCGCTGAAATCGAATATCCATTGATTCGTGATGCCGTAAACATCTCTGAAAAAATCCGCAACAGACTCACGGTTGAGAGTCATTCAATGAATGAACTCAAAAATCAATTGGTAGATAACGAAAAAGAATGGGCCGCCCGTCCTGCCATTCAGCCCATCAACAATAAGCATCTCACTCAACTCTTTTTGGTCTTTGGTAATCGCTTTCATCCGTTGCTAGGTTATTCACGTCCTCATAACGGACTGGATTTTGCAGCTCCTTACAATAGCCCGATTTATGCAACAGGAGATGGCATTGTGACATATGCTAGCGGTGGCACCACCTATGGCAACGTTGTGTTTGTTGATCATGGCTATGGCTTTGAAACTCGTTATGCACACATGACGAAATACATTGTTGGTATTGGTCAAAAAATAAAGCGCGGTCAAATCCTGGGTTATGTTGGCAATACAGGACTTTCATATGGCCCTCATCTTCACTACGAGGTGCTTTACAACAACAAGTTTGTCAACCCGATCAATTTTTTCCAGCGTGATCTGAATAACAAAGAATACGAAAAGCTGATCTCAAAGGCTACGAACTCTTCTTTGTCATTGGATTAATCTTAGAATCCTTTTCTTTGCGGGCTCATTGCCCTTTTATGAAAAGACTTCACGTTTTCATCGCTATTCTATTTTCTTACTTCAGTGCCGCTGCACAAGTAAAGGACACGATTACCATAACGGGTGTTGGCGACATCATGATGGGAAGCAACTACCCTAACGGTGGAAATCTGCCACCTGACAACGGAAAGCAATTAATGAAAGCTGTTTCATCAATCCTGACTAGCAGCAACGTAACCTTCGGCAATCTTGAAGGAACACTACTCGATCAGGGCGGAATCGCCAAGACCTGCCGCGATCCCAAGTTGTGTTATGCCTTTCGGAGCCCTGAATCTTACGTGCAAAACCTGGTGGATGCCGGTTTTGATGTTATGAGTGTTGCAAACAATCACGCTGGTGACTTCGGATGGGAAGGGAAACAGAAAACAGAGAAGACGTTGGAAACAGCAGGCATTTATTTTGCAGGGCAGTCAACCAAGCCAAGTGTGATTTTCAAGAAAGATGGAATAACATTCGGGTTTGCAGCATTTGCGCCAAACACCGGATGCGCAAGTATTATTGATCTGAATGCAGCCAAAAAAATTGTAAGCCGGTTGGATTCTTTGTGCGACATTGTTATTGTTTCCTTTCACGGAGGAGCTGAAGGCCCACAACAAGAACACGTCACTCGTAAGACGGAAGTGTTTTACAGTGAAAACCGCGGTAATGTCTATGAATTCGCTCATAAAGTCATCGATGCAGGAGCAGACATCGTTTTTGGTCATGGCCCGCACGTCACGAGAGCTGTCGAGTTATACAAAGACAGGTTCATTGCGTACAGCCTTGGCAATTTCTGTACTTATGGTGGCATTAATGTAACAGGCGTTCTCGGCTTAGCACCGATTATTAGGGTATATACCGATGCTAAGGGTAATTTTTTTAAAGCAAAAGTTTTTTCTACCAATCAGCAGTTGTTGTCGCCAGTCACCATTGATGCACAAAAACAAGCATTGAAGCGCATTCAACAGCTTTCACGTGAAGATTTCCCTGAAAAAACGACATTCATTGATGATGATGGATGGGTAAAAAAAACACTGCGATGACCTTAGATTCTTTGTACCGCTATCAAAGAATTATTATTTTGCATGAAGATCGTTTTCCATAAAAACGAGGGCTTAAGTACTGCATGGCTTACAAAGAAAAGGAAATAGAAAAAATCTACTACTCCATCGGTGAAGTTGCCGAGCAGTTTAATGTAGCCCCCTCACTTATCCGTTTCTGGGAATCTGAGTTCGATCTTATTCAGCCTAAAAAGAACCGCAAAGGAAATCGCCAGTTTACCAGGGAAGACATCGAAAATGTCCGCACGATCTATCACTTAGTAAAACAAAAAGGGTTCACACTTCAGGGCGCTAAGGAAATGCTGAGGAATGACTCACAAGCCGTCCGTGATAAGATGGAGATGTATGAGTCGTTAAAGAAGATTCGCCAATTCCTGGTGGAGATTCGGGAAAAACTTCAGTAGTTTAATCGTTAATCACTATCCATTAATAGTTTTTCAGTGTTCCCCGAAATGGAAGCGTTTTTTCCATTTACCGATAATTAACGGCTTCATTAAAATAAAACCGTCTCCTTTTCACGCACTTCACCTCATTCCAAGAGGGCGCCAAGGAAATGCTGAGGAATGACTCACAAGCCGTCCGTGATAAGATGGAGATGTATGAGTCGTTAAAGAAGATTCGCCAATTCCTGATGGAGATTCGGGAAAAACTTCAGTAGTTTAATCGTTAATCACTATCCATTAATAGTTTTTTTGCTCAATGAAATGGAAGCGTCTTTTCCATTTACCGATAATTAACGGCTTCATTAAAATAAAACCGTCTTCTTTTCACGCACTTCACTTCATTCCAAGAGGCGCTAAGGAAATGCTGAGGAATGACTCACAAGCCGTCCGTGATAAGATGGAGATGTATGAGTCGTTAAAGAAGATTCGCCAATTCCTGGTGGAGATTCGGGAAAAACTTCAGTAGTTTAATCGTTAATCACTATCCATTAATAGTTTTTCAGTGTTCCCCGAAATGGAAGCGTTTTTTCCATTTATCTTTTAACGATTAATGCCTTTCATTTGGAACAAGACCGACTCTCTTTTCTCGCACTTCATTTCATTCCAGGGGTCGGAAATCAGTTGATCAAGCAATTGATCAGCTACTGCGGTTCTGCAAGCAATGTTTTTAAAACGCCCAAAGGAAAGCTTCTGAAAATACCAGGCATTGGGCCTGTTACAGGTGAGTCGATTTTCAGTGGTTCCACATTTCATCAGGCTGAAAAAGAATTCAGGAAAGCTGAAAAAAATGAAACAGAAATAATTTTCTTCACCGACAAGAATTATCCGAGTCGACTCAAATCAATTGAAGACGCTCCATCCGTACTCTACTGTAAAGGAAACATTAATCTCAACCATCCCAAGTCAGTTGCAATTGTCGGCACACGGCAGGCAACGGAATATGGAAAAGAAGCAGTCTGTGACATCATCAAGGATATCAGGCCGCATCAGGCAATCATCATCAGCGGTTTGGCTTATGGTATAGACATTCAAGCACACAAAGAAGCCTTAAAGAACAATCTGCCTACCCTAGCGGTGATGGGAAGCGGAATAGACGTGATCTATCCGGCAGTACATAAAGACACCGCGTTAAAAATAATAAACCAGGGTGCGCTGCTCACAGAAAACCATTTTGGTATCAAGCCGGATGCGCACCATTTTCCCGCTCGCAACCGGATCATCGCAGGTATGTGCGATGCACTAATTGTGGTTGAAGCCGCAGAAAAGGGCGGAGCGTTGATCACAGCTGAGATCGCGAACAGTTATAACAAAGATGTCTTCGCTATTCCGGGATCGCTGGGAAAGACATATTCAGAGGGTTGCAACAAGTTGATACGAAATAACAAGGCAACGATCTACACATCGATAAAAGATCTTGAATACCTGTTGAATTGGTCCGCAGAAGACAATAAACTCCAAAACAGGAAATCGGACTTCAGTTCTTTCAGTCCGGACGAGCAGCTTGTTCTTTCCATTCTTCAGAAAAAAGGCGGGCCAATGATGATCGATGACCTCACCATCAGAACTTCAATTTCCCCAAGTCACCTGGCCTCACTCCTGCTCACGCTCGAGTTTAATGATGTGGTGAAATCTCTGCCAGGCAAACAATTCGTATTGGTTAAGAAATAATCAGTGCGGGAAAATAGAATCCGCCATCAGCAATGCCTTTGCAAAAGCTTCATTATTCAACGAAGGTAAAGCGTTCTTGCTTTTCAAATATTGAATGATCGTTTCAGTGGCAAGATTGCCCACCAGTTCATCTTCCGCCATTGGACAACCGCCAAAGCCTTTTAGTGCTCCATCGAACCGCTGGCATCCTGAAAGAAATGCTGCTTCTATCTTCTCGACTGCTTTTGCCGGATTGGAGTGCAAGTGCGCACCAAATTCCACGCGCGAAAATCTAGGCACCAGGGTTTCAAACAGGTATTTTATCTGGTCGGGTTGTGAAACACCGATCGTGTCGGCAAGAGAGATGATCTCAATCTCCATCGCGGCAAGGTCAGCAGTGAATTTTTCCACGACACCAACATCGTAGGGGTCGTTGTATGGATTGCCGAAGCCCATGCTGATGTACGTCACCATTACCTTGTTATTCTTTTTGCAAAGATTTTGTACTTCAGCCACCGTTATCATGGCTTCCGCTATTGATTTGTTTGTATTCCGCTGCTGGAACGTCTCGGAAATCGAAAGAGGAAAACCGAGGTATTGGATCTCATCAAAAGACATAGCCTCTTGTGCCCCCCGTGTATTGGCTATAATCGCCAATAATTTTGACCTGGTAGACGACAGGTCCAGTTTTTTCAAAACATCAGCAGTGTCGCGAAGCTGTGGTATTGCTTTTGGAGACACAAAACTTCCAAAATCGATAGTATCAAATCCCACTTTGAGTAATTCGTTGATATATGCTGCCTTTGCTTCTGTTGGAATGAATTCTTCCAGTCCTTGCATGGCATCACGTGGGCATTCGATCAGTTTCATAAACGTTAACTTTGATTATTAAACAGAGATGATTTTCGATTTACAATTTTATTTTATTCTTTCATGTGTTAATAACTGATTTTACACATTTTTCATTCCCACGTCCATGTCATTGATCCAGGAAAACATAAGTCTCAAATCATTCAATACTTTCGGCATTGATGCGCGGGCAAAATATTTCTGCGAGATTAAGAGCATTGAAGACCTTGTCGGGATCATTCAAACGGGTTTGTTGAAAAAAGAACGAATGCTGATTCTGGGTGGAGGGAGCAATGTACTTTTCACGAAGGACTTTGACGGCCTTGTCATACACAATTCCATTATGGGAAAAGAAATTGTAAGCGAGTCGGATAGCGACATTGATTTACAAGTGAGCTCCGGTGAACCGTGGCACAACACAGTGTTACATTGTGTACATAATAACTGGGGTGGGATTGAAAATCTCTCACTCATCCCCGGCACCATTGGAGCAGCACCCATTCAGAACATCGGAGCATACGGAGTTGAGGTCAGAGAGGTGATCAAAGAAGTGAAAGCAGTTGACCTGTCGACAGGTCGAACACGAGCATTCAATAACGAAGAATGCAAGTTTGGGTACCGCGAAAGTGTTTTTAAGAGCGAGTTGAAAGAATTTTTTTTTATTTCAAGTGTTACTTTAACGTTGAGCAAAAAAAGTCATCGGATTAATACTTCGTATGGTGCAATTTCTGACACGCTCAAGAAGATGAACATCATTGAACCGACGATAAAAAATGTGAGTGATGCAGTGATACAAATTCGTTCGGAAAAATTACCCGACTTCACTACACTTGGTAACGCTGGAAGTTTTTTTAAGAACCCGGAGATCACTCAAGATCATTTTTCAACACTTCAACGCGCGTTTCCAAACATGCCTCATTATCCTGCAAATCAAGCAGTTAAAGTACCAGCAGGTTGGCTCATTGAACAATGCGAGTGGAAAGGAAAAACTATTGGTCATGTTGGCGTTCATGATAAGCAAGCATTGGTGCTGGTGAACTTCGGAGGTGCGAGTGGTGAAGAAATTTTCTCACTTGCACATCAAATTATTTCTTCCGTGAGAGAAAAATTTTCGATCACACTCACACCCGAAGTGAATATTTTTTGATGAGTAGTAATTGATGAAGAACCTTGTGGATAAAAATTCGGATGAACTGAAATTTTTTCGTGAACTAAAAATTTTTTGCTGAAAATTTTTGCAGATTAATTTTTTATTATACCTTTCGAACAGTTTTAACCAAAATATTAAAACGCTATGGCAAAAAAACCCGCTAAGAAAGCAGCTAAGAAAGCTAAGAAAGCTGCTAAGAAGAAGAAGTAATCAGCAAAGCTGATACTTTCAGAAGGGAAGCAATCTAGGATCGCTTCCCTTTTTCTTTTTCATCCTCTCAATGAATCGTACTCTTCGATTCATTTCTCATCACTCCGGAAATAATTTCAATCAATCATAAAAAAACAGGCAAACGTTACGTGCCATTTCTCTGCAGTGTGAATTTTCTCAGCTGAGATTACTTCTTATCAACAAAATTCTGGAAAGTGTAAATCATACCGAATGAAAAAGCCTGGCTGAATTGTAAAAGTTCGTCCTGGTTGTGATCATAGAGTAAGATCGTTCCGAGGTTAAGGTTCACAAACCTCCCCAGCTTAGCTGTTAGGTTAAGATCAAGCCTGTGATATAGTTCGTTGATTGATATGTGCTGGTAATCGGCAAACAAGATGTAGCGCCATTTGAGATTTACATTCTTGGCAATATCCTTATCAAACTCAGCCAGCATTTGAAATGCCAGCCATTGAAAGTGCACTGTGCGGTCGGATGATAAGCCGTAAGGCCTCGGATTGTCTACGTTAATAAATCGGCTTACGTCATTCACGATAGTAAGGCGTGGCGCAAAGGGAGAAAGCCTGAGTTTGAAATATTTTACGGGGTGATATTCAAAACCAACGCCTGTGGTAATAAATGCCGGGGCAAAAAAATCTGAAAGCATCACCAACGAGTCATTGTTAGTTTTGGACTTTAGATATTTATAGCCGGCTGCAAATTGTGAAAGTAAGTTTGCTGAAAGTGCGAAGTCCCACTTCGGGCTCAGCGTGTGACCATATTTGGTGTCGATGAAGATCCTGTCTAATGTCTTACGATACCCCAGCCCTTGGTTGTTCACCATTCCGTATTGAAAATCAAGTTCGTTGTCCCACGAATTCTTTTCCCCCTTATAGTTTGCCCGATAGTTAAGGAACACGGTGAACCCTATTGAGTTTGTTCCACCACCCTTCCAGTTGGATGTAAAAGAAGATTGGTTAAGGTTAAGTCCAGTTTTAAATGCTTTCTTCCAGCGAGTGAGAGTGTCGACCTTTACAATTTGAGCTGAAACATTAAAAGCAGCAATGCACGTCAATACTGTAATAAAAAATTGACGCAGGGTTGGGAAAAATTTCATAGGCAGGGTTTGATACTAAAAGTACAAACCTTACCCTCTATTGCTCAAATATTGCTTAGCTTAATTTCCTCCAGAGCGACTTCAGTCAAAGGTTTCGTGATAAACTTGATCACGTGATTGTTGTTCACAATCTTATCGATGTCGCGTTTATTGTCAGAGCTTGACAGGATGATGACTTTGCACTTGTTGCGAACCAATTCATTGAACTTCTCAAATTCATAGAGAAATACAAATCCGTCCACCACCGGCATATTAATATCAAGGAAGATAATGCTGGGCAGGTTTACTGCATCATTTTCGTGTTCTTTCAAATAATCAAGGGCGCCTTTACCCGAACTTTTCACCTCCACACGGTGAGAAAACTTGGTAATTTCTATAATACGCTTGCTGATGAAATTGTCAGTGTCATTATCATCCACCAACATTACCAAATCCAATGTTTTAATTTCCGTATCCATCAACATCATTCTCTATAAGATTAACAAATTATGGTTCAATGCAGGCAAAATTATCCTTTTTTATGAATTGGTATCCATTTGCCATTAACATTAGGGGGTTAAAGTAAGGATTTCGCTCAAAATGTAAAAAATTAGAGGTTACCTTTTTATGATTTTGAGTTTCTCGCCAGGGCTGATCGTAAGGTTGGACTTGTTGTTCCACTCCATGACCTCCTTGATAGTTGCCCCAAATTGACGTGCTATTCCATACAGCGTATCTGAGGATTTCACTTCGTATATAATAGTATCAGCCTCTGCTTTTACTTCAGCTTTTGGCACGCTAGCATCCATGCCTACAGGAAGTGCTTTTTGCTCTGCCGTTTGCTCTTTGGCCTCCAATGATTGTACTGGTTGCGGTGCTTCCTTCGGTTTGACACCCCATGCAAAAGTCTCCTCCGTCAATTCAGCTACCTCCGAATCGTTATTGGCAGGAACTTCAACTGCTTTACTATTTAACCGCAAGACAACTCCGGATGCGATCTGATCCTTAGCCAGCGGATTAAATTTCTTTAATTGATCCAACCGGATACCTTGTTGCTGGCTAACCAACCACAAGTTGTCCCCTATTCTTGTCTGATATACCGCTACTGCCCCCTTCTTCTTCTTTCTCTTTGTGAAATAGTAAGCTCCCGGAGTGATGCGGGCGTCAATAGCAATATCGTTGAAGTCCATGAACTTGGAAATGTTAACTCCTGCCCGCGTAGCCAGTGCCGAAACGGTTTCGCCCTGTTTCGCCTTGATCACCAATATACCATTGATATGAAATTTGGTATCCGCTTCGGGCTCTCCTTTTACACCTACAGTTTTCGCCTCAATAGTCTTTGGTTGGCTCATCACGAGCGCATGAAAGTCTTCCGGGATAGTGCCGCCCGGGACAGCCACCATATAAGGTTTATCATCCGGTATGGTGCCCGAGCGAATCCACTTATTGTGTTCTTTCAATGTGCTTTCCTCAACCGAAAATTCTTTCGCCAGATCGCTCAATTTCTTCTTTCCCTTACTTTCATATAGCCCCACCTTCAATTGTGGAGTTCCCTCGCATGCATCTTCAAACGCGATCCGGTGCGCCAGGTATTTCTTTACATACCAATACGTCTCCGCATTGATCTCCATGTGACTATCGCCATTGTACTTGTCACCTAGCGCTTCAATTACCCCGCCTTTACCCATCTGATAAGCCTGAAGCGCCAGCACCCAATTGTTGAAGTACCAGTTATTTTGTTTGATATATCTTGCCGCGCCCTTTGAAGCTGACACGATATTCATTCGTTCATCAATTTCGCGGTCCACACGCATCCCCATTTCCTGGGCCGTAAAATCTTTGAATTGCCAAAACCCAACAGCATTGGAGGTTGAAACAGCATCAGAAACTAACGAACTCTCCTGTAGTGCCAGATATTTGAAATCGGTGGGTAGGTCCTCCTCTTTGAATATTTTCTCGATGATCGGGAAGTAAGTGCGAGCCCGTTCGACCTTGATATTGAAATAGCGGGGGCTTTTGGTCAGCGCGTCTACTTCTTTCTGGATTTCACGCCTGGCATCATCGCGAATAGTGAGCGCCATTCCAGCAAAACGAATTTTGTGGGGCACTTGAGGAGTCTGTGCGTATGAGGCAGCAACTCCGAAAAAAATGAGTGCAGCTGCAAAAAATCTCATCCCGGCAAAGATATGTGAATTTCAGAGGAAGTACAATGAGTCGTAGTCAGCTCACTTTTTGCGAGCTATCATTACTCCGTCTCTTAAAGACAGCAGCAGGTTCTCCACTCTCGGATCGTTCTGGATTTTATGATTGAAGTCGAGGATAGCCCGGGTGTCTTTATCAGGTTTAGGTTGAACAACCTTTCCGCTCCACAAAACATTGTCGGCAAGTATCAAGCCTCCGGGTAACACCTTTTCAATAACCAAATCAAAGTAAGCTGAATAGCTTTCCTTGTCGGCATCGATAAAGACAAGATCAAAAGATTCGGTCAGGCCTGGGATAATTTTTCTCGCGTCACCGATCCGGTAGTCAATCCTTTCCACAAAACCAGACTCATTGAAATAACCTCTCACACGACTCTCCAATTCCTCGTTGATATCGATCGTAATCAGCCTTCCCCCGGCAACCAGTCCTTCGGCAAGACAAATGGCAGAATACCCCGTGTATGTGCCTATCTCTAATATATTTTTGGGCTTTGTGAGTTTACTGATCATTGAAAGAAATCTTCCCTGCACATGCCCTGACAACATTCGTGGCATCAATACCTGGGCATGTGTCTCCCTGTTTATCTTTTTCAGAATGGGGCTTTCATCGGTTGTGTGCGCCTCGATATAGCGGTCTAAATCATCTGGCAGGAAATCCATGAGTCAAAAGTACAAATTGTGAAGTGCGAAATTCTGGACAGCACATAACCTACTTCTCGTGCCACCCACTTCACTTAGGTTGCATTATCAAAACACTCATCTTGTCTTCATCAAACATCTCGTTCGCCAATGCTTGAAGATCAACAGATGATGTTTTTTTTACTCTTTCAAAAATTTCTTCTAATGAAGTGATCTTTCCGAAATCTAGGAGGTTGCGGGCCATCATCATCATAAAACCCATATTATTCTCTTCTGCCATGGCAATCTGCCCGAGGATTTGCTCTTTAGAGGATGCCAGTTGCTTTACGCCAAGCTTTTCATCCTGTAGTTTTTTCAATTCCATCTTTACCAGTTCGATGCTTTTTTGCAATTGGGTTGGTTCCGTACCAAAAGAAATAACAAACAAGCCGGTATCAGTGAATGGAACGAACTGCGCTCCAATGCTGTACACAAATCCATGTTTTTCCCGAAGCGCCATATTGAGCCTGGAGTTCATCCCTCCTCCTCCAAGAATATTGGTAAGCATAAAGAAAGGAGTCCTTCGCTCATGCGAAGAATGAAATGCTGTACGACCAATGGCACACCGCGCCTGCTTCACATCACGTTTGAGTATGACTTCCTTCGGTTTGTAGCCTGTAAACTTCTTTCTTTTGGTCCGAGATGTAAGTCTCGGAACCTGCCCCAGGTACTTCTCAGCCAAGGCTACCACTTTCTCCATTGGAACATTTCCTACTGATGAAAAAACAATATTACGTGTGTCGAGGTTTTTCTTCACGAAATTTCTGAAATCTTTTCGTTGAAATGCCTTCACCGTCTTTTGGGTGCCCAGAATATTCATCCCCAACGAATGACCTGAGAATATGACGCTATCAAATTCATCCTGGAGTGAATCATCCGGGTCATCGTAGTACATCGACATTTCTTCCAGGATCACATTGCGTTCGCGATTGATCTGTCCTGATGGGAAAATAGAATCAAAGGTGATGTCTGTAAGTAATTCAAGCGCCCTCTCGAAATACTCATCGCGCAAAGAAGCATAAAACAGAATTTTTTCCTTATCGGTAAATGCATTCAATTCACCCCCCAGAGATTCCAGGCGATTTAAAATATGAAATGCTTTTCGCTTCCTCGTACCTTTGAAAGCCATGTGCTCCCAGAAATGAGCGATGCCCTGGTTAGCCAATGTTTCATCGCGGCTGCCGATGTCGAGCATAATTCCACAGTGAACAATCTTCGTTGTCGTAATGTGGTTATGCACCACCCGGATGCCGTTTTTTAAAGTATAGATTTCGTAGTCTCGCATTCTAGGTCAAAACAATTTTTGTCCGGCAATAATTTACTGACATCGATATTTTTTTAAAAGTGCCTTTCCTGCAGCCCAATTCCCAAAATTTTCAGCTCATCCAAAATGGGCGAATAGATTTCGGAGGCAACTGGAATAGTCACTCCCTTCTTCGAAATTTTATTTTGAAGTAAAAGCTTTGCCGCAATGGCGACCGGTAAACCTACAGTTTTGGCCATAGCTGTTTGAATTTCATCATCGCCTGTGGCCGTAAGCCAGGCCTGTATCTCTTTTTCTTTTCCTTGCAATTGATACCTGAACCGGTGCCACATAACAATAAAGTCTTTGTCGCCGGCTTTGAGCTTCCATCGTTTGTTGAGAATGTGCTCCAATGCCTGGGCCGGTGTGGCTCTCGCCAGCCCGATTTTCTCCTGAGAGAAAAATCCGCTCCATGTCAATCTCTTCATTTCTTCGCCCGAAGAAGAAATTGAAAAACGCCTGCAGATTTCATCTTCAGCTTTCTTTCCGGAATCGAGGAACGAGGAGATAAAATCCAAGTGACTCATCTCGCCTATTCCATCCATCACATAGGAATCATCGCAGCAACCGAGTTGTGCCAACACATTCCATGTACTACAATATCCTTTATTTCGGAGTGTTCCTCTCAAAACTGTTTTGCATTCTTGCAGTCCGTATACTTCCACATACTTCAACGAGTCACGATTGGCATAACCTTCATATTCACCAAAACCAGGCACTGCAATTGGAGTTGTACGTTGGAAAAGTTGCTGATAGGGAATGTATTTGAATTTTCCGTCTTGCAAATACTTAGCAGTGCCCTGACCAGCCAACACTACGTTACGTGGGTTCCAGGTGAATTTATATCGCCAGGGATTATCCGGATCTGTTTCCGGAGCTATCAATCCGCCAGTGAAAGATTCGAAAGATGTAATCGTTCCTCCCTCCGATTTGATCTTGTCCATCACTTGCATGGCGCTCATATGATCTATTCCCGGATCAAGACCACATTCGTTTAAAAACAAGAGTCCTTTCAATTTCGCTTCTGTATCAAATCTTTTCATTTCCTCCGACACATAACTGGCGGTAAGCAAATGCTTCCCTTCTGCCAGGCAAATTTTCGCCACCAGCGGGTGAAGTGCTGCAGGAATGAGGGAGATCACGACATCCGCTTTGCGAATTGCATTTGTACTCTCCTCCACATGTTCAATATTAAATGCAATTGCTTCTGCTAAAGGGGACGATCCTATTCTTTCCTGTGCCGCAACTTTAGAAAAATCTCCAACCGTAACACGCCAGTCACCGGCTGCTCCATTTTTTATCAAATATGAAATCAATGCTGAAGATGAGCGGCCCGCACCAAGCACCAGTATTTTTTTCATAGGCTGAAATTTATTCCGAAAAAGGTTGACAAGGTAAGGAGTTTAGAAAGAGTGGAGAAAATATTTAAATTTATTCCCCGCCTTAGGTTTTTCACCTTGGCGAATTAACAATCACAACTCTATGATCACATCTGCCCGTTACTTTGACAACCTTGAAGATTTAGATTCAGAATCAAAATATTTAGTTCATAAAGCGAAGGAGGCTACGGCTCATTCGTATGCGCCCTACTCCAAGTTCTGTGTCGGGGCTGCACTGATGCTCGATGACGGAACGATGATTTCCGGCTCCAACCAGGAGAATGCCTCGTACCCGCTATGCATGTGTGCCGAGCGCGTAGCTCTCTATACCGCAGCCGCCACACACCCCGACCGGACGATCTCAAAACTGGCGGTGGTCGCACATAAGAAAAATCATAAAGACCTTACCCCTGCTTCCTGCTGCGGGGCGTGCCGCCAGGTATTATTGGAATTTGAACAACGCCAACACAAGCCGATGGAGATCATTATGCTGGGTGCCGATAAAAAATGGGTGAAAGTACCTTCGGCTGCCTCCCTGCTGCCCCTGGGCTTTACCAAAGACTCACTGGAAGGGTAGAATACTCATTTAACTTATGTAATATTTCTGTTATATTCCACTTACAAAACCAGTTTCATAAGGCTATTTTTGTTTTCTTTGAAGTCTGGCTAAAATCTACTTTGTGATACAAGATATAGACATCTCGGACCTTAAGCGAATTACAGAACTGATCTATTCCAAGTATGGCTATGACTTCAGGAACTATGCAATGTCGTCTTTCAAAAGACGCATCCTGCGTATCACCGAACTAAAAAATCTCTCTTTAGAATCGCTCATCAAAAAACTCAATGAGTCTCCAGCATTTATTAATGAATTTTTGGATGAACTGACCGTCAATGTGACGGAAATGTTTCGCGACCCCAGCTTTTGGCGGGTCATGAGAGACGAGATCATCCCCGGCATTTTATTGAATCATAAAACCTTTAATATCTGGCATGCAGGATGCTCCTCCGGTGAGGAAGTCCTCTCCATGGCCATTCTGCTAAAGGAAATGGGAATCCACAATGACGTGTCGCTTTACGCCACAGACTTGGATGTGAACATACTGGAGCGGGCAAAAACAGCCAGCTACCCCGCCAAGAACATGGATCTCAATGAAAAGAACTACATCCGGTTTGAGGGAAAATGGAGTTTGCGCGACTATTATAAAGAAGAGAATGGCAGGGTAACCTTTGACAAGAACCTCTATAATAATGTCACCTTCCGCAAGCATGACCTTGTTATGGGTGACATTTTCAACAAGTTTGACCTGATTCTTTGCAGGAACGTGATGATTTATTTTAATCAGACACTCCAGAACGAGGTGTTGAAGAAATTCCATGAGAGTCTGTTCAAATATGGATACCTCGCCATTGGCTCGAAAGAGTCGTTGATTTGGTGTGATGTGGCCAACCGTTTTTTGGTAGCCAATAACGAGGAGAAAGTTTATAAAAAAATAAAAGATTAGGGGCGGGCCCGATGAGTAGGTTCAACCTAAATAACAGTTATAAGGCCGTTGTTATAGGCGGCTCAGCGGGGAGTTTCCAGGGTATTACAAAGATTTTGTCGCAACTACCTAAAACTTTTCCGTTGCCAATCATTATGTGCTTACACCGACTAAAACACGTACGCAATGGCTTCGTAGAGGCATTGTCTATAAAGAGCGTCTTTCCGGTGACAGAGCCCTATGACAAAGAACAAATTAAGAAAGGCGGGGTTTACCTGGCGCCATCCAATTACCATATGTCAATTGAGTTGGGGAATTATTTTGCGATGAGTACCGAAGAGATGGTTAACAACTCCCGGCCTGCTATTGACCTGACACTGGGTACAGCAGCATATGTTTATCGCGATAAACTAATCGGCATTTTACTTTCAGGCGCTAACCGCGATGGTGGTTTAGGGATGAAGAATATCAAAGATAAAGGAGGCCTTACTATTGTGCAGGAGCCTACTGAATGCATGATCGACACGATGCCTCGTGCAGCAATGTCCCTGACGAAAATAGATCATGTGTTGAAAGTAGATGAAATTGTAAGTTTGATGAATGAATTAGATAAGCATTACAAATGATCGAGCAATTACAGCTATTTTTTAAAGATCCGGCGAAGGTTACAAAAGCCTCTATGTTCGGCTTTTTTATTGCCGTTGTTATCACGGCTTACTTTCTTTTCACGCTGCCACACGACCTGGTGTACAGTGGAGGAATGATCGATTCCGGCAGGGCAACATTCGTTTATGTTAAATTATTTACAGTCGTGGGATTGGCCTTTGCCTTCTGCTACGCGTTGATCTTCTTTGCCCAAAAGACCAAAAAAGAAACGATCGTATACCTCGACAAAAAAACTGAAAACGCCAATGCGCAGGACAGCAATGGCGGAATGGGTGATGTTCAAGGTTCATTTAACCTTAATGTTCTCCGGGAAAAAGTTAAAGCCGGTAAGTCTCCTGAAAAATGGCAAAACGGCCTCAATGAAGTTTGTGATCAATTGAAGGCTGGCCAGGGTGTTTTATACACCATTCGTCAAAAGGGAGATAAAAAAACAATCGAGTTTCAAACCGGCTATGCACTGGTATTAGCCGAGGGCGAAAAGAATCCTTCTTTCGAATGGGGTGAAGGATTGATCGGTCAGGTGGCCACATCCGGAAACTCTCTGTATCTGGATGAACTTCCCGAGGGTTACGCAGCTCGAATAGAGAGCGGACTTGGGAATGCACTGCCCAGGTTTTTGTTCATTTTCCCCATTAAAAAAGAATCGGAAATAAAAGGAGTAATCGAGATCGCTACGTTCTCGGCTCTGTCAGAATCATTGCGCAAGCAAACCCAGGAGGCCTGTATCATTTTATCGGAGATCAGCTGAAACAACTATGCTCAAGAACCTACGGATAAGTACTAAGATCATTGGCTTAATAGTGGCACTCGCCAGTGTTGGTGTTTTGGCTTTTGCCATTTTCACCTACCAGGTAAATGTCAAAGCCCAACAAGATAAGCTCAATGCGAGCATTATGGCTGTTGCCGACCAACAGGCTGAAATGCTAAACAACTATTTCAATCACATCAACACCACGATCAAGTTCCTGCAGAGTTCAGATCATATAAAAAATCAGATTGCAAACAATCCCGATTCGCTGGCCTCCACTCTTGCGCAAATCAAAGATATCTATGCTTTTAGCGAAGTGTATATCACCGATAAAAAAGGCATTGTAAACGTATCAACCAATGCTGAAACGCAAGGGCGTAACCTCGCAGATCTGGATATTAATTTTTTCACTAACGCTTCATCTAGCATTCAGATCAGTGCCGTACGTAAAGAAGAGCAAACCTATTTTGTCTATGCCGCTGGTGCCATAGACAACAAAGTGCTGGCATTTAAAATCGACCTGGAGCCGATTCACAAGAAGCTGGCTACTGGAAACATAGGCGAGACTGGTGAAAGCTACCTGGCTCAAAAGGATCCGACTACGCACAAATTAGTTATTGTAAGCCCGCTGCGAAATGATCCGGGCACGTTTCTCAAACCCATTGATGCAGGTAGTCATGCCAGCCGCGAGTTGCAATCAGCCATTGAAGGGAAAAGCGGTTCAAGCATCGGTACTGATTATCGGGGGAAAGAGACGCTAAAAGCTTTCCGTAAAGTCAATCAGGCAGGTTGGGGACTGGTTGTAAAAATAGACACAGCCGAAATCGACTCGCAGGGAGCTGACCTTATGCAAGTTTATTTATTCGGTGGATTGGCCATCGTTTTAATCGCCTGGGGAGCAGCTTTATTATTGTCTCGCACACTTACGCAGCCGTTGAACGACATGGGGCATACACTCGACCTGGTTTCACAAGGCGTGCTCCCTGAAAATATCGCAACAGGCAACCGCGATGAATTCGGTAAGATGGCTGATAAGGTAGATTCACTGGTGCAGACATTAAAAAGCAGTGCAGAATTCGCGAAAAAAGTTGGGGAAGGTAAGCTTGATGCACCATTCAAACCGGTGAGCGAAAACGATACGCTTGGTCAGGCACTCATTCACATGCGCGATGACCTGATTGATAATGAAAGAAAAGACAAAGAGCGCAACTGGATTGTACGTGGTGTGGCAGAAGCTGCCGAAATCCTGCGTGCACATGATACATTAGATGCATTAGGTGATGATGTCATTCGGTTCATTGCCGAAAAAATAGGAGCTATTCAGGGTGTATTCTATGATGTTGACAATGCGGACCGGGACAAAATGCTCATCGAAATCCGGGCAAGTTTCGCCTATGGCCGCAAAAAATATTTGAAGAAGTCTTTCCGCTTTGCCGAAGGCCTCGTGGGTCAGGCAGCAGCAGAGAAAGACATCGTCATGCGAACCGAAATACCAGACGACTACCTGTCGATCACTTCAGGTATCCTGGGTGAGCAAAAACCAAATTGCATCCTGATCGCTCCGCTGATTACGAATGAGGAGGTGTATGGACTACTTGAATTTGCGGGAATGAAAAAATTCGATCCATCGCACGTAAAATTTGTCCAGGAACTTAGTGTGATCCTCGCCCGTACAATCTTCAACATCAAGGTCAACGAGCGTACACGCAAGCTCTTGTCAGAAGCTCAAACATTGAGTAACGAGCTTCAGGAGAAACAAGAAGTGTTGCGCCAGAATGCCGAGGAGATGCAGGCAACACAGGAAGAACTTAAGCGAAGCAACACGATGCTCGAAGAGCAGGTAGAAGAAGTAAATCGCACGCAGAAACGAATGCAGTTGCTGTTGGAAAATGCTTCAGAGGTGATCACCATCTACGAGGAGGATGGTACTATACGTTACGTTTCTCCTTCGGTGGAAACAATTTTGGGTTACTCACAGCGCGAATTGCAAGGCAACAAGGACCTCGACAAAATACATCCCAATACACTCGAAGTGGCCCAGGGATTGTTCAAAAGGCTACGCGAAAATCCGGATGAAAAAATTACAGTTCAATTTGAGTACCAGACAAAAGAAGGTAACTATATCTGGCTGGAAGCTACCGGTACCAACTTCATGAGCAACCGTGCCATCAGGGGATTGATCCTCAACTCCCGCGACATTACGGAGCGTAGACGTGCAGAACAAGAGCAACGGATGCGCAGTAAAATGCAAGCTCTCTCGGAAAACTCTCCCGACCTTATTACACGTCTCGAACAAGACGCAATTTCATACATCAACCCGACCATCGAGGCTTATACCGGCAAATCGCCCAAGCAGTTCTTGAATAAGAAAGTAAGGGAGACCGAGCTAAATTCGACTATACTCGATCAGTGGTTATCAATCGTGGAAAAAGTAAATGCTTCGAATGATACCGTGGCAATGGAGATGGACTTCCCTACCGACCAGGGCAAGCGCATCATGCAGGTGAATGCCATTCCGGAATATGATGAGAAGAAAAATATAGAATCTGTGCTGGTGGTTTCTCACGATATCACTGAGCGTAAGGAAATCGAAGTTGAGATCCAGAACAAGAACAAAAAGATCAACGACTCGATCAACTATGCGAAGCGGATTCAGAATGCCATTCTGCCAAGTAACAGGCATATCAATAAGGCACTACCGGATTCCTTTATTTTGTACAAGCCTCGCGATGTGGTCAGCGGAGACTTCCCGTGGTTCGTTCAGATCAAGAACGATATATTTATTGCTGCCGTAGACTGCACGGGACACGGTGTTCCGGGTGCCCTACTCTCTTTGATTGGTTATTTCCTGCTCAACGATATTGTTCGCAGCCGTAAAATCACGGAAGCGGGTAAAATCCTTGACCTGCTCGATGAAGGGGTAACTCAAACCCTCCGCCAGGACCAGGACGACTCCGCTACTAAAGACGGTATGGACATTGCGCTCTGCCGGATCAATATTGAAACCCGGACTGTGGAATATGCAGGAGCGCACAGGCCGCTCTGGTGCATGAAAGGCGGAGTCATGGAAGAAGTTAAGGGAAATAAATTCCCGATTGGTGGTGGTATTTATAAAAACCAGACCAATTTTACGACCACAAAACTTCAGTTGGCCAAAGGTGATTCATTCTACTTCAGTTCAGACGGATTCCCCGACCAATTTGGTGGTCCTGAAGTACGCAAATTTGGCCCGAAAAAGACCCGCGAAATCATTGAGCAGGTGTACAAAAAATCCATGCAGGAAGCCGCGCAGGTGTTTGACACCGAGTGGGAAGCATGGAAAGGCGAGCATAAGCAAACAGATGACGTACTTTTAATAGGAATTAAATTTTAAAGCAATAAATTCGGAACTTCAAACCCTACTGCAATGAATTATATCTACGACCTGCACCGCACCATGATGACGCAAAAACTCATCCTGGTTTATGAGGGCGACTTCACCCAGGAAACCACCAAATCGATCCTGTCGATGGCGGAGAGGAATCTCGACTCTACGGGTGAAGACTCTGGTATTAAGCGCAAAGTTTTCAATGTCATGGTAGAGGCCCTTCAAAATATCGTGAAGCACAGCAGTGAACAAGGACTGCAGGCCGGGTCGCTCATCAGCAAAAGCGCCATCTTCCTGATCAGTAAGGATGATACGCGTTATTGTGTAATGACTGGAAATCCAATTATGAAAACCAGTGTCGGGAAGCTTACCCAAAATCTGAATGACCTCAACGCTAAAGACAAAGAGGGTTTGAAAGAGATGTACAAAGATATTATCAAAAACACGCAGATATCCGAGAAGGGTGGAGCAGGCCTCGGGTTTGTGGATATGGCGAGAAAGTCGGGCGAAAAACTGGAATTCTCTTTCAATGAAATGGATTCCGCTCATGACTTCTTCTGTCTGAAAGTCAACATCTCACGCGAAAAAGAATAATTAATTTATAAACTGAATCAATCATGGAAATCCTCAATTTGAAAGGTACCGAAGACACACCGACCATCATCCTCGATAAAAAGAATGGCATTTTTGAAATCAGCGGTCGTTCCCTCCCTGAAGACTCAGCAGAGTTTTATAGACCGGTACTTGAATGGATAAGTGCCTACGCCAAAGAAGCCAGCCCGGCAACCGAATTTGTCTTTAAGCTGGAATACTTCAACACAGCCTCGTCCAAGTTGATTCTGGATGTGCTTTCAGCCCTCGAAGAAATTAAGGGTATGAAAATCCTTTGGTACTTCCACGATGATGATGAAGACATGGAAGAAGCAGGTCAGGAATTTTCTGAACTGGTGGAGATCCCATTTGAATTCAAAACCTATTAAAAAAAACCAACAATCGTTAATGGTTATTAGTTATTCGTGAAATACGTAGCCCCCATTAACGATTAACGGATAACGAAGAAGGGATGAGTGAGGAAATACTCAAAGCGCTTACACAGCTATTCGCCATCATCACTAAACAGGATGGCGGTGTTACAGAAAATGAGCGCGAGTTTGTAATCAATTTTTTTCAGCAGGAATTGGATCAAGACTCTGTAAAAGAGTACTTGACTCTCTATGATAATTTTTCAGGTTATGGCAAGCAAGACGAGGAGAGGAACAAGCTCACCTCGGTGAAAGATTCAGTTAAAACGCTTGGCATCTGTAAAAAAATCAACAAAACCCTTACCCAGAAACAGAAAGTAGTTGTTCTTACCAAATTGCTGGAGCTGATCGGCTCCGACAAGAATTTTACTCCACAGCGTATTGAGATCATCAATACAGTGTCTACTGTTTTCAACATAGACCAGTATGAGTATAAACTGGTAGAGACCTTTATTATCGCTGAAAAAGTAGAAGGGCTCAATTTCAAAGATATCCTCCTCGTAAATTCAGCTCAGAGCAAGTCTGCCGAAGAACAAAAGCATTCGCATGCCCATATCGAAGGTCAATTGATTTTCATGCGCATCAACAGCGTGGGCCTTTATTTCACAAAATACCTAGGCCATGAATCCAACACATTGAATGGATTCATCATGCAGCCAAATAAAGTGTACCTGTTCTCGCATGGAAGTACAATCAAGACACAAGCAGGCGATGCACTTTACTATAGCGACCTGGTTGCTCATTTTAACGAAGAAATAAAAACGACCAAACTGTCGTTCAATGCAAATATTGAAGAGTTTAAGTTTCCTAACGGAGCCATTGGCCTACGCGATGTTCTTATTTCTGAGGGTCCTGGAAAGCTGATTGGCATTATGGGCGCCAGCGGGGCGGGTAAAACCACCCTCCTGCTTACCCTCGCAGGGCTAGAGCAACCATCTAAGGGAGATATCAAGATCAACGGGTTCAATATACACACTGAGAAAGGCGAGATCGAAGGTGTCGTCGGGTTTGTGTCACAGGATGACCTCCTGATTGAAGAACTCACTGTATATCAGAATCTGTACTACAACGCCAAGCTGTGCTTCTCTAATTTCACAGAACAGCAGTTGCACGAACGCGTCATGAGTACGCTGGAAAATCTCGGCCTCGACCAACGCAAGGACCTGACCGTGGGTAGCGTACTTGACAAGAAAATAAGTGGTGGACAACGCAAGCGTTTGAATATCGCTTTGGAACTGATTCGCGAGCCAGCCATTCTTTTCCTGGATGAGCCAACTTCCGGATTGTCTTCTAGAGATTCCGAAAACGTAATCGATTTGCTAAAAGAACTTTCTCTCAAGGGCAAGTTGATATTTGTCGTGATCCACCAACCATCATCAGATATCTACAAGATGTTTGACAAGATGATCATTATGGACACTGGCGGATACCCGGCTTACTACGGCTCCCCGGTGGAGGCCGTTACTTACTTCAAAAAAGCGACTCACCAGGTTGACAGTAATCGTGGGCAATGTGAGACCTGCGGTAACGTAAATCCGGAACAGATCTTCAATATCATCGAATCGAAGGTGGTAGATGAATACGGTCAGCCAACAAGTAAGCGCAAGGTTACGCCAACACAGTGGCATGAAATGTACCTGCAACGCTTCAAGATCAACAGAATTGAAGATGTTAAGGAAACACCGCCCAGTACGCTACGAATTCCGAACAAGTTCAAGCAGGCAATCATCTTCACAACGCGCGATTTTCTGGCCAAACTCAGCAACAAGCAATATTTGATGATCAACTTGCTGGAGGCTCCCCTGTTGGCGATTATCCTGGCATTCATTATCAAATACAAGAGTGCTCCGGGGGGCAAGGAGTACATTTTCCGCTTCAACGACAATTTTCCTGCATTCCTATTGATGGCAATCATCGTTGCTCTGTTCATGGGTCTGACCGTGAGTGCTGAAGAGATTATCCGAGATAGAAAAATTCTAAAACGAGAATCATTCCTGAACTTAAGTTGGAACAGTTATCTCCTATCCAAACTGAATATTCTTTTCCTGTTGTCCGCCATACAGACCTTAACTTTTGTTGTTATAGGAAATTTGATTTTAGAAATTCATGGAATCACGATGGCGATGTGGCTGGTTCTGTTTACCACCTCTTGTTTCGCTAACGTTCTGGGTTTGAATATTTCATCCGCGTTCAATTCAGCCGTTACGGTTTACGTGATGATCCCGCTCCTGCTCATCCCACAGATGATCCTGAGTGGCCTACTTTTCAATTTCGATAAACTCAACGACTTGATCAGTACCAAAGGCAAAGTGCCACTCGTAGCCGATATGATGGCCTCACGATGGGCCTATGAGGCGCTCGCAGTCTATCAATTTAAAAACAATGACTACGAAGCTCCCTACTATGATTATGAGCGTGGAGAAGCAAAAGCCGATTTCAAATCCGCCTACATGGCCGATGAGTTGAAGAAAAGGAATCGTTTCGTAATTGATAACATCGACAACCCGAAAGATTCAATCAAGAATCTGGTTGCTTTGAATATATTCATCCTCCGCGAGAATCTGCAGAATGAGGCTTACCGCCAGGGATTAGAAAAAATTGATTTCAACAAATTCACGAAAGAGCAGGCTACCGCACTGGAAAGCTACTTTGAAAATTACCGCAAGAACTACCAAAAAATCTATAACGACTTTGTTGAGCTTAGAGAAAAGAAAATGGCCTTTTACGAAAAGAAAGGGCGGATAGTCAATGACGAAAAAAATACCTACCACAACGAAAGCCTTTCAGATCTGGTGAAGAATGTAAACGTAAAAGAGAGGCTCATCGAGTATAAGGGAAAATTGGTGCAACAGATTAATCCGATTTACCAGGAGCCTACTTCGTCAAGCTATAGAACAGCCTTTTTTGTGCCTGAAAAAAACCTCTTTGGTTTGACGATAGGTACTTTTACTTTTGATTTAATCGTAGTCTGGTTAATGGCTTTTATCTGCTACGTTGCCTTGTATTTTGAATGGCTGCGAAAAATTGTAGAATTCTTTGGCAACGTAAGTATTCCAAACAAAGTGACAATTCCCTTCCGGCGGAAATAATATTATTTTGTAACGTTTGGTTAATTTTTAATTTTGTATCTAACTAAGAGAATTATGAGAATTGCGATAATTGCCTTGTTGGCTGCCCTTATTCTTGCCTCTTGCGGGAAAAGCAAAAAGGCCGATGAACAGGAGTTCCTCAATAGCCTGGATTCTGCCAAGAAAGGCCCCACCATTGACGAAGAAGTGATTAATGGCATTTTACAGCAAATTCCAAGCCCCCTTGAAATTTCAGTACTGCTGAAAGAATCCGGCACAAAATACAACGCTGGCATCCTCAATACTCCGGACAACATCTCTAAGTATAACAGCAACTACAAGAAAGCCCTTAACCTGGGTATCTACGGAACCGATCTGGGCTATACCAACATTTATCAGCAAAATCAGGATGGCATTAAGTACCTGGCTTCCATTAAGCAACTTGCAAACGAGTTAAATATTGGCCAGTTTTTTGATATTGAGACCATTAGTAAGCTGGCTACCAACAGCAAGAACCTGGACTCCTTGCTCTTGATCACCACCATGAACTTTAACAGCATCAACAGCTACCTTCAAACACAAGGCCGCGCTAACCTGAGCGTGCTTTTGCTGACTGGAGGATGGCTGGAAGCTATGCAAGTGACGTGTCAAGTGGCTTTAAAAGACACTAAAAACAAAGAATTAAAGGAAAAAATAGGAGAGCAAAAGATAATCCTTGAGCAAATCGTTCTTTTATTCTCCTTCTATAAGGATGACGAAAATATGGCATCGTTATTGAAGGATTTGAATGAATTGAAGGCCGCTTTTGATAAAATTAATATTACTTATACGTATAAAGAGCCGACTATGGAAATTAAGAATGGTGTGGCTATGATCAAAGACAACAGCACCACTACGATTGATGTGACCGATGCTGATATTAAGAATATCACCGGCATAACAAACGCACTCAGAAATAAAATATCCTATTAATCTGAATTAATCTCTATGAAAAATATAATTACGTTACTTCTGTTGGTCTCTTTCATTGGGTTAGGATCATCTCATGTTTCCAGTCAGTGCAACCCGGATGCCTTTGCGACCGAGTGTATCCCAAAACTCACTGGATTTAACTTTCTTAAGAGTTATAAAATAGATGGAGAAGGCGGTGCAAAAGATAAGGTGGAGTACAGCTATGTATTCACCAAGGGAACACAATATATGATTAACCTGTGTGCTGGAGGAGCTGCCACAGACGGTATCGTTGTGACTCTGTTTGACTCAGGACGCAACAAGGTAATCACCAATAAAATCAATGGTCAGTTTTTAGGGACCATTTCATACGCTTGCAATGCTACTGGTATTTACTACATCCAATACACATTTGACGGCTCTGCTAACAAGTGTGGCGGAAGTGCTCTTGGATTTAAGAGATAAAAAATTACAATTTATAAGAAAGACCCCGTCCGGTAAGGCGGGGTTTTTTGTTGATAAATGAAATAATAAATTCACTTCGAAAACCAAATTATGCCTAAAATTCTGATCATAGAAGACGAAGCCAGCATTCGCGCTGTCCTTAAGGATATTTTAAAAGATCAGAAAGAACTTAAGCTGGAAATTGATGAAGCCAAGGATGGTGCCGAAGGGTTAACCAAACTAGAGACAGACACTTTTGATGTTGTCTTCTGTGACATCAAAATGCCTAAAATGGATGGTATGGAGTTGCTGAGCCAGGCTAAAGCAAAAGGAGTTTCTTCTACATTCATTATGATTTCGGCACATGGCACTACTGAACTTGCTGTAGATGCCGTTAAAAAAGGAGCCTACGATTTCTTGCAAAAACCTCCGGATCTTAACCGGCTTTTAATCACCCTGAGAAATGCATTGGATAAAAACAGCCTGGTTAACGAGTCCGTTTCGCTTAAAAAGAAAATATCATCGCGTTTTGAAATTGTCGGTCAATCCGCGGGCATCAAAGATGTCTTGCAGATGATCGAAAAAGTTGCTCCCACCGAAGCCCGGGTTCTTATCACCGGGCCCAATGGTTCAGGGAAAGAGCTCGTTGCCCGTCAACTGCACGAGAAAAGCGCCAGAAAATCCTCCCCATTCATTGAAGTTAACTGCGCAGCTATTCCTTCCGAGTTGATCGAAAGCGAATTATTTGGTCATGAAAAAGGGGCATTCACATCCGCCATAAAACAACGACTTGGAAAATTCGAGCTGGCTGAAAACGGAACATTATTTTTGGACGAAATAGGTGATATGAGCCTGTCGGCTCAAGCAAAAGTACTACGTGCTCTTCAAGAAAATAAGATAGCAAGAGTGGGTGGCGACAAAGACATTGACGTAAATGCCCGGGTAATAGCTGCTACCAATAAAGATCTGAAGCGTGAAATCGCAGAAGGGCGCTTCCGTGAAGACTTATATCACCGGCTATCGGTGATCGTAATCAAAGTGCCTTCGCTAAAAGAAAGGAAAGATGATATTCCCCTACTTGCTGAAAAATTCCTCAATGAAATTGCCCGTAATTACGGAGCCAAAAAGAAAACGATTGACGCAGAGGCTTTCAAGGTATTGAAAGACTATGATTGGAGCGGAAACATCCGCGAACTGAAGAATGTAATCGAAAGATTAGTAATTATGAGCGAAAGCACCATCAGCCAAGCTGATGTCAAGAAATACCTTTAACGCTGATATTAGATTCTCTTTGTGGTCGGCTTTACCTCTTTCTTGCTATACGTAGGGCAAGTGTATTGGCTGCAAGCCGAGATAAACGTTACCAGTGCGATAAAAGCTAAAACTTTTTTCATGGTTCTCATATTTTGATCTAACAAAAATATCAATCTTTTCTTTCTAAACAAACTAAAGGTCAGCTGACCAAGAGGTTGCAACCACGTACATCGCTATTGTCCATTCTCCCCAAAACCTCAAATTTGACCCCGTTTATGAGTCTTCCGAGGTCTTCTGTCTCAATAAATGAGCAAGAATGTACGTTAGCCAAATCAATGACGTTAATGGCCCCGGTTTTCCCCTCCCCTGCTATTGCAAATGGGTCATTAATATCACGGATGATAACTTTCATCCATGGAGGATAGTCAAAGTAACCGTTCCCTTCAGAATACGCCTGCGATAAAAGCTCTGTCATTCCATATTCCGAATGAATGGAAGGAAGATTGAATCTTCGGCAAAAAAAAGCATGAAGCTCGTCCCTTACCCACTCTTTACGCCTTCCCTTCATACCTCCAGTTTCCATAACAATACACTGACTCATATCTACTTCAAATTTTTCAGCCAAGTCGAGAAGTCCAAAAGAAACGCCCCAAATCAAAGTCTTTTTGCTTGATTTCTTGAGTTCCTGCAATTTGGATAGCAAGTCTTCATGATTCTGTAAATAATAGCCGGATTGACCTGTTTTGTCTCTTTTTATAAAGAAATCGATCATTGCGATGAGCGAAGAGCCTGTCCTTTCCAGGTATGATGGCAACAAAGCCAAAAAATGATAGTCTTCCACTGGGCCATAAAATTGCTGAAAGATTCTGGCAGCATTTTCCAGGTAGAAATTCAAGTTCCATACTGCATGCCTGCTCACCGACATGCCACTTGTTGCACTGCTGGTGAATTCCAATTCTGGCTCCCATATCCCCGAAATCACGGGATGAGTTTTGAAAAATTGAATGGGAAGAAAGGGAATATCTAAGATGGATTCGACTTTATGCGGAACTTTACCCAGTGCATCTACATAGGATCGATAAAGAAGGTTATTTTTGTATTGGTAGCGAAACACATCCAACGCAATATCTTCGAAGTTGGTGGCGTTGATGCTGGGAAGTAAAGTGGTAAAGTCCTTTATTTCAGACAAAGGGTAAATAATTGATAGGTCAAAGTTAGAAAATGCGGTGGATTAAAATTTTAGTCTCTTTGCTACTGATGTGGGGCGTGGGATCGTGCATCAAAGAACCAACCTATTCAGTAGTCCCGGATATCAAATTCCTGAACCTGGAGTTTAAGAAAGGAACAACGGATGACACGTTGACATTCACCCTGAAATTTACAGATGGTGATGGCGACTTAGGTGTTGACGGAACTGAAACTGCTCTTGGCGATGGGTCCATTGATATTGATGATCCATACTACTTCGTCTACGACACAGTTCAGAAAAAAATTCTGGGGTACATTCACGACAACAATGCGAGCCTTCCAAAGTATGGGCCGAATTTGTCTTATGTTAATTATAAGGCCAAACGAAAAATTCATCTTCCGGCATTTGATACACTACCTGCTTTGACATGCAAAAACTGGCAGATCAGGAACAGTCCATTGGATACATTGTATTTTCAAAAGAATTATAATACCTATAATTTCTTTGTTGATGTCTACACAAAGAACTCCAACGGAACATACACGTATTTTGATCCTGCGTTATATTTTCCTTTTGGACAGAATTGTGTATCTAATTTCTTTTACGGCCGATTCCCTGTATTGTCCACAGACTTAGGTAAAAAATCACCTTTGGATGGCACAATCACTTATAAAGTTGCTTCTGCTGGACTCTATCTCATCTTTCACAACCAGACCTTAAAGTACCGAATCTATATTATGGATCGGGCACTCCATAAGAGCAATGTGGTGGAAACAGAATATAAATATTAGAACAGAAGCGCTTCTAGTATAATGCTGGGAAGCGGATAGGATCTGACTCACGCATCATCTCATAGATTTTCTCAAAAATCTCCTCTGGATTTGGCTTTGAAAAGTAATCTCCATCCGAAGCATATGGAGGCCTGTGCTCTTTTGCTGTGATAGTCATTGGTGCCGAATCAAGGTGAGCATACGCCTTTTGCACTTCCAATACTTGCTGCAACATAAATGCAGTGGCCCCACCGGGGATATCCTCATCGGCTAAAACAATACGATTTGTCTTCTTTACAGACTCAAGGATAGAATGATGACGATCGAATGGCAACAGTGTTTGGGCATCTATCACTTCACAGGAAATTCCAACAGCTTCAAGGTCTTTTGCTGCATCCATAATGACACGGCACATTGAACCATAGGTAACGACAGTGACATCAGTACCTTCTCGCAAGATTTCCGGAACACCTAACGGCAATGTAAATTCTCCAATATTATCTGGAAGTTTTTCTTTCAATCGATAACCATTCAAACATTCAATAATTAGGCAAGGGTCATCTGATTTCAGCATGGTGTTGTAAAAACCGGCTGCTTGCGTCATATTTCTTGGAACCAGTACATAAATACCCCTCAAACTATTCAGTATTGTACCTATCGGTGAGCCGGCATGCCAAATGCCTTCGAGCCGGTGCCCGCGCGTTCTCACAATAAGGGGTGCTTTTTGCCCACCTTTGGTACGATATTGAAGATTGGCTAAATCGTCTGATAAAATCTGCAATGCATAGAGGAGATAGTCGAGATACTGAATTTCCGCAATAGGCCTGAGTCCTCGCAACGCGAGTCCTATCCCCTGCCCGATGATCGTGCATTCGCGAATACCGGTGTCAGCAACCCTGTGCTTTCCAAATTTTTCCTGGAGGCCTGCAAACCCCTGATTCACATCCCCGATCTGCCCTACATCTTCGCCAAATGCCAATACAAGGGGATTATTTTTTAGCGCTTCACCAAAACAAGCCTGCAAAATTTCACGTCCATCCAACTCCTGTGAGTTCTCAGAATATTGCGCTGCGACAGTCGTGATATTCAGTGCAGACCACTCCGACTCGCTATAAACAAATGAATTATATCTATCGTGGTTGTCTGCGGCAGAGCTTTCAATCCAACGAATAAGCTCGCTACGATGCTCGGAATCCTGCCCTGCCAAAATTCTCAGTGCTCTTTTCGCTGCTCTCACTGCATCCAATCTTTCGGGGTTAATTGTTTTAACCAGCCGTTCATTTATTTCTTCAATAGCAGGGTTTCCTTGAGCAACGCTTGAAAGTATTTTTATTAGTGAGTCCTGACTCTTATGCGTGTCTTCTTCAAAAGCACGCCAGGCAATATCTTTTGCTGTCTTCGCTGATGATTTCGCTTCTTTCTCAATGTTATCGAGAACTTCGGGAAGGGCAACTCCCTGATCGATCATCCACTCACGCATTTTGCGCACGCAGTCGAAATCCTTTTCCCATGCAAGCCGCTCTTTCGATTTGTATCGTTCATGAGATCCTGAAGTGCTGTGCCCCTGAGGCTGAGTCATCTCGATGACATGCACTAGTACAGGCACATGTTCTTCGCGACAAATTTTTTCTGCTTTTTCGTATGTCTTACACAATCCTTCGTAGTCCCAACCACATACCGTCAAAATCTCAAATCCTTTTTCGTCTTTGGTTCGCTGAAAGCCCTCCAGAATTTTAGAAATACTTCCTTTGGTCGTTTGAAATTCTTTCGGCACTGAAATACCATAGTCGTCATCCCAGACGGAAATCAGCATAGGCACCTGCAAGACGCCAGCCGCATTGATGGCTTCGAAAAACATTCCTTCTGAAGTAGAGGCATTGCCAATGGTACCAAAGGCAATTTCATTTCCGTTGACACTCAGGTCTGAAAATTTGTTTAGGTCTGGATTTTCCCGGAATAGTTTTGAGGCTTGCGCCAATCCCACCAATCGAGGCATTTGTGAAGCCGTAGGAGAAATATCTGAACTGCTATTCTTTTGCTGGGTAATAGGTTTCAGTTTTCCTTTTTCATCCAACATGCGTGTGGCAAAATGCCCTGTCATTTGGCGGCCAGCAGAAGCCGGTTCTGCTTCCACGCTTGTATGAGCATAAAGCTGGGCGAAGTATGCCGAGAGCGTCAGCTCCCCAATGGCCAACATGAAAGTCTGATCACGATAATAGCCGGACCGGAAATCTCCATTGCGAAAAACCTTGGCCATCGCGACTTGTGCGACCTCTTTACCGTCACCAAAAATTCCAAACTTGGCCTTGCCCATGAATACTTCCTTGCGGCCGAGCAGACTTGCTTCCCGGCTTTCACAAGCCAGCTGATAATCGGCTAAAATAGATTCCGCTTTTTTTGCCGAAATGCTGGGGGCTACGGTTTTTGTATGACTCACACTTGTTAGGTTTGTGGTAAAAGTAGAAAAAAAGTAATGAGGGTTCAAAGGAGAAAATTGGGACGCAATTTTATAACGTGAAATGAATTAAATGCCGAATAATTATCTGGTATTATTCAAAAGTCACGAATAAAAAAGGCTTCATTTTCGGGCACGTAGGTCGCTCATCACCAAGTACTTCAATTGCAGCCGAATATTATATTTGTGTCCCTAAAACGTGTCTAGAGTATTAACCATAAAATACAAATCAAATGATCATCGGAGTTCCTAAGGAAATTAAAAACAATGAAAATCGCGTGGCGTTGACGCCTGCCGGTGCACAAGAACTGGTCAAGCGAGGTCACACCGTCTACGTCCAGGCGAAAGCGGGAGAAGGAAGCGGTTTTAGTGACGAAGAGTATACCGGTGCCGGTGCGCGGATGCTTGCAAAAGCGGAAGAAGTATTCAGCATCGCAGAAATGATCATGAAAGTTAAGGAACCGATTGAACAAGAATATAACCTTATCAAAAAGGACCAGCTGGTCTTCACTTATTTTCACTTTGCTTCCTATGAGCCGCTTGCTCATGCTATGATTAAGACCGGCTCAGTCTGCCTGGCTTACGAAACTGTTGAGCGCACTGACGGAAGTCTTCCTCTTCTTGTACCTATGAGTGAAGTAGCAGGACGCATGTCCATCCAGGAAGGTGCCAAATACCTTGAGAAACCGATGAAGGGCCGCGGTATTTTGCTTGGTGGTGTGCCTGGTGTAATGCCAGCCAAAGTTTTGATTCTTGGCGGTGGAGTTGTGGGAACGAATGCAGCAAAGATGGCTGCTGGTATGGGAGCAGATGTGATCATCACTGATGTGAATCTCAATCGCCTACGCTACCTAGATGATGTTATGCCTAAGAATGTACACACGATGGTAAGCAACGATTATGTACTTCGCGATTTAGTAAGAACAAGTGACCTGATTGTTGGTGGTGTATTGATCCCCGGAGCAAAAGCACCGAAGCTTATTACACGCGACATGCTGAAAACCATGAGACCGGGTACCGTGCTTGTAGATGTTGCTGTGGACCAGGGCGGATGTATCGAAACATGTAAGCCTACGACTCACGAAAACCCGACCTTCATCATTGATGATGTTGTTCATTATTGCGTGGCAAACATGCCGGGAGCTGTTCCTTATACATCGACATTGGCACTCACTAATGCTACTCTTCCTTACGCCATTAAATTGGCCGGTCAGGGATGGAAGAAAGCGTGTGCTGAAAATGCAGATTTGAAAAAAGGACTGAATGTCATCAATGGCAAAGTGGTATACAAAGCCGTTGCCGATGCTTTCAATCTTCCTTACACTGATATTAAAGAATTTGTGAGCTAAAACTGCTTTACATTTCCAATGAGAAAGTCATCTGGCATCAGATGACTTTTCTATTTTAGTACGGTAGAGAATGCCCTTTCCCCAAGGCTACTTTAGGATTGTCGTAATGACCAGACACGTGAAATGGAATCTTGATTTTTGTAAACGGGATCAGTTCTATTTTCACAATGTAGTTGACCATACCGCTCATTGTATTGACACCTTCAATATCTGCATCAAAGCCGGACACTTTGATGGTAAAGGGTTTCACGATGATCTTGCTATCCCGCACTTCGGTCTCCATAGTAAAATCCTTCAGGTGCGGATCGTTGATCTCACTTTTCTTAGCACTCTTGCTGATCTCCTCGAATAATTTCATGCCGTTGATTTTCGCGTCAGCAATCCGCATAACTCCACCTCCTTCAAGTGACTCTAATTTAGGTGTAAGGTCTTTGGCCAGTTCGCCTTTCAATTTATAAGTCACTGAAAATCTCCCGTAGGTATTCGCAGCAGACGGTGCGAGGTCGCGCATCAGCTTTACTTCTTTGTAGGCCCGGTTGATATCAAGGTCCTTAACATCCAAATCCATATCGAACAAAGGCTTGGAGAGATCTCTTGTGTCATAGTTGGCAGTAATGCTGAATTTTGCATCCAGTGAGTTGAAACCCGTTTCGTGCAGCGTCATCACGCCATCTTTGATAATAATCTCGCCATCCATTTCGGTGATCTTCATGTCCTCATACCGGACAAAATGAATTTGCGAATCGAATTTGAATTCCAGGTTCTTGGGTACTTCAATAATGGTGAGTTTGGAGTGAGTCGTGTCCGTGTCTGGCACGGGTTTTCCTGTAGCCGTTTGTCGTGGCGGCATCCATTCGTTTACATCGAGAGTGTCGCACGTCAATTCAAGATCGCCTTTGACCAATGTCTTATTGTTGGTCATGAATGCCATGTAGTTATTGATGTCTCCCTTTAATTTGAGATTACTCTTGCCCAGCTGACCGTTGAAGCTTTCCAATACAATCTTGGTTGGTGCAAACTTCAAAACTGCGCTATTGATTTTCAAAGGCCTCGGAACCCGGCTTCCGGTAATACTTACACCATCGAATATTACTTTTCCTCTCGAAGTAACTTTAGTATAGTCACCACGCTCCAAATCGCTTACGAGACCTTTCGACTTGATACGTGCATCGATCATTCCCGATAACTGAATTCCTTCTATCGGATATACTTGTGCAAGCTTCGCCAGATCAGCACGACCGTTCATTACAAAATCGTATTCGTAATTATTGAGATTAGCGATACTTCCGGTAACTTCAAATGGTTCATCCTCCAGCATGTAAGTGAATTTGCTGATCGCGAGTTTCGCCTCCGACAAATTACCTGTCTTGCTCAGCGCTTCCGCTGTGAGATGAATATCCTTGACCGCCGGATACGATTTATACTGAACCGCACCATTTTCAAGTTTCATTTTAGCATCAACGAAAGGGAATTGCTTCTTCTCTTTGCTGTAAATCCCTTTTGCGACCACATCCAGATTGAATTTCCCCTGCACTTTGTAGCCATCGACCGGGTAGATCTTTTCGATATCGGCCAAATCCAAATCGGCATCAAGATCGGCATCAATCTCCACATCGGGGAAGCCTTTCATCTTTAAGAATCCGTGAAGTATATTGTCGTCAACTTCGGCATGAATCTGACGGAAGTCGACCACTGTATTTTCCCATTTACCTGTTTTATTTTCTGCGTTCAAATGAAACTGTAGTTTTTCAATGGGCCTGGGCAGACTATCATAGCGAACATAGCCATCGGTTACTTTCATGGAAAGATTGAACGGAGGAAGCAACGATCGTTTTTCGTTATACCTCCCTTTCGCCTTTAGTTCAAAATCCATTTTTCCTTTAAGCGCTACACCGGTAATGGGAAACATTTTTTCCAAAGCTGCTGCTTCCAGGTTAGCGAATATATCGGCATCAATACGGGGATTATAGAACCCCTCTATTTTAATACGACCGTGAATAGGGTACATCCCTAACTCCACATGAAAATTTTTCACATCGATAACAGTACTGTCGAGAACTCTCTCCTGGTTGTCGACTATCAAATCAAATTGAATGTTATTGAATGCTTCTGGCAATGTGTCTATTTTAACCCGTGCATCTTTCACTTTGACGTCCAGCCGAAATTTTGGGAGCTCATCAGTTGAACCGGAATACACTCCATCAAGGAACCCTGAGAACGCCAAATCTCCACTGGTCTCCATATCATCAAAGGTTTTCATATAAAAACCCGGAACCAGTGACAGAATATTCTTAAACGATGTTTCCTGAGCATTGAATTTCAGGTTCATTGCATAACGGTCAACCACCTGTTGAAAGAAACCATCAACACTGAAAACAAAGTGATTGATCTGTATTCTGTTCTCCTTAAAAGTGTATTTGCTCTCAGGAAGATTCATTTCCAGAACGATATCCACATCAATCTCCTTTTTTGAGAAATACTGAATTCTATTGTAGTTCAGTGAAAACTGCCGGATGGTGGTTTTGGTTTTATAATCGAATACATCAAGGAAAAAATCTCCGCCACCGGTATGGTTAATATCGACAGCCTGCACAAAAATATTGTTCTGCCAGTCGTTATAAGTTATACTGCCCTGCTCAATAGCTACTTTATCAATAGCTATTTTCAATGAGCTTGGCCTTCTAGATTCAGATGAAGTAGAATCATCTGATGGCCGGGCAATGTCATAGTTGTTCTTTCCATTTTTGAGGACATATATATTGATCTCGGGATCGATCATATGAATGCTTTTCACCTCCACCTCTCGTTTTGAAATCAAACTCCAAAGCTTCACTTCCAGGTGAACTTTCTTAACCGATGTGAGTGTATCGTGTTTAAACTCAGACTTCCCCTTAACGACAAGATCGTCAAGTGTGAGCGTCAGGTTGGGAAGGTGACTGAGCAATCGTACTTTGACATCGCTAAATGTCACTTCTGCGTCGACCTGGCGATCGATTTCTTTTTCTAATGCAACCCGTATCTCGTCCTTGTAAATACGCGATAATGCAAGAACTAAGACGATACTGAAAACCAGCAGTGATACAAGGCTAATACCGGCCCACTTAAAAAAACGCTTCATACCGAAAGATAAAATCTGTAGCTAAATGAACAAAGATCTAATATGTAAGCAAAAAGGCCGGATACAATCCAGCCTTTTGATTTTTTCTTATTTGGCCATTTTAATCAACTTCCATTCCTAGGGCCTTCATTTTCTTCTTCAACTCTGTACTCTTCTTCTCATAGGCCTCATCATAGGCAGAAAGGTTATCATAAAGGGATTGAAGGGCGTAAAGAGAGCTTTCGTCTTTAGGTTTAACCTCAACGCATTTTTCTGCGAAAGGGATGATTTCTTTCAGTTTGGCAAACCGCTGATTACGCAGATCTTGTCTTTTCTTAATGTCTGCATCTTTTGAAGTTCCAATGGCGTTACGTTGGTCATTCAAGGCTTTTGCTTCCTGGCTAAGGATTGCCGCCATTTCTTCGTTGGCATCAAAATGATCCGCATTGATTTTCAGTGTCGCCTCAATCCACTTCCGCGCTTCTGCCGGTTGCTCCATCTTCTTACAAATCAATGATAGAAAAAAGCGTGACTCCGTATCTGCCGGGTCACCCTCAGCTCTCTTCATCATCAGGGCTTTTGCTTCAGGAAGTTTATTGGTCGTTACATAAATATTGTACTCAAAATTCAGGAAGTCGATGTTGTTCGGATACATGCTGGTCAATTGCTTTGCAGCCTTGAGGGCGGAATCCGTATCCTTTTTCTTCGTGTAAATGGAATACAACTGAACATAGGCATCCGTATTTTTTCCTCCGGCCGCAATGTACTTGTTGATGTACTCGATGGCTTTGTCATCCTCTCCCGCTATTGGTGCGAAATAGACTCCAGCGTTCATTAATTGGGAAGTGTCATTTGGAACAAAGAATACCACTTTCTCAATGTCCGCAAACGCTTTTTTATAGTCTTTCTCATTTTTATACACGTTGTATCCTCTCTCGAGATATTTTTGAGCTAAAGCTCCATCTACTTCTTTCTTAGACATTGGGATAGGTTGCCCAAACAAAAGCTTGTTAACCAAGCTTTCACTTTTTCCCTTATCGATTTCCTCCGCTTTAGCGAAAGCATCTTTAGCTATTGGAAAAGGATTTGCTTCGAGTGCTTTCACCTTTTCAACTTTGGTTGTATCAATGCCAGCGTAGATAAGTCCCTTGAGATACCATGCTTTGGCAGCACTTTTGGAAGGGTTTCCTTTCTTATCGACCATAAATTCATTGTTGGTCACAGTTACATCTATGATCGCCTTCGCCTCTTCAAAATTTCCCTTCAATAAAGCTGACTCGGCTTTAGTGACACTGGGTTTGATCTCCTTTTGTGCAAGTGCAATCACCGGGCTTAATAGACAAACGGCTACGATTTTTTTCATTGGATAATTATTAAAATTGGAACTGGGTAATTTATTGTTAAAGTTTAATTCTGAGTTTCTTCAGAGGTTCCGTTCTCTTCCTGGCTCTGACCATTTTCAGGAACATCATTTTCTCCTTCCATTTTCTGGATTTTCTCTACCGAGGAAATGGCATCGTCTTCATTGAGTTTAATCAGGCGCACACCTTGGGTAGCGCGACCCATTACCCGCAACTCTTCCACCTTGATCCGAATACTAATTCCGGATTTGTTAATGATCATCAGGTCATCCTGGTCCACCACTTCCTTGATAGCAACAAGTTTGCCAGTCTTATCCGTAACGTTAATCGTCTTCACGCCTTTTCCTCCACGGTGGGTGATGCGATAATCCCCGATATCTGAACGCTTGCCGTATCCTTTCTCTGAAACTACGAGTAAGTTTGCATCCTCACGCGAGATACACACCATGCCGATAACTTTGTCTTCATCGTTTTCAAGCGTAGCCCCTTTCACACCGGCAGCAGTACGTCCCATCGGGCGAACATCTTCTTCGCTGAAATGAACCGCCTTGCCTTCGCTCTTCGCAATGATGATATGATTTTTACCATTTGTCAAGGCTGCATCTAACAAGCGGTCACCTTCGTGGACGGTAATTGCTGTAATACCATTAGCACGCGGACGTGAATAGGCTTCCAGTGAAGTTTTCTTGATTATACCTTTCTCCGTACAAAGTATAACGAATGTATTGTTCAGGTATTCCTGATCATCGAGGTTTTTCAGGTTAAGAACTGCACGAACTGTGTCGCCTGACTCTATGTTCAACAGGTTTTGAATAGCTCTGCCTTTGGACGTTTTGTTGCCTTCAGGAATTTCATACACTTTCTTCCAATACACTTTCCCGAATTCCGTAAAGATCAACAGATAGTTGTGTGCCTGGGCTACAAACAGGTGCTCCGTAAAATCGTCTTCTTTTGTAGCAGCAGCTTTCGAACCGATACCACCCCTGCCCTGTGTTCTGTATTCTGACAAGGAGGTCCGCTTTACGTACCCCTGGTTAGAGATAGTGATCACCATTTCTTCGTTGGGGATCATGTCTTCCACCGTGATATCTTCTTCGCTATGTACGATCTGCGTTCTGCGCGCATCGCCATAACGTTCTTTCATCTCGGTCAATTCACCTTTGATGATATTCATACGAACGGTTTCGCTTCCTAAAATTTCGTTCAGGCGTCCGATCAATTCTTTTACTTCCTTGTATTCGTTCTGAATCTTCTCGCGCTCAAGGCCTGTGAGGCGTTGCAAACGCATTTCCAAAATTGCTTTCGCCTGGATTTCCGAAAGCTGGAAATTTTCCATCAACCCTGTTTTGGCAATATCCGGATCTTTCGAACTACGGATTAAAGCGATCACTTCATCCAGGTGATCCAGTGCTATGAGGTAACCTTCCAAAATGTGAGCCCGCTTCTCTGCCTCGTCCAGTTCGAATTTGGTTCTGCGCACAACCACTTCATGACGATGATCAACGAAGTGAACAATCAGGTCTTTCAGGTTCAATGTTAGCGGACGGCCTTTGACCAGCGCGACATTGTTTACCCCAAAAGAAGATTGCAGTTGTGTGTATTTGAAAAGGTTGTTAAGTACGATATTCGGAATCGCATCTTTCTTCAAATCATAAACCACACGGAAGCCTTCGCGGTCAGACTCATCGCGCATGTCGCTGATGCCTTCGATTTTCTTTTCATTGATAAGCGTAGCCGTACGCTCGATCATTTGCGCCTTGTTTACCTGGTAAGGGATTTCTGTGGCAATGATCTGTTCTTTGCCATTGGCATTGGTTACAATATCCGCTTTTGCACGAATGATAATTCTTCCTCTTCCGGTAAGGAATGCTTCTTGAATACCCTGATAGCCGTAGATTATACCTCCGGTAGGGAAATCCGGGGCCAGAACGATTTTCATCAGTTCAGGTATCGTAATTTCACGATTGTCGATGTAAGCGACAATTCCATCTACAACTTCGCTCAGGTTATGTGGCGGCATGTTCGTAGCCATTCCAACGGCAATACCTGACGAACCATTGATCAGTAAGTTCGGAACTTTGGCCGGTAATACCGTAGGCTCAGAGTTCTGGTCATCATATGTTGGTTGAAAATCAACCGTATTTTTGTTGATGTCTGATAAAAGTTCTTCAGCAATTCTGCGAAGACGTGCTTCAGTATAACGCATGGCGGCTGGTGGATCTCCGTCCACGGAACCAAAATTACCCTGGCCATCTACCAGCATGTAGCGCATGCTCCAGTCTTGTGCCATACGCACCATGGTATCATAGATAGAAGCATCACCGTGCGGGTGATACTTACCCATTACATCACCGACAATACGTGCTGATTTCTTGTATGGGCGATTATAGTTTACGCCCAATTCGAGCATGCCGTAGAGCACTCTCCTGTGCACCGGTTTGAGACCATCACGTACGTCAGGCAAGGCACGCGAAATGATGACCGACATCGAATAATCGATGTACGCGCCACGCATTTCGTCTTCAATATTGATAGGAATTATGTTCTGTCTTTCGAGGGAATCTCCGGTGTTTTCTGCCACAGTAAAATGAATTAAAAACGAATGAAATTTTGAACAGCCAAGGTAAGGAAAAACAGCGGAATTGGCCCTAAAAAAGACGGTTTTTAGGGCTTAAAAAGAGGAAAAAAAGAGGGATCAATCTTTGACGCAGCGTACCGCAAAACCGAAGCCTTTGTAGTTGTTACCACTACCGACATTTGGGCTGTATCCAAGCACTTCCCAGCACATGGCTTCCCGTTCATTGAAGTCGTTAGAACTCCACCAGTATCCGTTTTTTCCGAAATCAGCAAACTCGCCTACAACGTACCTCAATCCGCCCGGACGGACTGTCAAACCACTGCTGTTGTTACCGTTAGCGAGCCACCCATCATTACTTTTGACTGTCATACCAGCCTTGTCATCTCCTAAAGTTTCAACAAGAGCTTTCCAATCTTCATCCTGCGTCACATGCCATCCCTTAGGGGCCAGGCCTCGGGCATCGCTGACCGCATACCAGTTATAAAGCTTTCCATAGATCTTCCCTTTTGTCGTATCACCTTTGTAGTAACACCAGGCAGGCTGTTTACTGTCAGAGGCTTTTTGCCATTCCTCAGGAGTTTTGGCCTCCGGAATCGCATCGCCATTGGAGAACCTGGAAACATTCAGGTTTTTAGCTATCCAGATTTTATTACCGATCGTCACCACCGCTGCGTCAGCGGTGCCATAACCATAATCCAAAGGAGCTTTATTTTCGGGGACAGGATTTATTTCCTTCTTAGACACCAATGTTTTTTTAGCGTCATTCTCCTTGTCCTTGACAACTGAGTTCGAGTTCGCAGGCTTGTTTGTATTTGGTTGTGGCTGATTGTTTGTTACCTGCGTGAAATAGAATTCTCCTCCAAGTGAATTATCGACAACCGATGGAAGTTGCCGTCCTTCTGATTCGTCATTAACATCGCGCTTTACTTTTCGGAGCATGTCGCTGATGTTCAAATTAGGTTCATTGATGTACTTCAGAAGTTTTGAAGTAAAGAGACCGTTGGTCCCGGTTCCATCACTGGCCACTGTGCCAGGTTGAGTCGCAAAGACTACGATTGATCCTTTCGGTGATTCGACATTGGCAAGTCCTTTGACGATGTCTCTGCTAAAGCTGGTGAAGTTGTTGGTGCGACAGGCATCCAGGAGGAAAATATTCAAATTGTCGTTAGTGGAATTCAAAGCTGACATCACGAGGTTCATTTTCACGCACTGATCATCAAGATCGCCCGGAAGCTGAAGTGAAGCCGTTGCCGGAATGAGATAGTTCTCTCCTTCATGCTGTGTTCCGTGTCCGGCATAGTAAATAATCCCGATCGCGCCTGAACTTTGTGACATGGTATTGTAATACCTCGTTATTGCGTCTTTGATCTGCTTCTTAGTTTTCGGATCAATGAGCGTTTCCACTTTAAAGCCTTTTGCCTTCAACACATTCGACATATCCGTAGCGTCTTTAATCGAATGGCGCAACGGTGGCACTCCGGTATAGTTCTGAACCCCGATCACCAGAGCAACTCGACTAGTCGGTTGTTGTGCTTTTACTACCAACCCCAATAGGGTCAATAGAAACAGGTATGTCAATCTTTTTTTCATTCTAATATGAAGTTAATTCTAAAACCAGATTAGCGCAATGCCTTCAAATAGCTGTCAAAATTTTTCCTTTACACTCACCAAAACCGATCCGTACACCCTCCTTTTCAGCATGTCCGCGGATGATTACGGTATCTCCATCAAGTAAAAATTTCCGCTCACTGCCATCGGCCAGATGCAAGGGACGCTGACCGTTCCAGGCTAACTCCAGCATCGAGCCATAAGACCCCGGTGATGGACCACTAATCGTGCCACTTGCATACATATCGCCCACCTGGATATTACAGCCGTTTACCGTGTGATGAGCTAATTGCTGAGCCATACTCCAGTACATATATTTAAAGTTTGACCGGCTGACAGTGATGGCCTCCGACTTTTCTGGTTGAATCAATACCTCCAAAGCGATGTCAAAGTTTTTATCGGTTTCTACAGAAAGATAGGGCAGCACGTGAGGAAATTGCTCGGGACCTTTAACGCGGAAAGGCTCCAATGCATCCAATGTGACAATCCATGGGGAAATGGTTGAGCCGAAATTTTTGGCCAGGAAAGGACCTAGTGGAACATATTCCCATGTTTGAATGTCGCGGGCACTCCAATCATTAAAAAGTACAAGCCCAAAAATATTGTCTTCAGCCTCTTTGGTCGTAATGTGGGAGCCGAGTTTTGTTTCGATGCAGGTGATGAAAGCTACCTCAAGCTCAAAATCCATTTTTTGAGTAGGGCAGAAAACGGGAAGCTCAGCATCGGGAGGCTTGATTTGTCCCTTCGGGCGGTGGATAGCCGTACCCGACACAACGATTGACGAAGCGCGGCCATGATAGCCAACCGGTAAATGTTTCCAGTTGGGAAGCAAAGCATTTTTCGGATCACGAAACATTGTGCCTACATTGGTGGCGTGCTCCTCACTGCTATAGAAATCGGTATAGTTGGGAATGCGAACCGGCATCATCGTCTGTACCTCATTCATCGGAACGAGAGCGATTTCACAGGCTGCCTTGTTCGACTTCAATTCATCATTATCGTGCTGCAGCAATTCCGAGATTCGCTCGCGTACGGCACGGCCTTTCTTTTTTCCAAGCGCCAAAAAATCATTCAGGTATTTCTGATTAAAAATCCCAGGTGGCAATCCTAATGAGTCAAGGAAGCCGTTCTCATGCAGGTACACCAGGTCAAGCACATGATTGCCAATGGCCACACCTGCCACAGGAGACAAATACTTGGTTTTGAAAATCCCAAAGGGCAGATTCTGAATAGGAAAATCAGAGCCTGCAGGGACTTCGACCCAGCTCTTTAACCGGGGACTGTTCGCTTTTATCTCCATAAAAAAAAGAATGCACGAAATTATGCATTCTTTTCAATACGAAAGTGGAAACCCGGTTACTCGCCCCAGTACTTCCAGCCGATCAGGCGGGCCTGTTCAACACGGGCTACGCTGAGTTGATATTGAAATTGAATCTGGTTCAATAATATCCGTTGAAGGTTTGAAGACGCATTGAGTAAATCCAAATGAGTAGCTACGCCCTGACGATATCTCGATTGAGCAAGTGTCAATGCTTCACGAGCATATTTCACCTGGCTTTCTGAATTTTTAATTCGCTCTTCATTCGAAGTAAGATCGGACTGAACCTGTGCCATATCTCTCTTCAGGTTGTTTTCAACTGTCTTTGCTGCCAATTGGTTTGCCTGCAGTGTCGATTGGGCAACCCGGATGTTCTGACCTATTTTTCCCTGGGAATAAATCGGGACACTCAAATTCACGCCAAGTGCGTAGTTAAAGATAAGCGGATTAATATCGGGCTGGTAACCGTTCTTGTAACCGGTACCACCTACAAAAGTCAAGAGCGGATATCGGCTGTTCTGTGCATACTTCAACTCCATCTCGCTGGCCAATGTGTGTTGTGTTGCCAGTCGGAGATCGAAATTATTCTGCTTTGCATAATCGGTAACTGCTCCGTCTGTGAATGAAGGGAAATCGAAATCCACGCCTGCCGGTTCCCCAGATACACCCGACACATACTCCATCAACGCTTTTTGCTTCTGCAATGAATTGACGAAATCCACTTTGCGATTCCCCTCAATATCAATATTGCTTTGAATATTGGTGAGATCGATTTGAAGTGCATCACCTCGTTTGATCCTATTCTCGATGATTTTCTTATTCTCATTAAGGAAAGCAAGGATTGAGTCTTCCACGGCAATGGCCTTCTTGAGATAGATCATAGAGTAATAAACCGAGGCCACCTGTGCAGCGACTTGTGCTTTGGCCTGATCGATGGTCGTGGTAGCGCTTTGCAAGTCAGTCTTTGCTTTTGCGATCTGTGCATTCGTCTTTCCAAAATCCCAGATAGGCTGTGTCACCGAAAGATTGAAGTTATAGTTGTCGTTAGGTTGGAACTTGAATTCACCTCCACCAAACGATGCTTTGCTTAGAGGCGTTACATAGGTATAAGAGCCTGTACCCGAAATGATCGGATAATAGTTGCTTCGGGCCAGATCTACGCGCTGCGCAGAAATTTCAGATGCTTTTTGCAACTCCTGAATTCGGGGAAAGTATGTGAATGACTGGGTGATCAACGATTTCAGTTCGTTGTTGACCTGCGCTTTCGCGAATGAGCAAATCACCAGGAAAGCTGCGATAAATATTTTTTTCATAGTTCTTAGTTCGTATTTCTTAAATCGTACTTCGTAGTTCTTAAATCAATGACTCTCCTCTGATACCTTCTGCAACGTGGCTTTGTCTACTTTCTTTGTGCGGAGCAGAAACATGAAGGGGATCACGCAAATGAAGAACAGCCCAAGCAGTTGGAAGCAATCCGCATAAGCCATTAAAAATCCTTGTTTCGTGACTGCCAAATCGAGAACCTTGTAGCTAAACTCCGTTGCCTGTCCACTGCTTATCCCTGCATTGATTGCACCGGCTTGTGTCTGCGCCAGACGCTGAATCAGCAGCGGATCGGAACTTTGAAGATTACTCACCAGGTCAGCGCGATGAACGGCATACCGTTGAGACACATACGTGTTCATTACGGCAATTCCGAACGCTCCTCCCAATTGTCTCAACATGTTCGTCAATGCAATTCCACTTGGCATTTCCTGTGGCGCAAGACCTACCACTGCCTGGTTGATCAAGGGCACCGTAAGACAAGCTGTTCCTATCCCCCTGAACACCTGCGGCCAGAAGAAATAAGGAAGGCCTACATCCGGAGTTACAAAAGAGGAGCTGAACCCGTGCAGGATAAAAAACACAAACCCGATCACCACAAAAACTAAAGGAGGTGTTCCCGCACCAAGTCTGCGTCCGACAATAGGCATACAAACAATCGCGGCTATCGCGCTCGGCACAAGACCGAAACCTGCATCGGTTGGAGTATATCCCAGGATGCGCTGCACCAATACTGGAAAAATAAATATCGAACCAAACATACCGAAACCAACAGCAAAGGTGAGCACGTTACTTGCCCAAAGGTTTCTTCGTTTCATCACACTCAGATGAATCATTGGCTTCTCGCCAGTTAACTCCCGGTAGACGAAAGCTATCAAACCGAAAGCACCAAGGAAGCTCAGCAATAAAATGGTTCGGTCTTCAAACCAATCATCTGACTGGCCGCGCTCAAGTACATACTGAAGGCACCCTACACCCAACGCCAGAAAGGAGATCCCAAGGAAATCAATAGCCGGTTTTTCACGGTTTGGATTTTTCTCCTCTGCCGTTCTTCTGATGTAGCGAAGGGTAAGCACTGTAGCCACAATCCCAAAAGGAATGTTGATGTAAAAAATTAATGGCCATGAATAGTTGTCTACAATAATTCCTCCGAGTATCGGGCCGATTGTTGGTCCGAGTACGATCCCCATTCCAAACATCGCTGCAGCCATCGGGCGTTTGGCGGGCTCAAATGCATCGAATAAAATCCCTTGTGAAGTGGAGAGTAGCGCGCCACCACCCATTCCCTGGATAAATCTCCAGATAACGAGTGTCGTAAGGCTTCCTGCCTGACCGCACATATACGAGGCAAACGTAAAGATCAAAATCGAAGCGATGTAGTATTTCTTACGACCAAAGAGTTTAGCGAAAAATCCCGTGAGCGGAATAATGATTACGTTAGCAATAGCATACGCAGTCACCACCCATGACGTGTCTTCAATCGTAGCGCCCAGGTTTCCGCTGATGTCCGACAATGCCACGTTTACGATGGAGATGTCGATCAACTCCATGATGGCAGCCGATATCGTGGTGATCACGATGATGGCTCGCGCAAAGCCGGTGGGCAATGAAGAAGGCGAAGCTTCTGACATACTACTTTATTTTTACGTCAACCTCTACGCTCAGACCTGCTTTCAAAATATCCTTGTACTTCGACTCGTCTTCGAGTTCAATTTTCACCGGCACCCGCTGTGTAATTTTTACAAAATTGCCGGTAGCATTGTCGGGAGGAAGAAGTGAAAACTTGGAGCCGGTCGCCAAACTGAATGAGGCAATCTTTCCTTTGATCTCCACATCCGGATAACCGTCGAGTTTTACTTCGACTTCCTGGCCTACTTTCATTTTTCCCAATTGTGTTTCTTTAAAATTGGCTACGATCCAGAATTTATCTCCATTCACTACGGTCATCAGGGGTTGGCCCGGTTGAACGTACTGTCCCACTTCAAGATTTCTTTTTCCAATGCGGCCCCCAACAGGTGCATATACATTGCAATAGGTTAGACGGAGTTTTGTCAAATCGAGAGCAGCGACACGTGTTTCAACGGTTGCCTGCGCCTTGCGAATCTGGGCTTCAGAGGTAACTACCTGTGAGTTGGCAAAAACGACTTGCTTTTGATTAGCCGTGTATTGCTTCTGTGTCGATTCCAGATTATTGCGGCTGTCATCAAGTTGTTTTTGTGTGATGGCTCCATCCTTGAACAAGCCTTCATCACGCTTCAGGTCATCGGCAGCTTTTTGCATACGTGTCTTCTGAACATCTTCATTGGCTTGCGCCACCTGCTTGCTGGCTACACTATTATTAAGCTGTGCCTGGTTGTTGGCCAAATCGGCTTTTGCATTGGCTAAATCCGTCTCGGCTTGCAAAACAGCCAGAGTGTATTCCCTGTCATCGATCGAGATCAGCAGTTGGTCCTTGCCTACTTCGCTGTAATCAGTTACAGAAAGGGAGTCTATGAAACCCGCCAGCCGGCTAACCACCGGAATAGCGTTTGTTTCTATTTGCGCATTGTCCGTAGACTCGTAACTCATACGATGTAAAATGGTGCGAACACCAAAATAACCGAGTACCAAAAGCACGGGAATTATAATAAACGGTGCTTTGTTTTTTTTCTTGGGGGTAGTTTCGTTGGATTCCATAATATCGCTGTTAACGGCACAAAAGTAAACTGAGTTGACTAATTAGTCAATAAAGTTGACTATTATTTTTTTATGAAGTATCTTTGGCGTAAAATGGTAAAAGATGGCTCTTGATCGAAAATTACAGGATCCCGAATACGTACGGATGTACGGTTGGAGTAAAATCGTTGCTCATTTAAAAAAGCAAATGGACCATTGGGCCGTTGATGCCATCACTAAAAACGGGTTTAAAGATTTCAAGCTTGCTTATATGCCGGTGATCATGAACATCGACAAGGATGGTACCCGGAATAACGACCTGGCTGTTTGTGCTAAAATGACCAAGCAGGCCATGAGCAAAATCGTTAAAGAACTGCAGAAAAAAGGATACATCTCGGCTAAAACCGATCCTAAGGATAAACGCGGGGTTATTTTTTCATTAACAGCCAGGGGAAATGATTTCCTGATGGGCGCCCGTGCCTACGTCAGCGAACTGATGAATGACTACAGGAGGGAGTTTGGAAAGAAGAACTTTGACGAATTGATGAGCAGGCTCATTAATATAATAGAATACAACGATCGGAAGCTGAATGGCTGAAGTCGTGTTTCCCCCGGCTTTCGCTACCCGAATGCAAGAAAAGATGCAGGGTGAATGGCAGGATTTCGTTCTCGCACATCAGATCCCTTCTCCCACCAGCATTCGAATCAATCCAAAAAAAACCAGTGCCAGAGATCTTGAAAAAATCCTCTGGACAGATTTCGGATACTATCTCCCCGAACGACCATCGTTCACATTTGACCCGGTATTCCATGGAGGCGCCTACTACGTACAAGAGGCCAGCTCTATGTTTATAGAGCAAGCTTTAAAGCAAACGGTTGACTTGTCGCAACCACTCCGTATTCTTGATTTGTGTGCTGCTCCAGGCGGTAAGTCAACACACTTGCTAAGCCTCATCAACAATCAATCGTTGCTGGTGGCTAATGAAACGATCCGGACACGTGCTACCATTCTGGCCGAGAATATTTGCAAATGGGGAAATATCAACGCGGTGGTCACCAACAGCGACCCGGAAGATTTTCAAGGTCTCAACGGGTTCTTTGATGTAATCCTGGTGGATGCTCCCTGTTCGGGTGAAGGCCTGTTTCGCAAAGATGCTGCTGCGACCTTGGAGTGGTCGGAAGAAAATGCGCGGCTATGTTCACTAAGACAGCAGCGAATTCTCAACCACATCTGGCCTGCTCTTAGAGAAAATGGGATTTTGATCTATTGCACCTGCACGTACAATCAAGAGGAGAATTTGCAAAACCTGGTCCCCTTTGTCTCAGGCAACAAGGCCACTGGTAGGAAACTAAATATTGAAAAATACCCTGGCATTACAGAGATCAGCAGCGGTGGAGTTTTTGGCTATCAGTTCTATCCGCAAAAAATCAAAGGCGAGGGGTTCTTCATTTCTGTATTGCAGAAAACGGAACAGGAAGAGGCTCTTGGAATTCATGGGAAGAGACAAGTGGATTCCGTGTCAAAAAAAATGAATGAACGGCTCGTCAGCTGGGTAAAGGATTCGGAGGAAGTAGAGTTTACCGTTCATAACGATCTTGTGCTGGCGCTGCCAAAGCATTTCATGAACGAAATTGATTTCCTTTCCAGAAAGGTCAGGGTTATACAGAAAGGCACGGCCGTTGCAACCATGAAACACGACAAGCTCGTACCTGAACAGGCTTTTGCACTCTCCAACGAGATTAGCAGAGAAAACTTTAACTCGATCGAATTGAGCCATGATCAAGCCATTGCCTACCTGAGGAAAGATAACTTGCGTCTAGAAACGGCAACTACCGGCTTTGCACTCGTCACACATCAGGGCACCGCGCTTGGTTGGGTAAACCAATTGCCCAATCGTACCAACAACCTTTATCCTCCGGGCTGGCGAATCAGAAGCTGAAAAACATTTTTTACTTTTGAGGAATATGAAAATCATCGGAATCATTCCAGCACGTTTCGCATCATCACGTTTCCCAGGCAAGCCTTTAGTTGATATGATGGGACAGACGATGATCCAGCGTGTATACAACCAGGTGAAAAAATCCAAAAGACTTCAGCAAGTAATGGTGGCTACAGATGATCAACGGATTTTTGATCACGTGATTTCATTTGGAGGTGCCGCCTGTATGACAGCCGAGAACCACCCCAGCGGTACCGATCGTTGTTATGAAGCATTCAAAAGCCAAAAAGAAAAATTTGACTTTGCCATCAATATACAAGGCGATGAGCCTTTCATTGATCCAGCACAAATCGATCTGCTTTGCTCTTCCATCACTTCACAAACCGAACTTGCTACATTGATTCAAAAGATCGCGACATTGGAACAACTTCATTCACCCGGTGAAGCCAAGGTGGTGATCAACAAAGATCATGAGGCGATTTACTTTAGCCGCTCACCTATTCCATTTGTTCAAAAATATGATTCAAAGGACTGGTTAAGTAAAACCACTTTTTACAGACATGTGGGCTTATACGCCTATCGTGCTGACGTCTTAGAAAAGATCACGAAGCTCTCCCCTTCCCTTCTCGAAAAAGCGGAATCGCTGGAGCAACTGCGCTGGCTGGAGAATGGTTTCAAAATCAAAACAGTGGAGACTGAAATGGAGGAGAGCATCTGCATCGACACTCCTGAAGATTTGCAAAAGGCATTGGAAATTCTACGGTCTGTCAATTAACCAAGGAGATAGAGATCACAAAGAATTTACTTCTTCTCAGCAACTGCGAGTAGTCCTTGCAACACAGCTTTCATCTTAGTCAGGGCTTCTTTGCACTTCTCAAGGTTGTACTCCTTCGCATATTTCTCTGGGTTGATGAAACCGGCTTTTACCTGCTTGCTCTCGTCCTCCCAAACAAGAATTCTCAAAGGAAGGATCATTCCCATCTTCTGGTCACAATTCATCACGACAGTACCTCCTTTCGGGTTTCCGAAAACGAGCAGCGTTGTCGGCCTGAGCGACATATCAACTGACTCTGCACCGGCAGCATGATCAATCGTATTGAACAGCTTAAATCCTTTTTGCTGAATAGCCTGCTGCAATTGCTCGACTGTTTTTGCAGTCGTGCTTGCGCTGGAGACGATGATCCAGTCATCCTGCGCATGCAGGGAAAATGTGATAAGAACCAGTGACAGAATGGCGAATAGAGTTAAACCTGCTTTCATAATTTTTTTGTGTGTAAGCAAACTTATACTTCAGCACGCACATTCCCGAAGGTTCAATAGTATTTCACGCTGTTTTGCAACAGGATTACCAGAATAATGGGATGAACTTCTTTTACGTTATCGATTTTCTTGCGCGATTACAACAAAACTTCACAAAACAGCCCCGGAATTTCTTCCGGGGCTGTTGATTTAAACAAGTCTCTAGAGTTAATTCTTATTCACTCCCGGATCGCGTTTTAAAAACTCATCGTAAAGAAGAGTCTGTCTACTCACCATTGGCATTTGCCAACCGGCAATAAATACATTCTTGATCTGTGTTTTAGTTTCGAACGGATCACCATCGCATACAAACAAGTTGGCTACTTTGCCTACTTCGATTGAACCGATTTTATCCGCTACTCCAAAAACCTCTGCAGGTGTAATTGTAATCGCTTTCAATGCTTCAGTTTTATCCATTCCATATGCTACAGCAAAACCGGCATGGTATGGAAGATTACGAAAGTTCTGATTGCCATTTTCCGCAGAGCGAATAATAACTTTTACTCCTGCTTTGGCCATCTGTCCGGCACTTGCATAGCTCTGATCGTAACGATCGTATTCACGCGTGGGCAATTCGAGGATACCGCCAGTGATTACCGGAATTTTCGCTTTTGCTATTTCATCAGCTACACGCCATCCTTCAGATACGCCCGTCAGTACTACTTTCTTCACTTTCTTTTCCTTCACCCATTTCAGTACCGCCTGTATATCCTTGGCCGGGTTCACTTCGATCAAAAGAGTACGTTCTCCTCTCACCACAGGCATCAGCGCCTGCATTTCGGGATAATAACCTGCACCCTTTCCATTTGTTGCTGAATCTACTTTGTGATATTGTACCGCGCGGTCCCAAATTTCATTGAGGCGCTTGAGCGCGTTATCATTTGCTTTTTTCACTTCTTCATCGGTCCTGCGATCGAAGAAGCCTCTGCGTCCACTACGGGGAAATTCCATCACTACACCTTCGAACCCGGCAAACATTTGATCCGGTGTATAGCCGTGCAAATTGATTAGTGCTGCTGTGCCTGGAAACAAATCGCCTGAGGGAACTGCTAATGCAGTGGTTATTCCGCTCACTCTCGTTACTGGAATTGCGGTAGCGTTCGGGTTAACAGCAGTGAGTGCCTTCATCTGCGGAATGATATCTCCTATTTCGCTGAAGTCGCGGGTGCGGGCATCTGAACCAACTTCGGAAAGACCAAGGTTCGTTCCGCTATCGATCATGCCCGGATAAATATATAATCCTTTGCAGTCGATGGTTTCAGCACCTTGTGGAATGGAAACATTTTCACCTACTGCGGTGATCTTTCCGTTGCTGATCACAACCGTACCATTCCTGATCGTTCCTTTAGTGACGGTCTCGATGGTCGCATTCGTCAATGCAAATGTTCCAAATTTGCCTTTGGGGTTTTGCGCATCAATGTGAAATACCAACGCACAAAGCAATGCGGAGAGTAAACCTGTAAATAATTGAATCTTCTTCATAAAGTTATTATTTTTTGCCTTGTGAATTGTCAGTAAATAAGAACTCGGTTCCATCCATGCAATTATCGCGGCCCTTCTCGCTAAACATCGTCTCATCCAGATTTTGCTTCGGGTCAACCAGCAATCGCATATCGGCCGGATCGTTGGCGCGATCGAAACGAACAATTCCGTCTACGATGGTAAATTGAGGAACACCATAAATTGACAGCGGGTGATTTTTGAAAATGGCGATGTCAGCATCTTTGCCCACTTCCAAAGAACCTGTGCGCGCATCAATACCTAATTGCTTCGCAGGGTTGATCGTAATTAACGCTAACGCCTCTTCGTCTGTAAGCTGGCCATATTTCTGAGTTTTTCCAGCTTCATGATATAAGTGACGCATCATCTCGGCATCATCAGAGTTGATGGAAGTCACCACACCGTTCTTAGTAAGGATAGCTGCATTATATGCTGTGGAATAGTACACTTCAAATTTATATGCCCACCAGTCAGAGAACACAGAAGCTCCGGCACCGAAGGCCGCCAACTCAGGAGCCACTTTGAAACCTTCGTTCACGTGCTGGAAAGTGAGACGCTTGATACCGAAATCCTTACACACTTTTAACAGCATGAAGATTTCATCTGCACGATAGCTGTGACAATGGATGATAATGTTGCCTTTCAGAATGTCGGCCAGAGTTTCGAGACGGAGATTGTACACAGGTGCAGCACCGCGGAATCCGGGAGCCTGCCTGTTCTTGTTGTAAGCATCCCAGTCTTCCATGTATTTTTTTGCATCTGAAAATGATTTGCGGATCACGAACTCCACACCCATGCGGGTGCGCGGCACGATGTTGTTTCCTTCGCCATGTACACGAGTCGGGTTTTCACCGAGGGCAAATTTGATCGTGCGTGGAGCTCCTTCCATCTTCATTGCATCTGCATCGAATGTACCCCAGCGAAGTTTCAGTGTTTCACACTGCCCGCCAATAGCATTGGCAGATCCGTGCATGGCGTGCACCGCTGTAACACCTCCACCCAGGGCGCGATAAATTCCCATCTGCAACGGGTTCACCACATCGCCCTCAAAAACTTCTGCAGTAACCGGGCTGGTCGCTTCGTTGATACCGTCAATAGCGATATGCGAGTGAGCATCGATGATTCCGGGCATAACGAAAAGTCCCGTAGCATCAATCACCTTTACACCCTGAGGTGCTGCAATACTTTTTCCGATCTGCGCGATCTTGCCATCCTTTACGAGCACGTCTGTTTCAGTAAGTGTGCCTTTAGTTACCGTAAGAACAGTTGCGTTTTTGATCAGCATGTTACCCTTGTCTTGTCCGAACATCCATCCGGCACAAAGGGTCAAAACAAAAATTGAAAATATCTTTTTCATGGCTGTGGCTTATTTTGATTTAGGATCGCGTTTAGCTTTGATGGAGAAGCTGCCTTGTGAGCCTTTCACTGTTCCATCGAAATTATCGCCATCGATTTTTACCGTTACCTCCTGTTTGCCTCCGCTTCCTTCGAATGAGAAGGTTAGTGAGTTGTCTTTCAGGTTTACATCTTTAAGCTCAACAGCACTTCCGCTACCAGATGCAATTGTTCCTGAATGCTTTCCTTTATCTTCTTTGATTTCAATTTTTCCGCTCTTGTCCGTTGGATGCTCGGAAGTGTAGTTCCAAGTCCCCTTAGCTATTGCTTTCGCATCCTTCTTCTCATCTTTCGCCTCGATCTTATAAATGTTACCATCTACAAAAACATAACGGACTTTGGCTTTCTCATTGAAGTAAGGTTTGTCGCTCACCACGAGGTTCGCCATTTTGCCATTGTCGATCGAACCCATCCGTTTGTCAAGTCCCAGCAATTGCGCTGGAGAAGTTGTCAAAGCGGCCAGCGCTGCATCCTCGCTGAGTCCGGCAGCAATCATCCTGCGTAGGTTGCCCTGGATATCTTTGCTCTTGGCACTCAATGCCGAGAATCCGAAAGTAATTCCTGCTTTGTTGAAAACTGATGGCTGTGAAGTGTAAAGTGCAATGGATTCTTTCTTCCTTTTTTCCAGCCCTTCTTTTTCAATATCAATAGCGGTCTTAGGCTTGTCGGTCTTCACGCTGTCTTTTTTCGATTTCCCTTTGTCATCTTTTTTGTCGTCCTTCTTTACCTCTTCGGGCAATTCAAGTGAAAGGAAAACTTTCGCATTAGATGATTTTATTTTATTAACGATTGGCCATCCTTCTTTTACATCACCGATGATGAGAGGAAATCCAAGGTCATTCTTCAAGGTAAACACACGTTGTGTTTCCATCACACGTTCTGATTTGAAAATAACAGGAAGTTTCTGATCTATGACCGGGTAAAATGCTTCCAGTATGCGGTCGCTGGCTGGTCTTGAGATTCCGTTGCTGTTAGCGGCATATGAAGCAGCATACGATTTATTTTGTGTCGCATTCTTATAGAGTTCGCGCCACTTGGCCATCACTGCCATTATTGTATTCGGATACACCCCCTGCGTTCCGGTTAGCTCTGAGTATAAGGCTGCATTATTTACCAGCACCATGTCATCAGCCGATTTACCGCCCAACAAGACCACAGCCCCAGAGCCGGGAAGAAAAGTTCCGTAAGGCACAGTCAATGAAACTGTGAATCCCAGGTTGCGGAGTTCTTCGATCGATTTATCACTTGGGTTAATCAGGTTGCGCACATCATTTTGAGGCATAATCCCTGCCTTATCCGGGGGAGGATTGCCCGGGTCTTTGGGACGCTCAGTTCTTTCTTCCTTTGGTTTGGGAACCCCCGTATGCGAGAGGCCGTCAATGAAACCGGCATAGACATACATGGAGTCTGCTTTGATCACGATGGCATCGGGTGGAACGGTAACTCCTGCACCAACGGCAGTAATCAATCCGTCTTTCATCACCACAGTTCCCTTTTCGATTTTTCGGCCGGGAGCCTGAATGATTGTGGCATTGGTGAGCGCGTAGGACCGGCCCACGGGCGCAACCGGTTTTTCGTCTTGCGCGAAAATAAGTTGAGGCCAAGCGAGGCAGAAGGCGAAGCCAGCTACCAAAGGCCTGAGTAATTTTTTGATCATATCTTAGGTTTTATCAACGGAGCAAAGTAGGTGATTTCACTTTGCCAGCAAAGTACCTTACAGGAATGGCGGAATTAATGCGTTAATGGTGTCTACCCGGCATGTTGTGATGTCTTCCGATTTGGAAGGTCAGAAACAGTAACAATGACAAGAAGATTTGACGGAAACTGATCCTTCTTTTTACTTTTGTCCAAACATGAAATGAAAAGGCTTCTACTTCTGTCGGTAGTTATTTCTTCGTGCAGCAAACTTCCGCTGACCGTTTACAAAACCATTGCAGACAAGCAGGTCTACGCTGTCGCGCACAAAGAGATTTTTGTTTTCACGTCTGGTCTGGCAATCGATGCTGACGGCTCTCCAAAAGCATATCACAAAGACAACAAAAAAGCACTGGATAATTTGGCCAATGCTGGAAAGCCCGGCAACTGGTGGTCGTTGGTCACTGACAATGGAAAAAAAGACGGAAATCCATTGGTGCAGAAAGAGCTTGACCCCGCTCCCGGCTACTATATTTCAACAACCTCTCTCCAGGATGACTCCAAAAATGTAGATGACCCTAATCGCTATGTGGACTCAGAGAATATTCCGTACATCGTTTTGCCTCCGGGCTTCTCTGAACAATTTGTACTAGGCGATATCGCCTTGGTCGTCAACCGGGAAAATAACAAACGATGCTACGCTATTTTTGCAGACACAGGTCCTGCTAATAAAATCGGAGAAGGATCCATTTACCTTGCGCAAAAACTCGGAGTGAACAGCAACGCAAAGAATGGTGGCATTTCTTCAGGCATTGTGTTCATTCTTTTCAAAAATTCAGGAAAGAAAAAAGTGCTCAGCAAAGAAGAGATCACGGATATCGGCGAGTCCAGAATAAATGAACGGGAGATCGACCAGTTATTAAAGGCTCTGTGATTGTGAATGGCCAGTGCCCTCTACGGTCACATCAATCCACAATGTTATCCACTCATCGACTGCAGAAACAACAATAACATCGTTCTCTCTAATTCGCTGAAATAACTCTGCACCACTATTGCCTGAAAAAGCCCGCACAAGCCGAACAATCCTTCCTGTATCTGTTGTAATGAAATAGTTGTAACTACTTTTTTTCCTACCAGTTGATTTTGACTTGCATATAAACCTGGCTACGTATTTCGAACGGGAGGAAACTGCGCGTGATAGTAGTAGAACACTTCGCTTCAACAGGAAACCAATAAGCACTGAAAGCACTATAGCAAAAACCAAAGCAGAATTTACTCCCATAACCAAAGCTATCATCAGCATTAAACCTCCAAAAGCGAGTGCTACGTTGCTCCAAATTTTCCTTTGCCTCGCAGAATCATTAATCCAGCCGATTTCTTTTTCGGAAAGCTTTTCTCGGATAGAGTCTGGTTTCTGAAATTGACTACTATTCATTTTATATCCGATCACCGATTACCAGAACGCGACATACAATGCAGTAATAACTCCCAACACGAAAAGCATTCCCACTGCAAAAGTCTTTCCGAAACGGAACATTGAAGTGTCCACAACAATTTCTTTGTCATCGGCTTTCACCGGTTGAATCAAACTGACGATCACCATTAAGGCAACCAAAATCAGGAACACATAACCCATACGGTGAAGGAACGGTATGCCCGGCAACCATTCGTTGAACCCGATTCCAAGTGGAAGCGTTGCGATTGCAGCAAGCAATGCAGCTGTTCCGTTAGCTCGTTTCCAAAACATTCCCAGAAGGAAGATCGCAACCACACCCGGAGAAATCAATCCCGTAAAATCTTGGATAAACTGAAATGCCTGATCGAATCGACTCAACTGCGGTGCCATCACAATAGCAATAAGCATCGCTGCTATGATCGCCACTTTCCCAACGTTCACGAGATGTCTTTCAGAAGCATCGGGTTTAAAATATTTCTTATACAAGTCCAGTGTGAAGATCGTCGATATGCTATTTGCTTTTCCTGCAAGCGATGCTACAATAGCAGCTGTAAGCGCAGCAAATGACAAACCTTTCAGTCCGGTAGGAAGCAAATTGAGCAACACAGGATAGGCACGATCGGATCTCAGAACTTCTTTCGCTTCCCCTCCTACCTGAATCGTAGTCATCATTTCCTGTTGAAAGAACCCATTCTTATACAAAACAAAAGCAGCAATACCAGGAAGCACTACGATCACCGGCATCAATAATTTTAAAAATGAAGCGAAGAGCAACCCAGAGCGTGCTGTAGGAAGATCTGCACCAAGTGCGCGCTGTGTAATGTACTGATTGCATCCCCAATAATTCAGATTGGCAATCCACATCGCACCAATCAACACCGCAAGGCCTGGCAATTTTTGATAAGCATCTTCTGTTCCTCCTTTGCCATCGGGCATCATCATCTGTCCCTTGTTCAGAACCATATGAAAATGGTCGCTTGCATTTTGTTTCACGTAAGCAAGTGCGTCAAAAATACCTCCGCCACTGAGTTTGGCTGCCACCAAATCAAGGGCAAGATAAGTAGTGGCCAGTCCGCCTAACACAAGTACAAACACCTGTATTACATCGGTGAACCCGATCACCTTCATTCCTCCAAGTGTGATGATAATTGCAAAAATGGAAAGGCCGATGACGCAAGTCGTAAATCCAAAATCAGTGATGGTATTGACAGCCAAAGCTCCCAGGTACAAGATCGAAGTGAGATTAACAAAAATATAGACCAACAGCCAGAAAACAGCCATGATGGTAGCTACCAGCGGACTGAATCGCTGCGCCAGGAATTGCGGCATCGTATAAATTTTATTCTTCAAATAAATAGGCAGGAAGAAAACAGCCACCACGATCAATGTGACAGCAGCCATCCATTCATAAGAAGCAATGGCGAGGCCCATGGCAAATCCTGAACCCGACATACCAATAAATTGCTCCGCAGAAATATTGGACGCAATCAGCGATGCACCGATCGCCCACCAGGTAAGTGATCCTTCTGCAAGGAAAAAATCTTTGGAGTCTGCTGTCGCTTTTTTCTTGCGTGAATAAATCCAGTAGCCATAGCCAGCCACTACAGCAAGATAGATGACAAAAACAATGTAGTCGTTTACTTTCATTTTAGGTTAGGTTATCTTTCTCTCCAATCAAGTGATGTCTTTATTTTCCGTACCCCACTTGATAGTTCGATCTGATAAAAATCAGGTTCTTTTTTGAAAGCCGCAAAATATTTTTCGCGGACATTGGATATAACGGACGTTTGTTGGTCTTTCCTTACGAGGTTAATAGTACATCCCCCAAAACCTCCTCCCATTTGCCGGGCACCGATCAACCTGTTATTACTTGCCCATTCCACCAGCCAATCCGACTCCGCACAGCTTACATCAAATTCTTTGCTTAGTCCCCAATGAGTTTCATACATCAGTTTTCCAAAACCCGCGATATCACCAGACTTGAGAAGCACTGCCGCTTTTTGCGTGCGATCTATCTCCTTAACGATGTAGTGACATTTGTTATAGACGTTATCGCTCATCTCCGTCCTTGCTTGCGCTAATGCCTCCAGGTTTACGTCCCGTAGTGATTTTACTTCCGGAAATTTTTTCTGAAGAATTCTGACTCCTTCCTCACAAGCTGCGCGCCTGTCGTTGTACCCGGAGTCGTTAAGTGCATGTTTCACTTTTGTGTCAATCAGCAAAATAGCGTGATCCCCAAAGTTCACATTCAAATATTCATGCTGGTTACTTCGACAATCCAGCAAAAGCACAGAGCCCTCATGCGAAAAAAGGCTGGCGTACATATCCATGATCCCACATTTCGTACCCGCAAACCGGTGCTCGGCTTCCTGTGCGATCAAAGCCAATTCAAGCCGGTCAAATCCAGAGTCAAAAATCTCATTTAACGCAAAACCAAAGCCACTACAAAGTGCGGCAGAAGATGATAGTCCGGCACCGGGGGGAATATTACTGCTGAACATACAATCCACAGCGCCCACTTCCTTACCACGCCTCACAAATCCGTCAAGTACACCCATCAGGTAATTATGCCAGCGATTGCCAGGCGTCAATTCTTTTAGTGAGAATGAAAGCTGTTCGTCAAGATCTGCCGCTACTATATTAAAGAGCCCGGTATCATTGGGTGCTATTGCAAAAACAAATTGCTTATTGATCGCGGCAGGCATCACAAACCCCTGGTTGTAGTCAGTATGCTCACCGATGAGGTTGATCCTTCCGGGAGCAGCAAACACCTCTGGCCTTTTGCCGAAGTTCTTTTCAAATGAAGCGGCTACTTTATTGGAACTGTTCATGAATTTATAAAGGGGGCAAAGTTATTCCGAATTCGGACATTCAACCACGCAAATGAACATAATGAAAGTCTAATATCCTTTTAGAAACGATAAATCTGCAGGTTTTTCATTGGCATAGGCTTTGACTTTCTCATCACGAAATCCCTAACCCCAATGATTAAGTACCACCTGCTTCTCTTCGCCCGCAAACTGCAACGCCAGAAATTGTTTTCGTTTATCAACATCCTTGGCCTGTCGGTGGGGATGACGAGCGCGTTGTTGATGTACCTCTTTGTCAACAACGAGTTTAGCTACGATCGCTTCCATGTGAATGCCGACCGTATCTACCGCGTTAACCAGACGTTCATTTGGGGCGAAGGGAACAAAAATCAGTTTGCCAGCACCGGTCCGGGAGTAGCCTTTGCTCTAAAGGCGGAGATTCCCGAACTGGAAAAGATCACCAGTATCCATACGCCCGGAGATTTTTTGATGAGTTATACGAACGCTACGAAGGAAATCACTTCAATCAACCAGGGAGGAATCTTCGCAGCTGATTCCAATTTCTTTGAAGTGTTCACTTTTCCTTTGATCAAAGGAAATCCTAAGACCGCTCTGCAAAATCCACAGACGATGATCATGACCGAATCTACTGCAAAAAAGTACTTCGGAGATGAGGAACCATTGGGCAAGCTCGTGAGAGTAGGCGAAGGAAATGCGCAGAAGAATTATGAAGTCACAGGAATTGTTAAAGATATTCCTGATAATTCCTACATCAAATTTGATGTCATGCTTTCGATGACCAGCTTCCCGGTAGTGGAGAAAATGTATTGGAGCTGGGTGTGGACTCAGTTGGAGACCTACATGTTAGCTAAGCCTGGATCATCAGCCGAGCAGATTCGTGCACGCCTGAAAGATATTCCACGGAAATATGCTGCCACTACGCTGGAGCGTGCCATGGGTATGTCGTTCGATGACTATATCAAAAGTGGCAAAGAGTGGAATCTTTACTTACAGCCTCTTACGGAAATTCACCTGCCACAAGCGACAGTCTACAACCGACTTAATGATGCGGGTAATATTAAAATTGTTTATGCATTAATCGCGGCAGGTATTGTCATGGTGTTGCTCTCGTGCATCAACTTCATGAATTTGTCAACCTCGCAATATGTTCGCAAGGCGAAGGAAACTTCGTTAAGAAAATTACTGGGTTCCGCCCGTCATCAACTGAGCACGGGGTTCTTTGCCGAAGCTTTTTTGTTTTGCCTCATCAGTTTGATGATTGGAATCTGTCTTACACAATTGGTGCTGCCTGCCTTTAATTACATTACCGGGAAGGAATTGCATCTCGATTTATTCTCTGATTGGAAAATACTTGCTGCTCTAGGCTCCATTCTTTTCTTCATGAGCGCACTCTCTGGTAGTTACCCGGCCATATTTCTCAGCGCATTCAACCCGGTGGAAGCATTGAAAGGGAAGCTGAAATCGGGAAAGGAAGGCCGCACACTGAGAAGTTCGATGGTTGTATTTCAATTTATGATTTCGATGGTGCTTATCATCCTCACGGGAATGGTATCGAAGCAGCTTAAATACGTGGCTGAAAAAGATTTGGGCTTTGAGCGAGAGAATTTACTCGTTGTCAGCAACGTGCAGTGGGTAAAGGGCAAAGAGACATTTATGCATGCGATGAGTCAGTCCAAAGGAATTGTGAACGCGAGCCTGAGTACATCGGTACCACCACGTGTGTGGGGCGGTGATTCATTCCAGGCTAAAGGAAGTGACAAAAAAATACCTCTGAACTTTGCGAAAGCGGATGAAAACTATTTACCAACGTTGGGTGTATCTCTCAAGATTGGCCGCAACTTCAGCAAAGACATTCCGGGTGACTCTGCGAGAGTAATTCTAAATGAAACTGCTGTACAAGCTTTAGGCTGGGCGGTAGATGAATCAGTGATCGGCAAACAAATTGTTTATCCCGGAGAAGAGAACACACCCTTTGAAATCATTGGCGTGACCAACGACTATCATTTCTGGGCCCTGAATGCACCGATCGAGCCCATGGCTGTTTTTCACTACAAGCATCCGCTCTATGACGGTACCAGGCAATTTGCTGTGATGCGCGTTGCTGCACAAGGCAGTGAGGAGTTGCAGAAAACGATCGAAGGCATCAAAGCCAAGTGGGGAGAATTTGCCGGAGACAAACCATTCGAGTACTCTTTCGTAGATGATAATTTTGCAAATGCCTTCAAGAGCTCAAACCAGTTTGGAAATTCGCTGACTGTACTTTCAGGACTGGCTGTGCTTATCGCTGCACTTGGGTTGTTGGGAATGACCATCTACACGCTAGAGCAACGCACCAAAGAAATTGGAATCCGTAAAGTGTCAGGGGCATCAGTAGCTAGTCTTGTATTACTTGTTTCAAAAGATTACAGCAAACTGATCATCATTGCATTTGTTCTTAGCTCGCCTCTCGCCTACTGGGTTGTGCAGCAATGGCTACAAGAGTTTCAATACAAGATTGCTCCTTCTCCTTTAATCTTTGTTTCAGTCGGAGCCGGAACGTTGCTCCTCGCTGCACTGATCACCAGTTATCATTCGATCAAGGCGGCCATGAGAAATCCGGTGGAAGTACTTAGAGACGAATAAATTTATCCAGATTAAGATACTATTGCTGATCGCAGCCCTGAGTAATCTCTCAGGGCTGCGATCTCACATTCATGTCAGATTCCTGATAATCCAGAAGATTCGAATTGAGTTTCCATATTTGCTCAAGACTCTTTTTTAAGAGTCCAGCCGAAGCAACCTAATGCAATCAGTAATAACACCCAGCTAGACGCTGCCGTCACTTTGTTTCCGACAACATAAGCCCTGGGCTCGAATTTGAATTCGATGGTATGTTTTCCCGCTGGAACAGCCAGCGAACGCAACACATAATTCACACGGAAAATCTCAGATTCCTTTCCATCAATATAAGCCAGCCATCCTTTCGGATAATAGATTTCTGAGAATACGGCAATTCCATCAACGGATGATTGCGACTCGTACTTCAGATAACGAGGATTGAATTCGGCAATCTTTATCGTTGCAGCACTATCAACAGCTAAGGGACCATTCTTTAAGGTAGTTCGTGTGACAGCTACATCTGTGGTGTTGATCTCTCCTGTCTTTTTCAACTCTTCGTTAGCGGTGGAAACCTTAATTACCTCTTTTACAAACCAGGCATTTCCATTGGCTGAGGTATTTTGAATAATGTTCGTTGCATCAGGCCCATACACCAGGTACTTAGCATTGAGCATGTTCAGTACACCATATTCAGTGAAGGCCGTATTTCCCTTTTGAACATTCGCAATCAATCGCTGCGTTTCCGGTTGAATACAGGAGTCATACAAATCCTGCACGTACCTGAGTTTGGCACCATGATAACCTCCCAGTGAATTATGAAAATAGGAAGTTCGGGCCTCAGCCCATGCGTTTTGCAAATTGTACACCCGAAAGTAGTTCTTGTCATTTCGGATGGCGGCATCGGCACCGGTTTCGGTGAGCATGCCAGTGTCGTATTTGCGCTGGTATTTGTCACTTCCAAAATAACGCTTGTCAACAAATGACATATCCAATGTGACCAGAAGAGCAATGAATGCCAGAACTCCAAGCTCTGATAATTTTTTTCCCAGATCGAAATAGAGCATCACGAAGACAGGTAAGATGAATCCCAATGATCGAAACGCATCTGCACGTACTAAACCTCTTCTATCAGCTTGAAGTGCTTTGGTAAACCAGGCCGGCAATTGTGATTCTCCCGGTCTGGAATAATCTCCCATTCCCGCGAAAAGAATGACTAGCAAACACAAGCCTCCGGTAACTCCAATTGCAATCAGCACCTTCTTCTTGTTCTCTTTCGTCAATCCATCAGTCAAGAGTTTCTCAACACCGATCATTCCCAATAAAGGCATGAGAAATAAAATGATGATCATGGCAAAAGTCACAGATCTGAATTTGTTGTATCCGGGGAAATAGTCAAACATAAAATAGTTGAAGGCGGAGAAATTCGCACCCCAACTCAGTAAAACACTCAGAACACTCAAGGGAAGAACCCACCACAGCCATTTTTTATCTACGAGAAGTATCCCTATCACAAAAAGGAAAACAATAATCGCTCCTCCATAATAAGCAGCGCCAGTATCACCGGCATAGGCATAAGTATAATTTGCCAATCGGTTGGCCAATTGATTATCACCACTATTGGCCAACGCTTTATATGATTCGCTGGACTGGTCTTCTACAAAAAAGTAGGATGCATTTCTTCCGTAAAAATCCGGGATAAACAATGTCATTGGTTCACCAATACCATCATTGTATTCAAAAGCTCTTGCTTTGGAAAGACCATCCGTACCCGCTGGAAGATCCGGCTTCGAGAGTTCAGATGGTCCGCGGATTGAATAACGTGTGTATTCTGTAATCGCCCAGAATTGTCCGAAGAATGTGCCGGCAGCAATTGCCACTGCCGGAATAAGAATAACGGCATTTGTAAAAAACTCTTTGATCTTTTTTTCCCGGTACGCCCAGATGAGCTGTATCAAACCGTAGCCTGACACGATCAAAACAAAATAGTAGGTCATCTGCAAGTGGTTTTCACGCAAGTGAAGAGCTAGTCCAAGCATAGTAGTCGCAAAACCCAGCCATCGTTTTCCCGAGAAGGCAAGATGAATCCCTGCCATGATGAGTGGCAAGAATGCAATAGCAGCAATCCGTGCATTATGACCTGCTCCCAGGCCAATGACCATGTATGAAGAAAGTCCAAACGAAATAGCGCCAGCCATCGCGAGATACGGTCTGACCCTGAAAGCCAGCAACATGATGTAATAGCACAAGAATGCCAGAAAAATATTGTTTACAGGGGACGGCAGATATAAAGATGCCAGACGTTTTACCCATGCCACGGGAGCATTACCCCACTGCACACTGACAAGATATGCGGGCATTCCACTAAACATGGAAGGAGCCCACAGCGCTTCCTCTCCCGTAGATTTGCGATAGTCAATAATAGACTTGCTTGAACCAAGGAATTGCTGGATGTCATGCTGAGCAAGCGCTTTGTTGTCGAAGAACAGGGGGCTAAAAAAAGTCAGCGTAATTATCAAAAACGCAACCACAGCGGCCAGGTGAGGAACCACGTCTTTGCCAAAGTTTACTTTTTTCATCGGGCAGGTATAAAAATTGGTCGGCAAATTAACTATTTACTTTATTCATCTGCTCACCTCCTGGTCATGATTTGCAAAGTTTATCACCTATATTGGATTCAAGGAAAAGCTATAATTATGAAAAATATACTTGCCATCGTGTTTTTCTCTGCGCTCATTGGTTGCAGTTCTAATTCACAAAATGAACGAACCTCTAATGAATCCTCCATCCGTGCTGTTCTCGACAAGCAGGTGGTCGCCTGGAACGATGCCAATATCAATGAGTTTATGAAAGGATACTGGAAATCCGATTCCATCTTATTTATCGGGAGCAAAATCACTTCAGGCTGGGACAGCACGTTGGTCCGTTATAAAAGAAGTTATCCGGATAAGGCGGCCATGGGCAAATTGCGGTTTGAAATCCTGCGCATGGACTTTACTTCTTCAGAAGCATGCCTGGTGACGGGACGCTATTTTCTCACACGTGAAAAAGACAACCCCAGCGGGATATTCACTTTACTATTCATGAGAAAGAACGGGCAGTGGGTGATCGTATATGATCACACTTCATAAGCCCGGTCCCACCTCACTCATTCTTCGGGATAAATAAATCTGTTTTAATGCGCTAAAGTGCGCGCCAGTCATCTACTGTCTCAGTTAAAATCTCTTTTCTCCAATTTAGGGTAGCATAAAGATCACTCGGTAGCAAGTGATCTGCCTGTTCCTCTACCTTATAACTTACGATCGAAAGGTTCGGCTGAAGGCGAATAGTAAAAGTCTCTGCTTCTTCCGATGGTTCTCCGTGATCGAAAGCGACCACGAGATATTCACCAAACGACCTAAACAACCATAAAGGTGAAGTGACGTAGGTTAGCGCCATTACGTGCTTGCTCTTATCCGTGAGATCAGAATACACGATTTCCGTTTTGCAAATTTCGAAAGACGCTGCATTGCCCAAATTATCCTGTAAACCAGGTATTTTATTGCCCAGTTCTTTCACATACAACCCGATGGCAAAACCAACTTTATAGTGAAGTGAATTGGCTTTCGGGTTTGCTTCAATCATCTCAGCTACAGTAGTGAATTTCTTTTCACGGTTATAGACCGGGGCATGCATCAGTAATTCGGAATAAGTATCGTTAAAAACATTTTGCTCGAAGCCTGATTTTGCCGAACGATCAACAAGTTGCTTATAGCCCAATTTGACAATCACTTTATCCATCACGCAGAAACATAAATGGTGTGAGTGAGATCATAACCTTTGGTAGTATCACCAGAAAGCGCACATAACTCATTTGTGTAACCATCGCTGAACACGTTGTCGGTAGCAAATGTGAGTGTGTTTTGCCCATGAGCGGAATACAATGATGTCTTGTACACTGCCTGCGTGACATCGTCCGGGAAAGCAATCTGGGTGGTAATCACCGAATCATTACCATTGCTGTTGGCAGAATTAGCTGCGGTATATATTTGGACATGGATGTGCGTCATGCGCCCAACATACCAGCCCGGGTAAATGGTGGTAAATTTCACTTGTCCGTTGCTGTCCGTAGTCTGCCGCCCGCGGAGAAATGTGAAGCCGGTGTAGTCTTTAGTACCCAGGTAGCCATTTTGACCTGCATACCCGGAATAATATCCGTCCTTATCACAATGCCAGATATCAACTACTACTCCTGCTAAAGGAGCGCAACTGTTTTTCGTATTCTTTACAGTAATGGTCATGTTCAGTAGCAGGCCGGTTTTTCCATCCGTGATGTCCACTCGTTGAATGGATGATCCTCGGCTCGTATATAATGGATAGGGTCCATCCGTTTCAGAGGGGCTAACGGTGCACGATGAGCTACCATTCGAACCGCTCGTAGTTGTAACTGGTGAAACATCATCCTTGTGGCAACCATTTAATGCCGGCAGCACTGTAGCTGTCAACCCAGCCAGACCAAGGCCTTTCAAAAATTCATTGCGATCCATTTTTTAGTTTTTTTTTGCTTTGATACGGTGAATCCTTCAAAGGATTAACCGTATTTTGAAAGTGCCTGCCAAAACAAATAATGTGTAGATCAATTCCGCTGGTCGCGGTAGTGCTCTTCAAATGCAGCCGCAAATTTCTCACCGATCGGGATGGCCGTCTTACCAATAAAAACCTGTGATTTCTGGAACGTGGTAATTTTATTGACGTTGACGATAAAGGAATGATGTATCCTGAAAAAGCTACCGGGTGGTAAAATGTTTTCCATGCCCTTAAGATTCTGCCGGGTGAGGATAGCTCTCGACTGTGAAGTCGTGAAAATCTTCACATAGTCTTTAAGACCTTCGATATAAAGAACATCATCTGAAAATAGTTTAATCTCCTTGTAATTCGATCTCACAAAAAAGAAAGAAGATTTGCTCCGACTGGATTGACGAAGTTCAAAAAGCTCATGGGCCTTGGTAACCGCTTTTAGAAAACGTCCAAGCAAAACAGGCTTCAGCAGATAGTCAACCACATCGAGCTCGAAGCCCTCCAGGGCATACTGTTCATAGGCAGTAGTGATGATAACCATCGGAGGGTTTTTCAACGTCTTCAGAAATTGTGTTCCTGTCATGTTTGGCATCTGAATGTCCAGGAACAACAAATCAATCCCCGATTGAATATGAGGTTTAGCCATTTCAGCTGATGAGCACGCTGCGATAAATTCCAGGAAACTAACTTTCCGGATTTCTTCCTCCATGAGTTTGAGTGCGAAAGGCTCATCATCAACAGCAATGCACTTCAGCCGAACGGGTTCTGTCATTTTATCAGGAACTGAGCATCAACTCAAGTTCGAGATAAAAAACGGAATTCCTTTCAAAATATTTTAAGAGATGTCGCTTTGGATAATGCAGTTCCAGGCGCCTCATTACATTGGTGAGGCCAATACCGTGATCCGATTCATCACTGGCCGCTATCCAGTTTTCACTTTTAAATACCAATCGGGAATCTGCGAGTTGTAAAGAAATCGAGTTTTGGAAATCAGTATTGAAATCTCCGTGCTTAAAAAAATTCTCGACCAGAGGAAGAAGCAACAACGGCACGATTCGTTTGCCTGTTAAACTACCGTCAATTATAACATGAACCGGGTCATTCTTAGCAATTCGCATCTTTTGAAGCTCTATAAAATCACTGAGGTGCTCTATCTCTTTTTCCAAGTCCACCTGTTCGCTTTCTGTTTGATAAAGAATGTAACGCAGTAAGTGAGAAAGCTTCACTACAGCATCCTCGGCTTTGTCAGATTTGCTACGCACAAGCCAGCGAATATTGTTAAGTGTGTTAAACAAAAAATGAGGACTGATCTGCAACTTGAGTGCAGTGAGCTCTGCTGCAATCTTTTGCAACGCCTGCTCCTTCTTTTCTTCTTGTGTCTTAACCCATTCCTCACGCCAAACCAAAAGTGAACTAGCTGTAGCCACGATAACTGTAATCAGGAAACTGGCAAAAGTCGGGCTCGCAAACATCATGGGTGGTGGCCCTGGTCTCGGCCCCATCCTGTCAGGACCCGGGGGTGGAGGCATTCGATGACCTCCCTCTACAAAATATTGGTGAAACCCTGCATTAAAAAAACTCACGACTATGATCAGAAAAATAAGAATAGCCAAAAATGCAGCCCAGCCTTTTTGTCTCAGAACGACCGGGGTGAGATAGAATAAATTAAAGTAGAAAAAGAGAGCCAGCACTAGATTACGAACGGTCAGCGACAACACGCTTTGTGTTGAAAGCTCCATCCAGAAGGGGCGTGGCGAAAGCAGGACTGGTGCAGCAAAAAAGAGCGCCCAACCAAGCACATGAAATAACAAATTGATTCCGGAAAGTCTTTTCAAATTATTTTATTTTAATCCAATTTATAAAGCCTTCACGTAAACCAAAACCAGGGCCTTCGCTCATCACGAGGCCCTGGAGAAACCAACTTAAAACAAACCTCCCAGTCTAATTCCCTCCTATTGTTTTGGTAATTGCAACACCGTTAATGGTTATGGTGATACTCCTGTTGGAGCAAGAACCATCACCAAAGTCCACGATCACCGTTTGCGACCTATAATCCGTTTCCACAGTTCCGCTCACCGGCCAATGACGCGAAAGCTCGCAGGCCACGTTTTCAACAATCGGCTTCGTAGTATTATGAGAATAAATCGCGGTGCCATCACTACTGGTCACTTGTACGCTTGCTGTCGTGACAATAGTTCCACTGGCAGGCTTGCGCGGACTCACTCCTGAAGTTATTGCTGTGATTCTCTCCCGCGAACTACTCCAGGCAGCAACAGTCCCATCATTGAAAGTGATTTTCCCGCCAAACACAGTCGTTGTCGATGAGCCCTGACCTGTCGTAGCGTCAAAAGAATTAGTCCTGGTTTTCGTTCCTTCTATTTTATTGCCATTGACAGCATACCCATCAAAAGTAATTGTCTCCGTTACTTGCTGGCCACTTTTTGCGCGGGTGATGACAATCTTTCCAACTCGGGTGATTGTGATCGAGTCATGTTGCTCTGTCACACCAGAACCAAAATTGATTTCTGTCTTAGCAATTTTTTTCAGTAGTGAATCGAATTGAGGAAACTGCCCACCAGAAAAACTAACTCCTTCAGGTCCTCCCTGAGATGGAACAGAAAGAGTAATCACATTTCCGCTGGCATCGTAGTTTGTAATTTTTGCTCCTGCCCTTCCTGACATCCGGATGCCACGCATATCTCCTGCACTTTCTGCATCCACAATGGCAACTAATTCGTTGCTAGGCGTAAGGAAATTGGAGCCGTTAAGAAAACTGCCCATACCTCCGTTTTTGCAATGTCCCGGAGCAGGCCGGGTATGACTTGAGTCAACTGCTGCACCTGTGGCCGTAGTGGTTACGGTAAAACTCGTTCCACTAGCCAGTTGTGAAGCAGTCTGTCCCACGGCCAGCATCGTGCTATTAGCCCCACTGTCAGATGCCGAGATATTTTCTTTGCTACAGCTGATAACTCCCCCTGCAATACCTAGTATTAGCAGTCCCCTCAAAATGTTTTTCTTCATTGTATTTAAGTTATACCGCATAGACATAACATAAATACACATCGTTTAACCGGAAAATTTCCGGAATGCCTCATGTGTAGCTCAACAGGCAGAAAGTGTATATCTATTCCACTCCGGGCACACCGGCATGAAATAGATATACAATAAGATGGAGCATCAGTTTCCTCCTTGCGCGGATGCGCCCTTCAGGTATTTGTCGAGGAATTTTACAATCTCCTCGTTCGCCTTGATGTTGTTTTCTTTTTTCACAAAACCATGTCCTTCATCAGGGAACACAATATATTCCACGGATACACCGTTCTTCTTTGCGGCCGCAATGATTTCATCCGACTCTACCTGGAGTACGCGTGGGTCATTGCTTCCCTGCAGTACGATGAACGGCTTGGTGATTTTATTTGCATGAAATAGCGGGCTCTTATTGTACAATGCCGCTGAATCTTTTTTAGGGTCACCCATCTCGGTATAGAGCGCTTCGCGGAATGATGCCCACCACGGTGGAATGCTCTTCAACGTGCGCAGCCAGTTGGTCACGCCAAACAAGTTAACACCCACTTTAAACTCTTCCGGAGTAAAAGTCAATGCAGCCATAGTCATATAACCGCCATAGCTTCCACCCATGATTCCAACTTTTTCCATATCCACGTAAGGAAGAGTTGCCAGGAGTTTTTTAGATTCAACACAATCTTTTAAGTCAGCATCGCCATGCTTGCGATCATCCGCTGCAAAAAATGTTTTGCCGTACCCCGAGCTGCCCCTATTATTCACTGCCAACACCACATATCCATGATTAACGATATGCTGCACCATCGCGCTGTAGTTCAAGCGAGTCTGGCCACCAGGGCCACCATGTATCAATAAGATAGCGGGAGCTTTCTCACCCTCTGCCAATCCCTGCGGTTTGTAAAGCAAACATGGAACCTCCATTCCATCGTACGACTTGAACCTGACCACTTCTCCGGCCACCAGGTGCAAAGGATCGATCTCTTTGCTCATTGTATTGGTCAGTTGTTTAAGTTCTTTTGTTTCAAAATTGTAAACGAACAAATTGCTCGGTGACTTGGAGCTGCTTACATAGAATGACATTAGCTTTTCGCTGTCAGAAATATTTACGGCAGTAATATCTCCCTCAGGAAGCCCTGCAACTTGTATAGGCTGGTTTGTAGCACCATCGTAAATTTTGATTTCGGTCCGTGCATCATTATTAATCGCCACTACGCGGTATTTGCCATTGCGCGATTGATAAGCGTACATCATGTCCCATGGCGCTTCCTCTATTTTTGTAATAGCACCTGAAGCAATATCATAACTGGCCAGGTACATAAACTCACTTCCCTCGTTAGTGAGGAAATACAACTTCTTTCCATCCAGGCTAAAGTACTGGGGTGAAAACTGCTTGTCACCTTTGTGTTCAGAAAGGAGTTTCACTTTACCTGTCTGCGTATCAAGCAAGTGCATGTTGGAGTTGTTTGTAGTAATGGTTTGCCCTAATGCGATATAACGATCGTCATTGGAGATGGCAGCAGGATTCAAACCTTGTTCATTTTTGTAGGCTACTGAGGCCGGGTATACTTTTGCTTCATTTTGCTTCCCGTCAATCTGTACTTTGTAAAGGTCGAAATACTTTTTGTCGCGGCTGTTGGAGCTATAATACAAGAGTTTCTTATCGTAGCTCCAGCCTGCAAAATTGGCTTTTGCCGTTGAGTCCTGGATCAGGTCATTGACGTTGCCTTCCGGGGTTTGCACGTAGATATGTGTGATTTCATTTCCACCTTTGTCACTGCCATATAAAATTCTGTTATCGTTGGGAAAATAGCCGTACGAGAAAATCGCATTGTCCACTGATTTAGTCAGTTGCTTCTTTTCACCGGTCTTGATATCAATTTCGAAGGCATTGAAGATGCCTGTTTCCTTGCTGTTGATGAGGATTTTCGACTCATCGGAAGAAAATGCATTTCCTCCAATCTGAACGATGTCCATGAACTGTGCCATGGAATATAACGGAGGCTTTTTAGATTCCCCGGATTGACTACACCCGGCCATAATCATCAAAGCGACTAAAAATGACAAGACAGACAATGTTTTAAGCTTCATAAGGTTGAGTTTGGAATTAATGTAGCAAAACTGCCTCAAACCCGAAACAGAGAATAGATGAGTGGAAAGTGGGCCCTGCTGGGAACGATCCAGCGACCCTCAGATTATGAGTCTGATGCTCTAACCAGCTGAGCTAAGGGCCCTAAAAAAGAGTTGCAAGTTTAGCGATGGAAAAGAGATTTAGCAACTATTTTAATCATCCTTGTACCTTTCTAACCTCAAGATGGCTACCAGAATTGAGTTAAGGCCCCAGGGTTTGAAAAAGAGTTGCATTGTTCCGTATTTGCGGGCTTATCCAACAAACCTTGATCTCCAACGGAACTAAAAATCTCATCTTCGACCTGGGCGGGGTAATTATGGACCTCGATTTTTCTAAGACTTACGAGGCCTTCTCAAAGCTGGCGAAACTGCCTGTCCCTGCCTTAAAAGAAAAAATGCCTCAGGTGACTTTTTTCAATGAATATGAAAAAGGTCTTATAACCGATTTTGAATTCAGGCATCAACTTCGCTTGTTTCTTAATTCGGAAGTATCGGATCAGGAAATCGACATCGCGTGGAATGCCATGCTCCTCGACATCACCAGGGAACGACTTGATTTATTGACAAGACTTCAGTCGAAATACAACACGTTTTTACTCAGCAATACGAACAGCATCCATCTTCGCGTTGTGAATGAAACCGTTTTCCGCTCTTCGGGGGTGAGAGAGCTCGATGCTTTTTTTCGCAAAGCTTACTATTCACACCTGATGCGTTTAAGAAAACCTGATCCGGAAATTTTCAAACAGGTGTTGAAAGAAAATAATCTTCAGGCTGCCGAGACGCTATTCATGGACGATATCGCTGAGAACATTAATGGCGCAAAATCCGTTGGCATCCAAACTATCCAAATCACTTCAACCAATCAGATTCTATCTTTGTTTGCATGAACCCCAAGATCAAATCATATTTAATTCATTCCGCTCTCTTCATCATCACTTTAATTACGACTACGTTGGCAGGGGCCGAATGGACCAACGGAAAATCGATATTGGCCGAAGGCTTTACGTGGGCTGACTTTGCCGGAGGCCTTCCTTATTCCATCTGTTTTTTGGCTATCCTCACATGCCACGAGTTTGGACATTACTTCACTGCCATTCATTATAGGGTACGGACCACCTTACCCTACTTCATTCCTCTTCCTCCATTCTTTCCTCTTTTTGGAACACTGGGTGCACTCATCCGGCTTAAGCAACCGGTTTACTCCAACCGACAGCAATTTGATATTGGAATAGCCGGGCCGCTGGCAGGGTTTATCGTAGCACTTGGTTTTCTTATCTACGGCTTCGCCACCTTGCCTCCACCAGAATATGTTTTTCAGTTTCACCCGGAATATCAAAAATACGGACTTGACTATGTCAACCATGTTTATGACCGGGCTGCTATGCCTGAACACACAATTGATGTCGTGATTGGCAAAAATATGCTCTTTGTTCTACTTGAAAGGATTTTTGCAGATCCGGTACGCATGCCCAACCCGCACGAGATCATGCATTATCCTTTTCTATTTGCAGGATTCCTTTCACTCATTTTCACCGGGTTAAATCTTTTACCCATTGGTCAACTGGATGGTGGGCATGTGCTGTACGGATTGGTGGGATATCGTTGGCATAGAATCATTGCTTCAGGAGTCTTCTTCGTTGTACTTTTTGTTTCGGGTCTTGGCTTTGTCGAATTGAACTTTTCTCTATTTCAGTGGTTCAACATAGCTTACCCGCTATTCTTATTCATCGCCATGCGGAGCCTCTTTGAAAAGAAACGTGACCGCGCTATGTATGCTTTGATCATATTCGCGGCTCAGTACATCACACGATATTTATTCCCGGGGTTTGGTGGCTACCCAGGGTGGTTTCTATTTGTAATGATAATCAGCACTTTAGTTGGGGTGCCGCATCCACCTTCTGAAATTGAACAACCCCTCGATACAAAAAGGAAAATTCTGGGATGGTTTGCCTTGCTGATTTTTATTCTTTGTATCGCTCCGGACCCGATAAATATGATCTTCCCGCCTACGGAAGCACCATAATTTTTTCGGTACGCCATTTCAAGCCATTAAAGTAGCGTACAATATAGAGCCCGGTAGATGGGCTTCCCAATGTGATCTGAGACCTATCGAATGAGCCTTCCTGCAGAAACGATATCTGTTTGCCTGTTACATCAACAACCTGCAGATTCTGAACGACCCCGTCAAGATAGAATATACCCCGGTTAGGATTGGGGTAAGCAAAAAGTCGTTCCTCTGTTATTTCCGTCACCGTGTTGACTTGACCATTACCAAACACTGGCCTCATCATGAGGTTTCCGTGCAAGTCTGAATTCTTCTGCCAAACTCCAACTGTGTTATAAAATAATTTGGAACCAGAATCTGAGTTCTTATCAAAGCCAACACCGATAGTCGCAGTAGAGTTTTGCTTATAGCCGATAAAAAATTTATTCTTTACAAGAACCGGCTGACCCAGCCGTACGCGCACAAACTTGTTATTCTCCGTTCGCTGCACTGTATAATCCTGTTGCGTCAATGTGCGCGCCTTGGTTACTGTTGTATCCAGGACCTGGTTGTCATAAACTATCAGCTGGATTATCTGGTTGCTTTCATCTCCAACGTGCGGAAAATAAATATCCAGTGCCACCAGGGTATCAACCTTTCGATAGAGCATATCGTACTGGTACGCCAGGAACGTGCCTGGCTGAGTCAACGACACCGCATATTCGGCACCGCCATCGTCATAAGCGTAATATTTGCTCAAAGAAAAACTGGTGCTGATGGTATCATTCTTCCTAAAGTCAAGTCCTTTATAAACCAGCGTATCAAAATCGCCAATATTGCTATTGATTTTTTTCACGTTATCACCAGAGTTCAGTTTAAACTGAAATTTCAAGCCGATAGAATCAACTTTTGGGTCGAGTGACAAGAATGAAGGAAGTTTGTTCAGTGTAACCTTTGTCGAGTGATCATTAAATATCTCAACAGCGGGAATTGAATCGAGAAGAGAAGAGTTTTTTGTCACGACTTTATTAAGTCGGGTGGCAGTCACTAACCTGGCGATCAGGTTGGTTGGTTGAGGATAGTTAGCCGCAACAGTTTGATCTATGCGTTGGTTGGTGAGTGTGAGGGATGGCAGGTCCAGTAAACTATCGCCCTTCGACAACAAGTGTTTTACCGGAATTGCAAAGTATTGCTGAAAAACAGTAGTCAATGGCGTTGCGATTGCCCTGTCGGGAATATCTGCGTATTGCGGTGCGTACTGTGTCTTGCCATTGCTTACGTACACATAATCCAGGTTCCATGTATCGAATGGTCCGGAAAGACGGGCGAAATTTTGAAAACGAAATTGAAAATTTCCGTGGAAATAGCGACTATCAGTAATCGGCACCTTCACTTTGATAAATTTTGTGCGATCACCGGAATAGGCGCTGTCATACCACACTTTCACCCAAACACTTGAGTCGTTCTTAAGCCACAGGGAAAATTCGTCATTCGGATCCGGTGCCTCACCATTACCTTGATATTGATAGAAAAAAGAAATGTAAACGTTACTTCGCAACGAGGGAGCAATGTTATCCATTCTAAGCGGACGCGAAGTAAGCTTATCGGCCACTCCTTTAGCTAACGGCAGGTTAACACTATAGGGTCCTCCCAGTGAATCCAAACCATCAAAGGTGGCAACGTTTAATGAAGGTGGGTTGATTGCCATTCCATTGTTAACCCATACCGAGTGACCGTATTGCCAGAGGCTGTCATTGGCAAATCTGGCGACCGAATCAACATGGTAAGGATTATTGAAAGAGAAGTCATCCCAGAACGGCAACTCGACCGGTTTTAAACTTTGAATTCGGGCGGCTTTATGTTTTTTTCCCGGAATGGCAGAATGAACAATCGATGTTTGCTTCAATTGTGCTTCTGATGCAAACACGACCAGCAAAAAAATGAAACTCAGGTATAATCGCATGTCAGGGATTCCCTTCATCATCTTCTTTTTCGGGCGGCTTGTAGCCTTTGGGTGCAATCCAGAGATTTACCGGATGTCCTACACGTACTGAGTCACCAGCCGGGGGTTCTTGTTTGAAAACGAACGGGGCCACCCCTGTAGTATCTGCCCCATCAGCTAATTCTACGCGACCGAGGTGAAGATTCCACCCGGATAATTTTTGCAATGCGGCTTCGTAAGAATCTCCAACCAGGTTTCCGATTGTGAAATCAGCGGGGCCGTTTCCGTCACCAACAACCAAATCGATAACAGAACCTTTAGGAATCCGGAGTCCTGCTTCGATTTTCCGTCCTCGGTATCTCAATTCACGCACAATCCTAAATGGACTCGGTTCGAAATAGATCTTTCCTAATTTCAATTCATTGCTTTTCAATACCGCCCGGGCATTCACCAACGAGCCATCAATCAGATCAGGCATTGGCATAGTGGGTGGTGACACCCGATTCAGTGACACATACACGATACGATTTTCTTTCACTTTCATTCCTGCCATTGGGAACTGTCGCAATACGCTTAAGGGTGGCAAAGTATCGGTATACGCGGAATCATTCACAGAAAAACGAAGGTCATGTTGTCGCAGAACTTTTTCCAGTTCCTCTACCTTAATTCCTCTCAGATCAGGCACGGTAACCCACTCGCCATGGTTAGTCGTGTTAGGCAGGTAGATGAAGAAGTAAGTGATGCAGAAAAATGCAACAATGCCGGCAATGATGCCAACACTCCTGAGTAAATCTTTAACGGAGTCTCCTTTGAAATATTTATTGATATCCATGATTAATACTTCAATGACGATGAATAGCCGCGGGCTGCACGTTGCGACTGTTTGAAGCGCGCCTCTGCTAACACGGCAAGTTTGGTAATCAGGTCTGTAAAGCTAATGCCCCTTTCCTTCCACATCATAGGAAACATACTGGAGTTGGTAAATCCGGGTATCGTATTGATTTCATTTACATAAATCTTCCCGTTTTTTGTGAGGAATAAATCCACACGCGCGAAGTCTTCGCAATACAACACCTGAAATGCTTTCAGTGACAATTCCTGAATCTTCTGCGATGCGCTTTTATCCAGCTTAGCGGGTACGTCAATTTTCACTGCCTCCCCATCTACATATTTCGCATCGAAGGTATAAAACTCATAATTTTTACTGATAACGATCTCGCCTGGCAGCGATGCCTTTGCCGGGCTGTTCCCCAATACGGCACATTCGATCTCCCGCCCCTGAATAAATTTTTCAAACAAAATACAATCGTCATAGCGGAAGCCTTCTGCTACCGCTTTATCGAAATCTTTTTTCGCCTTTACTTTTGACACTCCCACTGATGAACCCAGGCTTGCTGATTTTACCATGAAAGGAAGCCCCAATTTTTTTCTGACAGCTTCAAATTTCAAACTCTTACGATCAGTATAGAAGGCATACATAAATTCTGCCACGGGTAAGCCTGCCTCCTTCATCACTTTTTTTGCCACCAGCTTGTTCATTGACATTGATGAGCCCAGTACGCCAGTACCAATCATCGGCAAACTCATGGCTTTGAGAAGACCCTGAACGCTGCCGTCCTCCCCGTCTGTTCCATGCAAAACCGGAAAAACGATATCCGGGGTAAACGACCCGGACTTGGTTTTAAACTTAGGGCTTCCTGCATCCAGTCGCAGCGAGAGTTTCTCGCCTTTTTTAATTTCGGAGGTGACCTTGCGTGTTAGTCTCCAATCACCTTTTTCAGTAATGCCAATCAAATATGGTTTGAATTTCTTCTTATCGATGAATTCGAAAATATTGCGTGCAGAATTAATTGAAACACCATGCTCCACAGAGCGGCCGCCAAAGAGAATGGCTATCTTTTTTTTACTCATGAAAGAGGTCCTGATTTCCTCCAAAGATACTTTTTTCGCTCAAAAGCCAAGCACAATTCTCGTTGACCTGGTGGAATGCGGGGTCTGAATTTTGACAATGTAAATACCTCTGCTGGCATTGGGCAAATCGATGGTATAAGTCTGATTGAGCGTGTCGGGCAGAAGATCATCTGTAATCACCCTTCCTACCATATCGTAGGTCTGCATCCGCACCAATTGTTTTTCAGGTAAGTTAAAAGTCACGTTCACAGGAACTCCCATTCCACCATACACCGAATACTCAGGGTCAACTGAAACCGGATTTAGATTGTCGTCAGCAAAGAATTCGATGTTATCAATGTAAAAGTTATTACCATTGGAATTAGTGATTACAAATGCAATTCGTGCATTCGCCTTTCCGGCAAAGTCATCCAAACTAATGTAATTTTTTCTCCACTGAACGTCAGCCGTTGGCAGCCAGGGTGAACTTGTTGTTGCAATCGATAGTGATGAAGCACTGGTACTAAAAAGTAAATTATCAAAATTCGTCCCACAATCGGTGGACCCGTACACTTGCAATGTCTCACTTCCGGGGCCACGATATCCATAACTGTTTTCAAAGAAGACACTAGCCTTTTGCGCATTTGAAAAATCAAGCACCGGAGATACAAGCCAAGCCTGTTGGCCAACAGCGGTATTAGAATAAGCCGCATATTCCATTGACAACTGTTTCGATGATGTGGTCGAAGTTGAAATCCAGGGTGCGCCTCCCACGGTTCTACTCACCGAAGTCCAACCTTCAAGTCCATTATTAAAATTCTCCCGCAACGGAACGATGTCTGCAGATGCATTGACCGTAATATTGATTTTTGTACTGTCGTTGGGCACCGTTAAGGACGGAATTCCATTCGGTGAATTTAATGCGATCGCAAGCGTATTGCTCCCATTGTTCAATGTCACCGCCGGCAATGAAACATTTTTCGTTTCATTGGGATTTATGGTCAAGTTTATGGTAGCTGTCGATTTTTGACTATTCACATAGGTATTAGCAACTAGTGAACTGATCGTAGTGTTGCCATTGTTGGTGACACTCACTACGGGCGAAAGCCCCGTTGAGCACACAACAGGTGAAGGACTCACTAAGGTATTGAGGGTAAATTGAGTAATAGGTGTGTTCAGCACCACCACATTGTCGAGATAGAGGTTGTTGCCGTAGTCATTTATTCCTACAAAGGCGATCTGGATTTTCTGACCGATAAACTGACTAAGGGATAACCCAACATTTTTCCATTGTGAAGACGTTGGTGTGAACGATGAACTCGTTGCGGTAGCTGTTGTAAGTGCACTCCCTGTTTTGTTAAAAATTTCTACGGCTGAACTAAAATCACAAGATGTGGCTACCAACACTTTCAACACCTCGTTGCTTCCGCCTGTGTAGGTTGCATAAGCATAATCAAAGCTGAGCGAGCCAACTGTGGCAGACGTCAGGTCAATGACTGGTGTGATGAGCCAGTCTGATGCGCCCTGATTTTCGTAGTCATAGCAATCAATATACATCGCCTGATTGGATCCAATTGTTACGTTCTTCCATGTAATCAAACCATCTGGATTATTAATTGTCCAGTTCGCAGGCAAAGGCAAAGAGTTAAATGGCTCTGTCATCGGCAAAGGGACAGCGACAGGAACTGCGACTGAAGTAGCTGTTGAATTATTCGCAGAGTTACCATCCACACCTGCATTTGTTTGAATTACCTGAAACGAGAAATTATAAGACGAACCTGCTGTTACGGCTATTGGCGAAAAATTAAGAACAGAGGTTCCTGCTGGCGCCAGCGTTACTGAAAATGTTTTTGTTTCAACAGAATTCCCATTCAATGAAAAACTAATCTGGCATGAAGTCACATTGTTCGAGCCATAGTTTTGTATGGTGATTGATGGCGTCACGTTTCCACAGGCGGAAATGCCAGGAGTAACAATGTTTTTAATACCAACGTCATTGGCCAGTGGCGCAGGTGCCAACAAACCATGTGAAGTCAATAAACTTAACCTGCGCGGACTGTTATTAATGACTATATCCATCCGATCGACTTGCCCCTTGGAAAAAAGGTTCATGCAAGCATCGTCCGTGTAGTTCATGTAGTTACCAAACATCGCACTGGCGCTACAGTCAGTTACTGAAGTACCCGGGCACGAATCAATAAAATTAGTGTCCTGAGTTGGTGTATCGCTAACATAGTCTGTTCCGAAACAATTAAATACATCGCCCCAAACATGACGCAGGCCAAAAAAATGCCCTACCTCATGTGTTGTGGTTCTACCGATATTGTATTTAGGCATAAGGTTAAAACTGCTTCCACCAGCCGCCTGATTTGTACCGTATGTGCGATAGTGAATTATAATACCATCCGTGATGCGATCGCTGGATGATTCATCTAGCCCTTGCAACGTTGAAGACACGGGAGTTTGTGTGAATCCGAGGACGCCTCCGCTCATATTGGCTATCCATATATTAAGGTAATCTTCGGCAGGCCAGTAGCTCAAGGCTTTGAGTGTGTAGTTATCTGACAGAGACCAACTATTCCTGTTTCCGTTGACCCTGACAATACCAGTTGTAGCTTGCCCGTTAGGATCTTGTTTAGCCATAACGAAAGTAATAGGAAAACTGCCTGCTACAGGCTTGAATTCATTTAACGTGCTTGCCGCATCGGCATTCATCCGTTGAAAATCATCATTCAGTACCTGAATTTGGGAGAGGATCTGAGCATCCGAAATATTCGTGCCCGAACCCACTGCTTCCCCATTGTTGATTACATGTACGACAATGGGTATTGTATAACTAGCTGATTCAATTCTATTGGTTTGCAATCCATTTTTCTTTTGAACCATCTTTTTTTGAAGCCAGGATTCAAATTGGTCGATCGATTCCCGGGAGGGATTTCTAATCTGGAGGCTTTTTTCATATTCGACGGTAGCACAATGGATTTGGGCTAATATAGGGAATGAGCCAATAAGCAAAAGAAGACAAAGTACAGGTCGAAGCATAAGCAAGCAAGATAACCGTAAACGAATAAAAGTTAATCAGAGTATACTTCGAAAGGTAAACTCTTTTTATTTGGACGCTTGCTTAGTCAATTAGTTTAACTGAGGTTGATCACCTCGATTGATTTGATTTCTGGCACCGAACGTTTAATAGCCTCTTCGACTCCCGCTTTAAACGTCATAGTAGACATTGGACATGATCCGCAGTTTCCTACAAATTCCAGCTTCAGGACTTTTTCGTCCGATACGCCAAGTACGCGAATATTGCCTCCGTCCGCCTCAAGGTAAGGCCGAATATTGTCCAGCGATGCTTCGATGCGCATCGTAATGTCTTCCAGATTTGTTTCAACACTATTCATTAGGCAATCAATTCAACTTTCTTGGTCGAGGCAAAGGTAGCATTTCTTATGGCAACCTGTCGCGCGAGGCTCTCAGCCAGGTTGCGGAAAACATCGGCAGTTGCTCCCTCTTTCATTACGGCAGGCAAACCACTATCACCGCTTTCGCGAATACCCTGCACGAGTGGAATCTGACCCAGCAATGGAACACCAAACTTCTCTGCTAAGTTCTTCCCTCCTTCTTTTCCGAAAATAAAGTATTTGTTGTCCGGAAGCTCTTCGGGAGTGAAATAAGCCATATTCTCGATCACACCCAGTATAGGTACATTAATCTGTGGTTGCTTGAACATGGCCAACCCCTTCATCGCATCGGCAAGCGCTACTTTTTGTGGCGTAGTAACGATAACTGCACCGGTGACCGGCACGGTTTGTACCAAAGTCAAATGAATATCGCTGGTACCGGGAGGCAGGTCAATCAACAAATAGTCAAGCTCACCCCAGTCTGCATCGCTGATGAATTGTTTGAGGGCAGCACTCGCCATCGGCCCGCGCCATACTACTGCACTTTCAGGCGGAGCCAGGAAGCCTATCGAAATCAGCTTCACACCGTATTGTTCCAGCGGAACGATAATATTTTTTCCGTTGACATTTTTCACTTCCGGCTGTTCACGTTCACAGTTGAACATCACCGGAATAGATGGTCCGAAAATGTCAGCATCGATCAGTCCCACTTTTGCTCCCGATTGCGCCAGAGCTACCGCCAGGTTGGTAGTAACAGTAGACTTGCCAACGCCTCCCTTGCCGGAAGCTATGGCGATAATATTTTTTACGCCAGTTAACAGCTGTGCATTGTCACGCAGAGTTGTGACTGATGAAGTCATTCTGATCTCAATCTGCGTTTTTTCTCCAACCACTTTCTTAACTGCATCTTCACAATCCTTCCTGATTTTCTCTTTCAAAGGACAGGCAGGCGTAGTGAGCACAACTGTGAAAGAAACCTTACCGTCGGTGATGGCAATGTCCTTCACCATACCCAAAGTGACCAGGTCCTTTTTTAGGTCGGGATCATTGACTGTCGAGAGGGCTTTCGTGATATCTGATTGCGTATAAGTCATAAGAACAATAAACTCTAAACTATTATATCAAAAATTAGTTCGCAAGGTAATGAGAAATAAGAGCTGGAGCACTTAAAACAGTAAACTGTCACAAATTTCAATTAAATTGAATAAAGTCGATTCGTATGAAGTTGATCTATTCCATTTTCATGTTGCTCCTTATAACCTTGCCCGCTTCCGGGCAAAATGTACCAGAGGCTACCGGCTCAAAGGTCTCGCAGAAAGACGCGCAATCGGCTTTGGATTTTCACAACAAAGTGCGAAAAGACGTGGGGTGTCCTCCACTCGAGTGGTCGGCTGAACTTGCAATGTATGCTCAAGCCTGGGCAGATAATCTTGCAAAAGAAGACTGCAAAATGAAGCATCGTCCGCGCGAAGGAAAGTGGAAGCAAATCCATGGCGAAAATATTTATTGGGGTAGTGCATCGTATTTCACTGCATTGAATGCTTCTGAAAACTGGTACAGTGAAATCAAAGTTTACAAGCACGTGCCAATAACCGCTGAGAATTTTCACCCAATAGGACATTATACCCAAATGGTTTGGAAAACAACCACAAAAGTAGGTCTCGGGCAAGCGGTGTGTAAAAACGGGGAAACGATTGTTGTTGGAAACTACGATCCGCCAGGGAATTATATAGGGCAGAAAGCATACTAAAATTCTAACCTTGCTGCTCGAATCGGCAACTGCTATCTTTGCCTTTCTTTAACGCCCAGGGACTTGATCACGCGCGAAACCATTGATGAAATAAAAAACCGCATCGATATCTACGATGTCGTGAGTGATTTCGTGTCGTTGAAAAAATCGGGACAAAATTTCAAAGGGCTCAGTCCATTCAACAATGAAAAGACCCCCTCCTTCTTCGTAGTTCCCGCCAAGGGTATTTTCAAAGATTTCAGTAGCGGCAAAGGCGGTGATGCTTTCACATTCGTGATGGAACACGAAAAGCTGAGTTATGCTGAAGCCATTCGCTACCTGGCCAAAAAATACGGAGTTGAGATTAAAGAAGATCGTTCCTCAGCCGAATCGAAGGAAGTACAAAGCGAGCGGGAGGCATTGTATATTCTCATGTCCTTTGCCAAAGACTATTACAAAAACACGTTAACCGAAGCTGAGGAGGGTCGCAGCATTGGCCTTAGTTATTTCCGCGAACGCGGTTTCAATGATCGAACGATCGAGAAATTTGAACTCGGCTATGCCCTTGAAGGATGGGAACATTTCAGCAAAGAAGCCATAGCCAAGGGGTACAATAAGGAGCTCCTTGAAAAAACCGGTCTCGTTGTAAAAAAAGAAGACGGCAGCAGTTACGATCGCTTCCGTGGTCGAGTCATTTTTCCTGTACACGGCCTCGCGGGCAAGGTGATCGCTTTCGGTGCACGCATGCTGGGCAAAGAAAAAAATCAGCCCAAGTACATCAATTCACCAGAAACAGAAATCTACCATAAGAGTGACGTGCTCTATGGGCTGTACCAGGGGAAAAATGCAATTCGCCAGCATGACGTATGCTATCTCGTTGAAGGGTATACAGACGTGATCTCCATGCATCAGGCGGACGTGGAGAATGTAGTCGCCTCCAGTGGCACTGCACTTACCGAAAGTCAGATCAAACTCATTCGCCGGTTTACTGAAAACATTACGGTCTTATTTGACGGAGACAACGCGGGTATTAAAGCAGCCCTGCGCGGCATCGACATGATCTTGCGCGGTGGCCTTAACGTTCGCGTATTGCTATTTCCTGATGGAGAAGACCCGGATAGTTTTTCAAGAAAAGTAGGTACTACCGAATTTCAAAAATACCTCAAGGACCATACACAGGATTTCGTTTCTTTCAAAGCTGGCCTTTATGCGAAGGAAGCTGCCGGAGATCCGATACGTAAAGCTGAGTCGATCAAGGAAATTGTTTCGAGCATCGCGGTCATTCCCGATCCGATCAAACGGTCGGTCTACATTCAGGAGACAAGCAACCTGTTGAAAATCAGTGAGCCTGTTCTGCTTACGGAACTGAATAAAATCCTGATCCAGGAGCGAAGGAAAAACGAAAAAGAGAACATCCGGCAACAGATAGCTCCGGAACCTGATATTCCTGTAGAAGACATTGGAGGTCAGACAAAAATAGATGCGCAAAGTCTGGTCTACTACCAGGAACGAGAGACAATCCGGTTACTCCTGAACTATGCTGATCAGACTGTGGAAGAATCAAAACTGGGTGAATTTCTATTGCATGAACTGGAAGATGTGGAATTCTCAAATGAGGTTTACAAAGCAATCTATTTAAAATTCAAAGAAGCTGCGGAACTACAGAAACCCATCGACAGTCATTTTTTCTTAACCGAAGGGAACGATGCAATGAAAGTTGCCGTTTCTGATTTAATTACACCCCGTTATGATATCAGCCCGCATTGGGGGGATAAGTACCATATCCATATTCCAAGAGAAAAAGAAGTACTCAACGAAATGGCGCTTTCGAATGTACTGCGATTGAAATTCAGGGTTGTACAAAAGATGATGGAGGATAATTTACTTCAAGTCAAGCGGGCAGAAGAAGAAGGAAATTGGGATGAACTCGATAAAGCACTCGAAGTACAGACCGGACTGAAAAAAGCCGAGAGTGAACTGGCAGGAAGTCTGGGAATTGTTGTAGCGAAATAGTAATCAACTATCAAAGAAGTAGAAACAAGATGGGTTCCGAGAAAATTAAAATAGACACCATTGAAGATGCCATTGAGGACATCAGGAATGGTAAATTGATCATCGTAGTGGACGATGAGGATCGCGAAAATGAAGGCGACTTTATTTGCGCGGCCGAATGCGTTACTCCCGAGATAATCAACTTCATGTCAAAAGAAGGCAGAGGGTTGATCTGTGCACCATTGGTCGAAGATCGTTGTGAAGAACTGAAACTTGAATTGATGGTAGGAAAAAATACGGCTGTATTCGAAACTCCCTTTACAGTCTCTATCGACCTGATCGGTCACGGATGCACTACAGGAATTTCTGCTCATGATCGTTTCAAAACCGTCAAAGCCCTTGTTGATCCTGAAACCAAACCCGAAGAACTTGGCAAGCCCGGTCACATCTTTCCATTGAAAGCTAAGAAGGAAGGTGTCCTTCGCAGAAGTGGCCACACAGAAGCTGCTATCGATTTTGCAAAACTGGCAGGCTTCCGTCCTGCCGGAGTTCTGGTTGAAATCATGAATGAAGATGGCACCATGGCGCGTCTCCCTGATTTGCGCAAAGTTGCCGATAAGTTCAAGCTTAAGCTTGTCACGATTAAAGATTTGATTGCTTTTCGAATGAAAATGGAGAGCCAGATCAATAGACAGATTGATGTGAATATGCCAACAGCCTACGGTGACTTCAAAATGGTCGCTTATGAGGAACCCGCCACACACGAAATCCACATGGCACTCGTTAAAGGGTCGTGGGAAAAAGATGAACCTGTGTTGGTGCGTGTTCACTCATCTTGCGTAACAGGAGATATATTCGGGTCATGCCGTTGCGACTGTGGTTCACAACTTCACAGCGCCATGCAAATGGTTGAGAGTGAAGGCAAAGGTGTGGTATTATATATGAAGCAAGAAGGCCGTGGTATTGGGTTGCTTAACAAGTTGAAAGCCTATAAACTTCAAGAGCAAGGGCTTGACACAGTTGAGGCCAATCTTCAGTTGGGTTTCGATATGGATAACCGGGACTACGGAATTGGGGCTCAGATTTTACATGACCTCGGAATCTCAAAAATCCGGCTTATCACAAATAATCCCAAGAAAAGAGTCGGCTTGATGGGTTATGGACTTGAGATCGTAGAAAACATTCCGATTGAAATTGCTTCTAACCCGCATAATGAAAAATACTTGCAGACCAAGCGCGACAAACTCGGTCACATGATTATGAAAAAATAATGAAGCGGTTTCTTACCTACTTGCTTGTTCTATTGCCTGGCCTCGCAAATGCTCAGACCTTTTCCTACGAACTTTGGCATGATGGTAAAGTCGTTTTGGAAACGGGTGATACAATCCGTGGAAATATCAAGTACGACCTTCAAGATATGCTTCAGGTCAAGCATGACAATCGCCTCGAAAGTTTTTCAGCACGCAAGGCAGTCTTCTACGAGATTTTTGATGCTGTCTACAAACGTTACAGACACTTTTATTCGTTGCCTTTTGCGGTCACAGGTGCTTACAAAACGCCTACTTTTTTTGAAGTCCTGACTGAGGGAAAAATTACCGTCCTTAGCAGAGAACGAATTGAATACCGTACTTACTCCTCTCCCTTCTTTTATGGAGGGTACTCTTCACGAATGGTGCTGGTGAATATGTTCTACCTCCTGAAAGAGAATGGCAACATTGAAGAATTTGCCGGCAAAAAAAACGATTGGTATGACCTGATGAAAAACCGGGAGAACGATGTGCGTGAATACGTGAGGGAAAATAAACTTGACTTCGACCGTAAATACCAGCTCAAACAGATCATTGATTATTATAATTCTTTCTTCAACTCGAAATAAACTTCATGCAAAGACCTTTGATTTTAGTCTCAAACGATGACGGCATCACTTCTCGTGGTATTTTAAATTTAATAAATGTGATGAAAGAGCTGGGTGAAGTTCTCGTTGTCGCACCGAACAGTCCACAGTCTGGAATGGGTCACGCTATTACTGTTGGCGACACTCTCCGGTTGACGGAATCATTCCTATTTCCGGGTGTGAAAGCATACGAGTGCAGCGGAACACCTGCGGATTGCGTGAAGATGGCGCGACATTTTGTGCTGAAAGGAACCCGGCAGCCGGATATTGTTGTGAGTGGTGTGAACCATGGCAGCAATACTTCTATCAGCGTACTTTATTCAGGAACTATGTCTGCTGCAATTGAAGGCGCCATTGAAGGCACTCCCGCCATCGGATTTTCTCTTTGCGATTACAGTCACGATGCTGATTTCTCCCATACACTGGAGTACATCAAAAAAATTACCCAGCAGGTCTTGAAAAAAGGGCTACCAAAAGGCACTGCCTTGAATGTAAACTTTCCACCAAAGCGAAAAGAATCACTGAAAGGTGTACGTATTTGCCGTCAGGCGAATGCCAAATGGGTTGAAGATTTTGATCAGCGCTTTGACCCCAATGGAAGAAGCTATTTCTGGATGACAGGAAATTTTGTGAATTTTGATAAGGGCGAAGACAACGATGAGTGGGCCATCGCCAATAACTACGTTTCGGTAGTACCCTGCCAGTTTGATTTGACAGCACACCAGGCAATCCCGGTCTTGAACGAGGATTGGGACATTCTTGGATAGAGAGAATTAAATGTATCCGGCCAGTTTGTAAGCAACCATTCCCGTCCATTCTTTGATAAGGACTTGCCAGATGCTCATCGCTTCAATTTTGGGGATGAGCAACGCATCAATCGAAAACCAGCGGTAGTGCGAGATGAAATCCACGGTGAAACAATCCGTCTCCCATCCTACTTTTTTAAAACATGCTGCAGACCTCCTCATGTGGTAAGCCGAAGTGACCAACAGGCACTCTGACGGAGTGCTTTGCCCCTGCAGCATCTTTTTTATTGCAACAGCAGACTCATATGTGTTACGTGATTCTGCTTCCATTACAATATCCGTATCGGGAACTCCCATCAATCGTAGTGCGTCCGCTACTTCATGGGCTTCCTTTCTTTCAGTATCTGACAGGCTACCGCTGCCGCCCGACACTAATATTTTTTTAATCTTGCCCATTTTGTAGAGCTGCAGCGTATGTGTTACCCTGTCTGCTCCTCCTTGAAAATAAACGCGATCCGGTGGACCGGTTTCATGTTTAGTGACACCTGTCAATATAATTCCCCAAGTGTACGTCTTATTTACATCTTTCATGAGCGTCACCGGAACTTCCCATAAACGAATAGCTTCATTGGCAATAAATTCATTCGAGAAGAAAAAGAGGAAAATAATTCCGAGGATGAAGGCCCTTTTCTTTAGCCGTTGCCTCTTTGTAAAAGCAGATACCAAAAATAAAACACAGATGACGGTGAGCGGTCTCGCCAAATAAGACAACGTCTTGGACAGAAAAAAAAACATCTACATGCGTTTGGGTATTTTGCTATATACGTTGCCAATGCCATCAATGATTCTCAACAAGACCTCAAAGTACAGGGTTATTGATAATATCAACGTCATCAGCCAAATAACTATCAAGTTGAAATAAATTGTATCGATGGGATTAAAGAAATGTTTTGCCGGCATGTAAAATTGAGCATCGAAGTCGAATGTATGGTCGGGATCGGGGTCTTTGTAAATCGGATATATCTTCTGTACAAGTTTCCCATTATTCTCAATGATCCTGTTCAATTCAGAAGTATTTTTTACCAATTCGGTAATTGCCTCATTCTGATAAGAATTTTTCTCGTCCTCAAAATCTTTCTCTTTTGCTGCCGTTTTGGTTCTCCTGTTAATGATGTCGTCTTTGTGTTTATCCGCTTTTGAATAGCGGTTGTTATAGAATTTCTTCAATGCTTCAAAGAAAATCTGTGTCTCGGCATGTGTGAGTGAATCATACTTGCCCGGAGCCAAAGCATCGAGATACTTAAAGTTATCTTTCCCGATGACAAAAAGTTCATCGCGTATTTCTGTCTGGAGCAACCTCAGGTCTTTGTTTACAATTTCCTGGATAGCGGGCTGAGGGTTTTTATAATTAAGATTTACGAAATCCAACCTGCTTTCCAACTCGGGGATATAGTAAACTTTCTTGTAGTCGGCATCGGCCATGATCTTATCATACAGGTAGAACTGCTGTTCAAATTCATTGTCCTTGTATTGCGTTACCATGGCTGCTTCAAATGCCCATCGTGATGCCATCAGGTCTCCAACCATTGGCACCGTGGCCGTATTGCCGATAACCGGATTGAGTTTATCGAACTTCACCACAACACCGCTGAGAATCAACTGCGGGATCAGAAGTATAGGAATCAGAATATAGATCGTCACTGCCGAGTTGAAGGCCGATGAGATATTCAATCCAAGCAAATTGGCAAAGCACGAGGTTGTGAACATAATTGCCCAATGTGGTAAGAACATTCCTTTGATTTGCAACATGTAGTTACCGACGAGCACAAACAAAAAAGTCTGAATAGCTGATATAGCAAACAAAATTGAAATCTTGGAAATGATATAACTGCTTCTGTTGAGGTGAAGAAATTTCTCTCTCTTCAAAATCTTGCGGTCACGAATAATTTCTTCGGCACTTACTGTAAGACCCATGAAAAGCGCTACAATGACGCTCATGAAGAAGTAAGCCGGCAAGTTCAAGTTCTTACTAAAAATATAACCGGTGTTGATTTGATCATCTGTATTGTAGTAACGAACGATGAACGCAAGTATAAACGCCAGTGCCGGAGCCTCGAGAAGGTTAATGATAAGGTATTGCGTATTGCTCAGTTTCGACAAAATGTCGCGCAGCGAAAACAAATGCGTTTGCTTAAACCAGCTGGGTATGCGCAAAGTAGAGTGTGGTGTCTCATTTTTCTGAGCCACTGTAGGCAGTTTTACTTTCTCCCGGTAGATTTTATTCCATTGTTCCGCAGAGAATTTACGCTCATTGGTAAAGTTGCCGAACTCATTGATCACTTTGGTTTCAATGATGTTAAAAATCTGTTCGGGGTTAACATTCCCACACGTGTGACATTCGCCTTCATCGCTGTTCACCATGTTGATGTTACGCTTAAAATAAATCACAGCGTCCACCGGGTTTCCATAATAGATCTGGTAGCCGCCGGTGTCAAGGATCACGAGGTGATCGAACATTTTAAAAATGTCAGAAGAAGGCTGATGGATTACTGCAAAGACCAGCTTCCCCTTCAACGACAATTCCTTCAGCAAATCAATAATGTTCTCTGAATCGCGGGAGGAAAGTCCGGACGTGGGCTCATCCACAAAAAGTACAGCTGGCTCGCGAAGCAACTCTAACCCGATATTAACCCGTTTCCGCTGCCCCCCACTTATTGTCTTCTGAAGGGGTGATCCCACTTTTAGATCTTTTGCTTCATTCAAGCCGAGATCGTCAAGCGTCTTTAGTACGAGGTTATCGATCTCTTCTTCGTTGAGGTGGCTAAAGCAAAGCTTGGATGCAAAGTAAAGATTTTGGTACACTGTCAGATCCTCAATGAGCAGGTCGTCCTGAGGCACAAATCCAATCACACCTTCAATTTTCTCAGGCTCGCGGTGAATGTCGATGCCATTGATCAGCACCTGTCCTTTGGAAGGTTTTTCATTTCCATTGAGAACGTGAAGCAAGGTACTTTTACCTGCACCACTAGCCCCCATCAATGCAACCAGGTTACCAGACTCCTCCGCGATGGTAACATCACGTAATCCAAGTCTGCCATTTTTGAATTGAAAGGATATATTCTTTGCTTCAAAGCTTGTCTTTGGCCCTTTGCTGGTATTCTTAAATGCTGCCAGAACAGCTCCATAATAGATCGCTTCTGCAGCTCCCCAACGCACTGTACTGCCCGTAGCTAGTACACTGACCTTACCGGGCTTCAGCGGCACCCCGTTCAAAATAACATCCGACTTTCCATGGTACTTTAAGAAATAGAGTTCAACTCCGGGCACATGCAGGATTGTCATAAATCCATCCAATTCCGCCCGCTGAATATGCTTCCCACTATTTTTCTTCGAGCTTGAAATGATCAGGAGATTTTCGGAATCAGCCTTCACCTCATCCTGGAGAACCACGAATTGCTTGACGAGGTCAAAGTCCTTCGAGCTAATGTTAAATCTTTCACAAATGATGGCGGCTAATTTATCTTCCCGTTCGGAAATTGTTCCATCAGCCAGAACGATGCTCATCAACTCGAGCATAACTACCATCTTCTGCTTCTGAGTGACTTCCTGATTGATCGCTGCACAAATGGCAGTGATCATTTCGTTTTCTTTTTCAGCGCTCAGTTTATCTGAAATCTCCTGTGCGTACTCGTCAAACAGCCGGATGTGGCGTTCCATGGAGGGCCTGCTCAAGTGATCTTCTAAAAATGCGTGAATGTATTCGCGTTCTTGTGCGGTAATAGAGTCTTCTTTGGCCACGAAGGCAAAAAGCTTAATGATGGCCTTAAGAACTGGTTCGCTCATGCTTAGGCTAAGTTTATTTTTTAAATATAAGAAAGATGAAGGATACGCCAACTTAAATCTGAGAGTCTGGCGGAAAAACAAAAAGCCGGTTACCCGGCCTTTTCTTTAGTGTTAAAAAATCTATTACTCGACAATCGATTTTCTCAGTTTTTCTACCGTAACAGTAATCTCAGCGAGATTTTTATCGGAAAGGATTTTATCTGCCTGGTTGTTTCTAAGCTTCTCTTCGATGTTCAACTCACGATAGCTGGCTTCCAGTGAATTCAGGTCAGCCAGAATTGTGGTAACCGGCTCTGTTTGTTCTACCGAACCAAGCATTTTAATCAATTCGCCAACGGATTCGCGTTGTTGCAATACCACCCGGATCAAGGGAGTAAGCACGAGCATTCGGTTTTCTTCATTAAGATCCTTTGGATATGATTTAATCAGGGCAGTGGAAATATATAGTCCTTCTACAAAACTGCCGGTAATCATTAAAGCAGCGGGCTTAATACGATTATCACTCTTAAGGTATTTTTCAGTTTCATGAATAGCGTGGTCAACCAGCTCAGTGAGGGAGTCCTTCTTAGTGATATTAGCCTCGAAACGCTTGAGCACCTCTTGATCAAACTGAGCCAGGATACCAAGTCCATTGGCCAGCTTTTTGGCTGCATTAACAAAATCAATAGCATCCTGAGTTTTATCATACGAAATCAAGTACCCGATATCAGATGCATAAACACCCAGGTTAAGCGCGGTCTTATCATTGCGAGTGAGGTACTGATCTGCTTTTTTGCGATCACTCAACAAGTTTTGATTGTATTCTGCGCCCGTCTGCTGCAGCAGATAGGGTATTTCTGAAGGTGACGGAATATTATAGGCTACATCTTTAATCTCTTCGGTGAGTGATTCCTCTGCCTGCTTGAATTCATCAGAGTTTTCTTTGTCATCTTTCTTGGAACCACAAGCCCATAGACCAAGAGTTAAGACGAGTAATACTATTCCGTAACGGGTAACTTTCATAGTTTTTGGTTTTTTAACCTTCAATTTTAATACAATTTTTCAAAAGGATGAACTGCTCAGATGTATTTTATGCGAGTATTAAGGTTGAACGGACAATTATACCGTGAGAAGGATTATCGTGACTTATAACTAAGCTGATCAGAGCCGAAGCCTAACAAACGCTTCCATGGCTGCATATTCAGCAAGCCCCAGTTTATTATAGATTTGGGCCGTAGCCCTGTTACGGTCCTCCGCTCTTTGCCAGAATTCCCGGGCGTCATCTCCCTGATATACTACACCATCCTTTTGTGACTGGTGCTTGAAGACCCCAATGCGCTTGCGCATTACCTGGTCAGGGCTCATTGGCACGGCCATTTCAATCAAGTCAATATCCCATTCGGCCCATGCGCCCTTGTACAGCCATGTCCAGCAGTCTTTCATGAATGGCTCGCCCTTCAGTCGCTTCAATGCCTCTATCACTGCATCCAGGCAAACTTTATGAGTGCCATGCGGGTCGGCAAGGTCACCGGCAGCATAGATCTGGTGAGGCTTGATTTTGCGAATCAGTTCGGTGACTACGGAAAAATCTTCCTCGCTCAATGGTTTTTTCTGAACCGCACCTGTCTCATAAAATGGCATATTCAGAAAATGAATATTCTCCGGAGCCACCCCAACGAACCGGCACGTGTTTTTTGCTTCACTCACACGGATCAGGCCCTTGATTGCACGGACTTCATCTGTGTCTTTTTCTCCCGTCCTTTTCTTTTGCAAGAACCCGTTAGCTTCGTAATACAACTTATCAATAGGTTCGTTTGTCAAAGAAAATTTCTGATTGAAATCACGCATGAATTCGATGAATCGAAGCGCTTCATCATCGGCCACGGCTATGTTACCCGATGTCTGGTATGCAACATGCACTTCATGTCCCTGATCAACAAGCCGCTGAAATGTTCCGCCCATTGAAATAATGTCATCATCAGGATGCGGACTGAAAATGAGGACGCGCTTACTGGCGGGCACTGCGCGCTCCGGGCGATGCGTATCATCTGCATTGGGTTTGCCTCCAGGCCAGCCAGTAATGGTATGTTGTACCCAATTGAACACCTCTATATTTATCTCATAAGCCTGGCCATATCTTGCAAGAAGTTCGCTCAATCCATTTTCGTTATAATCTTCATTCGTTAACATCAGGATTGACTTGCCAATAGCGAGTGCCAGTTGTGTTACCGCTTTTTTAATCATCGGCTTATCCCATTCTACAGAATCAAACAGCCATGGGGTCTTACGCCTGCTCAAAGCTGAAGCACAAGATTCGTCCATTACAATTTGGGCGTTGGAATGTCCTTGCAGATATGAAGCTGGAATGTGCTCTGCTACGGGACCTTCCACAGCCTGCCTGATTATTGGCGACTTATGCTCGCCCCATGCAATCAATACAATTCGCTTCGCCTGCATAATTTTCTTTATGCCAAGCGTTATTGCTTTTCGGGGCACATTGGCAAGTCCACCAAAGTCCAATCCGGCATCCGAACGGGTTGTGAAATCAAGAGTTATCAACCGCGTCTGAGATTCTATATGTGAACCAGGTTCATTGAAGCCGATGTGGCCGTTTCGACCTATCCCTAGCAATTGAAAATCGAGCCCGCCTGTTTCGGAGATTTGCTTCTCGTAGCGCTCGCAAAAGGATTTGATATTGTCCATCCCGATCGTGCCATCTGGCACAAAATACTGTCCCTTGGGTATATCGACATAGTCAAACAAATTCTCTTTCATAAACCGATGATAACTCTGCGGAGCGGTGGGCTGCATCGGATAATACTCGTCAAGGTTAAAGGAGATCACGTTTTTAAAACTCAATCCTTCTTCTTTATGCATACGAATCAGCTCTGCATAAACTTTCTTCGGGGAAGATCCTGTTGCCAATCCCAGGACAGCTTTCTTCCCTTCTTTTTGTTTGGCACGAATAAGCTCAGCTATCTCCTTGGCCACCGACTTGGAGGCTGTGTCGGCAGACGGATAGATAGAGGTTGGAATCTTTTCGAAGTTGATGTGAAGATTGGTTCCGTTGTTCATTTAGCTTTATTAATTAGTATGAATCTTCGTTATTTCTGTAGGATGATGCTCAATATGGTCACCCAGGTAAGAGCGCAGGTTTTGTCTCGTAATCACTTCCAGTGGGAATAAGTTGATTGGCTTGATCTCTTTCTTAAATATCAAATGGTTTGCCAGACAACTGATACCTTCGATCGCTTGTTGCTCAGGTTTCTGGTGGATGAGGAAGTCGATAATCCCCGACTTCAGGTATTCAATATTTTTAGACAGTAGATCATATCCCACCAGCCGTATGCCGTTCTTGCCATGGCTCTTCAAAAATGACGCGGCCGTCTCTGTTCCTTTGGATGAACTGACGAAGATTCCCTTGAGGTCAGGCTTGTTTAACAAAACAGCCAGTTTCTTTTTAAATGAAAAATCCGATGAGCTCGTTCTGTTTAAAGACTCGATGGTTGAACCGGAAGGGAAAAACTCTTTGACATAATCCCTGAATCCTTTTTCCTTTTGGAGTAAGTGCACCGAGTCTTCCAGATCTTCATCCACGTGCAATACACCAAACGTACCCGCGTCCTTTTGACCAATGCAAAGAAGCTCTGCAGCTACCCTTCCGCTCTGGTAAAGATCCTGACCGATAAAAGAGAGGGCGTTCGATTCAGTGATATTGGTATTGAATAGTGCAAACGGAATTCCTTTTTTCTGAACTTGTTCAAAGAAAGGGAGGGTTTCATTATAAAATATAGGTGCAACAAGAATTCCGTCAGGTCTTGTTTTTATGACCTTCAGGGAGACATCCTCAAAAGAACTTTTGTTCTCAAGGTCGAATCCGTAGGTGTTAATATGAACGCTATAATGCGACCATTCCTTTTTTGACTGGATGATTCCCTTGTATACCATGCCCCAATAAGGATCCTGTTCGTGGTTGGGCAACAGCGCGGCAATCTTGTACGCTTTGTTCGATCCGAGGGTGCGTGCAATCAGGTTGGGCCTGTATTCATTTTTAGTAAGTGCCGCTTTTACTTTCTTCAACGCCTTGGCTGATACCTTACCCCGATTGTGCAAAACACGATCCACCGTGCCCACGGAAACCCCCGCGGCCTTCGCAATATCCTTGATCCGTATAGCCCGCTTTGCCATAATTCGTATTACACTGCAAAAGAAGTGTTTTTTTGCACACTTTTAATGTGTGCGCGCACAAATATAGTGTGTGCGCACACATTTTATCAGTTTTCCTTTGGTTTATTCGCATTTAACATTAGGTTTACAATGAAGTAAAATCCTATTCATTAAAAACCCTAAATCAAATTCATGTATGAAATTTTACCAAAGCATCCTGTTGTCGCTGTGTTTTACATGGCTGACAACAGTGGCTCTGGCACAGTCGCGCACTGTGACAGGGACTGTTAAAGACCCCAATGGAGCTGGCTTGCCAGGCGTTACCATTCAGGTCAAAGGCACCGCTTCGGGAACTGTTTCTGACAGTGATGGAAAATATGCCATCGCAGTCGGAGGAGAAAATGCTGTCGTGGTATTTTCTTTCATTGGCTTCGCTACACAGGAAATCCAGGTGGGAAGCCAATCTGTGATTGATGTCTCGCTTGCGGAAGACACCAAGCAATTGCAGGAAGTAATAGTAACAGCACTCGGAGTCGAAAAAGATTCCAAAACTCTGGGCTATTCAGTAACGAAAGTGGACGCTTCGTCCATTACTCAAGCCCGCGAGACAAACATGATCAACTCACTTGAAGGAAGAGTAGCCGGTGTCAACATCAGTGGAACAAATGGCGGCCCAGGATCTTCAAGTAGTATCGTGATCCGAGGAATTAACTCGTTGGGCGGATCGAACCCACTCTTTGTAATTAACGGGGTGCCGATAGACAATACCACGCGAGGAAGTGCTGGACAGTATGGTGGAGTAGACCAAGGAGATGGGATTTCCAATTTAAACCCGGACGACATTAAAGAACTCACGGTACTAAAAGGAGCAACGGCTTCGGCCTTGTATGGATCTAGGGCTGCCAACGGTGTGATCATAATCACTACTAAAACTGGCAAGGATCGCAAAGGCTTTGGTCTTGAATACAACGGCAATCTCACTTTTGATCAGGCTATCAACTATCATGACTTTCAGGATCAGTATGGCCAAGGGCTCAACGGACTTAAGCCTGTAGATCAGACATCGGCATACAATAGTGGCCAGTCAAGCTGGGGAGCCAAATTAGATGGAAGCTCCGTTCCGCAATTTGATGGTGTATCAAGACCTTATTCTGCACAGAAGGATAATTTCAAAAATTTCTACAGAACAGGGAGCACTTTCACTAATACCATTTCTATTGGAAACAGCAATGAAAATGGTAGCTATCGTTTTTCTGCCTCTGACCTTGCCAACAAATCAATTGTCCCCAATTCAGGTTTGAGCAGAAATACCTTCAACCTGAATGTCAACTACAAAATCGTTCCGAAACTAACGTTTGACTTGATGTCCAACTACATCATCGAAAATTTTCTGAACAGACCCAACCTGAGTGATTCTCCAGGAAATCCAAACTTTGGTATTTCATTTTTACCTACAAGTCTGAACGCATCTGTTTTGAGTCCAGGAACAGTGGCGAATGGAAATGAAAGTAATTTCTCAAGCAATGTTTACGTCACTAATCCTTATTTCGCGGTGAATAAATTCATCAACAATACTAGCCGCAACAGGGTCATTAACGTGGTTTCGTTGAAGTATTCATTTACAAATTGGTTGACGTTACAAGGTCGTGTAGGAAATGATATCTATTTTGATAATTATACTTCCGTGACGCCAACGGGTACAGCCTATCTCCCCAAAGGAGGAATGAATCAGGTAAATTCCAAAGGAATTGAGACCAATGCTGATTTTCTCCTGACTGCTAATAAAAAAATAACCGATGATATTACCTTGACGGGATCAATTGGTGGCAACCTGAGAAAAAGTTCTCTTGAAAAACATACTGTTTCTGGCCAGGAATTTGCCATCCATTATTTATACACAACTCAAAATCTCGTGTCCAGATCCCCACTCGATGAACTTTATCGGCGAGAGGTGCAGTCCTATTATTATACAGCAGAATTTAGTTATAAAAATTTTCTGACACTGAATACTACAGGTCGGCAGGATAAATTTAGCGTCCTAGATGGCCGATCAATTTTCTATCCTTCGGTAGGTGCAAGTTTTGTATTCTCTGATTTACTGAATTTTCCTAAGCTAAGCTTTGGGAAATTCCGCGCTTCCTGGGCCAACAGTACCGGGAACCCAGATCAATATATTTACTCCACCAATCTTTACTATAGCATCAATTCATCTAGCAATGGGCATCCCATTGGAACAATAAATAATGTAAATATCCCCGACAAAAACCTCAAGCCTTTCTTAATGAAAGAATTTGAATTTGGTTTAGACTTGCGATTTCTTGACAACAGAATTGGATTAGATATTTCGTATTATAATCGCAAAACCACTCAAGAACTTATCAATGCCACAACATCAGTTACTTCAGGATATGTAGGTGCCGCATTCAATGCTGCTGATCTGCAGAACTCAGGCATTGAACTGATGTTGAGGGGTACACCCGTAAAGTCATCAAATCTGACCTGGAATGTCTCATTCAACTTTACGAAGAATACTAATGAAGTGACCTCCCTCGCGAACGGTCTGACTGATATCACCGTACAAGGTGGTATTTCACGTTCAGGAAACGCATTCATCAATCACGAGGTAGGTAAAGCAGCCTCACAAGTGATGGCCTTCGATTATAAACGAGATGCTAACGGAAATATCGCTTATGATGATAGCGGCCTTCCGATACAAGGTAAGCTGACTGCCTATGGATCTGGTTATCATAATACGTTTGGTGGTATCATGAATGAGTTCGTCTATAAGGGTTTTAATATTGCATTTCTGATCGATTATAAATACGGTGGCAAAATCTTCTCAGCCACCGATTACTATGCATACATCTTCGGGCTGCACAAAAATACGTTGGTGGGTCGCGAAGGAGAAAGCATCGTAGGTGTTGGAGTCAATGATAAGACCGGTCTGGCAAATACGGTATCTGCCAAACCCTGGGATTACGACCAGGCAATCGCTACAAATGTATCATCTCAATTCGTGTATGACGCCAGTTTTATCAAGCTAAGGCAAATAACTATCGGATATAAATTGCCTCAAGCATTATTCAATGGAACGCCTATTAAGGGAGCTACCTTTTCACTTGTGGCCCGCAACTTGGCAATCCTGATGAAACACACACCAAACATTGATCCCGAGTCGAACTACAGTAACACGGTTGGACAAGGACTGGAGTTAGCAGGAGTCCCTCCCGCCCGGAATATAGGATTCAATCTGAATCTAAAGTTTTAGTCATCATTAATTAAAAGGATTATGAAAACGAAATTATTTATAAGGAACACATTAGTAATCTTAGTATTGCTGATTGCCACACAGTGTACTTCAGATTTAGCAAAGTTAAACGTAGACCCGACCACAGCTACGGAAGATAATTTTGATCCCAATTTTTTACTTACAACAGCTCAAGTAAGTTTTACCGGAAGTGCCGATTTCAGCTATGAAACATGGCGCGCCCAGCTTATCCACTTCAGTGTTATGATGCAACATTTTTCTCATGTGGCCGGCTATTGGGTAGGTGATAAATACTTGCTTAACCAAGCATACAATGAAGCTTACTTTATTGAAGCATTTGCTGGTGGGGGAGCCAATCTGGGCCAAGTCCAGAATATCGTATCCGTTCTTTCTATTTCCAAAGGCAGGCCTCTATACAGTAATATATACCAGATTGCCAGAATATGGAAAGTAGTGATCTTTCATCGACTGACCGACATCTATGGTGATATCCCTTACTTTGATGCTGCGCAAGGTTACTATAAAGGTATTCTCAAACCTGCGTACGACAGTCAATCCGACATTTACGCAGATATGCTGAAAGAACTGGATGAGGCTGCTGCCGCCCTCGACCCCTCCAAGGATGCACCAACAGGTGATTTGATTTACAACGGCAACATTAGTCAATGGAAAAAATTTGCTTATTCAATGATGCTTCGTTTGGGGACTCGTCTGAGTAAGGTTGATCCAACCAACTCTAAAAAGTGGATTGAAAAAGCAGCGGCAGGTGGTGTATTCTCTAGTATCAATGACAACGCGTTCATCATTGCTGACCCGTCCAATGGTAGGGCCAGTACAAACAGAATAAGCCAAGTCCTAAACCTCCCCTACGAGATACCAAACATCCGATGGAGCAAGGCATTTGTTGATTTCTTAAAAAACAACAACGACCCACGCTTGTCTGCGCTTTCAGAGCTGCCTCCTCCTGCTCCCGACAATAACACGTTGAAGATTGTGGGCGATACGAATCCCGCCAACCAGCTTGGCATGCCTAACGGATATGATCTATTGGGTGGTGCTACAGATATCAGCAAAGCTCCCGGTTATCCTGGTGCGGTAGCTGGTGATCCGCTGGGCAAATATTCCCGTCCACGTAATACAATCCTTGCCAAAGATGGTGGACCAACCTTCATCATCACTTACGCTGAAACTGAGTTGATGTTAGCTGAGGCAGCGCAACTGGGTTACACAGTGACCGGAAGCGCCAGCACTCACTACAATAACGGTGTTACTGCTGCAATGTCACAGCTCGCGCAGTTCGATGCAGCTGCCACGATTCCTGCAGCATCCATCACTACATACCTGACGGCCAATCCATACAATCCTGCAAATGGCATTCAGATGATCAATACGCAGTACTGGGCTGCAACCATCCTCAATGACTATGAGACATTTGCTAACTGGAGAAGAAGTGGCTTCCCTGCACTAACTCCAGTGAATTATCCTAACAACGTTACCGGTGGTACAATCCCGCGGAGACTAATCTACCCGCAATCTGAAGCTGCTCTTAACGGAGACAACTACAACACTGCCATTGTCAAGATCAATGGTGGAAACACATTGGTTGGTAGAGTTTGGTGGGATAAATAATGTTTTGGTGTTTTTAGTTTTAAGAGGGCTCTTTCCCGTTGAGCCCTCTTTTTTTTTGTCCGTCATCAATCGCAATAAAAAAGGCCACTCAACGGTGGCCTTTCATTTTCTAACTTGAAAGATTAGTCGTCATCCTCATCTTTATGCTCCTCGCCTTCATCGTGGCCATGGCCTTCCCAGCCCTCCATAATTTTATGAAACTGCTCATGTAGCTCAGTGAGTTTTTGTTTGATCGACTCATCGGTCGCACCTTTTGCAATTTCATCAGCAAGAGCCCTGGTATCGGTTTTTAATTTTTCCAGTTTTCCTTTCATCTCATCGTTGTTGACTTTTTCAGGAAGGGTAGCGGCAGCCCAACTTGCAGCTTCGTCAGCCATCTGTGAAGCCAGTTTTTTTACTGGCGCCACATTCCCTGAATCCAGCGGGTGAAAGGAGGCAGCCATAATTTTGTGAAATGAATCAAGTTCCTTCCATCGGGCTGATTCCGATTTTTTCTCTTTGGTCGAGCAGGCGAAGCATAAAAGCAACGCACAGGCAAATAGTCTATTCATGTTTTTAGATTAAGAAAACAAAAATAAATAAAATTGAGGTAGCGGAAAGAAAAGCCGAATCCGCATGACCTTATGAACGCTTCCAGGAAAGCACCAACAGCATGCCACTCACTAAAGTCGCTTCAGCCACAGCCGTCCATTCGTTAGCGTTATTGAACTGAAATGCCCGGGGGATGTGCAATAGTAAAAGCCACGCGAACACCATCCACCCCGACAACGTTGCCGCCAGATGCATTTTAATCCCAGTGATCAATCCCAATCCTCCAGCGATTAAAGCAACTCCTGCAAAGTAGGCCCAGAAAAGCTGGCCGGGAATCCACCCTGGAACGAGATACTTTACAAATTCAGCAAAAATGAAATGTTGGACTCCCGCTGTAAACAAGAATATTCCGAGGAAGTATCTTTCAATGGTGATCGTCAGACCCAATAAACCCGAAGGAGACTTGATCGTCGCAGCCATTGCCAGAGCGCACCCCCCAATGGTGAGTGCCTTGTTGGTACTAGTGAGAATAACTCCATAGTCGAAATGTGCGAGAAGAATGTAAATATTTCGAAGGGCCGCCCACAGAAGTATTACCGCACCAGTAATAAATGGGATCAGCCAGCCTTTCCTGAGGATAATGCAAATTCCGGTTGCCAAAGCCAAAATACCTAAAGCATAAACAAGCACGCACTCACCGGGAGTACCCGAAGGCCAGGCTGGTGCACGGCCGGTGACAAATGATTTAAATACAAAGTGCTCGATGCCAAAAGCGATGAATGCAAGGGCAACTAAAATCGTTCCGAAAGAGCTGGTGATTTTATTCATAATAAATAATGTAAAAGCAAGCTATCAAAATACTCTTCACCCTCCATCCCCTGTACATCGGGATAAATGATGTGGCGATGTGAATGTCGTTTTAGTAACTTCATTTTCTCATTCTTACTTATGATCCGGGTTAACCATCACATTTTCTTTGTCATCATTTTGTTTGCCTTTGGTGTATTCAACAACCTCTGCGCACAGAAGCTTAAATCGATCTCCATTGACCAACTCAGAATGGTGTCAGCCGAAGATGCTAATGGCAAAAAATTTCCAGTCAATACACCGGTCGTTTCATATCAAGTTAAAAAACGTGACGTTTTTATTGCGGCAAATTCAGTTCAAGTGACATCAACTGCGGCCGGATCTTTTGCCCAATCGCTGAAATACATTCTTACATTTCAAAATACGACTAAAGACACATTGACCATTGACAATGTTGTGCCGCTCGGTGAATCGAAAGAAAGAGTTTACATCACTGGGCTTGGAGATCATGGACTATCACGAACTCATCTTTTTGTTCCCGGAAGAGAACCTGTCAATGTTATTGTTCCCGACAATGCCTGGGAGCTTGGTTATTCATCTTTGAAACTGAACCAAGAACAAAACCTTTGTGCCCTTGCCCGGCGAGACGTATCCTCCATTCAAAAAGGAAAAAGAAAAAGGTTTGAAACACAACTTTTTCCCGGTGGGTCGGTGAGTTATATGCTGTACTTCGACATCTTTTCAGGTGATTGGCAGGACGGTATTCGGAAAGTTTTCCAGGAGAAGATGCTTTATGATGTCGAGCGTTTTGATGAATCACTTTACAACCGGGGTGATCTCGCCTGGATTCAGAAGGCCTATGTCATTCACTTGATGATGACATGGGACAAAAGCTACTTCGACTATGTCACGAGCAAATTCAATCTTAAGGAATTTGTCAGGAAGGGTAAGACAATTTATGGTGGAGACGACATTGTTTGTCTCTGGCCTACGTGGCCGACTCTGGGCATGGACCAACGAAATCAATTTGACCTGTACCGTGACTTGCCCGGTGGATTGGCCGCAGTGCGCTCACTTGCTGACACTCTACGAAAGATGGGGACAAAATTCTTCATCGCTTACAATCCGTGGGATGCAAGCACACGAACAGAAGGGCATCTCCAAGGCCTGGAAAACCTCATCCGTGAAACTTCTCCTGATGGTGTTGTACTTGACACACAAGGGGAATCAAGTAAAGAACTGCAGGCTGCAGCAGATAAAGCGAAGAGTGGCGTGATCATGTACAGTGAAGGAATGGCTGTACCTAAAAATATGAGCGGAATTGTGTCAGGTAGAGTGCATAATGCGTTGTACTATCCTCCACTACTCAACCTGAACAAAATCATCCGGCCTGACTTTGCTATTTTCCGCGTAGCCGAAGTTTGTAAAGAGCCAATCATCAGGGAATATGCGACTTCTTTTTTTAACGGATATGGAACAGAGATCAACCAATTCGCTCCGGGACATCCCGATTGGGAGCAAGAACAATACAGGTTCCTTGGCAAGACTTCGATGATCCTCCGTGAGAACAGTGAAAATTTTGTATCAAAAGACTACACGCCACTAGTCAGCACAACACACGACAGTATTTGGGTGAACCGTTGGTTGAAGGACGGCAAAACGATCTACACTGTTTTCAGTCTCAAGCCAGAAGGATACTCCGGACCGCTATTCAATGTTCAACCCCGAGACGGTTTTCATTTTGTTGACCTGTGGCATCATAGCTTGTTGAGTCCCCTTCAAAAAGGATCTGCGTTTTATATTTCTGCAGAGGCAAATTCATTCGATGCAAAATACCTTGGAACAAATAATGAAGGAGCTGTCGATTGCATTGCCGAGCTACCAGAAATTATTAAAGCGAAGCGTGAGGGCAATCTCCTCGCCTATTCATCCACAGTGGAATGCACCCTAAAAATTTGGGCAGGTAATCCGTCTTACGACAAGAAGCCTTTGCTCATGAAATCCCGGGAGGGGATTGTAAACATTAAAGAGACGTTCGGAAGTTATGAGGGGAACCTGATAGTTCAGGCATTTAGAAATGATCAATTGCTTGATGAAACTGTTGTAGCGATTGCATCAGGAGAACCATTACTCATCAGTAAAATCGAAAAGGCAATTGCTTCATCATTCCCAAAAGGGATGGTAAAAATTCCTGCAGGAAAATTTACTTACAAATCGACACACGGTGACGAATTCATCCGGTACCCCAATGACTTTGAAGGGAAAACTTTTGATATGCCGGAATTTTACATGGACCAATTTCCCGTCACCAACCGGGAGTTCAAAGAGTTTCTTGAGGCCACTCATTATTCTCCAGGCGATACCAGCAATTTTCTGAAACACTGGAAAAAGAAAATGATTCCAAAAGGAGAAGAAAATTTCCCGGTAGTCTATGTGACGCGCGAAGATGCATTGGCTTATGCCAGATGGGCCAATAAACGACTCCCGACCGAAATTGAATGGCAATACGCAGCACAAGTCGGCAAAAATTCCGATTGGCCCTGGAAGCAGACGAAACCTGTCAGCCGAAAAGAAGAAGTAGTGACCGAAACACTCACCGTTTTTTCTTTGGAAGGAATTGATCCGAAGATGTGCAACCTGGGCGATGGAAAACTATACCCGGTCGGAAAGTATCCTGCAGGTGCAAACGTCTATGGATTGAATGACCTCGTGGGTTGCGTCTGGCAACTCACCAACGATCTCTATGAAAGCGGAAGTTACCGTTATGTCATGATGAAAGGCGGAAGCTACTTCAAGCCAAGCTCAAGCTGGTGGTATGTGCAAGGTGGGCCTCGCGAGCTTCATTATAAGCAGTACCTGTTACGGGTTTCTCCAGGATTTGAACGAAACGCCACTGTTGGATTCCGCTGTGTTGCAGACATGCACTAGCAATCACCTTGTGCTTTCGGCGGGATCGCCTTATCTTCAAAAAATGAATCGAAGAGATTTTTTAACTACAGCAACCACCGGGGCAGCGTTACTCGCTTCACCCTTACAATCAACCGGACAATTTATGAAGACCAAATCAGCAGCGGGCTATCAACTCCTCGTCCTTGGAACAAATTGGGGTTGGCCCGGAACCCATGAAGAGTTTTGTGTGAAAGCGAAAGCTGCGGGTTATGATGGAGCCGAAGTGTGGTGGATTGCAGACGAAAAAAGTCGGAATAACCTACTGGAGTCACTGACCAAACACGGACTTAAGGCCGCTGTACTTTGGGGAAGCGGTGAAAGCGATTTTCAAAAACATGAGGTCGACTTCCAAAAGACATTCAAGAGCATCCTGGATATAAAACCGCTTTATATCAATTGTCATTCAGGGCGTGATTTCTTTAGCGCTGAACAGAACCAGAAGATCATCGACTATAGTTATGCGACTTCGGCCTCATCGGGAGTGCCCGTATATCATGAAACACACCGGGGCAGAGCGTTATATGCAACTACATCCACAAGAGGATTTATTGAAAAGAGTTCACAGTTAAAGATCACACTAGATATTTCACACTGGTGTAACGTACATGAGTCCATGCTTGGAGATCAGCCCGAAGCTGTAAACCTTGCGCTCTCACGCACTGAGCATATCCATGCACGTATAGGCCATCCTGAAGGACCTCAGGTGAATGACCCGCGTGCCCCCGAGTGGAAGGAGATTGTACAAACTCATTTCAACTGGTGGGATAAAGTTGTAGAACGAAAGAAGAAAGAAGGTGGAAGAATGACGTTCCTCACTGAGTTTGGGCCACCACATTATATGCCGGCCTTGCCCTACACCGTGCAGCCTCTGGCAAGCCAATGGGACGTGAATGTATATATGATGAGAATGATAAGGGAGCGTTATTCATGATGCCTTAAAACAAAAAACCCCAGTTGCCCGGGGTCTTTTTCACACAAACAAACCTTATCAGATCAAGATTGCCATACTCGTAAGAGTTGAAGCAACTTTAAGATTGGAGGCTTCGATAGCAGCCTGGTTAAGTTCAAATTTCAGTTTTTCATCCACTGTCTTGAAGTTGATGCAACTTCCTTTGGAGCCCAGACCGTTACGGTCGGTGACAACTAATGTGCCCTTGCCCTTTACTTTAGCATTGATAGCATCAAATTCACCACTTTTAGTACGGTCGATAAATACCACCTGGCAGTCGGTCAATTCCGATGCATCCTTGAATTTCTTAATAACATAAGTCTTAGCGCCCTTAGGCTTACCACCATACCATGTGGTAAGCGTATTGAACATGTCATTGTTTCCTACCACTCCAATGACGAACTCCTTGCTCGCGTCATTCGCAGGCCACTGGACATATTTTACAAAATTGAAAACCATCATGGAATATATCTCATGCATGGGGCGCGCGTCCTGCGCATTAGCGAAAGTGCTGGCCAACATTACTACCAACGCTACTGCTGCTACTTTTACCGTTTTCATTTTCTTCTTGTTTTTGTGTGTGATTACGATACAAATGTAGAGTGGCGCCCTGCCGTGGAAAGCCCTACATCGGGGTGATACTTTCGGATGTAAGGTTTACTGCTTTTTTATTATCCAGTGGTACATTTCAATGCTTATCTGGCAGAGTTAATGCCTTACATACAGAATTTAGGCCGCTTGGCAGGCTCAATGCCCCATTAGCCATCCACGCTGCGCAACCTTTCAAGTGTAATGAATCGGGGTTAGAGGGCATCAGAAGGGGTTGTAATCTAAAAAAGGTACTTTTTCCAATCGGGCTATCGCCTGTTTGTTCCTTTCGGATAGTGTCTGTTTGACACTTATACGTCTTTACTTTTGGATAACTCGTCCAGCAGGTGATGTACCTCGTCCAGCTTGCGCAAGGGAAGGGATTTGATCTTGTGCATGATGTTGCTATTGGTCCTTTCACGCTTTAATCGATTCAACGCGTGGTCATCGCCTACGCCAACACTTCCTGTCCACGTAAAAAGCTCGTCTATAGTGCAATTCAGGACAATACATATCTTCTCGAGTATGGTAATGCGGATAGTACCAAGGTTACTGCTGAGCAATTTAGTGGCATGGGCACGGGAAAATCCGGACTTAACAAGGAAAGTGTAAGGTCTGTCATAGCCTTTGGCCTCCAGAATGTGGTAAAGATCGAATTTGAGCATGGAAATGTTGGCTTGTTGTAATCTGTTTGATGAAATAGGGAAGCAATATTCATCACCAACTGCAGACCTTTCATGACATTTGTTCACATCTCAAGTTCTTTATAACCGAACGCATTAATATTTATTTAAATCCTAAAGACAGGCATGCACAATTGTCTAACCAACGTGCAAACAATACAAACAAGGCAGCTGAAATATGAAAATAATGTGCACGATCAACGGATAAACGTGTCCGAATCATCAACATACTTGCTTTCACTGCTGACAATGTTGTATGAATTACAGAATTTAGTGAGTGATTGTATCGACAAGATCGATGTAACCATGACAGACCGCTATGTTTTACTAAACATGCCTGATACTTTTGGAAACAAGTTGAAGCATTTACATATTAGCTTGGATTATTTACAAACCATGAACAACTAACCAATGCATATCGAAGTTATTGAACAACCCATTACGTTTGATTTGTACGGCTTGTCGGCCTTTGTGCAAAACAATGACTATGCTAAAACAGGCAAGCGACTGATGGACGAACTTTGGAAGGTAATTGCTGCCAACAAGCTACCTCACAAAGGCATTAACATCTGGGCTTACTTTGCCAACCACGAAATGATGACGGCCGTGGAGTTAAAACAAGCGGTCGACCTTACTGGAATTCTCGAGCACCGAATGATTCAATTGGAAAGGTACGCCTATAGCAAACACGTTGGCTCTTACCAGTTGATACCAAAGGCCTATTCCGAAATGGAGAATGAACTGGCAAAGCGCGGACTAAAACATACGGTTCCCATGCTGGAGGTATATGGACACTGGCAGGAAGATGAAAGAAAATTGGAAACAGAATTGATTTGGAAGGTGTGAAATGTTTGTCATTTCCTCCCTGATATAAAAATTACTGCACCAGAAAATTCCTTTCGGAAATTCACGTGCAAATCTTTCGCTTTCAACAATTCAATCAGCACTTCGGGTTGAACGTGTGTTTTCAGATTTTGAAGCAAGGCTCTGGCAGGTTCGATATCCGAAATAAAAAAATAACAAAGTAGCTTGTAGATAGACTGGAGATAAGCTGTCATAAGCAATCGCAGGAATCTGTTTTCAGGCAATTGAAACTCAACGAATGAAAAAGTGCCTTGTTCATTCATCAATTGACAGATCAAATCAACAAAAGCCGGGTACGCTGAAGGTGAAATACATTTCAATCCATACGAGCAAAGAATGTGATCTCCTTTGAGCGCTAAAGAATGATTTTTTAGAATATTGGTTTCGATAAAATGAACATGGGGATACCTGCTATTCTTTTTCTGTGCGCAATTGATCATTCTTTTCGAAGCATCCAATCCCACATAGGCAATTCCGCTTTTCTCGATAGCAAGGTGAAATAGATTGTTCCCAGTGCCACACATCAGGTCTATCACCGAGGACTCTTTTTTAATACATGCTGCTTCAATCGCTTTGGTCCTTAACCTGCCGGCTAATCCGAACGAAATAACGTCAGTGATCCAATAGTGCGGGGCAATGGCATCAAATACTTCCCGGTAGCGGAATACAAAATCAGACGTCATTATTTTGATTCAGCCAACGCCCTGATGTCTTCGAGCACGTGCCTGTGCATAGCGTTTACCAGGTAATCCGACCACCATTGCCAGTAAAAGGCCGGGGTGATGCGATACTTGTACTTTGTATTCGCTATCAGCTGGCATTGATTTTCACTGATTGGTTTGATAATAAATTCCCCGTAAGAAGCATCGAAATAGCCTTGAAGGTGGGGTGCATCGAGTGAATCATAGAAAGTAAGTTCTTTCATCGTCCGGACTTCGTCAGGTATCGAGAAACGTATTTGCCGGAGGCTGTCCAGTTTTTCAATAGCAAGTGCGGCAAATCCATTACTAAGCTCACAGTTCAAAAAACATTTTTTATTGTTGTCATAACTCAGCTGCATAGAAGTGGGGTGGCTCACTCCAGCCCTGAAAAACAAATTGCCGTGGGCAGTAAACCTAACGCGGTGAGAGAGCACATCCCAAATTTTTGCCTGCGAAGCATGGATGAGAATAGTTTCTGTTGCAAGCGATTCAATCCCGTCCTTATCAACAGTATCGTAATAAGTGAATGAAGTGTTCAGCAGCAGAACGAACCCGATCATGTGGGTCAGGTACATGTTTCTGATTGCATAACCTATGAGCGCTCCCAGAAATGCGGGGAGTATCAGAATACCCTCGGCCATAAGAATACATATCGCTCCTTCCAGTCCTGCCAAAATTAGAAGTATACTACCTACGGCCAGTAAGGCCAGAATGAGGAATGAACCTTTGAGAAATCCCCGCGAACGAAATGTTTTTGAGTAGTATCCGCCAGTTACCCCCAGGGAGAATGGTACTGCAAGGAAGAGTGTCCATCCATAAACCCCTGTCCTCAATAAGACAACAAAGAGCAAGACAAGAAATACACACTGGAATGCAAGGAAAACACGAAGTTGTTTTTTCTCAACTGAATTAGAGGGTGGCGGGGTCTGGGTTTCCAAAAATGAGTTGCTTTAGGTTGCTGCGAAATTAAAATGAAAGTTTAAGAAATACTTCCTCTAAAGCGAAACACTTATTTGCCGTAGTCTTTCCTGATACCTACAGCATTTTCTTACAGCAGGCCATTTGCATTAATAAGATGAGGCTTCCTGAATTAATCGCTGGATTTCGTTGCCTTGATCTTCCCGTTGGGATTCGTTCCACCGGAAATGCCTTGTCAATTCATCCATGACAGGTTCAAACACTCGCTTTGCTCGTGGCAAATCGAAATAGAGCATTCCCGTCCTGCGGACCAAAAAATCAGAGGCGGATACCAGCATTTCATTTTCAAGACAGAAATCAAGCTCTGCCATTGTTAGCCGCCATTCATTGTCTGAACTTCCTTTCTCAATCAAAGAAATAATTTCTTCAGTCTGTTGTCCGTAAGTGCTCACTAAATAATCGGTGTAGTCTCCCAGCTGAAAAACCTTTAATCTTTTTTCTGTTTCATTCCTGTACCTCCTCACCTCATCTACATTTTTAAATGAAGCGCGTGTCAATTTAATTGACCTCGTAAGACATGACAGCAGCTTTCTCTCTTCGAATTTTTTCTCCACAACAAGGTCGACAACCCGTTCGGCCATCTTTCGATAACCAGTGAGCTTCCCTCCCGCAATTGAAATCAATCCTGATGGCGACTCAAAAATCTCATCTTTACGCGAAAGCTCCGAAGCGCTTTTTCCTTCTTCATGAATCAACGGACGCAATCCGGCCCAACTCGATTCAACGTCTTCGGATTTCAGTTGTGAATTGATAAAAGTTTGATTCACTGCCCGGAGCAAATACTCAACGTCCTCTTTTTCTGTATGTACTCCATCAATAAGCCCTGCGTAGTTGGTGTCAGTTGTACCAATGTAAGTTGTCCTGCCGCGGGGAATAGCAAAAATCATCCGTCCATCACCAACATCAAAATAAATTGCCTGAGTAACCGGCAATTTTTCGCGTGGCACAACAATGTGAACGCCTTTGGTCAGGTGTAACTTTTTACCTGTTTTTGATTTGTCTTTCTCTCGAAGGGTGTCGACCCATGGCCCGGCAGCATTGACCACCATCGCAGCATGAATTTCGAAGGCGCCTCCACTCACGTGATCAATCGCTTTTACACCCGTTACCTTTCCATTTTCATAAATAAAGTCTGTTGCTTCGCAATAGTTGGCAATGGTTGCCTTGTGTACACTTGCTGTCTTGATGATCTCAATGGTGAGTCGTGCATCATCGGTGCGGTATTCTGCATAGATGGCTCCACCCTTAACATCCTGTGGATTGAGCAAGGGCTCTCTCGATAACGTTTGCTTGCGAGTCAGCATCTTGCGTTGGTCTTCCGGCTTAACACCGGCAAGCCAATCATAGAGTTTAAGCCCAACTGAAGTGAGTACGCTCCCCAAACCACGCTTCTCATATAAAGGCAGAAGCATTTTTTCAGGAATCACTAAATGAGGAGCCAACTGATGGACTACTGCTCTTTCACTTCCCACTTCTTTCACCAGTCCGAATTCGAGTTGTTTGAGATAGCGCAATCCACCGTGAATCAATTTGGTAGAACGACTGCTGGTGCCGTAGGCAAAATCTTTTTTTTCGATCAACGCTGTTTTCAATCCACGCGATGCCGCATCAAGGGCAATGCCCGCGCCGGTAATTCCTCCACCTATAATCAACAAATCTAAAGACTCTGATTTTAGTTTTTCTAATGATGCCTCTCGATTCATAAGTGCATTGCTCGTTCTTCGTTACTCTTGGACACCATTCAAGATATTGTTGAATACTCCGTCTAATTATCAACCCAGTTCATCGTCCGCTCCACTGCCTTCTTCCACCCCCTGTAAAGTTTTTCACGAAGCGAGGATTCCATTTGTGGCCTAAACCGCTTTTGTATTTTCCTGTTTTTAATGATGTCTTCTTTTTTCCAGATGCCGGCCTGTATTCCCGCGAGGTAAGCCGCTCCCATCGCAGTTGATTCAATAACTTCCGGCCGCTCCACTTCAGTACCCAGAATATCCGCCTGGAATTGCATCAGAATATTATTGGCACAGGCGCCACCATCAACTTTCAGCGCAGAGAGTTTCAGCCCTGCGTCTTCTTGCATCGCATTCAAAATATCTTTGGTCTGATAGGCCAATGACTCAAGGGTAGCTTTGATGATGTGGTCTTTGCCGGTATCCCGTGTCAATCCAAAAATGGCACCACGCGCATACATGTCCCAGTAAGGTGCGCCTAATCCCGCGAATGCGGGAACAACATAAACTTCGTTAGAGCCTAAAGCTTTGGCAGCAAAATATTCTGAGTCTTTTGATTGATCTATCAAGTGCAAACTATCGCGCAACCATTGCACTGCAGCACCTGCAATGAATACACTTCCTTCCAGAGCATATTCAACTTTACCATCCAACCCCCAGGCGATGGTGGTGATCAATCCATTTTTTGATTGCTGAATTTTGTTCCCGGTATTCAAGAGCATGAAACACCCGGTGCCATAAGTATTCTTGGCCATTCCAGGTTCGAAGCAAGCTTGCCCGAACAAAGCGGCTTGCTGATCACCGGCTACGCCCATGATAGGAATTTTATTTCCATTGAATTCCCATTCGCCAAAAAGATTTGCGGAAGGTTTCACGTCCGGAAGTAAGGACTTTGGAATTCCCAGTTCGTTCAAAAGTTTTTCATCCCACTTCAAATCCCTGATATTGAAAATCATTGTACGTGAGGCGTTGGAAAAATCGGTCGCATGAACTTTACCATTGGTCAGTTTCCAGATGAGCCATGAGTCAACGGTGCCAAAGGCGAGCTCACCATTCTCGGCAAGCTGTCTCGCTCCAGGCACCTGATCCAATATCCATTTGATTTTTGTTCCTGAAAAATAAGAGTCAATAACCAGTCCTGTGTTTTGCCTGACGTAGTCTGAAAGGCCTTTTGTCTTGAGTTCCTCGCAAATATTTGCGGTGCGTTTGTCTTGCCATACGATGGCATTGTATACGGGCTCACCGGTTTTTCTATTCCATAGTATAGTTGTCTCCCGCTGATTGGTGATGCCAATGGCTGTAATTGATTTCGAATCAATCCTGCTCTCTGAAATTAATCGCTGGAGAACTCCCAGTTGTGAACTCCATATTTCATTGGGATCATGCTCGACCCATCCGGACTGAGGAAAGATTTGAGTAAACTCCTGTTGCGCGATTCCGGCTATCGTTCCCTTTTCATCGAAGAGCACAGCCCGCGAACTGGTTGTGCCCTGGTCAAGTGCAATAATGTATTTCATCTACTATTATTTCAAACTACAAATTGCAGATTACAAAGCCGAGAAGCGAATTTGTAATTTGAATTCTGTAATCTGTAATTCTTAAAAAATCGAATTATAAATAACAGCGCCAAGCAATCCACCTATCATCGGCCCTATTACGGGAATCCATGCATAGCTCCAGTCTGAGTTTCCCTTTCCATGAATTGGCAAAATGAAGTGTGCAATACGAGGGCCAAGGTCCCGGGCTGGATTGATTGCAAAACCGGTCGTCCCTCCAAGGCTTAAACCAATCGAAACAATCAGCAGCCCTACAACAATCGGGTTAATTCCATCGGCAAAATTATTTGCTCCAATAAAAAGAAGCGCCAACACAAGTACTGCCGTGCCAATCACTTCACTTATCAAATTTGAGATAGTGTTGCGGATGGCAGGTGCTGTACAAAACACAGCCCGTTTGGTATCGGCATCAGGAGTTTCCTTCCAGTGTGGCATATAATGCAACCAGACTAAAACAGCGCCAACAAATGCTCCTGCCAACTGAGCCAAAATGTAACCCGCTACCTTATCATATGAAAACGCACCCTTGAAAGCCAGAGCCAGCGTTACCGCGGGGTTGAGATGAGCCCCGCTGATACTTCCAACAGCATAAATGGAAAGCGTGACTGCGAGTCCCCAACCGAGTACAATCGTGAACCATCCTGCATTTTCAGATTTCGATTTTTTTAACAAGACACCGGCAACAACACCGTTGCCCATCAAGACAAGAAACAGGGTTCCAAAAAATTCAGCGAAGTACGAAGTCATAACAATCGATTGATTAGGTAATAGGTAAAACTAAGACTAATTGGCGTGAAGCACATGGATTTAAGTCCTTTTGGATTATCCCTTAATTGCCTTAAATTTGCGCACTTTTCACAATTGAATGCTTAATCACAAGCAACAAACAATTCAGAAGTCGGTAACGATCTCTGGTGTGGGGCTCCACACAGGGGTTCAGGCTACCATGACTTTCATGCCCGCAAAGCCGAACCATGGAATCAAATTCCAGCGTATCGACTTGCCTGGTTCCCCCATTGTCGAGGCAGACTGCGACCGTGTGGTGGATGTTTCAAGGGGTACCACAATTGAACAAAGTGGTGCGCGCATCAGCACTATTGAGCATACCCTGGCCGCCCTGGTAGGTCTAGAAATCGACAATGTTTTGATTCAGATCGATGGGCCTGAAGCTCCGATCATGGACGGAAGTTCTATTGAATTTGTCAATGTATTAAAAGAAGCCGGTACCGAAGAGCAAAACGCCCTACGCGATTTCTTCGAAGTGCAGGATTCTATATTCTACCGTGAAGCAGCACGAAACGTTGAAATTGCAGCTCTTCCTCTCGATGATTACAGGGTAACCGTAATGGTGGACTACAACTCCCCGGTGTTGGGAAGTCAGCATGCCTCCATCACCAGCATTCAACAGTTTGAAAAAGAGATAGCATCATGCCGCACGTTCTGCTTTTTGCATGAACTGGAGATGCTCTATAAAAACAACCTGATCCGCGGTGGTGATTTGAATAACGCCATTGTAATTGTTGACCGGGTGGTTGAACCACACGAATTGGACAACATAGCGCGGATGCTGAACAAGCCTAAAGTTGAAGTAAAGAAAGAAGGCATCCTCAATAATATAGAGCTTCGCTACAACAATGAGCCTGCCCGCCACAAGCTGCTGGACATCATCGGTGACCTGGCGCTTGCCGGTCGGCCGCTGAAAGCGCAAATCCTTGCAGCACGCCCCGGTCATGCGGCCAATGTAGCCTTTGCTAAAAAACTAAAGAAATTAATGCAGGAGGCCGACAAGAAAGGAGTCCCAAAGTACAACCCTTCCCTGCCGCCCGTGATGGATATCAACAAGATCACGGCAACGCTTCCGCACCGCTATCCATTCCTTCTCATCGACAAGATCATCTACCTCGATAAAGAGCGGGTGATTGGTGTGAAGAACGTGACAATGAATGAGAACTATTTCCAGGGGCATTTTCCACGCAACCCCGTGATGCCTGGTGTACTCCAGGTAGAAGCCATGGCCCAGATTGGCGGGATACTAGTATTAAATACCGTTCCTGACCCGGAAAATTACTGGACTTACTTTTTAGGAATCGATGAATTCCGTTTCCGTAAGATGGTTTTACCTGGAGATACTCTAGTGATACAATGTGACCTTCTTGCTCCCATCCGGAGAGGAATCGCAAAAATGACGGGCCGAGGCTATGTCGGTAATACGTTGGTTTGTGAGGGCACTATGACCGCCAGCATCGTGAGAAAAGATTTATGAGCCAATACCCCCTAGCTAACGTTCATCCCGATGCCAAAATCGGAAACAACGTAACCATCGAGCCATTTGCGACTGTAAAGAGTGACGTAGCTATTGGCGATGGCTGCTGGATTGGCGCTAACGTTGTTCTCTGGGAAGGAACACGGTTAGGAAAAAATGTAAAAATCTATCCTGGTGCTTCAATCTCTTCTGTTCCACAGGATTTAAAATTTGCTGGCGAAAGAACAGAAACTATCATTGGCGATAATACTTCGATCCGCGAGTTTGTCACCATAAGCCGTGGCACTAACGATAAACTGAAAACAGAGGTTGGAAAAAATTGCCTCCTGATGGCGTATGTGCACGTAGCTCATGATTGCATCATTGGCAATAACTGTGTTTTGGTCAATGCGGTACAGGTAGCAGGTCACGTTACCATCGAAGATTGGGCCATAATTGGCGGTGCCAGCGCAGTTCACCAATTTGTTAAAGTTGGAGCTCATGTGATGGTTTCCGGTGGATCATTGGTTAGAAAAGACATTCCTCCATTTACCAAAGCTGCACGCGAGCCTCTTACCTATTGCGGTATCAACACAATTGGTCTTCGCAGGCGCGGGTTTGATTCAGACAAAATCACAGAAATACAGGAGATCTATCGTTATATTTTCTTGAAAGGACTCAACAACTCCAAGGCCCTTGATCTTGTAGAAAAGGATCTTCCTTCAAGCCCGGAGCGTGACAACATCATCAGGTTTATCCGTGAATCTGACCGCGGAATCATGAAGGGATTTTCATCCGGCACTTCGTCATTTGAATGAACGTCACTGCCACGAATCTCGGCAAGCGGTTCAACCGCGAATGGGTATTCAGAAATTTCAACTTCGAATTCAGTTCAGGGAAAACGTACGCCATCACCGGGCCAAACGGCTGCGGTAAATCCACGATGATGCAGGTATTGTGGGGACAGATGCATCCGAGTGCAGGAATTCTCCAGTATTCAGACGTTGAGCCTTCCGAAATCTATAAATCCGTAGCTATTGCTGCTCCCTACATGGATTTAATTGATGAGCTTACAACAGAAGAAATGATCCTTTTCCATTTCAAGTTTAAAAAGAGCAGGCTCCCTGTAGGAGACATCCTGAAAAATAGCGGACTTGGAGCTTCACGGAATAAACCAATTCAATCCTTTTCTTCAGGAATGAGGCAACGGCTGAAGCTGACACTGGCTTTCTATTCCGAGGCAGATCTGATCTTCCTCGATGAGCCATGTACAAATCTTGACAAGACATCAATCGAATGGTATCACGATCATCTCAGGCAACTCCCCGCTAACTCTATAATTTTTATTGCATCCAACCAGGAACAAGAATATCCCGCATCTGCCGTTATGATTGACATTATGTCGTACAAATAGGGTTACTTCATAGGGGCCGATCAGATTAAAAATACTGTAAAACAACGCCAAACAGGCTGTTTCTTTTTAAAACTAATTGATTTTTGTAAGTTTAACCGATAAATATGATGAACATGAAGGCATTTCGTTCTTTAATTGCAGTTGCTTCTTTAGCCGCTCTTTTTGTATTGTCTGGCTGTCCAGGCTCAAAAAATAATCCTGAAAGCACACAGGACAAACAATTTGGATTACTTTCCAAGACCTGGAAAGTAAGTAGTGTAAGCTTGGGGGGTGTAGACAAAACAGGAGAATGGACTGGATTTCAGCTTGCCATCTCCGGTACAAAAGGAGCTACAAGTTTTTCATATAGCTGTACAAGCAGACCAACGTTAAGTCCTTGGAAAGCCAGCGGAACGTGGGCTTTCGGAACCAACCCTGTAACACAGATTGTCCGTGATGGTGGTACTGCCGATGAGCAGGCTATTACTTACACCGTTGATGCTACAGGTGCAAATCTTGAGCTTGATTTTTCATACTCTGGTTCCGGCTATACTCGCGTTGGCGTTGTTAGCGGAAACTGGGTATTTAAGTTGACTTCGAACTAAGTTCTCTTCCCAAGATTTATTACTTTTGCAGCGGCAAACTGGCACGACCAGCTCCTGCTGAACTCCCCCAGGACCGGAAGGTAGCAAGGGTAGGCGGTTGTAGCGGTGCGATGTTGGTTTGCCATTTTTATTTTCCTACCACCTTCTTCCCCATTCCTTTAACGGCCGAGGTGCAGAAAAACCCAACTACTTTACTTCCACCTGAGTTGGTATTATAAACATTGCTTGTGACGTTAGCCAATGGTTGTGCAAACAGCTCTCCAAAACCACCATTACGTTGCGTTTGTACAGACACTTGCTGCAGGTGATTAAATGCTTCCAATGTAATGGAGTGAATCTCCACGTACGCTGAGTCGCCGGGTACATATGGTTTCAAAAGCCTGTTTTTGTCTTGAGGGTCAGTATCAAATGGATTCATCGAACGTCTGATCGGAGGGATAAGTGTCACTCCATCAAAATTCCCACCGGCTGAAAATCCTGCATCGTAAGCAATACTGATTTCTGAAGGCTTACCCAAAAGGACCCCATTCTTATAAGTGCGTATCCAATACAAGTCACCAGGCCCTACAAGATCGTCTGCCCAAAATTCCCCGATATAAGATCCATCTGGAAATTGCTGAGGGTTTTTGGTCGAAAATGAAATGCTGTCGATCTTGGTTGTGCGCCTCATTACTGAATTAGCTTCGAAAGTTTCCCCACCAACCTGAACAGTGAGTTTGTACTTCCTTCCCACCTCCCCAAATTTTTGCCCGATGGCTGGCGTCCATTGATAAAGGCCGGAGTTTGTACCATTGTCAAGGAAATTGTAAACAGCGCCAAGGTCATCCGTAATAGTAACGGTAGCTCCACTTACAGCAGGAGGTATGGTGGCATCAAAATAAGATTGAGTCTTTGAAAGCTGAACTACCTGGGCACCTGGTTTGTCATTAAGCCATGCCTCCACTACAAGCAGTGGTGGTGCATTCTGTAATTCAGGAGAAATTGTCTTCTCACAAGAACTAAAGATCAATGAAAGCACCAAGGCAAATGACAATATGGATATATTCTTTTTCATGCTATATCAAAAATTAAAGTTGTAAGAGAAGGCAGGAACCATTGATCCTATAATAGAAACCTGTGTGGCCTGCGACTGGATCGGCTGGCCTTGTGGCAACCGCTGGTCGTATTGTGAAAAGTAAATTGAGAATGGATTCTGCCTCGCATAGACATTGTAAATGCTGAACACCCAGTAATCGTGGTTTTTACGTGGCTTGCCGTTCTTTTCGCGCTTGCCGTCAATTCGCAACGAAACATCAAGCCGGTGATACGCGGGGACACGTACATTGTTCCGGGTATCATAGGCATTCAAGGGAATCAAAATCCCGTTCTCTACATAACGCGATGTAGGGAATGTGGCTGGTGTGCCTGACAGGAATACAAAGTTGGCAGAGAAAGACATGCGTTGATCCACTTCATAAAATAAGGCCAATTTCAGATTGTGCCGTTGATCATAACGGGTGGGATACCAGTCGTTATTATTGATGCCGTTTACTTTCATTTCCGTTTTAGCGAGCGTATAGCTCACCCATCCGTTAAATCTGCCCGTCTTTTTGTGCAGATAAAACTCAAGTCCGTAAGCCCTTCCCTGACCACTGAGCAAATCTCCTTCAATGAATTTATTGATAAGCAGGTCAGCCCCGTTGATGTAGTCTATTTGATTTTCCGTGGTTCTGAGATAAGATTCTACTGAAGCTTCCCACTGATGGTCTTTGCCAATAGTTCTGAAGTAGCCTAGTGCATACTGGTCACCGATCTCGGGCAAAATTGTCTTTGATGTGGGCGTCCAGACATCCAGAGGATTGGAAGCTGTCGTATTAGATATTAAATGGAGGTATTGTACCATCCGATTATAGCTGGCCTTAATTGAGCTTATTTGATTGATCTGGTACTTGGCTGAGAGGCGGGGCTGAAAATTATTGAACTGGACTACGGTCTCACCATTCTTATAGACCTCATAAGACTTCACACTTCTCCGAATACCGGGAACAGTGTCATTATACTGGTAGACTGTATCCGGCCCGAGTGTTCTGAAGTGCGAAAACCGGAGTCCGTATTCCAGCGAAACTTTGTCGCTCAAACGTTGATTGTTGCTGGCATAGAGAGATGCCTCCATATTGTATTTCTTGGGAAGGCTCACATCCCGCTCCGCTCCATTGGTGACACCGATAGTGTTGGCAGGAACGAAATAGTAGTAGATACCCTCAGCACCAAAGGAGAATTCATTGTTGCTGTTGATATAGTAAGTGAACTCTGGCTTAGCTATAAAATTTGTTATCGAAGAATTCCAGATAAACCTGTTGTTAGCATCATTGCTGAATTTGAGATGATAAGAATATTCACTGTAGACACCAGTGAGATTGGCAAACAAGCGTTTGTTGAATAAATGGTTCCACCTGGCAGTTGCTGTCTGATTGCCCCAGCTGAAACCCTGGTCTTTTGCAAAAAAGAAATTATCCCTTCCAAAATATCCCGAAAGAAAAACACGGTCGCGATTGCTGAAGCGGTAATTAGCTTTTGCAGTAAGGTCATAAAAATTAAGTGTAGCACCATCCTGCAGCGCTTTCACAAATGGTCTGGCCAGCACATCAATGTAGGAACGCCTTGCTGCTAAAATAAATGAACCCTTGTTCTTAAGAATAGGACCCTCAAAGGCAACGCGGCTGAAAATGGTGCCAACCCCTCCGGACAATTCAAACTTCTTATTGTTTCCTTCCTTCATCCTGACATCCAATATAGACGAGAGCCTTCCGCCAAAGCGGGACGGAATCCCACCCTTGTAGAGTTTCGTGTCAATGACGGCATCAGGATTGAAAACCGAGAAGAAACCAAGCATATGTGACGCGTTGTATACCGGAGCTTCGTCCAGCAATATCAGGTTCTGCCCCACGCTTCCTCCGCGTGAATTATACCCGGTCGCCCCCTCTCCTACCGAGCTGATGCCGGGAATCATCTGTATTGCTTTGATTACGTCTACTTCGCCAAGAAAGGCGGGAATCTTCTTAATGGTTTTAATATCGAGCTCGGCAGTACTCATCTCCGTACTTTGTACTTTGTACAACGGATCATCTTTTTCAGTCTTCACAACTACTTCTTCGAGCTGAATGGACTCCTCCGACAATTCAATGTCCAGACGTTGGTCTTCCTGAAGAGATACTTGCTTTTCGACTTTGGTATACCCTACATAGCTAAAGATAATCGTATAAGTACCCGACGGTACCGTGATCGAATAAAAGCCGTAGGCATTGGCTTCCGCGCCTGTGTTCAACTCCTTAATGAACAATGTTGCACCAATAAGCGCTTCGCCATTAGAAGCATCCTTGATACTGCCGTTCAAAGTATGCTTGGTTTGAGTAAATCCTGAAACAACAACCAGAACCAGAAGTGAAGTGAAGTGTAAGCGTATAGGCATAAGGGCGGTAAAATTAAATAATCAAGTGGTAAACGTATTACTATCTTAAATGTTTTGGAGTTATACTTATCAAATGACAACTGATAAGCCACTTCCCCCTATTCAGATTTCATTCTTAATTATTAAATAACATCTCGCATCCATCTAGCAAATCAATTAGCTTTGCAATACTTAAACCATTGCAAATGAAGTTCTTTATTGACACAGCGAATCTTAACGAAATCAAAGAGGCACACAACCTGGGAGTCCTCGATGGAGTTACTACCAATCCTTCACTCATGGCCAAAGAAGGCATTGCCGGTAAAGAGAAGGTAATGGCCCATTACAAAGCCATTTGTAGCATTGTTGACAACAACGTAAGTGCCGAGGTAATTGCTACGGAATTTGATGCCATCATCGCAGAAGGTAAGGAGCTAGCCAAAATCGACAGTAAGATCGTGGTCAAAGTACCCATGATCAAGGACGGAGTTAAAGCGATTAAAAAATTTACCAGTGAGGGTATTCGTACTAACTGTACATTAGTATTTTCTGCTGGTCAGGCCTTGCTTGCTGCTAAAGCCGGTGCAAGCTACGTATCACCTTTTATTGGACGGTTGGATGATATCTCACAAGATGGCCTTGAGTTGATTGCACAGATACGCTTGATCTATGACAATTACGGATACAAAACCGAAGTTCTGGCTGCGAGTATCCGTCACACGATGCACTTGATCAAGTGTGCTGAAATTGGCTCAGATGTAGTTACCTGCCCCTTAAAGGTAATTACGGATTTACTCAACCACCCGCTTACTGATAGTGGCCTCGCCAAGTTTCTAGCTGATCATAAAAAAGTGAACGGTTGAATTTTTCCGGATGCTGACCCTTCATAACCTGAAGATGAATGTAATCGAGACTGCTCCCAATGGAGTTGTTAACCGCGATACGATCTTCTCTTTCAGGCAAGACGGAGAGATTGTTTCATCCGAATACAAAGGCGGCCATGTGGTCACTGGATTCCTTGTTGGAAAAATGACTGGTGAGACATTGAATTTTTCCTACTGCCAGCTTCAGGACAACGGCATGCTCGACAATGGTTTTTCGACTTGTGAAGTACGTAAGTCCCCTGCCGGTAAGATCCAGCTCGTTGAAAATTTTGAATGGAAATCCCGGCCGGGAGAAAAGGGAGTTAATATTTTTGAAGAAATAAGTTGACTATGTTTTCCACCGATCCTGTTGTTCGCGTTCGCGAAGCTTCTGTTTTTCAGGGCAAAAGCACGGTGCTTGACAATATCACCTTTGAAATTGAAAAAGGTGAATTTGTTTTCCTGATCGGGAGAACCGGTTCTGGCAAATCTTCTTTATTAAAAACCATGTATGCAGACCTTCCGCTGCGACTGGGTGATATTGACGTTGCCGGCTACAATATCCGGGGTATCAAAAACAATGAGGTGCCGATGCTTCGGAGAAAAGTGGGGATCATCTTCCAGGATTTTCAACTGCTTCAGGATCGTTCAATTTCGGAAAACCTCATTTTCGTAATGAAAGCCACTGGCTGGTCCGACAATGCCAAAATGAAAAATCGTCTGGCCGAAGTGCTGATGCAGGTCGGCCTCGGGTCTGTAGAAAAGAAAATGCCTCATCAGCTTTCAGGCGGAGAACAGCAACGCGTGGTAATTGCCCGCGCGTTGATCAATGAACCCGTAATCCTGATTGCGGATGAACCTACCGGGAACCTCGACCCTGAAGTTTCAAACGGAATCCTGAAAGTCTTCCAACAAATTAATAGAAGCGGAACAGCTATTCTGATGGCCACTCATAGTTACGGATTGATCAAAAAATTCCCGGCAAGGATTCTCAAATGCCATGAAGGAAAATTGATGGATTCAAAAAAAGAGAATTTCGAATTGGAGCCAGAGTATTAATTTAGATGCTTCTCTGCTCCCCAGTCGCAGGCTTGTCCAATTTGTTTAACTGCTGATTAATCAAATCTATTCGCACAAGCAGATTCAACACCAAAGCATCGCGTACATCCTGTGTGGGACTTTTCTTCATTTCATCCTTTAGTACCAGGTACATTGCTTCTAACTTCTTCAAGTTTTGCGTTATCTCATCTTCAGTCAAACCGGTTTTTGCCTGGTAGTGCGTTACCAGGTTCATTTTTTCACTGATCTGTGAGCTATAATATTTTTCCAGGTCGTTGAATCCCTGCAATGCAGCTACGTCTTGTTTATCTGGTTTGGCATTGTTTCGTACAAAGAAAAGATAACATGAAACACCAAGCAGCAATACAGCCGCGGCACGCCAGAAAGTAATCGAATTCCAAAAAACCTGTTTTGAGATCTTGGGCAATGTTGCCTCAATTTTTTGCCACGCATTGTCTGGTGGCGTCTGACCATCAAAATCACTTCTGTTTTTTTGGATGAACTCTTTTAGTGAATCTTTCATAGGGAGCCTCCTTCCAATATTTCTTTTAACTTCTTTTTAGACCGGTTGAATTGAGACTTTGAAGTGGATTCGGTGATTCCCAATATTTCTCCTATCTCTCCGTGGTCGTATCCTTCCAACAAGTACAGTGACAATACAACGCGGTAGCCATCGGGTAATTGCTCAATTGCTTTCCTTACTTTTTCCACTTCAAAAGGATAGCCTTCCAATTCGTCAACTACGGCCTCTTCCTTTACATCAAAGTTCTCTGTTTCCGGTAACCGCTCAAACCGCCTGCGCCTGACCTGGTTAATGGCCTTATTCACGACAATTCTTTTTAACCAGGCGCCAAAAGCAGCTTCGCCACGGTACATTTCCAGATTGTTAAAAGCGCTGATAAAGGCATCCTGAAGTACATCCTTCGCCTCGTCAGCGTTATTTACAATCCGGTAGCCCACATTATACATGGCGCGGCTGTAAAGTTTATACAAGTTATAGTAGGCCTGCCGGTCGCCTCCACGGCACCGCGCAATTAGGTCATCCACGCTATGTTGGGCCGAGAACTCCAAACCTTCAATCTATACCATGACACCCCTCTTTTCAGAAGGTTGCATGCTATTTCAATTTTGCGAGATTTTCTTTTGCCATGGGAAAATCAGCCGCTTGGCCAAGTGCCAGTTCATAGAATTTCTTGGCGGTGACTTTATCTCCCTGTTCCTGGGCAAGCATGCCTTTTAGATTCAATAAAGCGGCTTTTATTGGGAATTCCTTCGTTTTGTTGTCAGCACCGGTGTAGCTCACTTTCAGCGTTTCCGCTGCTTTGTCAGCCAACAGGATATCTGCTGAGGTACCACTTTCCTTATAACGCTTCAATTGTAATTGAAGGAAGGCCATTTTGTACAGTGTAAGGGGGTTGTTTCCAAGCAAATACAAGCTCTCGTAGCTTTGAAGTGCTTTATCAAGGGCTCCCAGGTTTTCAGAACCTACGGCTGTCATCTCCAAAGCTGCCGGGTTTTTGGGGTTACGCTTTAAGAGCTCCTGAGAAACCAAAACAGCTGACGCAAACTTTTGGTTTTGGTAATAAAAATAAGCCAGTTCATAAATCAGTGAGTCGTTATTGGAAGGGCTTTCGATAATCAGGTCATAAAGCGCATCCTTGGCTACATCATAATCATTCCATTGAAGGGCTACCTGGTATTTAATGGCATAGTGTCGAAGAAGCGGATTGATCTTCGGAACAGAATCTTTCTTAACCGGCTCTTCTTTCTTTGGTTCAGGCTGAACAACTGCAGCTTCCTGTTTGGGAGGATCGGTCTTTTCATTTTTCTTTTTCTTCTGAGCAAATACACTCGAAACGAGAGAAATCAAAATCAGGACAAATACACTTTTTCTCATACTTATTGGTTTATGTTTTGTTTAGTCAATCCCTTTTCACCGGCGATCTTAAGTAGCAATTCGAGGGCTTCTTCCCGTGAGTTTTTTATTTTCCCATCAAGAATGGCATCTTTTATTTCTTCTTTCAAATCACCTATGATCCTGCTGGCCGGTAAATTGAACATATGCATGATCTCATCACCCGTGACGGGCGGTTGAAAGTTCCTGATCTTGTCGCGTTCCTCCAACTCGATCATTTTTTTCTGCACTTTCTCAAAGTTACCCAGGTACTTCGTCACCTTTTCAGTGTTTTTAGAAGTGATATCAGCCCTGCATAAAACCATCAATGCATCAACATCATCTCCTGCATCAAACAGGAGTCTGCGTACTGCTGAATCGGTAACTTCTTTCACTAGCGCAATTGGTCGCAAGTGTAGTCGCACCAGCTTCTGAACAAATTCCATCTTTTCGTTCATCGGCAATTTCATTCTTCTGAAAATGCCGGGGGTCATCCGGGCGCCTTTGTCTTCGTGTCCATGAAAAGTCCATCCTACGGTTGGATCAAAACGTTTAGTCACAGGCTTGGCGATGTCGTGCATGACCGCGGCCCAGCGGAGCCATAAGTCGTTTGAAACCTTCGCAACATTGTCGAGCACTTGCAGGGTGTGAAAGAAATTGTCTTTATGCGCTTTATTATCCACGTACTCTACACCATGGAGTGCCACCATCTCGGGAAAAAATTCCTTGAGGAGGCCGCTGTGAAAAAGGAGCTTAAACCCATACGAAGGCACTGGTGACAAAATGATTTTATTTAACTCCTCGCTGATTCTTTCCATGGAAATAATCTTGAGACGTGAAGTGTTTTTCACAATAGCTTCAAACGTGCCTGCTTCAATGTCAAAATTCAGCAGTGATGCAAAACGGATAGCCCGAAGCATGCGCAACGGGTCATCGGAAAAAGTGATTTCAGGATTGAGGGGCGTCTGAATTGTCTTTTTGGCCAGATGCGCCACACCGCCAAAAGGGTCTACCAGGTCGCCATAATTTTTCTTATTCAGGCTTATGGCCATGGCGTTGATAGTAAAATCTCTTCTTTTTTGATCGTCATCCAACGTACCGTCTTCCACGATCGGTTTACGTGAGTCCCGGTTATATGATTCCTTACGGGCACCCACAAACTCCAGGTCAAAATCCTGATACTTGACCATCGCTGTACCGAAATTCTTGAATGTGCTCAGCGGGACGTTACCCAGCTCTTTCGCTAACTCCTCTGCGAGTTGAATTCCACTCCCCACACACACAAAGTCGATGTCTTTACAGGGTCGTTTCAGGAGAAGGTCGCGTACATATCCACCAACGGCATACGTTTCATAACCTATGCGGTCCGCTACTTCTGCCACTGTTCTAAAAACGGAAATCTTTTCTAATTCTTCGCTGAAATTCATTGCCTGCACTTTACGGCTGCCGGTAAACCGACAAAGGTAATGAGAATGAAATTGACCATAGAATCACTCAGAAAATAAAAAAACCCTTACAAATTTCAGTTTGCAAGGGTTTTTTATGAGTTTTTATTCTATCAATTGTGGTTCAGAACACGCGCAATCCAAGCCAGGATCAATGCGGAAACAATAAACACCAAGTGGATCACAATTTCATATTTCAAAGAATCAAAACCTTCCGTCTTGGCTTCTTCATGAATGTCGATAAATGTCTTCAGCAAATGTACCCCGGAGATAGATGCAAGCGAAGTTGCCAGTTTAACTTTCAAACGATCAGCATCCAGGTTATCAATCCAATGCGGTCGGTCTTCTTGTTCATCAAAATCAATGCGGCTGGTAAAAATTGAATAACCACCAATAATAACAATGATCAGTAGGTTCATTACCATCGAAATATCGATCAGACCGAGGATGGCAAGCATGACCTGAACTTCAGACCATATTTCTATATTCATTCCAAGAGTTACAAGTTCACCGATAAACTTGTAAGCATACATTCCTGATCCGAATACAAGCCCCATGTAGATTGGTGCTTGAAACCACCTGGATGCAAAGACTGTGTATTCGATGGTGTTTTCTATCGCCTTGTTAACACTTTTCCATAGCCCCATAAGTACTCGAGTTTAGTTTGTGGCGCAAATAAAAGAAAAAACCCTGAAATATAAACTATATCAGGGTTTTTAGCGGTCCGGACGGGATTCGAACCCGCGACCTCCTGCGTGACAGGCAGGCATTCTAACCAGCTGAACTACCGGACCTTTAAAACAGGCTGCAAAGATAACCTTGCGATTGTGTTATACAAAAAAACTTTTCACGATTTATGGGGCCATACCTATCTTTAGAAGCCTTCAAACTCAATTTTATAGTTAAAGTTACTTCAAAGACGTGACAACCACCGATATCACTCAAGTACGATTGATCCAACAGCAAATGGCAGCTCCGAAATTTGAAACGGTCAGAGAGCTTGTTGCATGGATGGGTGCGATGCAGGCGCAAGACTACGCTATGTCCAAGTGGGCTGTTGGGGTCAGATTGCCGGGCACAACAGACAAGACTGTTGAAGACTTGATTGACGAAGCTGAGATTGTTCGTACGCATGTGATGCGTCCTACGTGGCACTTAGTGGCAGCTGAAGATATCCGTTGGATGCTCACGCTGACTGCGCCACATATTAAAGCATCCGTAAAATCCATGCAAAAAAAAATCGGAGTGGATGAACCTCTTTTTAAGAAGACGAGCAAAATCATCGAGAAGTCTCTTGAGGGTAATAAATACCTGACGCGCCCTGAGCTGATGGAAGAACTCAAGAAGAAGAAAATTACTACCGACAACCTACAAGCCATTCACATCATGTTTGATGCTGAATTGAATAACATTGTATGCAACGGCCCCATGCGCGGTAAACAATTTACCTACGCGCTGATGGACGAGCGGATTCCATCAACGAAGGTTTTAACCAGGGATGAAGCTCTTCACACGTTAGCCAAAAAATATTTTACAAGCCATGGCCCCGCCACGATACAGGATTTCATATGGTGGTCAGGATTGCCAACTGCCGATGCAAGGAAAGGACTGGAATCGATCAAGTCGACCATAACAAGCACTAAAATTAGCGAAGACACTTTTTGGTTTCCTGAACCCCCTTCCAAAAAAATCGCTACACCCCCACTCCTCTTTCTCCCGGCTTACGATGAGTTTATGATCAGCTACAAGGATCGTACTGCATCTCTTGACCCTAAATTCACTGAGCAAACTATTACCGGCAATGGTATTTTCAAGCCAATCATCGTAGTCAATGGGAAGGTAGTTGGGATATGGGCGAGAGTTGTTAAAAAAGGTACGGTGATTGTAGAACCGAAGTTCTTTCGGGGCGCTCAAAAGTTAAGCAAGAAAGAAATGGAGGAAACGCTCAGTTCGTATGGAGAATTTTTAGGGCTTGAGGTCGTGGTTAAATCCCGTTAGCCTGAAATAAGGTCTGTCTGTATAAGATTTAGTTATTGACTTAGAAGTCAATTTTCCATCAACTCTTTCGCGTTTTCAATACTAATTGCCGAAGGTTTTTCACCCCCAATCATTTTTGCAATTTCCGTTACGCGATCTTTGCTTTCCAATTTGCGAATCTGGCTTTCGGTTTTCTTTGCTGAATTGTCCTTGAATACAAAGTAATGTGTGTCCCCTTTCGCAGCAATCTGAGGCAGGTGACTGATAGCTATCACTTGATGGCGTTGGGCCATTTCCTTCATCCGATTACCAAGGCGAATCGCAACTTCTCCAGAAACCCCGGTGTCAATTTCGTCAAGAATGAGTGTCGGTAGTGATTTCTTTTCTGCCATTACATACTTAATCGAAAACATCACCCGAGAAAACTCACCACCCGAGGCAACCTGGGCCAACGGCCTCAGGACAATTCCTTTATTGGCACTGAACATGATCTCTACATCATCTATTCCTGAAGCTGTTGGTTCCGTAACAGACATCTCCACGGTCATCTGTGCCTCAGGTATTCCCAATTCTTTCAATAGAGAAATCAATTGTTTGCAGAGCGAAGTAGTGACTTTCGTCCTAGACTTGCTGAGTAAATCCGCTTGTTTCCTCAAATCAGTCTCGGATTGTTTTAATTTTTCTTTCGCTGTCGCCAATGCATCATCCAGATTGCTGGTTTTGTCCGCTTTATCCTGAAGAGATGATTGCAGCTCCAGCAATTGGGATATGGAACTCAAGCGATGTTTTTGCTGCAACTGGTAAATCAGGCTAAGCCTTGCACCGACTTGTTCTGAACGGGCGGGATCAAACTCCGTTTTTTCGTTGGCGTTCTCTGCCTCACTCAAAATATCATTCAGTTCTATCCTGGCGCTTTCAATGCGTTGTAGAAGCTGCTCATATTCTTTCGAAAAACCGGTGAGTGACTGAAACTCAGATTTTACATTACTCAACGTCTGGGCAACTGAATATTCAGACTGCCCCAACTGGGCAATGATACTCGTCAATTTTGCTTTTATCTCTTCCGCATGCTCCAGTATAGAAAGTTCCGACTCCAACTTCTCCTGCTCGCCCTCTTTCAAAGTTGCCTTTGTTAATTCTTCCAATTGGAATTTAACGAAGTCACTCTCTTGCCGAAGCGTAGTAGCTTCATTGAACAGGCTTTCATATTCTTTCTTCGCCTTCACGAAACTCTTCCAGCGAATCGTGTACTCATTCCTGATTTTTTCATTTCCAGCAAATGAGTCAATCAACTCCAATTGAAACTGATGCCGTCCAAGTTCAAGCGTCTCGTGCTGTGAGTGAATATCCATCAACCGGCTGCCAATTCTGCGCATGGTTTCCAAAGTCACCGGAGTGTCATTGATAAAAGCCCTGCTCTTGCCTGCCGGGTTTACTTCTCTGCGGATTACGGTTTGTTTCTCGTAGTCGAGGTTCTCCTCTTCAAAGATTTCTCTCAAAGAATAAGCGGAAATATCAAAAGTGCCCTCCGTAATGCATTTGTCGTTTTCATCGTACAATGCTTTGATATCTGCGCGGTTACCTAATAACAGACCAATAGCTCCAAGTATAATCGACTTACCGGCCCCCGTCTCCCCCGTCACCACATTGAGATTTGCCGATGGCTCCAGGTCCAATTGACGGATAAGCGCGTAGTTTTTTATGGAAAGGTGAGTGAGCATGAATCAAAGGCAAATTAATAGAGTCGGGGGAGAACCGGAAATGAAAGCGGGCCTAAAAAATTTTGCCTTAGTTGTCGGAGATGATCTTTTGATAAACGGTGCGCTTGGGATCGACCGAGGTTAGCAGATCATAGGCTTCACGTTTGATGTTAAGCGATGCTTCGGAGAAAACATTGGCCAATTCATTGAATTTGGCATCAAAAAAAGAAGATACTAACACCGAGGTCGGATAAACCCCGTAGACTTTCTTAATCGACTTGATCACGTCCAGGATTTGCTCCTGACTTTGTCCCGGATCTTTCTGGTAATTGTCGAGGGCCAGGCGATGATATTTGTATGATCCTTTGCGAATGTCCGCTTGCTGTGGGTTGTTCATGCTCTCCAGCAATGCGTACCTGCTGCGATTATTCCCCAACGCATCCCAACCCGGGCTATTACTACCCTGGGCATTGTTCACTACCAGCAACATCTTTTGGACGTATGGGTTGCCGCCCATTTCGCTGAAAGAATCATAGTCTACCGCTAGAATCGCGTAAGCATAAAAAGCCAGTAATGAGGTGAGGTTGTTGATATAAGCGTTGTCGTTATAATCCATCGGCTGCGACTCGATGTAGGAGAATTCAAATTCACGATCGGCAAAGTTCAGCAGAACGGTTTCGTAGTTAGTATTAAAAATCGGGCGGGCCGCGGTGATTTGTGCGTTAGCTGCAAAGTTTCCGATTGATGGCATACGGCCGATGTTCAGAAAAATAGTGCAATTGATTTTTTCGTGATTCTTATATGTATCGTTTGTCCATTTGCGGGAATTGAGGAAACCAGCAAACGCACGTTCCATATCTTTAAAAACCGACCGGTCAGAAGTCTGAATCTGGTCTGCGTTAATAGTAACCTTGCAATTAAGCTCCTGGGCGAAACTCCAATTCGCGGCTACAGACAAAACAAAGGCTAGTACTTTACGCATGGCTATTCTCGATAATAGCATTAACGATATCGCGCGCGACTTCTTTTTTAGATTTCAAAGAAAATTTTTGAGCCTCATTCTTCCGGTTGATCAGCGTAATTTTGTTGGTGTCATGACCAAACCCTGCGCCATTGTCGTTGAGTGAGTTCAACACAATAAGGTCAAAGTTCTTGGAAGCGATTTTCTTCTCTGCGTTAGCCGTTTCATTCTCCGTTTCCAGAGCAAAACCAACCGTAAACTGAGTCGGTTTTTTCAGTTTGCCAAGTTCTGCAGCAATATCATTGGTCTTTACTAATTCCACAGTGAGGCCAGCATCTCCTTTTTTAATTTTCTGATCTGCTCGTGATACCGGTTTAAAGTCAGCCACGGCTGCGGATAGAACGGTAATGTCTGTTGAAGGGAATAAGAGTGCGCAGGCTTTGTACATTTCTTCGGCAGAAGTCACCCGCATCAACTTGACCGCTGGATTGTTCAATGTAAGATGAGTGGGGCCTGAAACCAAGTTAACTTCGGCTCCCTGGCTTGCGAGTTCTTCAGCTATCGCAAATCCCATTTTTCCCGAAGAATTATTGCCTATAAAGCGCACCGGGTCGATTGCTTCATGAGTAGGCCCTGCTGTAACTAGCGCCTTTTTGCCCTTCAATTTTTGGTTGGCTCCAAAGAATTGTTCGAGGTATGCTACAATCTCCTCCGGTTCTGCCATCCGGCCATCTCCCACCAGTCCGCTAGCCAATTCTCCATAACCGGGTTTGATCAACTCGTTTCCAAAGCTCGTCAGTTTCTGAATATTGGATTGCGTGGAAGGATGCTGTAGCATGTCCAGGTCCATGGCTGGCGCAAAGAACGCTTTGCAACGTGCACTGAGATAGACAGCTTGAAGTAAATTGTCGCAAAGGCCGTTAGCCATCTTCGCCAACGTATTCGCTGAGGCAGGCGCAATCACCACAGCATCAGCCCACAGACCTAATTCAACGTGATTGTTCCATTCCTCAGTCTCGTTTTTTGAAAACGAGGTGAGCACCGGATTTTTAGAAAGCGTGGCGAGGGTAAGCGGAGTAATAAATTCGGTCGCTGCCGAAGTCATAACTATTTTGACTTCTGCACCGGCTTTCACCAGCAAACGTGTGAGCAAGGCGGCTTTGTACGCAGCGATACTGCCCGTAACTCCAAGAAGTATCCGTTTGCCGGATAGCATAAGAGTTAGACTTTTCCTTCTTCGGTAGGCGCAACTTCACGCATGCGGTAGTTCAACTTGCCTTCGAGGAATTCCTCTGTAGCAGTAGTTGTAGGTTTGGGCATGCGCTCATAGAACCTTGAGATCTCAATTTGCTCGCGGTTTTCGAAAACCTCCTCAAGGTTATCAACGGTAGTGGCGAACTCTGCTAATTTATTGTTGAGCTCTTCCTTCAGGTTCACGGCAATTTGCCTTGCCCTTTTAGAAATTACTACCACTGATTTATAGATGTTGCCCGTAGGAGATGAAATCTTTTCTACATCGCGGGTAATGATTGACGGTTGCGTAGCCATTGTATTAACTGTTTTTGTTTTTGCTTTTTATTAAGTTGACCTGGTTGAGACTCGTGGTGTACATCTGTTCAGCATCCTTCAGGTAAACACTTGAGGGATACCCATCCACCAGTTCTCTGTAAAATTCAATCGTTGAGTAATAGCGCTCCAGTTGTTTGGAGGGAATACTTTGCGAGGCAAGTCTATATTGGGCCTGCACCTTCAAAAAGGTAATCTCTTCCAGGTATTTTGAATCAGGGAAGGTCTTTTTAAAATTATTGAAAGCCACGACTGCCGCCTGAAAGTATTTCAATCGAAGGTACTGACAAGCATTGTCATATTCTTTTTTCTCCAATTTTTGCTGGCATTTCGCCACCACTTCAGAGGCTTTATCAGTGAACTGGCTACCGGGAAATTGATTGAGGAAGGTTTGCATTGCTCCCATCGCTTCAATACTGCTGCGCTGATCTAACTGTTCATCAGGAGAGGCGACATAGAGCGAATAAGCATACATGAAGAATGCTTCTTCTGCCAACTGGCTTCTTCCGTATCGTTCGTAGAAGTTTTTGAACTGGTTGGAGGCCAGCAGGTAGGTCTTCTGATAGTATTGGCAATAGGCCAGGTAAAATTCCACCTTCTCGCCTTCCGGCACACCGATCACGATGGGCATGATCTGTTCAAACAAAATGGCAGAATGGTAGTAGTCTTTTTTGGCGTAGTAATTCAGTGCAGCTTCGTATTTCAAACGCCAGTCTTCGCTGCGTTCAAGCCTGCGAAACTTGCTGCATGATACTCCTGCCACAAGGAGAATGACCAATAAAAAAGCTGTTGATTTCAATTTCTTCACAAAATCTATCCAAATGAGCTAAAAGCCTGAATTACGCCTGATTTAAGCCTGCAAATATACATCTGTTAAAGGAATTAACAAGGAGATGGAAAAAGCCTCGAAAAAGGTCTATTTTCTTACTATAATTTTACGGGTAAGCACCCCGCTATTGTTCAGGTAGACGGTGTAAAAGTAGACTCCGGGAGCAAAGTCATCCACCAGCATTTTGACCCGTGTATCGTTCGAGGGCAACTCATATTCGGCCATTGCCCTTCCTAAAATGTTATGAACCACAATCTTCGCCTTCAGGGCTTCATTATGAATTTTGTAGTCGATGCTTGCCTGATCCTGAACCGGGTTGGGGTAAACGTCATTGATGGTGATATCGCGGGTCTGGTAAACCGACCGGGGTGAATGCTCTTCTACAGACAAAAGGACATTGTGTTCGATTTGCTCGGCCGGAAATCCTTTCGGAAAAACCTCAAACTTGAAATTATTAGTCGCTTGCAGCATACCGCTTTCCACAGTGTAGTACAGATTGATTACTTCACCCGGTTCAACTTTCTTTGAAAATTCATTAACAGTCGACTCCAGACATTTGCTGTCAAGGCAAAAATAGCCCTTCTGATTTTCCAAAAGGTCGCTTTTCGTCTTTCTGACGATATAAAACTGGGCTTTGTCTGTGTTGTTTTTGATCTTAAGAGGAATCCTTACCAGTTGATTAAACCCGGCGGAGTAGGCGTCTTGCCGTTCTACAAGTTCAAAGTTCTGTGCCTGGCCTGCAGCGCAACAAAAGAACCCAACCAGTAAGAGCAACCGATTCATTTTTAGGCAGATTAACGCAAGGGAAATATACCAGAAAAAATGGGCCTGACAAATTTTTTTAATGAAAAAACGGTGAGAGAAGTAATAATTGAAGCAGTCGATCGTTAGTTGGGCCTTTCCTTAATTGGCTTTGGTTTTTTTACGACATCTTCACGCTTGGGCCTCAGATTAGCTTTCCAGTTGAAGCCCTTTAGTTTTCTGTCAGCTTCTTTGATCTCATGAGGAGGAAAGAATGATGCATCCGGTTTTACATAGAAGTTGATGCTGTTCACTTTCCCTTCTTTAAAATTAATCCGGATGTTACTGCAAATGATTTTGTTCATCCCGGCCAGGAAAGTGATTTTCACCCGGAGACTGTCTTTTTTAAGCTCCTTTTTCTCTAACGCATGGTAAATACTTTCGCCATTCCCTTCCACGATCACATGATCAATGTTTTTGTCGGTAAAATAAGTAGTCATCCTCCGGCCTTTGATCTGGTTAAAATTCAGCAGAGAATCCTGTGACACCACGAATGAATTATTGATCATGTAAATCCGGTTGATCTTCTTGTTCTTTAACAACATTCGAATGGAATCAGCTGTCATTTGGTTTTCGTTAGCCCACAATACCGGATCGCGATAGAAATACAGGATCGAATCGGACGACACATAAGCCAGGGAATCTGCCACACCCTGCATATCGCTTTTGAAAATCTTTACATGATAGTATGCCAGCAGTCGCTTCTTTTTGGGATCCGCGTGCTCAATGGACACCAGCGTATCGGCAGTTAAGAATAGCGTGTCGCCATCATCCCCGGCCTTGGCTACGTAGGCATTTGTCCACACTTTCGAAATGCCATTCTTCTTATCGTAGTAACCATCGTCTCCATGGACAGTCAAGTTTTCTGCCTTGGAGGTCATGGTCACGTGACCATTCACTTTATAATATTTCTTAACATCATCAAGACCATAGTGGTCCGCTTTGATCCTGTACGAAGGCGTCTCCATGGTACCAGTAGCAAGCACCGAAGTCTTGTTCTTTGTATCATAAACACCCGTTTCGTACACAGCTGTTTTGCCTTCCTTGTCTTTCAGCTGCGTGAATGCGCGGAAGTACACGACTTTGGTTTTGGAATTATACTGAAGCGTGTCCGAATTCATGGTGTAGTCTTTGTTCACGCCAACCACGTCCTTCTTGAAAGAGGCCATGTTTGTCTTCACGTCATAATAGCCTTTGCTGCTATTGAGCGTATTCGCTGTATCCACGAGCTTTCCTCCGTTGAAATACTTGGCTACATTTTTCGCCCGGTCGTAATCAAGAAAATCGGTGAACAATTTTGCCGTCCCTGTTTTTTCAAAAACCACCTGTTGGCGAAGGCGAGCGAGCTTCTTGTTTCCGTCATAATCCAGCCGCAGAGAAGTAATGTCAACGGAATCATCGGTGATATGCACGTGACCAAAAGACTCGATTCGGTTCTCCGACCTGAAAAAATAAGCTGAATCACAATCGATGGTCGTGGTATTTTGTTTGAACTTAACATGACCACGAGCGATGTCGACCCGGATACCGTCTTTCTTAGTAAATCCAGTGGTACTGTCGGCATGAATAAAGTCGATTTTTTTCTGCGCTAACGAAGGCAGTGCGACCAGAAATAAACCAACAAATACTGCAATTCTCGACATACTCAATTTTAGATGCTCTGGTGGTTAGGCAAGCGTCATGCCAAACTAGAACGTAACATTGAGCGAGATCACTTCATTATTCCTTTTCACCTTAACAGGAACTGTTTGGCCTTTTTGAAATTTACCCAGTGCATCCATGTAGGCCTGGATATCTTTGATCTGCAAGTCTCCGATTTGTACAATCACATCACCGGTCAGTATCCCGGCCTTTTGTGCGGGCTTGCCATCGGTAACCCCATCCACTTTTAGCCCGGCATCACTGGAAGTATAGCTCGGCATCACGCCCATCGTTACTTTGAATGAGCGTGCTGAACCCATGGATTTATTTTTCGTTGTAAGAAAATTCAGTTTAGGAGAAGCATCAAGGTCTTCCACCAATTTGATGATCAATTCCAGCACTTGCTTCTCACCTTCAAAGTTGATTTTTTCCCAATCGTCAGATGGCTTGTGGTAATCACTGTGCGAACCTGTAAAGAAATGAAGCACCGGAATATTTTTCAAATAAAATGAAGTATGATCCGAAGGCCCCACCCCGGCAGAGTCCGTTTTGATTTTGAGGTTATCAGAAGAGAGTTTCTTCAATTCATTTTCCCATATGCCGCTCGTTCCGGTACCACTTACAGCCAATGATTTTGAAACCGGATCCAGCCGCCCAACCATATCCAGGTTAATCATATAGTTGACTTTTGTCAGGTCGATGGTAGGGTGCTCCGTGAAATATTTAGATCCAAATAGCCCGAGCTCTTCACCGCTGAAAGTCATGAATAGGAAATTGTATTTTTCTTTCTTTTTGTTTTTGGCAAAATAGCGAGCCAGTTCAATCACCCCGGCTACCCCCGAAGCGTTGTCGTCTGCACCGTTATGAATTTTTCCCTGAGGATTGGCATCAAGTGAACTACCATTCTCTCCCATTCCAAGGTGGTCGTGGTGGGCACCAATAATGACTGTCTCCGTAGCACCATTGTCAACGAAACCGATGATATTGTTCGCTGTGCCTTCTGTTCCTGTACCATGCACTCCTCCCTTGAAAGGAAAAGATTGCTGAAAGTTTTTGGCCTCACCCATCGGTTGCAGGTCCAGTTTTTTGAATTGCCCTTCGATGTATGCCACAGCCATTCGCTCCCCCTCACTACCCACGCCTCTGCCTTTCAGCGAGTCGGACGACAAAATCTTAATATGTTGTTTGATTTTGACTGCGTCAACCTGGGCCAAGGATTGAAGGGAGATCAATGCCAGTCCTAAACAGAGGAATCTTAATTTCATAAAGAGATTTTTTTGTAAAAATAAGGATACTATCGGGAAGCACGCTTTTTAAAAATCACAAAGCGATAAAATGTAAAACCAACGATTGTTGCACAGCAAAGAAGAACAAATAGCTTTTCCGCATCAAACCAATCGATTGGGCGATCTTCGAGTTTAGGGTCAGTCCAAATACTATGAATAATCAGTGGTACGGCTGCGAAATAAGAGATGTAGTGAAGGGTTCGCCACAGTGGTAAACGAATTTTTGCTTTGAAATAAGAACTGACTACCACGATTGTGATTAAATACAAGGCTAACGCACCAAGGGTGTTTGCATAAGGCTGATGGGTTGTCCAGAGCGGAAGGATCAGGTCACCCCAGGTAAAACCCGACTTGGGGTCTAAAGGAATGAGGACAATATGAACCAGAATTGAAATCGCTGCCGAGTAGCCTGTGAATTTATGCAATGAAAGAAAAGTGAGTCCAACGGGAAGTTTCACTTTTGAATTGCTCCAGATAAAAAATCCGACAATAAAATTGGAGGCCAGACAAGCGATGGCGATCAAACCGATAATTCCCGATAGTTCAATAGTCTCCATTCATTAAAACTCCGCATTCCCGGGGAATCTGGGAAACGGAATTACATCGCGGATATTCGTCATGCCTGTAACAAACAAAATCAATCGCTCGAAGCCAAGTCCAAAACCGCTATGTGGGGCTGAACCAAATCTGCGTAGATCAAGATACCACCAAAGTTCTTTTTCCGGCAGCTTCATTTCGCGCACACGTTGCACCAGGTTTTCATAACGCTCTTCACGTTGCGAGCCACCGATGATCTCTCCTATTCCAGGGAAAAGCACGTCCATTGCCGCAACAGTCTTTCCATCTTCGTTCTGGCGCATGTAAAATGCCTTAATGCCTTTCGGATAATTGTAAAGGATCACCGGCTTCTTAAAATGCTTCTCGACTAAGTAGCGCTCATGTTCACTCTGTAAATCCACTCCCCAATCTTCAATGAGATACTGGAATTTTTTCTTTTTGTTAGGATTGGAGTTTTTCAAAATGTCGATAGCTTCCGTGTAGCTCAACCGCTGAAAATCATTCTCCACTACAAATTTTAGTCTGTCTATCAAGCCGAGCTCGCTACGTTGGTCCTGAGGTTTGGCTGCTTCCTCCTCCTGTGCACGCTTGTTCAGAAACTCCAGATCGTCCGCACAATTATCAAGCGCATACTTAACCAGGTATTGCAAAAGATCAGTTGCCAGTTGCATGTTGTCGTGAATGTCGTAGAAAGCCATTTCAGGTTCGATCATCCAGAACTCCGCCAGGTGGCGTGTTGTATTTGAATTTTCAGCTCTGAATGTCGGGCCGAAAGTATAAATGTCGCTCAGTGCAAGGGCGTAAGTTTCTCCTTCCAACTGGCCAGACACGGTCAGGTTGGTTTCTCGTCCAAAAAAATCCTGTTTGTGATCGATATGCCCCTGCTCATCACGCGGAGGTTTGTTGATATCCAGAGTTGTTACTCGGAACATGGCACCGGCACCTTCGGCATCCGAACCGGTAATCACCGGTGTGTGGATATAAAAGAATCCGCGGTCATTGAAAAATTTATGTACTGCAAACGCCATCGCGTGGCGAACCCGCATCACAGCCCCGAATGTGTTTGTACGTGCACGCAAGTGAGCGATCTCACGCAGAAACTCCATCGAATGTTTTTTGGGCTGTAACGGGAATTTTTCCGCATCGCTATCGCCCAGCACTTCGAGCTCTTTTACTTTTATTTCAACAGCCTGACCTTTAGCCGGGGAGGGAATCAGTTCTCCCGTGATCGAAAGACATGCCCCCGTGGTTATTCTTTTCAGTGTGCTCTCATCGAGACTATTGAGTTCCACTACAGCCTGGATATTATTTATTGTGGAGCCATCGTTGATGGCTATGAATTGGTTGTTTCTCAGTGTTCGTACCCATCCCTGAACTTTCACGGTCTGACCGGCAGGCTGGGTTTTCAATAACTCTTTGATCTTGGTTCGCTTCATAAAAAAATTCAAACCACAAATCTATCTCGAAATTCGCAAATACAAATTCCAAAATTTCAAATTATCCACTCAAAAGTGTGACAATCCGCTTGGGCGGTGTTACCAAATCGTCAAATCATCAATTTATGATTCAACAGAATTATCAAATCAAATTGAAATTCTACCTTTACGTCCACACATATGCAAAAACTCAGTCTCAATCAGTCCCTTCAGCAGAAGCTATCGCCACAGCAGATACAGTTTATCAAGCTGTTGCAGGTGCCTACGGCTGAACTGGAAAGCCGGATTGAGGAAGAGCTGGAATTGAATCCCACCTTGGAAGAAGGTGAAGAGGGAGAGCCCGAACAAGAGACTGCAGAAACGCCTGAAGAGAGTCCTGAGAACGAAAATCAGGAAGCGCAAGAAACGAGCGAAACAAGTGATTCCAGTGATGAGATCGACATCAAGGATTACCTCCGTGATGACGATTATAACAGCTACAAGACTTACAATAGTGATGACGATGAGGAAGACGACCGTGAAATGCCCATCGCCACCGCTTCCACCCTGCACGAAGCCATGATGACCCAGCTCGGGTTCCTCGGATTAAATGAGAAACAAAATGCCATTGGCAAACAATTGGTCGGGAGCATTGAAGGTGACGGATATATTCGAAGGGATATTGAGTCGATTGTAAACGACCTTGCCTTTTCGCAGGGAATTGATACTAACCTGGAGGAAGTAGAGGGGATATTAAAAAAGATTCAAAGTTTCGATCCTTCCGGTATTGCGGCCCGGAACCTTCAGGAATGCCTGCTGCTGCAACTCGATCGCATGGACGATGGTCAGGATGTAGACGTGATTGTGGCAAAACGTATCCTCGGAGAATGCTATGAAGAGTTTACCAAAAAACATTACGCTAAAATCCTCAAGAAGCTTGATCTCGATGACGAAGATTATATAAAGGATGCAATTGAACTGATTGTTCGATTGAATCCCAAGCCGGGTGGTGAAACTTCCGGTGGGATGGTTAAAAACCAATACGTTATCCCCGATTTCATCCTGACGAATAACCACGGCAAAATTGAAGTCGCGCTAAACTCACGCAACGCACCGGAGCTTCGCGTAAGCCGCAGTTATTCGGAAATGTTCCAGGCCTACGACAAGAGCGACAAAAAAGACAAGAAGCTGAAGGAAGCTGTTTCTTTCGTGAAGCAAAAGCTGGATGCAGCCCGTTGGTTCATCGATGCGATTAAACAACGCCAGCAGACCTTGCTGAGAACGATGCGGGCGATCGTTGAATTTCAATTCGACTATTTCCTCGATGGCGATGAGACCAAACTCAAGCCAATGATCTTGAAAGATATTGCGGGCATGATCGGGATGGATATCTCCACCGTGAGCCGTGTGGCCAGCAGCAAAACCGTGCAGACCGACTTTGGCACTTTCCCATTGAAGTATTTTTTCTCAGAGGGAATCAGCACTGATTCGGGCGAAGAAGCCAGCAGCCGTGAAGTGAAGCAAATCATTAAAGACTTCATTAGCGAGGAGGACAAAAGCAAGCCTTACTCCGATGATAAACTGGAAGAGCTGCTGAATGAAAAAGGATACAATATCGCCAGGCGTACTGTTGCCAAGTACCGCGAGCAATTAAACATACCTGTGGCGCGGTTAAGAAAAGAGATGTGAGTGTGAGAGTTGCAGCCAAGATCATTTCGTTCGTTTTTCATCCTTTGCTCATCACCACTTACCTGGTGCTGATGCTGGGGCTTTTCTTTCCGGCTATGCTCATGATCAGTAGGGCCAACCTGGTGCTACTGGCGTTGCTGGTGCTTGTCTTTACGTTCGTGATTCCTGCCGGCAACCTGCTTTTGTTCCGCTTCCTAGGAAGCATCAATTCCCTTCATCTGAAAACGCGTGAAGAACGGATTTGGCCTTTCATTTTTATTTCATTGATGTATGGCTTCGTCACCTTCATTTTCTACTACAAGCTGCCATTCAATAGCAACTTTAACAAATTGCTTTTCATTATCACTGCGTTAGTGGTGACCGCTACCGTCATTACTTTTTTTATCAAAGTAAGCGTGCACAGCATGGCGATGTGCGGTTGGATCGGCATTCTACTCCCGTTAATTAAATTTTCACCGGCCTTACTTTGGCCAACGGCAACGATCATTGCTATCACCGGCCTGGTTATTTCCGCTCGCCTCACCCTAGATGCCCATACGCCTCGGGAAACACTGATTGGGGCAGTGGTCGGGGTCCTCGTGGGTTTTGGCGGGATGATTGTCATGTTTTAGGTGCCACTCCGGTAAAAAGGCATAGCCGATCTGCGTCCTTGCCCCAAATCATTTAATTTCTTAATTTGTAACTTGAGCCTTAGGCTCTTAGTCATTACGTTTCATTTAATTATCTAGTGCTATGAACATTTTTGTTGCCCGATTGAATTTCAAGACCAGGCGCGAAGACCTGGAAGCTGCTTTTGCCAAATTTGGCCAAGTAACATCGGCCAAGATTGTAAAGGACCGTGATACCGGCCGCTCGAAAGGGTTTGGCTTCGTGGAAATGGCGAATGATGAAGAAGGACAGAAAGCGATTGCCGCCCTAAACGAAACTGAACTTGACGGACGTGTGATCGTAGTGAAACCCGCTAACCCAAAGGCGCCAGGTGACTCCAGGCAAGACGGTTAATTGACGCGATCCAGAAATTCATTCATAAAAAAGGCTGTCTATTTGGACAGCCTTATTTTTTTCCGTGGGTAATCTCAGGTTGTTTTATTAAGCATGGCTTTCTCTTTTCTCCTTTTCTCATCAATGGAGAATTTTCCAGCTCCGAAAACCATAAAAACGAACAGTCCAAACAGAATAATCAAAGAAATTTCCAGTTCCATGTGGCTACCCAGCGATAAGAATCCTCTGGGGGCATTTACCCAGATTACTGCACCAACTAGTATCGGTAACTGAACGGCACACATAATTCGTGTCAACAAGCCCAGTGCAATAAGCGGGCCGCACAACACGTGTGCAAATACGATGTAATGCGCAATGGATGCACCGGTGAAAGCCATGTTTGTTCCTTGCACAGTCGTCTGAAGATCCTCGATGTTGTTGAGGAAACTGAATCCTTTGTAGGTGATGTAACAACCCAGGGCGATTCGAAAGATGTCAAGCCAACCAGGGCGATGTGAATTGCCCCAGTCTTCGATTTTGGTAATCATATTCATAGCACAGGGGATTATTGTGTGTTACAAAGTTTACCAAATTTTGAGGAGAAAGACAATGAAAATCGAAAGAGAAACAAGCGTGCTTATTTCTCTTTCATCATTCGAACGGTAAAGAACCCAAGCACCGCAATTACCACTCCCATCAGGATCCAAAGCCACATTTTGTTCTTTATCAAAGGGGATACGGGAGGTTGCTCTATGATCAATTTTTCTTCCTCTCCCGGGTTTATTGCCGGTGCTTGCTGTGGAATTTTGTCTTTGAAATGAACCAGGTCATACTCCGGAGTACCAAGTCTCCAATTTCCATAGTAGAGGTAGTGTGTACCTTTCTTCATCCTGGCTGTCAATTCAATTTTAGGACTGAAAAAAGAAATGTCTTTCACGTGAAGAGAAGGATTATCACCATCGTCAATGACTATCCTCATTTTTTTTGCAGGCACGTAGCTAAAAGTAAATGTGTTGGAGTCCAGTGAAGTAAAATATCCCTGAGTTATCGTTTCGTAAATGTACTGCCAGCCCTTGGGCGTACTGGTGCTGTCCGAAATTCGCTCCAACCGAAATGATCTGTAGAAATCAGTGCGTTCATCAATGCTGACATTCATACTTACAATTGGTTTGGCATCCCTGAGTTTGACTTCAATAGTGGTACGTTTTGATTTTTTATTGACGTCTGCTTCCCACGAAGATTCCACTTCAGAAAGAATTCCTGGAACCACAGTTTCTTTTTTAATAGTGGCTGATGTCAGTGTAAGTGTTTTATTCATCTTCAACGCGATCCGCAGAAAACGAAAATTCTGTGTACTGAAATGAATTTTACCCGAATAAAAGTGAATGTCCTGGTTGTCAATGGAAATAATCCTCTGGTTCTTCGTTATCTCATACCATTCTTTCTGATCATTGCTTCCCTGGAGTGAAGCGTATCCGTCAAAATTAGATTCACTGAAAGAAAGGTCTAAGAAATTGACTTCTGCATTCTTCGGTAGTTCCAGTGAAATAAATTGTCGTCCATCTCGCCTGCTCTGATTGAAAATTTTTGCATTGAATGTTTCTTCAGTTACTTCTTTCTCCCGGATACTCAAAACATACGGGGCTTCAGTCGTATCCTTTTCTATGAACTGGTAAATCCGGATGTCAGAGAAGTCGTTTCTCAGATTTCTAAAAGCATCCCCGGGCAAAACAAGAGAATACCAACCCGAATCATTGACTTCAAGTTTCCTTCTGAAGTGAAAGTCTTTTACTTGTGAAGAACATTCAATTGTGAATATCCCGACAATGATTAACAACAGAAACAGAATTTTCATGGCTGTGATGACTTTTTAACTTTATTATACAAGAAGGAAGCGATGAGCATCAATACTCCCAGGATAATCATAACAATAGTCTTTGCGATTGTGCTCATATCTGCCATATCATATAAGAAGAGTTTTAGAATTGTGATCGAAAATAACACGATGGCCATCACCCTGAGTTCTTTTAATTTTTGTTTGAGCCCGATAACAATCAGCATAAGCGCATAGGCGCCCCACAAAATACTCAAGCCCAATTTTAAGCTTTCATGTATTCCTCCCAATTCCAGCAAGTTTACAAGCTCACTGCTGAGGACAGCTAAAATAAAAATATGAAGTAAAGTAACTTCGATTGCTCTCAGTGTCGCATTGAACAATGCATTTTTCATGTGCTGCCGGTTAACCCCAACCAAAGGCAACATGAACAAATAGCTCAGGTAGCGGATACCGATATGTCTGAAATCACGGAAGTAAAACCTTACATCGGTCTGGTTGATGTAGCTCGTACGTAAACTCGCCAGGCTTACTAATCCTACAACAACAAAAAGGAAAAGGATGAATGCATTGAAACTGGTACACACAATTGTCAGCTTGTCATTTTTAATGAATCGTTGGTTTGCGAGGCTAATAGCAATTCCAAAAATTGCGGAATAAATCAGAAGGAAAAGAATTTTAAAATTATTCAGGTCATAATCCCAAATAGGATATGGATCGTATCCCTGCCCCGAATAAACCATGACCTCAGAGTCGATATAACGTTGTTGCCAGAAGGTGAATATCTCTTTGTAAAAAGCAAAGTATAAAATCAGAGCACTTAGAGTCGCCATGACCCAGGAGAAGACAAGCGATATCTCGTCAGAGGAAGCTTTGAGAGAATTGCTGAAATTCAGTTTCAATATCCAGCCGAAAGCAGCCAGCACAAGGACCGAAGTGAGAAAATGAATATTGAGGAACATCCGTACAAAATATTCCGGTTGGTCTTTTGCATAAAGGTCATATCCTTTCCAGTCATCCATCAGACTGCCGATGGTAAGAAGGACAAGGGCATAGGAAAGGCGCTCGAATACGACAAGCGATTTTGTCCTGCCAATCCAGAAAAGAAGAGCCGACTCGCCAGCCCAAATCAAAGTCACCCAATTGCCATTAAGCTGAACCGGGACAGCCAGCGTGAGGTAGACGAGCACCATTCCGGCAACGAGGTAAAAAGTTTCCCTAGTAACTTCTTTTCTCTTGAACACGACTGCGCAGGCAATGAAATGAAGAACAGCATTAAACACCGTGAACAACCCAAGAAATAAATCTCCTTTCTCATGATCATCTATGGACGCATATCCGAATCCATAATAAATAAAGGAGTTAGCCAGGAGCAACGCGATATCAGTCAATTTGAAAGGCTCGCCTTGAATTAATTTGTAAGCCAGGAACGTGATGTAAAACGTGATGAAGAAGATCGTTGAAAAAGCCAGACTTGTCCACAAGTGACTCTGTACAGAAAACCGATCCATATACCAAAATGCAAATATGATCCACGTCAATGCAAATGCAGTATAGTACAAAGCCTTCCACGTTTTCTTAAACGCAAGCACCAGGATTCCTGCATTGACAATTGTGATGTATGAAAAAAGAATGATCACCCTGCCCGAGCCATCGCTCAGCAGGAAAGGCACGCCATACGCACCAACAAGGCCGATGATGGCTATTACTTTTTGATCGTATTGCAGCGATGCAAATACAGTGAATGCTGTAAAGAGCACCATCATCGCAAAAGCCAGGCCTTGCGGAATAAGTGCATAGAAATCATAAGCGGCAAAAGTGATAAAGTAAAGAGATGCCATCGCACCACTTAAAATCACAGCACTGAAAGTTCTGTAGTTAGCCTTCAGTTTGAAGGCGACCAACACCATCGCAACACCCATTACGTATCCCAGGAAAATTCGAGTAACCGGATTGATAAGGTTATGGTCAATAGAATACTTGACTCCGTAACTGATACCCAAAACCAAAATGGCGATACCGATCTTATTCAGGAGGTTTGTACCTATGAACTCTTCCAGCGGAGTCTTTTCCTTGGCAACGGCGGGCGTTACAGGGCCGTCTTTGGCTGCTTCTGCCGCCGGTGTTGTCTTCTTAAGTTCTTTAACAAATTCAATTCTTTCATTTGAGCGCGTTTCTTCTTTTGGAATATCTTTTTTGACCTCAAGCTCTGTTTTTTGATCCGCTGATTTTTGAGTCTTCAACTGATAAGCGGAAAGCCGGAGTTTATGCAGTTCATTTTGCAGGTCTTCCTGCTGGCGGGCGAGCTGATCCAGCTTCTTTATAAAATAGTCAATCTGATTTTGGTCTTCCATAGGTTTGGTTGGTTACCACAAATAATGCACATTAAAATAGTATCTTTTCTTCTAATCATCTTCATCGGCCAATTTGACTGTGTGGCTGATAGAGTAAAATTATCAGAGAGGGTTTTTGTAGTATTTGATATAAGTCAAAAAATTGGGACATTTTTAATTTCACCCAAGATACCCGGTCGGCTGCTTGCCTGTTACTTTTTTGAAAATGCGGTTGAAGTTGGAAAGATTATTGAATCCTGATTGATAACACACGTCCTGAACAGATAAATCTTTATTGATCAGCAATCGACATGCATTACTGACGCGCACTTCATTCAGGAATGACGTATAAGTCTTCATCGTATGAATCTTAAAATAACGGCAGAATGCTTCCACGGACAAGTTGGCAACATCGGCTACTTCTTGCAAATAGATTTTGCGGTGACTTTCTCGAAATGTAAACTGCAATATCGAATTCATCCGCTTTCCGTCCTCCGGCTTAATGCCTTCATCAAAGGCCGAAACGGCTAATGGCTTTCCTTTCGCTGTCGTCAGTTTTTTCAGTAGAGAGAAAAAAACAACCAGCTTATCAACTCCGGTGGCATCTTTCATCCGGTAAATGATCTCCATGATTTCGACTTTTGCCTTACCAAAAATTTGCAGCCCCCGTGAGCTACGTCCTGTAAATTTCTTGACTGATTTCATCTCGTCCAATTGCCAGAAAGCGCTACCCAGATAATTTTCGTTAAAGTAAATTGAGATCGCCCGCGATTTAAGTTTCGATTTCGGTTGAAAATAAGTTGCATCGCTCCTGAAAACATGAGGCTGCCCACTTCCGATAATGTAAAGGTCTCCGGGTGCAAAACGCCCCACATAGTCACCTGCAATTAAGGTCCCCTCCCCTTCTTCGATCAACATAATCTGAATTTCCGGATGCTGGTGAAGCTCGTCATAAAAATGGCTTCCACGGTCCATCTGAAAACGGAACGCCTCTTTTTTAACCTGGGGAACATTGAATGCAACTACTTTCATGTAAGCGGGCCAAAATCCCGGATGTCAAAATAGTATCAGTATTGGATATATTCAAATGAATATTCAGGCTTCATCTGCCCTATCTTTGTATGAACAAAATCACTTTTTATATGGCATTTGAATGGAAAGGCGTCTTCCCTGCGCTAACAACCAAGTTCACTACCGATGACAAGCTCGACTTTATCACTTTCGAGAAGAACCTGAAAGCACAGCTCGATGCTGGTGTTGACGGAATCATTCTGGGAGGAACATTAGGTGAAGCAAGTGTATTGAGCAATGACGAGAAATTCTCGTTGGTGAAATTTGCAGTTGAAAAGACAGCTGGCAAAGTTCCTGTAGTCATGAATATTGCCGAGGGAAGTACCCGGGAAGCCATTCGCCAGGCAAGTGAAGCTGAGAAGAATGGTGCAAAAGGCTTGATGATGCTGCCGCCCATGCGATATAAATCCGATCATCGCGAGACGGTGGCCTACTTCAAGTCGGTGGCCAAATCCACTTCATTGCCCATCATGATTTACAACAATCCGGTGGATTACAAAATTGAAGTAACCCTGGACATGTTTGCTGAATTGGCAGAAGAAAAAAATATTCAGGCGGTGAAAGAATCAACACGGGACATCTCCAATGTCACGAGAATGATCAATCGTTTTGGTGAGCGTTTCAAGATTTTGTGCGGAGTGGATACACTTGCCATGGAAGAATTACTCATGGGCGCTCATGGCTGGGTAGCCGGACTCGTTTGCGCTTTTCCAAAAGAAACGGTAGCCGTTTATCAGCTGGTGAAACAGCGAAAAATAGACGAGGCTCTGAAAATTTACCGGTGGTTTTTGCCGTTGTTAGAATTGGACATCCATCCTAAACTGGTGCAGTATATCAAGTTGGCTGAACAGGAAACAGGGATCGGCACAGAACACGTTCGCGCTCCAAGACTTATATTGGCTGGAGAGGAACGGGAGCAGATCTTGAAAATAATCCGTGACGGAATCAAGACACGGCCGAATTTATAGTCAACCTTTAAATTAAAAATCTTATGAGTTTCACTGACTCAACACCACAGCAGGTCGATGCCGCTTTACGCGATGCCCAGCTTGCTTTTCTTTCTTACAAAAACATCAGTGGAAAAAAGAAAGCTGAGTTCCTTAGAGCTACCGCTGACGAAATTGAGGCGTTGGGCCAGGCACTGGTGACCACTGCCATGCGAGAAACGAATTTGCCTGAGGCACGCATTGTCTCAGAACGTGGCCGCACTACGGGGCACTGCCGGATGTTTGCAGACTTGGTAGAAGATGGGTCGTGGGTGGAGGCCCGAATTGACACGGCTATTCCCAACAGGGCTCCCGCACCAAAACCAGACATCAGAAAAATGTTGGTGGCTCTTGGGCCTGTAGTTGTGTTCGGAGCAGCAAATTTTCCGCTCGCCTACTCTACGGCCGGAGGAGATACTGCCTCTGCGCTGGCTGCAGGTTGTCCGGTAATCGTGAAAGCGCACCCGGCACACGCAGAGACTTCAACACTCGTAGCTAACGCCATTCAAAAAGCAATCGAGAAAACAGGAATGCCTAAAAATGTTTTTCAGCATCTCCATGGGAAAAGTTTTGAAACAGGCCAGGCGCTGGTCAATCATCCATTGACAAAAGCTGTTGGTTTCACTGGCTCTCTCGCTGGCGGCAAAGCATTATTTGATCTCGCGAACAAAAGAGCAGAACCGATTCCCGTCTTCGCGGAAATGAGTAGCATTAATCCGGTCATTCTGCTTCCGGAAAGTTTAAAAAGTGATTTTGAAAAAACTGCCGTATTGCTGGCTGGGTCAATCACGCTGGGTGTCGGACAATTTTGTACAAACCCAGGACTCATCATTGCAATTGAAAATGATGGTTTGAAGAAATTCATTCAAAAGCTCTCCGAAGAAATTAAGAAAGTTGTTGCCGGAACGATGCTTCACCAGGGAATTGCCGACAATTATTCAAAGCGGTTGACTGAAACATTGCAACAACAAGGCGTGACCGTTGAGGGGGAAGCTCCAAAAGGGAATCCAGCCCAGGGTCAGCCGGTGGTGGCCTCCGTTACTGCAGAACAATTTCTAAAGAATCATTTGCTTGCAGAAGAAGTCTTCGGGCCATTTTCGCTGATTGTGAAATGTAAAGACCTGGCGGAGCTTCATGCTGTTGTCAATAATGGCAAAGGCCAGCTTACCTCAAGTGTGATCGGTCAACTGGAGGAAATTGAAAAGCACAGAAATCTAATCAATGTATTGATGGAGAAGGCGGGACGGTTAGTTGTAAATGGTGTTCCTACAGGGGTTGAAGTTTGTCCTTCACAAAATCATGGTGGTCCCTTTCCTGCCACTACAGATTCGAGATTCACAGCCGTTGGTATTGATGCAATCAAGCGTTTCGCCCGTCCGGTTTCTTTTCAGAGTTTTTCCGATTCGCTCCTGCCAAATGAATTGAAAGACAATAATCCCCTCGGCATCTGGCGAATGACAAATTCGCAATGGGGAAAATAATTTTTTTACCTATTAATTCAACATGAAGAAAACATTCTTTTGCATAGACGCTCATACTTGCGGAAATCCCGTGCGACTCGTGGCTGGCGGTGGCCCTCAGTTAGAAGGAAAAAACATGAGCGAAAAGCGCCAGCATTTTTTGCGCGAATATGACTGGATTCGTAAAGGTCTTATGTTCGAACCTCGCGGCCACGACATGATGAGTGGAAGTATTTTGTATCCGCCCGTTGATCCGAAAAATGATGTAGGTGTTTTATTCATCGAAACAAGCGGCTGCTTGCCCATGTGTGGTCATGGCACGATCGGAACGGTCACTATTGCTATTGAAGAAGGGTTGGTGATTCCTAAGACTCCAGGTGTGCTGAATCTGGAAGTCCCTGCTGGATTGGTTCGCATCGAATACAAGCAAGAAGGAAAAAAAGTAAAGTCTGTGAAGATTAGAAATGTGAAAGCTTACCTCGCTGCCGAAAACATCAAAGCAGAATGTCCCGATCTTGGGGAACTGACGCTGGATGTTTCCTATGGCGGAAATTTTTATGCCATTGTTGACGTGCAGAAAAATTTTAAAGGATTAGAAAATTACACGGCCGATCAGCTAGTCAGTTGGAGTCGCGAGCTTAGGAAAGACATCAACAAGAAGCACACGTTTGTGCATCCGGAAAACCCAACGATCAATGGATGCAGCCATATCCTGTGGACAGGAAAAACAATCGATCCCAAAGCAACAGCTCGCAACGCTGTTTTTTATGGTGACAAAGCCATCGACCGTTCTCCTTGTGGCACCGGAACTTCCGCCCGTCTTGCACAATGGTATGCCAAAGGAAAACTGAAGCCGGGAGAGGAATTTATTCACGAAAGTATTATTGGCTCAAAATTCATCGGTCGTATTGAAGAAGTAACCGAGCTTGCAGGTAAGCCCGCCATCATCCCCAGCGTGGAAGGTTGGGCCAAAGTTTATGGATACAATACCATCACCATCGATCCCGATGATGATCCGTACGCATATGGGTTCCAAGTGATATGAGGGATACTGGATACCAGATACTGGATTGTCGCCATTGGATAAAAACATACTTTTAGCCTGTTGGATAAGTTGTATGATTGGTTAAAAAAAGTATGAGTTATAAGAAGCTTGAAATTTGGCAAGAGGCTAAAGTACTTTCAATTAAAATCCATGACATGAGTCTTCTTCTGCCAAGATTTGAACAATTCGAGGAAGCCCAACAAATAAGGCGCTCTAGTAAGTCTGTCAGGTCAAATATCGTTGAAGGCTATGGAAGGCGAAAATACAAGCAGGATTTTATCCGTTTTCTGATTGTGGCCCTTGCCTCAAACGATGAAACGATAGACCATTTGGAAACTCTGGCAGAAACAAAATCACTAACAAACGAAATGATATTTAATGAGCTTCACAGTCTACTTGAAAGCCTTGGTAGAAAATTGAACAATTTCATTAAAGCTGTTGAGAGGGAGTACATTACTTAATGTAACAGCGCATTAATTAGCAAATACTAATCAAGTATCCAGAATCAAGCATCTAATATCATGAAAATAGGAATCATAGGTGGTGGAATTATCGGACTAAGTTCCGCTTATTACTTGCAGAAGGCTGGTCACGAGGTCACGGTGATTGATCAGAGTGATCTGAGTAACGGATGTTCCTATGGAAATGCGGGGATGATCGTGCCCAGTCATTTTATACCATTGGCAGCACCGGGAATGATCGCGAAAGGAATACGTTGGATGTTCAACTCATCCAGTCCATTTTATGTAAAGCCGCAGCTGAATTGGGATTTAATCAAGTGGGGTTATCATTTTTACAAGCACTCCAATAAAAACCATGTCGACCGGTCGGCACCGGCACTGAAAGAACTTAGTCTTCTCAGTAAGGTGATGTATCAGCAAATGGCAAAAGATTTACCATTCGATTTCAGTTACCTGGAGCGAGGACTAATGATGCTTTATCAAACCAAAGAAGTAGAACATGAAGAACGAGAAACTGCTGAGATGGCCAACCGCTATGGAATTGATGCGAGGATTTTATCGCCAACAGAAGTTCAGCAACTCGAACCAGAAGTAAAAGTAAATGTGCGGGGTGGAGTCTTATTTCCAGGCGATGCACACCTAACGCCCCAAGTATTCATGAATGGGTTACTTCATTTTCTAAAAGATAAAGTTCATTTTCAAACTAATACTGAGGCGACCAGTTTCGATATCGCTAATCAAAAAATTAAATTGCTTCAAACCGACAAAGGTGCTTTCCAATTTGATAAAATTATTCTTGCGGCTGGTTCGTGGTCAGGGGCTGTTGCAAAAAAGCTGAACCTGAATTTGCCCATGCAGGCTGGAAAAGGGTACAGCTTCACACTGAATGATGTTTCAAAAAATATCCGCATACCTTCAATTCTTCTGGAAGGACGGGTGGCCGTCACTCCAATGGGAAATTCACTTCGTTTCGGCGGAACAATGGAGATCACCGGGGTGGATCACTCTATCAACATGAACCGGGTAAAAGGGATCGTTAACACAGCTTCTGTTTTCTATCCTGAGTTAAAAGTAGAGTCTCCACAGCAAGAAAAAATATGGCACGGGTTGCGTCCCTGTTCACCCGATGGAATGCCTTACATCGGCAAAACTAGAAAACTAGAAAACCTGATTTTAGCTACAGGCCACTCCATGCTCGGGGTTAGCCTGGGGCCCGGAACCGGGAAGCTGATCTCTGAAATTATCGATGAGAAAAAGCCGGATATGGATTTGAGTATGTTTGACCCAGATCGTTACTAGCGATAGCAAATCTCTTTGTACGGACAAAGTTTACAGGTGTCTTCCTTTTTGGTCTGAATAAATGTCTGAGCCGGATCAAAAATTTCTTCCAGCAAATCTTGAAGGTGGCCTTCAAATTCTGCAAACAGTGGAGTTGCATCTGCCAGAAGTTGTTTGTCCATCTTTAGACCAAAATGAAATTCATCATCGAACAAATTATTGCGATTGATTAGGCCTGGAACAATCCTTGAGCCTGTACTAGCATTGTTGTTTTTGTAGAGCAATGCATAAAGGAGGGTTTGAAACGCAGCCTTGTTTCTGCTCCCCTCGCGTGAAAACAACGAAGCCACGTTTCTAAAATCCAGCTCATCTTTTCCGGTCTTGTAATCAATCACACGGACCTCATCTCCTTTACTGTCGATCCGGTCGATCGTTCCGCCAAGCGATGCAAAGCCTGGTGCATGACTGATTTTAATATTATAAAGCCAGCCATTTTGCTCCAGTGCTTCAATTTTGAAAGGAGCTCGAATTTTATCGTACTCGAGAATCTGCTTCGCAAATTTTCTCACCACTTCACGCACAACCACCCGTTGCCCTTCGTAAGTGACCTCAAGGCGCGAATCCAGGTGGTATGTTTTAATAAATGCCTCGTCTATCAATTTGTCGATGCGACCAGGTAAACCATCAAAATCATCCGCGTCAATAATCTTGTTTTTCTTTTTATCAAGGACACGCTTATAAAATTGCTCCATAACGGTATGCAACAAGTTTCCGAGCGTTCGCGGGTCAATCTCCTCCTCCACTTTATACGCTTCCCGAATACGAGCCACGTACTGAAAATAAAATCGTAGTTGGCATTCGATGTACGTGTTGAGTGCGGATGGAGACAGTCCACGTGACCGAAGGTTTCCTTCATTGAGTTTTGCCAACGCCCTAAGAACCTGCTCATTTTTCTGAATGACGATAGCCGATTGCCCACGCGGTTGAATGACGTTATGCAGCACATTCTCTTTTATCTCCAGTCCGCTTTCGTAAATCACCTGTTGCAGGTAGCGGCTCATCTCACCTTGTCCAAGCACGTCTGGTTCGGAGTTGTAGAACAAAAAGACATTCTCGGAACGTTGTAGTGCACGATAAAAAAGATAAGCGTAGATCGCTCCCTGGTGTTCCGGAGTTGGAAGACCGTAAGCCTTTCGGATACTAAAGGGAATGTACGAACCTTGTTTCACTGCAGAGGGAAAAATTCCTTCATTAAGAGAAAGGACAAAAATATTCTTGAAGTCCAGGTTTCGACTTTCTAACACGCCCATCACCTGAACTCCTTTCAGCGGCTCACCGGTAAAAGGAATCTTCTCTCCTTTGGCATACTGGCGGAATAGCCGTAGAAAAGATTTGAGCCGTTGTGCTGGGTTATCTGTTTTTTCATTGCCCCAAACCACATCCAACCGGTTCAGCAACTGTATGCTTCTAATGAGATACTCTTTATCCAGTTGATCAAGGGTGGGCACAAGCATAACGGCCTGCAGTACTTCCAAAATATATTGGGTGATCTTCTCTGCCTTCCGGAAAATGACCGCATGCAATTCCACTTCTGATGCCAGAAACTCCAGTGGAATAAAGACCCAATTGTGCTTGACAATTTCTTTCAGCTTGTGATGTGATAAAGCTGCTTCGGCTGCTACGACATACGGATGCGCTAAAACAGGTTGCGCTGCACTGAAAAGAAAATGATCCTTTCGAAATGAAATTTGTAGATCAACCAGCAACTCGATAAGGTTATAAACTGGTGCGCTGGCCAACGGAAAACCCATGGTGACATTGAACTTTTCAGTAACCGGTGCAATACTGTGCAAAACCGGCATGAGCAATTTCTCATCTGCAAGAATCACGACTGTTTCCTCAGGAACCATCCCTTCTTTCAATCTGCTCTCCAGAATCTGGGCAAGCAACTTGACCTGGCCCATGGGCTGAGCTGCACCGAACAATTCGACATTTTTATTTTGCCGAAAATGATCGGGGAAATCAGACAAAAATGTTTTTCCAAATACCAGGTCCTGCTTGTACTCACGCAAAAACCGACCAGCTTCCTGTTTTACATCATTGAGATAGTATTGATCAGTATCCCAGCGCACCTGGGCCATCCCTTGGCTGACCAATTGAGCAATGATTTTTTCTTCTGCTTTGGTGAGCGCATTGAAGCCGGCAAACCAAAGTTCCTTTTCTGAAACAGAATAATTAAACTTTATTTTTCCGTTTAAAACAGCGTCAGCCAAAGAACGGTGCAATCCACCTTCATAAGCCAGCCCCTCATTTAAAAGTTTTTCATTGAACTCCTTATACAAGGGATAAAGCCTGCGCCAGACGTCAATGAATTTTTTCTTATTGGCCGATTGCCCCTCATCAAATCCCTGCCAGAAATTCTGGAGAAACTCCTTTTGTTCATCACTGAGATAATCTAATCCGGAGTCAAGCTCTTTCAGGTGGCTCAGGTCGGCAAATAAAACCTTCGCGTCCACCATGTAGCGGTCTGCTTCATCAAAATCCTTCAACAACATTTCGCCCCACATGAAGAACTGATCGAAAGACTCCGATTCCGTTTTCATCAATTCCTGATAGGATTGATACAAGCTAAAAACCAGGTCTAGCTTATCGGGTACACGTAAGTCCGAATACCCGGCAACAAAATCCTCGAAAGTCAAAAGGCGTGGAGAAAATACAGGCTTATCAATCAGGTCACTTAAGTATTTTCTAAAATAAAGTGATGCTCTCCGATTGGGGAAGACAACCGTGACCTTTGAGAGGTCAGTGTGGGATTGATAGATCTCCTCGGCTAGCTCGAATAAAAATGCTTTCATAGCGAAAGCATAAAGATGAAGTATAAATCAAAAATCGACAAACGTGAATTATTCTGCCAGCACCGGTCTTGTTTCAATCGACTTAGCGGAAGCCTCCAGAATTTCGAAAGCACTTTCCGCCATCCGGTTTTCCGTGTCTAAGGTTGGGTTCACTTCTACAATTTCGTACGCACAGATTTTCGGGTCTTTGCAAAGTTCTGCGCACAGGTTTTTAGCCTCGTCAATCGTGAGGCCGTTCGGAACAGGCGTTCCAGTTCCGGTAGAAAAGCGACTGTCAATACTATCTACGTCAAATGAAATGTATATGAGATCGCAATGATCCAGCATAGTGAGGGCCCGGTGAGCCGTTTCTTCTGCTCCTTTCTTTTTCACGTCTTCAACTTCAATAAAGTTGATGTTGAGTTTGTTAATCAGATAGTTCTCCGGTTTCTCAAGATCGCGTACAGCAATATATACCAGGTCCTCCGGAGTGATCTTCGGGCCCGGAATCCCTACATTTTTAATCTGCTCCCAATAGTCCTGAGTTTCGCCCCGTGGATCATTCACCTTGCTTTCCAGATTATCAATTCCAAACGCCATCGCCAACGGCATTCCGTGCATATTTCCAGAAGGCGTTGTAAAAGGGGTATGAAGGTCTGCGTGTGCGTCAATCCAGATCACGCCCAGCCGTTTTTTGGGGTATGCTTTTTTTATACCAGCAATAGTTCCATAAGCTGTGGAATGATCTCCCGCCATAATTAACGGAAAAAAATCATCGAACAACTGCTCATATACCTCCAGGCATACACGTTCTTCCATCACGAGGACACCGTCAATAAACTTTGCATAAGCGTGAAGGGCTCCGTCAAATAGCAGTTCATTGACATTTTCTACTTCAATGGAATCATACTTTTTGAACAAGTCTGATTTCAAGTCGAGACTGGCAATTTTCATCGCTTCCACACCCAAGCTGGCGCCACGCGTACCGGCACCGATTTCGGACTTCACTTCAATGATCTTAATCTCTTTCATAAACCAGAAAACAAAAACAATTTACTAATTAAAAAATTTGGGAGGAATCAAAAAAACAGGCGGGAATTAGCCCGAACTTAGAAGTCGGGCAGTGCGTGGGCGACTGCGAAAATCCGTGAGAAAAAACGGCTATGCATAACTGTGATTCTATTGCAAAGATGGCAATTTTATTGGAATTTTGCTGTTTGATTTTTCGCTAAAATTGAACAGATCCATTAACTTAATAAGCATTTAATATCGATGAAGAGTTACCGTGAATTGATTGAGCAGACGTTTGAATTTCCTCAGCGTGAATTTAAGGTGCGCGATCACGAACTGTTGTTCAATGACGTGCCGTTGATGGATATCATCAAGCAATACGGAACTCCGTTGCGAATCACTTACCTTCCCCGGATCAGCGAAAACATTCGCTTTGCCCAGGCCGCATTCAATAACGCCATAGAACGATTTAAATACCAGGGCTCTTACACTTATTGTTATTGTACAAAATCATCTCACTACGATTTTGTGCTGGAAGAAGCGTTGAAAAACGATATTCATATCGAAACCTCATCGGCTTTTGATATTCCAATTGTCAGAACGCTTTACGAGCGCGGCAAAATCTCCAAAAACACGTACATACTCTGCAATGGTTTTAAAATGCCACAGTACAAGGAGTATATTACAGGTCTGCTCAATGAAGGTTTTAATTGTGTTCCTATCCTTGACAATCTTAACGAGATTGATCATTACGAGAATAATGTCACTAAACCATACCAAGTTGGTATTCGCGTAGCTGCTGACGAAGAACCCAAGTTTGAGTTCTATACTTCTCGCCTGGGGATTCGCTATGGTGACATCAATACATTGTATAAAGAAAAGATCCAGAACAGCAGCAAGGCATCCTTGAAGATGTTGCACTTTTTTATTAACACTGGGATCAAAGACACCGCTTATTACTGGAGTGAACTCAGCCGTTTCATCTTTAAGTACTGCGAGATGAAGAAAATCTGTGATACCCTTGATTCCATCGACATCGGTGGTGGTTTTCCGGTGAAGCAGTCTCTGACTTTTCATTATGACTACAAGTACATGATCGAGCAGATCGTGGAAAACATCAAATGGATTTGCGAGAAGAATAACGTACCCGTTCCAAATATCTTCACCGAGTTCGGAAGTTTTACGGTAGCCGAAAGTGGCGCAATCCTGTACTCTATGGTCGATCAGAAGTTGCAAAATGATAAAGAGCTGTGGTACATGATTGACGGTTCGTTCATTACTCACCTGCCCGATGTGTGGGGGCTCAACCAAAAGTACATTCTGCTTTCAGTGAATAAATGGGATGACCCTTATCATAAAGTGAATATCGGGGGACTCACCTGCGATAGCCAGGATTATTATAACAGTGAAGCACATACAGGAGAGGTGTTCTTGCCGATGATCAATGATGAAGAAAAACTTTATATCGGATTTTTCCATACGGGTGCATACCAGGAATCACTGGGTGGCAATGGAGGAATTCAGCATTGCCTGATCCCAGCTCCAAAACACGTGCTCATCGATCGCAATGAAGATGGAGAAATCTCTACCGAACTGTTTGCCCCGGAACAAACCAGTGAGACTATGATGAAAATCCTGGGATACTCAGAAGAAGTGCAGGCTAAAAAACTGGCTAAGAAAACAAAAGCCCAGAAGCACACAGCATAAAAAAAGGTCAGCGCACTGCTGACCTTTCACTTAATTCCTCAAAAAAATCAGAACATCCCCTTCTTCTCTTTGTAATCGGAAGGAACAGTAAAGTCTGCAGCATTCTGACTTCCCCGTTTAATGTCAGTCACTTCCATAACCATATTCCCCTGCGGGGTAATTGATTCAATCTTCAATGGCACACCGTCAATGCCTTCATAAAACATCGATTGACCACGTCCCATCTTCTGACGTGAAAAAGCTTTAACATCAAAATCTTTGATGTCCGTTGTAGACCAAACATTGGTTGTCATGGTCTGACCACGGTCACTGATTGTCACAACATATTTGGTACAAGTGTATCCAAGGATTTTCATTGTTTCGCTGGTCTTGGCTACGGTGGGCTTGGCAAATTCCTGATCATTCCTCTTCTCATTACCTCCCCCACCCATCACAGTATAAGTCTTATTTTGCCGGTCGAGCCGGATACTCTCTGCCTTATCTTTTTGGTGAAGGTAATCTCCGGACATCATCCCCCCCTCCATCGTAACCAATGAGCTACCGTCTTTAACTCTGACAACCATTCCCTTGGGTATCATGCTGTTCATCATATCACCACCGCCACCATTCATTTTTTCCATCATCGCTTTCATCTGGGGATTGTTCTCCATCATAGCCTTGAACTGAGGATCCTTCATCTTTTCCTGGAGTTCCTTCATTTTAGCCTGGGTGGCAGGATCGTTCATTTTCTGCTGTCCTTCTGCCATCTTCGCTTTCAACTCCGGGTCAGTCACTTCCATTTTCATTGACCACGTCATTGAACCCTCAAAATTTTGTGCCCTCACCTGCGCTGTGGCAAGGACGAGCAATGCCATCATTAATTTCTTCATAAATAGGTTTTGTTTGATTGATAAAGTTAGAACAAAGAAATTCCTGTATCAAGGATTGTGCCATCAGTCAAACATCTGATTTTTATAAAACCAACGTGCCATCATCTGGCCCATTTTTCAACTTTTAACTCTTAACTTTCAACCTTTAACTTCGTCATGCATTTCAAGATCACCAGCACCCAGAATCCCAAAGTAAAAAGCCTGATGGCGTTGGAGAAACCCAGGGAGCGAAGGAAGCAACAACTATTTATTATTGAAGGAGAACGGGAAATACGGTTAGCCGCTGAAGCGGGATACAAAATCGGAAACATCTTTTTTTGCGATGAGATCATCGATGCTGATCAAATACCCAAGGTGCTGAAAGAGGACAAGTTAATCATCCCAGTCTCGAAAGATGTTTTTGAGAAAATTGCCGTTCGAGAAAATTCCGGAGGGATGATTGCTGTGGCGGAACAGAAGCCACACTTGCTTTCGGAGATCAAACTCAAAAAAAATCCGTTGGTGTTGATTTTAGAATCAGTGGAGAAACCGGGAAACCTTGGAGCTATCTTACGAACGGCTGATGCTGCAGGTGTTGATGCCGTAATTATCTGCGATCCGCAAACTGATTTTTACAACCCAAACGTAATCCGCTCCAGTGTAGGATGTGTTTTCACGAATCAACTGGCGGCTGTGCCATCGGAAGAGGCGATTGAGTGGTTGAAAAAAAATCAGATCAGGATTTATTGCACATCCCTTCAAACCTCAAAGCCCTACCACCAAATTGATTATACTCAGGCTACAGCTATTGTCATGGGGACAGAGGCTACAGGGCTATCTGACATCTGGACCAAAAATTCTGATGCCAATATTATTATTCCTATGCAGGGGAAAATCGATAGCATGAATGTTTCAAATGCAACAGCTGTGGTTGTATTTGAAGTCTTACGGCAACGCGGATTTACGAAGTAGCCAAGCTATCTTTTAACGAGCTTCAGTTTTTCAACTGCAAATTTCTCAACGGCAACTTCAACTGCCGGCACATCTTTCGAAACGATACTGGAAGCGAGTACGTGATTGGCTGCATTCGGTATCGGCACCATTACTTTCATATCGTCCGGGGTTCCAAGCTCTTTATTCATATCAATCATGGCACTTACTTTTACCGTCTTATCCTGCTCCTGCTCATTCTTGTAATAATAAAGTGTGAGGCTGGGGCATTTCACTTTTTGAAAGGTGTCGGAATTCATTTTCGATTCCAGTAATTCTTGCAATTGTGATACCGATTCGAGCCGGTAGGAATCATTCCAGTATTTCTGCACTTCGGGATTCTTTGTAAAAACTCTCGACTTTCCTTTGAAGACCATTCTTGCAATTTGCAATCCCCATGGATTATTCGCTATCCAGGCTTTGGAGTCATTGATCCCTATATTGGGAGACATATTGATAATAGCAAAAACATCCTGAGGATATTCTGCAGCAAGCATCAATGCCATAGTCCCGCCGGTGGAAGTACTCATTACAATCACTTTTTCACCAATTGCTTTGCCTATCGCCAAGGCTTCTTTACTGCTTGCCCACCAACGGTCAGGTGTGAAGTAGAGAAGCTGATCCACGGTGTCAATGCCATGATCGGCCATACGCGCGAGGTAAAGATTACATCCGAATTTCTTTGCAAAATTCATGTGCACCGGATTTCCCTCTTGCGGACTTGCTGAAAAACCATGAAGGTATACGACCGCATACTCCGTTTTCTTTTTTGAACTGTCTGCCCAGACAATCCGAGCCTCGTTGTCGGGTTTTAATTTGTGTTTGCTTTCCTGGTTGGAAACATATTTTTCCAATTCATCAGCAGCCTGCGGAACTTGCGGCATCGTTAGATCAAACTTTGGCTTTTCAGGCTCAGGCCCGAGGAAATAAATTCCGAACAGAAGTACTACCGGAAATGAAATGAGAATAATTTTTTTGCGCTTCATTCCATAAAGTAACCGAAAAGAATCTGGTTACTAAAACGCAGCCTGGTATTGAACTACAAACTCCCCCCACCTGGATTGTTCAATCAAATCACCTGCACCATTGGCTGAAAAGAAAGGTCTGTTTTGGTAATTAAAGGTAATTTTGGAGTTATTCCCAGCGATCAGCCAGTTTACCCCGATATCAAAAACACACATCGGTACTTTTAATCGGTCGTAGTTGGAGTATTGTAAATCAAAAAAAGGCTGAAGCGTTCCCTGATCCCCAAATAATTTGTCTCTAAATTTATAAGCCGTTTGAATATATCCTATTTTACCTGTCCCCAAATAGGGAAATGCATTTCCGTAATTAGCCTTGTCAAATGAAGTGGTCGTGTTCGCTGAACCGGTTGCAGGATTATTCGGGCCTGTAACCTTAATAAAGTTGGTTCCATAATCATAGTTAGAGAAGCATGCATAAAATGAAAATGCTGTCCCTAATGTTTTGTTCAGAGGTGTATCGTAAAAAATATCAACCGCAAGCAATTTAATATCCTGGCTTACTGTGTCTTTGGTTACTGCGTCCGAATGTCTAAACATGGCATTCTTCTGGTAGTAAAAACCTCCTCCAATGTTGAATATCTTTTTCTTTCCAATATATGTTCCGGCAATACTTGGGGCAAAGTTGCTTTCCTGATCTAAAAATTGATACATGAAATAACCCTGATTTACAAAATGAGGAGGTAGCGTGGAGAATGAAGTATTCGTACTTATAGGTTCAATTCCGGACCCGGAAGTTGTTTGAATCACAAATGGTTTACCAACAGAAACTCGATAGTCAAGCTTACCGATCTTTCCCTTTGCATAAACACCCAACCGCCTAACAAACTGATCGTAGGTATCGTTAGTGACTTCCTGGTATCCGGGAGGGTCAAGTACAAGTATATTCAATAGCTGACTATTCGAGAATCTCGATGGTCCATTCCAACCATTTAAACCTGCACCAATCGAAAGATGTTTTTTTATGACTGCATAGTCTGCTGCTATGTCATGAAAAAAGCTTCCGCTCTTTCTTGCTGATAAGTAGTTAAGATTATTCTGTCCAAATTGAATAAAAAAATTAACCCGATCTGTCAGCACACCACTAAAGACCACTCTGAATCGCCTGATGCTCATATCAATGGTCTCCGACTGAGGAACATTCTCAATCGTTGTGCCAGGGTTGTTTTGGGTACTGCGAACCCAAAATTGTCCTAGCATACTTAGTTTGAGAAACTTTGAACTATCGGGAGATAGGTACATTTTATATCCATCCTTCAGCTTTTCCGGAAACTGAGCTTGTAAATGAATGCTCATGCATAAAATAATCAAAATCAATGCGTTAGATCTATTGACAGTGTTCATTATATTAATTAAAAGTGAAGAAATCATTATCTTATTTTTAATTTTACACAAAGTAAAGATTCGAATGTTACTATAATGTTAAGTGTTGTTTACTGAATAATGAATTCACCTATTCCATGCCCAGTGAGGCAAAATTCCACGGTCATTTTTTGTTTGAGTCTTCTCGCCTGTTTTTTTGAACTACAGACGAATGCACAGATATCTCCACCTGGCCTGGATGGCGCCAAAGGTGTTGGATGGGTAGCACTAGGTTTTTCTCAAAAAATCAGTAATAAAGTTTCGACCACGATATATGCAGGTGGTTCATTGCAAAGCGACCCGAATAGTTTACAGTTTTTAAAGAAGCCAGCCATTTTTGTTCTAAACCAGGAAACCTACTATCAGTTTAACAATCGATGGCAGCTAGCTTGGTGCACAAGCCTTCGCAAACAGGAGTTTTACAGTGAAGATGAGCCCTATGAACCTCTTAATCCTCCATGGAAAATTGAAGTGCGCCATTACCTTCGACTATTTTACAGATACCAAGTTGGTCGTTGGTCCTTCGCTCATTCATTTCGTCCGGAATTAAGAACATTCTATACGACATCATGGTCTTCATGGGCTCACACACCAACACAAGTGCGATTCAGGCTCAAGGGCCAATGCAATTATAAATTGACTGAAGCTAACTCCATTATCTTAGCTAATGAATTCCTGTTCGCTTCGAATCACGATACAGATAACCATCGGTGGACACAGATCGGCTTTACTGAAGATCGATTATCCACTTACTTCAGGCATAGCTTTAAAAAACCTTCGCTGATCATTGATGCCGGTTTTATGCATCAGTTCTGGCGCGAAAATGGCCTTCACTATACAACCTACCTCGCATTCGATTTTATTTTCCAAAATCCCTTTGGACAAAAGAAGACTAAAGCATAAAGTGAATGGGATGTAACTCTTGCATAAACTGCCCGTTAATTCGGCTATGCTAAAATTCCTTAGTGTCAAGAAAAAATACGGAGGCCATACGGTTCTTGAAATTCCTGAACTTGAAATTGCCAATGGCTTGTACTGGCTAAGGGGAGCAAACGGTTCGGGCAAGTCGACACTGTTAAAAATTGCCGGAGGTTTCCTGCCATTTGAAGGAGAAGTAGAAATTGACGGGATCAATCTCAAGAAGCAACCTGTTGACTACCGGAAGATGGTAAGTTATGCCGAGGCTGAGCCGCTTTATCCATCTTTCATTTCGGGATTTGACCTGGTGAATTTTTATCTCAAAGCGAGAAAAGCCGGGAAGGAGCAAGCTGATCAGCTTATCGAAACTTTGGGCGTCGGGAGTTATTACAAAAACGATGTAGGCACCTACTCCAGCGGCATGCTTAAAAAGTTGTCTCTTGTGCTGGCCTTCATTGGAAATACAAAATATATTTTCCTGGATGAACCGTTGGTGACCATCGATCAGACGTCATTGGGTATTCTCAACAATCTTATAGCCGATCGACTGGCAAGCGGCACAAATTTCATTTTCACTTCGCACCAGTCAATGGAGCAATCTCATCTCCCTGCAGCAAAAGAAATATTGGTAGAAAACGGGACCGTTCGTTTTTTATGAATCGTATCCTACTCTTAGTGATCATCAAAAAATTCTACGAGAGGAATACAGGCTTTTTCTTTTTTATCTTCTTCCTGATGTTCGGCATTGTAGAGTCAACACAAATTGTCAATTACCATTTGTCCTTGATCTATGGAATGATCAGTGCTCCGGTATTTTTAGCTCTGGTCTGTTTTCTCTGGGCGTTATACATGACTAAATGCATTGCCTTCTTTCAACAAGCTCTCGCGTTGCCAGAAAATTCTTTTCTTCGCCAGATCAGTCTTTCAAATCCAGGCAGGCAAATGCGATTGATTGCCTACTCGGTGATATTCATGTATGTGCCAGTGCTTTTGTATTCAATCCTAATCGTTTCCATTGCTTTACAGACACATCATTTTCTTGTGGCCGTTATCATTATCGGATTTCACGCGTCACTGATTGTTGCAGGCACTGCCTACATTTTTTTTCATCTCAATTCCGTAAGGCCACCATTAATTACTTTTCCTTCATTCCATTGGTCCTGGGCTAAGCCATTTCCGTTTTTCTATTTGAGTCTGCTAACCTCCAGGCTCAAAATAATTTTGTTTGTGACAAAAATCTTTTCGGTGTTGTCTATTTTACTGTTCCTACAAATTTCGCTTGATCACTACGAATACCGAACAGCTTTGCTTGGATTATTGTTTGGACTTGCTGCACACACGGTAATCACCTTCGAATTCAGGAAACTGGAAGATCAGAATCTTTTTTTCATCCGGGGACTACCATTTTCTATCGGCCAGCGATTTTTACATCTGGCTTTAACCTACGCCCTGCTGCTCTTGCCGGAAATAGTGACAATAGTCGTCAACCAAATTCGAATAATAGATGCGCTCTCTATTTTTATTGCCGGGTTGAGTTTTCTTCTTTTCACTCATTGTTCGCTCTATAGCAGAAGACCAAACATGGACGAACACATGCAAACTATTTTATGGGTGTTTCTTCTCGGCTTTGGTCTCACTCTTTTTAAACTCTCCCTTCCAGCCTCAGTTTTCTTACTGGTGCTTTCATTAGTGCGGTACCGGAAAAATTACTATTTATACGAGGCTTCCGCTGAAGAATAAATGTACCCTGGGTTAATCGATCAAAATACAACACTGTTCTGGTTCAGGAGAGACCTGCGGTTGTCTGACAACGCGGGGCTCTATCATGCACTGAAGGAAAACAAAAACATTCTTTCTGTTTTCATTTTTGACACGAAGATTCTTGATAACCTGCCTGATAAAAAAGACAGGAGGGTGGAATTCATTCATCAATCACTGGCGTTGTTAAAATCGGAACTGGAAAATTTGGACTCCTCAATATTGGTTTGGTACGGAAATCCGTTGGAATTTTTCCGGCAGGTCAACCCAAAAAACATCTATACTAACCACGATTATGAGCCTTACGCAGTTCATCGTGATGAAACTGTAATGAAAATTGTGAATGAAAAAAGAATTGAATTTAAAAGTTTCAAAGACCAGGTCATTTTTGAGAAAAATGAAATCCTGAAAGACGATGGCAATCCTTACACGGTTTTTACACCCTATAGCCGCAAGTGGAAAAAAGCCGTGAACAAATTCTACATCAAGAGTTATCCTGTTGAAAAATACGTTCGAAACTTAAAAAAGACTTCTCCTCTACCTTTTGCCTCACTCCAGGAAACTGGCTTCGAAGCATCGGAAGAAAAATTTCCCGAGAGATCCATCAAGCAATCGATCATTGAAAAATATGACCAACAACGGAATTTTCCGTTCATTGACGGGACAACGAAGTTGAGTATCCACCTTCGATTTGGGACAGTTAGTATTCGAAAACTGGTCCAGATAGCATTGAAGAAAAATGAGATTTGGTTAAATGAATTGATTTGGCGCGATTTCTACCACATGATACTTTGGCATTTTCCGCAAGTGGAAACTAAAGCTTTTAAACCCGCCTATGATCGGATTGCCTGGCGAAACAATGAGGAAGAGTTTCAAGCCTGGTGTGACGGCCGAACAGGTTATCCAATTGTCGATGCCGGAATGCGTGAGCTTAATACTACCGGCTTCATGCATAACCGGGTGCGTATGATCACAGCCAGTTTCTTAGTTAAGCACTTACTGATCGATTGGCGCTGGGGAGAATCTTATTTCGCTCAAAAGTTGTTGGACTTCGACCTCGCTGCGAATAACGGAGGTTGGCAATGGGCAGCAGGTTCTGGCTGCGATGCCGCTCCTTACTTTCGAGTATTCAGTCCGGAGCTACAAACGAAAAAATTTGACCCCGGCTTTAAGTATATTCAAAAGTGGGTGCCCGAATTTGGTACTAGTAACTATGTCAAACCGATAGTCGAGCATCAATTTGCACGAGACCGTATCTTGAAAGTTTTTAAAAAAGCACTCAGCGAATGAAAGTCTATTCCTACACCAACAAACAATTTCTGCCTATCGCGGTAACAGAGGCCTGGGATTTTTTTTCATCGCCCAGAAACCTCGTGAAAATCACGCCTGACCGAATGAATTTTAAAATCCTCTCTATATCGATGGATCGCAAAGTTTACAGCGGTCAAATCATCCAATATAAAGTAAGCGTGTTGCCGGGTATCCGGCTAAGATGGGTGACGGAAATAAAAAACGTAAAGGAGCACGACTATTTCATCGATGACCAGATTACGGGACCTTACGCCATCTGGTATCACCAACATCATTTTCGCTCTGTCGATGGTGGCACTGAAATGATTGATGAAGTGAGTTATGCATTGCCAATGGGCTTCCTTGGACGATTTGCCCATTGGTTATTTGTGAAACGAGAAATCGATAACATCTTTGAATATCGCAGGGTCAGGCTAAGTGAACTTTTTCCAAATAAAAAAGCCTGACTTTTAACCAGGCTTCTTTATCGGCTTATCGAATACTACTAAGCTGTTTCCAACTCGGCTGGCTTCTCTTTTTTCCTTTCCGTTTTCTTTTTCATTTTTCCAATTGCCTTGAGTTCCTTTTTCATCTGCTTACCCACAAGCTTTGCCAATTTTTTAGAACTTTTGGCAATCTGCTTTTGAGCCTTCTTACCCGGCTTCGAAACTCCAAGTGTCTGGATTGTCTGATTCAAAGAGTCAGTTAGGTGCAACCTGATTTCCTTTTTGCCTTTGACAACTAGTTTTTCCATAAAAAGTGATTAGACATTAAAGCTATCCTGTTAAGCTATCTTTATCAAATTTTAGTGAAAACTTAACATTGGATTCGCATTCAATTTCTATCTACCTGACTTTCAACATTTTTATAAAAAAATGCTTTATTCATAGCGCAACGAATTCACTGGTTTAGCACGCGCTGCTTTCAATGATTGGTAGCTTACTGTGAGCCACGCTATAAATATTGCTGTCAACGCGCTTCCAATGAAAACCAATGGAGACAATACAATCCGGTAAGGAAAATCAGATAGCCATGACTCCGCAAAATACCATCCCAGGCCAACAGCCGGAATCATCGCCACCAAAACCAGGACCATGAATTCCTTAGACAAGTGAAGTGTCAACCCAGCTACTGATGCGCCCATCGCCTTGCGAATGCCTATCTCTTTTGTACGCTGCTCGGTAGTGAAGGCTGCCAGGGCAAAGAGTCCAAGACATGCAATGCTGATCGCCAATACAGAGAACACCGTGAAAATATCGCGCAAACGCTGCTCAGCACGGAAGAGCCGATCGAAACCTTCATCCAGGAACGCATACTCGAACGGTTCACCATTGGAATACTGCCTCCAGAGTTTCTCAATCGACTCCGTGACATTCTTTGGATTCCCTTCATAACGAACCAATAAATCCCGCGACTCCGGTGTGAGTCGCATGATGATTGGGCGAACCTTATCTTTTAGTGTCTCGAAATTAAAGTCTTTAACAACACCTATGATTTTTACAGTTTCCGGAGTCGCGCCATTGAAGTCAATGACCTCCTGTCCCAAGGCATCTTTCCAACCAAATTCTTTGACAAAGGCTTCATTGACTACAGCAGTCGTTGAATCTGTTTTATAATCACGGGAGAAGAACCGGCCTGCCGACAATTTAAATTTCAACACATCCATATGATCCCAGTCGGCCGAATATTTCCCCGTGAGGTGATCAACTTTGCTTCCCTTCTCACGGAATACCGTAGTGTTGTTGATCCCAGGAAATGTATTTCCAGTAAAACTTACGGCTTGAACGCCCGCCAGATTTTTCACTTCATTTCGAAATGCCATCCGGTTCTTGTCAAGGCGGCCAGTACTTTGAATGTCGAGTACGTTGCGCTTATCAAGGCCAAGATCTTTGTCCTGCATGTAAGTCAGTTGCAGGTAAACAACTGCTGTGGCCAGGATCAGTAAAATGGAAACAGCGAATTGAAACACTACCAATGAGCTTCGAACGCCCTTGCTTTTCATCCCCGCTCTTATTTTCCCTTTCACCACCTCAACCACATTAAATGAAGTAAGGTAGAATGCAGGGTAGCTGCCAGCCAAAAAACCAACGAATACAATGAGAACGGCTGCTGCTGCAAAAAATGAAGGTGAGTTCAGAGAGACTAATGTAAGTTCCTTTCCTGCGAGCAAATTGAAATAAGGCAACACAAGGTAGCATAAAGCTACAGCAAGAATAACCGCAACAAAACTGAAGATGAAGGACTCAGACAAAAATTGCCCGATCAATTGAGAACGCAGCGAGCCAAGGGTTTTACGAAGACCGACTTCTTTCGCTCGTCCTGCGGATTGAGCTGTTGACAAATTCATGAAATTGATACAGGCGAGGAGCAAAATAAAAATCCCTACGCCTGAGAAAATATAGACGTACGTGATATTTCCTGCAGGCTGCATGTCATCCGGTGCGTAGGCATGCAGGTGAGAATTCGTAAGCGGGTAAATCTCATAACTATAAATTCCACCCCCCTTTCTAAATTCCGCAAACTTAATGCCCAGCCCTTGTTCCAATTCCTTACCCACATATTTCTCAACCATGTTTTCCAGTTTCCGGTTGATCTCTTCGGGTTTCGTCAACGGGCTTTTCTGAATGTAGGTATACATCGAATTGCTTGTCCAGCCATTGAAAGACTGGGATGAATCGCGAAGAATAGTATTGTATGAAAGAATCGCATTGAATTGAAGATGCGAATTGGCCGGTACTACATCTGAGATACCCGTTACTTTAAATGCCTTCTTGTCATTTCCAATGACCAGCGTTTTCCCAAAGGCCTGCCCGTCAAAATATTTATCAGCCAAAGTTTGGGAAATCACTACTGCGTTTGGCTCATTGAGTGCCGTCTCCGCGTCTCCTTCTTTCAACCGGAAACTGAAGAATTTGAAAAAATTTGAATCAGCGTAACAGATGTCTTTTTCGGTGAACACTTTCTCTCCATTTCTGAAGATGACCCCCGTTCTGCCGAATGGATCTACACGTGTCATGCTCTCCACTCCCGGAATCTCATTCCTCATTGCGGGGCCTAAGGGCAAGCTTGAGTTAGTAGTATAAATTTCCTGTCCTGCAATTTTGCCATGCAGTCCGATCCGGTAAATGTTCTCGGCATTGACATGGAATTTATCATAGCTTACCTCATCCGTTACATAGATGAAAATCAATAAGCAACTGGCAATTCCAACGGTCAATCCGAAGATATTGATAACTGAAAAGAATTTGTGTTTGACGAGGTTGCGCAAAGCAACCGTGAAGTAATTTTTAAACATACTGCTACTCCTGTTTTGGTTTTTGGGAAAAATGGAGATTCTGAATCAAAGACTATGAACCTTCAATTATGTTACACTATTCATCACGCAAAGTTTTAGTCGGGTTGAGGGAAGCAGTGCTTACCGTTTTATAGGCAACCGCCAGCACAGCTATTACAACAATCGTAATTATTGAAAACGTGAAACTGAATACATTGACCTTTTGAAAGTACTCCCATATTGAATCCATTAATATGTTAGTCAAAAAATAACCGGCAGCCCCACCAACCACAGTAGCGAGGCTTAAATTGACTGCGAACTCGAAATTGATTACAGCTGCAATATTTCCCAACGATGCTCCCAGCACCTTTCTAACCCCTATCTCTTTCATCCTCTTAACAATATTGAGCGACACGAGCGTAAAAAGCCCGATACCCGTCATCAATGCAGCAAAGAATCCCAGGAAGCCGCACATCACCACCACATTCGCATTGATCTCATTGGTTTCCTGCAATTCACGATCGATGAGCTCACCATTGTATTGGGTATTAGGGAATGTCTCCTTCCATTTCTTTTCCATGAATGTGTTGATCTCGGCAAGTTGCTCCGGCTTTGCCTTGACCAGGAGTTGTTGATATTTCGCCGGTGATATGTAACGTACCATCAAGGGTTGTACAGGTTGCCAAAGGGCACGTGCATAAACATTCTTAATAACCCCGATTACGTAAAGCTGCACAGTGTCCATCCAAACCACACGTTTGCCGATAGGATTGTCTTTCCATCCGAATTGTTTTACAAATTCTTCGGAGACCAATACTGATTCCTTGCGATCTGTCTCTGAATCCTTTTGGAATTTTCTTCCGGAGAGTAAAGTCATATCCATCACTTCAAAATAGTCATCACCGATATCCATGATGTCTACTTCCCGAATCACTGCTTCGTACTTGACCGGGTCATTATAAAAATTATTGGCAATGTGATTTTTCGTACCCGCAATCAGTTGAATGTCTTTGTTCGTTGAAAGGGCATCACGATAAGTGTTAAAGGCGCCCTCATTATTAACCCATGTCGAAATCACTCCATGGGTCGCGAAACCAAGGTCATAGTTCTTTTGATACTCCCCATTTTCGTAGAACCCCACGCCCATAATTATTCCCAAAAATGAAATCACGAATTGCCCGAATAGCAAAATGCGTGTGAACCAGTTGGTGCCACCAAATTTTGTGGTTCCCTTCAGAATACTCACCGGTTCAAATGAAGTAACGTAGAATGCCGGGTAGCCACCCGCGATGAGTGCTGTGAACATCAGGAGGGCAACAAGGAAAGCCATGAACCCGAGATTTTCGGAGTAGTTCAATTTCAATTCAAGCCACGGCCACATCGCATCATAAGCCGGGGCCAGCCATTCCGCCATGAGCATGCCTGCAAGAAGGCCAAAAAAACAAAGCAACAGATTCTCTGACAAGAACTGAAACACCAGTTGACTGCGAAGGCCTCCCATCACTTTACGAAGTCCAATTTCCTTAAGGCGTTTGCTAGAAATAGCAATGGACGTATTGGTGAAATTGAAACATGCCAACAACAAAAGCAGGCCTGCCATAATCGCCGGTACAGTAATGGCTTCATCAGGAACACCGCCACTCAACCAGTCACCATTCACGCGCGGATTCTGTCGATTGCGTTTCATCATGCCTTTGAAGTTTTCGAGGTAGTAGGAAGTAACCTTAAAATCTTCGCGCGCTTTGTTTTGTGGTTCTACATATTGCTGCAATTGCCGGGTGACTTCAGCTACCCTTGAGGGATCATTGATTTGAAGAAACAAAGTATTCCAGCGATACCAACTCGTCTCGCTGTTATTAGGATCAAGGTTGATGTCCCAAAAGTTGTCGAACAAGGCAACGGCTTCAAATCTGAAACTGGAATTCAATGGAAGCTTTTCAAAAACACCACCGACAGTGAATTCTTTCAATATCCGCTGCCCATCGTTCTTCAAAATCACCTGCGTGATCTGCTTACCGACTACATCTTCCCGATTGAAATACTTCCTGGCAATTTCATCACTGATAAAAACTTTGCTCTTATCAAAGAAGTCGGCAAAAGTGCCGTACTTCAATTTATAGGTGAATAGTTCAAAGAAAGCCGAGTCTACGAATGCGAAATTGGTTCCAAAAATCTCTTCGCCAATCCGAATGTCAGAGTATGAAGACGCGTACCGAACTACCCTGGAGACATCTTTGAAATTCTGACGTACATGCTTTCCCAGCGGGTTGGGCACCATCCCGTAACGCTCATGCCTTCCCTGAAACTCCCGATGAAATTGAACGCGATAGATTTTGTCCGCATTCGTTTGGGTTTTGTCCCAACCGTTAGCAAATTCCCAATTCACATATGCAACTATGCAACAGGCGATAGCGATTCCCATCCCGAAAACATTGATCAGGATGAAAAGTTTGTTTTTCATCAGCGACCGAAGCGTGATGAGCAGGTAGTTTTTGATCATGGGTATGTGATTTGCTGTGGGTTAGACGCAGAACGATGGAACTGCGTTGCCTCCAAGGGTCAATAAATATGCCTGAAGCTGAAAATCGTGTTTCGCCTTAAAAAAAGGAGTCGCCTATCGGCCGGTGTACGATCGTGAACAGGATTGTGTTCATTTTAATTTTCGAAAACCGTGCAAAAAAATAAAGTCCCGGAGATGCGGGACTTTATTCTTAACCTAAACCTAAACTATGAAGAACGAATCAGGACTCGATTGTTCCTGAAGTCTTGAGTCTTAGATATGGAATTGTTCTTTGATGTTTTCCGTAACGATCTTTCCATCGAACAGGTTAACAATGCGGTGTGCATAGTTAGCGTCATAAGGAGAGTGCGTCACCATCAAAATAGTTGTGCCTTCTTCGTTTAATTGAGAAAGAAGTTTCATTACTTCTTCACCGTTGGCTGAATCCAGGTTACCTGTAGGTTCATCGGCCAGGATCACTTTGGGCTTGGCAACAATTGCACGGGAAATAGCTACGCGCTGTTGCTGACCACCCGACAGTTGTTGAGGGAAGTGATTTCTGCGATGCATGATGTTCATGCGCTCCAGTACTTCCTCCACTCTTTTCTTGCGCTCATCTGAAGGCACTTTCATGTAGAGTAATGGCAACTCTACGTTTTCAAACACAGTAAGTTCATCGATCAAATTGAAACTCTGGAATACGAAGCCGATAGAACCTTTGCGCAATTGTGCACGCTGGCGCTCAGAATATTTTGAAACTTCGTTTTCACCAAAAAAATACTCACCGCCTGTGGGATTGTCCAGCAATCCGAGGATATTAAGCAAAGTAGACTTACCGCAACCAGATGGACCCATGATGGCAACAAACTCGCCATCCTTAATTTCCATATTGATGCTATTCAATGCCGTTGTCTCTACTTCTTCAGTGGTATAGACTTTTTCGAGGTTCTTTAATTTTATCATATCGGTTATGGGTTAAGAAAAAGATGTTTAACGTTTGGATTTAGTTTTAAGTATTACTTGATTTTTATTTGTTGGTTACAACATAAGACGCTGATATTGTCAAAAAGTTGCATTACGGCTTTAATTCAATATTAAAACTTCATTGTTGCCAAAGTTCTCATACGATGAAGTAATCACCTTATCACCCGGTTTCAGACCTTCCAGCACTTCAAAGTATTCAGAGCCCATCTTCCGTCCGAGTTTGACTTCACGTTTTACAGCGCGGTCACCGTTCGGTTCAAGAATGAACACCCAATTGCCACCAGTATCTTTGTAGAATCCGCCCATTGGCAACAGCAACTCCTGTGAGGGTTGACCCAATTCTATTCTCAAGCGAAGGGACTGACCTCTGCGAATACCTTGAGGAGTATCGCCCTGAAATTCCATGTCTACTTCAAAACGTCCATTGGTGATATTAGGATAGATGTAGGTAATCACGAGGTTGTAGGTCTTGTTGTCGAAGTCTGTGGTAGCGGGCAGTCCTGCTGAAATTTTAGGTAAGTACAATTCGTCAATTGGTACACGTACCTTATAACTCCCAACTACATCTACCTGTCCTAATCTTTGGGCCATGTTAATTGCTTGTCCGATTTCCCAGTGTGCTGACATGGTAAGCTGACCGTCCACAGGAGCTTTGATGTTAAGATTCTCCAATATCGTGCGCACTGCCACAAGATTTTGTTTCATTCGATCTTCTGAAATATCGATGTCCCTTAAGTTAAGAATCCTACCCGATGAGTCTCGTTTATAGGCTTCATACGTGAATTTTCTGCGTTCAACATTGTACAAATAGTCAGCTTCGGTTTTCTCAAAATCCTGCCTTGCTATTAATTTCTTATCCAGAAGTACTTTTTGTCTTTCATATTGTGGACGAAAAATGGCGAGCTGGTTATCAATCTGAGCTAGTGTTTGACGTTGCTCCAGATCATTTCTCAAAATACCAAGCCTGGTGTCGCGAGAGCGGTTGATACTTTGCACCAAGTCAGATTCCTGTTGCAAAACAGCAATTTCCCTATTGAGGTTGGTGATTTCAATAATAGGATCTCCCCTCTTTACAATTGATCCGCTTTCGCGAATAACTCTTTTGATATTTCCACCTTCGATTGCATCGAGATAGACAGTACGCGCTGGCTCAACAGTGCCGGTTTGAGGAATGTACTCTTTGAACAATCCCATCTTCACTTCCGAAATGGTGATCTTCTCTTTGTCTGTTTTCAGTTTTGAACGCCTGTCGGCAAAAATGAACTGGTAGGCAACAAAAACAACAATAGCTGCAGTACCCAGGTAGGTCGCCACCTTCTTAACTGTGAATCTCTTCTTTTGTATTTTTTTATCCATGCGCTCTTAACTTTTTCAGGTTTTTTACGGATTAGAGATAGCCAAGTTGTGTGCCAACCTGAGAACGGGCGTTTTGGGTTAGAATTGAGGTTTTCATAGTCCGTTTCCAGTTCAATTGTGAACGAGGTTGTCCGTATGCGGACAAAATTTTGATAGCTTTGGGCATGAAAACCGCGAATCTTTTGAAATCAACGACTTTGATCCTATCGGTATCAATATTGATTTAAAGAGTAGGAAAAAATTCAATTGGAACCACACATGAACGAAAATAAGCACGGCAGAATTCTGATTGTTGATGACAACGAAGACTTGTTGAAGGCAGCGAAAATTTTTCTGAAAAGACATTTTGCACAAGTCGATGTAGAGAAAAATCCGGAATGCATTCCATCGCTGATGGCCAATGAAGACTACGATGTCATTCTGCTTGACATGAATTTTACCAAGGATGTGAGTAGCGGTAGTGAAGGTTACTATTGGCTTCAGAAAATCCTCGATATAGATCCTTCTTCCGTAGTTGTGCTCATTACAGCCTATGGCGATGTACAAATGGCAGTGAAGGCGATCAAAGCCGGAGCAACCGACTTTGTATTGAAACCATGGGAAAACGAAAAACTGCTCGCCACACTTTTGTCATCCATGCGGCTGCGTGAGTCCCGTGACCAGATTCAGACACTGAAAATCAAGAACCAGGAAATCAATCAGGCATTGAATGAAAAATTCAGTGATATCATTGGGCAAAGTCAGGCGATGCAACGGATATTTCAAACCGTAGAACGTGTTGCCCAGACGGATGCGAATGTGCTTATTCTCGGAGAGAATGGAACCGGAAAAGAAATGATCGCGCGAGCCATTCACCGGAATTCACAGCGAAAAAATGAATCATTCGTTTCTGTCGATTTGGGATCCGTGACAGAGACGCTCTTTGAAAGCGAACTGTTCGGTCACAAACGCGGGTCTTTCACCGATGCAAAAGAAGACCGGGTCGGCAGGTTTGAATTGGCCAACAACGGCACTCTTTTCCTCGATGAAATCGGGAACCTTTCGATGCCACTGCAGGCGAAGTTGTTAACTGTACTTCAGAACCGGAAAGTGAGTCGCGTAGGCGCCAACAAAGAAGTTCCTATCAACATCAGACTGATCTGCGCTACCAACTTGCCGTTGTATGAAATGGTGAAGGAAAATAAATTCCGGCAGGACTTACTATACCGGATCAATACGATAGAAGTGGAGATCCCTCCTTTGCGTGAACGTCCCGAGGATATTCCTCTGCTCGCTCATTACTTTCTGAAAAGCTATAATTCCAAATACGGTAAGACCATCGCCAAAATCAGTGACGGTGCGCTCACTCGCATGAACAAACACTCGTGGCCCGGAAACATTCGCGAATTGCAACACTCGCTCGAACGTGCCGTGATCATGAGCAGCGCTTCGGTGCTTCAACCTGAAGACTTCAACTTCAATGCAGTCTCCACCAAAGAAGCGGAGCCCGGCCTCAACCTGGACGCATTCAACCTGGAAGAGGTAGAAAAACTCCTGATTAGAAAAGTCCTGAAAAAATATAACGGAAATATCACCCAAGCTGCATCCGAACTCGGATTGACACGTTCATCTCTTTACAGAAGACTGGAAAAACACGGGCTTTAAAATGTAGTCAATAGTCCATAGTCAGGGACGATTGTTTATTTTGCCGTAGACTATCGACTAACAAATGAAGGACTTTCGCATACGGGTGATTTTCAGGGTGGTGATGTTGGGGGCTTCCGTTGCGCTCGTCATCTTCATGCTCTATCGGCCCAACATGATTTTTGCAGCCGGGCTCAACATCCTGGTGATTGCCTTTCAGCTTTGGGAACTTTACCGGTTCACTTCTCAAACCAATCGAAAACTTACGCGCTTCCTCGAATCAGTGCGTTATTCCGACTTTGTTTCAGGTTTTGCGGCCGACAACAAACTGGGCAAAAGCTTCAAGGACCTGAATGAATCTTTTAATGAAGTGCTTGAGGCATTCCGGAAAGCGCGATCGGAAAAAGAGGAAAACTGGCAATACCTTAATACCGTTGTCCAGCAGGTTCGCACGGGTATTATTTCATTTGATACCGATGGCAACGTGCAATTGATGAACGCGAATGCCAAACGTTTCGTCAGTGAATCCAACCTGAAAAACATTAATGAATTGGCAGAGAAAAATCCAAAGTTATTTGCTGCTATCACGGAAGTTCAGTCAGGTAAAAGTGCGCTGTACAAAACAAATGAGTTTCTGTTAACGCTGCAGGCAACCGAATTACGCATTCGCGGGAACACGGTGAAGTTGGTGACGATGCAAAACATCCAGACTGAATTGCAAAAGCAAGAGTTGGAAGCGTGGCAAAATCTGACGCGGGTGCTGCGCCACGAGATCATGAATTCCATCACACCTATTTCCTCACTCACCTCCACGCTACGCGAAATCCTCGATCATGAACTGACAAAAAAAGGAGACGAGTTTGAAATGAAAGCCGATGTGGCCGATGACTTGCGAGAAGGTTTAGCAACTATCGAAAGCCGGAGCAAGGGGCTCATTAAATTCATTGATGCGTACCGCGAATACACTTCATTGCCGCAGCCAAAAATAAAAACTGTCCTGTTGAAAGAACTGATCGAGAAAGTCGCCCAGTTCATGCGACAGCAAATGAAAAAGACGACTATTGAGTTTACCTATTCCTGTAGTTCCGATTACCTCACCATTCAGGCCGACTCAGAGATGATCGAACAAGTGCTGATCAACCTGGTGAAGAATGCGATGGAGTCACTCTCACAAAACGGGACAACGGGAAAAATCGAGCTCAACGGAAAATACGATGGTCAGAATATTCTGATCGAAGTGAAAGACAACGGCCCAGGTATTATTCCGGAGGCCATTAACCGGATATTCGTACCCTTCTTTACCACGAAAAAAACCGGCTCCGGCATTGGTCTTGCTCTCTCGCGCCAGATCATGCAGATGCACAACGGCACACTGATAGTGGAATCCGAGCCCGATGTGAAGACTGTTTTTACTCTCCGGTTTTAAAAATCCAAAACTCATCATTAATTCGTACATGGTCGTAGGCGAAACCTATGTCCAGACTTCTCATCATTTTCTTTTTTTATGCTCATCTGTCACCAGGGCAGTTAATAGAGAAGTCTAAGTCATTTTTTGAAGCAAAAAACTACAGCGAAGCAAAACCTCTTTTATCCGGCATTCGCGAAACGGAGCAGCAGTTTGCCGAAGCTCAATACTATCTCGGCAGAATTGCTACAGAAGAGAAAAAATATGAACTGGCTGTGAATTATTTTGAAAAGTCTGTAGCCACAAATCCAGCTTCTGCAGAGTACCACAATTGGTTGGGTGTGCTTTATGGTGTACTGGCGCTGGACGCTAATCCGATCAGAAAAGCATTCCTCGCTCCTAAAATCAAAAATGAATTTGAAAAAGCGGCAGCTATCGACCCCGCCAACATCCCAAACACAATGGGGATTGATTCACTATTACTGTAAAGCTCCTGGATTTCTTGGCGGAAGCTGGGAAAAAGCATTCGCCTGTGCGGAACTCATGGTGAGATTAAATCAAGCCCATGGATTGTGTGCCCGCGGGTTCATTTATGAGAGTCAGGGCAAGATGGATTTGGCTAAGAAATACTACAAGAATTCGCTGGCGATTCAGCCAGATCTAAAGGAGGCAAAAGAGAGTCTAGCTCACCTTCAGCACTAATCATAAAAATTATATACTGACAATCAATTAGTTAGAAATTAATTGGTAAATGATATATCAATTTACACTGTGAAATTTGGGTGAAAATGAGGTTTTTATGATGAGTGTTTGAACTTATTTAGACAATTTCTAATTATACTAGTTATAAAATATTTATACTTTCTGCATACAACCAGTATGTGCATACGTTAGCTTTACTAATACTAAGCAATTAACAAGTTATCCACATTACGTTGTTGATAACTATTTTTAAACCCTTAAACTTAAAAGTATATGAGCAATGAATCATCAAATGATAAAATCATTTTTCATGCCTCCTCTACTGGTCGGCTTTATATAAAGGGGGGTGAATTTTTTAAATCAAAAAAAGTAAAATCGATGATTCTTAAACTGAAAGAATCATCGATATATAAGCATCTTAAAGCGGAGAATCCTAAACTCACTACGCCCTAAATTAGATGCCCTTTAATTTATTAATATTCCCAATTGTTGGGGGTTATTACATCTTAATAAGATCTGAATTATTAAGGTATCGGCAGCAGCGTGTTGAAAGTCAAAAACTCATCCTTAATTCAATTTTAGTCGGAATTGGAATGCTATTTGTTTCTTGGGCATTAACTGCATCATTAACCCGATTAGCCCCATCTTTTGTAAACGAAATAAGGAGTTATTATCCATTACAAGTACAATATTTTGGTACAGCATTATGCTCTTTTATATTAAGTGTTGTTTTTACAGAAGTTACAAATTGGATTATTACTAAGGACAAGCAAATTTCAATTGCTATAAAGGATATAGGCAATGAATTTGAAAGATTATGTGAGCATTGCTATAGAAATGTTGAGCTAGTACAGTTTACACTTAAAAATGATAAGTGCTATGTAGGATGGGTTCAAAGCTTACCAATTCCATCACGCGCCAACTATATTAAAATTTTTCCGGTTTATAGTGGTTATAGGAAAAAAGAGACTAAGGAGTTGGTTTTTACAACTCAATATTTAGACATCTATGCTTCATATGTACAATCAGGAGAGGTAACTGATGTTGAAGACTTGACTACTTTAGTGATAAAGATTGATGAAATCATTTCAGCAAATAGTTTCAACGATGAGATGTATGATAGATTTCAAAATAAGAATGGCAATACGCCAGCAGCCCCAATCCCCACCTAGTTTTTATCAGGCTTAGGAACGGCCAATAATCCTTTCAATTCGCGATTGAATTTAATGTCATCTACTTTTTTGGGTTCTCCTTTATGCTTCTAAATCATCAATTTTGATTCAGTTTGTCGATTCTTCTTTCTATCGATCATTTACCAAAAATTCATTGATTGATTCCAGCCAGATAAAGGAGGCAAAAGAGAAGTCTAGCTCGCCTTCAGCGCTAATCACAAAAATTATATACTGACAATCAATTAGTTATAAAATAATTGATCATATTTTTTGAAAGTACTTGGCCATACATAGTACCTTTGCGTATAAGCTATTATATAGTTTTAATACAAGCCTATGAACCTTGAAAACACTCAGGTGCAAATGCGAAAGGGAATCCTTGAGTACTGCATTTTGCACATTATTGCCAGGGGGGAAACATATGCCTCCGACATGCTGGATGAACTAACATCCGCCAAAATGATTGTGGTGGAGGGCACACTTTATCCTCTACTCACACGCCTTAAGAACTCAGGCCTGCTCGAGTACAAGTGGGTTGAATCCAAATCGGGACCACCGCGTAAATACTACAAGCTCACCGATGTGGGCGACAAGTTTTTGAGAGGCCTCACCGAAACCTGGGATGACCTCGTGCACTCCACCGAAATGATTCGCAAGAAAACTACCACAAACGTTTAACCCTCACCTCCATTTCCACGAATATGAAAAAGACACTTAGCATCAACATCAGCGGCATCATCTTCCACATCGAGGAAGACGGCTATGAAACGCTACGTAAGTATCTGGACTCAATCAATCGCTATTTCGGTTCTTTTGAAGACAGCAGTGAAATCCTGGCTGACATCGAGAGTCGTATTGCGGAGATCTTTTTGGCAAAGTTGAATGAGGGTAAGCAGGTGATCACAGCGGAAGACGTGCAACAACTTATCTCTACGATGGGTAATGTAAGTGACTTCAAAGCTGCGGAAGAAAATGAATTCGCCGGCGAAGCTGCTTCGAAAGAAGAGTCACGCGCCACTTCATCCTCTTACCAGGCACCGCCCAATAAGAAACTCGCCCGCGACCAACGCAGAAAAATTCTTGGGGGTGTTTGTGCCGGGCTCGCCCACTATTTCGGAGTAGATCCCGTGTGGCCACGACTGATTTTCGCACTCCTGACACTGGGCTATGGCGGTGGTCTGATCATCTACCTCATTTTGTGGATCGTACTGCCAGGCGATGAAACCATGGAAGAAGAGTCCAGCGTGAAAAAGATGTACCGCAAACAGGAGAGTAAAGTGCTCGGTGGTGTTGCTGGTGGTATTGCCGCATTCTTCGGATCGGACGTAGTGATGATACGGGTACTCTTCGTGATCCTCGCCTTCGTTGGTGGCTTCGGTATCGTTCTTTACCTCGTCCTCTGGTTCTCTATACCAGAGGCGAAAACCATTACGGAGAAAATGGAAATGCAGGGAGAACCCGTCACACTCTCCAATATTGAATCCAGTGTCAAGAAAAGTCTTAACGAAAAAAGCGAAGAGGAAAGCACCCTTGCTAAAATCGTGTTGTTTCCCTTCCGTGCGCTGGCCGCTTTCATCACATTTTTAGGAAAAATTCTCGGTCCGATATTCCGTGTATCTGTCGAGGTGCTTCGGGTAATGATCGGAATTTTTATACTTCTCCTCGGGATCTGTATGGTGTTCTCCGTACTCCTTGGATTCGGGATACTGTTTGGAGCCATTTCCACTTCTTCGCTGCCATCATCATGGGGTGTCACACAATGGGACGGAGTGAACTTCCCAATTGAAGCGCTCAAAGCAACTTTTCCAACATGGATGGTGGTCGCTGCATTCTTTGTTGCCTTCATCCCTTCGTTGTTCATCCAATTACTGGGAAGCTCCATCATTGCCAAACGAATTGTCTTCAAACCAATGGTAGGTTGGTCCATGTTCGTGGTGTTCTTCGTAAGTGTACTGCTCGTCAGTTTTTCGTTGCCGAGGATCATCCTCTCTTTCAAAGAAGAAGGTGAGTTCAAAACAGAAAAAGTTTTCGAGCTTCGTGGAAACACTGCAGTACTCAAAGTGAACGAAACCGGCCTGGAGGACTATCGCGTCACGGATTTGTACATCAAAGGATATGATGGCAAGCAAATAAAATTGGTTGAACACTTTAAAGCACAAGGTGCTACCCGCAAGAAAGCATTCGAAAATGCCCAGACTGTTTCATACAACGTGCAACAGGTTGACAGCGTGCTTACATTCGATTCGAACATCACTTTCAATAAGGACGCGAGGTTTCACGCACAACGTTTAGAGCTGGAGTTGTTCGTACCATACAATCAGAAAATTGCACTTGATAAAGACATGTGGCGACTGGTCGACAACTTTGGCCGCTGGAACTATTCGGAAACTGACAAACAGCAAACCTGGTCAGTGACTCCGAAAGGCCTGGAATGTCTTACTTGTCCTGGCCTGCCTAAAGAAGAACTGGGCTTCGCGGAAGAAGATCAATTCGGTTTAAAAGATTTTGACCGACTTGACATCGCTGGTGTATTCAACCTTGAAATCAGACAAGGCGACAACTACTCAGTCGAAATTGAAGGGGCTGAAAACGAGCGCAGAAAATACAAAGTTGACCTTGTCGGAAATACGTTGGAGATCAACTACAACTCCAGGAACAAAACATTCTGGATGAAGGATATGGACAATGATGAGTTGACCAAAATTAAGATCACGATGCCTCACCTCACGAAGATGAAGGTGAAAGGTGCCGGGAAACTTCGTATCCAGGGCTTCAACGAAGATGACGTTGACATTTCACTGCTGGGTGCAATGACATGCGAGGCAAAACTGTACGCGCACAATTTGCAACTCGAATTATCAGGACCAATGGTCTTTGAGCTGGATGGTTACGGAGATTTTCTGGAAGCTGAAGTAAATAAAGTCGCACAGCTAAAAGCCAGTGGCTTCCAGGTCCGACATGCTGTGGTCAATGCACGTGAATTGGGTCGTGCCCGGGTAAATGCAAGCGAAAAATTGGAAATAGAAACGGATGTGACGGGCTCGGTGAAATACCAGGGCTCCCCGGAAATCATTCGAAGAGATTAATCTTTAAAAAATGAAAAACGAGATCCCGCACCCAGTGGTGCGGGATTTTTTTTGAATTGAGCCTTTCAAATGTCGGCCATACGACATGAGTGACGATAAGTCAGAGATAGGTTAAGGCCGGGTGAACTTCTATTCCTCACGTTCGTTTGTCACGTGAACTCATTTTAATATTTGCCTTATGAAATTTCTTTTGACAATCCTCTTGTGCTTCACGCTGATCCTTTCAAAAGCACAGCAACCGGTTGGCCTCCAGGTCGGAGATGTAGCTCCCGACTTTGTCAGTGTAGACCAAAATGGAAAAACAATCTCTCTAAAGTCCGAACTGAAAAAAGGAACTGTAGTCCTGGTTTTCTACCGTGGTGAATGGTGTCCTTACTGCAATAAATATCTTAAGGAATTGGAAGAGTCTCTTTCAGGATTTACAGCGAAAGGAGCATCGGTGATTGCCGTAACTCCGGAAGTGCCCGAGTACATTACGAAAAGCATCGAAAAGACAAAGGCTTCGTTTCCTGTTTTACACGATGGTGGACTCAAAATCATGAAGAGCTATGATGTGGCTTATCAACTGGATGATAAGACGGTAGATAAGTACAAGAAATTTAAAATCGACCTGAACGTCATCAACGGCACAGAGAACGGCACCAACCTGCCTGTACCTGCAGTTTATGTGATCAACAGGCAGGGAAAGATTGTCTACCGGTTTTTTGATCCCGACTACACCAACCGCGCCCCGGTAAGCGCCATCATGAAACACATCTGATCAAGCGTACTACACTTCATGATAAGTTCATTTGAGTACGTCACTGTTCTCATGTCAATTGTGCTCGGCTTGGGGATCACACAGATTCTGACAAGCCTTGCGCGGTTGATCCAGAAAAGAAAACAGTTAATCACGTATTGGCCACATTCGCTGTGGATCGTTTTTATCCTTTTCCTCCACATTCAGGAATGGTGGGTGATGTACGACCTCAGGACCTACATGCCCTGGCGACTACCGGTTTTTATTTTCATCATGTTGTACCCGGTCAACCTGTTCATCATGGCAAAACTTTTGTTTCCAGACACGCTCAAAGGAAAAATTATTGACCTGAAGAAATTCTACTTCGAGAATTACAGTGTGCTCTTTACATCTCTTGTTTTTGCAGCGATTCTGTCACTGATTCACAATCTGTTTATACTTCAGCTAAAACTCGCTGACCAGGCTTTACAGGTGCTTTTGATTGTTGCGTTCAGCATTATTACGCTGAAAAAATACTCCAATGAATGGATTCATAAGGCTATTTCGCTAACCATAATTGTAGTTATGTGTGCCGCTATTGTCGTGGAGTGGGACATCTGGCTCATTAACTAAGTTGAGTTGCCATGTACTAAAAGCGTGTTGCTGTTCACACAGCCAATAAGTACATTGTGAGAAAACCTTACCATTGAAAACCGAACGCATCCTTTCACTTGACGTCTTTCGCGGCATTACAGTCGCCTCCATGATATTGGTAAATAACCCAGGCAATTGGGGCAACGTCTACCCTCCTCTTTTGCACGCACATTGGAACGGCTGCACTCCTACCGACCTGATTTTTCCTTTCTTCCTTTTCATAGTTGGCATGTCCATTCATTTTGCATACCAGCCAAAGCTTGATGAAGGGTTGACGAAGAAAACTTTTCTGAAAATTGCCAAGCGAATGTTGATCATCTTCGGATTGGGAATTTTTCTGGCCTGGTTCCCGGTCTTTTCATTAGAGCGTCTTTCGCATTTGCGAATACCGGGTGTGTTGCAACGTATAAGCCTTGTATTTTTCTTTTGCTCGATCATTTATCTCAAAACCAATTGGCTCGGGCAGATCCGGATTGCAGCGATTCTCCTTGTCTCTTATTTTTTGTTGATGACGATCATTCCTGTGCCGGGCTATGGTGTGTCCAGCCTCGAGGCCGAAACGAACCTTGGTGCATGGCTTGACCGCCTGCTGTTGGAAGGACATTTGTGGTCGCAAAGTAAGACGTGGGATCCGGAAGGTTTGTTAAGTACAATTCCTGCTATTGCAACTGGTTTGCTAGGAATACTGGCCGGTCAGTTATTTTCTAAAATTGAAAAACCTGAACTCCGTACAACCTGGTTGTTTTTTACAGGTTGTGTATTAATTGTAACGGGTATGGGCTGGGGGCTATTTTTTCCAATCAATAAATCCTTGTGGACGAGCAGCTACGTGCTTTATACTGCCGGCATTGCCATGCAGTTTTTTGCGTTTTGTTATTGGGTCATTGATGTGCAAGGATGGAAAAAATGGGCTACTCCGTTTGTTTATTATGGCGTCAATGCCATTTTCGTTTTTGTTGCTTCAGGAATGCTTGCAAAAATGCTGACGCGGACCAAAATCGGTGAAGGTGAAAACCAAACTTCGCTTTGGGGCTACATTTATAAAAATGTGTATGCTTCCTGGTTGCCACCCAAAGACGCATCGCTGGCCTTCGCAATCTCATTGATCTTGCTTTTTCTGCTGATCCTTTGGCAGATGTACAAGAGAAAGATCTTCATCAAAGTTTAGTGCTGGCGCGGCCAGCGATAGCAGTGGAAAGCCTGCCTGTGCAATGGCTTCGGAAAGCAGGTCCGAAGCGCTGGTGCTTTTGGTGTGGGCCGGACTTGAAACGGATAGCGCGGTTGGCTGCGTCTCGCGTCAAGGCCGTCAAATTTCAATAAAACGGGCTTTTTAAAGATTATTACCCCTCTCGGTGCAACCCCATCGTATAACTTTGCATCTCCGTTGATGTATAGTCTCAATGGGGTTCACAATTTACCGCGCGAAAGAAACAGAATTGATTGAGGGCTGTCTGAAACAAGACCGCCAGGCTCAGCAAGCGCTTTACCAGCGATATGCCGGTAAGATGTATGCCCTTTGTTGTCGCTATGTGAAAGACCGGATGGAGGCGGAGGATGTGCTGGTGATGGCGTTCACAAAAATATTTGAGCGCATAGGCCAGTTCAAAAGTGAAGGAAGTTTTGAGGGATGGATCAGGAGGGTGGTTGTGAACGAATCGCTCACCTACCTGCGCAAGAACAAAAACATGTACCTCGAAACCGATATTGAAGAAGCGGCTTTCGAACCTGACTACCAGCGTCTGGAAAATGACCTCGAAGCCGGTGACCTCCTGAAAATGATCGAGGCCTTGCCCGTCGGCTACCGCACTGTATTTAACATGTATGTGATTGATGGATACAATCACCAGGAAATTGCTGCCCAACTTGGGATCAGTGAAAACACATCCAAGTCGCAACTGAGCCGTGCTCGTACGTTATTACAAAAAAGATTAACAGAAATTGAAAATGAAACCGTCAGAAAAACCAATTGACCAGCTTGACCAACTCTTTAAAGGAAAGCTGGAAGATCACACGATCTCTCCATCTGAAGATGCATGGGTGAAAGTGGAAGCGGGACTTTCAAAAAAAAATAACGTGGTGCTGTGGCGCTGGGCTGCTGCTATTTTGCTGACGGGAGCGCTGATCACCATCATTTATCAATCACAGAAAAACGAGAACACTGCTCCTGCGCTGACTAAGAAGTCGATCGAAAAAGAAAAGCCGGGTGTCGCGCCAGAACCAAAGAAAATTGAAAGCACTCCTGCCATTGCTCAGACTCCACGAAAAATACAATCCATAGAAAAACGAGTTGAACAAAATTCATTCGTGAGTGTGAACAAAGAAATCCAAAAAACAGAAACCGTAGCAGTGGTAGAAGATCAAAATAAAAAATTGATTCAGGAAAATTCTAATCCTATTCAGGAGAAGGTAGAAGAAAAGATCAAAGGTGACGCAACTGTAAAACGAGAAGTCGCATCTAAGAGACAGAAGCCGATCAAACTGGAATTCACGCTTGAAGATCTTTCAGAAGAAAAGGTGGCCGCCACTGAAGAGAAATCGGGATTGAAGAAAGTATTGCAATTGGCGAGAGAGATAAAGCAAGGTGAGGGGCCGATGAATGACCTGAGAGAAAAGAAAAACGAGCTCTTTGCCAGAAACCTTATCAATGGAAAAATAAAGAATCAATAACGCGATTAAGAAGCATTACACATGAAAACGAAACTAATTTACTTGCTGACTTTCATCACCTCCTCCCTGCTCGCAAACCAGGTAGACACGGTGACGATCAAAGTAGGTGAGGGAAGCAAAGTGATTTTTGCCATCAAGGACAAGAAAGACCTGGAGACGATGAAGAAATACAATTTTCAAAAACTGATGGACGATATGATCTATAAGCTTGAAATGCGCGACTCCACTCAACTGAAAAAACTTTCTTCTGATTTTTTGAAAAAGGATACCACCAAAGAAGAAGTTATTACCCGGCGGGAAGAACCAGAGCCTCAAAATGAACGGTATAACAGTATAACGGTAACCAAGAGGTATTATGGCCGCAGAACTCGCAACACTTTTAACATAGACATTGGCACGAATAACTATCTGAATAACGGGAATTTTCCAAGCCAGGATAACAGCCAGTATGCAGTTCGCCCCTGGGGTTCATGGTACGTGGGGTTAAACTCGATCTATCGCACACGTATGGCTAATCATTTCTTCCTGGAATGGGGCTATGGCGTGAGCTGGTATAATTTCAAGTTTCAGGATCCGTTGACGCAAATGGTGAAAGACAATACAGGGGTTTCTTTTGCCCAGGATACACGCGGCTATAGCTACACGAAAAGTAAACTCACTGCTGCCTTCCTCAATATTTCGGTAGTGCCCGTATTCGATTTCGGTGGCAACAAATGGAAGCCGAGTTTCTTTGACGGACATCGCTCCTCCGGCTTCAGACTGGGTGCTGGTCCTTATGTGGGCTACCTTATCGACAGCTATACGAAGCAAGTCTATTCCGTAAACAATGAGACCAAAAAAGAAAGGCACCACGATAATTATTACCTGAATAATCTCCGCTACGGTGTTCGCGTTCAGGTAGGATTTAATGATGTAGACTTTTTCTTCAACTATGATCTCAATCCATTATTTGCTACAAACAAAGCCTCGAACCCTAATCTCAATGCGTTCACATTTGGTGTAACGTTCTAGGCAAAGTCCGATGTACAAACACCCGATACTGGATTCTAGATTGGATATTGTAAGAAGATATCCGGAATCCAGTATCGATTGTTTACATCTTAAAAGCTTCTCCTTTTGACATCACCATTTCACGTTCGTCTCCTTTCAGGTTCAAATCGTTGCAAGCTCTTCTTGGAGAAGGCCACTGCACCCAACTCCAGACAATCACTACCCCAAAATAAATGCTAAACCACTCGTGAGCTGTGAGAAAAAAACCTCCAGCTAATACAAACGAAGCCCACACGAGAGAATTTATTTTTCGCTTGGCTACCGGGTAAAACAGTTCCAGTTTTCTACCAAGACCAACTTCTTCACCAATTATTTTACATTCGCTTCGTAAGCCCAAATGAACAATCGTTAGTGAAATTAAAACCGCGATTGGAACAAACGTAAGCAGAATAACAACCCACAATTCGCTCCGAACAATCGTTGGCAGAATACCCGAGAGAAGCAGATAGTAGATGGAAAGAAACGCAACAATCGGCAGCAACATCAGGATAAGGCTGCGGTTGGATAGCTTGTAAAAGTACTCTTTGAGCGTGAAATTCATAACAGATGTAGCTTCAAAGCTAATTATAAAATATCTTTGCTTTATTATGATTAGTGCTACAGATAATTTATCGCGCAAAGAACAGGTGATCCGCAGTGCTGCTGAACTGTTTCGCGAAAAAGGTTATGCTGCCGCCAGTATGCGCGACCTGGCGCAAAAGCTGGGTATTGAAGCAGCGAGCTTGTACTCACACATCAAATCCAAAGAAGAGATTTTACAGAATCTCTGCTTCGACATGGCTACAGAGTTTCGTAAGTCACTCGATGAAGTCGAGAAGCAAAAAATCTCCGCCAGTGAGAAATTAAAAAATGGAATCATCGGTCACGTACAGGTGATGGCCAAAGACCTTACCGCGTCCGCTGTTTTCATGAACGAGCATCGCCACCTGAGTCAACCGCACCTGCGTGACTTCCTGCTGCTTCGTATTAATTATATCAACCGCTTCAAGGAGATCATTGAAGAGGGTATGAGCAAAGGTGAGTTCAAGAGCAACATCGACAAAAAACTTGCCGTGATGACGTTGTTCTCTTCACTCAACTGGATGCCGCAGTGGTATGATCCCAACAGCAACATCGATTCACAGTCACTCGGTCAGCAATTGGCTGAAATGCTGGTTAATGGTTTGAAAAAACCTGCCTGATTTTCAATCCAGGTTTACACCTGTCATCCGAACAGTTCCGTCACGTGATGTTTTTCTGAAAAACTTTCAGTTACGGCTCCTTTTTTTAAGAATAAACTTTTCTTTTTCTGTAAAAGCAGAAATAAACTTTGGTTTTTTTTCTTTCCGCGAAATAAAAGCGATCCCACAACTGATCTGGTATACATAATAAAAACTGAAACTGTTATGAAACCGTTGAAATGAAAAAATTTGATTATGATTTCAACGATGATGTCTGCCGAAACAAAAGAGTTTGTTGTAAAAACAAAACTTGGTTTTGTATCCAGCGTGCTGCCGGACGGAAAACCTCATCTGTCACACAAAGGAACACTTACCGTTTACGATGATCAGCATTTGATTTTTGCAGACATAGCCTCGTCTCAGACTATAAAGCAATATTCAGAAGTGGTCATCGAAGTTGTTGATTTCTTTTCACGAAAAGGATTCCGGTTTACCGGAAAGGCGCAAGTGATTCCTCAAGATGCAAACGCTACTGACTATGTTTCCTTTTACGAATCACAGGGATTGTCTGACATAAAAAACCGCGTTCATAATTTTGTCTTAGTCAGAATTGAGTCTGTACAAGAGACATTTTCACCTGTCAGCAGTTGGGGAACCAGAGAACCCGAAATGAAAGATCGTTGGAAGTCGCACTATAATAACCTTTGGAAATTTTAAGTATGGAAAACAATAAAAACCTGAAAGCCTTTCTCGCCCTCGGAGCCGTTTGTATTTTGTGGGGTACAACTTATCTCGCATTGCGCGTTGGCGTTACCCAATTTCCTCCGTTCCTGTTTTCATTTTTACGTTTCGCCATTGCAGGTCCGCTGCTGATCGGAATTCTCCTGGTGCTAGGTAAAAAAATCCCTTCGAGACAAGTAATGATGAACCAGGCGCTGGGCGGATTGATGATGTGCACGCTGGGCGTGAGTGTAGTTGGATGGGCAGAAGTAAATGTTTCCAGTGGTGTAGCAGCAATCATCTGTTCAATGATGCCCATCTGGACAGTGCTCATTAATCTCTTCGCCAACAAGGAAGAAAAACCGACACCGATGGTCATCATTGGATTGCTGGTGGGCCTTAGTGGAATCATCCTGATCTTCAGTGAGCATATCATCGAATTCTATAAACCTGAATATACCAACGGCATCATCGCTATCTTCCTGGCTAACCTGTGTTGGGCCATCGGTACTTATGCGATGAAGAAAAAAAATACGGGGACCGATCCGTTTATGAATGCTGGCCTGCAAATGTTTTTTGGAGCATTGTTCCTGGCGCCCATTAGTCTCGCATTCGATGATTACTCCACTGTACAATGGACGAATGAAACTGTCTTTGCACTTCTCTACCTGGCATTGGTTGGATCAGTAGCCGCTTTTGCTTGCTACTCCTACGCCTTGGGCAAGCTGCCGATGACCATCGTATCACTCTACGCCTATATCAATCCGGTGATCGCTGTCATCCTGGGATGGGTAATCTTGAGTGAGAAACTAAATACTAAAATCTGGATGGCGATCGTAATTACGTTGCTCGGAGTTTACCTGGTTAATAAAGGCTATCAATTGAGAAAAGAATGGAGAGCGCAGTTGTCGAAATCGTAAGCTACGAGCCGGAGCACCAGCCCTGGTTTGAAAAACTGAACCGTGACTGGATTGAGAAATATTTCTGGATGGAACCGATTGACGTTGACGTGTTGCAACATCCTGATGAACATATATTGAAAAAAGGCGGAACCATTTTCATGGGCAAGTATAACATGGAAATTGCGGGCACAGCAGCGGTAAAGTTTGTCGAACCGGGTGTTTTTGAATTCACCAAGATGGCAGTGGATGAAAAATTCCAGGGAAAGAAAATTGGCAAAGTGATAGCGCTGTATGCAATTGAATGGTGCAAAAAGAAAGGGGCGAAGAAAATCATCTTATACAGCAACACCACTTTGAAGACAGCTATCGCTATGTACAGAAAACTGGGATTCAAAGAAATCCCACTAGATGGGCCTTACAAGCGGAGTGACATCAAAATGGAATTAAAATTAGAGTAAATGAAAAATAACAACATGTCAACTGAGTTCGCTAAAAGTTTTGCTGAAGATTGGGTTACTGCCTGGAATTCACATGATATCACTACTATTATGGAGCATTATGCCGATGAACTGGATTTCAACTCTCCTGTTATCCAGCAAATCCGGTTCAACGATGAGGGGCGAATTACAAATAAAAAGGATCTGCAAAGCTATTTTTCAAAAGCCCTGAACATCTATCCAGAGGTCGAATTCAAGCTCCATGACGTTTGTATTGGAACAGAGTCGCTGGTTCTTTACTACACCAGTATCAACAATAAGAAAGTAGCTGAGGTTATGTTTTTTAATGTTCACGGGAGGATTTCGAAAGTAATGGCTCACTACAATTAATGGATTATCGATGGCACTTCCCTGGTTTGAACGAAATCTGAAATTTGGTCATCCCAAAGAGATGCTGCCATTTTTCGTTGAGCGCCTGGAAGGCACAATTGTGAGGATCGAACAAAAAGTGAAAGGAGCAGATGAAAAAGTCCTTTCCAAAAAAACGGACGGCAAGTGGTCCATCAAAGAAAATATTGGTCACTTAGCAGAAGTAGACCAGGTAGCGCTCAAACGCATTGATGAAATGTTAAGCCGTGTTCCGGTAATGTCTCCTGCAGTGTTCGAGCCGCAGGATTACTCCGTCTGGCCCATTCAAAAAGTTCTTGATCTTTTCAGAAAAACACGCACAGCCAACGTCATAAGGTACAATTCGCTTAAGGAAGACGACCTTCTAAAATCATCATTACATCCGCGATTGAAATTACATATGACTCCGGTGGATCTCGCCTGGTTTGATGCAGAGCATGATGATCATCACCTGGTTAAGATTAATGAAATCCTTAAATCAAATCCCCAATGAGCAGAGAACATCATTATTCCCTTTCTATGGAGTGGACCGGAAATCTTGGAACCGGTACTTCTGACTACAAAGCATATTCCAGAAATCATGTTATCCGTGCTGCAGGTAAAACCGATTTGCTCACATCATCGGATCCTTCTTTTCGTGGAGACAAGACACGCTACAACCCGGAGGAATTACTGGTCGCAGCCTTATCCTCATGTCACATGCTTTCTTACCTGCATGAATGTGCCGTAAATGGCGTAGTGGTACTCGAATATAAAGACAATGCTACCGGCACCATGGTACAAACTCCCGATGGCGGTGGTCACCTGACTGAAGTCACTCTGCATCCCGAAGTGAAAGTGAAAGATCAATCCATGAATGAAACGGCAATGCGTCTTCATGGGCCTGCTTCGAAAAATTGTTTCATCGCCAGTTCGGTCAATTTTCCGGTTCATCATAAAGTAACAATAGTCAACTAGGCGTATGTACATCCCTAAAGATTTCAGGAATACTGACGAAGCTATTGCAAAAGACTTTATACGGCAACATAGTTTCGGCATCCTGGTAAGCCAGGTGGAGGGCAAGCTCTGGGCAACGCACACTCCGATGCTCCTCACCGAAAATGACACGAAGCTTTCTGGTCACATCGCAAAAGGGAACAAACAATGGAAAGAATTTAATGGAACGGAAGTGCTCGCGATTTTTAGCGGAGCACATTCATACGTATCCTCTTCGTGGTATGATCACGAAAATGTCCCCACCTGGAATTATCTGATCACACACGTCTATGGAAACGTTCGAATCATTGAGGGAGAAGAACTATACCAGTCGCTGAAGCAGCTGGTCGACAAATACGAGAAAAAATCAGAGCGTCCGGTAGCTATGGAAAAATTCTCTCCGGATTTTTTAAAACATGAGATCCAGGGAGTTGTGGGTTTTGAAATTAAAATCAGCCGGATAGAATCTGCTCAGAAATTATCACAGAATCGAAACGACCGGGATTATCATTCGATTATCACGCACCTCGAAAAAAACGGTGATGAAAATTCGACCGGTATTGCCTCGGCTATGAAAAACAACAGAAAACTAAACGAACTATGATCACGGAAGAATTAAAGAAAGTATTGGTGCGGGACATTGACAGGTTGAAAGAAGAAATCTCTCTTTACCGCGATGAGCAAAGCATCTGGAAAATTGAAAAGGAGATTGCCAACTCAGGAGGGAATCTTTGTCTTCATCTTATTGGGAACCTGAAACATTATATCGGGGTGACTATGGGCGATTTGAAATTCACACGGAATCGCGAAGAGGAGTTTACATTAAAAAATATTCCGAAGGCAGAGTTAATTAAAATGGTGGAAGAAACCCGCGAAGCCGTAAGTCGTGCGTTAGATAACACGAAAGACGAGGAGCTTGATAAAGAGTATCCTCTCCTGGTCTTCAAGGAAAAAACTTCAACGGTTTTTTTTATGATACACCTGGCTGCTCACCTGGGGTATCACCTGGGTCAAGTCAATTATCATCGCAGGCTTGTGGCTGCTAATACTTGAGATATGAATGGTGTATTGTTTTCTGACCGAAACGATCTTTCAGCGATACTTGAAAAAACGAAACGTATTGCTGAACAACGAATCAAAAAACAGGAAGAGATTGCTCCTGGTATTCATGTAAGTGATCTTGAATTATCCGATCTCCCTGAAAAAGGAATTGGAGCAAAAGCAACGCTTGATTTTTTTGAGCGTCATTTTGCTCACCAGATGAACAACAGTGCCGGCCCAAGGTATTTTGGGTTTGTTATCGGCGGTTCAACACCTGCTTCGGTCGCAGGCGACTGGCTGGTGAGTGCCTTCGACCAGAACGTATGCGGAAGCTACGACTCGATTGCACCCCAACTCGAAAAACAAACGCTTCGTTTTATGAAGCAAATGTTTGGCCTTGACGAAAATTATTTCGGCTCATTCACAACAGGAGCCACACTTTCCAATTTTGTAAGTCTTGCCTTAGGACGTCAATGGGTTGGTGAGCAGCAAGGTATAGACGTGAGTAATGATGGATTGGATTCGCTTCCAAAAATAAAAATCGTAAGTGCTACGGCTCATGCAAGCATCATCAAATCGATGTCAATGACAGGGATTGGGCGTAAGGCATTGGTAAAAATTGACACTCTTCCTGAACGTGAAGCGATCGACATCGAAAAACTTGAAAATTATTTGCGATCGAATCCCAATGATCCATTTATTCTGGTTGCCAATGCAGGTACTGTCAATACAGTTGACTTTGACGACCTCGAAGCAATCGGGCGGTTAAAGTCTAAATACAAATTCTGGATGCATGTAGATGCAGCATTTGGTGGCTTCGCCTTCTTGTCTGATCAGTATGCTCATTTGGTGAAAGGCATCAACTATGCAGACAGCATTACCATCGATGCGCACAAGTGGTTGAATGTACCTTACGATGCAGCGATTCAATTCACCCGGCATAAAGACCTGCAACTGAAAGTTTTTCAAAACAGCGCTTCTTACCTCGGTGATCCGGATAAGAGTCCGGATTATTTTCACTACACTCCTGAAAATTCCAGGCGGTTCCGCGCTTTGCCCTCGTGGTTCAGTTTGATGGCTTACGGCAAAGAAGGTCATCGGGAAATTGTAGAACGCAATTGCGATACAGCTAAGTTACTGGGTCAACTGATTGAGAAATCAGATGCATTCACTTTGCTGGCTCCAGTACGTATGAATGTCGTCTGTTTTACATTGAAGAAAGAAAATTTATCAATGGTTGAAATCCAGCAGTACCTCGAACTGGTGAGCATGGATGGGAAAGCGTTTTTTACACCAACGGTCTACAAAAACACACCGGCTATCCGTTCTGCGGTAAGCAATTGGCAGACGACAGAAAATGATATTCGTATTGCATTTGAATCGTTAGAGCGTATAGCGTCAGAATTTAAACAGGAGAAGGCTTTGTTATAAATTTTTAATTTTCTTTTCGTAATAAACTGGAGTATTTTTACCTCAATTAAACCCAAATTTTATGGCCGTAATGACCGCATCTATTCCGACAGAACGAGTGAAGAAATCGCGCTTGTCCTCGGTTGATTTTTCCAACCTTGGCTTCGGTACCTACATCAGCGATCACATGGTGGTAGCCGATTACAAAAACGGTGAATGGCAGGAACCCAAGATCGTTCCTTACGGAGAAATGCTGATGTCACCGGCAATTCTTGCGCTTCACTATGGCCAGTCTGTTTTTGAAGGGATGAAAGCATTCAAAAACAAAAGCGGCCAGATCACCATTTTCCGTCCGCAGCGTCACCACCAACGTTTCAACAAATCATTGGAACGCATGTGTATGCCTTCAATCAGCGAAGACTTGTTTATCAACAGTCTCACTTCCCTGATCGAGTTGGATGAAGCATGGATTCCTACAGCAGAAGGTTCATCACTTTACATTCGTCCATTCATGTTTGCCAACGAAGCACGACTGGGTGTAAAAGTTTCAGATGAGTATCGCTTTGTTATCCTGACTTGCCCGGTAGCACCTTACTTCACTAAGCCTGTTCGCGTAAAAGTAGAAGAAGAGTTTGTACGCGCAGCAGAAGGTGGCACAGGCTATGCCAAGTGTGCCGGAAATTATGGAGGGGCCTTCTACCCTACTGAATTAGCACGCAAGCAAGGCTTCGACCAGGTATTGTGGACCGATTCGAAAGAACATAAATACATCGATGAATCCGGAGCTATGAACGTTATGTTCGTACTCAATGGAAAATTAGTAACTCCGAAATTGTTGAGTTCATTGCTCGATGGTGTTACGCGTGACTCCATACTGACGTTAGCTCCATCACTCGGAATCGAAATAGACGAACGCAAAATCAGTGTTGCAGAATTGGAAGAAGGTTTCAAGAAAGGAACACTCACGGAAGCATTTGGTGTAGGAACTGCAGCCGTGGTAAGCCCGATTGCGGCCATCAGCATCCATGGGAAAGTGTATGAACTACCTCCGGTAGGGCCCGACAGTTTCCAGTTACGCGCCAAGAAAAAACTGAATGACATCCGCATGGCCGTTGAGCCGGATGTGCATGGATGGAACTATCCGGTGAAATAATAACTCACAGAGATTTTATTAAGAGAATGCTGAGTACCCAAGCGGTACAAGCATTCTCTTGCCTGAAATTTTCGAAATAAACACGTCCTGCTTTATGAAGGCTGCCTTCTTCACAGAGAAAAACAGTCCATTGGTAATAAAAGCCTTGGACAAATTTAAGCCCGTCAAAGACCAGGTGCTTATCCGGTTGAAGAATGCCGCACTCAATCACCGCGACTTGTGGGCGTGCCTGGAACAAACACCTCCGCCACAGGGAATCATTCTTGGATCTGACGGATGTGGCATTATAGAAGAGGTCGGGGATGAAACCGGTCAACATTTGATTGGTGAAGAAGTGATTATCAACCCAAGTCTCAACTGGGGAAACAATCCATTATTTCAAGGTGATTCTTTCAAAATACTTGGCTTGCCGGATAACGGTACGTTCAGCGAATACATTGTCATTCCTCATAAGTATGTATTTAAGAAACCAGAGCACCTCTCTGCACAAGAGTCAGCAGCAATTCCACTCTCCGGCCTTACCGCATACCGGGCTTTATTTTCCAAAGCGCGATTGCGTTCGAAAGAAAAAGTACTTATCACCGGAGTTGGCGGTGGCGCAGCCCAATTTGCATTTCAATATGCCATCGCTTACGGTGCCCGTGTTTATGTGACTTCAGGATCAGAAGAGAAAATAGAAAAAGCGAAAGGTATGGGTGCTCTCGGTGGCTTCATTTACAAGGACTCCGAATGGGCCAGGAAGGCAGCGAAAGAAGCAGGTGGATTTGACATCGTGATCGACAGTGCCGGAGGAGAGCAATTTTCAAAGCTTCCTGACATCATGATGCCTGGAGGAAGAATCGTGGTCTTCGGAAGAACAGGTGGAAATATTCCAGACCTGCCGACACGCTCTGTTTTTTGGAAACAGCTTTCCATTTTCGGCAGTACCATGGGGACCCGCGATGAGTTCCTCTCTATGATCGACATGATGGAGAGCCGGAAAATAAAGCCGGTAATCGATAGCGTATATCCTTTAGACGAAATCAATGCGGCTTTTGAGCGAATGAGCAAGAATGAGCAATTCGGAAAAATTGTTTTACAGATATCAACTCACTAAGTTTTTTAACTATGGAGAAATTTCAAATCACTGACAAAACTGAAATCACGCGCCTCGCCAAGCGTGGTGTTTATGACAAAGAGACGGTTTATTCCATTTTGGATGAATCGTTGTTTTGCACCGTTGCATATGTAAGAGAAGGGCAGCCATTTCAAATTCCTACCGGTTTTGTGCGTATGGGGAACAAAATCTACATTCACGGATCGGTCGGAAGTTTTTATATGCGGGAGCTCCGTGATAAAAAACATCAAATTTGTATAAGCGTTACGTTAATGGATGGGTTGGTCCTTGCTCGATCGGCCTTTCACCATTCGATGAATTACCGGTCAGTGGTCATGTTTGGCATTCCGGAACTTGTCACAGATAAACAGGAGCTCTATCAGGCACTGGAAGTTTTCACTGAAAAAGTTTGCCCAGGCCGTTGGGCGGATGTTCGTAAACCAACAGACAACGAGTGGAAAGAAACCATGGTACTTTCGCTAGATATCAGTGAAGCCTCAGCTAAAGTAAGAACAGGCCCGCCAAAAGATGACGATGAAGACTACGCTATGGACGTATGGGCCGGTGTGGTTCCATTGAAAATCAAGAGGCTTGAACCTATTGCAGATTCGCAATTGAAGACCGGTGTTCCCATTCCCGACTATATTAGATGACAAGTAAAATTGAATAAGATCCGATTCATAAGGACTGATTCCACTAACCCTGACTTTATCAGGTTAGTGAAGGCGCTTGATGAAGATCTGGCGATAAAGGACGGAGTTGAGCATTCGTTTTACGCACAATTCAACAAGGTTGATAAAATCAAGTATGCCATCGTAGCTTATGAAGGAAATGAGTCTGTGGGCTGTGGTGCAATAAAAGAGTACGACAACACTTCCGTTGAAGTGAAGCGGATGTACACGGATCCTTCACAAAGGGGGAAAGGAATTGCAACCAAAATTTTAAAAGAACTGGAAGATTGGGCAAAGGAATTATCGTATAAAAGATGTGTGCTTGAAACGGGCAAACGGCAGCCCGATGCAGTGGCTCTCTATGAAAAGAACGAGTACATTCGAATTCCCAACTATGGCCAGTATACCGGAATAGAGAACAGTGTTTGTTTCGAGAAAATAATAACCTGATGTTATGGAAAAAGAAAATCAATACAACTATGTCACCAAGCTTGATGTCAAGTTTGAACACCTGGAGAAGATCGACATCCCGCAAATCGTGCGCGAATGCAAGGACAAATGGTTCAACCAAACGCTGACCAAAGTCAATGACAGTGTGGTTAGAATTGGAATTGTGGAAGGCGAATATCATTGGCACAAACACGACAATGATGATGAGTTCTTTTTCGTGCTTGAGGGCCAATTGCTCATCGACCTGGAAGACCGAACCATTGAACTTAATCCCAACCAGGGAACAACTATTTCAAAAGGAGTTATGCACAGGCCAAGAGCCCCGAAAAAAACGGTGATGCTGATGATGGAAACAAGTGCTATCCAACCAACAGGGGACTGATTGAATTTACATCGAAACAATGCCACAGTTCAAATTTTACATCGTTGACGTTTTTGCAAACCAAAAATACGAAGGCAATCAGCTGGCCGTATTTATTGACCTTGAAAATCAGATTTCTGACTCGTTGATGCAACGAATCTCAAGGGAAATAAATTTTGCAGAGACATCCTTCGTTAAAAGGAATAAAAACAACGAGCAATTTGCCGTGCGAATATTTACTTCGGAACACGAAGTGCCGTTTGCCGGACATCCGTCCATCGGGACTAGCTACATTATCTCAAAATTCCTGTTGCCAAAACCGGTGAAAAAGTTGATTCTGAATCTGGCCCTGGGTGATATAGAGATTTCAGTCATGCAACCTGAAAACATCGATGAGAGTGTACTGTTTATGACACAGGCTCAGCCAGATTTTCGTGATACATTCACTCCCACCGAAATTTCTGAAGAGCTTGGCATTGATATGCATTACCTCGACACTTCCCTGCCTATCCAGGAAGTCAACACTGGCCTTCCCTATATTATAATCCCTCTGAAAAACCTGGAAGCCATGGAACGCGTAAATCTTCAGTATCAGTCATTTCAAAAATTTCTGGAAGTCAGGAAAAAGTATAAAACCAACAGTGTCACTGGACATTCCACTTCACTCTTCTTCTTCACCAGGGAGACTTATGAAAAAGGGAATTCATTCAATACACGAATGCGCCTGCTCGAAAACAATGTGCTTTCTGAAGATGCTGCCACGGGAAGCGCCAATGGTTGCCTGCTTGCTTATCTTTTAAAATACACGGATCAAAAAATCACAGCCACTGTTGAGCAGGGATTTCAAATGGGGCGAAAATCATACCTGTACCTGAACGGAGAAGTCTGTGATGATAAGTATGCGATCAACGTAGGCGGACGAAGTAAATTGGTATCCGAAGGAACTTGGTATCTCTGATTAATTTTACTTCAGTTTAATCGATTTCATAATAGCGTGCGCTGAACTCTGCCATTGCGGACGTTGATCTTTGGGGCAATTAAAGGCGAACACCAGTGTGCGTCCCTTCTCTACATAATACTGTACATATGAATACCGGAAGATCGCCTGGCGTTCCCCTTCTTTCAGTTTGTTGCCATTGATGCGGGATTCAAATTCGTAAAAGATATACTTCTTCTTGTTAATCGTCTGAATGCCGGAGTTGATAATATCTACCCGGTCGTAAAGATTGAATATTCCGGATTTGAAAAATTTAGCCGCTATTTCAATATCGTCTTGAACCCACTGAGTAGCTGAAATATTTACGCTAAAATCGACACTGCGCTCCATGTTTGTAAATGCGCCAAGCGGTGCCCGAACAGACGGATATCGTACGATAATGTCGTCTTCCGTCATTGGCGCAAGCGACTTAGGCAAGGATACTGTAATGCCTTCTGCTACCTTAGTTTTCACAAGTTTGCCCGGGGCAAACGTAAATCCGGATGAAAGCAGAAGAAGGATAAGACCAAGTTTTCTCATAAAGCCATTAGATTAAGGTCAACAATGTAAGGTTTAAAGGGTTTTAAGCTCGGCAGTTTTGGCAAAGCACGAGGTCACAACGCGTCTTTTAGCCAACTTCTTATAAATTTGCGACTCAAAATTAATATAAAAACCCGATGCTACGGACACATACTTGCGGTGAATTGCGGATCAGCGATGTGAATAAACAAATTACCCTCACAGGCTGGGTACAACGCCTGCGCGACAAGGGCAGTTTGCTATGGATTGATCTGCGTGACCGGTACGGTATTACTCAACTTTTCCTGGAAGAAGGGAAAAGTGATCCTTCATTGCTTCTGGCAGCCCGCAATCTCGGACGTGAGTTTGTGATAAAAGTAGAAGGTATCGTGGCAGAACGTCATTCAAAAAATCCAAATATTCCTACCGGGGATATTGAAATCACAGTATCGACCATTGAGGTATTGAATCAATCCAAGACTCCTCCATTCACTATCGAGGATGAAACGGATGGTGGTGACGACCTCCGGATGAAGTACCGCTATCTCGACCTTCGAAGAAACCCTGTACGCGAAAGCCTCCAATTACGACATAAAATGGCTCAGCAAACACGCGTCTACCTCGATGCCCAGAGTTTCATTGAAGTTGAAACTCCGGTGCTTATTAAAAGTACGCCTGAAGGAGCTCGCGACTTTGTAGTGCCTTCACGTATGAACCAGGGTGAGTTCTATGCGCTGCCGCAGTCACCTCAAACGTTTAAGCAATTACTAATGGTATCTGGTTTCGACCGCTACTACCAGATCGTGAAGTGTTTCCGCGATGAAGATCTTCGTGCTGACCGCCAGCCGGAGTTCACGCAAATCGACTGCGAAATGTCGTTTGTGACACAGGAGGACGTATTGAAAACATTTGAAGGCTTGGTAAGGCACCTCTTCAAACAAGTGAAAGGAATCGACCTTCACGAGGTTCCACGTATGAGCTATGCGGATGCCATGAAATACTATGGTTCAGACAAGCCAGACACACGCTTTGAAATGAAATTTGCCGAACTGAATGATGTAGCACAAGGCAAAGGCTTCGGTGTGTTTGATAGCGCTGAACTTGTGGTTGGAATTTGTGCCAAGGGATGTGCTGGCTACACCCGCAAGCAGTTGGATGAACTTACCGAATTTGTAAAACGGCCGCAGGTAGGAGCTAAAGGTTTGGTATGGCTGCGCTGCGAAACGAACGGCACTTTCAAATCATCTGTGGACAAGTTCTATGATGAGATCGAGTTGAGCCGGTTTGCACAAAAATTCAATGCTGAGCCCGGTGATCTGATCCTGATCCTGGCTGGTGACAAAGATAAAACTCGAAAGGCACTAAGTGAACTTCGCCTCCAGGTGGGAGGACAACTGGGGTTGCGTGATAAGACTAAATTCTCGGCACTCTGGGTGCTTGACTTCCCGCTCTTCGAATACGATGAAGAAGCCAAAAAATGGAATGCTATGCATCATCCCTTCACTTCACCCAAACGTGAAGACATCCCGTTATTGGAAACCGATTTAGGAAAAGTCCGGGCCAATGCCTACGACATGGTCTTGAATGGAACCGAAATTGGAGGTGGCTCTATTCGTATTCACGATCGTGCTACACAACAACTGATGTTCAGTAAACTCGGGTTCAGCGTGGAAGAAGCAAAGAAGCAGTTCGGGTTCCTGATGGACGCTTTTGAGTATGGTGCGCCACCGCATGGTGGAATTGCTTTCGGCTTTGATCGGTTGTGCTCTTTGTTTGGTGGTGCCGACTCGATCCGGGATTTCATTGCATTCCCCAAAAACAATTCCGGTCGTGACATGATGATCGACTCGCCATCCACAATTTCACAGGAACAGTTGAAAGAGTTGGGAATCGATGTGAAGAAAGCTTAAGCTCTATTTCCCGTCAACAATCTCTATGATTGGCTGGCCTGTACAACCACTCGGAAATTTTATTCTCAGCAGAACTGCCAGTGTAGGTGCAATGTCGGTGATGTCATGATGAACGGCTGAAGTTCCTTTGCGTATTCCTTTGCCATAGAACAACATCGGCACATGCGTATCGTAAGTGTAGGCAGAACCATGCGATGTGCCTTGCGGAGCTCCTCCATCGAGCCAGCCTGGCTCCAGCTCATACACTACATCACCACTTCGCTTGTGATTATAGCCGCGGATGATCATTCCTTTAAGACCTCCAGCGTTGTAGTTGCCCTGCCTCAATGAGTTGCTGGTGAACACCTGGGCAACACCCTCTTTTGCTTCGAGGTATTTTAACGTTAACTCCGTGGCGATGAGCAAGTCGATTCCGGCAGTTCTGGGGTCACCGGTAAACTGACTTTGGTCAAAGTACACATGCTGGTTGGATACAGCCTCCACGATATTCCTTCCGGGGAATTGTTTTTGAAGGAAAGTATTAAGCTCTTCTTTCATCGCCTTCCCGTTCGGAAAATTTCCTGCAGGTAGCTTGGCATCTTTCAACGATTGAGGAACATCCACTACAGCATGATCAGCAGATAGAAAAACAATGTAGTTGTCTTTGCCGACCTCCGTATCCAGTTTTGAGAGTAAATCTTCGAGATTTTTGTCAAGCCTGATATAAGTGTCTTCCAACTCGATGGAGTTAGGCCCCATCGCGTGTCCCACATAGTCAGTAGAGGAGAATGAAATTGTAAGAAAATCCGTTTGAATGCCTTTGCCAAGGCCTTCGCTAACTAATGCCGTTTTGGCAAATTCGGTTATAAAATCATTCCCGAACGGAGTAGTCAATAGCAAATCAAAACCTTCATTACCTGCCCTGAGTTTCTTCAGATCATAAGGGAATACCGGCTTATCCTTGCCTTTCAATTTTCTTTCATAGGGTGAATCATCCGGTCCGCTCTCGGTGTATTGCTCAATCGGATAAACTGTATTCCATTCCGTATTTAAATATCTGTCGGCCAACTTGAGCGTATTGAATTTTTCCACCCAGGAAGGCATTGCGTTAAGATAAAACGTACTGGAAACGAATTCACCGTTCCTGGAATTATACCAATAGGCAGCGTCAGCAAAATGCCCGGCAGGAAATGCAGACGACCGGGCCTTCATTGAAATACCTATCACTTTTGATTTTTTCTGAGACGCTAATTTGAGTTCGTCAGTAATGGTTGTTGAAAGCAATCTCCACGGACTTAGGCCTCCGCCAATATCATTACCTACAGGTTTCTGGTTATCGTCATCTACACAGCTTACACTCTTCTTTAAATTCTTGTCCCACCATTCATTGCCAATGATGCCGTGAATAGCCGGGGTCGTCCCTGTATAAATCGAAGAATGACCTGGCCCGGTAAACGTTGGCACATAATTGTAGTGCGCATTGGTAAGCATAAAACCATTGCCGATCAATCGTTTAAAACCTTTGTCTCCGAATTTATTTTCGAACCGGTATAAATATTCCTGCCTCATTTGATCAACTACAATGCCGACTACAAGTTTCGGTTTTTGTGCAATTGATTGGAACGATGTCAGTAAGAAAAAGACAACAAGGACAAAAAGGTTTTTTAGGTTTTTCATAGCTCAATTATCCAAAAAATAATTTAGAGTTCCCCGCAGCAAATATTAAAGTTTTATGAACGGTGCGTTACTAATCCTGAGGGCAAACAATTCGGGAATATTCTTCATCCTCGTACACCTGTTTGCGCAAAAGCTTTCCATTCTTGTCGTAGTAAATCACGACAACAATACCCGCTTCCTCAACCTCTTTGGAAGTAAAATAAACTGGCTCTTCCTCTGTGCCAAGGTTCATCACAAAAGAAAAACTGGGCGCGATGATAATTCCACGCGAACTACTAACAACGCCAAAAAAATTATCCTGTTTTACCAGTGCCACCATTTCATCTGCGGCATTTTTGATGACCTGAAAACTTTTAATCCTGGTTAGTATTTTCCGCTGCTTTCGAAAATCGAATAATACCCATTCAAAATCTTTTTTTACCCAGATCATGTCTTTATTCCATCGTTGGATCTCTTCAAATTCAAATCCTGTTAATGGCTTCGCCTGCCAGTCAATAAGTCCATAGTACCCATTTTGATAAGCTATTAAGGTTGAGCTATCCATGGACATTATGTTCTTTTCAAAGGTCGGCTTGATCATCCCTTTTCGTACCAAATCCAAAAGACCGAATTTCTTATCCTTATACAGCGATAGTAAGCCATGATTCAGGATCAACGCATCATACTCTGCTGGCAGAATGATTTTTCCCGATTGACTGAGAAGTCCTTTCTTATTTTTCCTGGTCACCAGGAAGTATTCTAAATCAAGTGACTCCAGATAATCGTAGTCGGTTGCAAACAATTTGGTCCCTGAGGCAATGTTGAATACTATTTTTTTGTTTTTCTGCTCAATGAAAAAATATCGAATCGAATCAGGCGACTTAATAAAAAATACTTTTGCATCTTTCGCTATGCTTAACCGATTGGTTGTATTAATATGAATGTGAATCGAATCTCTCAGTCGCGCAAAAGCCAATCCATTCTCGAACCACAGGCTGTCAGGTTGGTGCTCAATTATCTTCTTTGAATGAGTATCAAACAATTTTTCTCCTGAACTGCTTCTGAGACGAAGCCACTGATGGTAATGTGAGTATTTATCCCAACTCGTTTGAGATAACTCCGGAAAGGCGCTGAAGACAAACTGATCATTGACCTTCCTTACCAATCCAAAAGGTGTGAATACCAATTGCTGGATAGCCAATGGAATTTCGTAGTGCAGATTCGAATTGACAATTCCCTCCAGTGAACCATTCCTGACCTGGATCATTCCATTACCAACAGACTTGACCTCATCAAATACAAAAGTTTCCGTGAGTGGATTTCCATCTACTACCGAAGCCAGTTGGGCTGTAGTGCATAGCGATTTTTTACCCATACGGTCAAGCACAAATACTTCCCCGACCAGCTCCACAGTGTTAAATTGTGGAGCGAGAAGAATTCTCCCACTCAATGTGCCGATTCCGGTCAGGTCATCTTTCTTCATCAGTAAAAACCTGCCGTCCAGTACCGCGACATCCTGCCAGCAGTCGTTCAATACCATTCTTCCCGACTTATGCATGACCCTGGCTCCGCAACTGTCAGTCAATTTCAGGAACCCATAGCCCAGGTCTTTGAAAAATTTTAAGCCCGATAAGTTGCGGCCACTGCGACTCACCAGTCCTTCACTTGTCATTAGAATGTCTTCCGTGACAGATCCGCATTTATAGTTCTCCTCAACGCTTTCGAAGCGAAGTGGCAATGTCTCCTTCCCTTCGCTATCAATGAATCCATATTTTCCGTTTTTGTAAACAGGAACCCATGGCAGTCTATTCAGTGACAACACATTTTTAAGAGAATCGGTCAGAAACTCTTCCGGAAATCTTTCCTCGTTCTCTCGACTGACGTGAAATAAAATGTCCCTTGCAAAACTCGTGAAGGAGTTCGCGGGGTGATCATGAATAAATTTTTTGAAATTAGCAGAGGCGCCATTAGCTGTAAGGACTGCGAAAATATTTCTTTCCGATTCAAATCTAAACGGGCTTTTTGGATAATCTTTTACGAAAGACTCATAGCTCTTCAGTTTGCGATCACCAGTCCGCGTCTCAAACAAAAGTCTCTCATAACGTGTCTTTGCTTCCTTTGCTCTGTGCGATTTCGGATAGCGTTGGATATACTCCTGAAATGACTGAAATGAGTTTTTTCTCAATACTTCAAGAAAAGCGGACTCATCGCGCAGCTCCGTAGCAACTACCCGGTGACTTGTAAGTGGATAACCAGAAAGAAAATCATTGTATGCTTTTTCTGTATTGACCTGCTTGGCGCGATCAAATGCAGCGCTGTCGATTTTTACTTGTAGCAAAACAATGACTACACTGTCAGTCGGCTTCAACTTCTCTTTTTGCTTTGGCGCGAGCATCCTAAAACTTGCAATAGCTGCCTGGCAGTATTTATAAGCTGAATCAATATTACCGTTGGGATTGCGATTGCTGAAGAACCACCGTGAAAGCAAAATCTCTGCCTCCACATTCAGAGTGTCTTTATGAACAATTTTGAACAGGGATTGGCGCGCTGCCGTCCAATTTCCCTGCGCCATCTTTTTTTCTACTTGTCGCAGGGAGCTAACCTGGCAAAGCCCGGAACCGAAAAGCAGCAGGAAACTGGCCACCAGGACATACCTCGATTTTCTTGGCGACAACATCATGCAATTTAAGCGAAGAGCGAATGAAAAAACGATTCGCCTCCGGTCTATTGAAATAAAATTTTGCTAATATTGCACCCTGATTTTTTCGGGGTGTAGCGCAGCCCGGTTAGCGCATCACGTTAGGGACGTGGAGGTCGGATGTTCGAATCATCTCACCCCGACAAAAAGCTGCTTTTTGAGGCAGCTTTTTTGTTTATAGAGCTTGTCGTATTTTCAATGGATCACACAAGAATTATAAATCGGGGTATCATTTAGAATTTAATGGATGCAAAAAAATTCATTCGACTCACTTTTTGACTTTGAGAATGGCGTTTTCTTTCAAAAAGGACTATTAAGAAACAGTGCCTTTGAAAATGTCTATCTGGAATTAAGAGATAAAGAGACAAGAAATTATACAGACGATTTGGTGGGCCATCTGCCATCCCTATCCGGGAATCATCCTAATCGGAAGGAGTGGCGGGTAAGAACACATTCGTCAAGCAAGCTCGTGAACTACCTGAAAGCAAAAAAAGAAGTTAACACAATCTTGGAATTGGGATGTGGCAACGGCTGGTTATCAAATTACCTCGCTAAGTCTTTTTCAAGTGTTTCCGTCTTCGCGATGGACGTCAATCAAACAGAGTTACTTCAGGGCAGCAGGGTATTTGGCGACCAATCTAATCTGAAATTTTATTACGCTGATATTCTCACTTGTCCTTTTCCGGGGAAAACTTTTGATGTCATTGTCCTTGCAGCCTCCGCCCCTTATTTCCCCAGCCTGGCAAAATTGTGCAGCCGGTTATTGGAAATACTAACTGACTCGGGTGAGATTCACCTGATCGACAGTCCGATTTATCATTCTCACGAAATTGAGAAATCAAAACAGCGATCGATATGGTATTTTTCCGAATCCGGCTTTCCTCAAATGCAACATTGGTATCATTATCATGACTGGTATTCGCTCAATCAATTTCATTACTCGATACTGAATCCACCAACTATTTGGAGCAGGCTGGAAAGATTCGTCCGTGGAACTTCACCCTTTCCATGGGTTAAAATCACAAAAACCCTCACCTGAGATTTATCAATTTCTAAAATTGACCTATTCCGAAATATTCTTTCATTTTTATTGCGCAGGCAAATGCTTGCGTATATATTTGCAGGCACATACCTGCCTATTATGATTGCACGAAGAGACGTTTTTCAGGCCATTGCCGACCCAACGCGGAGAGAAATCATCCAAATGATTTCCAAAGAGCCATTAAACCTTAATTCCATAGCTGAAAAATTCGATATGAAGCGCCAGTCAATTTCGCTTCATGTAAAAATCCTGACCGAATGTGGCCTTATTAACATCCGTCAGCAGGGTCGGGAGCGGTTCTGTGAAGCTCAACTCGATAGCCTGAGCGAAATCTCAGTATGGATTGACCAATACAAACAGCATTGGGAAAGCCGGTTTGACTCAATGGAAAAATACTTGGACAAAGTCCAGAAATCAAAAAAATATGGTAAACGAAAAAAATAGTACAGCCGATCGCGAATTAAGAATTTCAAGACTCCTCAATGCACCCATAGAGCTTGTTTGGGAAATCTGGACTGACCCTGAACATATCAAAAATTGGTGGGGTCCGAATGGTTTTACGAATACAATTTCAAAAATGGACGTGGAGCCTGGTGGCGAATGGAACCTGGTGATGCACGGTCCCGATGGCACGGATTACAAAAACAAAAGCATATTCCGCGAGGTGATCAAGCACAAAAAAATCGTGTATGAGCATGTTTCTGCACCGCGCTTCGTCACCACAATCGAGTTCAGCAGCGTTGACGGGAAAACCAATATGGATTGGCACATGCTTTTCGAAAGCCGCGAACAATTTATCCAGGTTGTTAAAACGTTCAAGGCCGATGAAGGCTTGAAACAGAATGTCGAGAAATTGAGCAACTACCTTCTTCAGTTTGACACTAAACAATAAATCCAAATCATCATGCTACCAAGATCCTACATCGTTGTGGCCTTAGTTTTATTCTCATGCACATCAAAAAATCAGAACGAAAACAAAAATCAACAAAACATGACAAGCTTTAAAAGTGGCTATGCCGAAGTAAATGGAATCAAAATGTATTACGAAATCCATGGCGAGGGAGAGCCTTTGGTGCTGATCCATGGTGGAGGCTCTACCATCGGTACTTCATTCAGTAAAATCATCCCTGGATTATCAAGTAATTTCAAAATCATTGCGGTGGAGCTTCAAGCTCATGGCCATACCAGCGACCGAAACTCACCCGAGAGCTTCGAGCAGGATGCTGATGACGTTGCCGGGCTTTTGCGTCAACTGGCAACTCCGAAGGCTTCTTTCCTGGGGTTCAGCAATGGTGGAAATACCTCCATGCAAATCGCCATCCGGCATCCTGAAATGGTAAGCAAGCTGATTATTGCCTCTTCATTTTACAAAAGAGAGGGTATTATTCCCGGGCTTTTTGAAGGGATAAAGCAAGCTACGATCAAAGACATGCCACAGCCTCTCAAAGACGCCTTTCTGGAAATCAACCCCGATAATAATAAGCTGTTGAATATGTTCAATAAGGACCGGGAACGGATGATGAATTTTCAAGACTGGAAAGATGAAATGCTGGCCTCAATAAAGGCTCCTGCACTAATCATCAATGGAGACCTGGATGTGGTTTTGAACGAGCACACAGTCGCTATGTCACGTTTAATCCCAAATTCGAGATTGATGATCCTGCCTGCCACTCATGGCTCGTACCTGGGAGCTATTGAGAGCGGGCCTCCTGATGAAACACAGATCAATCTGATAGTCGATGTCATTAAAGGTTTTATGAGGAAATAATAGGCAAGAACTAAGGATTCGAATAGGCTTAGGTAAATCTACTTTCTTTGCCGGATTTCTTCTTTTCAATTTCATAAACTCTATCTTTGCGCGGGTTTTTTTAACCTCTATGCGGGCAGTCCCAGGTAACCCTGGACTTCCGGGCATGGTCCCGTAGTTCAATGGATAGAATAGAAGTTTCCTAAACTTTTGATACAGGTTCGATTCCTGTCGGGACTACAAAATCTACAAATTTCAAAAATAACCGCTACTACGCGGTATTTTTTAGGTAGTACTGCTATTGGAATGCTGTTGAAATTTTAAATCGAACTAGCATGCAAACTTTCAGTTGTAAAATCATTCTCTCGTACGATAAGAAATTGGATGGCACACGAATGGTGCAGCTGCAGTCAATCATTGATAGAGTTCCCGTGCGAAGTCCTTTGGGATTTTACTTAAAAGAGGAATTCTTCGATAGAAAAAAGGGAAGGATAAAATCCTCACATCCAAATGCAGAGAACTATAACATTGAATTGCTTCAGGCAATCGCTAATGCAAATGACATTGCCTCGAAATTCAGGCAAGAAAGAAAATTACTTACCCCTCGTAGGTTCAAAGACGAGTTTGAAAATCCGACTGAAGAAATAGATCTGATCACGTTTATCACTCAAGAGCTTGACCTTCGAACTCCAGATTTCGCTCCTAATACGGTTAAGCAGCATAATACGGTAATTAATAAATTGAAGTTGTTCCGGAAAGTGATACACTTCGGAGAATTAAATCCGGAGCTAATGCAGAAGTTTAAAAACCATTTGATCAAAGAAAATCTCAAACCGCAAACAATTGACAAAATTCTGAAAATTGTTAAACAATACTGTGATGATGCTCGTAAGAAGGGATTCGAATTCGAGAATCCATTTAAGCTCATACGGATCAAACATTTCAAAAGTAAGCGAGTCTCTCTTTCGGAAAAGGAATTGCAACGTTTGGAAGATTATTACAATCATTCGGAAACTCCCTCTTGGCACAAAAATGTGCTTCAGTATTTTTTATTCAGTTGTTACACCGGACTAAGAATATCCGATATAGGAGTGATCACATGGGGAAACATTTCAGATGACGTCCTTACTTACATTCCACAGAAAACAAAAAAGAAAGATGAGGAAGTTGTTGTGCCGTTAACTTTTGAGAAGAAGTATTTGCCGCCTTTCCGGAAAGGAAATAAACCCATTTTCATAAAGTATAGTGACCAGGTAACGAATCGGCATTTGAAAGCGATAGCCGATAAGAATGATATCAAAAAGAATATGACATTTCACACGGCTCGACACACTTTCGGAACATTAATGGCTGAGGGCGGTCATCTACCAGAGACAAAGAAAATGATGGGGCACAGTAGTATTGTAACGACAATGGAATATGTACACGCGAGTGCTCAATCACTCATTGAGGCCAAGAATAAGAGATTTGGTAACTTAGAAAAATCAAAACCCACACAACTATGAAATTAATTGTAACTTTTTTCATTTACATGATTTGTATTGAGTCAATACTCGCACAACGCCAAATAGGTGTCTCCGGGACACAGGCAACTGTATATGAAGACCCTGAGTTTGTAAAGCGTGACTTTAAAAAGGTAGTGATCAAAACTGGTGTTGATGATATGGACCAGGATGAAAAGGTCATGAAAGAATTCGAAAGCTTGAAAGTAGAAAAAATCAGTTGGTTAAAACTCTTCCCACCAATCAAAGAATACAATGATAGTTCTGTCGCTAGAATTTGTAAGTCAAACGGTGTGGACGGAATTATAAAAATGGTCGAGAAGTCAACAGAGGTTGGCGCTGGTGTTTATGCTCAGGGTAGCAAACGCGCAAAATTTGAATTGACAGTGATAGATGTTGCCACTATGACGAACGTTGCAAAGTATACCGGAGGAACTGCTATAACCGCATTAGACGTGCCGTTAAAGACCTATATAAAATTTGCTCGGTTAACTCGTGACGATCTCAATGGAGTTTTAAAAAAGTCTCGTTAAGTTTTTTCACCGCAAAGCGCTAACTATATTTCCTAGCCCTTCAAACTGTAACTGACTCTGATCGAATGTTGACATCAATTCATCTCTCATTATTGATGGATGACCGCCACCACCATAGGTTGTACTTGTAGGGGCTGGATGAATAGTAGTAGCAGGTTCACTACTTACTTTTGAAACAACCGGTGAGGGGCTCGAAATCGTAGCTGGTTGAATTGGATCAAAAGCTGTGATTAGATTTGACCTAAACACACTTACAGGAGGTGTCACTGATATCGGCTGGAGCGTATCGTGTGCAACTGGCTGTGTAGATTCTTTAATTGGAACCACACTTCCAGAATTTGCCTTTGAAGCAAATTGACCGTAGTATGAAAAATCATCAGCTACAGGCATAGATTTAGTGTCTACCAAATTACTATTGGTACCGGCAGGTTTAGTCCCGTCACCTGGCTCCATCTTCGGAGCTGATTTTTTAGATATCGACTTATAAGCAATGTATGCTGAGGCTATTACTCCAATGCCAATAACGACCGTTCCTGTTTTCATAATCTTATCTGAGTTTGCTTACTACATTTCCAAGGCCAGTAAAACCGCTCAATGGTGAGCCTTCCTGAATTGAATCGACAACACCACCAGGAAGGTTCACAACTTTGCCCTGATTGATCAGACTGTTTAAGTCACGAGAACCAAGGTATTTCAGCAATGCATCATTGCTTTTAATCCACTGTTTCAATGGATAACCATCTGATAAGGTATACAAATACACATACCCGTTATATGATCCGGATGTACTCCGAATACCTTGACCATCTTTAAGATTATTTGTATTTGCGGGTAACGAAATGGCTGGCTTCAATTGGCCTGCTGCCTGTTGTATTTGCTTATAGGCAGCCTGAGCATCAGCAATATTGCCTTGCGCATTGTTTATCGTACCTGTGACGGTATCCAGGACATTCTGAGCGGGTCCACTTGAGCTACCACTAGAAGAACCAGCATTGTTACCGGTATTTGTATCGGTAGGTTTTTTAGTCTTGCTATACACAAGGTAACCAATACCTGCAGCTGCGAGTACGCCAGTTATGCCGAGTGCTATTTTTGTTCCTTTTTCCATGATAAAAAAATGTTTTAGTTATCGTAATCCTGAAATTAAAATTCCACTTAAACTTGAGCTTTCTGGTATGGCATCAACAACTGACGGTGAAAGATCCTTTACTTGCCCCATATTGTATCCCAGTCTTGTTAGTACACCGGGGCTAGTGATCCATTGCTTATAACCATTCGTTACCAGGTAAACCTTACCGGTATCAGGCGAACGTATTAATTGACCATCGTATTGGCTTGGTTTCACCTGATTGGATTGTACGGCTTGATTTATTACTGTTTGTAACTTACCGGTTGTTTTTTGTGCAGACTTGTAAACAAGAAAATAATAGGCCCCACCGGCAGCGGCCAGTAGTGAGGTGGTGACTAACGCTACTTTGGCTTCCGTTTTCATTTTGTTCCCGGCTTTAATTGAGCGATAATAAACCAGATTGCACTGGCTGCTGATAATGAAATCAATCCATACAGAATTATTTTCTGAATGTCCGATTTGCCAATCACTGAACTATATATTTGGGCAATCGTGTCGTTTACCGTGGCCTGTAGCGATTGGAGATTCTGTAATTTCTGTTTTAACTGTGACTGCAAATCAGAGTTAATGTCGCCAAGACCAACTATTTGATGAAAACCTGTCAATGTATTCTGACCTAACGCTACGCCAATTTGCTTTAGAATTTGCGTCATATTTTCGGTTTGATCATCTACCGTTTTTATCTGGGCCCTTATTGAGTCGTTAACAAGATTTTGTTGTTTATAATTAGTCCCACCACCAAGTAAACTATCCACAAAATTGGCCACACTTACATTGTATTTTGCAAGAGCGGTTGTTATGTCTCCCAAACCCGGCACAACGCCATTAAGAAGTGGGGCTACTTTTGCTATCGAATTTTGAACATCGATGTATGTCTTTGTAAGCGGGGATGTTGGGGGGTTTGGTGGTGTTTTACTCGCTACAAATGAGTCAGCTGATTTTATTGCAGATGTTAATTGAGTCGTATTGGTACCTGATCCAATGGCTGAGTTAATTGCAGAAGAAATTGCTGCAGACGTTCCACTAGAGCTGGCATCACCAAGGCCTGCAAGTCCCATTGTCTGATAATATGGTTTCTGTAGTCTAAGCACTTGCTTTTGCTTTTTCCTTGTGCTCCTTAATTTTTTTATATACGAAGTATCCGCCAATGCCAGCCAATATCGAACCCAAAAACCACCATCCAGCATTTGAACTACTCGAGGAAGGATCGGCAGGCACCGGGGTACTCGGTTTGTCGGGGATGATCAATGGCATGCCGGGATATATCACGTCTACATTCGTGATATTATTAGCCTTGGCAAGTTCTTTCACCGGGTCCCATGTTCCGATAGAGCTAAAAGTTCCATAGACTGACAACGCAATCTTGCTCAATGAATCTCCGTTTTTTACGATGTACTGTGTCATGCCGCTTTTGATTGAGTGACTTCGGGTTTCTTTGATAAAATTTTCTTGCCTGATATTGAATAAACCAGTCCGGTTTTGTTCCCACGGTTTTTGAACACCACTGCGTAATTCGATTCATGAGTATCATGCGATGGCCGGTATGTCTTCAGTACAACCGGTGCATCGAACTCAGCCGAACTACCACCTCTTGTGCCTCCCTTTTCATTCTGTTGCATCAGGATGATCCATACTACTTTGGGATACTCTTCACGCAAAGTATCCATCCATGCATTAGTAACTTGGTTCAGTTTAGTCCCACTATCGAGTGCAATTACTTTGAATTCCTCTGTAAGGCTTTTTACGGCCTCCAGTGTACGGGGAACATTGGGAATGACGTGAATCCTTTTTTTGTTTTCAGGATCTACGTTGCGGGCAATCGATTTTTGAGTATCCGCGCTTTCAAGGCCTCCCTGCTCCCAGTCAATCCATGCTACTTCATCATCGAGTGAGGCAAAGGCATTTGCTATTTGCATTCCAAGCTGGCTTTTGCTGGAATGGGTTTCACCAGGTATCACAATTTCCAGCTTATACCGTTGTAAGTTGCCTAGCAACTCACCTACAACTCCTGGTAAAATAAAAGTGCCGGCAGCCTGTGCCGGTGTCTGATCGGCAGTGATACCACCAAACTTGGCAGAAAGTTTTTTCGTAGTAGGTCGCTCAATGGGGGCTGGCGGTTTAACACTCTTTGACTTCTTTTTTGGCACGCCCGCTTCGCGTAATGCAATCGCTACGGCTTGCTTTCTTTTTCTGACTACTTTTCCCTGCGGTGTTTTCAGTTCCTTCTTTCTGAATTTACTGATTACGATGGCAATTTTCTTTTTCTGTTTGGGAGTCTCTTTGACTTTAACGACCCTTTTTAATTTAACCTTGGATTCGGCTTTCCGCTCGGGCTGTGTACTTACTTCGATGGGAATCAGCTCCAGGTGATCCACTCTATATGCACCTTCAGCTATCAGTGTTTTGATTGCTTTGCCAATACGCTCATAGATACCTTTGATATCTTTCATGTACGGACCATGACCTACACTATCAATGTGCTTTTCCAGAGACTTATGAAATTCGACCAATGTTGATTTATTGATCGGATGACCGTTGAGTTTATTGTAGTGCTGTATGAGTGCAATATCTGTCATTGACTTTCTTAGTCTTTGTGAACCGGTGCCACCAGCGATTGTTTAATTCCTGCCAGTTTAAGAATTCCGAAAATCAATAATTCACTGAACACACCTGATAGAATTGCATACAGTTTTTGAGGAATAGGCGGTATTCCGATTTTCAAAATCTGAGCATTGGAGTATTCAGCAATCTCCGGAAGAAACCAAATAATGATAGGCGCTAAAAGGAAAGTCATGCCCCAATTGTCCCAATTGAGTTTTACATACTTTTTGTATTCAAAATCAACCGGTGGTAGAGCTGCATCACATTTGTTTTTAGCAATCACGAAGAGTGCGTAGTTCCAAACGAATGATCCGAAAAAAGCGATTAAATAATTCATTGACTTTAAGATTTTTAGTTTGAAAGCACATTAACCTGGATTCTACAGGCGTAATTTTCCCCGCTACCAACGTTAACTTGCGCATTTACACTCGATCCACTTATTCCAAATGAAAGGGCGGGTGAACCGGCCCCCGAGGCTGTAGAGAACATACTAGCAGTAGCGCCTATCTGAGTAAGCGTTCCGGCAACGTTCTTGAAAGAGGCAATTTTTTTTGCAAAACCACCATCCCCTGTAGCGCATGAACCAGCAACACAACGTGAAGTTAGAATTGCCTCTATGGTTATATTTTTATTCGATGTTGTCGGGACCAGGAGAATACTTACAGTGCCACCGCCTGTACCGGTATTAACAGATCCGCTATCAAAAATGTCGCTAACTAATGACACTTTACTTCCTACGGGGGCTTGAATTGTTATATTTCCAGCACCATCGGTGCCAGACTGCATAAAAATATCATTACCAGCTGTCTCGTTGATATTTCCAGTAGTGTTACTGCCAGAACCGCCCGTAATCAGTGTGATATCTCCATTACCACCGCCACCATTCCCGCCACCGGCCGTAATTGTAACTGCACCACCACCTGCACCGGCTGATACTCCGCTACCTGGCTGTATAGAAATACCCCCTGCGTTACTTGTTGAAACGTTTGCGGTCTGTATTGATACTCCTGCGTTGGAAACTCCGTGTTGAATTACCATTGGAGCAACGCCTACATTTTTAGTTAAACCCGTAGGCAAATGTTGAATGTTGTCGATTGTCGGACTGATTCCGTTTGCAATATCGATCTCACCCGGATTATAGATGTTGACATACGATGTAGCATTTACTCCGGTATTTCTGGTGCTCAGTAAAACACCGCCACTTTGACTTGCTGAGAATTGACCTGATTCAACTCCGGTTATAATTCCAGCATTGTTGAAAAGCAAAGTTCCTGTGGTACCGGTAGGAACAGCGTTTACAGTAATATTTCCGGATCCTGTCACTGGGCTACCCGATACTGTAATGTTTGAACCAGGTGTAATACCTACACTTGTAACTGTACCGGCACCGACAGTCTGCCATGTGAGATTGGTTCCGTTGTGAACAAGTGCCTTATTAATACTGGGAGAATTGGTAATAGTAAGTCCAGCTGATCTTTTGTCTACGTATTGCTTATCCGTAATGGAATTGTTTTGAGTAACATAAATTTCTGGTGTAGTGTACTGCACCCCAGTCTTACTTGATTTAGTATCATTGATAAAAATCTGACCAGACCCTATTGAAAAATCGATTGATCCACCTGTAAATCCAGGTGAATCATAACTTAAAATATCAATACCTGCGGCAAATTGTCCAATTTCTATTCTTCCTGAATTCACTGCATCATCATCCCACGTAATAGTTGATCCACTTGTTCCACCGATTAAGTTTAAAATCTGGGAATTAATTGAAAGTATCGATGTTGCCGAATTACCTATTGCTATCGAAGCTGACTCGGATTGGCCGTTAATTAATATAGGCTGAATACTAGAAGTAATATTTAACCCCAACGTTCCGTTTACAGTTCCATTACCTACAATTATTGGGTTACCAGAAGCACCGACAGTGATTGATCCTTGTAATGTTGCGGAAGCACTATTACTATTTAAAGTAAAAATTTTATTATGCGCTCCATTGTTTATCTGTGAATAAAAATCCAATGTACCTGAAGGTGCTGCACTACCTTGTACTGGTGTAACATAAGCATCAAAAACAACTGATTGAGGTCCAGCTGTAGTATTTGTTTTGAACCCACTTGCACCCAAAGCTAACGATGGCGAAATTTTTTGATTTCCTAAAGTTGCTAAATCTGGATTTGACAAAAATAAACCTACACCATTTGCCGGTGTTGCACCTATTGATGGAAATGACAGTTTGAAAGTGTTTGTATTGGATCCTGTGAGTACACTTGGCAATGCTAAAGTTCCACCTCCATAAAGTGAAAATTTGCTGTTAATAATCCCCTGGAAAAGATTCTTATCAAGCGTGACATTGTAATTACCCGTGTGAGCACTATTGTTCTGCGTGGTTAATGTTGCATCATCTTGCGCGATTAGTCGCAAGCACAACACAAAAGCAAAAAGAAATGATGATATCCTTTTCATGAGTTTCTGATTTTATTGATTAAAGGAAAAAGTAATTTCAATTTCTGTATGGCGAACCGGCCAATGATTGTGACAATCCCTGCAGCGATAACGAATAACCAAAACGCTGTCCAAAAATCTTTTATCGCATCCTTTAGCCGTGCGATAAAACCTTTCTTCAATTCACGATTCTCGGATTCAAACTTTGCTACCTGTATTTTCTTTTTAGTAATCTGATCTGACAGTATGCTAATATATTTTTCCTGTTCAACATGCCTTTCAAAATATCTCTTTTCAATACTGGTACATCGAGCATGAAGATTACCTAGGCTATCCAGGAGTAATTGTAATTGCATCCCTGTTTTTGGATCAGTGTAATAAACCGTACGGGTTATTCCTTTGGGCATTGACTTTAGTGCTGATAGCATCGAGTCAAGCCGCTGTTGAGTACCAAGGTTAGCATCGATGGACTGTGCCGGTATTGTCTTTTCCGTAACTGTTTCGAGATACGAAGAGGAATCTTTCTTTTGTAAAGTTGATTTCGCTGAGTCTTGCTCTACGTTCGATGTGAGTTCAACTTTACTTAGAATCCTGCTACCCTTACACGATAACATTGCCAAGGCAATAAGTAAAGCCCACACCGGTAAAAAATTGACTCGATCACCTGCAGATGATTTAAGCCGAGCCACCAGGTTAATATATGCGGGCTTTAAGATCATTGCTTGAGAGCATTGATTTTTTCTTCATGGCTGGCCAATGTTATGCCATGCTCTTTTAATTCTTCAGAGTGTTCTTTCTGGGTAGCCTGTAAACTTCTCAGGATGTTGTAAAGCAGTATGCACGTGATAGAAATCACACCTGTAATTGCCCAGGTAGCGAGTTCAGAGGTGTTGAGTATAACTTGACTGATCATTCATTAGAGGTTTTAGCTAAAAAAAAAAGCCAGGATTCCCAGACCGATTGCGACTGCAATAGTCCCCACAATCGCCTTCCCTGTATTACTTAGAACGAAGGACTTAAGAGCGTTGAGTCTATTACTCCAACCATCATAGTTTTTTGATTGATTGGGAAGGCTCAGCAACCATTGTTTGTTGTAGTCAGTGAACTTGCTTACAAAGTCTGTCGCGTTAGCAATGCCATTGATATATGTCAGTGTCTTAGCATCCATGACATAAGTCATCGGCAAGCCAATAAACTGTTGGAGTTTACTTATCGCGGTACCAGGACCGCTCATGTAGGCCCAATTGACAAGAACATCTGCAAGAGCTTGTAGTTTTATCTGGTCACCGTTTATTTTATCCCAATACCCTGATTTGAAAATGATACCCCAATCTTTTGAACTCATTGCATAAAATGCTTTGATAGATGCCTGCAGGGTGTTATAGCCAAGGCTGTTGGCAAAGCTCTTCCACGTTGTCCAGGTTACTCCTTTGTTGGTATGGTATCCGGTTCCGTCTGGTACGGGATCCTTGCTTGCAGAATCGTCGGTAGATTTGCTTAACCCGCCTTCTTCTTTAAGTATGAATGGTACTATGTTGGTGTAGTTAGCCATTTCAATCAAGGTTTTTTTTTTCGATCTCGGTTGCACTCATACGGATCGCAGAAAAGAGCATGATGACAGATGCGACAAGCTTTTTCATTTTGCTTTCTTAGTTTTCTGATGGAATGCTTTGATTGTTCCGTCTCTGTAAATTTTAACTCTACTTGGAAAACCTTTCGCTTTTCCGGTTGGAGTAGATGAAGTAGGTTCAAGAGTAAAATAAGTATCCCATCCAAATACATTGTAGAAGAATACTTTTGATTCCTTACCTGATTGTTCTACCAATTCAATAGCTTGAGCCTTTGAAAATTCAACCACATCATTATTAAGGCCATCTAACTTCTTTTCTTCTTTCTTTGGTTTACTGATGTATGCTTTACCTAGCTGTGCCAATAGATAAATTCCACCACCGATGAGCAGTACCGGTACGCCTACTTTTTTCAGATAGTACATTATCGGATCGTTGGCTTTTTCCTGTTCATCCTGAACGATCTTATTTTCATCGCTCACGGTAAGCGTTCCCTGATCTTTAAGAGCCTGCTGACTGATGGCCGAATCATCTTTGACATAGTATGCACGAGTCATTGAGGAGTCAGTAAAAAACATGAGCAATGGGCTACCGGCACGTTGTGCAGTGGCTTGCCCGGCATTGATATAACTATATACTGTACCGATGATCTGCCCTTTCTTGAACGTCATGAATGGCTTGGTGAAGTCAGTTGTCAGATAACCATTTACAGTACCCTCTGCTGTGAGAGATTTACCGACAATTTGATTAGCTGAGTATTGTTTCCCACCGACAGTGATTAAGTCATAGTTAGTGATGTCGCTTTTCGCGTCACCAAATCCACCTCTCAAGCCGTATAAAACTTCCTTGCGCATGGTATCAAATTTTTTTTACATCAGTGATTTTTACTCCATTTGGCGATGGTATTTCAGTGGCCTGTGTTTGTCCAATCCAACATCCTTTTGCTTCTCTTACTCTTGCAGATCCCGTGACTGTCACGTCCTTGAATCCGATTTTTTCAAATTCTTCTTTTACCCGGGCGTTACTTGCAGCGACTTTCAATCCGCTAAGAAGTATAGTTGCCTGGTAATATTGGTTTTGGATGAGTGTCATTTCAAAAATTTAACTGTGATAGTTCCATCCTCCCGCCCATGTGTTACCAGGGTTGTTGGCCGTGGCAATCAATATTGTTCCTGGATAAACATCTATTCCGTTGAGTGTGCCAAACACGCTCACGATGTAACACCAGCCTTTTAACACGCCCACACCCAGTAGAGGAAAATTTCCGGGGCTCGCATCGAAAGCGCTGGATTTAATAACCATTGATCCGGAACCGCCACCCACTACTGTAGATAAGTCAACCCAATTGTTGTTGTCGTTCTTGTTCGTGCTGGCATTGTTGTATTTGAGGTACCAAATAATGTTGTTGGCTGGGTTTGCGTCCGCGTATACAGTGACCATCATTCCCCATTTGCGCTTTCCAAAAGGAATAGCATTACGCAGCGTGACACTCGCGGCATCAATTGCCACCGTGTCTCTAACTCCATAACCGCCTAATCCTATTCTGAGCATGAGGTTTTTTCTTTACTGCCAAACACGGTTGATTTTTCTCGCCGGCTGCTGAGTTTCAGTTGCTGACATCAAACTCCTGGTGATCTCTGCTATCTTCTCTGGTGTTTTCTCAGGGCCTAGTGCTACAATTCCCTGCATCATTTTGTAGAATTCATTCTGAAGCTCCGGGGATAGTTGAACCATCCAGTTGACTACAGCTTCCGCATACGGAGAGCTTGGACCTGACCATTTCTCAATCAATTTTCCCAAGCCCTCGCCAAAACGAGGCCCGAGTGCTTCAACTGCTTTTTCGAGAATGGAAGGATTGTTTTGCATGAAACCAGAAAGACCCGTTGGTTTGGCACTCACTTCGTTAGTCAAGTCCGCAATCTGCTTCTCGTATTCCTTTTCCTGGGCAGAGGCTGATTCAAGTTTCTCTTCCAGCTTTGAAATTTTGTCCTTGTAATCCCTGATTTCATTTTCCAATCGGTTGATCAGAAACTGGCTGATGGGATCAAGGGTTAAAGGCATAGCTTTAACCTGATCGGAGGCCTTCGTTACCGATGTTGAACCAGTGCTTGATGCTGGTATCAGTGCCGGTGTTTCGCCTAAGCCATTTTGCTTCTTGCGTTTGCGCAATGCGGCCAGTTTATGACTTTGGCTGCAATATTTTGCATTGGCATTGGGTGATTTATCCTCGAACTCGTGCCCGCAGAATTCACAACTTTTGATTACAGTGCTCATATTTCTTTTCCAGATTTTCCGACTGTCGTCAAGATGATTCGCCCGCGTGTCTGTCCTGCACCACCGCTCGATGCAAAGGACCATTTCAAAATACCTGAGTAATAGCCGGGCACTCCACAAATTTCAAAGCCGCCAAACTCCCTGGCCGGGTCACCTGGCTCCAGGGTAATATTGATGTTGCCTTTAATGCTGAACTGTAGATTGTCAACCGATGAATTGAGGCACTCAACAGAAACCCCAACGACATAGCTGCTGTCCAAGCTGATCTCACCAGAGTTTGCTTGACTTCCAATATCTCTGACGTCGGGGTTTAATTCGTAGCCTTTCATCTTTTAAACTTTTTGGCGGGCAATCTCAACGTCTTCATCAACTACCTTGTAGGTGAAGACCACCGAGAAATTGGAAACTGAAAGCACCTTTGTGGTCACCCGGGATTTCACCGTCCGTCCATCGCATGGAATTTCCAATTCTTTGAATTTCTCATTCGGGTTTACCGCAGAACTTGCAGCAAACTGTTCGAAGGGTGCATCATCATGCTGTACTCCCTGTGTGCTGTCATTGATGCCAATGAACACAAAGGGCGCTGTGACATCCGCCAAAGGATTGCTCAGACTTACCGCTACTCCAATGACTTTGGTATAGTCCTTGTCAGGTTTGTAAGTATTATCCTCAATAGGCGTATTTGCTGCCGTACCGGCTGCCACATTGATTGTCACCACCTCGTATTTCGGTTTCTTATTCATGGTGGTATGATTTTATTTTTTCAATCCCTCAACAGATTGTTGAAGTGCTGAAACCGTTTCCCTGAGGGAATCGATTTCATTTGATTTCTCGGAGAGCTGATTTTTCAGTGTCTCGATATCCTCTGAAAAATCTTTTGACTCGTCGGCCTTGCCATTCGATACTACTCCCTCGATCGCTTCAAGGTCTGAAATGAAGTAGGGATGATGACCTTTGCCATCGGCAGTTAAGATTTTGTCATTATCGTGCTGAACATCACGCTTCGATGTTGATCCACCGAAGTGATCAAACACCAGAAGGTGAGCTGTTGGTACTGTCACTTTCTTTTCTTCGCCATTATCGCCTTTGACGGTTTTTTCGATCTCGGATGTACCCAAGATGATTGCGAAATTTTCGGGATATGCGGAGTCTAATTCGCCTCCGAAATAGGTTGCTGTTTTCATCGCTAAAAGTTTTTTTGTTTTGAAAAAATGAGATTTTAAGAAAGCCTCAAGTTTTTACGTGAGGCTTTCTCACTTTTTGCTTATTAAGCTCCTTTTGGACGAATCCAGCTTCCGTAGAAATTGATCTCCAACAGGTTTGCGCCTGCAGGTGAAGCAAATGCCTGGGAATCCGGAATCCACAATTCAAACTTCGCGCTCTTACCTTCTACGAACACGATTGGTTCTTCCAATTCGAAAGCATCACCCACACCAAGCGGGTTAAATGATGCCGCTTGTGTACCGGTATTTTGTACCTGCACGAAATTCGGGTTACCGTTGCTTTGCTGGAACATATACCGGCCATTGCGCAAAGCTGCTGGCCATGAGTTTGGCTGTGATGCATAGGCTACACCTGCCTGTGCCACAGTGATAACTGCATCGGCCACGAAGCCAGTGCGAATGTGGCTTACCGAAATGTTTACTCCGTCCTGGAGCATTCCGCGGTCCCACTCTTCAGGTATTGCACCTTCCAGGTAAGACTTACTCACATCAAACAATGTACGTTTGCCAGCCTGAGCGTTCGGGATGACAAAGCGGAATGTGCTCGCATAGGTCTCGAACTTCAATTTTTTGTCAAGCAGGTCTTGCAGGGTTTGAGCCTTTCCGTCCTGAGCGAGCTTATTCATCAGGGACAGTTGAGCGCGTGTCAACGGCTGCTGTCCGTATTCGAAATAATTTTTCATGAGATTAAAAAAGTTTTTGTTTCAGATTGTGTTTAAAAAATGGTTTTTGCTTTTTCTTATCCGCGAAGCATTGCGGGTGATGCCATGTCTGTTCCGCGAAGTGATGATGGCCTCAGCATCGGAGGTGCCATATCAGGGCCACTCAATGCGGGTATACTTCCACCTACGGGTCCGGTTATCTGTGCCAATGCCGGTACTTTTGTTCCGAGTAAGTCCAGCCCCTTCTTTGCTGCATCTGCACCGCCAGCGAGCATGACACCGGATGCGATGTCTTTCACTGTGCTGTTGTCAACAAGCAAGCGTGCGCCAAATCCAGAGACAAAAGCAACTGCAGGCAAAACCCACGGATTGCTTGACACTCCTTTGGCTAATCTCATAATCGTGACTCCGCCTCCTAATCCAATCAGGAGTAGAGCTGTGCTTATGCCTTCGTCCTTCAGTTTTTGGAGGACTTTTTTTCCGTCAAGTTTCTTTTCCTTTTCCATGACTATTATTCTTGGTTTTAAATTTTCAAATGGGCGATTGTTTTCTTCGGTGTAGGAATAGCCCCCAATCCCTGACCACTCGGTTTACTTCGAGCAGAATTGAGCAACACGATTGTACCGGCTACTGCCAGTAAAACCCATATAGCTGCTTTCTTTTGCTCCGGTGTAAATTTTTTAGAGATACTGGCTGCGACATCAGCTGCTTTATCAGGTAATGCGAGCAAGTCATCTGTGATTTTGCTTTGATCCGATGGTGATATCGGTACGAATGCCGGTACTTGTTTTGTACCACCAGGTGTGGCTACATCATAATACAGGTTGCCATCACTGTCGGCCTTCTTTTCAAAAGGAAGATTTAGTTTCGTGAGTAGGTTTTCAGTGCTTTCAAGTCCCTGTATTTTTAATGACTTGGCACCGACTACCTGAGAGATCATTTTCGGCTGACCGTCGGCAGCCCCTGAATCAGGAACACCGCAGCCACATCCTAAACCTGGCAGGCCATCGAGGTACTGCAGGCTACCTAATCCACTTCCATTCATATCGTAGTCTTTTTTGACTATGAAGGGAACCTCATAGTCGTGTTTATTCGTAACAGGATCGAGCACGATGTAATCGCTGCGATCCTTCACAGTTAATGTCTTTTGATTTTTGGGAACGATGATGTAGATGTGACTCCAATCTTTGGAGCATACAAACTTCGGAGCTACTGCCGGATCGTATGTTGCAATCCGAAGAGAGAAATTAATCCCCTGGTTAAGTAGCAAACTTCCTATTGTGCTCACGAAACAATCACAGTCACCACATAGCTCATATACCAACCTGCGTGGGCTGCGAATCTGTTCGTGCTTGGGATCATCCTTTTTGTACTTGATGTATTTCAGAATGAAGTTGCTGTCATTGCGGAGTGTGTCGGCTAAAGAATTTGCCGTGAGTGCCGGTGCTAGTTTCTCTGTTTGCCATAGTGTGCGCTTCATCTTTTTGATGAGCAATGGCATCGTATCCTTTTCTGTGTCCGGAAATCCGGGTTTTACTGTGAGGTTGTTGTCAACAGGTGCCGGTACCAGATTTCGGAGATATGCCGGCATTGGTTTTACGCTTCTGCTTTCAGCAGGTACCAGTCCGAGGCCTGTCAAATGCACGTGAAAATGATGTTCACCAAGGCCTCTCATCCGATCTGAATGTTTTGGTTGAACTGCTGTGTTGGTAGTGTCACACCGGCATAAGTGACTGTCAAGTCAGTACGCACCTGCAAAAACTTTTGAGCATACATGGCCGCAAACGATTTGAGGGTCTCAATGAGATTACCACCAAATATTTGCTTGAGATCAATTCGTGTATTGAGTTTTTGAACACTCTTTCCAGAAGGTATCTGCAGCGGTTGTTTTACCGAAGCCGCCAGTATCCAACCATTTTTGTTGAGATAGATCTTTGCATCTACCATGTCAATGTTGGCAGGTACCGGTGCCGGGTTATTAAACTGCACGTTAATCGGTAAGTCAATGGTGGTACCATTGACACCGGGATTTCCGTATCCCTGAATGCTAAAACCGAATGAATTGGCTAATTCTTTGCCCTTTTGCACCAGCATGGCGACACCGCCAACTACTACTGCGAGAATGGTCCATTTGATGAGCGTGCCCAATGGTTTTGCGTTTGTTGGGCCGAATCTGTACAGTTTTTAAAGCCTGTCCGATTTTCGATTAACGGTTGCCATAATCCGTTGAAAAACATTAACAAATACCAGAATTTTACGGGCGTAAATTTTCCGTTTTGAAAGTCCAACAAACCCGCGGATACCTGGCACAGAAATATGGATTGTGCCGACAAACGATCAGCAAATTGCTCGCTGAGCGTTGTGGCATTACTCACCAGGGTGCTCTCATGCCGATGGACATCAGCATTTTCATACAAAAAGTGGGGACTCCTGAGCAATTCCGGGAGTCAATTGCGAAGCTGAAAGATTAGCAGTAAATTTTGAAATGGCCGAGGAAGTAGATGAATTTGAAGCTGACACGATTGTCCGAATCAAACGTACCGGTGAATTTGCTCGCATAAAAAGAAGGTGCCGATGTACACCTACCATTATTGGAATGCACTATGATGGTTGGGTCAATGAGGAAAATCCTACAATTGTTGTTTTACTTCACGAAGATTTGGAATTCGAGTGTGCACCTCGAGATAAATTCAAACCATAGGATTATTCGGTTTAACTATTAGCCACTGGCCTTTCACAACGTATCGTGCTTTTCCAAGCTCAACCATTGACCTCATGATCTGATTGAAATATGTGCAGAACCGGCAGTACCGGTATTGCCCGCCTACCAACTTGTAGACATCACCCGTACGAATCACTCCAAGTTCATTGAGACGAGGTTCTACCAGATCGTAGATTTTGTCGAAAGTCTCCTGTGATCTATGTGAATTCATAATAATCATTTTCTCCTTTGATTGTTGTTTGAAATGGGAAAGCATTTTCTGGCAGTCGCCTGATTTGATCGATCATGACTTTCGAGCCTGTGAATACAACACGCTTCTCACCTGACTTTTCTATTTGTAGCGTCAGGCATTCTGTCCCGGCCTTTTGTTTCGATGGCTCGATTTTATAATCGAGTACGGTGATTGATAAATTAAAAAGTTTCTTCACTGGTATTTTGTCGCCTGCAAACGGGTTCAGTTGTGGTTTGATGTTGAAGTCGTTGAATTTGTTCATGCGGTATTAGTTTTTTGATTAAGTGTTTAGCGTTACAATGGCTAAGCCATCCGAGATAGGAAGCCTTCGAAGCATGTGCAGGATTCTTTCCAATTTTCCGCGCGAAGTTCTTTTTGATCGACTTCCGGATCAGGATGTGGCTGTGATAAAAAACATAGCCCACAAAGTCAATTCCGCGGGAGGCAACGGGAAAGATCTGGTAGTTGTCTTTGACCTCCAGTTTGAGATTCACCAGGTATGCTTTGATTTGTTCCAGGAGCTGGTGCAGTTCAACTTTATCAGGGCAGAGTATTACGATATCGTCCGCATATCGATAGTAATACTTGACCTTTTTTTCTTCTTTAATCCAATGATCAAAATACGACAGGTAGAAATTTGCCAGGTATTGGCTTAGGTAATTTCCGATTGGTAAACCCGGTGCACTGTCTATTATTTCATCGAGTAACCAGAGTAAGTCACGGTCCTTGAATTTCTTCCGTAGAAGAGTTTTCAAAACATCGTGATCAATACTCGGGTAGAATTTTTTTATATCAAGCTTGAGGCAGTATTGCGTGCCTTTCAAGTCGTTTAAATCGTTTTTCAAATTTCGGAGCAAGCAGTGAATGCCCCGATTCTTTATACAGCTGTAAGTATCAGCTGTGAATGAGCGTACAAAAATGGGTTCAAGTACATTCATGATCGCGTGATGAGCTATGCGATCAGGGAAATAAGGGAGCCGGTATACTAATCTCTCTTTAGGCTCGTAAACGCTGAAAATGTCATACGGAGATGTCTTGTAACTTTTACTCAGAAGCATATCCTGCAGCTTGAATAAATTGCCTTCGCGATTTTGATTGTGTAGTAATACGCCATACTGACCCGATTTGCCTTTTTGAGCTTTCGCATCCGCGTCCTGCAGGTTTTTCAGACTGGATATCTCTTCGTAAACGTTTCCTATTCGTTTCATCTTTTCACTTTGCTTTTCATAAGTCGCTTTCGCTGGCTGCTACCAACGACTTAGATTTTGATTCGTGTTTTTTTGCCAAGAGGCATGGCCTGCGATAGTATGTTTTTCAGCATAGGTGAGAGCTGACATTCGAATTCGAATTCCAGTTATCGTAGTCGTTGAACTGAAAGCCGGAAGAACCGCCCAACCATCGCACAGCCTTTTCATTTTAAAGAGTAAAATATGCTTTGTATAAATTGAGGAACTGATTACCCGCGTGCGTTGCTACCTCACGGGAGATAAAGCAAAGGCGAGAGCCGACATCCGAAAGCGAAGTCCAGTAATCGCAGTCGTCGAACCGAAAGCCGGAAGAACCGCCATTCATCCAGAACCAAGGGTAGTACTTATCCCACTGTTCATTGTTCCAATCCGGTTTCCATGTTTTTCCATTGTTCGCCAAGCGGTTCAATGCACGTGCAATGATCACCAGTTTGGCATGAGCAATCATAGCCTTGCGATCATTCACCGGATATACTTTGAAATCCGGGATAACTTTCTTCGGATTGAGACGCTCAACCTTGCAAGCATCTTCGAAGGTTTTAATTTCAGTGTAGCTTTTCATAAAGACATGAATTGTTTGTAGACATCAGTGAACTGAATACCGGCATACTTCGCGAGTTCACTTGTTTTGAAGCAAAGGCGAGAGCCGACACTCGAATGCGAAGTCCAGCAATCGTAGTCGTGGAACAGAAAGCCGGAAGAACCGCCCATTTCAAAGTAGGGATAGTACTTGCCTTCGTTGTAATTATTCCAATCTGGAGTCCAACCTTCGTTCAGACTTACTGCAAGCATTTTTAAAATTCGATAGGCACGTTCATCTATAGTGAGATCCTTGCAGAGCTCATCAAACCGTTGAAGTGTATAACCGTGTTCGGCAAGAAGATCTGCCACGGTTTTTACGCGATCTGTTACCTTCCTGGGTTTCTCCTTGAACATGATTTTTCCGGATAGCTTGTCGAAGCTATCGATCTCATACCCCTGGGGTATTTCGATAGTGAGTGATTGTTTATTCATAGTTGTGAACGATTGCTATTTTGAACCAGTTGGTAAATTTTTCACCTGCATGAACTGCAAGCCGGCTTTCTTTAAAGCAAAGGCGAGAGCCGACATGCGAACCCGAAAGCCAGAGACCGTAGCCGTCGAACCGAAAGCCGGAAGAACCGCCCGTGAACCAAGGATGATATTTGTACTGGTTATCATTATCAAAGTCCGGAACCCAATTACCATTCAGTGATTTGCAAAGCAACTCAATGAAGCGCCAGGCTCTTTCGTGTGGTCGGAGGCCTTTGCACCACTCGTCAAATGACTGCAGTGTGTAACCGTTGTCCGCAAAAACATCATCATCGGTTTTGATCACCTCTAAAATGTCCTTCGTACGTTGTTTGATGAGCGTGTACTCACCTGATAGCTTGTTGATGCTATCGATCTCGTACCCCTCGGGTACCTCGATCTTTTGTGTTTGATTACTCATAGTTTGTTAAAAAGTGGATAGTTGAAAAAATTCGTTTTTACCGGTTTATAGAGAGCAGGCATTTTCAGAGGTTACAAATGTTACATGTTACACTTGTTGCAAAATGTTACAAACGTTACAGCGCTACTGTACCGATTGTTTGAATTCAAGCTGCTTTCAAGGTTTTTACACTGTAACTTTTGTAACTTTTGTAACCTCATATATTTATAGAATTAGTCATTTCACTGTCTCAGAAAGGCACATCATTGGTTTGCGCGCTGTTTTCAGCGTTTTGATCGGAAATGTCGTTTTGAGACTCACTGTAACTTTTTGTAACGTCTGTAACTTTTTCAGGCCCGTCAGACCCCTGTTTTGCCTCTTCTTTGGGGGCGTACTTGCGCTCACGAGCCGCCCAGTATTCCACTATGGCCATCAGGTCGATACCTAGTTTGTCATACACAAACTTGTAGCTATGGCAGACCTTCCCTTCGAAACGTTCCTTATCTCCACCGTCAGTGATCATGTGCCCGCTGTCACGAAGCTTCTGTAGCATAGTGCTCTTACCCAGGCCTGGACTGCGATAAAGCCGTTGATGCTTTTCCATATACATGCCATGGATCTCTGTCCAGCGGATGCTTAAAACGTTGCCATCAAACTTGAACTCCTTTTCATGTCGGATGGCACCTTCACTTGCCAGCTGCTGCACGATATCCCAGAACCTTTGTGTTACGCTACCGACATCACGTTTATCTGCCTGCGCACGGATGGTGCTCAACATGAATTTTTTAAGTTCACCGGCCATGAATGGAAGTTTTACGCCAGCGCCAGAAATCACTTCATAAGTAGTGAGAATGAGTGCGTAATTCTCGCACATCCGGTCCGGTACCACAATCTTCTGATCGGCACACAGTTTTTTAAACTCTGCAAAGCGTAAATCGAATTCTTTCTCGTAGTGCTCAATAAAGTACGGTCTGAATTGAATCAACTGTCCCGTGAGGTGTGTAATTCCTTCCCGGTTGATTTGAGTCAGTTTGTTGTAACTCGCAACCGTTTTTTCGTCCCGAACATTTGAATTGTAGTCGATCAGGATAATTCGCTGCATAAGGGGATCATCGTTCGGGTAGCTGTTACCGGTAATGAAAGCGGTACTATTGATAGGAACCGTTTCGGTACCATACATCGAATTGATGTTGCTACGTTCATAACCAAAGCGATCGTAAATACCGGTGATCGTCTTGATGATGTTCATTTCCAATTCGTTGATGAACTCTTCAAACACTGCCATGGCATTGACGTATTGCGCCATCTTCCGGATACGGGCTTTGTCGGTATTAGCCCGGTCACTGAGTTTCAATGGTGGCTGTGGTTCACCACACAAATACTGCAGGTAAACACCAACACGGCTTTTCCCGGATCCTCCTTCACCATACAGGAATAGCATCGGGAAATTTCTTCTCACTGAAAAAATGTGATCACTGAAAAGAGTCGCTATGCCGAACAGAATGGCCACCTTGCCGGCATTACCGAAGGACTCGCAATAAGTTTCAGCCCATGTTTCGAAACTGGTGGTACCTGGCTTATAACAAAAAAGCTTTTCATTCATGTTAGAATACTCATCGGTGAGTGGATGGTATGGAATGAAATAGTTCTTTTCGTATAGCGTTACGATACCGTGCTCATCAACCGGATTGAATTGTGAATTGTATACCCCGTTACTGAATGCGAAGAACTTGCCGGCCTTATTCCATCCGAGCATATCGATTTGAATGGATGGCCTTTCCTCTTCGAAGAGTTTGTTTTTGATTTTGAGCAGCTCGATTTGTGAGCCTTCAAATATGAAATTACCAGCGCCTTCTGTTAACTCTTTAAATTGCTGGAATCCGGTGAGCTGCTTGGTTTCAATATCAGTAGTGACCTTACGGCCCTTGATGTTGATCAGCTCAATGACGCGCTTGTTTTGTTTGCCACGATTGATGTGGAAAAGAATTCGAAGTACGAAATTGCTTTTCCGAGTGAGCGTACAGATACCTGCAGCCATGTCGTACTCGGCAAAATAGTAGCAGTTGTTTTTTTCGAGGTATCCCCATTGCGAGATATCTTCCGATTCAGTTTCGAGCAGATCATCTGTGACCAGGTAGGGAGCCCGACCCGGGTCTTTCATTTTGTATTCCCAAACATCCTCTTTTAGCTTGGCCTCGATGCCTTTTGTTTTGCAAAGACGCAGAAACGTATTAGCATTTTTTGCTTTGCTTCTGCGAAGTGCTTCGTTCCATGCTTCATTGATCTGATCTGTAGCGAAGGTGTTTTGAAACAAGCAAACCTGATCGAGTAGATTTTTGCCTTTGTCACCGAAAGGGACCAGTGAGTGAGCAATAGTGTTTAGTGTGGTTTCATCAATTAGGTTAATAGAGCTGACTTTAATCTGTTCTACGATACTGCAAACCTTGACGAATGAATTGGAAAGACTCGTAGACCAAGCTTCTGCCTTTGGAGCGGATGATTCATTAACATCACCGGTCTCCAGGTTGATATTGAACTCTTTTCCTTTCTCGTCTTTATGTCGTTCGATCTTAGCCATTGGTAGAGTTCGGGTTCGGTTTGTAGTCTAAAAAATCACGGATATTCATCTGTTTGGTCATTATGTCCATGATCAGTATCGTTTCCAGTTTTCGATTTGCTGCTAAAAGGCGATACGCCTGCACTAATTCATCTGTGTTATTAAAGTATTCCACCAACGATTGTATCTGCAGGTCTTTTTTATCAATCAAATCCTGTGGTAGTTTTTTTTCACGCATGCGCTGCAGTTCTTCTTCCAATTGCTGGTGAACAGTATGAAAAAGAGCTGATGACCTGAGCCAGGCGATATGAAGTTCTTTCGTCATTTTTAAGCCGCCATTCTTAAATCTCTTTCTTCCATTGCCTCGATCATGGACTTTGGTACATTCTTCTCAACTGCATTGCCGATAAACTTTTTTTGCTCGGTCTGATTTCCGTGAAGGATGTAGCTGATCGGGAATCCCTGTATTACTTTCAATTCCGACACTTTCAACATTCGCATTTTGATGTCACAGATGTTGTAAAGTGCCATGAACTCTTTCAGCTTGATAGTCCATTCACAATCACCTTCATAAACAGGTATGAAAATTGGACCTTCCTTGCACGTAATCAGATAAAGAGGCGCTTTGTCCTGTCTGGCAATGATGACAAAACACGGTTCATCTATACTTCGAGCTCCATCCTCATTGAACCAGGTAGGATTAATAATGTAATGATGATGACGAGAGGCCAACAATGTAGGTGATGGCTCTTCTATCGAATGTGTCGAAGTATTGTGAGGATTCCCGTTCGCAATGAACTTTGCATTAATAATTTGAAGATTGCCTCCTGTGGAAGTTAAAGATTTTGAAGGCTCATCGATTGACCGACTTCTGTCTTCACCCGATCCATTTCTTTGATCAATGAAAGTTTCGGCTTTGACCAATTGATGTTTGTCATTGGTTAGGATTGTTCCTGCAGGCTGATGTATCGACTGATGATTATGATCACCGTTGTATTGCTTGTCTACAAAGTATTCAGCTTGAATTTTCGAAATCCTGTCTTTGGTTGGTATTGTTGGACATGGCTTCTCGATACTACTATGTTGACCACCTTCGGAATAATAGTTAGCCAGGAAATGTGCAGTTACTTTCGCATGATTGTCTCCACATCCTAGCGCCCCAACTGGTCCTTCGATGCTGTGCGAGTTATCATGCTTACCGCCGTTGACACCGTTATACCTGGAAATAAAAGCAATCGCAGGTGTGTTTCGTGTTCCAATTGTAGGTGCTGGATTTTCGATTGACAAACCATCATTACCACCGCCCTTCTCGATTGGTTTATTGCTATTATATGGTTGCAAAAAGACAGCTTTAACTAATCCACCACCACCGAATGTTGTTACCGATGGAGAAGGATCGTCAATACTTGCGCTCTTATATTCAGGTTTACCAGAATAGAACTTCGTAAGGAATTTGTCTTTGCCACCGGCAATATGCTTCACACAGCCCATAAAAAGGCGTTGCATTGTTTTACTTGAAAGCCTTTTAGGACGATTGAAGATAGACCGACCTTCATCCGAGAAATCAAGCGCCTCTTTCACTGGCCTCCATTTCTTCAAAGGCCTTGAGATCATGGTCTTTTCCGGCTTCTTAGTATGCGTGGGTTCAGGCCAAGTGATAGGAACTCCTGTTCGTGCAAAACAACCGAATAGCCTGTTCCTGGATGTGAGTGCCCCGAAATCCGCAGCATTCAATTCGCGCCAATCATCATGATAACCAAAAGATCTAATCTTCTCTCTCCATCTCAACCAATCCTGTCCATTCTTCCGACTGACTGGTTTCCCTTTTTCATCCAGTGGCCCCCAGCTCATAAACTCTACCACATTTTCGATTTGAATGAAATCGGGGTTAAGGGCGAGGATGTATTTGTAAAGATGATCAGCGAGTGTACGACTATCCGCATCACGCGGTAGTCCTCCTTTTGCTTTACTGAAATTGGTGCATTCAAGGGATGCCCATAAGATTAGTTTTGCTGAGGGATAAAAGGCACGGTAAATCTCAACGAGTCTGTGAAGCCTACCGTAAGGATCAAGATGACGAATATCTTCTTCGAAATGCTCAACGTCTGGGTGATTTGCCCAGTGTGATCTAATTGCAAGGTGGTCGTGATTGACACAAGCAATCACTTTTGCAAGCTTAACTTTTGGATCGCGTGACATTGCAGATTCAAATCCAAGTGTCGTTCCACCAGCTCCGCAGAATAAGTCAATGATGAGATATTTGATTTCGGTATTCATGCTGTTTTTTTAATTTGTTCCACATCAAAAAGTGTTGGTGTATTTATTTCTAGTTCAGCTGCTTTACAATAGCCTGCACCATCGTAGAAATAGTTTGAATTGAGTTCGATACCAATACCAAACCTTTTTTTCAGAATAGCTCTATAAGGAACAGTCATCAGACCACCGAAGATGTCGAGCACGATATCACCCTCGTTGCTCATCTGCTCAATCACACGATCGGCAATGTCGAATTGCATTGGGCATAGATGCATTTCCTTACCCTTGCTCCATTGGCTTCCATTGAGCGTGAGCATTCTGGTAATGTCTGTCCATACTTCTTCGCTCCAGCTCTGTGGTTGCAGTAGCATAAATGAAGTAGGTAGCTTTCCAAGCAATGAAAGCTGCTCACCCAATTTCACATGATGCTCGAAGTCGTAAACATTGTGAAGTGTATAATCTTTGAAAGCCTGGAAAATCTGGTCGTGTTTCAGGCCTTTCAATTCTTCCGGTGTGAGATGACGGTTGCCATTGCTCCGTGCAAATCCATGGGCATCGGTCTGCCAACGTGCTCTCGAATATTTGTCCTTTGACTTAACAACCGGTTCATCGGCATAGGCCTTGGTAATGTCTGTTTGTGGTTTCCGGAATAACAAAAGATATTCCGGCATACCCACACCCATTTTGCTTCCGTCTTTACATTGCTCTGTCCAACCTAACCTGTAAGTCTGTTTATTTTCGCGGACTACATCAGTTACAATTGTTTTCATTCCGAGATAACCGAATCCATGCTTGATCATGTGATCGATGCAATCCTTGTGAAATGGATAGACTGTTTGGAATCCAAGGCCCGTCATGCCACCAGGAATAATTCTATCCTTGACATGAAGAGCGTAAATTCTACCTGGTTTTAATGCGCGGAAGCATTCGGGTGTGAGAAAATCCTGTTGTTTAAAAAACTCATCTGAATTGTCGCTGTGACCGAAGTCAGCAAAGTTTGGAGAGTACTCGTACTGATTGACGAAAGGCCAACTCGTGAGTATCAATCCAACGCTATTCGAAACGAAGTTTTTCATTTCCAAGACAGCATCGTTGTTGATCAATTTGTAATTGGTCCCGGATACTTCAATACGCTCTACACCCATTTTTCGAGTCAAAGCATTTGCCATTTCAGTATGGCTCAATCCGTACTGTTTAATTATTTCTGTCATTTTGCTAACTAGTTGATTGTGTTGTGCCCACTTGCGTTCAAGCTGCTTCCTGATCTGGCTTTCGGCTTCGGTGTAGATTAGATCTATCCTCACCTGGTTGCGCTGTAGAAATCTTGCAATCCGGTGCACACTCTGAATAAAATCGTTGAACTTGAACCCGATACCGAGATATATTGCCCACGAGCAATGCCGCTGAAAATTGCAACCACTACCAGCTATTACTGGCTTCGCTGCGAGCTCGCCAAACTTGCCATCGGAGAAATCGACTATTAATTGTTCACGTTCTTCTAAATCCTGATTACCATAGACGCTAACTGTGGATGGTATTGCCTTTTCAATCGCGTGACGTTCTGATTCTAAATCGTGCCAAATGATTCGATGTGCCTTCGGATTCTCTTTGCGAATCGATAATAGCTTTTTGATCCTGGCATCGAGACTTTCGCGTTTTTCTTTTGCCCCATCCTGTACTCCGATCGAAAGGTTTTTGAGCATTTTATACTGTCCATTCTTTTCAGTACCGGCAGTGCTGTGATCAGATTTGATCTCATGCCATCGGATATCCAGCGGTGGCAATTCATAGCCGGCATCATCGGTGGGGTTGTTGGTAATATCAGATGGCTTCTGAACGAATAGCGCCCAGGATGCTACCCACATCCAGAATTCTTCCTCCTTATGTTTGTGAATCGTGAGTTTGTCAGCTTGTGTGGAGTTGCGTTTAAAGAACCTGGTCTTTGCCTGGCTAACATCCATAATGCCAAGGAAGTCAGCATAAGCCAGTAGTTCGATGTAATCATTTGGCGATGGCGTGGCCGTGGCCACGAAGCGATACGCCACCCTTTTTGTTCCGCGTCTGTCTCCCAGCGGACCGGCATCGCCGGTGAAGAGTCTCATGAATTCACGAAACGTTTTTGTCCCTCCAAATCCACGAAGTACACTGGCTTCATCCAATGAGGCTACATTGAACAATCGAGGATCTAATTTTCCATCGCGAATGGTTTCGTAGTTAGTGATATAGATACCGGTATCACCAGCTTCCTCGATTCTCCGTATAAACTTTGGTTCCTCATTCCAACCGAGAATCTTGACTGCATCACGCTTAAACTCCTGCCGAACTCCCAACGGACAAACAATAAGACCTCGTCCACCGGTGAATAGCAATGTGCAACGGATAGCCTCAAGTTGTGTAACGGTCTTATGTAATCCGAACGCAGCGAAGCAAGCTCTCCGACCACCACTCACAAGCCACTTTACCATGAGTTTGTTATGTGGTTTAAGTGCAGGATTGATTTGCGAATCATCCAATTCAAATCCTTCTTTGGATGCCAGACGCACCTTAGACTTAAGAAAAGCCTGATACTCTTCGTTAATTGGCATTGATTAATTGCTTTTTTTCGATGAGATATTTGTCAGCAGCCTCGACAGTGCTTTTATCCCAAACAATCCACACAGTTGGTCGTTGGTAATTCTGGTACGCGAAAAATTTAAAAAATTCGTTCTCTGTTCCACAGATGTCTATCGTAGCAAACGATTCGCGTGATACCGGACCAAGCTTTATTCCATCGATAATGATTTGACGATTTTTAAAATCGACTTCAATAGGATATACTTTCAAACAGAGCTTCGTATCAAACTTTTTGCATTTCGCAGATCGCATTCCAGTGAACAAATAGAGAGTATCACCTGGCTTTATCGGATTCTTTCTCTGCTGGCGAATTGTACCCGGTTTGTCGCCATTGAGAATGGCTTTTTTGAATTTTGATATAAAATTGAGCGCTGGCATGTAGATGCGTTATTTTGATTCTAATCCTGAGAATAATTCGTCTATGAGTTTTTTATGCTCAGAAGGGTTCTGTCTGAATTCCGACACATACCGATTGGGATTCATTACAGAATAAGCCTTGCAATGCTCACGGTTAAGCACCGCGTGTCCCATTTCGTGAAAGACCACGTACTCAATGAAGAGGGAATCTTTTTCGAACAGCGATGCGCTCAACAACACCCTGGAAGGAACCCCATGATAAGTAATACCTAGAAGGCCGGACTCTTCGATTTTTACAATTAGGTTTTCTTTTGGAATAAGTATCCCGCGCGTGTGAGCCTCTGAATAAAATTGATCGACATAAAAACGTGCCTCGGGGCAAATTTCAAAATGATGTTCATCGATGAATGAGCATCTGGTCAACAATAACAGAAGTACAAAGACAGGCTTTTTCATTTTTCAATGGTTATCAGGTTGCACGAGAAATTTTTTCCTTTGTGAATAGTGCATGAGAGTTTATGCTTTGCATACTGCTTGAAGGCTACATGTCCCTCAATGATTGCATTGAGGCCTTCTACCATCTTCGTGACGATCTCATCTTTCAAACCATCTTCGATGAAATCAAAATCTATTGTAACTCCGACAGCCTTTTGCATTCCAAGTACCTGGCAGTTGATGCAATACGATCGGTTCATCCAAGAGTCATCAGCTATTTTTGCCCTGAGCGAATTGATTTTATCAAGTCGTAGGTCGTAGGCAGGCCCCATAAAGGCAACCTCTTGCAATTCTGTGTCGATACATTCGATCAACAGTTTTTTTTCCAGTTCGGTAAGCATAGTGGTTTAGGATTGAGTGATTGGTTTCGTTAGTAATTCTTGCCCTTCGATATGCCCGCAGTCCACGCATCTGAGAACAGCTATTTGCTGACGATGATCTGCGGTAGCACCTGGTACTAAAAGCCGTGGAATGATTTTTACAATCAACACCTCTGTAAAAAAGATGCCTTTGCACTTTGTGCATTCCACGTTTTTGAGGTCCTCTATTTTGATGCTGCTCATGTTTGTTATACAGTTCTATGTGTTGCAGAAATGATTCAATTTTTATCTGGTAGAGCTTTCGGATTTCGTCCGGCATTTGCTGCAGTGTTGTTTTCAAAGACAGCATCTGCCGGTAGTGATCAATCAGATATTCAAGACCATCTTTAGTATGCCGTACCTCAATGCCGAATAGCACAATGGGGTTGTCCAGGTAAATAAGTTTAGGACGCTCCATTTCATCGATTGAATTTTTTGTACTTCAACCAGTCGGCATAATTGATAATGAGAAACAGCCCGAAAAAAATAATGTAGATGGCCCCAACAACCATGGCAATGGAATAGTAACCTTCTACAGTACAGGCTGCCACCGCCAACACAGTAAGCGAAGTGATCAGAGACCACAGCTCACGCATTAAGCGATTGAAAGCATATTTCAAAAAATCTCTCATGCTAGAGAGTACCAGATAAAACAAACAACGATTGACGCCAGTATTCCGAAAAGGAATCCACCAAAGGCAGCGAGGAATAACATGAAGTTTACCCTGTCGTTCTCAGTCTCGAAATGCATTTTCATAGGACTAGTGATTTTTTGAGGAATTAAGTTTTTCAGTGATAGAGTAGATGGTATCTCCGAACTTGATGTCGTTTGTTGTGCGATGAAAAACATCAATGAATCTCTTCTGAATGTTTTGTAGCTGTACACTTGTTAGTCCTAACTCCCGAAATGTCTCATTCATTGGAGCCGCTTTCAGACGAGCAACAGATTTCACAATGCTTTGTACTTCTTTTTCGTTGATCATAGCGTTTTTAAAAATTCGGTGACCTGATCTAATATTTCTCTCACAGACGATCCGTTTAAAATCTGTCTCGCGCTTTTATTGAGCTTGGTTTGTACTACCAGAATTGCGCTGTAAGTCTTATGCCCGGCGGCACCCTTGCTCATTCCCCAACTGAAATGATATCCGGTGCATTTCTGATCGGCAACGCGCTCGATGTACTGTACCAGCTCGCTCATTTCTATTGTGGAGTCGAAGAGGGATAATTCGGCCATCGGATTTAGAATTTTGTTAGCGTTGCTTGCTCTGGTTTCAATCCGGCATACATCATCCCCAATGGATGCCATGGTGATCCGTTTTTATTTTTACCGAAACACTTTGGTTGTCGGTCAATAAATTTTTTTTGGATTTGCTGAGCGCGATATTCTATTTTCATGAATGAGCCCCAGCAGAAAATAATTTCATTACAGTCTTTAGAGATGTGATCAAACCAAAAGTTATTGTCTTTAATGGCGTCACACGTTTCAAAAAGCTTATGTGGTTGAGAAGAGATTAAGGCATACAGATTCATCATTCTCAATCCACCAAACCCGAGGCTTCGAAGCGATTTAATCAACCATGCTATAGTTGGATCATCCTTTTTGCTGTCTGCTTTTGAAGGATTCAATCCTATGCAAAGAGCTATCGGCTTAGTGGTATCCCAGTCCCTGAAAAGCACGTACCGGAATTTCTGTGTTTCGTCGAAAATCACGGACTTGTTCATCATGCAGAAATAAGATTCTTTCTAGTACGGCCTGATAATTGCTTTTGAATCTCGTTGAGCCGTCTATGCTCTTTTTCTTGTTCACGCTGGCGATCTTTTTGTTTGCTTACTGCAAGCTCTCCGATCGCAATCATGATCTTGGTGGCGATAATTGAATTACCTTTTTGAATATGTTTAAGCCGCTTCCAATGATTGTAAACTGTCGCAGATGTACAGCGCTGTTTTTGTGCGATCTTCCTAGCATCCTTGTCCGCCAGTTCAGGCATGGCAATAAGAATTTGGTCGCGGAATTCCTGCGAAATCTCCATTTTAGTAATACTTTAGTGTGCTTTAGTAAATCTTTAGCAAGTGTCTAACTTTTAAGTTAGACATGCAAATAAAATCTAACTTTTTTTTTAGTTGAAAGAATTGAAAGACATTATCAGTTTGAAAGCCAATGAGATAGGTGGCATGGCAGCACTGGCAAAAAAAATGAATTGGGGCTCTGGAAAGAATCCCACTTCAGCAATTACAAAATATGTTAAAGGAACGATGCCTGGATTCGATTTTGCAATCCAATGGAAACGTACATTCAATGAGAACCTGATTGAATTGATGTTTAAAGATGAAATGGAAGAAACTCCCATTCCTACAGCAGAACCTGTGGAAGAATACGGTACACTGGAGACGCTGAGGGAACTAGTGAAATCGAAAAATCAAACGATAGCACTTCTAGAGGCGGATATAGCTAGGCTTAAAAAGGATGGGAAAAAGAATAATCGCAAAAAAACTTAGAGAGCATGTCATGCACCAAGCTTTTGCGGATTTGGATGAAGCGATCGAAGTATTACTCGATTCCTACAATATGGAGCGCACTCTCAACGAATTGCACAAAGGGCTCAAATCTGAGCTCGAATATTACGAGAAGGAGCTCGAAGTAAGCGAGTTGTTCAACCTAATCCTGCAACTAAAACAAATAAAAAACCTAAGACAAAATGGCAAAGAAAATTAGTAAGGACGAATTCAAGAAAATGACTAAGGCTTACCAAGAGAAAAACGTAGGTCATACTCACGCAGTGAGATATGATCGCGCATCCATCGAAGCTATCCTGGCTAACAAGAATGTAAAAGAGATCGCCTGCTATTTTGCACATCATGATGATGGCAAGCGTACAATTGCGTTGATAGGAATTGATGGCAACGATCAGGTTCTTGATGACACTGGCACTAACCTTGGCGGTCTCTGTCCACCAAATTGCCCAGGAACAGGATCATGAGATACTTGGTAACTGTTAGCCAATTCGCACCTTTAGTCCCACTTATAATAATTTTAGTTTGGTGGAACAGGAGTGACAGGGTTAACAGGATAGTAGGGATTATTTTGATTGCATGGCTTGTTGCTGAGTTGATTCAGTTTATTACCAGATTAAACAATATTCAAAATCTTTGGATCAGCTATTTGCTCACGCCTGTGCAGCTAGTGCTTATGGCACTATATTATCGCGAGTTGCTTCCTCAACGAAGAATGTTGGTCTATTCTGTATTCGCTTTAGGTTTTCTAATTGCAATTGTGGAAACGTTAATTAGGCCGTTGACTGCTTTGAATTCAGTTTCGTTGTTGTATCAATGCTTTACAATAGTCTTTGTAGGCATGTTGTGTTTCTATCAAATGTTGAGTCGTGGAATATTCAAATATGTATGGAGTAACGGAGCCTTTGTAATTCTATTCATGGGCAGTGCTGTTTATTACTCTGCATTCTTAAATCTAGACAATATGAACCTGCTCCGAATGTTGAGCACTGGGCACACTGTGTTATTGATTTTTGTTTATACACTTCTAACGGTAGAAGCATGGAAACCATTGTAATTATCGTATCAATCGTATTCCCACTGTTTGTTCTTATGCTCATCATTTGGGGTGCTTTTAGACTTAAGCAATCACGAGAAATTGAGCAACAAAAGAACGACAGGCAAACGCTCGTGATGAAGCGGATTATAGACAAGAAAAATGAAATCATTGGTAGAATGTCAGAGTTGATTGAAGAGTGAAAAATGTCTGGAATCTGCTATCGAAATGCTATAGAAATTCATCCGTTAGTTAGCAATAGGTTGAATATCAATTATCTTACTAAACCCGTGACATTCCTGTCGGGACTACAAAAGCCGCTTAACTGGGCTAAATATAAGGTTTTTTGCGTATTACCATATAAAAGAACCTTTTCATTACCATATTATTCCACGGCTTTTTAGGGAAGTTTGTCAGAGCCTTTTCTTCTCGTTTCTGATCTTATATAACCAGTAAACGCATGTCAAAACAAGTATCCCGGTCGTCAAAATAGAGTTCAAAAAAAGTATTGCGTTTGCGCCAGCGAAAGCGGTAAGGAAGATTCCAAATGTGTTTTTCATGTTAATGCCTACCTAAGTAGATGCCGTTTGAGTATGAGGTTATTTGTTTGTCAATAGGTCTGTAAAGTGGATACGATGCAGCATTCAATTTCAAATAGTTCTTCAAACTATCAGAGCAAAAAGAAACCTTGTCTTTTATGGCTGATCTGTAAAAAGTGAATTCATCCAATGTGGTGCTTTCCGAATTATCTGAATGCTGTTTAACAACGCCTTTTGCGGTTGTCTTGTAATTCAAAAATGAACTTGCTTCCAGCCATGTAGCGTAACACGCCAACGGCTTAATGTAATCGTTCAACAAAGTCATGTTCAGATCAGTAAGAGTGTTACCACTAATCTGATTTTTAATCTCAGTCAACAGGGCAACACCCAATATTTTATACACATGCATCTGTTCTGCACTACTGATGTACGGTTGAAGCGTATCAACTTCAATATTATTGCTGATGGATGTGTTCTCTCTGATGTCATCCACTGTAATCAAAGTAATCATTACTGTACAGGCGTTGAGATAGGATTAATATTATTTGGCGTTGCTGCTTGCGGCAACGGTGGTAAGCCGTATAGTATCGCTCTACGTTCGTCAACGGTCAAGTCAGAGCCATCAGGAGCAGCAATAGGCTGCTGTAATTTTAACGGTTCGTTGTGAACAGATACTTTACCAAACTCATTCACTGCTAAAAGTTTATTGATAGCCGTTAGCAAAACGTTTTGTGCTGGCTTGACAACGGCATCAATGAAATACAATCGTGCCACATTTAGTTTGTTTGCGTCAGCATTTTGACCGAATGAGTTTCCAGCATCAATACCAAGTAGCGAAGTTGAACCACCATGAGCAATTGCGATGGACAATTGAGCCTGTTGAATCAGGTCTTTGAACATGCTGTTGCCAAGGTCATCGGATACCGGGACGAACTCAGGTTTTTGTGCTGATGGATCGTTAAAAATGAAGACTACTTTACCACTGTTCGTTGAACTCGAATGTTTGCGTTTGTAATCCTGAACAAATTTATCTTTTTCATCATCGGTCATATTTGAAGGGATATACAAAAAACCTCCAATGAAATAACCATTGTTGAGTTTATTGATTAAGTAATCAGATAAGTAGTAATCAAGATTAATCCAGTTCTGCGAAGAGAGATAACTTGGAATGGCATAGATGTCATTTGAAGCTGAATACTGTTTGATGTACAGAAGTTGACGACCTTGGGTTGTACCTGAGATCGGATTATATGCTGGTATCTTGACAGCATTCGCAATATCATTCGGCTTTCTCTTATCCTTCTTATTCTCGATGATCCCCCATGTATCAGAATAATAGTAATTGCAGACACGACCGTACTGATCAGGCTGTTCAGCACGGATGTTAGCAGGATTAACGTGTAATATTTCCGCTACACCACCGCTCACATTATAAATGACCTCAAAACAAGCAGCCGAAAACTTAGAGTAGTCAAAACATGCTTTCTTAAACACATCATCAAGCGTGTCTCCTACTCTATTGCTCGAATAAATGGTATTAGTTAGTGCAGTACTGGTTGCATCTATTGCATATAAACCAGAACCGTAATACAGATTGGCTTTAACGTTGACGAAATTTGCGTGAACTGCACTCTTTAGGTAGAGGTCTTGTAATTCATAGTGAAACGCATTGTCAAACTCTTCTTTGGTTGAATTGAAAAAAACTATTCCAGATGATAATGTTGTTAGGTTCGGCTTTACCGCCTTATAAAATTTGGTTAAGTCAACTGTGTGTATTGTATTAGTACTCCCTGACATTCCATGTTCGTGTTATTTAAGATTATTCACTTTTCTCTTATCCTCTTTGAAGGTTCTATACGACATATTGAATCGTTCGTAATAGTCTCTTTCTAAATGCTCGTTGCTTAGGTTATCCAAAAACCAACGGATTCTTTCTTGCCCCGTTGATTTAATTCTCTCTCTTTCCATTGGTCTGAAATGACGAGCATCAAAATTCAAACCTCTTGACCTCACATGATGATTTTCAAAATGTGTGATTGCACTTCTCTCCCATTCGGATATTATAGCTATGCCAATTGATGGATATTCAGGCACTATATCAGAGTACATTCGAAAAATCCTATCAAAGTATTTCTCGGTGGATAGGGGCAATTTTATTCGAAGTGATTTGAGCACTTTAAAAATCATCTCGAATTTCAAATCCGTTTTACGATATAAATACAGGCTGATGTATTGAGAATTATAATTGTTACTCTCAATTATCAATTCAATCAGGGTTGATAATACCTGCAAAGAGTTTTTATCGGTCACCTCCTTCAATAGTTTTTTAAGACCGTCAACGACCTCAATTTTTAAGTCATTGAATTCATTTTGACCTATGTCACTTCTGTGATTGTAAATCAAAATGTCCTCAACAAATACAGTCTTTGCACTCTTTCCAAAAAACCAATCTCTAAAGAATGATTTCGTCATCGTGTAAACAAATGATTTTTCTTTACCTGTTTCAATAGTCTTGTAGCAACTAATTAACTTTTCAAAAAGAAAACTCAAGCACTCATTGACAAGAGTTTGATCTACTTTTTTAAATTCAGTCCACAATACTCTTTTAACAAAAGATTCCAACTCTCTTTTCAGTATTGGAAAAATCAAAGATTGATTTCGTTTATCTGCTTCAAAGAATTCTCTTATTTGCATGAGATCAACTTTATATTTCTAATCTTATTCGTCCATTCTGGTGAGGCTATAATTCTTACAATAATTAAATCATTGAAGTTTATTCGTGGAACTATTGAAAGGGTGCAACTAACTGTTGTCAACATGCCTGATCTACTCAAAGAGGTTTTCGCAACTCCATACTGATTATAATCAGCAAAAGGATTGTACCATCCTAAAGTATCTCCAAGACCTGTCTTGATCATGAATTCAAATTTGATATTGTTCATGTTCGGTGTTCCCCCGGTATCCGAATCAGTCATCCAATCCGTGACGTTTCCAGTATGGTCGATTACAAACGTTAAGTGTGCTAATGTTGCGGGACATGGTGAAACAATCTTCATATAGTAGTTTCTCATGTTCAGGTTGCCAGAAGGATATACAAGTCCACCGTTGTGAACAAGTAAGCCAGTTCCGTTATCAGGTAATGAATAATCATAAGCACTTCCATAAATTTGCGCATAGTCTATTGTTGAATAATCTTCATCTAAAAGACGATCATCAGATAAGAAATCAGGGAAAGATTTACTTATCACGATGTACTTTTTATTACTCTTTATTACAGTGTTCATGGGTTTACTTGCTTATACTTTCTTGAACGATAAATCTTCCTTTCATGAAAGCATACTTTGGATAAATTGGATTTGATAAATACATGTCATACCAATAGTCCCCTGCTCTAAGACTCAATTCGTCAGCACTCTTTACTAACCAAAAAACACCATCATTGTCTAAGATGATTGAACCATCATTGATTGAGAAGGTTAGTAATTTGAAATTATCATTTGGCTTAATTCTGATCTCCATCGTTGCTCCAGTCCAACCACTAAACTCAAATGGGTATTGGAATACGCCATCTTGATATATGTCCGCTCTCAATGGTTCGTTTAAAGTTCTATTTCTTGTGATGATGATGTCTCTATCTACATCCGTTGTCAAATCGAGTTCCTTATTCATGTTTAGAAGGTCAAAGCAGTTTCATTTATTTCTTGCACATATTTAATTGAGCAGAACTTTGGATCAACATTGGAATGTGCTAATCCGAAAGGTGAACGATTGATGAAATCACCTTTAAAGAATAAGTCCTTTCTATTGATGGTCACTCCTGCATTGTGATAGATGTTAAACTTATCATAATCTTCTATCGGGTATGTTGACCAACAGAAATCCAACTCTTTATCTATTCCAGTTTCATATCCAGCCAACCAGAAGTTCCATAGCGTTGCCCACATCTCAGCAGTCCATTTCTGTATAGGATGAACAGGGTTGTACTTATGAGCCGTATTCTTCATCAGGTTATAAAGAGCAACTGAATCTCTCTCAACCTTATCCCAAAATTCAAAAGTCATTGGAATCGTCTTAGGTATCACGTATTGAGCACCACCAGAATTACTTTCATTGGCAATCACGATTGCTGGATTAACACCAACAACATCACACATCTCTTTTAATAGTCCTTCACCCTTGCTGATAATGTACTTAGCCCCTATGTATGAGACTGTATCACTCAACAAAATTCTGTTTGTCGGGTTGATAACTGGTAGACGGTTAAACGTCACATCGCAATCGAGATAGAAAACATCATCATTCAACTGAGTCTTTCTAAAGAAGTACTTCAAAAGATGTGGTTTGATTGATGGGATGTATCCTTTACTTTCAATGGAACGAACATCTTGAATAAAGTGGAATTCTGCTTCGCTGCTTTTAAAGACTTTAACCGCCTTGTGAACATCAAGTTTCCCATCATGTGCAAATAGGACAACTAAGTCTTTCTCAATTCCATTTTTTTTGAAATTGTTGATCTGGACTTGCATCTGCCAAATGAAGTAGTCATTATATGGTTGAGCAGTAATAAATTTCATTGTTATGGAGTTGCACAAGTATCAGGGGTTATACCGCCTGATCCTAAAGAGACTAATATATTCCCACTACTTGTATGGAAAACAAATCCAGAAGTAGTAGGTGTTGTACCAATGTCTGAGATTAGGTAATCAAGTTGAACTCCTGTACCGGTACAAATTCTGCAACGTGATTCATTACCACTACCGCTAACCCAACTGTTGGTTACGCCTATAATGTCCCCATTCGTTATACTGAATGAACCCGAGTTAAAACTGGTCGTTGTGGTTTCATCAACGATCAAAACACTATTTTTTGTGATTTGTAATCTACCGTTTGACGCACTGCCAGATTGCAAATTCCAAAAAAGAGTAAGCGTTGGTGGCAACGTTGTTGTGGTTGTAGTTGTGGTTGGAGCCTCAGTTGTTGTGGTTGTTGTAGTCGGTGTTTCAGTCGTGGTAGTTGTTGTCGTTGGTGCCTCGGTCGTTGTAGTCGTTGTAGTCGGAGCCTCAGTTGTCGTAGTTGTGGTAGTAGGTGCCTCGGTCGTGGTAGTTGTTGTTGTCGTTGGAGCAGCCGTGGTAGTTGTAGTTGTGGTAGTAATGCACGAATTATCAAATCGACATTCCTCAACTACAACTTGTCTAACACGATCATAAGAATTTGAAACAAAAGAAATGGTTTGTTTATTCTCATCGAATGTCAAACTACTTTCAAATGCTGTCAACTTCATCGGTACGTAATATCCAACGATATACCAAAGCTGATTTGCCTTTAACAGAAACACATAGTTAGATTTGAGTGAATAGGCTTCTGTATTATTAAAGTCAGGATATATCACATCTAACTCATGCTGATAGTAAGCACCTCGACTATCAAAGGTTTGCTTCTCAGAGAAGATACTTTGGTCATCAAAACAATTAAGACGAATGAATGGTGATTGATCAATGATAACAGTCTCACCGCTCAATGAATAGTTATAACTATCTCCAGTTACAGGAACGTAATAAATTTTTTCAATGAATGGTAAGACGCTGGAGCAAGTCATTACAACAATGACACTAATCTCAGAAAACACGCAAAAGAAAAAGGCTCACCATTTCTGGCAAGCCTTTGTAAAGTTTTAGATTTCTGATTAAGCGATTAAAGATGAGAATGCAGCAAATGGAATTTCTTTTGAGTAGTTCTTTGTTGAACCTTCCAAAGCCAATGTCATTCCTTTTGCATCTGTATGCTTCTTCCCTGAGTCAAGGTCACCAATTGTCTGTTTTAGACCTATGCCAGTATCACCCAATAAATCATAAGTGTTGTCATCATATTTAACAATGACCATGAATTTGCCGAATCGAAGTTTTTCAAGTACTGCTTTTCTTGCAGCCGTGATATTTGTTAAAGAGAAATTCACAGTTTGAACTACGAAATTGGAGTAATCACTATATGTGAGTTTCTCAGTTACTTGTCCTGTTTCCAGAACTGCATCGAACGACCATGCTTTATCGCTGTTACTTGCCGTCAAGCCAGTTACATTACTATTTGCATCGTACTTAACCGTAAAGTTGCTTTTGTTGAGAATATAAAATCTCTCTGATGCTAAACCACCAAATTGTGATTCAGAACAAAGAGTTGTTGTTATACCTGTGGTTATTAAACATGCCATGAATTTTTAAATGTTATGAATAAGATTATTTCAGGGCATGGATTAACCATACATTACGATCTGAGGAATGTTTGCCACTCCAACGTTTTCTTTCCAATGAGCCTCGAAGCGTACTTGACGGTCGAAATTAACCGGGTACATGTTTTTTACATTGATTGAAGAAAAATCAGTATCGATGTTTGTGTAAACTTGAAAATTTGCACGAACGCCAGCTACAATTTGATTTGTACCAATTCCACAAACTCGTAGTTCAATGCCGTTAAAATCAAGACTCTTGTCTCCAACAGGAGTTTGGAAACCAAGAACGCCTTGTGCTTGCTTGTATGCTTTCGCAACAGTTGGACTAACGAAGATTACTAAATCAGACAATAACTCAGAAGTTGACAAAGCATCTGGAATCTTGTTCCAGACTTTGTTTAATTCCGCAATTACATTTGAGGCTGTGATAGTAGTTCCAGTTTGAACGATTGGAGAACCTGTCTTTATTTGTCTGATGAACCCATCATACAACGCTGCAACATAACCAGTACCACCAGTTAAGTTCCCTTTCCAAATTCTTGTTTCAAAACCGTTTCTTATAAATTTCTTTTGTTTGTCTAAAAGAGCCGTTTCAAATTCAGCAGGAATATCTTGACTGTTCAATTGTTCATCAGTCCAGTCCATTACTGCATAGTCATCAATACATTCGGTTTCATTTAACCAATGGTATTGCATTGCCAATTCTTTTTCAGAATAAGTGACGTTGGATGTAGGTGTGAACGTACAAGTTTTACCCGTACCTAATGCACCAGTAAGGTCGTAGGAACGTACCTGTACTTTATAGTTTTTATCGTTGTAAACAGTAAGTCCTTTGGTGCTTACCGTTGTCGAGTCCAAAAGAGCAGGAGTAAAAAACTCTTTGGTTGGTTTACCAGCGTATTTTGATGTGATGCTGGTTGATGATGCTAAGTTTTGTTTATTGTTTTCCATTTTTAATGAATGTCTATTCTTATAGTTATTGGGGTTAGGTTAGAAATTGTATTTGAAACGCATTCTTTCTGCTGCTGTCATTTCAGCTAAAGGCTTCTCAGGTTTTTTCTTTGCCAAGTCCTCTTTGGTTTCATTTTTCTGAATTGGATTAGCCAAAGGAAGTTTCTTCAATTTCTCGATCTCAGATTTTAAATTTTGAATCTCTGCTTTCAAAGTTTCATTCTCTGCCTTGAAATCCTCTTTGACCGGGGCTTGAGCTTTTGATTGCTTAGACAATTGCGCATCTCCGATGCTAACCAAGTTGCCATCATCGCCAACAGTCAATTGTTTTCCATTGTCAAGGTTGTACACTCCTGCTGGTGCAGGTGATGTATTCGAAGGGTCGTTGTCGTTAATTACTAATACTGGCTGACCTACATCAGACCAAGTCAATAAAATATCGTCAGGAATTGTTTTGGCTTGATTCACATCGGTTGAACCTGATAATGATTCATCAGCCAATTTTTGAAGTGCCTTGGTTTCTTTATTACTAACTATTGTTTCTGCTTTTTCCATTTCTGACAAAAGCGTTTTGAACTTTTCTAAAAACTTGTTCATGTACTGTTCTATTTTGCTAAAATTATTGTCGTCTTTTTGAGCGGTTAGTTTTGATAAATAGATTTCTACTGAAAAACCTCTCAACTCCCCGTCAATCACTTTTTGAAAAATTGCAGGGTCTTCGATCTTATAGGCGACATACCATGAACCCAATGTTGCATCTGGAATACCTTTGGCTTTTGTTGCACTGAGTAATTCAGGAGTATCAATGATGAATGATTCAATCAAGTACCCTTCTGTTGGCTCTTCATGTTCAACGTTGACATTTGAAGTCATTTGTTGCTTATGAAATTGATTTCTGATTGTTTCAATTGAATCAGTGGTGAAGTATCCATAAAATGGTTCACCGTTTGTGTCAAATCTTAGAATGTCTTTGTCAGGAATAAGAGCAAGACCAGCAACAACTTGTTTAAGAGTTGCGGTCTTTAGTTCGATGTACTTTTTCTTTTCCTTCTCTTTTGAGAAATACTTGAAGTCGCTTTCGATTGCTGGTTCAGAAACCAATGACATTGTTTTAACCCCTGATGAAGGATTGGTCTTGTCAATGTCGAACTTTACTCTACGGATTTTTTCCATGCCTATATCCATATAGACAGGATGAGTTCGATTTTCCGTATAACATTTTAAATAGCTGCTCTTGATTGCAAAACCTTCACATTGGTCTGCTTGTCATTAATCTCTTTCACGCTCACAGATATATTTGAGTTCTGGATTGCGCTCAACAGATCATTACCTGTTAATGACAGGAATTTAGATTCGTTCAATACCGGTACGTTGGAACTAAAGCCCCCCGAAGCGAATGAACCCTTACGCATGGCCTCCAGCGTATTCACCAAACGACTTCCTACGTCAGAAAATAGGACATGCTCCGGAACTACATATTCATTTTCGTGCACGACCCCGGCTACTTGATAACCTGTACTATCTCTCAACCCCTGACCTTTAGTATAACCACCTTCCGCAAAAGTTGGTGCTGGAATGGCTTTCGGTTTATTCCCTGCAATCACTCCTAATTCAACTGCACCCAATGCACCCGTTATACCAGCAAGTATAAAAGAGAATGGTGGTGGACTACTCGCCAACGCCTGAGTCACGCCAAGAGCAGTATTGACAGCAGCAGTGATCAAACTGGTCTCCCATGTGATAAGGTTCTGCTTGTTCTGATAATTTACTTTTTGCGCCTCAAGTCTTGCTCTTTGTGATTGAGCATCTGATTGAACTTTCTGCTCTTCTGCAATCTGACTTAATACCTGCTGATGAGCTGCACCTTGAGTTGTTGAAAGTTCAGCCGTAAGCGTTTGAAGTTTGGAAGTAGATTCATTGAACGCATTTGTTTGTATTTCAATTTGTGCCTGAACACCGTTGATATTATTGGCGATTGTCTGAGTAATAGCCTGAGCAACTTTGCTAACAACATCCAACCCCAACTTGGCATACTGTTGAATGGTCTGAACTTCCTGTTTAAACTGCTTGTCAGCATTCTCCTTGTCTAACTTAGCCTGTTCAGCTTTCTTTCTGGCTGCATCTTCATCGGCTTTTTGTGCTAATTGACTATACTTAATCTGTATGGCAAGAATCTTGTCAACTCTATCTTGCTCAATTAGTCTTCTCTGTTCTGCGATCTGCTGATCAGAACCAATCAATTTCGCTTCACGTTGTTTTGTATCGAAATCGAGTTGAGCAAGTTCTTTCTGCTGTCCATCTGCAAGAGCATTGATTCGAAGCTGTCTAATATTGTCATTCGCCTCTCTTTCTGCTTTTAGTCTTGCCTCATTCATCGCCCTGATTCGAGCAAGAAATTTCTCTAAAGCGTCATTCGATGCTTTTTCTTCATCCGCTCTTTGTTTAGCCTCTTGCTTTGCTCTATCTGCTGATTCCTTGGCAACCTTCTTATTGTAGTTGTCTTCATTGGCTGCAAGAATTGCCAACTGATTATTGAGATCATCAATGGTTTGTTTGTTGGTTTTAATTTGCTTGTCGAGATCGCCAGCCTTTTTTGCTGCATCTTCAATTGATCCTCCAAATATTTTAGTTAAGACTGCAAATTGCCCAAGGGCTACATTTCTCTTAATCGCATTTACTAATTCTTCTTGGGTGGCTGCTAATCTCTTATTGTCGAGTTCAAGTTGACTCTTAGTTACCTCGATTTGCTGTTGAAGGTTCTTTCTTCTGAGAGCAAAGATTTGTGTCTCCTTCTCACCTTGAGCAGTGAGTAAAGCAATTTGATTTTCAATTGAATGATTTAGGCTTTCAAGTTGCTGCTTGGCTATATCAATATTCTTCTGTTGTGCAGCGAATACTTTTTCCTGAGCGACATTGGTTAATCCAAGAGCATCGGTAAACTTCCCAACTGCATCCGTTACCGCTTCCCAATTCTCAACCAACAGCGCAAGAGCGAGTATTGCAATTCCAATCCCCGATAATGTAAGTGCTGCCTTTGCTTCTGTTCCAAAAAGTTTTGCGTAAATGCTGGATTGCTTAAATCCTTCAATGTATTGACTGAATGCAGCACGGTTGGTACTGGTTAGACCTTCAATCAATGGTTTGATCGAACTTACAACAGCAGTCAATTGTGTTGCTGTCTGAATTGTCTTTGCAATGTCCTCCTGTGCTTCTTTACCGAATGCCTGACTGGCTACGGTCGCTATAGAGAAACCAGCAGCCAATGAACCACCGATCTTTGCAACTGAATCCAGTTGCTTCTCATCACTAAATCCACGAAGGTCTTCTTTGATTTCTTTGAGTTGAGTATCAGCCTTCTTTGACAAAGAAGCCATCTCATCGAATGCCTGACTGTTAATAGGAACTTTTTTGAGTTCACTATTGATGTCTTTTATTGTCTGTTCTAAATCTGTAACCGACTTTACATTTTTTAATTGTAGGGTTAGTTCAACACTTTTGTTTGCCACTGTCTTCTCATGCGTTCTATTTTAGGTTATTAGGAAAAACTGGTAGTAATGAATTGGCTACCATTCGGATTTATATCGAATGGATCAAAATCACCTTCGATCAAAGTACCAGATACTTGGGCTGATGATGAAGTAAGATCAGTTGCCGTATCACAAGTTGATTGCAACAACATGAATACACGATAATCGCTTGGCATTACACCATACAAATTCCCCTCTTCATGTTCGTTCGTACCAGACAAGAATGCTCCCCCGGCAGTAAACAATCCGATTCTATTTGAGCCGTTCAAGTCCCCGATTGATGATGGACTGGTATGACCAGTATGGAGGCTGACAATGTTGCTTCCGAAAAAGTTATTGAAAATATCAGACTCACATAACACCGTAAATGAGAACGGTTTTGCAAAATCAGAGATTACAAATTCGCTCCACGCTTTCACAACGGATGTGGTATTTACAAAATAAGTAAGGTCTGTCATGTTGAATACTGCTGTTTGTTCAACAACAACAATCTCAAGCATATCACTTAGGAACGGTGTTATGAAGGTATATGAATCGGTTACCGTTGCTCCTGTTGTAAATCTTGATTTATGAACTACTACACCATTAACCTTGTACAAGATGTTGGTTATCTTTTGCGCTACTCCTGAGTTTGAAAGTTTATTGATAGTAACAACAACATTCCCGAAACTGTCAACGCCCGTAGTCCCATTTGTCACTCCTGTATAAGTCAAATCTGTTACCTGACTACCTGCGTCATAATTGAATTCGTATTGATTGCCTGACAACGAAGGGTCTGAGTACAATTTTGAGGTTGTAGCTATAGTGATACCTGTATAGATATTTCTCGCATTAGCAGTCGTTCCGTTATTGATTTTCTTGATCATTGATAATTCAGAAGTGCGATTGATCGGGTCGTAATTCTCAATCTTTACAAGCTTGTACAGTTCATCATTGAATTTCAACGTGCGATTGACCTGCATTTCGTTCCAGTCAATCTCACTCATTCGCATGTTGATCTTAGTCACTGCTGAATCACCATATAGGGTATATTTATTCTTATGGAAGAAAGAATAAAGGTTTTCATATTGATAGTTCGGGTTTTCACCGAATGTCAATGAGTAGGGTGTTGTTTCGTAGCTACCTGAGACCTTACCAACACTATAATAGGTCATGAGTAAGTATTGGGCTTCCGCACCTACCTCTGAGAATCTATCTATTTGACCGCTTTGCAATAGACCAATCAGATTTGCCTTTTCAATTGGGGTTAACAGTTTGAATGGCGATGCAATGCAGATCGGAACTTTAACAGAAGTAGGGTGTGTATCTGTTCCGCCTGTTGCTATATTGATATAAGCCCATTGGTATGCACCAGAATCAGTAGTCCCGGTTATTAGTCCATCATATTTGAAATGCCCATAGTAATAATAGAGTTTCAAACTTCCATCATAACTCATTGTTGAAGCTGCATTACCTTCAACATAAGTAGTTCCAGAATCAGAGCAGAATACATTGCCCTGATTATCGATTGGAGTTTGAGGGCTAATTACTGGTATCGAAATATTTTGAAATGCACTCTGTGAATTACTCCACGTCACTCCATCAATGGAAACGTTATTTGCTACCGTGTAACAGAAGTAATTAGGGTAACCGAAATTTAGAGTAATCGCATTGACTCCTGATGTCTTGTTAAAGAAATTGTTGAAAATGCCGATTGGATAATGCTCCGTTATCGCAGGGAGCAAGAAACTCCTGATATTATTGTTTCTATTAAGCCAGTCTCTTGTTGGATCAGTATAATAATTTGCCAACCCTAACGGACGATCATAGCCAGCAACCAAATAATTGTCCGAGTCATCGGTGAAAGTAATGATCGAATTAACTTTAGCTTGTGTGACATCAATTGAATCCAAGTCAACCTTTCTGGTGATGTCGTAAGGATTCAATACATCCCCAAATAAGTTGTTGTAAGAATCAAAAGAGATAGTCTTTGAATTAGTGTTGATCGTGAAATATAGGTTGAATGTGTTGATGATCGATTTAATGAAATCTATCTGCTGAACTCCTGACGGCAATAACTTATTTAAGTTTAAAGTCGCTCCTGTCGTCCCTGAGATCGCACCAGCATAGCTTTCAACCTTTCCACAAAATGGAATGATGATCTTTTTTATTTCCGAACGCTCAAAGAATGTACCGCCTAACTTCCAGCCGATGTCAGAAAAAATACCCGTAACAATCGGCACTAAGTAAATAGCTGGCGGTAATTGTGGATAGTATAATGGGTTGTGAGTGCTTAACGGAAAATGCGGTGGGGCATTATAATTGTTGTATGTAAACCCAAAGTAAGACTCATTAGCAGTTGTACCAGTTCCGATGATGTTGGCTGTACCTCCTGAAATAAATGGTGTCTTATAGAAGATGTATGGAAACTGAAAAGCAGTCTCGTCACTATTCTTGTAATCGGCATTGATATGAGCAGCAATGGTGTTTTCATAATCCCATGAAATCGTTGGTAATGCCGTTAAGTCCGAAAGTTTCTTAGAACCGATATTGTCTATCAGTTCCGTTAGTTTGGAGTAGATAACTCCCTTATAACTCTTTGCATCGTATTCATTGAGTTCAAAAATGCCGTCAACCAGAAGTTGATTGTTATTAATGACTTTACATCCCCACTGTTTACCGACAAAGATTTTGGTTCTGCCTTTCGTATCAGGAAATTCAAAGACCCTTGCATTGTTCTTTGTTTTTGGAAAAGAAACGGTGTAGCTGTATTCACCCCAACGCTTGGAAATATCGGTGAGATCATCAACAATCCTGTTTAGTTTAATTCCTAAGTCTGCTGGTGAAGTATAATCAAGCTGGTCGCCTGAATCCAATATTATCTTTAAGTCACTGATCTGCACTGACGGTCATAGTCTTTCAATAAGGTTATTTAAACAGCAACATTGTTTTCAAACAGAGTTTGAATAAAGGTTACTTCAATGTTGTATTGACCGTCTTGATTAGTCTTGTCGTACTTGAAATTGTCCAGCTTCAAATAGTTATTGATCTCAGTACTGTAACTGTAAATCAGGTTTGAAGACATTAGTTCCATGAGCCAGTCAAAGGTTGCTTGGTTAATCCAACCAGTATCTACGATGATCTTCTTTGTGGTTTGAGTCCCATAGTTTGCGGATGATTTAAAACCAGTTCGGAAACTTCCATCGGTGTTAATCGCCAATGGTGTTGAGTATGTCGACACAACACGGTCAATAGTACTTTCACGCAAGCCATTGAAATCAATCGTATCGAACGTGCCTAACTTGTTCTGGAAGCATACACCAAAGTGATCAGGGTTAATTGAGTATTCGTAATGAAATGACTTTACTTGTGAATACTTTGTTGTTCCGCTATAACGCAATGAGAAATCGACTTGCTTGATTTTCTTCGCTGTTTCGAATGACGCTAAGTTCAACTTGGAATAAGAAGCATTTACCATATACACTCCGCCTGTAGATGCAGTTATTGTGTGCAATGAATTATTGTTAGAGGTAGACCCGTCCCAAAACTTTATGTCAGCAAAGAAAGACAGAGTTGAGGGAGTCAAGTTATGAGGAACGATGACATATAAAATCTCTTTGGCTGATCTACTTGTATTCTTTATCTGAGGTGAATTAGTTAAGAATTTTGTGTTGACAATCTTACCACTAACAGTAGCCCCGGTATAGTCAAACATCTTATTGGCGTTGGAATAGTCCAGAGCACCATTAAGCACCCATTTAATGCCTGTTCTACCTTTCTCGTTTTTCTTTTTGGTGCTGGTGCCTGGCACCAGCGCATAATTCTCCCCGTAACTAAAAAAGAAAGGTTTTAGGTAGTTATTGTCAATAGTTGAGTACTGAGTAAAGTCTGGAAGATCAATTGACAAAAGTGATTTGCAGATATTCGAAAAATTAAACTTGTGCGTGTTATCAACCGAATACGGTAATTCAAGACCTGTGATTCTTTGGAAACCTGATGTAGTGATTGTCTCACCTATTCCGTAGGTATTAAAGAAGTCGGTATAAACATCTGCATACAAAGTATAATCTGAGAACAATGACCCCGAATACTGATCAGCACCAGCACTAACTTGAGTATGTGTTATGCCCGTGCTGGTTGGAATACCAGAAGGGTTAAGAATGGTAACCTGAGATGATCCAATTGAAAACCTTGAAGACTGTTGCTTACTGATCATCGTAACTGTTGAGCCGCTTGAACCCACGTAGTAGTTTTTGGATATGACTAAGTCATTTTGTAAACATTGTGCTAACGATGAAGCTATCTGTTGTAAAGTTGTTGGCGATATGAGTGTTGACCCGCTTACATTCACCACTTTTTGGGTTAGCATGTAATTTTCTTGATTAGGAAAATCTTTAGCCCAAATCTTCAATGAGTAATTGTTCAAATCAGGGGACAATGTAATTTGAACTGAGTCATTGTTGTGCAGGAGTGCATTAACCGTAAACGTATTAATGGCATTGGTTGGAGTTGTATGTGAAGCCGTTGACAATGTGAGTACAATAGGGTTTTCGCTTGCGACTATTGCTGCTGGTTCTATAGCTGTGATATTTGGCATGTTCTATTATTTGTTAATCGTGAATGCTGCAAAAAGACTATCACCGATGACCTGTTCCAAGTTGTCTCCAATCTTTACTTGAGCAACGTCCAGTACTGAGTTCTCAACAGTGTCTATAAATTTCTTTCCCCTGATACCGTTTTTATAAATCGCTGTCTGAATCACAAAGGCTAATTGATTCAATGAGTACTTGGTACTTTGGATACTGTTTTTCTTTATCCATCGGATAATAGCATATACCGGGATCTTCTTTGCATTGGGTTTGCGTCCAGCAGAAACACTTTGATAGTAGTCATTGACATACATAAGTATCTGGTCACGCCCGTATTCAAACTCTATACTATCTGACAGGTTTGAATCTTTCTTGAGTGAATTTCTAAGTACCAACTGTACGGTTGACTTCAACAGTTTTGTGAAGTCAGTGCCCAAGTTTGATAATATGTTTTCATTACGGTCAGCCATTAGCACTCAAGGGTAAAATCACCAAGATTACAATCTCTCTTCATTTGTCCTTTGATCTCAAGTCTCACTCCCGTTGCATTATCATCCGAAAATTCACGTAACGATAATCCATTGACTGAATCAATCTTAAAACCTTTTACAGTTTTATAAATTATCTGAGTCACATTGTCACCAATACTTTCAGCCTGAGAGATCAACATGTGATCACCTTTTACATCATCACCTTTACCCTTAGTAGTGAATAGTATTAATAGAGCGAACTGAACGGTTTTTAAATTGTCCTGATCAAAAGAATAGTCGATGTTGTATGGCAGTTCTAAGAATGCCAACGGATATTTCTTGCCCTTACCTGTCGCAAGCTGGTAGTCTTCACCGTAGTCGAATGATTGAATATTACGGTTGCTCAAACATATCTTTTCTATTTCGTTTTTGAAATGTTGCAGTGTCATGTGAATAAGACACCACATGTCCGAAAAGACACAATAGATGTGGTTTAAAAATATGCTATCTTTATTTACATGGTGGCAGTAATTATTGGTTCACTCTTTTTTATTCTTTTTGTAGGGTTTATCACGATACGGAGAGAGTACGTAAAATTTCAAAAAGATAATATTTTATCGAACGAATTTGCAGTAACGTTCCAGCAGGCTTGGGTTGATAAAACTAACTCTCATTTTGATGGGGTAAAATATAGTTGGCTACTAAAGAATGTTGACAAAATACAAAGCACAATGGATACTCACATTGGTCTCATTACCTATAAACCTGCGGGTTATGACACCTTTATTCCGAATTATCCAGTACTAACTAATACGGTCAATAAATTAACAACCGGGGATGTATACACCACAGATTATACGTTGGCTATAAACGCCTTATTAAGGCACATAGGAATGCTGGAAACTGAAATGAACAATTCATTTACTCGTCTTAGAAATCCGTTTATTTGTTTTCAAGTTGGATTCACTCAAATAGCATCATTGCCGTTCTACATTTTAACATGGTTTGGAATTCTAAACCCAGATTCTCCAAAAAAGCTAATCCGAAATGGATTATACAAAGTGGTTGTTGGCATACTCGGATTAGTTGGATTTATCAGTGCCATCGTCACAATCATTGATGGATGGGAGCCAACAGTTAAAATGTATCATTCAATCTTCCCATGAGTCTCTTATCTCTTCAGTTTCAATTGCTTATTACTTTCTTCTGAAAATATTTTTTGAACCTTTGTGTCAAGGTCATTCTTTGCGTTCCTGATCTGTAACCATAATAGTGTCGTCTCCAAATCCTTTTTAAGCACCTGAGATAGATTCGTAATAGATCCCTCAGACAACGAGTAAGCAATCCCCCACCACGAGAATCTTTTAGCATGGTCAGCATATAGTCGGTCGATTGCAGAATATTCTGATTTTGCATTTCCAGAACTGAATTGTAGTCTGGGTTCAACAAGTTTGCGCTGGTCAAAAAAAAAGTGTTTAGTCCATTGGCAATTGGTAATGGTAGTTCAACAAACTCTTTTGCTCGTTCTTCAATATCATAGTCATCCAATGACTCATCCTCTCTCTTACAAAGTATGGCGATCATCAGAGGTAATCCATGAAATGGTTTGTCTTTATACTGTTCTCTTGCTGCTTCAAAAGAAATGAAGTCTTGGAACTCACCTTTCAGCATTGATGGGATTACAAAGTACTTAAATCCAAGATGCTCGAATTCATGTACCGGGTCCGCTGGTAACGGTTGATTTAAGAAGTCCAGTACTGCTATAAGTTTCTTTACTGTATTGATATGTAACTTCTTTACCTGCTCCATTTCCATATCCAAGTATCCCGATAACATCGCCATGCTTCTATATTCAGGATGCTCTATCATTAGTCTCTCTACCACCATTTGTTGGTGCAGTGTTATGTCGTTCCACGATTCTGGAATTTTGTAAGTTGTTCCTACTACATCTATCTCCTTCACTTCATTCAATTGTTCATTTTAAGTTTATCGTTTCAGTTCTCTCTGAGAAGAGACTCGAACCGGGGTCTGAAAATAAATACTCAGAATTTTTTGAAAAGGAGAATGGAAGTCAAGAAATTTGCTTCAAGTATTCGGGTTTGGAAAACGTTCCAAATCAATTTGAGTCCGAGAGGCTCAAATCCATGTTTCGAGGTAATTTAATCCCGCATTTATGGGAAGGAAGAAGAAGAGAAAGACAGTCGGTCTTTCATTCTGGCTTGACCGCATCTGGAAATCAGCTACGTCAAAGCAATCGGTAACAGTGTTGCTCACGATGATAATGACAATTATCATTAATCGCTGTAGATAAGAGCATAAGATAGACTTACCAACAGAATTAGAAAAAGGCATCACCAACGGTGGTGCTTTTTTATTTAATTTTATCTGCATGAATAAAACAATACACCATCACAGTCGGAGACTAATCTTTACGATTTTTTCTGGTGCTGATGATTCATTTCTGAAACTTGATCTCTCTTTTCTGAACCTAAGAATTCTAAATACCAACTCCAAAGAATTCATGGGCATAATAGAATCTATGATCCCACCTGATCATGGCAAGGATTTTATCAAGCATGAACAAGACCGATACATAAAATGGAATCTCGATTACTCAAATTTACATCACTCACCAACCCATGCAGTTATACCAATCGACTTTTCAAACCCGGTTAAATCAGAGGTCTTTCACCAACTACAATATTTCCTATTACTGATGTTCCCTTCAAATTTGAGGATTTATAGTGAGGTTACTTATAATAGGTATGAAGAAACATCGGACAAATATTCACGGACAGGTCATAGTGAATGGAAGGCATATATTTCTATTAGTGTTAAAAAAAATACTTTGCGAATTGCTGAATCTGAAATAGAAAATGTGAGCAAATTTCTTCAATTATGTTTTGATCGGCTACCAAAACTAAGATGGTTAAGCGTTGCGTTTGATTCATACCAAGGCAGTTTTTTCCATTGGTCAAAGGAAATGGTCTATTTAAGTCTTTGTATTTCATTGGAGTCGTTGAGTTCATCTAAAACAGAGATAACACATCAACTTAGCAGGATGTGTGCAGTATTGAATTCCGAAACTAAAGAGCAAGGAGCAATAGTATACACAAACATGAAACGCTTCTATAACCTTCGATCGGAGATTGTACATGGAAGTAATTACGATAATGAATTAGTTAATAAGTATTTTTTTCCTCTCTATTATATGGTTTCGAGAACCATAATAGAACTTGTCTACTTGAATATTGATAGTAAGGAAAAACTTACAGATTTAATAAACGAACAAGGCTACGGAACACGCAAAGAGTTCTCACCAGAAAGCGGAAAGTATAATTTCAATAGTGAAAGCATTGTCAAGCTATTTGAGGTAGTTCCCAAAAAATAGTTACTTCTAATGTAATCACATGTAGTAAGAGAATTTCGCTCCTGCTCCAAGCAACTTATTGACTGCCATAATCAGAGTATCACAGAAATCATCATGCCGTGCATTTGGAAAAGTTGTCAATTCATAGATAGCATTATCATTCCATCCGCCACGAACGAACTTCACTCTTCTACTTTCCAGCTTAGGTGTAATTGCGTTAAGCCGAACGGCTTTGCTATCATTACCCTGTGGTAGTTCGATCACATTTAGCATGGTTTCAATCTTTAACTGTTGGGCGATTGACTTACCGCTTGCCTTGGGTTCGATGAACACCATTGTTTTATTACTTCCAAGTTCGTTAACGATTCCTTTTATCTTCTTTACCAGTTCTGGAAACTCTAACCAGACCTGAAAAACCTGCTTGACGTAGATTGCATTGTTATGAAGACCGCAAACGGTAATGCAGGTAGGGTCGTTAGTCTTCTTACTGGTGAAGGCACTGTCAACGAATAGATGATAATCCGTTAACGGTGCAGCCTCAACGATCTCCAACCACTCTCTTTTAATAATACCACCACCGATGGGTGCTGGTGATTGCAAATACTGTGTTGCGAATACCTGATCACTATCTGTTAGGTCACTGAACGATGTTTCAGGAAATCTTTCATTCCAAAGAACACCGTTGACATAGTTATTTCTCAGTGCAACCGGAGAAACGTCATCGGTCAATTGCATTGGCAGACAAATGTGCAGGTACTTGTCTTTGTTTGAGGTGAGTAGGAAGTTGTACAGGTCTTTATCGCTCAACCGTTGCCCGATCAGAACACGAATGTTGACTTTGGGATTAGCTAAACGGTTGAAAATTGATTCACGGTAGATTCTTTGAGCAGTGTCCAGTTTAATATCACTAACACTTTTGGCATCCAAGTAGTCATCAAGTATAATCCAGTTGCTATGATGACCAGTAACGCCAGCCATCATTGAAATACTGATACGCTGACCGCCAACGGTGTTCCTGAAATTTGATTTACTGCTACTGTCTATCCTGATGTTGATGTCTGTACATAATGTCTTGTACCAGTCAGATTCAATCAGGTCTTTTGTTTGTGACGCAAAGTCAATACTAAGGTCATCAGAGTGAGAAATATTGATGAACGTTTCATGTGGGTTGACAAAACCCCACACCCAAGCGGTCAAACAAACAGAAACGATCGATGATTTACTTACAGAAGGTGGGCAATTGATGATTATATCTTTGGTCTTGGGCAATTTGTCACGCATTCGGAACGCTTCACCTTGCAGCACATCACAGATATAGTTGTGATGCCAATTGAACTGCCAATCTTCTGCTGGTTTTAGTACCTGAGAACAGGCATCTTTAAAAAACTCAAAGAATGATCGCCTGTATTTTTCACGTTTGAGTTGTAAAATCAGTTCTGATTTCCGTTCCCCTGTTGCTGACTTCAATAATTCCGTTACCTGCATTCATTAGCATGACAATGGAATTTTGAAAAGACGTAATTAAGTATATTTGATATATGTGGCTTATCATTTCATTTACGCTGAGGTTCTTTGTCATTGGTTGGCTCATCGTTGGAGCGATCAGATTGACAGATTCCTATTGGAGAGACTCATTCGAAGACCTACATTTTCTTAACATATTGCTTGTACTTTGCGTACCATTCTTTGCAGCATTGCTTTCTTATAATATTTGTGGACTGCATGGTAGTGCTCAAACTGGTATTGGCTTTGGCATTTTTTTGACATTAGCACCTTACGTTTTATATAAGGCTAAAGCGGAAAAAGATAGAAGAGAACGAAAAGAAGCGTTCAGAAAATGGGAAGAAGAGGAAGAACGAAAATCCAGAAACTCATAAACCAAAAAAATAATGTCAACCATGAAAGACCTAATAGCTGAAATCGAAGCTGGAGGAATAAAATTCGAATACAATCACCAAGACATGCAAAAATATATCTTGTTCACCGCATTACGCAACAGGGTATACCTTGAACATATTATTGAAGAACTCTATACTAACAAGAAGAAGAGAAAAGCAAAGTTCAAAGAATTGGAAGAGAAGTTTATGAAACAACTCCATGAATCGGTTGCCGATTTAGCAATGCTTAATAAGCCCTGATCCAGAAATTTTATAATTTTTTATAACTCGAAATCTCCCACTATTGATTTCGCAAAGACGGGGTCAACTCGTCCCGGTAAAAAAATTCTCGCTGGAAATGTTAATCCAACCAGCAACCGTTATCTTTCGATCATGTTGTTGCCAGTACTGATGCAGGTAAAAACTGATAGTCCAAAACAGGCTGCAAACGAGGTTTTTTACACCGTTGTCGAAACGAATAATCTTTTGTTTTCCAGTACTGGAACGGGGTCAAACAGAATTAAGTAGAGGAAAGTCTATTTAACATAAACACGGATTCTTTAACTGCATACACGCAAAACAGAATATTCTTTGTTTACACTTTCCCGTTTTCGTCAACGGGTATTATCACCGTGTTCGTACTCTCTTTGTCCAGCAATTCTTTGATCTGATCAAAGGTTAGGTTACTCAGGTTGTAATTGGTCGTGGTCTTGTTAGTCAGATGCACATTACCAGTCAACGGTTTGTGTAGCTTATATAGGTCTTCGATATTTCTCAGGGCGTTCAGTGCTGATCTGTAATCCATTTTCTCTAATGCCAGCCTGTAAACATGCCTGTACTGGTCTGTATGCTGCTGGATTATAGTGTCTATATCATTCTCACCTCTCTTGCGTAGTTGCTGGTTAACCCATATCACATCACTGTCAAATGAATGCTTTGACAAACCGTAGACGGTCATGTACTCCTCTTTGATTTCATAAGGATAGCGACCAGATAAGTACTGGTCTAACACCCATTTCTTTCTTTCATGTGCGCTGTAATCGCTTACGGTTGGTTGTTTTACTATGTGTGTTTCCATACACAAAATATTATTTGCTTTCTCGTCAACGGGGCTGCTGGCAACTATAATCATTACCTGATCTCATTCCGTTTTCGTTATTTACTATTAGCATGTCTATGGTTTAGTGCCAGCAATTACCTTATACTAATTGATGATGATTAAAAAACCAGTACTGTTACTGGTTATTAGTTCATCTTTCCGAACATGAAGACTGCTCTTCGCTTATAAGGGAAGTTGATTAACTCATCCTTCTTATCAGGATGCAGATAATTGAAAGCCTCCGTTATCAATTCAATATCCGTTAGCCCTTCCAGTATCTGGTCTTGAATGACCTTTACTTTTTCCATCGTCATCCGGGTATTAACTTCTTTTTTGGCAAACTTTCCGTTCACTCTATGCTTTGGCTTGTTGTTCATTTGTCTTTAATCATGTCTTTCAGTTTATTGTAGAGGTCAACTTTGGAACAGGCACACCCTTGATAGTGATTACCTGTTATCTGTCTGTAGATAGCCTTATAAGAGTTGTAGTTCTCAAATGAGAATGGCTTTGACAATAAGGTTGTTATTTCTTCACTGCTCATGAACTAAAGACAATTAATCACTGTAAAGCCGTAACCGATTTCGCTTCTGTTCTTTGATCTGCTCTTTTTTCAACCAGATATTGAAATTTGATTTAATATCCCTGTTGATCTTCTGTACATACTGCTCTACGGTAGAATAACTGTATCCCGTTCGTTCTGCTATTTCTTTGTACGTGGCTTTCTCAGTTAGATAGTATGACTTGTATACATGCTGCTGCTTTTCGTTGTATCGCTGTTCTACAAATCGAAATAAGTACCGTGAATAATTATCCAGTTGATTGTAGTACTCCTGATTATTGGAAAAATCATCCTCATAATGAGTTACCTGTTCGATGTCAACTAAAACAGGCTGTTTATTGAGTGAGTTAATGAATGAGTTTTTCAAACTTCTTAGAAAGTAACCCATGACGTTGCTGGTTATCGTAATACCAGTAATCTTCATTCTCAATGATATGTACACATCATGTAGCAGGTCATCATCAGCATACTTATTGACCTCTCTTTTAAGAAAAGTATAATTGGTGGCATAGAAATGATCAAACTGCCCAATTGTCAATCCTGTCATTATGCTGCATATTTTCTAATAAGGTTATAGAGTCCTGCGAAGAACATTGCACATGAGGCAATCATAATAGAAGTTAGTACTGTCTTACCGATCAATAAGCACGTTATAAGCGACAACCAGAATGCAGTGCAGTACACACAACTAAGAACCTTGAATAGAAAACGGTGAAAGTTTAGTAGTACCAGTATTGGGAAAATCACCGGGGCTAAAACAATTAGCATTCTTAATGTCAATATCTTTCTCCACATTTTGGGAGCAGCCAGCCCTTTAATAGTGATATGCTCTTTGCCCAGGGCAAAGAGCTTCTTCACCATGTAGGCTAATTCTGAATAGACTATCTCGTGGGCTAATGCACCAGCACCAATTACCAAAAGCATGAGATTAAAAATTTCCATTAAAGAAGTCATCCAGCATCTCAATAAATCGTTGAAGTGATTTGTTTTTTCGAAGTAGTTCTAATCTTCTTTTCTTTTCGCCTTCTGAGGCTGCTGGCTTTGTCTTGGATTTTAAATTCTCTTTCAATTTTCTTGTCTGTTATATTCAGGTTATTCAGTGCATCTTTCACATAGTCTTGGTGAGTCCCATACTTAGACTTGTATTGATTTATTTTTTGTCTGTAGAAGTCAAGTTCATGGTGATTAACTATTATCCCTCCAATCCTCATTCTGGTCATCAGCGTAAAGAGTGCACCGATCTTCATTTTGGTTTTAGCTAAAAGAAAGTAGGAGGCATAATACTTTGAGTAGTTATTCTGGTTGAGCAACTTAAGCACCGATTGAAGTATTAACTCTCTTGTCTCCGATCCTTTGGTCTTTTTTGTTTTAAGTTTAAGATTCTTACTTATCAATGCATTGATATGACCAATCGCCCTCCTTCTTAAATACTCCAAATTTTCATTTTGTTCCAGTAATGTCACTGAGTCATCAATAAAGCTTTCCCTTTCGAACTCGATGAATACACCGTTGTCATAATTACCATCAACAGATTGATCTAATAATTCAGTGCGATTATCTTTCTTCATGAAATAATCGGAAAACCAATGCTTGGCAGATGTTCCAAGAAAACCATAAGCCTTTGCCCGATCAGGATTAAACTTTGTGAATACCTTCTCAACCAGAAAGATTTCACAATCCTCAATGATCTCATCTTGTCCTCTTTCAGAAAGCCCAAAAAGAAAGTTCTTGAAATATCTCCTGAGTATAGATTCCAGCATCTTGACTAATGCAGGACGCAATCGATTATAGATCACTGATCGATTGACCTGATTGGTCTCCGCATTGAATTGAGTGACTAATCGCTCATGCTCGTCAGTCCAGTAGTTCTTTTTCTTTTGCAAACCATAGTCTGTCTATTTTTAGGTTATTTCTTGTCAGAAGATGGTTTTGAATTATTAGTAGATCAACAATGTTCTGATTGTGCAATCGTTTAATAGTGGTTTTTAATTGTTCGATTTCCTTCTTCATATCGTTACATCAATATCTTCGTCCGCAACCGGGTTATAGGGCACATACTTGAATCCCTCAAAATCTGCAATCGTTACTTTCTTATCTGATGATCCAACCACTTTATCGTTCTTGATCGTCACCTTTTCGGCAATCCTTAACTTTCCCTCAAGAAAGGCTTTGCCTCGTTCAGTAATCTTCCAGAAGCCCCGACCGTTTGAAGCTGGTTCTATTAGTCGCCAGTACTTAAGTGTACTGTAATCATTTACCATGTGCTCATATTTTGCCTCTGTGATGCTTCTGATTACTGAATAGTGTTCTGCTTTGCCCTGTTCATTTAACTCGTATAGAAAACATGCTAAAGATTTAGACATGCTCCTATCGGTATGTAAACTCTCTTTTGCCCGGGTAAATCCCTTCTCAACAAAGTGGTCGATACACTTTGCCAGTTGCTCCGATGTGAATGCTTTGTAAAGCTGATGGGCAACCTTATGCCCTGCTTTTATTGCTTGCTCAATTGAATAAACTACTTCCGTTGTAGTTGCTGCTGATAATGCTGTCATTTTATTTATTTGTTAACCTTCGATGTTATTGTACTTATACCTACTGATCAGCAGGAGCAAACGACCAAAATTCGACAACTTTATTTTTTAGTACCTTTAGTTAGCAATAAAATAAAGATGATTTCAAAAGACGAACTACTCAAATGGTCAGAGTATTGGAAGCCGATACTCTTTGATCTTAACCTTGCACTAAGAAATTTAGAAATTATAGAAGGGAAGAATGGAACGGTATTTATGGAGAAGTACTATGAACCGTGTGGAACATTACTCTTTCAACAAAGATTTGTCTTGATAATTCAGCTTAGTAAATTCTTCTCTCAAAGCAAAAATCAAAAGTTCAGGTCAAGCAAACTCTTTGAATCGGTGATAGATTCTGATGGATTTCAAGAATCCGTTGAAAGGTTAACAAATCTCGTCAGTGAAAACGCCACTACAATTCAAGAAGTCAATTTATTGCGAGATAAAGTCATTGCTCACACCGATTCAGATGGTGAGGTTAAATACATTGAAACTTCTAAACTTCGGGTGCTCGTTGAACTCGCAAATGACATTTATAATTCGATTATTGCTTGTGGAATTGAAGGCGAACTATTTAATCTTGCAATGATAACGCCACACGATTTCAATAAATTTGTTATTGCTCTTAGCAAATAGATTCACTCCTTGTATTTCCGAAAAAACGGAATATTCAATTCTTGATAGGAAGAATACTCTTCAATCCATTTGACAGTGGTAACAATTAAAGAATCCCACTGTTCAATGAATTCTGCAATTGTTACATCGCCTTTAAAATAAATCGACCCCCACTCATTAGAAGGCAAATCCGAATATGATCGTCCTGCAAATTGTATTTTGTCAGGCTTAACCGTGATTGTACCATAAGCCTCATCATTCACCTTCTCCATTTCTGAACCAAAAAACTGCGGTTCCAAATCTTGTATTTTCACAAGTATTTCTTTTGGAAGAAAGACGTTATTCGAAAGTCTAATTATTGGATCAATGTACTCCACATAGTCACGATTGAAGAGAATTTTTATATGTCCATATTTTACATATCCTGCTTTATTCCTACTGATTGATGTCAACCATATTATAGGCGCATAGCCAACCTTAGTATTGATTACAAAGGATCGCTCGTTTAACAAGTCCAAAAGAGTAAAAACAACATCCGCTTTTCTTTGAAGCAAGGTTTGGTCTAAGCCTAATTGGTTATATAAGATCAGTGCCAATACCAATGTTAAGAGAGTACTGAAAAGACTGACAATAGTTGAAACATTAGAGATATATAATTGCAGGTCTGGAGGTGCAAAATAAGGTATGGCGATACTTAGGATAATAACTACCGTAATAATAATTATGATCGTTCTTCTTTTCATGGTGAACTCTTATCCCGGTATCAGTAAATCTCTAATGCCTTCCACATTATAGCTATGCACTCTCAGACGTTTAAACTTAAATTCTATTATCTCCAACCCGTTAAATAGCATCTTCATATCGGCTGGCTTTATTTCAGATACACCTAAACGTACAATGTATTCGCTGATGTTCATTAATTCGAGATTAACGGAATACATATCAATCTTTTTATCATCCTCAAGTAGTTTGTTGATCTTTTCCAAATTCTCTTTGAGCGGATAAGCAGGTATTTTACTCATATTACTTTCAGATTTCTTTAACTAAAGATAGCTAATTCACTCACCTTTTTTTCTGAGATCAAATCATCCGTTGTCAGTGGCACACTATAGCCAAAGTACTTTTCGCTCTCTTCAACCATAATATTGAATACCGGGTCGAAATGACCTTCGTCAATCAGTACTGAGTCAAAGACACCGAACACGGTAATACTACTATCCAACTCCAATGCTATTCTTTTCATTATCCTATTATTCAACAGATGTGATTCACTCCTTTGGAGTTCGATAGATAACTGTCGTCTTCCGCTCTCGTCAACAAACTTTGAAATCAATGGGAACAATGATTTCACCCATGCACTCAGTTTCCTATTCGGATACATCCCATAAAGAAAACGGGTAATGAATAGTTCTTTCGCCTCTTCTCTTGTTAACTGCTTTTGAAATGCTTTCCGATACTCGTCAGCAACGAGGGAATAAATGTCATCCATTGCCAATTGTTTTACTCTTTCAACCTCGGTCAATAAGGCTTCATTATTTGCCCCACAATCAACTATCATTTTCAGTAGATGGAATAGATGTGATGTCTTGAAGTCGATTGCCATGAGGCTATAACCATTCCTACAACGCAAATATTTGCGGTAGTCTTTCTTCAAAGACGTTATTGGAGAAAATACTCGGTTAACCTTATTGTTAACATTAATGGTGAGATCAGTATTACCTGAGTTGATCTTTTCAATTAGTGGAGACAGTTCATTCAATAACCCATCATCAATAATATCATCATAGTCCAGATTGATGCTACCGTAAACCTGATCTTGCTGAAAACGGTATTCAATATGCTTATTGATCAGGTCTTGGGTTTTTTCATCCATGACCTTCTTTACACCTTTCTCAACAATATTGACTCTCTTCAAAAAGGACGACACGTACCCACAACTACCTGTACCTGTATCTCTATTATTAATACTTAATAATGGTTCTATTACTTGTCGTCCTTTTATAGTAGAAACTATATCAATAGTTATAAGATCATCTAAAGGGTAAGCATCAGTAATCCTATACGATTTTGAATAATCAGTAATCACATAACAATCATCTACCAGAATTACATTAATATGCTTGAGCAGGTTAGTAATAAGTATTCTGGTATTATTTGGAATAACCTTATCAATTAACTCCTTGCGTAGACGGACATAACCATCACCGTTCTTGTGCTGCTGGTTCTTCTTAATAATTAGATTAATCAGGTAATAACAATATGGAAGATGTTTCAGTAATGATTTAGTCTTTACCAGTACCGGTTTGAAGACTCTCTTACCGTCAACGGTTGTTCTCTTCGTTAGTTCAATGGTATCCTGAGATAGAATAAGTTTTTCTAAATCTAAATTGCGGGGAATAGTAAATTTCAATGTTCATGACTTCCTACCTGATCAGGGTTCAGGATTGCAGACCTCTTTGTTATTCATACTTCCAACCTCATGCTACATTTTAAAAAGATGCTGGTATTGCAATACCAGCACCCGAATAACAAAAGGTCTCCCGATTAATTAGCGTGTTGGGATTCACGTTTTGTGTTGCCAACAGTTATTCCTGCTGGTTATATAAATACAGAGCCAATCCGAAACAAATCGGTTCAAGACTGAAATAAATTGATGATTGTTTTTTAAAGTAAGGTAATGGGACTTAACCCGGTGGTCGCTGAAAGCGATCTTTAGCAATTATAACTAACCGGGATGAGATTTCAAAATTCTTAATCAATTCAGTTATGAAAATTACAACAATTTCGGTGGTGCGTCCTTGGCTTGGTTTTTAATTACTTCATTAACATCGTCCCAATACTTAACAACAGCCTTGCTGTATAAATCCCTGACATTGTCATATTTGAATTCCTTAGCGATTATCTTTAAAGCATCTTCCTTAGTGTGATGTGTAAGCAAAACGAATACTAATGACGATAAATCGACAGCCATTTGACCTGCCGCATTTACACCTTCATTAATTTCTTTTATTTTTTTCTCCAAATCTCTTTTTTCTAATTCTGCTATCGATGAAATCGTCTTCTCTCTTATCTTGACATAGTCTTCAATCTTACCTACGTCAATAATATTATTGTACTTTTCCATATTTCCAATTATGGCATTTTGCTTCTCTATCTGCGTTTTGAGGATGCGCTTTTGATAAATAACGAATATGAAAGTCAATGTAACAATCACTGAGTTGGTTAGCGTAACAATCAGTTGAATATCCATATTTTTTTAATTTCGATTCGTTATCAAAGATAAATCAAGGCGAAGCAGAAAAAAGAGGTAATTGGCAAGTTTTCTGATTAAAATGCTGTCTCATTGAGCCGGGGATTTTCCCCCATAAACAGGGGAAAAAACCCGTACCCCTGTATCATTTAAACCTCTATTTTGCCCCGTTTTTCTCCTTAGCATTACTATGAGGTTTTTGTTCTCTTGTCTTTGTCTTGTATCTATTCCATCATGGTCACAAGTCATTCCTGATCTCACTGCTGGTGATCACTACCGACCGTACATGACAGAGGATAAAAAGAGGGAGCAGATAATTCAGTCCATAATACCAAAAACTAAAGCACCTCAAGAACTATATTCTCAGTCCTATAGAGGTTCGATGAATGATTATGCTAATTCCATAAAGCCGACCATAGCTGACCCTAATAGCATATTAAAAAACTTTCGTGCACTTAGTCCAAGTGCCGAAGAACAAAGGCAAATGGCTGATGCAGACATTGCAGCCTATGAGGCTCAAAAACAGCAGCGACAACGACTGCTGAATGAAGCATCCAAAGAACTTGAAACTCCAACCATCAGATACAATCTTGGAATTCATAATAGTGATGCTGCTGAAATCTATGCGAACGCATATACTCAATTGAATGCCATGCTTACAGGAAGTCAACAAATAGATTTCTTGAAGGCAACTTGGTTGGTGGAAAGTTCTTTAGATAGATCATTGTCATGGGAGGAGTTCAACAAGATGTTCCAAGACGATGTGCAAATCATAGCTGCGTTGATGCAAAAGGACAAGCTATCGCCAAACGACAATCTTGCCAAGCTGATGGCGATTTATAAGTTCATGGCTGATACGACAACGGTGTTTGTAAAGAGTAAAGAAAAGAATGTCACAACTCACCCAATGTTTTACGATTATGATGACTATGAAGGAAAGAAAGACATTACCAAAGTCTTTGTGAGTAAGTTACTTCGTACTGGTACGGGTCAGTGCATGAGTCTTCCGATGCTCTATTTTTTATATGCTAAAGCGTTAGGGGCTGATGCACATCTTGCATTTGCCCCACAACATACTTACATCACTTTCAAAGATCATCTCGGTGACTGGCAGAATATTGAACTCACAGGAAAGATGTTTACCACAAATGACTTCTACTGGCAATCTGGCTTTATTAAAACAGAGCAACGTAAAAGTGGAATCTACCTAACACCAATTTCGGATAAAGAAACTATCTCCTATTTACTCACGACATTGACACTTACTTACATCAAGAAGTTCGGCACTGATGACAGAGCATTGGAGATGGCGTTAACGGCAAGAGAGAATTTTCCAAAGAGTTTAACTGCTAACATGATAGTGGCTGGCTACACTCAGGAATTATGGAAGGACATTCTTAGGCAATACGATGTGTTCAGTTTAAATGAAACTCAATTGGCGAATGATCAAAAAGCACAATCGATAAAGAAAGCAAAGGAAGCTGCAAAGAACCACCTACTGAAAGATTTAGGGTATGCAGAAATGCCTCAATGGGCGTACAAACAATGGCTTGATGGCGTGAACAAACTTGCCAATAAAAAACAACACGTTGTAAAAAGAAGACAACTCGAACATCAATTGAACCGATAAACCTATGACCAGAATTATTCTATTTCTATTGCTGACTTGTTTAGCACTACCAAGTATCAGTCAGGATACCAAAGCCAAATATCAAAAAGCATTTGATGAACTCCATAAGATGATTAACGGTGACACGGTAATGTCATTCAAGAGAGCAGTGTTCGTTACTGAGAACGCTTACTTTGATAATAAACTCAACTATTACAATGACTACCTAAAACCTATTGAGGCTTTAGTCAGAATGACAAAGGTGGTTGCCGCTCGTGACGGTTTGAATTATCCACAAAAAGATAGGAATGAAGTGTTGCTATCAGCGTCAATATATAGAATGATGAAGGACTCATTAGTATTTGAGAACCCAAATAACAATTCACGGTTTCTAAAGACTCCCTACACTTATGATATAAATGATTTTTGGGGTGAAAAGGATTGGACTAAAATGTTTGTCACCAAACTTATGTACACTCAATCTGGCAATTGTCATAGCCTACCTGCTCTATACAAAATTCTCGCAGATGAATTTAATGTCAAGGCATACTTAGCCGTTACCCCGAATCATACTTACATAAAGCAATGGAATGACAAAGAGGGTTGGTACAATACCGAGTTGACAACCGGTCGATTCCCTTATGATGCTGACATTAAATTCAATAGCTATATCAAAGACGATGCTATTGCCGCAGGGGTTTATATGGATACTTTGTCGGCTAAAGAAACTATTGCCTACGCCATCACAGACTTAGCGCAAGGTTATGTAAAGAAGACCGGCTATAATGATATGGTAACTGCAATACGTTGGATAGACGTTGCGCTTCAATACTATCCTGATTACGTTAGTGCTCTAATCTTTAAAGCAGAGTTGCAAAAAAAGGAGTATGAACATTCCAATAAAGACAAGAATATGTTTGCAGACCTTGAACAATCTTACACTAAGATTCATGAGTTAGGTTATAGGAGAATGCCCAAAGAAATGTATTTGAACTGGCTTTTCAGGGTAAACAATGACACTACGAGAAAGCCATATCACTTCTCAACACCGCAACCGTTTAAAAAATATAACTACAATGTACTTGTGATTACTGCTGGTGATGGGCAAAACAATGAGTTCTTTGATCAAGAAGAAGTGGTTAGAATTGGAACAGTTGAGTTTAACAGATTGACCAAAAAAATTGTGAGATTTGTTGAGCCAGATGATAAGCAAATGCCAGATGAAGTAATAGGTAGAATGTACGATCCTGCATTGGGTAGATTCTGGCAGATTGATCCTAAGTCAGAAAAAGGCAGAAGATGGAGTCCGTATAATTTTGCATTCGATAATCCGATCAAATTTGTTGACCCTGACGGGATGTGGCCTGAATTGCCCGGGATTGAAAATCTGATAAGCAAAGCAGCCGGTGCTGTTAGAAGATATGTTGCAAACAAAGTTGAGCAGACAGTCGTTGCAGTTGGCGAAAAGGTCAAGGAAGCAGTCTCAAGCGTAAAAGTTTCAATCTATGGCAAAGGTGAAATAAGTCAATCTTCAGGAAAAAGAGTAGCTGGTGAAATTCATAAAAGTGTAGGGGGAGATATGAACCTCGGTTCGAAAACGGATTGGAGATACGGTGTTGAAGCAAGTACAAGTCCTTCAAACCTGACCAACGTAAACGTGACACCGACAAAGTTTGCAGCATCCTCCACGAGTTCCGAAAAAACAGCAGGCGCTTCGGTTGGGGGGCCGGTTGCCGAGACTCCTGCCGGAGTCCCGGTTACTGCCAATATATCTACGGCCTCAAAGAGCACTAATGAGAATGGCGAAGTGACTCATAGTACTGAATATGGTGCAAGTCTCTCACTCGTATCAGGTTGGGGATTACATCTTTCAGCATCTTCAGAGCAAAATTCCAATGGAACTTCCACTAACTCGGTATCGGTATCGCCTTTTACTACTGGATTTTCGATTGGCTTCATTAAAAGTGTGGATGTAAATGTAAGTTTTGGCGTTAAATTCAGTGTAACCAATAAAAATGATGAATGACATGATTCGTATAGGTGCTGGGAACAAGGCATTTGATCTATTCAGTACGGCATTAAATGGTGTGATTCTTATCTCCATGCTTGTAGCATCTTTTTTCAACAGTGCTTGGTTATCCTTCTTTGGCATTTTCTTGCTCGTAAGCGGGATTCACATATTGCTGAATATTAATCGCTACTATATTTTTATTAAGGATGATTCCATTTTAATAGATCACATCTTTAAAAAGCGGAGGTCGATCAAAAGAAGTTTATATGAAGGTCTCAAACGACCTGCTCTTAGTTTTCCACTTAGCAACGAACTTTGCATTTCATTTAAAAATGGAGAAGTTTTCAGGTTTATGGGCGGAGTTAGCAGAATTAATGATCTCGACAAAAAGATAAAAGGGTAAAAAAGTAATATGAAAAAAATAATTTTTCTTGGAATGCTGTTCTGTTCGTTTGCTTCTTTAGCGCAAACTGATCCTCAAAAAATGATTGACGAATTCTTCAATCGCTACAAAAGTAAAAACCCAAACGATGCTATTGACTATATCTTCTCGACCAATAAATGGATGGCTGATACTCAAGATCAAATAGACAATATTAAATTCAAGTTGAATGGCACACTAAAGTTGCTTGGTGAGTATAAGGGATTCAATCCGATTACTAAGAAAACAATTGGCGAGCATCTTTCCTTCCACACATTTCTGGTAAGGTATGACCGTCAACCATTGAGATTCAATTTTCTTTTTTACAAGGCAAGCGATCAGTGGGCAATGTATTCGTTTAGTTATGACGATAATCTTGACGAAGAACTGAAAGAAGCTGCGAGGGCATACAAGCTAAAAGAGAACTTAGAGCAGCATTGAAATCAAATCAATGAAACAAGGTAGGTTAAGTAGTGGTTCTGCAAGTATAGGTCAGCTTATGCTTGTGATTTTCTTTGCACCATTTATGCTTTTTTTGTGCTACTCAGTCTTAAATAAAACAACCAATGATGGGCTGATCTTTCTTGCCGTAGTAACAGGAGTAGTGATACTAATTTTTAAAAATGCCATTTCTTATGCTGATGTCTCAATTGAAGGTCGAAGCCTCTTAATTGAAAAATTCTTCTTTGTTAGAAAAAAATCTGTTGATGAATTTAAATTGATCAATTCTGCAATACTCCCATTTACCTATTATATCGAATTTACTGACGGTAAAAAGGTGTACTTCTTTTTAAGATACTCCGAAATTTTCAAACAGTTCTTTGGTTCTGATTCTGATAAATTTCTTATCGATCTAAGAAAAATGTTTAACGATGAAAAAGACTATTAGGATTTCCCTTAGTGTTAGTTAAAACTCTAAATATTGTTGGCTTATGTCTCGATATTGCTGGTGCGATCGTAATGTTTCTTTACACCCCACACCCTATAAATATTAGTGGTATAGGAGACGGTGACGATATAAAGAATGAACTTAATGCTGCAATACACCAAAAGAAAAGAGTGAGAGTTGGGATGACGCTCTTGATTACCGGATTCCTCCTTCAATTGATCAGTACAATTTTATCATAGGACTTATGGTCGCCTCTTGTTAAAGATTTCAAATAATTTAATTAAATCTTTTTCTGTATAGTGAGCACCAATGGCAAAGTAGTGCTTTAAAGCAATTGCCCGGTCAGAATGACCAGTTCTCTTAATGACCGTATCCAAAGACTCGCCCATAGCTCCACACAACACATAGTATGTTGATCTCGCAAACTTGCTACTAATAGCGTCAAATAACTTTTGTGAATGATTAATTGCCCCTTGCATTGTTAATTCCTTCCAATTTATTACACGATCAAAGTCCAACAGTTTGAATAATTTTTTGAGATTTCGTGCAAAGATAGCTTCGCTTTCAACTGGTATCTTGTTATGATGCTTTCTTAACAAAGCGAGAGCAGGTTTAACAATAACGTTCTTTACATAACCCCCTGTCTTTATTTGCTCGAATTGGATTAGAGAGAACGATGTCAGGTTAACCACTGTCTTGTCATAGTTCAACAAATCACTAACACGTAATCCGCCAAGCAAAACAGCCAACACAAAAGAATCTCTTGTCTCTTCTAAATCATTTAGTATCTCGGTTGCTCTTTTTTCAAGTAATCTATTTTTCTCTCTTTGAGCAAGATTATCAAGAATCTTCTTATCAATCCTTTTTACTTCCCTCAATTCAGTTTGAATGATCTGTTTACCATACTTTTTAAATGACAAGTCTGCATACATTAAACTCAGGAATTCGCTTGGTTCAATAAAATCAACATTCTCATTGTAATTAGTAAGGTGACCTTTCTTGTTTGAATCTGTTTTAACGAAAGCCTGAGCATCAATTTTACTCGTGAAATCTTTTGTAATAAATTCTTCATCAACTAAAGTCTTAATGTAAGCCAACGTTTTTTTATGGATGCTATCACCAAAAGTGTTCAATGAATAAGGTTTGAACTTGGTTTTATCCGTGAACTTGTATTTAGCATCGATCACAAATGGATTGTGTGATGCTTTCTTTAGAGTTAAGTTATTACCAGTCTCTTTGACAAACTTGTAGAAGCCGTGAATCCAGTCGGCATTAAAATCCTTTACATGTTCGCTTGGTTTTCGATTAGCACGATATGACAGTAGATTACTCATGAGTTGTTGCGCATCGTAACTGATCAAAAGCTTAGGGTTGCCAGCAGCATCTTTCTTTATTACAAACCTCAAGTAGCCAAACAAATGGAAGATATTAGTTTTATCCCAACCGTCTTCCTCCATATAACGCAATTCAGGAGTCATTCCATCAAGTTCTCTTCTTCTTTCCAAATTTCTTTGGTTCGCAGACCTTTGATACTTGCGAGATAGTATTTCTTCCTCAACATCTTCACGGCTTTGAAAGACCATCTCCCCCGTCTCTTCACTTCCAGTACCCTCAACAACAACCTTGGACAAATCCTTTGGTAAATCGCTCATCAGTTCCTTGATCTCAGAGGTTGTTAATACCTCTTCGCCTATCACCATACCCCGATCCGTTACCGGAATCGTAACGTATTGGTTATTCGTCTTCTTTTTAAATGAATTACCGTAAAGATGAATCATCAATTCATCCTTGATAATGTGTGGATGAGTTCTGAAGTAATCAGCAATTGTAATTTTTAGTGATTGAATTCTTAGGTTCAATTCTTCCATTACTTCTCTTGAGTGACCACTTGTTATGTTGCCATTCTCGAATTTCGTTCCCTTAATACGGACTAATTTTTGATCGTATAACTCAAAGTTGTGTTCGGGTGATCCCACTTTAGTTGCCTTGATATTAATACCTCTTAATCCGTTTTCATCGGCAAAAGATTTACGAAGAATGTAAGGATAGATTGAATAGCCGTTGGCTTTGAGAACTGACACGGGTTTTTTACCCATAAAAATAAGTAATGTGTTGTGATTCGCTTGATGGTTGAATCATTACCACATTAAGCGGGCGTTTGTTTACCACATTACCATACAGAAATGGTCTTCATTACCATATAAAAACCCTTGTTCTGCTGAAATTTGAAGGGCTTGGGTAAAAATTAATTTCCTGTCGGGACTACTAACGAGCTTCTACGGTTGCTACAATTCATATAGGATCTTGAAAAAGAATATGAATCGGAATATCTTAATTAGTATTATCGCCTGCACCGCAGTGATTTCCGCATGTGATAAACCAGTCGGAGCTGATCTAAGGCCCACGGCAAACTTTGTCATTAATAAGAACAAATTTATTGGTGGAGATACGGTTCACCTGAAAGACTCATCGATAAATGCTTATTCATGGAAATGGCTTCTACCAGACGGTTCAGAACTTTATTCCAAAGATGTCGACTACGTTATTGACAGTACCTCGTGTAGCAAAACTGCTAAATTTAAGTTACAAGTATTTTCGAAATCTAAGACCCTGACGGATACGATATCCAAATCGATAAGTATTACCCCAAAGATATTTAAAACCGATTTTTGGACAGGTGCTTTTACCTGCAATCCAACCGCTAAAACAATTACCATATACAATGAACATGTGTATATATCTGCAGTTCGTATCCTCCACGGGAGTTGGGTGAGCGGTATTGGAATTACCCTTGGTGGGCAAAATCTAGTTCCTGGCGTTTACAGTCTTCAGGCTGATGCTTCAAACTTACAAGAAGGATATGCAAACATTGGAATTGGTTATGAAGATGACGGCAAAAGTTACAAATCAATGTCTGGACAGCTTGTAGTAACCATTTTACCAAGTGGACAAATCAACTTTAGTTTTGATAATGTTGCAGCCCTTTATTTGGACCCAGACAAATTTTCAACTCCTGTTAGTAGCAACATATCTGGCAGTTTAACATTATGCCAATGAGTTGTAAAACTGTTGGCAATGTTTATGATTTCCTTGATTCGGAAAAGCGCATATTATCGGATTTAGTAAGCAGTTTCAACCCTGTTTGATCCCGGGAGCTGGGTAATTTCCTGTTCGACTTTTTGATTCAGAGTATATATAATATTTTCAAAGGGTTCGACAAAATCTGTCCGTCAGTCTACAAAACTTTACCCCACACGTAACTGATCTTTACATTCCCTCATTATTTTGAAAACATAGGAGTTTCTCCCCCATTTTCGGGGCGGTTATTATTCTTAGTAAGCACATTTATTGTCTACTTTAATCTAGATGAAAATGCGCATCGCTACTGAATTGTCCCGATTCCAGAAGTACAATGATCTGGTTCATATTCACTTCGACCAGAATATCGGCTACCTGGAAAATAACAGGAAGGGGCTCCGGGAAATGACCCGGAAGTTGGATCAGCGAATCCGCAGGTTTGAAAAAAAATACCCTGACTCTTTTGCATCCATCGAAAACGACCTGCAAAGTGACATTGCAAAGTATGGGTCTGCAACTTTCAACCCGATCCTTAACGAAACGACTTTCATTAATAGTTATTCATTGTTCGAATCCTTGCTCAAAAAATTATGCGATTTGGCGGCAGAGCAGGTGGGAATGACCTTCCGGCCAAAAGACCTCGGAAATTTTGCAGAGAGCTGTACCGCATTTCTAGAGTCGGAGATGGAGATCGACTTGAGCGCATTGAAACCGAGTCTAAAAGAACTAAAAATTTACCGCCAGATACAAAGCAGGCTTGTCCATAAAGAGCAGGAAAAGAAAATGGATCCTCAACTGGAAAATTTCTTATCGGGCAATACCCATTTCAGATTAAGAAATGCAGCCAAAGAGAGTTTTTATATCTACGACCCTCAGTTCGTGATCGAGTTTTGTGATCTCGCCAATAAATACCTGAGTACGATCTCGCAGAAACTTGACAAACGGTTTCCTCCACGGTAATCAAAAACTGAATCCCACTACAAAATTGACAGGATTCTGTGTAAAGCCGGGAGCCTTAAATGCATTTTTGTAATTAGGACTCACCAATAAGGCCATTTTCATCGGAACAGAATAATGATCTGTAATGCGGATATCCTTGTAGCCTGTGACGCCAACAAAAGTGACTCCTCCTTTATCAAAAAAATTGAGTGCACTTTGGCCGATCGATGCTCCTGCTGAAAGCGAAAGTAATTTTGGAATCAGGAAATACTCTCCTTCCAAATATAAACTGTTGACTGCAGCGGTAGCTGCATAGACCACGTAACTACTCATGATGTTAAACCGGCCTGCATCATACTTCACGCGCCCTTCCACGAGGTGCTGTGTCTCATTCCTACCCCAGTTGAAATAATCATTAAGGGAATCATAGGCGTTGAAGAAATAATAGTCATCGATTGTAAATGTAAAACGACCAATCACTTGTGAAGCATACAATTCCATCCAGGTGCCATAGCCAGACCTTGCTCCAGTCAGTGGGCTCGTGCCTATGGCTCCAATTTCAGTATTGCTTTTAGTGCGATATGCTAATGTTCCGGATAGCGTTGGCAGGTTATCGCCATAAACATTGCCACGCCAAAAATTTTTTGAGGCTATGCTTAAAGAGGTGACAATGGAGTTTCGTGTTGAGTCTTGAGCGCTGATTGTAAACGACAGGAATAACAGGGGAGCGATTATTTTCTTCATGCAAAAATATTCCGCAATATAGAGTTGCCGGGAAAAATTGTCTAATCTCCTCCTCCACATCCTCCGCAAGAAGATCCACAGCTGGAACCACAGCTCCCACCACTGTCGGAACTTCCACTGCTGTCTGATCCTCCCGAAGACGATGAAGTATCAATGTCCGAAGTACCTTTTACGAGAATAAACTCCCTTGCAAGGACCTGGTCGCCCATGAGGAAATAATCCCATTCATAGTTTTGCTGTTCCTTCCTGACCGGAAGAATATTTTTCCGGTACAAATCGGGAATGGTTTGTTTTGAAAACTGCGATGACAGATGCATCAGAAAAAAGATCACGATTCCAACCACGATAATCAGGAGAATAGCGATGAGCTCTATCGGTCTTCCGCGTGTCAGACCTGTGAGCAGACGAATGAATCCCAGCATCACAACACCCGCCAGCACAAAAAAATTCGTATAGAATATATCCGCAAATGCTTTTGACTTATTAAAGTATTTCTGGAGCGCATCTACGGTATTCCTGATGTTGAAAAACACCGGTTTCGTTTTCAGTTTTGTCAGTACTTTTGAATACCTGACTTTTTTTAATTTATCAAGGGTGTCCAGAACCGTCCACTCTTCCAGATTTGACGCTTCGCTACCGGGATTCATTTCGATGCTGGTATCATCGATCAGTATTTTTTTATCGACAAACATCTTATTCATCACAGCATGAATTGCATCTTCAATATTTCGTGTCTTCAGATAAATCAATTCCTTCGCCCTTAGTTCAAAAACAAACGAGCTCTTGTCAAACTGTGAGACGATCCGTTTCAAGGCGGCACGATTGCTAAACTCCAGCCAGAAAAAAGTCACAATAACAATCCCCGCAAAAAAGAAAAGGAAGACCGGATTGTTAATTCCAATATAGAAACCTCTCAATATAAAAAAGGCAGGAACGCTCAGCACTGCAAAGCCGAGCATTCCTAAAATTATAAATGACCGAAGCTTATACTTTGCTTTGGGCAGATTCAACGATTCATACATTCCCTGGTACTTCCAGATGTCATCAGGAGCATCTCCGAATTCAGTTTTGTACAATTCGTTGGTTCGGGTTTTTGCCTGTTGAAACTTCTGCCGGTCGTCTGCTCCCCGATTGGAAGGAATGTGTTGCACTTGCCTCCCAAGAATGCCGCAAAACTCATTATACGACTGCGTAAACGTCAGGTGCTGATGCCATACCGTATCCACAATTTTGGAGGGTGAAACCATGGCATCCGAAATTGCAGCCAGGTACATGAACTTTTTATATTCTATGACAGCTTTCCTGGTAAACTCCGCTGTCCAATAATTTTCGCGTGCAAGGCGAAGTGAAAATCCATATTCTGACAACGGTTGATCAAGGTCAAAATCCCTGATCTTGTTCCAAAGGTTTGTATCCATGTGACTCGGGAAGGTTAAGGCAATTTAGGTTTATCGATCGACAAAAACCGACAAGGCAATTCATTAATTTATTAAACTGTTACCCAGCCGTTCGTCACAAACTTTATGTTCAATCCTTGGCCTTTAGTAGATTGAAATAAAAGTCAAACCCATGAAACGCAGAAATTTCATTCAAAATATCGCCCTGGCCGGTGTTGCTGTTCCAATCCTCGAATCTTGCTCCCCCAAGGCAAGCAATAACAACGCTTCTCAACCCGAAGATAAATTTGAACTCAATGAAGCTACAGTCGACCTACTGCAGCAGAAAATGGCTTCCGGAGAAATGACATCCCGGTCCATTACTGAATTGTACCTGAAACGAATTGACAACGTGGATAAGGGTGGTCCGTCTATTAATTCGGTTATCGAAGTAAATCCGGATGCTCTTTCAATCGCTGACGCCCTGGATGCGGAAAGAAAATCGGGCAAAGTACGGGGACCACTACACGGCATTCCCATCCTGATCAAAGACAATATTGATACGGCAGACAAAATGCTAAACACGGCAGGTTCGATTGCCATGGAAGGAAATTTGCCCGTGCAAGATTCTTTTATCGCAAAAAAACTTCGTGAGGCCGGTGCAGTGATTTTGGGGAAAACCAATCTGAGTGAGTGGGCGAACTTCCGTTCCAATCGCTCGTCAAGCGGATGGAGCAGTCGTGGAGGGCAAACAAAAAATCCTTACGTGCTCGATCGCAATCCCTGCGGATCAAGTTCGGGATCAGGTGCTGCTGTAGCCGCCAACTTGTGTGCCATTGCTATCGGCACTGAAACAAATGGATCAATTATTTGCCCTTCATCGATCAATGGTGTGGTCGGAATTAAACCAACAGTTGGTTTGTGGAGCAGATCGGGGATCATTCCGATTTCTCACACACAAGATACCCCGGGACCGATGGCCCGCACGGTTAAGGATGCCGCTATCTTATTAGGAGCTCTCGCGGGTGTTGACGAACGTGACATTGCAACTAGAAAAAGCGAAGGCAAATTTCAATCAGACTATACCTCGGCCCTCAACAAGGAAGGGTTGAAAGGCAAGAAAATAGGTATTGAAAAATCCTATCTGAAAAATCATGAAGACATTGACGCTTTGCTGAAAGACGCGATGGATCAGATGCGTAACCTCGGAGCCGAAGTCGTTGAGATTGATTTCGTAAGTCAACTGAAAGGAATTGGCAAAGATGAATACCAGGTGCTCCTCTATGAATTTAAAGAAGACCTCAACAAGTACCTCAGTTCGGCTAAAGGCAAAGTGAAATCATTGAAAGAGTTGATTGCTTTCAACAAACAAAATGAGACCAAAGCGATGCCCTGGTTCAAGCAAGACATTCTTGAAGAAAGCGAGGCCAAGGGCGATCTTAACAGCAAGGAATATATCGATGCCCTGAAACACATCCTGGATGTAACGCGAAATGCAATCAACAAGACAATAGATGACAACAAACTGGACGCTATCTGCGGCCCTTCGTTCGGGCCATCGTGGTGTACGGATTGGGTCAACGGTGATTACTCCACCGGTTACGGGTTTTCAGGACCTGCCGCAATAGCCGGGTACCCCCACATTACAGTACCTATGGGGCAGGTCACCGGGTTGCCCGTTGGGATTTCTTTTTTCGGCAAAGAATTTTCAGAACAAGGATTAATAAGTGTTGCTTATGCTTATGAACAGGCATCATTGAAAAGAAAGTCGCCAGAGTTCAAAAGCTCCGTACTGAACCAGATCAGTAAGTAGGTCAGGCAATAATTCAAACGATCACCACAAGGCGATATTTCCAAGTTACCGTATCTTTGCGGACAGTATATATGCTTTAATTATGAGGGTGAGTGCCAGGTGCTGTGTTTTGTGGTTTTTGTTCTCGTTTTTGTCATTCGCATCAATTGCACAATACAGCAATGGGTGGATTAATTTCTCCCAGAAATACTACAAGATCCCCGTATTTAAAGACGGGTTTTACCGGCTTACCAAGGCAAATTTACAAGCTGCAGGCTTCCCCGTAGACAACGTAGATCCCCGCTACATCCAGGTTTTTCACCGGGGGCAGGAACAATCAATTTATATCAATGGACAAAGTGATGGCAAGCTTGATGCCGGTGACTATCTTGAGTTCTATGGAAATAAAAATGACGGAACACTCGATGCGCAATTGTATAAACCTGCTTCGTCACAACCTCATCCATATTATAATCTCTACTCAGACACAACTGCATATTTTTTAACATATCCGACATCGTTGTCTCAGCCGGGTTTGCGAATGGAGGATGTGCAACTGACCAACGTTGGATTACCTGCTGAAGCTTACCAGTACACGCAGCGATTGCGGGTACTCTCTGATCAGTACAGCGGGGGATTGAAAGAATCCTTGACTCAGGCCACTTACTTTGACGTTGGTGAAGGCTGGACTGGCGCAGCTCTCTTCCAAAACACATCAACTGATTATGTTATAGATTCTGTTTTCAATGTGGTAACAACCGCGGGAAATCCGAAACTGGAAATGTTACTGGTAGGAAGAGACTTCATCGCGCATCCGGGGATTCAAATCTCAGTCGCACCGAATAATGGCGTCTTTCGATTACTCAAAACGGTCGATCTTGTTGGTTTCAATACAAGCCTGATTTCAATTGATCTCAATTGGAGTGACGTTGACGTCACGAATGGTAAATTGGCTTTACGCATCTCCGTACCGGTTGATGTTACCACTAACCGGCCGAGAGTAAGCGCCTCGTATATCAAGCTCACTTTTCCACAAAATTTTAATTGGTCAGGACCTTACGGAAAGAATTTTCAACTCGAAGCCAGGCCCGTGGGAACTTCTTATATCTCAATCACCAGTCCACCTGCCAATCTCAGGCTGTGGGATATTACAAACCTGCAGGGAATCCGCAGACTCATCCCCTCTTCTTCGAGTCCCTTTAATGTAGTAATTGATAACACATCCAGTTCTAAAAACATTTACGCCTCAAACAGTTTCTCTACACCGTCAGTCATTCCGACAACGTTCAACCAAATAACTCCCACATCATATAATTTCCTGATGATTACGAATAAGGCGCTGATGAAACCGGGAGGAGCTTATGTTAATCCGGTTCAGGCCTATGCGGATTATCGCACTTCCGTTGCGGGGGGAGGTTACAACACCTTGATCGTTACAACAGATCAGCTTTACAATCAATTCAATTATGGGGAGACATCACCCCTGGCGATTTACAGTTTTCTGAAATTCATGGCGCAAGGGAATATGAAATATGTACTCCTGATCGGAAAGGGTCGCGATATTCCTGGATACTCACCATATCAAAGAAAAGCTTTGACTGTGGGTGAGTATGTGGACTTAGTTCCATCGGCAGGATACCCGGGAGGTGATATTGCATACACAGCCGGATTATACGGGACTACTTATGGACCCGGAATTCCCATTGGCAGAATTACGGCAGCCACTCCCTTCCAGGTGGCCTCGTACCTGGACAAGGTAAAGGAGATTGAATCAACTCCGTTACAACCATGGGCTAAGGAAATCCTTCATTTAAGTGGAGGAGGCAGTACCGCTACTGACAGTTTTGAGCTTCTCGAGTTTCGTAATTACATCAATGGTTTTAAGAAAATTGCTGTTGGATCTTTCCTCGGTGGAAATGTTACCACGCAGTCTAAACAGGATATTGGAATTGAGAAAGTCAACGTTTCACCGATTGTAAACCAGGGGGTAAATCTAGTCACCTTCTTCGGTCATTCTTCTTCCGGAACCATCGACATTGACTTTGGCTACGTCAGTAATCCCACACTTAACTATACGAACAAAGGAAAATATCCTGTCTTTTTGATTAACGGATGTAATGCAGGCGCAATTTTTTCCAATAGTGTGACTTTCAGTGAGGATTGGATGCTGACGCCCGCTAAGGGTTCACGTAATTTTATTGCTGGGACTTCGTTCGGCTATTCGGATGATCTTTACAATTACAGCAGTTTGTTTTACTCCGTTGGCTTCGGTGATTCCACATTCATTAAAAAAGGGATCGGAGACATTCAAAAGGAAATTAGTAAGCGCTACCTGAATCTTTATGGAGCAGATATTTTTTCAATTGCACAGGTCCAACAAATGGTCTTGGCCGGAGATCCCGCACTTAAATTGTTTGGTACTAATCTCCCGGACTACACCGTTAATGCACCCCTGGGGTTAACCTCCCTCGACAGCAAACCGGTCACATCCAAGAGTGAAACTTTTGGCGTGAAGATCATTGTCAAAAATCTTGGTGCTTCAAGTCCGAAGCAGATGAAAATCCGCCTCGTCAGAGCATTCAAGGATGGCACAAAATCATACGACTCGGTTTTTACATCAACACTTTACATTGATACACTTATATTCAAATTAAAAAAAGAGCCAACGATTGATGGCTTTGGAAATAACACCTTCACGATGATCATAGATCCGATGAATGACGTGAAAGAAATTTCAAAAGCTAATAATACCGCGATACTCAATGCTTTTATCCCTTCCGATGGTACTACCAATCTGTTCCCTCCGAATTATGGAATTGTTGGGTCAACTGCTGTCAACCTGGTATTCCAGGATGCTGATTTACTTTCATCACAAAAGAATTTCGATATCCAACTGGATACCGTTTCAACATTCAACAGTTCGTTTTTAAAAAAGCAAACAGTCTCTGCGAAAGTATTGGCAAAAGCTTCGGTGACCACACTTTCCACAGATTCGATTGTGTACTACTGGCGGACCAGGCCTGCGAAACAAAGCGCAACTGACAGCGCCAACTGGGCAACTTCTTCATTCATTTACATCAAAAATAGCAGTGAAGGCTGGGCGCAAACCAAATTCCCGCAAATTGCAGATGATGGTTTTGTTCAGCTAACTGCCGATCCAACAAAAAAGAAAACAAACTTTATTGAGACGCTCACGCACCTGAGCATAAAGTCGATAGGTTCCGGCAGTTCTTCTCCCGCCAGCAGCGCTTCGATGAAAGTAGATGGCGTGGAGTACAATGTTGCGCAGCAGGCTGGTGTAGCTTGTAGAAATAATACAATCAACCTTGTTGCGTTCAACAAGCAAACCGCAACACCCTACCCCGCTTTAAGTATCTATTTTAATGACGCACGAGGATGTGGCCTGCAGCCCTCCGTGATCAACAGTTTTGCTGTCAGCGAACTTCAGACTATCGATGAAATTGATCTCCTGCATTACATTGATGCTGTAAACCAGAGTGATTCTGTCGTACTCTATTCCGTTGGGAATCCTTCGTACTCAACCTGGCCGGCCAATGTGCTAACAAAGCTGAATGACCTGGGCATTGCCAATACACAAATTACTTCATTGCAAGATGGAGAACCCGTGATCATTTATGCAAAGAAAGGAGCCGCTGCTGGAACGGCTAAAGTGTTCAGAACATCATCATCTCCGGCATTGTCACAGGACCTGGCACGCACTTCCACGATGACGGGTCGTTATACTACGGGGAACATAAAATCGGTTTTAATTGGCCCTGCCAAAAAGTGGATTAAATTTTCCTCGCGTATGAAGGCGACTGAAAACGTGGACGTGGTCAGTTACTCAATTTATGGGATAACATTGGCAGGCCAGGAAACACTCATCCAATCGAATGTGCCGCGAGACTATGATCTTTCAACTGTTGACCCCCTGCTCTATCCTCAATTGAAGGTGCGTGTATTCGTAAAAGATTCGATCAATCTATCCGCACCGCAGCTGAGAAACTGGTTTGTCTTTTATCAATCGGTGGCGGATGGAATGCTGAAGTACAAAGGTTCACAGGGAGTGCAATCTCTTCAAGAAGGGCAAGTGTTCAGCAGTGCTTATGCGTTTGCTAACATTTCTTCACAGTCATTCAGCGATTCCCTTCTTGTAGAATCCAATATCTTCACCACGGCCAAGGAATTCACCGAGTTTATCCATTTCAAAATCAAAGCACCTGCACCGGGCGACACAACTAATTTTTCACTGACCTTTAACACCCTTGGAAAAGCAGGGTTGAATGACATCCAGGTATTCGTCAATCCGAAATTACAGCCCGAGCAATATTATGAAAACAATGTAATGGGATTTACAGGTCAGTTAAATGTATTAACTGATAAAACATTACCGACCCTGGATGTGACTGTTGACGATCGCTATCTGAAAAATGGTGACTTTGTTTCGGCTAACCCTAAAATTTTTGTACGGCTCCATGACGACAATCCTTACTTATTCGTAACGGACACGACTCATGTAAATATTTTCCTAAGCTATCCTTGTAGCTCCACACCTTGTCCATTTCAGCGAATCAATTTCAGCAGAGCCGATATGCAATGGTCTCCATCCTCATCCAAGGCTGACTTCACAGCAACTTTCAATCCGCAAGGATTACCTGCTGGAACCTACACATTACAAGTTACTGGCTCTGATGCAACGGGCAACAACAGTGGGACTCTCCCTTACCAGGTGGATTTCCAGGTCAAGGATGAAACCACGTTTGCCTTAAAGTCTGTTTACCCAAACCCTTCAGCGATTACTTTTAATTTCAGTTTTGTACTCTCAGGAAATGTTCTGCCGGAAGATTTCCAATTGCAAATCTTCTCCAGCAATGGACAGTTAATTCAAGAGTTTGGCATGAACGAAGTCAACAGCTTCATCATCGGTGAAAACTCAGTTTTGTGGAATGCCGCTAAATCCGGAATTGACAACGGATTGTTTATCTACAGGCTGACTATCCGCGCCAACGGAAAATCGGCAACGCAGACAGGCAGGCTTGTGTTTACGAAATAATCAATGGTCATGATGCCCGCCAGGGCCATGCACGTGGCCATGAGATAATTCATCAGCAGTTGCCTCACGGATGATCATCACTTCAACATCGAAATTCAATTCCACACCGGCCAATGGGTGATTTGCATCTACTGTAATTTCACTCAATCCGACTTCAGTTACGGTGACGACCTGGCCCTGGTTGGTTTGAAACTGCATTCCTTTTTTTATCTCACCTGTTCCGAAAGCAGAACGAGGAACGCGTTGAATCATCTTTTCATCTTTCACACCATATCCCTTCTCCGCGCTTACTTTAATATTGAACTTGTCACCTTGTTTCTTTCCCTCCAGTCCCTCTTCCATTCCTGGAATCAGGTTGCCAATGCCATGAATATAATACAAGGGATCTCGGCCCGCACTGGAGTCCAGTACTTTGCCTGCGTTGTCTGTCAGCGTGTAGTGAATTGCAGCTACCTTATGCTTTGAAATTTGCATGAATTAAAATTTCCGGTAAAGCTAACTTTTTTTATTTATTCACTTCTCAGGCTCTCCACGGGATTCATCCACGTTGCTTTCAAGGCCTGGAAACTGATTGTCAGCATGGCGATCAGGAGTGAAGCTGCTCCGGCCACCAGGAATATCCCGGCTCTGATCTTTATACTATACTGAAAATCGCTTAACCACCGGTTCATTACGAAATAAGCTCCCACACTTGCCAATACAAACGAAATCGAGATGAGCATGATAAACTCAGCTGATAGTTTATAGAAAATCGTGACCTGACCTGCTCCCATAACTTTCCGTATGGCGATCTCTTTCTTCCGTTGTTCTGCGGTGAATGCCGAAAGCGCAAACAATCCCAGGCTCGCAATAATTATCGCCAGAATCGTGAAATGACTAAACATCTTGGAGAATGCCTGTTCATTCCTGTAAAGGTTGGCAAATTGTTCATCAAGGAAAGCATGCTCAAATGTGGCACCGGGCAATACTTTCTTCCAGGTTTCTTCCATAAATGCAAGCGTCTCCTTCATTCCCTCTGCCTTCACTTTGAGCGCCATGGCATTGTTGTTTTTGTTGTACAGCATAAACATGGGCTCCAGCTTATGACGTATCGTGGCAAAATGAAAATCCTTGACAACACCTACTACAGTGTAAGCAGTCAGGTCGGTGGGGTTAGGGCCTGTTTGCAAACTGATCTTGCGCCCGATCGCGTCTTTCCATTTCAGCAAACGCGCCATTTCTTCGTTGATGATCATGTTAAGCGAATCATTGTATTGAAGGGAAAAATTCCTTCCTTCCTTCATCGTCATGCCCATGGCTGGAATAAAAGAATCATCTGCGGTCATGATACTCGTAATAATATTCGCCTGGTTACTGAATCCTTCCGGAATGATTCCTGTCCGTCCCAACTGTTGTCCCAAACGGTTGGATGACGTTCCTACAGAAACCACGTTGGGGTTGCGGAGCAATTCTGCTTTTAATGTTGTCGCCTTGTTTGCGTTGGGGCCATTCAGTGCCAGCGTGATCACCTGGTCGCGATTATATCCGAGATCAGCTGTGTAGATAAAATGCATCTGCTGGTAAACAATGCCTGTTCCAACCATTAGTGCAATAGAGATGGTAAACTGAAGTACAACCAGCACTTTACGCAAACGGATTCCTTCAACCGAATTTTTAAATGCTCCCTTCAATACCAGCACCGGTTTGAATGATGAAAGCACAAACGCGGGATAGATTCCTGCCAGCAATCCGACAACAACAATCAGCCCAACCACCAGCGTGACATTTTGTAATTGAAGCAAACCATAAAAATCTGCGAAGCGCTGATAAGTGCTATTGAGAAGTGGAACTAGTAAAAATGTAGACGTAAGAGCGACAGCTCCGGCAATAAATACAATGACAAGTGACTCGACCAGGTGCTGTGCGATCAATTGGGCCCGGTGAGCGCCAATCACTTTACGTAAACCAACTTCTTTAGCACGATTGGTTGATTTCGCAGTCACCATGTTCATGAAATTGACGGCTGCCAAAATCATGATGAGTATTGCCACCGTTGACAATACATATACATTAAGCACATCTGACTTGTTGGCGTTGGTCTCAAACAGAATTTCTTTGGAGCGAAGGTGCACATCGCTCAAAGGTTGCGCAACAGGCGTAAAGAATGCCGTAGCGTTATTTTTGGTAGCAATAGCCTTTAGCTTGCTGTTGAGGTCTTGTTGATTCAAAGGTCGGTCGAGGAGGACATAGGTAAACATACTTATGCCTTGCCACGACTGAAGGAATTGGCGGAATCCGTTTTCGCTTTGAGCGGGAGTCATCGATCGCAACAAATCAAATTGAATATGCGAACTCTTGGGAGGATCTTCCACCAATGCGACTACGTGCAGTTCCGTGGTCTGATTTAATTTGATTGTCTTGCCTATGGGATCGGCATCTCCAAAAATCCTTTTGGCTAAAGTCTGTGTAATGGCTATCGAATTGGGTTCATCGAGCACCCCTTCCTTTTTGCCTTGAAGGATTTTAAAGTCAAAAATCTCAAAAAGAGAAGATTCCGTCCGGAAACCGGCATCGCACTTCAACAGGTTATTCTCGTAACTCAGATCCAGTCGGCCACCACCGTTGATCCGAACGCTCTTAATTACTTCAGGTAGCTCCGCTTCGGCCGCAGGTCCCAAAGGCGGTGTAGTGACGCCCACGAGTTTACTACTAACACCTTCGGCATTGTCAATCGTGAGCAGCCGGGCAATGCGGTCATAATTTTTATTGAACCTATCGTACGACAAGTCCTCTTGCACATAAAGGTAGATGACCAGGCAGGCGGTCATGCCAAATGCCAGCCCAATAACATTAATCAATGAGAAGCCTTTCTGCTTGAGCAGGCTTCTCAACCCAGTGGTAAAGTAATTTTTAAGCATAGTGTATTCTTTAAGTCCTGCTTACGAGATGTTGCACACAAGAAATTAGTTTAAATCCCAGGTACTTTAACTACTCTGATCTTAAAGTTTCCGCTGGATTTATTTGAGCGGTCTTCATCGTCAGAAAACCGAGCGTAGCCCACGAAATAAGAACCAATCCGAGGCCTGTGATTACAAACACGGCTGGATTAATCTCAACCCGGTAAGAGAAGTTCAGCAGCCATTGGTTCATCACCCACCAAACTAACGGGACAGCCAAAAGAATTGCGACTATCACGAGGCGGGTAAAATCTCTTACCAATAAAACAATGAGATTGGGGAGAGTAGCACCCAGTACTTTTCGTACACTCACTTCTTTTGTCCGCTGGCGGAAGGTAAGTGCAGCAATGCCCAGGAGACCAAGGCTGGCAATCGCCACTCCGAGTAGCGAAAAAATATTCAGCACACTCACCATGCTTCTTTCATCAGCATAAAGTTGGTTTAGCTGGGTATCGAGGAATGAAAATTCAAAACGGAATTTGTCATCAAATTTTCGCCATGTCTTTTCAATGTCGCGTATCGTGGTCGCAAAGTCTGTGGTATTTACTTTAACCACTGCATAATTATAACGTGGTGCCATCCGGAACAGCAATGGGCGAATCGGTTCGTGCAAGGACTGAAAATGAAAATCCTTCACAACTCCGATCACCAGGCCTTTGATCTCCTTATCATCCCTCTCCCAAACAATCTCCTTTCCAACAGGGTCTTTCAATCCCAATTGGCTTACCGCATTTTCATTCAGGATAAATGCATTGGCATCGGCGGGATTGTCCTTCCGGAACGAACGGCCTTCGACCATCGTCATGTCCATCACTTTTAAGAAATCGGGATCGATCATCGCCTCCGAAGCGTCAATGCGCTCGTCCACTGCCTGTGACCAGTAAATCGGGTTCTGATTGAAAGACTTACCGGGAATATTTGATGTCGCAGAAACTCCGGTGACACCACCGACCTTTAAAAGCTCTGAACGCAACTCTTCCACCCGACCACGAATCGATCGCTCCTTAATCGGTATGGTAATTACTTCACTCGGCTTGAACCCCAGTTCTTTGTTTTGCAAAAAATCAATTTGCTGTGTAATGATGACGCTTGCAGAAATCAGACCCATCGAAGTAATGAACTGAAGAACAATAAAAACACGCCTGATCCCAATTCCCTTAGGTTGGATCAGGTTGTTCTTTAAAATCAAGGCGGGTTTGCCTCCCGATAAAAACAATGCCGGGTAAACTCCTGTAAGCAATGCCACAATAAAACTCAAACCTATGACTTCAAGGATGAACACGCTACGGTCAATCGACAGGAATTTGCCAGTGACTGAATGAAAAATCGGTATCGAAATTTCTATAAACACTACTGCCAACAACGCAGCTACTGCCGTGATCAACACTGATTCTCCCAGAAATTGAAATGCCAGTTGTTTTCTGAATGCTCCCAATGATTTTCTTAAACCGATCTCCTTCCCTCGCTCGGAAGCCTGGGCCATATTCAGGTTTACAAAATTGACCGCCCCGATAATCAGGATCAGCAAGGCAGCTGCCGACATCAGGTAAACGTAGGCGATGTTGCCGTTAGGCTCAAGTTCCCAGCGCAAATGAGAATGAAGGTGAATGCTTGTGACCGGTTGCAATTTAAAACCATACCTATTTTCTTTTAACGACCGGATGTCATCGTCATTGAACGTAACGTACTTCCGCGACCAGTCGAGGAGCTTACCTTCCAGCGCCTTAGCATCTGTACCCGGCTTCAACCGGACATAGTTAAAATGACCGAAGTCTCCCCACGTATAATATGGATTCCCGGGATCAAGCAATTTCTCCCTGACATAGGAAACCAGGAAGTCGAAATGAAAATGAGATGCTTCTGGAACATCTTTAAAAACTCCTAGCACCTGTACCAGGTATTTTGCTTCATTCACTTCGAGTTGCTTACCAACAACATCCGTGCTTCCGAAATATTTCAAAGCAGTCGATTCTGATATCAGGATTCCACGAGGGTCTTTCAACATTTTTTTAGAGTCGCCATGGATCACCTGAAATGGAAAGACTTCGAAGAAAGTGCTGTCCACTGCCAACACGCCCGATTCATCATAGCGCACGTCTTTTTCCGGGTTACGAATTGAAAATATTTCGCGGGTAAGCCCAGGCCCCCAAAGCGGAGAAAGACTTACTCCGCTTTCCACTTCCGGAAAATCCTGCACCATCGCCTGGGCCATCGGGTGAGGTGTCCTGGTTTGCGGATTGCTGTTAACCCACGCTACCCGGTAAATATTTTCTGCTCCATTGTGAAAACGATCATAGCTCAATTCCTTTTTCAGGTATTGTGTAATCAGAAAAACGGAGGCAAGACCAAAAGCCAGCCCCACGATGGTTATAGAACTATAAAATTTGTTCCGAACAAAGTTGCGGAAAGCAGTTATCAAATAATGCCGGATCATGTTCTGGTTGTTTTTAGGTATGGGGTATTTACGATCTTGCTCTATTCACTTCGGAGACTATTCACCGGATTGGAATTCGCAGCTTTAAAAGTTTGGTAGCTCACGGTAACGAACGCCACGATCACAATCAGCAACGCAGTCAATCCGAACATCCAGATGCTTAACTCTGTGCGATAAGGAAATCCCTGCAGCCAACGATTGATTATGTACCAGGCTACCGGTGATGCACAAATAAAACTGATCAATACCAACAGCAGGAAGTCGCGACTTAGCAAAAACACGATTTGTCTTACCGTTGCTCCCATCACTTTCCGAACACCAATTTCTTTTGTGCGTTGCACCGATGTATAGGAAGCCAGTCCGAACAGTCCGAGGCATGAGATAAAAATAGCCAGTCCCATAGCAGTGCGTGCCAATTTGGATGTCCGTTGTTCTGTCTCATAAAATCCACGGATGGTTTCATCCAGGAAATGAGATTTAAACTCTGCATCGGGATAAATTTTCTTCCAGGCCTTCTCTATTTTTTCAAGGCTGTTTTTCAATGCGTCCCCGCTTTGATTCGCAGTAGCCAGTCTGACATTGAAGCAACCGAAATTCTTCATGGCATTGGCCATCATCACCGGCTCCACGGAATGATGAAGAGATTGAAAATTGAAATCCTGCACCACTCCAACCACCGGTACTTTGCTCTTGTCAAGACTGATCAATTGGTCAAGGGCATCCAGCGGCCGGGTAAAACCCAGGCTTTTCATCATCGTCTCGTTGATGATCAGTTCACGGGCGGTGTCACTAACCAAGAGATTTCTCCCAGCAAGTAGTTTTATATTGTAGAAGGGAATGTAAGCAGTATCACCAAATTTGCGATAAGCGTTAACCGAGATCTCCTCTTTGCCATTGTTGTATTTTACCACGGATGAACTCCATCCGTTTTCCGCAGGAGGAGCGTCACTCATGGAAAGCTGTTTGATCTCAGGAACAGATGCCAACTCTGTTCTCAGAAGACTTATTTTTTCATCCTTCTCCCACCAGGGTGAATCAAAATAAATGACGGCATCCTGCCGGAATCCCAAATCCTTATTCAGCAGGTAACGAATCTGCCACCCCACCATCAGTGTTCCCAGGATCAGAACTTGCGCAAAAGTGAATTGAAAGACAATCAAAGTCTTCCGCAGAAAAGCAGTGCGGGATTGCGAACTGTTGGCATGCGCCTGATTTTTCAACGCAAGGACAGGAAGGAAGGACGACAGAACAAATGCCGGGTAAGCACCTGCCAGAAATCCGATTGACACAACGATCAATGCCAGGAACGGGACAAAGTCGCGAAAGTTCAGTGTCACACCCCGCGGTACAAATTCCGAAAAAACAGACAAGCCAAGTTCCGTCAATGGAATCGCTAACACAATGCTGATGAATGTCAGCACGAGGCTTTCGCAGATAAACTGTATTGTAAGTCGCATGCGACTGCTGCCCAAAACTTTTCGCACACCTACTTCCTTGGCTCTGCGCACAGCTTGTGCTGTTTCCAGGTTGATAAAATTGATTGCTCCTATCACTAGCAATAAAATGGCTACTGCAATGAGTGTATACATCGTGCTCAGGTGCGCAGGTGAACGGCTGGAATCGAAAATTCCCACTTCAGCATTGAAATGTAAGTCCGCCATTGGCTGGACTGCGAAGTCATTTTTCGCCCAGGTATTTTTCTCATTATAGATTTTTGAAAGCAAAGGCAACTGATCCTGCAGTTGTTTGAGTGTGGTTTGTTGCTGTGCCAATACAAAAACTTGTGTAGAACTATTCGTATTAGACCATTCTTCTAGTCTGTAGTTTTTCTTCAACCAGGTAGACTCAACTGTTGGCATACTGATGAATTCCGTATAGTCCAGGTCCGTGCGAATGGAAGGATCAGCAACAACGCCCGCTACAGTCGTTTCCAATGAATCGCGGTATACAATTCTCTTCCCAATTAATTTATCTGGTGAGATAGTTCCGAAATACTTCTTCGCTTGTGATTCTGTTAACACCACTTGGCTCGGCTTCGACAAAACTCCGGCAGAACCGGCCAGCCATTTATAAAATGAAAAGACTTTAAAGTAGTCTTCGTTTACAATGGCTGCTTTTTCGCGGTCAAATTTCTTATTCTCATTCGCCTGCGGGATTTCCAATTTGGTGGTGAAACTGAAAAACAAAGACACGTGTTCTATACCTTTAAAATTTTCTTTCACGTAAGGGGCAACACCTGTCGGGGCCCCGCGGTTGATGCCACTAAATGATCCGCTAAACTTCGAATGAATCCGGTAGATTCGATCATATCCCGGCATGCTCCGGTTATAACTCAATTCGAAGTTCACGATGAGGTAGATCACCAAACAGGCGCTCACCCCAATGGACAAACCAAGAATGTTTATGGCTGCGTGGAATTTATTTCTCCATAAATTCCGGAAGGCTACTACGATGTAATGACGAAGCATGACTGGCTATTTTTTTATTGAAAGATAAAGTTCAGGTTATTCATTTCTTAAACTCTTCACGGGGTTCATCAAGGCTGCCTTGATGGTTTGTGAACTGACTGCAACCAGGGTTATCACCAAACCAGCTACTATCGTTATCACAAAGATCTGGGGACCTACAGTGGTGCGATAGGCAAAACTCTCAAGCCATCGATCAGCGAGGTACCACGCCAGCGGTATGGCTATGATATTTGCCAACAACACCAGCGCCAGGAATTCTCTTGATAGCAGGCGAGTAATTGACAGCACGTCTGCACCCAGCACTTTCCGGATGCCAATCTCTTTTGTCTTGGCTATAACCATGAACGACACCAATCCGATCAGGCCAATGACAGCGATGACAACAGTGACAATCGAAAATACTTCAAAGACTTTTGCCATGCGTTGCTCAGTTTGGTACTGACGGGCAAAATTTTCATCCAGGAAAAAATATTTGAATTCGTTGTTGGGGTAGTATTTTTTCCAGAGCGTTTCGATGCTCGTCATCAGGTCTTTCACTCCTGTGGTTTTAAAACGAATGGCTTCGTACCGCCCCCGCTTCGGGTTATAGTCCATCGTCATCGGGTAGATCTCCTGCTGCAAGCCGAATTCATGATAGTCTTTAACAACACCTATGACTTCGCCTGCAGGATGCTTTGATGGAGAATCTATTCTTTTACCAATTGCATTCTCGGGTGTTCCCCATCCCATTTTCTGAACACACGTTTCGTTGATGATCAATCCGTCTTTTATTTCTGCGGGACGATTAAGATCAAAATTGCGTCCGGCTACCAATGTCACGCCAAGAGTTTTCAAATAAGCTTCATCAACGGCCATGTACTCCACGCTGATACTCCCGCCATCAGGCTTGTCTTCCGGAAAAGCCCACTGCCCTACCCATCCCGGCCGGCTCGGTACTGCATTCGCAAACGACACCGATTCAACTGTTGACATCCTTTCGAGTTCATTGCTAAAAACGCTGACACCATCAGGCGATGAGCCCTGGCCACCGCGGTCGGTTACCTTATCCATATCTAAAACTAAAACCTGGTGACTGCTAAATCCGAGGTCGCGGTTCTGCATGTAGTCAAGTTGGTCAATCACTACCAGCGTGCAGATGATAAGTGTTGCCGAAATCATAAATTGAAAAACAACCAACACTCTTCTCAATTGAACACCACGCGATCCTGTGGTAAGGCTTCCTTTCAAAACTTCGGAAGGCTTCAATGACGACATGACCACAGCAGGGTAATAGCCCGACAGGAAGGCAATCAGTGATACCAGTATGACTATTCCTAGCATGGCTACTGGCTGGGCCAACACGCTTAATGTATATGTTTTTGCTAATACTTGATTAAACAAAGGCAATGTCAAACCAATCAGTGCTAAGGCAATGACAAAGGATAATATCGTGAGCAAAAACGATTCACTTAAGAATTGATAAATCAATGACTGGCGGGTGGAACCAACCACTTTTCGAAGACCAACTTCTTTCGCCCTGTAAACTGATCGAGCTGTAGCCAGGTTGATAAAGTTGATACACGCCAACAGAATAACAAATGCCGCTATTCCAGTTACAATGTAAACACGGTCGATGCTTCCAATCGGCCCCATGCCGTTGCCCCGGGTCGTCCGCAAATAAATATCAGGCAGCGGTTCGAAAGCAACGTACATGTACATGCCCCATTCCTCCAAATTAGATTTCACGTGGTCCATGTAGATATTTCTCGCCTTAGCAAAAAAGTTTTCTTTATTGACATCCGGCTTCAGCAAAACATAATTGCGTACGTTGATATTTCCCCAGCCGTCATTATAACTAAATCCATCGCGCAATGCTATGTAAGTGGCAAATGACATTAGCGCATTGAACTGCATGTGCGACTGCTGCGGCAGATCCTTCATAACGCCAGTGACTTCAAATGCCAGTGTATCGGCCAATGTCATGGTTTTTCCGAGCGGATCGCTTTCTCCAAAATATTTTTTTGCCATAGACTCAGTCAGTACAATGGCATTAATTTTTGTAAGCGCAGTGGCAGGGTTGCCTTTTAAAAGAGGGAACGAAAAAATCTCGAAAAAATCATTACCGGCATAGTACAGGCGTTCATCGAAGTGTTTTCCTTCATGAAGTATCTGAAGATTGGAGCCATTCGCCATATACACTACTTTCTCCACTTCCGGAAAATCTTTCTCGAGTAATGCACCAATAGGCCAGCCGTTGGCTTCAGAGGTTCTTGTCACACCCGTCTTCAATTCGGCCATGTCGGTGCCAACGCGATAAATGCGATCAGCCTTCGTGTGAAATTTGTCAAACGAAATCTCATCCAATACATAGACCAGGATCAGGATGCCGGTCGATAATCCTAACGCAAGTCCAAGCAGGTTAATCGATGCATACCCTTTGAACTTAAGCAAACTGCGGAATGCGATTTTTATAAAGTTGCGAAACATAGGTTTGGGGGTTAGGGCTTCACTTATTCATTTCGTAAACTATCTACCGGGTTGGCCTGGGCTGCATACCATGTTTTTAATCCTACGGTAAACCAGGCGAGCAACAGCGATACTAAACCTGCGGCTGCAAAAATCAATACGCTCAGCGAGGTGCGGTAGGCAAATTGTTGCATCCACTGATTGAGAAAATAAAAGCTGGCCGGAATAGCGATAGCAACACTGATCAAAACCAGTTTGATAAAATCCTGTGACAGCATATTGGAAATCTGCATCACAGATGCGCCCATCACTTTGCGGATACCGATTTCCTTAGTGCGCTGCTCTGTGCTGTAAGATGCCAGTGCATACAAGCCAAGGCATGCAATGATGATGGCGATAGAAGAAAATGTCATCACGATCTTTGCAAGCCGGTTATCAGACTCGTAAAGCTTTTGAAGATACTGGTCTATGAAAACATATTCGAAAGCGGTCGGAACAATTTTATCGTAAGTTTCTTGCAACGAGGCCATGGTGTTCCTCACATCGTCCGCCTGTATTTTCACCAGCAAACTGGCGTACGTTTCGGATTGAGCATTATGAAAACAATAGGCCTCAATGGGTTGGTATAGTGACTCGGTATGGAAATCTTCCATGACTCCCACGATTTCACTTCTCTGTCCGTCAAAAATTCTCGCCTGCTTTCCAATGGCCTCCTCGGGAGTCAGTCCCAGAAAATCCACACAGGTTTTATTGACCACCACTTGAATGGTCGTATCAGTATCCTGCTTTTCAGGAAGTGTCTTTCCGGCAAGCAGCTGGATATTAAGTACGTCCAGGATTTCCGGAGTAGCGCGGTTTGTTGAAATGGAAATTCCTTCACCTTTGCCATCCATCGGCAGCAAGGTCCTTCCGCTTGCACCCTGACCGGGGTAAGCCTGCGCCTTGCAAACTTTCGAGACACGCGCAAGAGATTCAAATGCTGTTTTCACTGCGTTAACCTTGTCGCGGTTTCCCGCTCCCGACACCCGGATCGAAACAACCTGCTCGGGTTTGTAACCAAGATTTTTGCTTTGAATAAATTGCAGCTGCCGGTAAAGGCCAATCGTGCAAATAATTAAAACAATGGAAGCCGAAAACTGAAGCACCACCAAAGTCTTACGCAAGAGAGGATATCCCTTCACGCCTGCTGCCGACTTCAATACACTTTTCGGAGCAAATGAGGAAAGATAAAATGCAGGGTACAATCCCGCGATAAGGCTCAATACAAAAAGTAAAATGACAGACACTGTCCAGAATATTGGCTCAGCAAGGAAAGCCGAGTTGATTAATTTTCCGGTGATCATATTGAAAAGCGGCAGCAGCGTTAGAAACAACATCACCGAAATGGTCATCGCAATCAGGACAAATGAAAAAGTTTCAAAGAAGAACTTAAAGGCGAGTTGATACCGTGAAGCGCCTAATGTTTTGTTGATGCCGATTTCTTTTGCTCTTCGCTGTGCCTGCGCAGTTGACAAATTCATGTAGTTGAAAGCAGCTATCAGAAGAACCACCAAACCCAGCAGTCCGAGAATTTTTATTTGTTTGACATCACCACCTGCCGTTGCTCCCGACATTTTTTTTATGCCAGAAGAATAGAGGTGCAGATCTTTTAACGGAGTAAGGCTAAGGGTGTACCACCGGTCCTCTTTGGGGATATTGGATGTGAGCATCTTTTCCAATTTCACATCCACATCGGCGGGCGAAGCATTGGAATGCAGCAAAAGCAACGATTGGAAACTCGCATTTCCCCAGCTTTGAGATTGTGGCCTTCCAAACCAGTTGGACTGAAAAGCAGCAATCATTTGAAACGGGAATTGCGAATTGGCCGGCTGGTCCCGGAAAACACCAATTACTTCCAGGTCAATCTTGTTGTCCACTTTCAGCATTTTTCCAATCGCCTGCTCGTTCCCGTTAAAATATTTTTTCGCTGATGACTCACTGATGACAACGGTATTTATTTTTGAAAGAGCTCCTTTGGTGTCACCCGCCACAAAGGGAACGGTGATAATGTCAAACAATTCGGGGTCAGCCCAAAAGAAAAAACGCTCTGAAGATTTCATTGCATCTGTGGATACAAAAGCCAGGTCACCAAAATTGTGATGAAACAATCGAGCGGCTTTCTCCACTTCCGGAATATCTTTAGCGATTGTAGGGACTACTTTATTGGGGGTAGCGCTCCACCGTTCCGCCTGGCCGTCACCACGCTTGACATTTGCTGTCACCTGGTAAATACGGTCTACCTTTTCATGATAACGGTCAAATGAATATTCATCTGCTACATACAGCCCGATAGCGAGAACACAGGTAAGCGCCACTGAAAGACCAAGCAAATTGATTAGACTGAAAGCCTTGTAGCGCGCGAGGTTTCGAAAGAGAACAAGAAGGTTATTGTAAAACATACGATTAGGTTTTTACTTTAGTTTACTCACTTCGCAGGCTTGTGACCGGGTTTCCTGTGGCCGACTTAGCTGCATGATAACTCACCGTAACAAATGCTAAAACCAGTGAAGCGAATCCTGCCAGAGCAAATAGCTGCCAGCCAAACTCAAACCGAAATGCATAGTCCTCCAAAAATTTCAGCGATCCATAGTAGGCCACAGGGCTCGCGATAACAAAGGCCAGAAGCACCAATTTTAGAAAATCAGTGGAGAGCAATAGCACAATGCTGCTGACCGTAGCGCCCAATACTTTTCTGATACCGATTTCTTTGGTGCGTTGTATCGCTGTAAAAGACACCAGCCCGAAAAGCCCGAGACAACAAATGATGATTGCAATCGTCATGGCCGTTGCCGTTAGTTTTGACATCCTTTGCTCGGTCTCATAAAAACGCTTGATCGTATCATTCACAAATTCATATTTGAACTCAAGGTCCGGGTAAATTTTTTTCCAGGTCGCTTCTATTTTAGAAATTGATTCCTGAAATTTTTCACTGCCGTCTCCGTTGGTCATCAGCTTAATGCTAAACCTTCTCATCAGGTCCGGGTTTTCAAGGATCATCACCGGTTTAATATGATCATGAAGGGAAGCCGTATGAAAATTTTTAGCCACTCCGACAATACTGTAAGCCTTCTTATTTTGCCACAACTCTTTACCTATCGCTTCGCTTGCGCTCAGGCCCAGTTCTTTTACAAAAGCTTCATTGATAACAACTCCTTGTTTTGCATCGGAGGGCAATAAGTTGCGGCCTGCGATCAGTTCTATCTCATACAAAGGCATGTACTTCTCGTCACCAAACTTGAAGTAACTCTCTGTTTTAATTTCTTCTTTACCGTTTTTATAAACCAGGAAAGCCGAGCGGTATTCCTGGGCTGAAGGAGGAGCGCTGCACAAGGATAATTCGGAAACGCCAGGGAGTTGACTGAGTTCTCCTTTGAGCGTCATCTTTTTGTCATCCACATCTTTCCGCGGAGTACTCAAATAAATAATAGCATCCTTTTTAAACCCGAGGTCTTTGTTGAGCATGAAATTGATTTGTGAAATGATCACCATAGTTCCAATGATCAGAAGCTGGGCAAATCCAAACTGGAATACAATTAGCCCCTTGCGCAAATAAGCAGTACGCGTATTTGCACTATTGACGTAAGCCTGGTTCTTCAATGCAAGGGCAGGCAGGAAAGACGAAAGAACAAAGGCAGGGTAAGCGCCAGCCAAAATCCCTACGATCAAAATTATTCCTGCAAAAAATAACACGAGTGCAGGCTCCGTAAAATCAAGTGCAACACCTGACGGGATAAAATCACTAAAGAAGATCAGGCCCATCTGGGCAAGGGGAATCGCCAGTATAACTGCAACTGCTGATAAAAAAATACTCTGCACCAGGAAGTGCCATGTCAGTTGGCCTCGTGTACTTCCCAACACTTTGCGCACGCCTACTTCCCTAGCTCGCCTTGCAGCCTGGGCAGTTTCCAAATTGATAAAGTTAATAGCCGCAATCAGCAACAGGAAAATGGCAACAACAGACAAAGTAGTCAGAGTGCCTTTGTGTGCAGGGCTACGCCCGCTGTCAAATGTGCCAAGCTCACTGTTGTAGTGAAGATCGTGAAGCGGCTGAAGCCGGTGTACCGTTTTACCATCTTCTTTTTTAATGGTTTCATCATATCGCTCAGATATTTTTTGCAACTGTGTTTCAATCGATGAAATATCCGTAGCGGCAGATGTTTTTATAAACAACAGGTTACCGCTACTGGTACCGTTTACATCAAAAATAGTTTTCAGGAAACTCTTTTTAACTGTAGCCAGAGATATGAAATCAGTAAATTCAAAATCGGTGCGATAGCGCAGGGGCTTTACAATACCGGATACAAATAATATCAATGAATCTTCATAATGGATTTCGCGACCGATGACAGCCTTCATATCATCTGTGCCGAAGTATTTTTTTGCTTTTTCACTGGTGAGCACCACTTGCATGGGTTCTGCCAGTGATCTTTGTGGGTCGCCTTCGATCCACTCATAGCCCTGGATCAGTTTAAAATAATCAGGTTCTGTAATTGCAATATTCTCCGACTCAAAATCTGTCTTATTTTCTGGCACCCGTACTTTGGCGCTATAAGTACTCATGGCTACCGCATTTTCAAGACCAGTAAGCTGTTCCTTTATCATCGTACGTACGCTGATCTCAATGCCTCTCGTGGCATATGGATACTGGCCAACCTGGGTACTGTGCACTCTGAATATCCGCTCAGCATCAGGAACCTGTTTATTGAAACTCAATTCAAATTGTACAATCAGGAAAATAACCAGGCAAGAACTGATGCCCACCGTAAGACCAAAAACATTAATAACAGAGTGGAGTTTGTTGTTTACCAAACTGCGCCAGGCGATGATAAAATAATTTTTAAGCATTGAAATAAGTTATGAGTGATTTGGAATTATGTGATTTAATATTATTCACTTCTTAGACTCTCGACCGGATTGCCCGTAGCCGATTTCACCGACTCGAAGCTCACCGTAATTAAAGCAATGGCCAGTGCCACCAACCCAGCCAGTACAAACACTGGCAACCCGATATCAATCCGGTAGGCAAAACTCTCCAGCCATTTGTCCATGGTCCACCAGGCCAGGGGCACGGCAATCACAAAGGCAATCATCACCAGCTTGACGAACTCCGCAGACATCATCCCCACAATCTGTTGCACACTGGCGCCCATTACCTTTCGTATCCCGATCTCTTTAAATCTTCTTTCGGCCATGTAGGAAGATAAACCATAGAGACCGAGACTGCAGATAGCCATCGCGATAAGCGCGAAACTCGTAATGATGTTCGATACCCTCCGGTCATCATCATATTGCTTTTGAATGTTCTGGTCCAGGAAAGAATATTCAAAAGGAGTATCATTCACCTGCGATTTCCAAATTTCTTCAATTGACCGAATCGTCTTTTCAAAATTGACAGTTGAAACAGAGGCGATCATGAATTCATAGCGCTTGGTGCTGTCGGCCATCTCAAACAACACGGGATTGATTTCTTCGTGAAGGGAGGTCTGGTGGAAATCCTCCATCACACCGATGACTGTATAATCATATTTTTTTCCTAGCCAGTCAAAGTGAAGGTTCTGGCCTATTATTTTCTCAGGAGAACTAAACCCAAGCTTGGATGCCGAGGTGCGATTCAATATCAGTTTCGCCTGGCTGTCCATGGCCCGGTTTTCAGTAAACGTGCGTCCCGCCAGCATTTTCATGTCGAGCATTTCAATGTAGCCCGCATCCACAAAGTTGCGCCTGATGTCGACCGCGTTGTCCATGTTACCTCCATCGCGATAAAACATCATGTCACTGAATATGGGCGAACCAGGCACATAGATTGCTCCCGAAACAGAATTAACATTGCTATTGTCCTCGAGTTGCTTTTTCAGCGCATCATACTTGTTGTGAGTTTCGTCCGTGCGCAGTGGCAACACAATCTTCGCTTTTGTATCAAACCCCAGGTTCTTCTCTTGCATGAACTTCAGTTGTCCCGTGATAATAAATATGCCGCATACCAGGGCAATGGCAATCATAAACTGAAATACTACGAGGCCTTCGCGCAGTCTCCCGGAAGCGTTTCCTATTTTCAATTTTCCTTTCAGAACTTCTGCAGGCTGAAATGATGATAAGTAAAATGCCGGGTAGCTGCCTGCTACAAGACCTGTAACGATAGTCAGTACGACAGCGGCTCCAACGAAGTAAACGATATTGGCGCCTTCGAAAGTGATATTCTTTGCTGTGAGATTATTAAAGAAAGGCAAAGCGAGTTGAACAATGACAATGGCGATGATAATAGAGAATACAACGATCAGCATGGCTTCTCCCAAAATCTGCCCGATGAGGGAAGACCTGAAGGCGCCCATTGTTTTGCGAATACCTATCTCAGCCGCACGCTTCGTTGCCTTGGCAGTCGAGAGGTTCATGAAATTGATGCACGCGATCAGTAAAATAAAAACAGCGATCGATGCCACGACATACAAATAAGTAATGCGTGGGCTTTGTCCCACATCCGATTTCAAATAAATATCACGGACCGGTTCGAGTGAAAGCGTTTTGTGAAGGCCTAGCGCTTTCATCGCTTCTTCTCCATGCTTCAGCAAGACCTCGTTCATCTTCTTTTCAACAGCCACCTTATTGTGACCGGGAACAAGTTTCAGGTATGACGGAATAAAATTATTTCCAGCCCACTGTTTTGCTCCTTCCGTGCGAATCCATTCACCCCACCCCGCACTTGTCATCGAAGTGAAAAAATTGGCATCAATATGACTTTTGTACGTTGGCACAAACACGCCTGTAACTCTGTATTCCCGGGGTGTGCCCCCCATGCTCACAGAAATGGTTTTATCCAGCGCGGATTCATTTCCGAAAAGCTTTTTAGCCAGCTTGTCACAGATCACAATCGAATTGGGATGCGTGAGCGCCTGCGAAGCTTTGCCTTCCGTCAGGTTATAGGAAAAAAGATTAAACAAAGTGGAGTCGGCAATAAACCCGTTCGTTTCATAAAAGAGATTTTCGCGATAGCGGATCAGGCACTGAGTAACTCCGGGAGGACTAAGAACGCGAGCCGCATCTTCAACGTCAGGAATTTCTTCCTTCATGGCCATCGCGATAGGAGGAGAAACAGATCCAAGCGTAGTTAATCCGGAAAGCTCGGTCTGAAAAGTAGTGACTATGCGATAAAGGTCTTCTGAACGCGTATGGTGCTTGTCATAACTGATTTCGTCTTGTATATATAGAGATAGCAACAGGCAACACGCCACTCCCAACGCAAGACCGAAGATGTTAATCACGGAGTAGACCTTGTTCCTTGTCAGGTTACGGAGGGCTACAGTTAAATAATTTTTTAGCATGGCTGATTCTGTGTTACTGGGTTAGCTGATTCTCTAAATGTCCGGTCACTGATTTCCAAGGATGATGCCACCTAAAAAGCCCTCATTTCAAGTCAAATAATAGGTTATCATCGCTCTTTTACGGACGAAAGTGAACTAAACCGTCCGCAATCGGTCGATAGGGAATGCAAGGAATTTTAAAAGATTCGACCCCGCCATTTCATGATTTTGGTTAGTTTTGCAGCCGCTTTTTACATCGCATTTAAGTTGTAGTTATCATATAAACCTTTAATTCCTGTGAACACCGTACTTTTTCTAATTCCAGCTATTGGCCTTCTTGGCTTAATTGTAACAGCATTCAAATCTTCGTGGGTAGTACTGCAAGATGCCGGTGAAGCTAAAATGCAAGAGCTTGCCGGGTATATTGCCAGTGGTGCTATGGCATTCCTCAAAGCGGAATGGAGGATTTTGGGAGTCTTTGCATTGATTGCCTCCGTCTTGTTAGGCTGGTCTGGCACTTTGATTGAAGAATCCAGCCCTATCATTGCTATCTCCTTTCTTATTGGTGCACTTCTTTCCGGCCTCGCAGGCTTCATAGGCATGCGTATCGCCACGAAAGCAAACGTGCGCACAACACAGGCAGCCCGTACCTCTCTGGCAAAAGCCTTGGATGTTTCTTTCACCGGAGGTTCGGTGATGGGAATTGGCGTTGCCGGTCTTGCTGTATTGGGATTGGGCGGACTGTTCATCGTGTTTTACAAATATTTTGTTCCTGAAGGAGCCGACATCACTGGCGCAGATATGCGCAAAGCGATCGAGGTACTGGCGGGTTTCTCATTGGGAGCTGAGTCCATTGCACTCTTTGCACGTGTAGGTGGCGGTATCTACACCAAAGCTGCAGACGTAGGCGCTGACCTTGTTGGAAAAGTAGAAGCCGGAATTCCTGAAGACGATGTGCGCAACCCTGCCACTATCGCTGACAACGTGGGCGATAACGTAGGTGACGTAGCCGGTATGGGTGCCGATTTGTTCGGCTCTTATGTAGCCACTATCCTGGCAACAATGGTGCTTGGACAGGAAATCGCTGTGGTTGATAATTTTGGTGGTCTCTCTCCTATCCTGTTGCCGATGGTTATCGCAGGCCTGGGGTTGATCTTCTCTATTATCGCAACCTGGTTTGTCCGCATCAAAAAAGAAACTGACAGTGTACAAACTGCTTTGAACATCGGTAACTGGTCATCGATTATCATGACAGCTATCGCTTCTTATTTCGCAGTAAACTATTTGCTCCCTCAAACGCTTCAGCATCGCGGAGTTCCATTCACATCAAATGATGTTTTCATTTCAATCGTTATTGGTTTAGTAGTAGGAACGCTGATGAGCATGATCACCGAGTACTACACTTCTATGGGCAAGCGTCCGGTGAAATCAATTATTAAGCAATCCGGTACAGGCCACGCCACTAACATTATTGGCGGGCTTTCAGTAGGTATGGAATCTACTTGCCTTCCTATCATTGTTCTGGCTGCCGGAATTTTAGGTTCTTATGCTTTCGCAGGATTATATGGTGTATCTATAGCTGCTGCCGGAATGATGGCGACAACTGCTATGCAATTGGCCATCGATGCATTCGGCCCGATCGCTGACAACGCAGGTGGTATTGCAGAAATGAGCCAGCTCCCGGAAGAAGTGCGTCACCGCACCGATAACCTCGATGCCGTTGGAAACACAACTGCTGCCACCGGAAAAGGTTTTGCTATTGCTTCTGCCGCTCTTACTTCACTTGCCTTGTTTGCCGCTTTCGTAGGAATCTCCGGAATCACGGCCATCGATATTTACAAAGCTCCTGTATTGGCTGGTCTCTTCGTTGGTGGCATGATCCCTTTCATCTTCTCGTCCCTGGCGATTGCTGCCGTAGGCCGTGCCGCTATGGATATGGTGAACGAAGTTCGCAGACAGTTCCGCGAAATTCCAGGTATCATGGAATACAAGGCTAAGCCTGAATACGAAAAATGCGTAGCTATCTCAACGAAAGCCTCATTGCGCGAGATGATAGCGCCTGGCGCTATTGCATTATTGACTCCTGTAATTATAGGATTTACTTTCGGCCCGGAAGTATTGGGCGGAACGCTGGCAGGTATTACCGTTTCCGGTGTGTTGATGGGAATTTTCCAATCGAATGCCGGTGGTGCATGGGACAACGCGAAAAAATCTTTTGAAAAAGGTGTAGAGATCAACGGCCAGATCTATTACAAAAAATCAGAACCACACAAAGCCTCTGTAACAGGTGACACGGTCGGTGATCCTTTCAAAGATACTTCCGGTCCTTCCATGAACATCCTTATCAAATTGTCTTCCATTGTAGCGCTGATCATTGCACCTCACATTTCCACTGTGAAGCACACGGCACACGTCAACCAGCCTAAGATGGAAATTGAGAAAATAGAAAAGGTCGGCCCGATGGTCGAACAGAAATAACATTAAGTTTCTTTAGCAAAGAAGGCTGTTCTAACGAGCAGCCTTCTTTGTTTTCACCCAAACCGGAAATCAGCCAACTCACCAGAATTAAAGCCACTCGCCTTATTCTACATTAGAGCTAGCTTAAAACTTTAATACTTTGATTGTCATCTTAATCGAAACAGTACAAAACCATGAAAATCACGTTGGTGCTCCTTCTTCTGTCTTTGGCAATCTATTCTTGTAACACGAAAGAGAATGTAAAGGGCTATCGTATCTCTGCCGAAGTTTCTGGCTTTCCTGACAGCACCTGGTTTTACCTGGTCAACGATTCACAGAAATCTAACGACTCCGTGATGATGCATGGAGGAAAGTTCAATTTCGAGGGAGCTTTGAAAGACTCTATGAAAAGCGTGCAAGTATTACTGAAAACAAAAGACCTGAGCGACTATAAATTCTTCTGGCTCGAAAATACTGACATCACCTTCAAAGCCGAGAAAGGGATTTTTCGTCAAGCAACTGTCACCGGTTCGAAGGCACAGAAGGAAAGTGATCAACTCAGCAAGATTGTTGCTCCTATCGATAAGCAACTGGACAGTGTGAATCAGTTGATGCGAGACCCAAAAATGACTGAAACTCAAAAAGTAGAATTGAATAAATCGTTCACTGAAATAAACGACAGAAGAGTTAAAGCAACAGTGAACTTTGTAAAAATGAATCCAGGCTCGATAGTCAGTGTATACGTTCTCAGTGTTTATGCCAGCAGCTGGGGCAAGAAACTGTCTATAGAGTTGTTTGAACCGATGCCGGAAGAAAACATGGAAACATCCTATGGGCGAAAAATAAATGACTACATCACGTTGAACGCAAACGTTAAGATCGGTGACAACTTTGCAGATTTCGAACAAACGTCTCCTGACGGTGAGAAAATAAAGCTCTCCGATTTCAAGGGAAAAATAGTGTTGCTCGAGTTTTGGGCAGCCTGGTGCGGACCATGCCGCGCAGAAAACCCAGAGCTTGTAAAGACTTACAAATCATATAAAGACAAAGGGTTCGAAGTACTAGGCGTCTCCCTGGACGATAATAAAGCACAATGGATCAAGGCGATCGACAAAGACGGTTTGCCCTGGAAAAATGTAAGCGAGGTGAACGGCAGCGAAAACAGAGCCGCATTGATGTACGGAGTCTCGAGCATCCCCGACAACTTCCTCATCGACAAGACCGGAAAGGTAATTGACCGGAACCTGCGGGGTGAAAAGCTTAGAAAACGACTGGCCGAGTTGCTAAAGTGATCGGCCTCCCCAATCGGATGCCTAATAACCTCCAAAGGTTAACCTAAACTCCTCATCCAGTTGCTCTGAAATCACTCGGGGATCAAAAGTGCATTTTCAGCCTTATTTAATGGTTTGATAGCCCGCCTCGGTCTCCGAGTAAGTTTTCCACGCCTTGTAGAAAGATTTACGCACCATTTGTAAAACTTTCCACGCCTTGCGGAAACTTTTACAAATCATACGGGAATGTTTCCAAAACGCATCGAAACATCCCCATTCTCTACGGAAAGGTTTCAATATGATATCGTAATGTTTCATAGACCCATCGAAAGGTTTACAAGACTTATGGAAAGTTTACACAACTCATTGAAATGTTTACGCAAGCCGCGTACAATCTTCCCGGAGGCCGGGGCATCTGTCTTTACTTCCGGGCGAGTTGCCCCCTGGATCGAATCTGGTCGGCCGGAAACCCGGGCAGGCTCAATGGAAACTAATGCGGTTTATCAGGCCGAACTGTAACCCGGCTGGCTTAATTGCCATCCATTTTAAAGGTTGCAGCAGGTCTCCCAGGTCTGCCACACATCACAATTTTTCATTGCAAAATTGTGCACTTTGCTACTTTAACAGTCTTTAACCGAAACCTATGAAACGACTTATTCTTTTCGGAGTGTTTTTGCTCCTCGCCTCACAGCTCTATTCCCAAAGCAGGCCGTTCACAAAAGAAGATACTTTGCGCGGCACCATCACACCGGAGCGCGCCTGGTGGGATTTAACTTACTATCACCTGTCGGTGAATGTGAAGCCGGAGGAAAAATATATTTCGGGCTCCGTGGCAGTTCACTACAAAGTACTCGACCCGAAACAGGCCTTGCAGATTGATTTACAACCACCACTCACGATTGATAAGGTTACCCAGGATGGAGAAGATCTCACTTACAAGAAGAATGGCGCAAACGCCTACATCATAGAACTGAAGAAGCAACAAAAAAACGGCAGCCGCGAGTCAGTACTTGTACAATATTCAGGCAACCCTGTTGTGGCAAAAAATCCTCCGTGGCAGGGAGGCTTTCAGTGGGTAGCTGACAAAGACGGAAATCCATTTGCAGCAACATCATGCCAGGGTTTGGGCGCCAGTGTATGGTGGCCTTGCAAGGATCACATGTATGACGAAGTGGACAGCATGCTGATCAGCATTACCGTTCCGAAAAATCTCATGGATGTATCCAATGGCAGGTTAAGGAGTGTCAAAGAAAATCCCGATGACACAAAGACATTTAATTGGTTTGTAAAAAATCCGATCAACAACTATGGTGTCAATGTGAACATGGCCAACTACGTTCATTTTTCAGACACACTCAAGGGTGAGGGTGGAATCCTCGATATGGACTATTACGTATTGCCTTACAATCTGGAAAAAGCAAAGGAGCAATTCAAGCAAGCCAAGATGATGATGAAAGCATTTGAATGGTGGTTCGGCCCCTATCCTTTCTATGTAGATGGTTACAAGTTGGTAGAAACTCCTTATCTCGGGATGGAGCACCAAAGCTCAGTCACTTACGGGAATAAATACGCCAACGGTTATCTCGGCCGTGATCTCTCGGGCACTGGCTGGGGTTTGAAGTGGGATTTCATTATTGTGCATGAATCGGGACACGAGTGGTTTGCCAACAACATCACCGACAAAGACGCTGCCGACATGTGGATACACGAAAGTTTCACCAACTATTCTGAAAGTCTCTTTACAGAATACTATTACGGAAAGGATGCAGCCACCGAATACGTTGTGGGCACACGCAAAGCCATACGAAATGACAAACCGATTATCGGCACATACAATGTAAACCGCAGCGGCTCGGGAGACATGTATTATAAAGGAGGCAACATGCTGCACACAATCCGACACAGCATCAACGATGATAAATTATTCAGGGAGATTTTGCGTGGACTTAATAAAACATTCTATCACCAAACGGTAACAACCAAGCAGATCGAAAATTATATATCTAAAAACGCTAAAAGGGATTTATCGAAAGTGTTTGATCAATACTTACGTAATACCCAGATCCCGAACCTGGAGTATGTAACAGAGGGGAATAAGGTTTCTTTTCGCTGGACGAATTGCGTGGCCGGTTTCGATATGTCCATTGTCTTAAAAGACGGCACCCGTATTTCGCCAACAGAAAAATGGCAGCAAAAGAAACTCAAAGACCCGCTAGCGTTTGATGCAGCTTACATCGAAAAGATGTATTATGTGAAGACGGCCCTCACTGCGAAGACAATAAGTAATTAAAAAACCGTGTAATTGCTGGAAGATAACAGAACCTTACGGTTCAGTAATTCATCATTCGCTAGATGCCACCGCACTCGTACATTTGAAACGCTATGGGCATCAAATCAATTGGTTTAATTAAGCTGATAATTACATGCTTCCTGTCGCTGGCAGCAAGCTGCACTTTCGCGCAAGCTGAGCTGAAGAAAAAAGTTTTGCGCCAGGTTGATCTGTCTGAAAGAACGTTAACAAAGAAGTATGAAATTCCTTCAAAGGAAGAGATGGAGGACGGCTATGTAGCAAAAATCATTCACAGCAACCGCGACAGTTCTTCAAATAAGGTCGTGATCAGCATCGATAGTGAATACTCAGCTGGTGAAACCGTCTACCACACCATCAATCGTAAACTGATTTACGTTCATGAGATTGAACGATACTGGATGATTGATCGCGATGATGAAAAATCATATTACAAGTTCGTTGAGACCAATACGTATTTCTCAGATCAAAAGACCGGAATTAAAGAGCAGCGAATATTCTCCACCAAGGCAGCTGATTTCATTTTGGGTGTACAAGAACTTAAAAAACTCAAGTTCGTGGATAAACCCCTCAGTAAGGAGAACTATGACACAAGACTGGGCGACCTTATCCGGGAAATAGAGAACTAAGCTCAGAGTACTCACTCCGTCCTCAACGATTTCACAGGATTAGCTATCGATGCTTTGAACGCATGATAACCGATGGTAAGCGTGGTGATCAGGAGCACTAAACCAAGGCTTATCGCATAAGTGAAATAGCCAATGGAGATGTGATAGATAAAATTGGTCAGCCACTGGTTCAATAAATAATAAGAGACCGGCACCGCGATGACAAATCCAATCAGGATCAACCAGATGAAATCGGAGTAAATCAATTTAAGAATACCCGGCACCGTTGCGCCTAACACTTTCCTGACACCAATCTCTTTTACTTTGCGCTGCACCACAAAGAGAATCAGTCCGTAGACACCAAGACAAGCGATCAACACAGCAATGCCCGTGAATGTTTGAATGATGGTGCCAAAGTTTTGAAAGTTGCGGTACTGTTGGTTCAGTTGCTCCTGTAAGAATGTAAACTGGAATCCTTTCTCGGGGAAAAGCTCATTCCATTTTTTCTCTAGCGAACTAATGGTCTGCAAAATATTTTCATTGTCAAACCGGATAGTCAGCGTGTTGTATTGATTAGGATTGATATCCATGATCAGTGCTGAGATCGGAGTCGTCAGCGATGAGAAATTAAAATCCTTTACAACCCCGATCACTTTTCCCTTCTTTCCTTCTTTATTAATTGTCTTGCCGATGGCCTGTTCCGGGGTTTGCCATTTGTATTCCCTCACAGCAGTTTCATTAACGATGTATCCTTCCGTAGCATCATTTCCCGATTCACGACTGAAGCTTCGTCCCGCTGCCAACTGCATTTCATACGTTGAAATAAAATCGTAATCCACCGCAAGGTTTGCTGCAAAGAGGTTATCATTCTGCGTGAATCCTTCCGGAATGATTCCTCTGAAAACAATACCAAGTCCGGGAGTACCCGATGAAACTGCAGTCTGACGAATGCCATTTTGTGTTTCTACAACATCACGATATGCTTGTAATTTTGACCAAAACGTAGAATCGTTCTGGCGAAATACTCCGTTCAGATTCTGGCTGAACAAAGGAATGTTGACGATGTGCTCTTTCTGAAAACCCAACGGCCTGTTCTGAGTGTAGTCCAGTTGGTTCAAAATAACCAGTGACCCTGACAGTAGCGCACAGGCAATTGCCAACTGAAACACCACCAGTGACCTCCGCAACCATTGACTAGCCGGATGATTAACGGGACTTCCCTTGATGGAACTCACAGAATTGAATTGCGAAATAAAATAAGAAGGATAGCCCCCTGCAAGAACCGTAAGTCCAATCAAAAGAAATCCGCACACCGTGAAGAGTGTTGTATCTGTGACTACATTGAACTGCAACGTTTTTCCGGTAAGCAGATTCAGGAATGGCAATGCCAGATAGAATATGCCAAACGAAATGATTAGCGCGACAGCGCAAAACAAAAAACTCTCAGACAAGAACTGAATGATGAGTTGGTGGCGCTCAGAACCCAATATTTTTCGTACTCCTATTTCTTTCAGCCGGGTCAGTGATTGTGCAGTGGTCAGGTTGATGTAGTTGATACAAGCGATGAGGAGTGTCAAAATCCCTACACCAATAAATAAATACAAGTTGGAGTAGGTGTTCGTGGCGCTTGGTTCTCCCAGCGATGTGCTCTTCATGTGAATGTCCGCCACTTTCATTAAAGTGAAAACCTGTCCGATCCTGCGGTCAGGGCGTGCGTACTTTTCCAGGAAAGCGCCCATCTGCCTGTCGACATTCGTTGGATCTGCACCCGGGTGAAGAAGCACATAGGTAAAAGAATGACTGATGATGAAGTTCTGGGCCAGGTTGTTTCGCAGCACTTGTGCAGCTGCATCACTTTCCATGTCAAACATATTATCAAAAGGCACCAGCATATTGAACCGCAGGTGCGAGTTCTCAGGAAAATCTTTTACTACACCTATTACTTTAAAAGAATGCTTGCCTCCAAACAAAAGCGTTTCACCAATGGGATTGTGATCACCAAAATATTTAACCGCCATCTCTTCATTGATCACCACCGTAAACTTTTCGTACAATGGCCTCTTGGGAGATCCTTTGACAAAATCCAGTTTGAATAATTTTGTAAATGAAGAATCTGCGAAATACACATTCGTCTCTTCGAAGACTCCATCTCCGCCCGGTTTGCTAATGGTAACATTTCGCGGATACAAGCGGCATGCATCTTCCACTTCGGGGAAGAAATCACGCATGACAGGAGCTATCGGTGGGGGCGTGACCGCCAGCTGTAAACCATTGGGAACCCGGTATTGAATCCGGTACAGCCTGTCGCCTTTCGGATGGAAATTGTCATAAGTCACTTCGCTCCTCACGTATGTGAGAATCAACAAGGCGAGCGAAATCCCGCAAGTCAACCCAACCAGGTTGATCAAACCATATACCTTGTTTTTAAAGATATTCCGGAGTCCTGTTTTGAAGAAGTTGCGAATCATGGTTACTTGGGTTTAGCCGGTTTTACTATAACGAATGAAAAAAGTTGCGGGGATGACATGAGCGGTAATCCCTTTCTATGCAATTCACCCCGATTGCGTCACACAATCAAATCTAAACAAAACAGCCCCGATAAAATCGAGGCTGTTCTGCTGTTGGTACATCATTTTGAAAACCACCCTTCCATTTCGGTAGGGTACCTTACAAACTTCCTTCTCGGTTTTGTCCTGATAATCTGATCATTAGATAAGCTGGCTCGGTTGTGGGTGATCTGAGCTCATACTTAACTCTTTTAAAGCTATGATTAACGAAAGGATTGCTTTGTTACTGTTGAATGGGGAGGCAGGTCGCTTATCAAACAATGCCCATTACACACGTGAATTTTATCATTGCATGGAAGGCTTTGCCAGTGCTTCTGTAGCTACCTGCCGCTCCGGTAACCTGAAGAAATTCGAAAGTCATCTAAATATTGCCAAAAAGCTTTATGCGGATGGAAACGAGACTGTGAAAAACGGAATTGTCAATGTCTTTCTTTACAAGGCATTGGACATGCTGGATCAAATACCAGCCGCTAAACGTCTTGCAGAAAAATGTTTGCCCCAGGAACTTCTTCGCGAGATCAGCCGCCAACATTATTGCAGTGGCCTGTAAAATTGACAATGATCATGCATTAAGATGACTTTGATCAATACGTAAGGATAATGGGCACAGATTACATTTATTAAAACCTACAATAAAAAATTATGATGGCGATTCTACTGATTGTCCTTGGTATTGCATGCTTTGCGCTGCTTCTTAAATCCATTGATTTCTTTGAAAAAATATAAGTACAATGATTGCACTATTTATACTCTCGCTTTTGGTGTTTGCTTACATGACGTATGTATTGCTAAAACCCGAAAAATTTTAGTCTGTAAAAACCTAAACTATGAACACAGAATTACTAGGAATAATAGCCACTTTCGGTTTAACCGTAGCCATAGCTATTCCTTTGGGAAAATATATTGGGAAAGTGTATGCTGGTGAGCACACCCTTCTCGATCCGCTCTTCAACCCAATCGAAAAATTGTTTTTTAAAGTCAGCGGCATACGGGCAGAACAGGAAATGGACTGGAAGCAAAATCTGACCGTATTGTTAGGCATCAACTTGTTGTGGTTTGTACTAGCGATGTTTATTTTATTGAACCAGGCTTGGTTGCCCTGGAATCCGGATGGCAACCCAAGCATGACTCCTGACCTGGCTTTTAACACGGCCATCAGTTTTTTGGTGAACTGCAATTTGCAACATTACTCTGGTGAGACGGGAGCTTCCTACCTGTCGCAGGCTTTCTGTTTTCTGTTTTTGAATTTTGTTTCAGCAGCTACCGGTCTTGCTGCACTGGCAGTTGTTTTCAATGCGATGAAAGAACGCACTACCGAAAAACTTGGCAACTTTTATGTCTACTTCGTGAAGTCGAATACACGGATACTTTTTCCCTTGTCGATTGTGGTAGCAATATTACTGGCGTTGAATGGATCACCCATGAATACGGAGGGCAAAGACACCGTAGTAACCCTGCAAGGTGATACTGTACAAGTATCAAGAGGACCGGTCGCAGCACAAGTTGCTATCAAACATTTGGGTACGAATGGCGGAGGATATTTTGGTACCAACTCCGCTCATCCGCTCGAGAACCCTAACTACTTTACCAACATGCTGGAGATGATAGTCCAGACAATCATTCCGATAGCAATGATTTTTGCCTTGGGTTATTATCTGAAAAGAAGAAAGCTGGCGTGGATGATCTTCGGTGTTATGACTGTCGGCTTTTTGCTCTTAGTAATTCCCAATGTCTATTTTGAAATGCAAGGCAACCCGGTTATAGCAAAACTTGGCGTTGACATGAGTGCTGGAGCTATGGAAGGAAAGGAAGTTCGTTTTGGAAGCGCAGCATCAGGATACTGGAGCATTGTAACCACTATTATTTCAACAGGATCAGTCAACGCGATGCACGATAGCACTATGCCATTGTCAGGTATGAATGAGCTATTAGCCATGATGGTGAATGCATTTTATGGGGGATGTGGAGTTGGTATTTTGAATTTTTACGTCTTCATCATTATTGCTGTCTTCATTTCAGGATTGATGGTTGGGAGAACACCTGAGTTTTTAGGCAAAAAAATTGAAGCAAAGGAGATGAAGATAGCGATGGTGATTGCTTTGCTGCACCCGCTCTTGATCTTAGCAGGCACGGCACTTTCTTCATTTGTCATTACAAAAGATCCAGATGTAGGCTGGTTGAACAATCCAGGGTTCCGCGGGTTTTCAGAAATGCTGTATGAGTACATTTCATCATCCGCCAACAATGGGTCGGGCTTTGAGGGGCTTGGGGACAATAACCTTTTCTGGAATCTTACCACTGGAATAGTTTTAATCTTAAGCAGGTTCTTGCCTATCATAGGGCCTGTGGCTATCGCTGGAATACTCGCCAATAAAAAATACATCCCTGAAAGTGCCGGGACCTTGAAAACGGATACGGCTACGTTTGGAATTATGGTGTTTGCCGTAATTATTATCGTGGCATTGCTGAGCTTTTTTCCGGCCCTCACACTCGGCCCGATTGCAGAATATTTTAGTCTTTGAACGTTATCCCTTGACCAAAAGAAAATGAAAAATAAAAGTACGTCCTTATTTCAGAAGCAATTTGTCAATGAAGCATTGAGACATTCATTCGTCAAATTGAATCCGAAAGCTCTCTTTCGTAACCCCGTCATGTTTGTGGTAGAGATTTGTACAATCGTTATGTTGATTGTAACTGGTTATTCACTCACGAATGGATCTCAGGGTTCATTCGGCTACAATCTTGCAGTCTTCATCATTCTCTTGTTGACTTTGCTTTTTGCCAATTTTGCGGAGGCTATTGCAGAGGCGCGCGGAAAGGCCCAGGCCGACTCATTGCGCAAGACGCGTGAAGAAACACCGGCAAAAATTTATGTTGATGGTCAAATGACCTGGAAGAGTTCTTCTGCCTTGAAGAAGGGCGATATTTTCCTGTGTGAAACCGGTGACATCATTCCTACAGACGGTGAGATCATTGAGGGCATAGCAACCATAGATGAAAGCGCCATCACTGGAGAGAGCGCACCGGTAATTCGTGAAGCTGGTGGTGATAAATCCAGCGTCACAGGTGGGACTAAAGTGCTATCGGACAAAATAAAAGTTGTCGTAACTACACAACCCGGTGAAAGCTTCCTCGACAAAATGATTGCTTTGGTCGAAGGAGCAAATCGTCAAAAGACACCTAACGAAATAGCACTCACTATTTTGCTGGCTGGCTTTACACTGGTGTTCGTGATTGTGTGTATCACATTGAAGCCATTTGCTGATTATGCGCATGCAACGATTTCGATTGCTGCATTAATCTCTCTTTTTGTTTGCCTGATCCCAACCACGATCGGTGGATTGCTCTCAGCTATTGGTATTGCAGGAATGGATCGCGCACTTCAAGCCAATGTGATTGCAAAGTCAGGGAAAGCAGTGGAAACCGCAGGAGATATTGATGTACTGCTCCTTGACAAAACGGGAACGATTACCATTGGTAACAGGAAGGCGACTAATTTTTACCCGATAGCCGGAGTTGATAAAATGTCTTTTATTGAAAAAGTAGTTTTAGGATCTTATGCAGATGAAACACCGGAAGGCAAATCGATAGTTGAACTCGCAACAAAAGAGGGTGTACGTGGAGTGCGTATTACAGGGGCACAGCTCATCAAATTCACGGCAGAGACCCGTACTTCGGGCGTTGATCTTCCATCGGGTCAGCGGATACGTAAAGGTGCATTTGATGCTATTCGTAAGTTATCTGCCAGCGCTGGAAACACTTACCCGGCAGAAATAGAGACCAGGGTGAGCAAGATTTCGTCAAATGGAGGTACTCCCCTGGTTGTGGCTGAAAATGAAAAAATAATTGGAGTAATCGAATTGCAAGACATTATTAAGCCCGGGATACAGGAGCGATTCGAGCGCTTGCGTAAGATGGGCGTGAAAACCGTAATGGTAACTGGTGATAATCCGCTCACGGCAAAATACATTGCCGCAAAAGCCGGGGTTGATGATTACATCGCTGAAGCAAAACCAGAGGACAAACTGGAATATATACGGAAAGAACAACAAACCGGTAAGCTCGTAGCCATGATGGGTGATGGCACAAACGATGCTCCGGCATTGGCTCAGGCGGATGTAGGTGTGGCAATGAATAGCGGAACGCAAGCTGCAAAAGAAGCGGGTAATATGGTCGACCTCGACAATGATCCGACTAAGCTGATTGAGATTGTTGAGATCGGAAAACAACTGCTGATGACGCGCGGCACATTAACCACTTTTTCCATTGCCAATGATGTGGCCAAATATTTTGCCATTGTACCGGCATTGTTCATCACTGCAATACCCGCTTTGCAAGGATTGAATATTATGAGGCTTGAAAGCCCGGAGAGCGCAATACTCTCAGCGATCATCTTCAATGCGATAATTATTCCGGCACTAATACCGCTTGCTTTGAAAGGTGTAGCCTATAAACCGATTGGTGCAAGTGCTCTACTACGGAGAAACTTGTTTATCTATGGTTTAGGCGGAGTAGTGATTCCTTTCATCGGCATAAAACTAATTGACTTGGCTGTCACACTGTTTATCTAATTTTAAAACGAAAATGAAAACGAATTTATTTCCCGCAATAAAATTGACGCTACTCTGCATTGTATTCTTTGTAGTGATCTACAGCTTGATTGTATGGAGTGTAGCTTATGTGACTGCACCGAATCATGGCAGAGGTGAAGTGGTTATGAATGATGGAAAGGTTGTCGGATTTGCTATTGTAGGACAGACCTTTAATCAGGATAAATATTTTTGGTCCCGTCCATCAGCTGTTAATTATAATGCATCCGGTTCGGCCGGTTCTAACAAGGGACCATCTAATGAAGAGTATTTACAAGCTGTGCAAGCCCGTATCGATACTTTTTTAATTCATAACCCGGATGTAAAGAAATCTCAAATTCCCGTGGAGTTGGTGACGGCTTCAGGAAGCGGACTTGACCCGCATATTTCACCGGCAGCAGCTTACGTACAGATTAAGCGTATAGCTAAAGTCAGAAATCTTGACGAGGCCAAACTTAAATCTTTGGTTGATGTAGCTGTCGAAAAACCGCTAATGGGATTATTCGGCATTGAAAAAATAAATGTACTGAAACTGAATATAGAATTGACTAAACTAAAATAAGCGATACAACTTTTAATCACGACTATTTATGAAAACTAAATTTTACTATGTACTAATCTTTATTTTCGTTGGGCATTTGGCTTTCGCACAAGAAGTAAAGACACCTTTTCAAGGCATCGATCAGACCTGGCAAAACGGAGCCGACCGCAGAGATTCTTCTGTATTTAATAAGGTGAAGTACTTCACGCCCTCTATCTTAATCGACCTTAATGCAAATCACTCGTTCAACGATCCCATCGATCATACCGTAGTGGGCTCAACAGCTCTAGCTCGTACGGATGAGATGCAATTATCTGCCTTGCATTTTGGTGGGGACTTCAATGTTGATAATGTCCGTGGAAGAATCATGACTCAGTTTGGAACTAGATCAACAGTGATTCCACGTAATGATTTTAGTCCATACCGAGGTCAATATGAATTAGCGAATGTATATCGTTACCTGGCTGAAGCAAATGCCGGTTATCATTTCAATAAATGGAACGGTATCAATGTAGATGCGGGATTATTTATGTCTTACATCGGCTTGAATTCTTTTTATCAAGCAGAGAATTGGGAATATCAAGCCTCTTACACTTCTGATAACACACCTTGGTTTTTCAACGGGATCCGCATTCAGATTTTTCCTAACAAAAACTGGAAAATTGAACCGTGGATCATCAATGGTTGGCAAAGTTACGGTTCATTCAATTCCATGCCAGGCTTTGGCGGAAGCATCACATATATGTCGAACAACAGTAATTTGAAATTGATCACCAATGATTATTATGGAACAGATGCCGCAGGTATTCCTGCGAGAAAAAGATTTCACTCAGACAATAGCGCTATTGTCAGGTATTATAACAAACCGAATAGAAAGGGTGTAACTAAAGCCGCATTTTCAGCTACTGTAGATTTTGGTTCCGAGAAAGGCGGTGGAGTTAATGGTTTTAATGACGGAGGACCAGGCAATCCAGCGCAATATTTCGTGAGTTGGATGGTTTACAATCGCGTGTGGTTTGCGAAAAATAAAATGGCTTGGACAGTCGGTGGCGGTTGGATGAAAAACCCCGGTCGTTATTTGGTGCTTTACCCAACAGGGCAGGCAAGTCCGCTTCCTAATCCTTACAATCCAACTACGACTGCAGGTGCATTCCCATTCGACACTGCCGTGGGTACACAATTTGAAGCATGGGATTGCTCTACGAACATTGACTTCATGCCTTCACAATACATTACATTCAGAATTGAAGCCGTTCATCGCGAAAGCAGTGTGCCTTATTTTGCTGGGCACGGTGGCGTAACCTCGCCTGATGGTCTTACCACGACCGCTGTTGATCCCAACGGAACATGGAGACCCGATTTAGTTAAAGCTGAGACTAAGTTAATTTTCGCAGTACTCTTCAGATTATAGGATTTCATCTAATGTTTCGTGCATCTCTAAAAACGTGGCCGTTTTTTAGAGATGCACTTATTTAGTTGTGACATTTGAATATTCTAATTTTACAGTTCAATACCAATGAAAATAAAATTCGCTCGGATACCCTTTAAATAATGGACTCCGTCAAAGATCAATCGGTACAATATTTTCTGGACCTGATCAAAAAATCAAGACGGGGAAAATTCAAGATCTATATCGGCATGAGTGCGGGTGTAGGAAAATCATATCGCATGCTGCAAGAAGCACACGGCTTATTGAAAAATGGTATAGATATTAAAATTGGATTTATCGAAACGCACCAACGCCAAGAGACCGAGGCGTTAGCAATAGGATTGCCTATTATTGCTAGACGAAAATTTTTTTACAAAGGGAAGGAGCTGGAGGAGATGGATTTGCAAGCCATACTGAATGCTCACCCTGAAGTGGTGATTGTTGACGAACTAGCCCATACGAATGCAGAAGGAAGTAAAAATGAAAAGCGTTGGATGGACGTTATTGAAATTCTGGAAGCTGGCATCAGCGTAATTAGCGCATTGAATATCCAGCACCTGGAAAGTCTTAATGACGAAATGAAGCAAATCACCGGGATCGAAGTACAGGAACGAATCCCGGATCGCGTGTTGCAGCAAGCTGATGAAGTAGTTAATATCGATTTAACCGTTGATGAGCTGATTGCCCGTTTAAAAGAAGGAAAGATTTATGAAGCTGTCAAAGTCGAGACGGCTCTTAAGAATTTCTTCCAACCCGATAAAATATTACAACTTCGGGAGTTGGCACTCAAGGAAGTAGCATCGCTGGTCGAACGGAAAGTTGAAACGGAAGTCGCAAGCCACCAGCATCGGCCAGAACGCTTACTTGCATGTATTAGCAGCAACGAAAAAACGGCCAGGATCGTGATCCGAAAAGCAGCGCGACTTGCCAGTTATTATCAGTCAAAATGGTATCTAATATATGTGCAGGTACCTGATGAAGACGAAAATCACATTAGCCTGGCAAGACAGCGACATCTGATTAATAATTTTAAGACTGCCACAGAATTAGGTGCAGAAGTATTGCAGATAAAAAGCAAGCGGATCACGGAGTCAATCTTAAAAGTAGCTGAAGAAAAACATATCACGACCGTATGTATTGGTAAACCGCACATTCGCCTGTGGCGGATCATTTTACGGACGGCCATTTTCAGCCAGTTGCTGAGTAAGCTCTCTAAATCGGACACTGATTTGATTATCCTTTCATGAACATTAAAACCAAAATATCGCTTGGTCTGTTCTTTTTGTTTACTGTCATCCTGATTGTTGGAGGCATGAGCATCTATTATTTGAAAGAAATTTCGAACGATGCAAAAAATATTATTAAAGCCAATTATGAGTCTATCGAATATATGCAGGAGATGGCTATTGCATTGGATTCTTTGCAACGGGATTCCAACTCAATACATCGTTTAAGAAAAAATCTAAAAGCACAGCAGGGTAATGTGACTGAACTTGGCGAAATGGAAGAGACCATTCGCTTAGGCAACCTCGTTAGTGAGTTACCGCATAATTATAGTGATTCTCTGGCGCGTGTCGTTCGGCAAAGTATTTTCAGAATTACAGATTTAAACCTTAAGGCCATCATCCATAAAAACGCAATAGCCGATGAGACTGCAGACCGCGCAACACTCTATGTGATTCTCATCGTTACTATTTGTTTCTTAGCTTCATTTTCGTTTATCCTCAATTTTCCGGGATACATAGCAAATCCTATAGCTCAGCTCACGGCAAGCATCAAAGCCATTGCTGATCGCAACTATGAAGAGCGATTAGAATTCAACCGCAATGACGAGTTTGAAGAATTGGCCCAGGCGTTTAACAGTATGGCTGAAAAAATGGACGAGTATGAACACAGTAACCTTGCCAACTTACTCTTTGAAAAAAAACGAATTGAAACCATTATTAACCGGATGAATGATCCGGTGATTGGGCTCGATGACAAGCGTTCCATCATATTTGCCAACACGGAAGCTATTGAACTGCTCAATAAAAAAGAAGAGGAGCTTGTTGGGCATTATGCGCCAGACGTGGCCGTAACCAATGATTTATTGAGAAGACTCATTCAGGATATCATTAGCTCAGCTTTTACAAGTAATGGAACGGTCTTAGCGTCCTCTGGTAATACAACACTGGAAAAGACTGACAAGCCGATCAAAATATTTGCGCACGGGAAAGAAAGTTATTTTACAAGGGAGATCATCCCCATCTCCATCACACATACGGGTGAAAAAGAACCTGTACCCATTGGAACTGTGATCTTGCTGAAAAACATAACTCCTTTCAAGGAATTGGATTTGGCCAAGACTAATTTCATTGCTACTATTTCACATGAACTGAAAACTCCGATTGCTTCTCTGCAAATGGGAACGAAGTTATTGCAAGATTCCAGAGTCGGTCAATTAAATGAAGAGCAGTTGCGAATAGTTCAGACAGTAAAAGATGAGACTCAGCGACTAATGAAAATCACAGGTGAGTTATTGGATATGGCACAAGTAGAAACAGGTAATATCAAACTGAATTTAACTTCAGTGCCTGCCAATGATCTTATCGAACAGGCCTGCGAAGCCGTAAAATTCCAAGCTGAACAGCGAAACATTCAACTGCATGTCGAAACCCCAGATAAGCCTTCATTTGTTCAGGCCGATAAAGACAAAACCATTTGGGTGCTAATCAATTTTTTCACTAATGCAGTCAGACATAGCCCGGAAAATGGAGATGTAATCATTCGTTGTCTACCCGAAAAGGAGAGTGTAAGATTCAGCGTTAAGGATTCAGGCATGGGGATTGAACCAAAATACCTGGAAAAAATATTTGATCGATTCTATAGAATTCCGGGGTCAGATCCCAAAAAGGGTACCGGCTTAGGGCTTTCTATTTGTAAAGAGTTTATAGAAGCGCAACGAGGTACTGTTTCAGTTCGAAGTGAGTTGGGTAAAGGAAGCGAGTTTTCATTCTCGCTGGTTCAGTCTCATACCTAAGTATATCAGGTATTTATTCCGTAGTCCTGTATTTTCCTGTATAGTGTTGTAAGTCCGATGTTAAGCAAACGTGCTGTTTCTGTTTTGTTACCTTGTGTATGGCGCAGTACTTTTTGGATATGATTTTTCTCAACCGAAGCCAAATCAAAATTATTGAGACTGGATTCCGCATTAAAATCAAACGGAAGGAGTTCTGGGATTAATGTATCACCATCGACCAGGATCACGCAACGTTCAATCACATTTTTAAGCTCCCGGATATTTCCTTTCCACGGATGTGATTTTAAAATTTTAAGGAAGCTAGTTTCTACCTTTAATATCTTCTTATTGGTCTTTTCAGAAAATGCTTCAACAAAATGATTGGCTAGTGGTTCAATATCTTCGAGTCTTTCCCGCAAGGGTGGGATGTTAATGGTAAAAACCGAAAGTCTATAAAACAAATCCTCCCGAAACTTTCCATTCTTAATCTCTTGTTCGAGGTCACGATTGGTGGCAGCAATCAACCGAATATTTACTTTCCTGGGTTTCGAATCCCCAACCCGGTAGAACTCGCCGGTCTCTAATACGCGCAGGAATTTTGCCTGCAGATCGATATTCATTTCCCCAATCTCATCGAGAAACAAAGTGCCTTCATGCGCTTCTTCTAGCAATCCCTTTTTAGCTTTTGTTGCTCCCGTAAATGCCCCTTCGGCATGTCCGAATAATTCACTCTCTAAAAGGTCCTTGGCAAATGCGCTGCAGTTGAGAGCAACAAGAGGCTTTGATTTTCGATGGCTCTCATAATGAATAGCTTCAGCAAAAACCTCCTTCCCTACACCTGTCTCACCTAAAATTAAAGCAGTGGTATCTGTTGCCGCCACTTTCTTTGCCATGTCAATTGCGTGAAGGAGAGTACGCGAAGTGCCCGTAATCTTATCGAATCCGAATTTTTTTGATAACCTTTTTTCAAGGTCACTAACCTTTTGTTGAAGCAAAGCTTTTTCGGTAGCCTTGCTTAATAAGGGGATAATTTTGCTTTGGTGATCGCCTTTTGTTAGGTAGTCAAAAGCTCCATTCTTTATAGCCTTTACACCATCCTGAATAGTCCCGTATGCTGTGAGCACAATGATTTCGGTCGATGGAAATGAGGATTTTATTTTGGCGGTTAAATCCACGCCATTAACATCCGGCAATTTTACATCGGTAATAATCACCTGAAACGTCTCCTGTTCCAGGAACTTCCAGGCGCTTTTTCCACTATCCGCCTCAGCCACTGTATATCCTTCAAGTTGAATAATTCGAGCCAGCAATCCCCGGAGGTTCACCTCGTCATCAATAATTAGAACTTTGTTCGTCAAGGGGTTTAGTTTTTTGCAAATATCTGCAAATGTCATGGAGATTCATTTGCGTACAAATCATTGATTCGAAAGTGCATTCCAATTTGCGCTACTTATTCTACTGTATGATATACCTACCCGTAGTTCAAAAAATGCTCATTTCACTATACTGTCAGCAAATGAATAATACTTAATCATTGGCCTCATCTCAGCAAGCATTGCATCGGAAACTTCAAGTATTGATTAAACAAAACAGCCCCGATAAAATCGAGGCTGTTCTTTGAATTCCGTGATTCCGGTTACACTTTCTTACTCAAGGCATCGATTTTTGCCTTGGCTTCCTGCTTGCCTAAGCTCTGTGCTTTTTTGTAAAGCTCGATGGCTTCTTTATATGTTTCTTTCTTTTTGCGTGGAGCTAGTTTGGTACGGTTGGCCGCTTCTTCTACAGCTTGTGCGCGAGCGAAGTACGAATCGGCTTCACTTACTTTGCTTTGCAACTGCACCTGCTGGATTTTTTCATTCAACAAATTCAGCTCTTGCTTCTTCGCTTCGATTTGAGCGGACTTATCATTGATCTCTGCTTGTTGTAGTCCATTAGTAGTAATCAAATTCTGGTTTTCATTACCCAGGCTGGCTACCAAATCTTGTAATTTGCCAATCTCAACATTCTTTGCTTCCAGGTCGGCTTTCAATTTCTTTATAGTTGCGAGGTGTGCATTTACCGCACCTTTCGATTTTTTCAATGACTTCTCCAGGTCCTCAATTTTACCTTGCGTATCCTTCACATAATTGTTGATGTCCTTCATACGTGAAGTATAATCAGCATAGGTTGTACCTTCTACCATGTTCACACGTAACAACTGACGGTTCGCATCAATGGAATCCATGAGCACACCTACGTCTTGCAGTGTCTGTACGAATTTTTGATTGGTCTCCAGTTCAGCTCTCAATGAATCCAACTGCGTTTGAAGCTTCTCAGATTTGTTATCACAGCTAGCGAAAATAAAAGCAGCTACTAAAAGGGTAAGCAGATTTTTGGCCATACAATTGTTAGTTTATTTTGTGGTTGAAAGGTAAAAGTACAACGTGTTTTATCCCCTAAAAACGCCCTCAATAAATATTTTTTTCAGACTGACAATAAATCCTTTCAGTTGACTTAAATTTGCGTCCGCTTGCCGGAAAGGCGCATTTCATGCCCTCAAATACCACCTTAAACCTGAATATGTGTTAACTGACGATCAATAGCCTGCCCTATTGACCGGTCTATACTATATGGGAAATTCTCACGATCACGCACGTACAATTCAACTTTCTACCGCTGGTGTACTTGTTTCACTTGGAATCATTTATGGTGATATCGGAACTTCGCCATTATATGTTTTTAAAGCAATTATCGGAAACCGACCGATTACCGAGGAGCTCGTCCTCGGGGGTTTAAGTTGCGTCTTCTGGACCCTTACCCTGATCACGACTTTTAAGTATGTGTACCTCGCGCTAAACGCTGATAACAAAGGTGAGGGCGGAATTTTTGCGTTGTATGCTTTGGTACGCAGGTACAAAGCTGCCTGGGTAATTTTTCCTGCGATCATTGGTTGTGCTACGCTCATTGCTGATGGCTTCATTACGCCTGCCATCAGTATCACTTCCGCGGTAGAAGGGTTAACGATTAAATACCCAAACATTCCTTTTGTACCTATTGTCATCGCCATTCTGGTTTTATTGTTTTTCTTTCAGCAATTCGGTACCAACATCGTCGGGAAGACTTTTGGACCGATCATGATGGTTTGGTTCTTCATGATCGGAGGACTTGGGCTCATTCACTTACTGCCCAACCTGAGCGTGCTACGGGCAGTGAATCCAATGTACGCCTGGAATCTGCTGGTCAACTATCCGGAAGGATTTTGGTTGCTTGGCGAAGTATTCCTTTGTACCACAGGAGCGGAAGCACTTTATTCGGACTTAGGCCATTGCGGCAAAGGAAACATTCGGGTAGGCTGGGGATTTGTGAAAATTGCTCTGCTATTGAATTACATGGGACAAGGTGCGTGGCTCCTCACACAACAAGGCAGCCAACTAAACGGACGCATTCCGTTTTATATGCTCGTGCCTGAGCAATTTTTGATTATCAGTATTGTTATCGCCACAGCCGCTGCTGTTATCGCCAGCCAGGCATTGATCTCAGGTACATTCACATTGGTGAACGAAGCCATGAAATTGAAACTCTGGCCGAGCACAAAAGTGCGTTACCCGAGCCAGATGAAAGGCCAGATCTATATTCCAGCAATAAACTGGATTTTGATGATGGGCACGATAGCGGTGGTATGGATTTTTCAGGAATCGTCAGCGATGGAAGGAGCTTACGGGTTGGCGATCACACTCAACATGTTAATGACCACCACGCTGCTGGTATTTTATTTTAGTACAGCCAAACATTCGCGTGTACGTACGGCAGCCATAGGCATTATTTTCTTTACACTTGAATCGTTATTCCTCATTTCCAACTTCCACAAGTTTGAACAGGGCGGCTGGTTTACCTACTCTATTGCTGTCATCTTCTTCACCATGATGTTCGTTTTATTGAAGGCTCGTCACCTTCGTGATCGTCATACCGAGTTCGTTAATCTTAAGCACTACGTTCCGCTAATCCAGGATTTGCAAGCTGATAAATCCATTCCCAAGGAAGCAACGAACCTCGTGTACATGTCCGTTGCAGACAGCAAACGTTTCATAGACTCCAACATTGTCTATTCCATTTTCAAAAAACGGCCTAAGCGTGCAGACGTCTACTGGTTTGTTCATGTGGACACAGTAGACAGTCCTTATACTTCAAAATACTCTGTGGATACGATCATTCCCAAAAAGTGCTTCTTTGTAAGAATCAAATTAGGTTTCAAAGCTGACCACCGGGTTAATCTTCTTTTCAACAAGATTTTACACGACCTGGCTGAGACTTCCGAAATTGACATGATCAGTCATTACGATTCTCTACAAAAACACAGTATGCCGGCTGACTTCAAATTCATTATTCTCCACTCCCTGGCATCAGTCGACAGTGAAATATCTTCTTTTGACAACCTGATTATCCAGGGTTACCGCTTCATCAAAAAACACAGTCTTTCCACTGAAGAAATGTATGGTCTTGAACTGGCCAACGTGGAAGTAGAAAATGTTCCAATCATGGTAGGGCCACCTGCCAAAGTCCGGATCAAACGCGAGAAAGAAGAGACGGAGCGTGAAAAAGAAATGAAGTACCACGGTGATTTGAATTGACCGTCCGCGACCGTAAGCGTTCGCTATCGAACTCATTCCAGTGAAAAAATAGCATTTCCCTATCTAAAATTGGGGTATTTATTGCTGTGGCACTATAGTTGGGTAGTGACTGGTCAAAAAAACATTAGTCATGTTTTCCAACTACCTTAAAATTGCCATCCGGTCGCTCGACAAGAACCCTCTTTACTCTTCCATTAATATTCTCGGCCTGTCGATCGGTATCTCTGCAAGCCTGCTGATTTTACTTTTCGTGTCTCATGAATTCACTTATGATCGCTTCCACGCAAAAGCTGATCGCATCTACCAGGTGACCGCTAAGTCAAACTATGGCGGGCAAGAAATTAATTCCATGGGTATGTCGGCACAGTTGGGGGCTACTGTTTTGCAAAACGATGCGCGGGTAGAAAATCAGGTACGGATAAAAAATTATGAAACTATCATCAAGGTTGACGGCAAAGACCCACAGATGGAGAAAGCTTTCATTTTCGCGGATGCAAGTTTCTTTGAAATATTTTCATTTCCTGTAATCAAAGGCAATGTATCTGCATTCTCTACAACAAATAAAATAATCATTTCTGAGCGTGCAAGTAAAAAATACTTTGGTGAGGCGGATCCTATCGGGAAAATACTGACGTGTAACAAGAACATACCGTTTGAGGTTGTTGGTGTGGCTAAAAACCCACCATCTAACTCAAGCTTTCAATTTGACTTTGCAGCCTCATTCAACACGCTTGGAACCATTGAATCAGAAAAAGATCAGTTTAACGACACCCACGTGAGGTTAGGGTCTTATCGTGCCTACCTCCTGTTAAAAAACAGCTCTGACAAAGCAAGCGTGGAAAGCACAATCATGAAGGTGGCGCACGCATCTGCTGATGAGAAATATATTCTGAACCCGTTTATTGAAAAGCATCTCACGTCTGAGGGGAGCGTAACTTATCTCTATGGGTTTTCAATTATCGCAGGAATTATTCTTTTGCTTGCGCTGATCAACTACATGAGCCTGACCACAGCCAGGGCTACTCTCCGTGCACGGGAAGTTGGCATCCGGAAAGTAATTGGTGCCGGAAGAAAAAATCTCTCCGCTCAATTTTTTCTCGAATCGACATTGATGACCGTAGTTGCATTTATCCTTGCTGTTGTATGGATTGAATTGTTACTACCTACGTTTCTGCAAGCACTTGACCTTACTATTGATTTGAGTTTCATTAAGAGTCAAACGTTTCTCATCATTGTAGTTGCCCTCTTCTTTTTTTGCGTCTTCGCCTCAGGCAGTTATCCGGCCCTGGTTCTTTCCAGGTTCAAACCAGTGGAGACACTCAAAGGAAAGCTGAGTAGTTCAGGTCAGGGTTCATGGCTTCGCAAGAGCTTTACCACATTCCAGTTTGCAGCCTCAATCGGATTAATTCTTTGTTCCATTATTATTGTTAAACAAATGGACTTCCTAAAGAATAGGAAGTTGGGCTTAACCAGAGAAATGGTGATGGTTGCAACTCTCGACTATGATGCAGCCAATAATTTCAGGGCATTAAAAAATGAATTACGCAATCAGTCCGGTGTGATGAAAGTTTCTTCCGCTTCTTTTGCACTGTTCAATGGTGGCACCTCAGGTTATTTCACTCAGTCGCCAGTCACCAAAGAAGATATATTCATAAGCACCATTGATATTGATGAACAGTTCTTTTCAACGCTTGATGTTGAGTGGAGTGAGCAGCCGCACAAAGATCAACTAACGGGAAAGCTAATTGTCAACGAATCAGGTCTGACCAAATTAAAAATGACACCCGCAGATTTGGGGAAGACGCTGCGGTTGGGTTCGTTCATGTCTGAAATTACCGGCATTGTTAAGGATTTTAATTTCGAATCACTTCGCTTTGGCGTTAATGGCATGGTCATGAGTGTTCATGCCGATACTTCGAATATCATTGCCCAGCGGGGGGGAGCAATGTATATCCGTTTCTCAGATGAAACCCAATTGGCTAAGATGGTTCCTGCAGTTCAGGCCATCTTTAAAAAATATCAGGGAGGACATCCGTTCGAATACTATTTCCTGGACGATGCATTTGACAAGCTTTTTAAATCAGAGGATCGCTTGTCGAAAGTATTCAATGTCTTCACGTCAATTGCAATTTTTATTGCTTGCCTTGGCCTGTTGGGATTGGTCACGTTCACCGGTGAAGTTCGTACCAAGGAGATCGGGATCAGGAAAATTCTGGGAGCAAGTGTCCGAAGTATTATGCTCCTGCTCACCAAAGATTACTTTATCCTCATTGCCATTGGTATGTTTATAGCTACTCCTATCGCCTGGTGGTACATGCAAAGCTGGCTCAATGGGTTCACGAACAAAATCGAAATTGCCTGGTGGTATGTACCGCTTTCCGCAGTGTTAGCCCTGGGTATTGCTTTTGTGACAACGTGCTATCAGGCGCTGCGTTGTGCAACCCGAAATCCAGTTGACAGTTTGAAAAGTGAATAGCTAGTTCGTACTCATTACGAAATAGAAGTTGCTGATCGCATAACTTGTTATCACAACGATTGCCCCGATCATATTGAGCTTGTGCGCTCTTTCCACATCGCCACGGTTGTGGATTTTAAGCGCTATAGCCGAAATCAGGAGTACACCAAAAATACTGAAGAAGGTCAAATTATGTAAAATATCCACCAGGCTGAATTGAGAGGACTCGGGCAATACCGAGTCGATGATATACTTGTTACCCACCGCTGCAAAAAGACCACCCACCGGTAAACCAAAGCGTGGCTCAACCTCATTGGTATCAGAGAGGAAGCTCACCATGGCAATTAAAAAAGCAAAATACATCCCGAGAAATATTTTCAGAAATAACCCTCCAGCTTCGCGGTCAATGTCCATCGATATGATAATCGATGAGTAAGTCTGGCCTTTTACTTCTGGTCGTGGATCTCCAAAAGGAGTATCATAGGGGCTCTCTGCAGCGGTGACTTTAAAATTATCCAGCACCCAGCCGCTTAAGCCCTCCTTTGCATTAAGTCGGCTGTCTTCATTATCTGCCACAAATACAAGACTACTGACATCCCGGTTCGAATCTTCAATTATTATTTTCAGTTGCTGCTCATCAAACGGAAAGTTATGCACCTGCCAATCTTCCTTCATGGTACACTTCATCTTAAGTTGAACCCATATTTTGCCATCGAGCGTATCTGACAATACCTGGTTGATCTCAATGTCTTTAGCGTTGGGAATGTCCAGTTCTTTGGAGAAATCAAATTCCTTATTGTAATCATATGTGAACCATAGCCAAAAGCGGGCTGTGTATTCTTTATCATGAAAATTGATGTCGTGAATACTAATGATGTACACTCCCACTTTTACCGTATCCACTTTTGATTTTGCATTAACTGTAGAAAAGATGGAAACGAGGAGTATCAGAGAAAGGAGACGAAAAATGATTTTCATAAATTAGGTTAGGTTGGGGTATATCAAATTTAATGGAAATAAATTTTTCATCGCTAACTTTGAGGAAAGCAAACCGGCTTATCGCCCCGGTCCCGATAACTATCGGGATTGGGGAGGAAAGTCCGGGCAACATAGGGCACCGTACTTCCTAACGGGAAGGCTCCGCTCCCGATAAGGATCGGTGACAGATAGCGCCACAGAAAACAAACTACCCCAGGCGACTTGTTCGTTCGGGGAAAAGGTGAAAAGGCGGTGTAAGAGACCACCGGGCTGGCGGTAACGTCAGTTGCATGGCAAGCCTTACGGGTTGAAAGGCCAAATAGGTCACATTTCGAAAGATGCTGCGGCTCGCAACATGCGCAAGCTGGTGTGATTGGGTAGGCTGCTCGATCCTGATGGCGACATCAGGGCCAGATAAATGATAGGCACCTTGACTTAACGGTTAGGGAACAGAACCCGGCTTACAGGTTTGCTTTTATTTTTCTTTTCGCATGGACGCAGACATCCACACGCTATACGAATCGGATTTTTACCGAGTGCTCGACTTTAAATGCCGGTGCACAGACTGTCGCACATCCAAACCGGAATACAGCCAGTCGTTTTGCATTAGTTTCGTACGCAAGGGAAATTTTATTTTCAATGTCTTTCGTCATTCGCTCGACTCGTACAACGGATGTGTGCTGATTACCAAACCCGGTTATGAACGAACCGTGACACACGCTCACTCCGTTCCTGACGAGTGTACCATCTTCGATTTTAAATTTAGTTTCTATGAAGAAGTCCTTGAGCAGTACAACGCTGTAAAATTCCTGGGCGACAACGACCTGCACTCCACTCTTCTGAAGACAAAACCGGAAGTTGAGTTCCTCCATTTCTTAATCGTTCGATCAATCATTAACAAATCTGATAAACTGAATATTGATAACCTCGTAATGGAGTTAGTGGAGATTGTACTCAACAATCTCACCGATTATAAACCCGACCTCAAGCTCAACGCACGCTTGAAGAAAAATCATTTGATCACCATCGAGAAGGCAAAAGAGTACATTACTCAAAACTATACGAACGACATTTCCCTGATGGAAATAGCTGAATATTGCTGCACCAGTCCGTTTCACTTCAGCCGGATATTCAAGGCTTTTACCTCCTATTCTCCTCACCAGTTTCTACTAAACATTCGCCTGAAAAATTCGGAGTTATTACTTCGGAATACTACTCTTCCCGTAGCCGATGTTGCGTTCTCATCAGGGTTTAACAGTATCGAGCATTTCACTTCTGCTTTCCGTAACAAGTACAATTCTCCGCCCGCGAAATTCAGGACCAGTAAAATACTGTCTTAGAAGAGCAAGATTCCTTAAGTCATTAAAGTAAGCGGCTTCTACTTTTGATAAAAAAACAAAAGTTATGAAGGAGCAATTATTGAAGACACTGGAAAATTCAAGGGCTTACACACTAGCCGTAGCTGAAGGGATGCCAGAAAAAAATTATTCATTCAAACCAATTGAGTCCGTTTGGAATTTTGGGGAATTACTGAATCATATTGCTTATGGCATTGAGTGGTGGACCGCCAACAACATTAAGAAAACAAAAGTCGACTGGAATCCACCGGCAAATAAAGAGGGCAAGAAGCAAATTGTTGAGTATCTCAATTCAGCTTATGACACATTGAAAGCGACTGTACATAAAGAGGATGTCAACGAAGTAATTATCCTTGGATTTTCTTCAACAATCGATCACATTACTCACCACCGTGGTCAGGCGATAACTTACCTGAGGTGCCAGGGAGTTTCTGCTCCGGAATATACTTACTAGGTGACCCAGTGGAGCACCTGGGGTTTTACAGGATTTACAAATGGCTCATTATTCTGTTGCGCAATTGCCCACAGGCGCTTGATCTCGTAATACCAACGTGCCTGCATATCGGGTTCACCAATGAGTGAAAGCGTGGGCTTGGATTTCAGGCCTTCGCTTAATTTTTTGAATACTGCCAGATCCTGGCCAATAAACTGCCTGCCCAGTCGCTTTAAAGGCCACCAAAGCCAACGGGAGACCGCCAATGAGCTGTAAAAAATGTGCGTGAGCTCGGTCTCCTTTTCATTTATCGGTGTGAGAACTGTAATTGAGATGATCTCGTTCTTCTCTCCTACTTTAATATGTTCAGTACGAATGCCTGGTATCTCAAAAGTTATTTCAGTTGAAGTTCCTCCTTTCAAAACTCCATAACCCTTGGAATTATTGGAAGGTGTATGTCTTACCATTTTAAATCCAAGGGGTGTAGGTTCGAATTTCTTTTCCTTCAATTTCAGTTTCTTTGCAGAACGCCAATACCACGACTGATGCACAAAGGTCACGTGTGACGGATCAATCAGCCCGATCACAGAATGATCTATATCTGCGGGAAGCGTAACCGTCTCTACATGAAGGAATTTTTTATCACTGGCCAGGACCAAATCCGGTGGTGGCATTTTTGGCTCAAGATTTGGTAGTTTTTTTTCAGGGATGTATACCCAAACCGTTCCGCTGATTTCCCTGCAGGGATATTGAAAGACTTTGATTTTCGAAATATCAACGGTACCTCCCGGAGGAAGGGCAGGAATGCTCTTACATACACCATCCGTCCCGAACTCCCAGCCGTGATAACAGCATTGAATAGTATCATTCTTAAACCAACCCTGTGATAACGGCACACCCCTGTGGGCACAATTGTCGCGTAAGGCAAAAGGTTTACCATCCTTGTCTCGTCCGAATACGATTTTTTCGCCAAGGATTTCCTTTCCTGTCAATTTTCCGGATTTCAGTGAGGAGCCGTGAAATGCAAAGTACCAGAGATTTTTAAGGTATAAAGAATGGTCAGTCATGCAGATTGAATTGCTGCAAAGTTAAAGGTTTTCCAATTAGAGCAATTGAAGATTAGCCCTGTTGTAAACGTCATCAATGATTTCTCGTGTACCTGGATTTCGGAAAGCCGCTCAGGTTTTCGAGTTCTTCACATGGGCCATCACTGCCCGCAGCTGGCCATAACCAAACTTTCCCTTAAGCTTGCCATACAAATCTTTGGATGTAAAGCCTTCTTTCATTTCTGAAAGTGCCAGCACAATTTCTGTAACAGCACTGTCATTCATGAATTTATAAATACTGATACTTCCCGCCTCTACAGCCTTGGCCAAATGTCCTTCAATTGTACCAACAGCAAGCCCACGTTCTTTGGCGATCTGTTCCGGTCCCATGCCGTTGCTTAGCATCTGCAAGGTGGTCTCAAAAGTAGTGAGCCCATCTTTGCTCTTCGATTTGCGCTCTTTCGGTTTCTTCTCCTTTCGAGTCGTGGACGATTGAGTTCCTGTCTGTTTTTTTATTTCCTCTAATAACTGTGTTCGTTCTTCTGCACGCCTTTTATTCAATGGTCCAAAGTCAAACTTCTCTTCGCCATTCAAAATGGCGTTTACCAATAGAGAAGCTTTGTCTACTTCTTCCAGTTTTTTGGTAATCGCCTGGTCTATGTCCGACAATTGATTCACATACGTTTTCACACGCTTGTGCTGTTTCATTTCTTCCAAATGCCTCAATAATTTTTCAAGGTTCTGCAATAAAACGTTTTTGTAATAGTCGCTACCCTTACTCAGGCGCTCTATTAATCGTGGTTGCTCATTAGCTGTGAGCAGACTCGTCAATTGTCCTTTAAATTTTTCTGTAATGGGTTGCTCACCTTCCAGTGATTCCGCAATCTGCTGAAGCACCGGCTTCATCGAATCTTCTTTAAATCCTTCTGCTTCAGTCTGATCTTTTTGAACATATTGAATGTCTTTTATCAATCCGGAGAAATCAAAAGTCTTGTCGATCAGATGCCTGATAAAAACCTGTTGACGCTCCTTCATCACATGTTCGAGCTGATGCGGCAAGTGATTGGCTTTCACAAACTCTACAACCTGGCGATCGGTACTGATCGCTGAAGGGTTGATACGCGTGCGCAATGTAAGCCCCTGCAACGTACGCAACCGTGAAAGTGCCACATACACCTGGCCATCAGCAAAAGCACTGCCTACATCAATGATCGCCCTGTCGAAAGTGAGCCCCTGGCTCTTGTGTACGGTGATCGCCCAGGCCAACTTGATCGGAAATTGCTCAAAAGCACCTATCACTTCATCATCAAGATCGTTGGTGGTTTTGTTTACTGTATATTTTTTATTCTCCCAGCGTTCTCGCTTCAGCTGATAAGGTTCATGAGTACCCGCCATCTCAACCCACACCTCTTCTCCGCTTATCTCTTTCACGGTGGCTAGCTTCCCATTGAAGTACGATTTCTCTTCGTTGTCGTTTCGGGTAAACATAATCTGCGCTCCCTCCCTCAACTCGATCTTCGACAATACCGGGTACAAATTCTCGGGAAAATCCGCTTCGATGTACGCCTTAAAAGTATGAGATTGTGAAGGCAGCTTACTCAGTTCTCGTTGGTTTATCTCATCCGCTTTGGCATTGTGTGTAGTGAGTGTGATTACTTCATGTAGTTCGCTAATTTCATCGGAAGTTTTATAGTATTGATTCAACGTCTCAATATCCTCACGAGAAGTAACATTGTTCCTCAGGTTATTCAGGATGTTAATGAACTCAGGATCGTGCTGTCTGAAAATCTTATCCAGCTCTATATATACAGGTGGACTGTCTTGCAGCGCTTTCGCTTCATAAAACCAGGCACTATTATAATATTGAGATAATGTTGCCTTCTCATCGTTACGGACTATGGGTGGCAGCTGGAATAGATCACCAATAAATAACACTTGTGCTCCACCAAAACTTTGTCTGAAATTACCACGAGCGGCTTTCATCCGGTAGTCAATAGCATCCAATAAATCAGCCCGTAACATACTCACCTCGTCAATCACCAATAAGTCGATGGCGCGAAGCACCTGCTTGCGTGCACTGTTAAGCGGATGTTTGCGTGCCAGCGAGTTTTGGTTGATGAACCTCCCTCCTTCACTGAAATCTTCCGGGAGAAACCGGTCAGGAAGGAAGGTAACGGGTGGCAATAAAAATTGAGAATGAATAGTGACGCCACCTGCATTGAGAGCAGCAATGCCTGTGGGCGCTACGACAATATGTGGTTTGTGGGTAAGCTCACCCAGGTTCCTGAGAAATGTGGTCTTGCCTGTACCTGCCTTTCCCGTGAGGAAAATGTGACTTGAAGTAGTATTAATGAACTGAGCCGCAGCCCCAAGAAAATCTTCCATCGCGTCAAGTTATTGATACATGCTGAGTTTGCCAAAACAGGCTATTGTACAAACCGTCAGAATTTATTCTATCAGCTGATTTAAATACTCAATGACTCAGAAATAGCAAACTTTTCTACTTTCATCTGGTCTCCCCCGTTTTCTCAACTCCATTAGCTTACACCGGTATTTAAATTCGATAGGCCAAATTAGCATTTTGGCATGTAGTACTCCGGTTTCATCCAACGATCTTCTTCGTTCCTTAGTAATACGCACTGCTAAGCTCACTTCACGAATAACCCAAATCGAAACCACGCGTTTAACATGTGAAACCATCCATTTAAAGTTTGATCTGACTCTACTTGTTCTCTAAATCTATTCAAACTTTTAAAATCCAATTTTCTATGAAAACGACTCCAAGGTTACTGTTAGCCGGAACTATTTCTGTGCTTACTTTTTCATGCGCCATTGTACGTCCTGGCGAAGTAGGCATCAAACAAAAGCTAGGAAAGATCAAGAGTGATCACCTGGCACAGGGTGCTTACGTATTCAATCCTTTTACTGCTACAGTTAAAAAAATACCCACACGTACCGTAGAAGCTTACAACGAACTTGACGTGCCTACTAAAGAAGGATTGACTGTGAAATCAGAAATTTCGTTGCTTTATCATGTGAAACCGGAGGCTGCCCGCGATGTATATACCAAGTACGGGATGAACTATCAGGAAGTAATTGTTGAAACTAATTTTCGATCTGTAGCTCGCCATATTTGCGGACTTTACTATGCAAAAGAACTATTTGCAGTTGACCGGAAGAAAATCGAAAAAGAAATATTTGACGAACTCGCTACTGGCATTACTGACAAGGGATTTGTATTGGATGCCGTCTTACTTAAGAGTATAACGATGCCACCTCAAATCTTTCAAGCAGTTGAAAACAAGCTGAAGTCTGAACAAGAATCTTTACAAATGGAGTATGTGATCTCCAAGCAAAAAAAGGAAGCAGAACGTATGCAGATTGAAGCTGAAGCAATTAAAAATTACAACAAGACCGTTTCCGAAAGCCTGAGTGAGATGATGGTAAAATGGAATAGCGTGCAAGTACTGAAAGGGCTTGTGACTTCAAACAATTCCAAGGTGATTATTACAGATGGGAAGTCACCGATGATTCTTAGCGACAAATAAGGATAAAATGTGCGTCAGGTTCTGGTCAGGCCTGACGCAACTCTAGTTGCTTGACCAACTCCGTTTCATTAAATTATATTTCTATCGTCATAGGGTATAGAAATAACTCCGTTTCAAATCAAAATGAAGGCCTTCCTTTTAAATAGCAGTCCGTGGTCACTTATTTTGTACTCAATATTAAGCGTATGTCCAGTCACCTCGTCCCAAAAAACGACCGAAAAAAATATAGTTCTTATTGGCTCTACTCCCGGTGGGAAATTTATAAAGTCACAATTGGGAATCCCTGCTAATGTAAATATTGATTTCATACGATGGGTTCTAACATTGCAGACCGGAAGCAAGAATTTTCAGGTGGAGATCAATTACGGTGAAGGCGAGCCGAATACTCCTGGCTTTAAAAATGGCGGATTGAAAAAATCGTTTGAAGGGAAGTATACGCTCAGTGAAGACGACAAGCACTATGGAAAGTGCCAACTTTACCATCTTAAAAGTAACCAGTTAGTTCCGGAGCTTACATTGCTCCGGATCAACGAAAATCTTTATCACTTCTTAACGTCACAAAATAAGCTCATGATCGGTACTGGCGGATGGAGCTATACCTTAAACAACAAAGAGCCTGACTTAAAAGAAAGCAAGTCACCCAGTTTTTTATTATCGTCAAATCTTCTGAAAGAAATAGTGTCGCCCGTGGTCTTTGTCGGTCGAACGCCCTGCCGAGAATTTGCAGCTGAGCATCATTTGAATGCAAGTTCCACCTGCATCAAATTAAAATGGAAATTGACTTTAAACCGTGATGCAATTACCCACCAACCAACAACTTACTCCATTCGGAAGGTTGTAGATAATAAACCTAAGGATGTCACCGGCCGCTGGGTGTTGCGCAAAGGCGGACCATCAAATCCTGATGCCGTAATCGTACAACTTGATCCCGATGATCCTGACAAATCAATTTTGCTGATTGCCGGAGACGAAAACGTTTTGTTCTTTTTACACAAGGATCTCACCATGTACGTAGGCGACAACAATTTTAGTTTCACTCTCAACAGAGCAAGTGACAATAAGTAATCAGATTCGGAGCTAAGTCAGATCAGGCCTCATTCTTACAAATACTGGTTCCCGGAAAATTTTGTCGGGAGTAAGCGATGCAAAAGTTACTTCCGCGATGAGCTTCGGCTCCACCCACTTGCTGGTTTTGTCATCCAATGTTTTCTGCGGAACCGGTTTCTTGATTTCCTTGAGCTTCTTAACATCATCAAAAATCTCCTTAAGCGTGGCATCGTCAAACCCGCTGCCTACTTTGCCACGATAAATCAACTGGTCACCATCCCGCTCCGCAATATGGAGACCACCAAATGCACTTGCCCGATTCCCTTTGCCGGGATTGTAGCCGATGATCACTACTTCACGAGTGTTTCGGATCTTTATTTTTATCCATGCATCCGTACGTTTGCCGGGAAGGTACTTACTGTCTTTGCGCTTGGCCATTATCCCTTCAAGATTGTGCTCACGTGCTGCTTCAAGCAATGATTCACCATCTTCAACAATTTCGCTGAAGCGGTAGGATGAATCATTTTTGATCGCATCCTTGAGCCACTCTCTCCGCTTCAATAGTGACTCATTGACAAGGCTCCTGCCATCCAGGTACAGGCAATCAAAAATGTAGCAATAGGACGGAATAGTCTTGCTGAGTTTTTGAATATTGGTATCGCCTGAGGTCTTCAAACGGTTGATCACTTTTTTGAATTCAGGTTTCCCCGACTTGTCAAGACAAACAATCTCTGCATCAAACAAACCGCAGTTGGCGCGGAAAGCTTTTGCGTTCAGGAGTTCGGGAAATTGTTTCGTGACATCATTCTTATTCCTGGTATAAATCCGAATTTGTCCGTCTTCCACAGAAACCAGCGCTCTGATCCCATCCCATTTCACTTCATAAATGAAATCATCACCGCGTGGAATATTATCACCACTAGCAGATAGCATTGGTTCTATATCCTGACGCAGAAAATTAACCTGAGGTTCATCCACTCGTTCCAATAAAAACTCCTTCTGCTTGATCCGGTAAATTCTGTATTCGCCATTTACCTCCTTGCTGCTCAATCTAAAATAAAATCCGTCTTTCTTGTCTTTGGTGATCTGGTATTTCCCAAGTGCATAAATCCACATATCACCTCCACCATATTGTCCTTTCGGGATTTTGCCATCGAACGTCAGGTATTTCATGGGGTGGTCTTCCGTTTGAACAGCCAGGCGCTTTACTCCAGGATGCGGTGGCAATCCGCGAGGCACAGCCCACGATTTCAAAACGCCATCTTGTTCAAGACGCAAGTCGTAATGCAAGTTTGTAGCATGATGCCGGTGGACCACAAAATTATTTCCACCGCTAATGTCAAGGTGTGGTTTGGGTTCAGATGTTTTTTCAAAGTCCCTCTTCTTTTCGTAGGATTCCAGTTGCTGCGGTGTCTTTCTTTTTTTTGAAACAGGAAGCTCTTTTGCTACCACTTTTTTCCGATGGGTATGAACTTCTACAGCGTAAGCATCCATTCCCTCCCATGCGTCTCCGTTATTCAGAACACGTTCTACCACATTATGGATATTGTGTTCCTTCGGGTCTTTCAATTTTCCCAAATCATCCCAAGAGAGAGGCATGGAGACAGGCGCTCCAGCACGACCTCGCAAACTGTAGGGTGACACGATACTTTGTCCCGATCTAATCCTGTAAATGTCTACGAGCACTCTTCCTTTACGAGCCTCCTTTTTAATATGGAGTGTCGTAGTGCTTGGATATTTTTCAATGAATTCGTTCGCAATTACCTGGGCTGCTTCAAACACGGTATGAAAATCATGTTTCGGTTCAAGTGGGCAACACAAGTGAACTCCTTTTCCCCCGGTCGTCTTCGCAAATGCCGTGTAGCCGTAAGATTCAACCAGTTCTTTCAAGTCGAATGCGATGGGAACAACTTTGGTAAAATCATATCCTTCGGGCGGGTCCAGGTCGAAGACCATGTAATCAGGAAATTCGTAATTAGGTCTGCGACTGTGAAGCTGATGAAGTTCGAGTGCAGCGAGATTAGCCAGCCAAACCAGTGTAGCGGGCTCTGTGGCAATGATGTAGTCCTTCTTTTCCTTACCAAGCACTTCAAACTCGATCCAGTCCGGAGCCCACTCCGGTCGATTTTTTTGGTAGAACATTTCTCCTCCTACACCATCCGGGAAACGAATCAACGTCAGAGCGCGTCCTTTGGCATGATTGAGCAATGTTGGCGCGATATTCAAATAGTACTCAATGATCTCGGCTTTGAGTACACCATCATCCGGGAACAATACTTTTTCAAGGTTGGAGAGTTCAACCTTACGTTTCCCAATTTGCGCCCATTGTGATTTTTTGGCAGCCACGAAAAATTATTCAGCGACCTCTGTCTTCGTCTTGTTCTTAAGAAAAATCATTCCAATAACAAAGCACACTCCTGCAACAATAATGGGATACCAAAGGCCTGCAATCGGGTCGCCACTCGGATTACTTTCGGACTTGCTGAATTCATAGAGACTCGTAGCAATCAGCGGGGTAAGCCCTCCAAAAATACCGTTACCGATGTGATATGGTAAAGACATAGATGTGTACCTGATCTTGGTTGGAAAAAGCTCCACCAGAAATGCAGCAATAGGCCCGTAAACCATTGTCACGAAAATCACCTGTATCGATATCAACGCCACCATCCACCAGTAGTTCGAACCATTCAGTGTCGTTTCTTTTTTAATTTCTTCAGTTGTTGAATTGTCCTTTTTAGTCGTTTGCTTCTTTATCTCTGCCAGAACAGTTTCATCCTGATAAGTTCTTTTCAAAGTAGAAGTAACAACAGTATCACCGGCTGATGTAAAGGCTGTGGATCGCTCAATACTGCGAATGCTTTCCAGTTCTGTTTTCTTACTGATATCCGCCAATGAATACATCTTCTGATAAATCGGGCGATAGCATATCACCCCGAGAATCATCCCGGCCATCATAATATACTTCCGGCCTATGCGATCACTCCACCACCCGAAGAAAATGAATAGAGGAATTGAAACGACCAGGGCTGTGGCAATGATATAGTTTGATTGAACAAACTCAATATTGCAGGTCTTCTGAATAAACGCCAAAGCATAAAATTGTCCTGTATACCAAACAACACCCTGACCTGCAGCAGCGCCAAACAAAGCCAGCAATACCAGTTTCAGGTTTTCCTTTTTTCCAAAGCTTTCGCGAATGGGGTTTTTAGAAGTCTTCCCTTCGGCCTTGAGTTTGGCAAACAGTGGAGACTCTTCCATTCGCAACCGGATGTAAATCGAGATACCCACCAGTATGGCTGAGGCTAAAAAAGGAATACGCCATCCTATGGAGTTGAAGACATCAGCCTCCATGGACTGGCGAACGATAAGAATCACACCTAGGGAAAGAAACAACCCGAGTGTAGCAGTAGTCTGAATGAAACTGGTATAAAATCCGCGTTTACCAACTGGCGAATGTTCGGCCACATACGTTGCCGCTCCGCCATACTCACCTCCTAGCGCAAGGCCTTGTACAAATCTTAATATTAAAACGATTAGAGGTGCGAATATGCCGATGGTTTCGTAACTGGGTACAAGCCCAATGAGAAAAGTAGAGCCTCCCATCAAAACCAGGGTCAACAAGAAAGTGTACTTGCGACCAATTTTATCACCTAGTCTACCAAAGACCAAAGCTCCAAAAGGACGTACTACAAATCCGGCTGCAAAAAAAGCAAGTGTCGATAAAAAAGCAGCGGTAGGATTTCCCTTTGGAAAAAATTGTTGTGATAAAATGGTTGATAAGCTTCCAAAGATGTAGAAGTCATACCATTCGATGAGCGTGCCGACAGAAGAGGCCGAGATTACCGACCAAAGTGTTTTGGAATTGGACGAGGACATAGATCAGGAATTACGAAGTACTATTTACAATTTTTTGGTTGGGAAATAAATTTTATGAAGCCCTCTCTTCAACCTGCCTCGTATTCTCACTTCGTATTTCGTCCTAAGCCCACGTTTTTCCGTTACCTGCTTCACTCAATGGAATGCATCCGTGATAGGCTCCAGGTACTTGATTGTATTGTAGAACTTTAGTGGCTCCCGGCTCTGAGGTAAAATAAGCAAGCATGGTGAGTTCTTTCATTTTGAGAATAAACGGCCGAGGCAGTGATTTGTCATTTTTAACTGCGGCAATAGCATCCTTATGTGTCTCTATGACATAAGCTTCGCGCTCACCGGATGAACATTCAATAAAACGATTGCCGTACTTCTTGTTTGCGCCCTGATCAAATTCATTCAACCCATCAATGAATTTCTTCTGATCCTCTTGCTTATAACACTCCTTCACCAACATGTCAATAAAGTTCGGAACACCGACATCTTTCGCTCCAGGTGTATCTGTCTTAGGAAGGATAATTTCTGCTACTTCGCTTACCAGGCGCGCCTGATCTTCATTGAAGAAAACAGGTTTATAGTTCAGGTCGGGAATATTTTTGCAGCTCTCTAAAAAACTGATCATTGAAGCAGTCAGCGCAGTGCCCATGAGCATCGCTGTCTTTCGTATTGCTTCTCTTCGGTTAATTAAGGTATCCATATTCTAATCTCTAATTTCAAAGTGATAAATATCTATTGATGAATTACAAATTACCTTTCTTCATCTCATTTACAGCATGATCAGCAGCGCGAGCCGTAAAAGCCATGTAAGTGAGTGACGGATTTTGGCAAGCAGATGAGGTCATGAATGATCCGTCTGTGACAAAAACGTTTTTGCAGGCATGCACCTGGTTGTGTTTGTTCAACACGCTAGTCTTCGGGTCTTTCCCCATCCGTGCCGTACCCATTTCGTGAATGCCCAATCCCGGGCCACCTCCATTGTCATATGTAGAAACGTTTTTAGCGCCCATTGCCTCCAGCATTTCTGCCGCATCATTGGCCATGTCTTTACGCATCTTCAATTCATTCTCTTTAAACTCCGCATCAAAATCAATCACATACAAACCATGCTTGTCCTTCTTGTTTTTATTGATCGTCATTTTATTGGCATAGTTCGGGAGGAATTCACCAAAGCCCGTCATACCAATTCTCCAGCTTCCCGGCTTTGAAACAAAATCCTTCAACTCTGCTCCAATGGAAAGTTCTGCGACAGCCCGACTCCACCCTTGTCTTCCAGCTGCGCCCTGGTAGCCGAATCCTCTCAGGTAGCCGCGTTTGTCATTGTCAATATTTCGGTAGCGTGGAATATAGAATCCATTCGGGCGATTCCCTGAATAATACTTATCCTCGAATCCATCCACCTGGCCGCTGGCGCCTGCACCAAGATGGTGGTCCATGATGTTATGTCCGAGTTGTCCACTGTCATTTCCAAAACCATTCGGGAAACGGGATGAAATTGAATTCATCATGATGTAAGTAGAGCCAAAAGTTGAAGCGCAGAGGAAAATGACACGTGCATAAAACTCCGTTTGCTCGCCAGTCTCTGAATCCAACACTTTCACTCCCTTAGCCCTTCCTTTGTCGTTGTCGTAAATCAATTCGTAAACAACGGAATTCGGTCGCAGAGTCATGTTGCTTGTTTTCTCAGCTGCCGGTATTGTACAGGCATTGCTGCTGAAGTAGCCGCCAAACGGACATCCGCGGATACACAGATTCCTGAATTGGCAAGTTCCACGCCAGGGTGTTTGTGGTATCTGAGCAGTGGCATGTGCAACGCGGCCAATTGTAAGTAGCCTGTTAAATTTTTCTTTGATTGCATTTTTCAGTTCAAGTTCAACGCAATTCAAATCCATGGCAGGAAGAAATTTCCCATCAGGCAGGTAAGGATAGTTTTCTGCCTGACCGCTTATCCCGGCATACGTTTCCACGTAATCATACCAGGGCGCTATCTCCTCGTACCGGACTGGCCAATCGACACCGACTCCATCTTTGGCATTTGATTCAAAATCCATCGGGCTCCAGCGGTAGCTCTGGCGTCCCCACATGATGGACCGACCACCAACATGATAACCACGCATCCAGTCGAAGCGCTTTGTTTCGGTGTAGGGATGATCCAGGTCGTTAACAAACCAGTGCTTCGAACTTTGCGAAACGGTATAGCCCGTTCTGTTTTGTACGCCTTGTTTTTTTATGTCTTCCTGCGTTGGCCGGTCGGCATTAGGCAACTCCCACGGATGCATATTCGTTGTAGGGTAATCTACCGGGTGCTTCACATCTCGACCTCGCTCAAGTACAAGAGTCTTCAGTCCTTTTTCAGTCAGTTCTTTTGCAGCCCAACCTCCACTAATGCCCGTTCCTACAACAATGGCATCGTATGTATTTTTCTTTTCTGCTTCCGTATTTAGGTTCATGCCAAAATGAATTTGAAATTTGGAAAATCAAGGTAGATATAATTTTACGAGAAGAGAATCCCGCTAGTCAAAATTAGCCTAACGTATGTTTAATAATCCTCTGCTACACCAAGCCCGAACAGAGCAAAGTCGTATTTCACAGGATCAGCCGGATCTAGTTTCCTAAGATTGGAGGTGAGTTCAACTGCCGTCTGCCAGTCCATTTGCTTCCTTTTGATGAGTTTCAGTTTCCTGGCAACCCGCTCTACATGTAAGTCGCAAGGACAAATCAATTGAGCTGTTGAAATGGTCTTCCAAATACCGAAATCAACGCCTTTGTCGTCTTGTCGAACCATCCATCGGAGGTACATGTTTATTCGTTTACATGCCGACTTTCGTTCGGGTGTGGCAATGTGCTTCTGCGTTCTTCTTGGAAAATCTTCAAGGCTGAAGAAAACATTGTGAAAATGAATCAGCGCGTTGCCAACGTGTTCTTCTGCAGGGTCAATAGCAAATGCCTCTTCAAGTGAGTTGTGTTTCCTGTAAAACTTAGAAAGGAATTCAACAAAATACAGCGCATCAGTTTCATTGAACGTGCGATGCTTATAACCTTTAAACCGTTTCAGGTCTTTTGACCGGTGATGCAGCAAAAAATCGTGAGGAGCATTATCCATCCGCTGCAGGAAATCTTTTGTCTTATTGATTATTGTCACCCGCTGACCCCAGGCAAGGACTGCGGCTATCAAACCGGCAACTTCTATGTCTTGCTTTTTTGAATAAATGTGAGGAACAGAGATTGGGTCGTGTTCGATGAAATGTGGAGCGTTGAATTGCTCTACTTTATCATCAAGAAAATCCTTGAGATTTTTCCAGTCTGTTTCGGTGCGGAGTTTCACTGATCAGTCGAGGAACCGGGCCTCAACCCTGCGATTGACTGCGCGGGCCGTATTATCAGTGCTCTCATGAATCGGACGCTGTTTTCCGTAGCCCAACGTTCGTATTCGCGTATTGGAAATTCCTTTTTGGACGAGGTACTCACCCACGCTGATCGCCCGGCTTTGCGAGAGACGTAAATTATATTCATCTGTACCCTGATCATCTGTATGACCTGCCAGTTCCACCTTCCAATTGGGATTTTTCCTCATCACGGAAATCAGCCTGTCAAGTTCTGCATAAGATGAAGGGTGCAGTTCATAACTATCGTAAGCAAACCGGATATGTTTTAGTGTATATATTTCGTTGGTCTTCACATCATTCTCTGCAATACTGAGCGTATCCAGTGTTGTCTTTCTGGCCGAGTCAATCGCGATAATCGATACATCATCAATGTAGAAATACGCAGCACGGCTCAGCATTCGTTCATTGGCTTTTGAAAAATGAATATGAAAATTCTTTGTTTCATCATCTGTTGAAAAATTCCCGATGGTAATAAAACCCTCTCCACCTTTTGCTTCATAAATAAAGTGCACCCGATTCCAAAGCCCCACGCCACGGTTATAGGCCGAATCCATGACATGATGGTAGGTTGGCTTTACATCCAGAACAAGGTCATCCTTAATATTGATCGCAGAATCCGACAGGAGAATCCCAATCCGGTCAATGCTGTATTTTGAATAAGTAGCCAGTTTGAAATACATTTCCACATAATACTTCCTTCCTGGCACGAGGCGCTCATTCAATTCAGCCTGAAGATACTCGCGGTAGTTAATCTTGTTTATCCAAACGTAAATTCCGGCATATCCCCAGCCATGCAGGGCTTGTGAAACACCAGCCCAGTTGTGAGGCACACTTGCATCGCCAAAGCTGCATCGGTTAAAAAGATCAGGAGTTCCCGATGTTGGTGAGTACCAGCCTGGAGCAAAATGCTTGATTCCGAAATTCGTGTACGATCCGGGGCACTTGTAGTATTGTTCAAAGCTGGGATTGGGAACCAGGTTCTGTGATAACCCTGCTTGAACTACAAAACATAATATGACCGTCCAGATCTTCATTAATGTTATTTGTACCTTATTACTTCTACCGCAAATCGCGGATCAACTGCTCCCAACTTATCGTAAGCAGACTTTGAAATTTTGACCAGCGTCTCATCCGTGGATGTAAGTGGAGCTACCACGCGCACAAACACTTCCTGGTTGTTGGCGCTGTTGCGTACCTTCATAATTGTACCTGTTTTAGCCGTTCGATGCTGAGCCAAATATTTACGATTACCATCTGTACCATCCAGCAAAGTCGCCATTCCTTTTTCATGAACTTCTTCTGACCCGATCACAGTCTCGGAAATTTTTATTTCCTGAACAGGTTTTGTGGTAAGAACTTGTTTCGGTTCGATCGATGCTGTTTCGTTGGTTGTTGCTGGAGGCAGAACAAAAAGCGTCTGGCCTGGTTTTACGTCATCCCCAGAGAGTTTGTTCCACTCTTTCAACTGTTGAATGCTAGCTCCGTACATCTTGGATATCGAAAATAACGTCTCCTTTTCTGTTACCGTATGTACCCCCCGGAGTTTTTTAGGATCTGGGATTTTTGTTTCTGAAACCAGTTTTTTACGTACAACTAAATCCTGTCCCACATTGAGTGAATTGTCCTTCAGATTGTTCCAGTTTTTCAAGTCGTCCACGGTTACATCGAACATCTTGGAAATTGAAAACAACGTCTCTTTTGGTGCCACTTTGTGGATCGTGTTTCCGTTTTCTGCGCGTGGCTTTGTATTCGGGATGTAGGGTACCTTCAGTTGCTGACCAATGCTAAGGCCCGACCCTGCACCCGGATTTTCTTCAACCAAAAGCGTAAGAGGAACTCTGTATCTTCTTGAAATAGAATACAACGTTTCTTTCGCATCCACCTGGTGAATAATGAATTGCTTTCCATTGATTGTCTCCATACGAAGAGAATCAAAAGCACCATATGCCGTTACTGCTAACAACTGCAAACAGCCTATTACAACCAGTCTAACTCCAATAGTCATTACCTTATAATCTCTCAAACCTTCTTTCATCCTGTCCATTTATAAAACGTAAGTATCTTTATACAAAAATAACATTTGATAGCGATGATTCGAAAGCTGCTTTTTACCTTTGTTTTGGCCTTTTCCGCCCCCTTTTTACTAGCTCAAACACATGGAAAGGCTAAGGTAATGGTTATGGAAATCCGGGATGAGATTGATCCGCGGATGCTGCGCTATGTAAAGCTGTCACTCGGCCATGCCGAGCAAATCAAGGCCGACTACGTCATCATAGACATGGATACTTATGGTGGAGCCCTCACTGACGCCAAAGAAATCGTAGACCTGATCATGGATTTTAAAAAACCGATCTGGGTTTTTGTCAATTCCGATGCTGCATCTGCCGGTGCCCTGATCTCGATTGCCTGTGACAGTATTTATATGTCACCCGGAGCAAGTATTGGAGCGGCCACCGTTGTAGAAGGTGATGGAAAAGCAGCCCCGGATAAATATCAGTCATATATGCGGTCGATCATGAGATCAACTGCTGAAGAGAATCATCGTGATCCCCGCATTGCCGAGGGCATGGTAGATGAAAGAGTAGTCATTGACAGCGTTAAGCAAGCCGGGAAAGTCATTACTTTCACAACCAACGAAGCCATTGCACATCATTATTGTGAAGCCAAAGTCAATTCGATTGAAGAAATTCTCAAACGAAATAAAGTCAGTAATTATGAAGTTGATTATTTCAAACTCGGGGCAACTGAAAAGATCATTGCTTTTTTTCTGAACCCGTTTATCAGTGGTTTATTAATCCTGATCATCATTGGCGGAATTTATTTTGAATTACAGACACCAGGTGCAGTGTTTCCCATTGCAGCCGGATTGGTGGCACTCGTTTTCTACCTCGTGCCTTACTATCTCAATGGACTGGCTGAGTATTGGGAGATCATCGCCTTGATGGTTGGAATTATCTTACTTATCGCGGAGATTTTCATTATCCCCGGATTTGGAGTGGCCGGAATTCTGGGGATCACCCTGACTATTGTTTCGTTGATACTCATCATGCTCAACAATGATTACTTTAATTTCGAATTTGTCCCTCTGGGTGATATCGTGAAAGCTACTTTTGCTGCAATCGGTGGAATTACGGGAGGAGTATTGCTTTTGTTTTTTGGCGGAGCAAGGCTTACTCAGACCAAAGCCTTTAAAAGAATTGCACTCACTGATACCCAAGAAAGCTCGCAAGGATACTCCGTACGAAATAATGAGCAAAACCTGATTGGCAAAGCAGGGATTGCACACACTGTTCTTCGCCCAAGCGGCAAAGTGCTGATTGATGGAAATGTCTATGACGCTTTTACCCGCGGTGAGTATGTGCAAAAGGGCGATGCGATAGAAGTAATCGGGACTGAAGGAATAACTCTCAAGGTCAAGAGCATCTAATAATAGTCGCAAATGTTGCGAAGGCTAAGTTCAGCAGACAGCGACTTAATTCTACAGGTCGCTGATCTTTATTGCGATCAGTGGTCAATTCCAAAAGAGAAGACAATAGCCCGGTTGAATAATCACCCTAATGACGATGTGCTATTCCAATTGGTAAATGTAAAAGACGGGAAAGTGGTTGTGACCGGGGGTCTATACAACAACGTAGGGTTACTAAATGAACATCCCCGATTTAATATCTACAAGTCATGGGTAGCACAAATTGTCACTGAAAAAAAATTAAGAGGTCACGGCCTTGGCGAGCAAATGCTTAGAGAAATTGAAATGAATGCCTGCAAAGATGGACTAACCCATTTGCATCTATTTACCTTTACAGCTGAAAGTTTGTATGTCAGAAATGGATGGACAGTGTTGGAGCGTGTAACTTACAAAGGGCATCACAACACTGCCGTTATGTACAAGAATCTGATCGCGGGTTAACCAATTTGCGTTAGTCAAGAAAATAAAAGCAAGGCCTCCTCAGTCAAAATCGTCGCGGTTTGTCTATATTAATGATGTCTATTCATCATCGATGAAATTCATTGTGCGGGTTCTCTTTGGCTTTGTTGCACCGATGCTATGCTTTGGTCAAAATGCAGATAGTTATGATTACCTGTCTACCGCTAATGGTTTGCCCGCCAATTACGTGCACTTGATGACTCAGGACAGTTCGGGATTCATGTGGTTTGCCACAGAGTCAGGGCTTGCAAAATACGATGGGGACAATTTTGAAATTTTTAACACTGCAGCCCCTGATAAAGCGAGAAGATTACTATCGGACAACGTAACCGCCGTTTGGGTATCTCCGAATAAAACTGATGTATGGCTCGGATATTTCGACAAATCATTTTTATCGCACCTGGATCTTAAGACGAAAAATGTCACACATTTTAAAATACAATGCAAGGGTGAAATCATCAATAAAAGAATTACTTCGATTACCTCATTTGACTCCCGCAGTCTATGGATAAGTTTCGGATATCTGCCTACAAGGAATAAAATTACTGATGATGTCGTGCTCGCCAGATTTGCTACCGAGTTGGGCACGCTAGAATTTTTTGGGCCTCTTCCCTCACTTCCGTTAAATAAAGAGGGGGATTTTTGGTGGCATCAATATAATTCTGTTGGAAGTATTTACGAGAAATCGACAAAAGACACCTTGTTTCTACCAACAAAGAATGGGCTCTGCATTTTTAAAACAGCGTCAAAGACTTTTGAATTTATTACACCAAAGCCTGTAAATACAGTACCTCCGGGATATTACGGGATAAATGAAATGGTCTATTCAAAAAAGACTGGCTTTTGGTTAGGGCAAGCGTCTGGCATTTTGGCCAACTTCAACCCAAACATAAATCAATGGAAGTACTTCTCTCCCAAACAGAAAGGAAATAATTCACAAATATTTAGTCTGTGCATTGTCAATGAGGGTGAATTATTTCTGGGTTATGACGATGACCTGATAAGTTTCAATATCAGTGATGGTTCCTTCAGAACGATATATGCTGCTGTACCTCGTGTCGGCTTCAAGGAAGAAATCAGTGTGTTGGATTTTTTTCTGGATCGGCAAAAAAATGTTTGGCTCTCCCATCATTGGGGCCTGTCGAAACTGCGTCACAATGGAAGGCTTTTTGAATCTTATCCTATTCCGGTGGTTCACCCGAGGGAGGGAAAGACGAGCGGTGCAGTAGTGTCCATTGTCTCAAACAAACAAAATAATGAGACTTACTTTGGACTCAATGGCTCCAGTGGCTTCATAGTTGAGAATCAAGTGAGCAAAAAATTCACAGTATTGTCAATTCCACAACTCGACATTGGAACGCCCCGTGTTGTTAGGTCTGTTATTTTGGACAGGGAAAATCTTCCAGTGGTACTGTGTTCGGATGCAGTCTTCACATATGACCCCAAGAACAAATCTTTAGCAGCATACGCTAACTTAGCCAACAAAAATACTACCAACTTCATTGATGGAGTGTTTGACAACAAAGGTTCTCTCTGGGCAACTTCAGAAACATGTCTCTATAAAATTCTGCCTGGCAACAAGATCGAAAAATTCACCTCTCAAACCAGGCCAGGAGAAATAACTTCAGATAAATTTCTTAACTGTACAAAAGATCAGAGCGGAAATATCTGGTTTGACAATGCAGCGGATAGAATTGTCATTTATGATCCTCAAACCGATAAGTTTCAAACTTATAAAATCAAGTCTGATTCAGTTGGACAAGAATACGAGATCCTCTATGGGCTCGTGTCTTGCGGAAAAAGTGTTTTTGTGGCCACACATCATGGGTTACTGAAATGTCAGTTTAGTGTCTCCTCCGGAATGAAATGGGAGAAAACATCAATAGAGAATAGAATCTGGAACATTTGGGAGCTAAATGATTCTATTCTATACATGAGAATGGATGCGGGACTTGTCGAGTACAATACAAAATCGGAAAGCGTCAAGAGATATGGGTCAAAAAATGGTTTACCCGAAGTAAAAACAGTTGGTAATAACGATGGCGCTTGCATTGGAAATTTTGGGTGTTACTATAAAATCATCAACGATGAGTACAGCCAGATTTACTTTCCTGTTTTAATAACTTCATTCAGTGTTTTGGGAAAGGAAGTTGTTCACGATAAAAAAGTGTCTCTTAATGCGAGTGACAATTTTTTCAGTATAAAATTCGCGGCTCCTAATTTCGTGTCTACGGAAGATATAGAATACTCTTATAAAATGGAGGGTCTAAGTGAAACCTGGTCACCATTTTCTTCCAAGAAAACTGCAGACTTTACAAATGTTCCCGGGGGCGATTATACTTTTCGGGTTCGGTATGCCAATTCTTTCAATAGAAAAAGAGAACTGGGCAGCCTTGCTTTGCCGATTCACATTAGAACACCGTTCTACAAGACAAACTTCTTTTGGCTTACCATCGTTGTAACAATTCTTTGCACCGCATACTTGATTTTCAGACTATACATCTCATTTATTCGAAAACAACACAAGGCAGAGACCTCATACACAAAAAAAGTATTCGAGCTTCAAGCTTCTGCTTTGCGCGCCAGGATCAATCCACATTTTCTCTTCAATTCATTAAATTCAATTAACAATTTCCTTCTAAAAAATGACACAGCACAAGCTAGCGACTACTTGGCAAAAGTGGCTAAGCTAATACGAAAAACGCTTGAGGGTTCAAATTCGCAGACCATCACTCTTAGGGATGAACTGTCTGTGCTTCAAATGTACATTGCGATTGAGCAGGGGCGTTTTAAATCAAAATTCGAATATTCATTCGAAGTGAGTAATGACATCAACATAGATAAGATAAAAATCTATCCAATGATCATTCAACCCTATGTGGAAAATGCGATCTGGCACGGGGTATCACCGCTAAAGGAAGGTGGTCACATTCTTATAAAAATAGCCGCTGAAGAGGGCATGATTACCGTTACAATCACCGACAATGGTGTGGGACGTTCTTCTAAATCAAACTCGGTAAAAGAAAAAGCTTCCCTCGGTCATAAAATCACCGCTGAACGAATCGAAACTCTAAACAAGCTATATCGCCAAAATAGCTCAATAATAATTACGGACCTCCGGAGCAATGCCGGCAAAGCGTCTGGAACTCGGATCACAATAATTTTTGACACATTGCGATTCTGGGTTGATGAATAATCCGATGGTTCTGCTTTCAGATTCTCATAATTCTCCTCCCAATTTTGAATCATTCAATAGCTCTGCTTGTTTCGAGCTAAAAAATACCCACAACTATGGCTCAACACGATTATCACGTTAGGAATGCCATCCCTGACGAATTCCAGCAAATCGGAAAATTAATGGTCGATGTCTATTCACAACTGGATGGATTTCCTAAGCCGGAAGAGCAACCCAATTATTATAAAATGCTGGCTAACGTTGGTGAGTTCACCGTTAAGCCAGGTACAGAACTTCTAGCTGCCGTATCTTCAGAAGGAAAGATCGCAGGGGCTGTCGTTTACTTCAGTGACATGCAATACTACGGCTCCGGTGGAACAGCTACACAAGAAAAAAATACTGCCGGATTCAGGTTGCTGGCTGTCGACCCAGGATCTCGCGGATCAGGAATCGGAAAACTTCTCGTAAACGATTGCATTCGAAAAGCGAAGGAGAAAAAACTATCTCAAATAATCATACACTCAACGAAAGCCATGCAAACAGCCTGGGCTATGTATGAGCAGATGGGTTTTAGAAAATCAGAAGACCTCGACTTCATGCAGGGCCAACTTCCAGTCTTTGGGTTTCGGCTTCTGCTTTAAGCAGAAAAAAATTAACTCAACGCTATAACTTTCTCCAAGACCTCATCCTTTTTCTTTTCTATCTTGGACCACAATTTATTTTATGGCAAAAGGCTTACTTATTGATATGGACGGGGTGATTTACGGAGGTGATACCTTAATTGAGGGCGCTGATCTCTTCATCAATCAACTTCTGAAGGATGGAGTTCCTTTTATGTTCATGACCAACAACAGTCAGCGTACGCGTATCGATGCTGTAAGAAAGCTGAGCCGGATGGGAATTTCAGTCAAAGAAGAACATATTTATACTAGCGCAATGGCTACCGGGAAATTTCTAGCCAGCCAGATTCCGGGTGGTACTGCTTATGTCTTGGGTGAAGGCGGCCTGCTCTCATCGTTACATGAAAATGGAATTTCTTTGGTCAATGCAGATCCTGATTTTGTAGTGCTGGGTGAAGGGAGAAATTTCACACTCGAAATGGTACAACGCGCGGTGGACATGATATTAGCCGGGGCAAAATTCGTGATTACCAATCGCGACCCATCTCCAAAGAAAAAAGGCTGGGACAATCTTGGTATTGCGGCTACCAGTGCAATGATTGAAGAAGCCACAGGTGTGAAGGCATTTGTTGTTGGTAAACCAAGTCCAGTGATGATGCGATCAGCAAGAAAAGCACTTGGACTGGAAACCGCCGAGACAACGGTGATCGGTGATACGATGGATACAGACATTCGCGGGGGGGTACAGATGGGTTACAAAACCATTCTTGTATTAAGTGGCATCACCAAAAAAGAAGACCTGACTCGCTTTGCATTTAAACCGGATAAAATTGCCGATTCCGTGAAAGGTATCAAACTGCCCCTCGAATGGTGGTAGCTTTGCTGACCTAGTACACATTCATGAAAAAAATTATCATTGTTGGAGGCGGGTTGGCTGGTCTGATCAGTAGCACTTTGCTGGCTCGAAAAGGAATTGAGGTTACACTTATTGAAAAAAAAGAGTATCCATTCCATCGCGTTTGTGGTGAATATATTTCGAATGAAGCCCTGCCCTTTTTGAAAGAGCATGATCTATTCCCCAAGCAATTTCAACTCCCGGTTATTAATACCTTTCAACTGAGTTCTGTTGCAGGGAAAGCCACTACGCTTGCGCTCGATTTAGGTGGATTTGGTATCAGTCGGTTTTCGTTTGATCATTTTCTTTACAATGAAGCGAGCAAGAGCGGAGTCAACTTTATCGTGAACAAAGAAGTAAGTCAAATCCATTTTGAAAGGAATTCATTTCAAGTGATTCTTGACGACAAAACCCTGAACGCCGATCTTGTCCTTTGCGCCTTTGGCAAAAGGTCCAAGCTGGATATTGATCTCAAGAGAGATTTCGTAAGCAAAAGGTCACCCTATGTTGCCGTGAAATATCACCTCAAAACAGACAATCCTGATCATCTTATTTCTCTCCACAACTTTGAGGGTGGCTATTGCGGGATAAGTAATATTGAGGACGGCAAAAGCAATTTGTGCTACCTGGTTCATCGAGAGAAATTGCGACAAGCCGGAAGCATTGAAATCCTTCAGCAAGAAGTGATGAAAAAGAACCCTCGATTGAAAGATATTTTTGATAGTTCTGAATTTCTTTTCGAAAAGCCTGAAACTATCAACGAGATTTCATTCGAGACTAAAGAACCGGTTTTCAATCATATGCTTATGCTTGGTGATGCCGCCGGCATGATTACCCCTCTTTGCGGTAATGGCATGGCCATGGCTATTCATTCGGCCAAGCTGGCCTCCGCTCTTGCTTTTGATTTTCTTACTGATGCCGTCTCGCGCGAACGACTTGAAAAGTCCTACGCCTCACAATGGAGAAGAAACTTTGCAGGACGCCTCTGGTTCGGACGACAAGTGCAACGCCTCTTCGGAAACGAAAGTGCCTCCGCCTTTGCCGTAAACCTTGCCATTCACTGGCGGTTCTTTGCAAATCAGATCGTTAAGAATACACACGGTGAACCATTTTGAGGATCGTCAGGTTTAGGACAATCGATCAACGATTAGACTCACACCTTCAAATCTTGTATCTTGAATCCGCTGCATTATGTCATTCATCACGTCTATAGGTACCGCTGTTCCCGAAAATAAATTCGAACAGGGTGTGATCGCCCGCTTCATGGAACGGACTATTGAAGACGAAGCCTCACGGAGAAAGATGCGTGCTGTATTCAGAGCAAGTGCCATTCAACACAGATATTCGGTGTTGAGTGACTATGGAAAAGAAAGTGGCTTTAGTTTTTATGCCGACACGAAAGACCTAGGCCCCTTTCCCTCAACAGCACAACGCATGAGTGCCTACCGGCAATATGCATGTCCTTTGAGTCTCGAGGCGATCAAAAATTGTGTCGAACCGAATAGAATAAGTGAGATCACTCACCTGATTACTGTAAGCTGCACGGGAATGTATGCACCCGGGCTTGACATCGACATTCTCAACTCGCTTTCATTACCCACATCTACTGAGAGAACCTGTATCAATTTCATGGGATGCTACGCGGCTGTCAACGGGTTGAAAGTAGCAGACGCCATCTGCAAATCGAACAACGATGCAAAAGTTCTCATCGTGTGCACAGAACTATGCAGCTTGCACTTTCAAAAAGAGTTTACTGAAGACAATATTCTCGCCAACGCTTTGTTTGCCGACGGGTCGGCTGCTATTTTAGTAGAACCGAATGCAACGAGCCGCATAAATTTTTCATTGGAGGGATTTCATGGTGATATACTTAACAGCGGTGAACAGCATATGGCCTGGGGCATTGGTGACTTCGGATTTGAAATGAGACTCTCCTCCTATATACCCACGATTGTCGAGGGCGGGATACAAAGGCTTCTAGCCGGATTAATTCAAAAAACGAAGATAAGATTGAATCAAATCGATTATTTTGCCGTGCACCCAGGTGGAAGGAAAATCCTGGAAACAATTGTTCGCGAATTGAGTCTTGAAAAGAACAAACTCGAAGACTCATTTGCAACACTTCGATCCTATGGGAACATGTCTTCGCCAACCATGATTTTTGTTTTGAAAGAAATGATGAAGAAATATTCACCACAAAACGATAGTCAGCATGTCTTAGGTTTGGCATTCGGTCCCGGCCTTACGCTGGAGTCAGTGCTTCTTAAAATAAAGGTCTTGTGAGTATTTTTTCAAAACGTTCGGATGGTGTTGAGATTATGGACGATCTCAACTGCAATGGCGAGGTGGTCAACCAGACACTAAGGGAATTGGAATTCATTAACCGTACATTAGGCGGAAATAATATTACGGTGACCGGAGTCCGATCATTGCTGAAGGACTCCAGTAAAAGCCCGGTTGAGATTGTCGATCTCGGATGTGGTGGTGGTGATATGCTCGTTTTACTCAAGAAGAAAATTAACGATCAGCGACATGCCCTCAAATTACATGGTGTTGATGCAAATCCGAATATCATTGATTACGCAATAAAGAACACTTCTGCTTATCCCGGCATCAGTTATGAAGCTGTAAACATTCTTTCCCCGGAATTTCAGTCCAGAAAATTTGATATTGCAGTTGCAACCTTGTTCTTTCATCATTTTACATCAAGTCAACTGAGTGATGTGCTTCGAAAGCTCTACAACCAATGTGATATAGGTATTATCATCAATGATCTGCACCGGCATCCGTTAGCCTATTATTCGATAAAATTTCTTACTGGTTTATTTTCGAAATCGGCCATGGTAAAATTCGATGCTCCGCTGTCGGTGCTTCGGGGATTTACACGGAACGAAATGCAACAAATTCTGCAAGACGCAGGAATTTCCAGTTATTCACTTCAGTGGCGCTGGGCTTTCCGGTGGAAAGTAATCATTCGGAAATAACCTTCTCAATACCGAATTTTACTTCATTCGCTTCCCGTAACTATGAAACAACTCTTTCTGGTCTCAATAGTGGTGGTGATCCTGTTATCGTGCAGTTCACCAAAAGATGAGTTTAGAAACTATTTAAATTCCATTGAGACGATACAGGCTCCTTCAAATCTTGAAGCCGAACTTAGAAAAGTCAGGTCCAAAAATTATGACACGGTTTTATTTGCAAGGTTTGAACATGATAAAGGAAAAGATTCACGAAAGCCTCACGGGAAACTATTTGAAAATGACAGCATCATTCTCATCATCGAGGGCACAGATTTGTCATCCATAGGAGGTGCCGTTGGTTACCAGCTCGTTGACCCGATATTGTTTACGTTCGACCGAGAGGGTCACAAGTTGGATTCTTTAAATCCTTATAGTTCATTTTCCCAAACCGAATATGGGTATCAATGCACCGAGTTTGTTACTCTAGAAAAGAACAAGCAAATCAGCATCATCGATTCCATCAAGTTGTGGGCATTTAATAAGAAGAACAGCGAAATTATTCCAGGCTCCGAAAAATTAACGGTAGACAGTGTTGTCTACAAAATTGATGGAAAAGGAAAGTTCAGAATCATCAAAGGGAAATTAAAAAAAGAACTGGTTCGCGAGGAAACCAAAAAAAGCTGGAGACTCAAGATGAAAAGAGGATGACGATCAGCGCACCTCGTAAGAAAGTAATCCTCAAAATAAGCGGTAACCCAAACTGAAACCAGTTATAAATTAAGGAGGTTGGCTCCCAATGGCCAACCTCCTTTCTCCCCAAGAAAATCCGACTTTCTTATTTCACGAAGGTAAAGACATGATTACCCGCTACTGAGGCAGTTCGTCCTCCGGCAAAAGTGTTCATTGTCCAGTTCAGCGTCAGTGTCAGCCCATCCGCTGTAATGGCCGTGACCGAAACTTCTATTCCATCCCCTCTTGTAATTGTTTTCCCGTCATTGCTCAACGTCCACGTGTCGGTCGCTGGCCATACCGGGGCTCCATTAACTGTTGTGTACGTTCCCGTTGCAATCGACAGAGTCATCCCCGCATACAGACTAGTTTTATCAACGCCATCTACTGACAACGTGCTCAGCTTCCAGTCGTGTGCCACAAGTAAATTTGTGCTCACTTCTTTCGCAGACGGTGTATTTTTGTTGCACCCCTGACTTAGCGCCAGGATAACCAAGCTTGCGAGGCAAAGTGCTACCCCACTCATTTTATTGCTATTTCTTAGTTGTGATTTCATAACTCATTTTGATTAAAATAAACCGATCTATTTCTTTATAAACTTCGCTTTCGAAATGCCCTGCGCTGACTTCACATTGATAATGAACATACCTTGTCCGTAGCTTTCGATGGTGATTGGCTTATTGACCATCTCTTCTCCGCCAGAACTCATTACCCGACCAGACATATCGATAATTTGTACTTGTTGTACCCGTTCTGATTGCGGCCATTGAATTGTGATCTCTTTCTCTGATGGGTTTGGATAACAACTGAATTCAACAACTCCTTTTTCAACTGTAGTTACGATGACAGCTTTAGCATCTGACATCAAGCTTGTGCATCCTCCGATAGTCACCTGTACGGTATAGCTGCCTGCGTGATCTCCATTTACTGTGGCAGAAGTAGAATTGCTTATTGCAGTTCCATTCAAGTACCACTGGTTGCCTTGCGTACTGCTTGAAGTAAGTACAGGAATTTCAGGATTGGCAGTTGAAAAAGAAATCACAGGTTTTGATGGTGTAACACAAAAGCTTTGTGATACATCAGCAGCCGCGCTATAATTCGCATTGCCTGCCTGGCTGGCTTTCACTACAACTGTTCCTGCTCCAGTCAAAGTAATTGTACTACCCGAAACTGTGGCCGGCCCTGAGGTGATGCTAAAAGCAACTGCCAGTGTTGAAGATGCCGTAACTGATAGAGTGAAAGGTTGATCGCCTTGGAGTTTAGTTGCTAATGCACCAAACATAATAGTCTGCGCTGCCTTGGCTACGCTAAATGTTTGTGTTACATCATTTGCCGCATTGTAATTAGCATCACCCGCCTGGCTTGCCTTAATGGCTACATCTCCTGCTCCTGTAATCGTAACTGTACCACCTAAAATAGTAGCTGGCCCCGAAGTCACACTGAATGTTACAGGTAATGATGAGCTTGCAGTAGCACTTATGGTAAATTGTTGTGCAGCTCCAAATGTTTTTGAAGGAATTGAACCAAAAGTGATTGTTTGTGAAAGCTTATTGACTGTTAAGGTAATATCCTGAGAGGCGGCCAAATAATTTACCGTGGCCGACACACTCGCTCTTAACGTTGCTACACCCGATCCTAGAATATGAATCGTTTTTCCTGACAATGAAACGGCATTGCCTGTCAATAATTGGTAACTGACAATACCATCAGAATTAGTGGTGGCAGCCAGATCAAAATCAACATCATTAATTGTTTTTGTCAGATCAGTGAAATTTGAAATCACAGCATCGCCTTGGGTAATGGTTATTGTTGCTGTTGAAGCACTTGGGCCAAACGAACCAGTGGCCGCCTGAAGGGCTTGAACTTGTACCTGACCCACTGCTGTAATAACGACATGACCAGCCGCATTTACCGTTGCCGATGATCCGCTTAAAACAGAGTACGTTATGGCTCCATTGGAATTCGACGTAGCCGCAAGATCAAATCCGGCATCTCCATACTTCTTGCTTACATTATTTACGGTGACTGTTGGAATAGGCAAATTAGAAATAGTGAGTACTGCCGTTTTACAAACACTATTATAATTAGTTGTAGCCGAAGTACATGCCTGCAAGTTGACTGAACCAGTACCTCCATTTAGATGAACTGCTGTTCCGCTTAATCCAATCAAACCATTAGAAGAAAGATCGGTGTAGTTTATTATTCCGGTTGGTGTGCTGGTTGCGTTTAGGCTAAAGTCAGCAGCTGCATTGTTCTTAAAGAGATCGCTAAAGACAATAACTGGATCAATTTTATTAATCGTGAAATCGCCAGACATATAAGTAAAAGAATAATTATTATCCGAGCCTCCTGATGGAATCAGATCCCCCGTATACAACCCTGCATTACTTGATGATATCGTGCTTGAATTAACAACTGGAAGAATATCGATGACCGACTGCGTCTCCGAATTGACAAATCCTGAATACGCTATCGTAAATGCCGGATTGGCACTTCCATAAGATCTGCTCGTATTGTTAGCTGCTACCGTCAAAGATGCCTTGGTAATCGATAAAATCCCATTTGCATAAGTGAATGTATAATTCCCAGAAACACCTCCTGAAGGCACTATGTTAACACTCCCTACTGGAGTTGTCGCTGTCGCTGTGCTTGTCACTGTAGGTGGTGTCGTTAGGTTCCCTTGTGTGTCTCCATTTACAAAACCAGAATAAGAAACTGTAAATACAGGATTCGTAGCTCCGTAAACTCGCGTAGCGTTGACACCCATTACTGTTAATGACGCCTTGGTAATAGATAAAGACCCAGTTACATAAGTGAATGTATAATTTCCGGAAACACCACCTGATGGCACTATGTTAACACTCCCTACCGGGGTTGTCGCGGTCGCTGTACTTGTCGCTGTTGGTACAGTGGTTAAGTTAGCCGTGCCCTCACCATTCACAAAACCAGTGTAACTCATTGTAAACGCTGGGTTAGCTGCACCGTAAACCCTGCTCGCATTGTTCGCTGTTACTGTTAAAGGAATAGAGGCAATATTAATTGTAGCCGTAGAAGTGGCTGCTGCAAAAGTACTCGTAGCTGCTTGTGAAGCTTGTACCTGTAATTGACCTGCTCCTGTGATAATTACATGCCCTGTCGTATTGACCGTAGCCCCTGTTCCACTAACCACAGAATAAGTTATTGATCCCGATGAGTTAGATGCAGCTGTAAGATCAAATGCTGGATTACCATAATTCTTATTGACATTATTGAAAGTAAGGCTTGGAACAGGCAAAGCAGAAACAGTAAGCACTACCGTTTTACAAAGTGCATTATAATTTGTAGTGGCTGTTACACAAGCCTGAAGGTTCACTGTTCCCAATGAACCACCCAGATGAATTAGCGACCCTGTTAATGTTGCAATTGCCGGACTTAAGGTTTGATCTGTATAACTAAATGTGCCAGGTGAAGTGCTCGTTGCACCAAGGGTGAAATCAGGATCTGTTATGTTTTTGGAAAGATCATTAAACGTAATGACTGGATTAATTGACGTGATCGTTAAGTTGCCTGGAATGTATGTAAAAGAATAATTATTATCCGAGCCTCCTGATGGAACCAAGTCCCCCGTATACAGCCCTGCATTACTTGATGATATCGTGCTTGAATTAACAACTGGAAGAATATCGATGACCGACTGCGTCTCCGAATTGACAAATCCTGAATACGCTATCGTAAATGCCGGATTGGCACTTCCATAAGATCTGCTCGTATTGTTAGCTGCTACCGTCAAAGATGCCTTGGTAATCGATAAAATCCCATTTGCATAAGTGAATGTATAATTCCCAGAAACACCTCCTGAAGGCACTATGTTAACACTCCCTACTGGAGTTGTCGCTGTCGCTGTGCTTGTCACTGTAGGTGGTGTCGTTAGGTTCCCTTGTGTGTCTCCATTTACAAAACCAGAATAAGAAACTGTAAATACAGGATTCGTAGCTCCGTAAACTCGCGTAGCGTTGACACCCATTACTGTTAATGACGCCTTGGTAATAGATAAAGACCCAGTTACATAAGTGAATGTATAATTTCCGGAAACACCACCTGATGGCACTATGTTAACACTCCCTACCGGGGTTGTCGCGGTCGCTGTACTTGTCGCTGTTGGTACAGTGGTTAAGTTAGCCGTGCCCTCACCATTCACAAAACCAGTGTAACTCATTGTAAACGCTGGGTTAGCTGCACCGTAAACCCTGCTCGCATTGTTCGCTGTTACTGTTAAAGGAATAGAGGCAATATTAATTGTAGCCGTAGAAGTGGCTGCTGCAAAAGTACTCGTAGCTGCTTGTGAAGCTTGTACCTGTAATTGACCTGCTCCTGTGATAATTACATGCCCTGTCGTATTGACCGTAGCCCCTGTTCCACTAACCACAGAATAAGTTATTGATCCCGATGAGTTAGATGCAGCTGTAAGATCAAATGCTGGATTACCATAATTCTTATTGACATTATTGAAAGTAAGGCTTGGAACAGGCAAAGCAGAAACAGTAAGCACTACCGTTTTACAAAGTGCATTATAATTTGTAGTGGCTGTTACACAAGCCTGAAGGTTCACTGTTCCCAATGAACCACCCAGATGAATTAGCGACCCTGTTAATGTTGCAATTGCCGGACTTAAGGTTTGATCTGTATAACTAAATGTGCCAGGTGAAGTGCTCGTTGCACCAAGGGTGAAATCAGGATCTGTTATGTTTTTGGAAAGATCATTAAACGTAATGACTGGATTAATTGACGTGATCGTTAAGTTGCCTGGAATGTATGTAAAAGAATAATTATTATCCGAGCCTCCTGATGGAACCAAGTCCCCCGTATACAGCCCTGCATTACTTGATGATATCGTGCTTGAATTAACAACTGGAAGAATATCGATGACCGACTGCGTCTCCGAATTGACAAATCCTGAATACGCTATCGTAAATGCCGGATTGGCACTTCCATAAGATCTGCTCGTATTGTTAGCTGCTACCGTCAAAGATGCCTTGGTAATCGATAAAATCCCATTTGCATAAGTGAATGTATAATTCCCAGAAACACCTCCTGAAGGCACTATGTTAACACTCCCTACTGGAGTTGTCGCTGTCGCTGTGCTTGTCACTGTAGGTGGTGTCGTTAGGTTCCCTTGTGTGTCTCCATTTACAAAACCAGAATAAGAAACTGTAAATACAGGATTCGTAGCTCCGTAAACTCGCGTAGCGTTGACACCCATTACTGTTAATGACGCCTTGGTAATAGATAAAGACCCAGTTACATAAGTGAATGTATAATTTCCGGAAACACCACCTGATGGCACTATGTTAACACTCCCTACCGGGGTTGTCGCGGTCGCTGTACTTGTCGCTGTTGGTACAGTGGTTAAGTTAGCCGTGCCCTCACCATTCACAAAACCAGTGTAACTCATTGTAAACGCTGGGTTAGCTGCACCGTAAACCCTGCTCGCATTGTTCGCTGTTACTGTTAAAGGAGCAGGATTGATTGTTAATGTTCCATTAACAAAAACAAATGTATAATTGCCTGAAAGGCCGCCAGAAGGAACAATATTAACAGTACTGCCTACTGGCGTTGATGGCAAAGCCGAGCAAGTAGCAACTGGTCTAACTATATCTGAAACTGACTCTCCATTTACAAAACCAGAATAATTTAAAATAAAAACAGGATTGGCCAATCCATAAGTTCTGCTAGCGTTGGAAGCCGTTACTGTTAAGGGTACTGGAGTGATATCCAGATTACCATTAACATAGTTAAATAAATAATTGGCGGCACTTCCGGGAGTAATCATGTAAATGGGAAAAATAGTTCCTCCACTGGAGTAAATTGACGCATCAGACTTAAATGTTGGGGGGGTAATCAGGTTTGCTACTGATTCCCCATTTACAAAGCCAGAATACGTAGCGGTGAAAGTAGGATTATTGGCACCATATGATTTACTCGCATCATTGGCGGTTACTATTAAAAACCTTTTAGAGACACTCAATGATCCGTTCACATAGCTGAAGCTGTAATTATTAGAGGTGCCTCCGGAGGGTATAATACTGCTGATTGTGCCTGCTGGTGTGGAGGTGGTTGCAGCACATGTTGCAGTGGGCGTAGTCATTAAATCGGCTTGCGTCTCTCCATTCATAAAACCTGCATAAGAAAAGAGGAATGTAGGATTGGGGTTTCCATAAAATTTGCTAACACTTACTGCTGTTACCGTCAATGGAGCTTTAGTTATTGTTAAAGTTCCATTGACATAATTGTATGAGTAATTACCAACTGTCCCGCCTGAAGGTATAATGCTTACTGTTCCTACTGGGGTGGAACTCGTTGCTGCGCAACTTGCTGTTGGTTTTGGGTTTGGAAGATCAGTTGGACCTTCCGAATTTACAAATCCTGAATACGTGACATTATATACTGTATTATTCGATCCATAAGGACTACTATTGTCTAAAGCTTTCACAGTCAGCGTTGCCGGGGTGATGGTTAAAGTTCCACTCACATAACTAAATGAATAGTTAGCTGCATTACCAAAAGTGGCTACGTCTATAGAGTAATTTCCTACGGAAGTGAAGATTGACGCTAAGCTTGCAAATGAAGGCGAGGTACTAAAAACTGATGTGGACTCACCATTCACAAATCCAGAATAGGTGGCTGTGAAGGTAGGATTTACAGCACCATAGGTCTTACTGGCATTAGTTATTGTCACTGTCAATGGCGCTTTGGTTATTGTCAATGAGCCATTCACATAATTAAAAGTGTAATTATTTGAAGTACCGCCAGAAGGTACAATGCTTACTGTTGTGTTTACGGGTGATGTACCTACTGCGGCACTTCCAGCTGTAGACGGGGTTAACAAATTCGCAGCTGTCTCACTATTTACAAAACCAGAATAAGAAACTGTAAACACAGGATTAGCTGCTCCATAGACTCTGCTAGCATCTGTTGCTGTCACTGTCAATGGAACTTTGTCTATTATCAATGAGCCATTTACATAGTTAAAGTTATAGTTTGACGCGACTCCTCCTGAAGGCACAATGGAAGCCGTGCCTACTGGTGTAGTGGGTGTTGCCAAACTATTTGCAGTGGGTCGTGTACCGAGGCTGAATGGTGTGTCTCCATTTACAAAGCCTGAATAGGTCACGCCAAAAATTGGATTGGCAGCTCCGTAATACCTATTCGAATTATTTGCGGTAACAGTAAGGATTGCCGGGCTAACTGTAAATGATGAAGTTATCATGCTGGCAAAACAGTTGGCATCGGCCGCCTGTGAAATTTGCACGGAAACCGGACCAGTTCCTGTCGTTGTAATTAATCCTGATGAAACAGTGGCTGGGCCCGATAAAACAGAGTACGTGATGGCTCCAGTTGAATTGGAGGCAATATTCAAAGCAAATGACGGGGCACCGTATGTTACTGAAACGGTGTTGTTAGTAATCGTAGGTGCGACTTTGGCAATTGATATAGATCCTATAATGGCGGAACTGGCATAGTAGTTTGCGTCAGCCCCTACAGTAGCTTTTATAAACATATTACCTGCGCCTGTAATCGTTACCAAGCCAGTCGAAGGGTTAACTGTTCCTACATTTGCACCTGAATGCACAGAGTAAACTATGGCGCCAGATGAATTGACCGATGTAGCCATATTAACTGTAGGCGTTACACCAAATGACCCATTCTTTGGTGATAACGTGATTATCGTTGGTGTGGATTTTATAAATCGAAAGGTTACAAAAACGGGAGCCGCAGGGAAAAAAGTTGCGTTGCCTGTTTGTGTTGCCATAAGGGTAACTAAACCTGTACCTGTTGGTGTTACTGTATTACTTGACAAAGTAGCTGGACCACTAACCAATGTAAAGGTCACGGGCAAATTTGATGATGCTGCTGGTGCTGGAGAAATACCAACAGAACCAAAATGTATTTGAGAATCCAGTTGCGATCCAATACTAATAGACTGAAAGGTTTTGCTGCTTACAGCAGCCATACCAGTTGTAAGTGCATTTGGCGCTGACGCGTGCGGTGTAAATGTGGCACCACCTGTAAATGCAATATAACTCAAAGTAACATTTGTAAAGTAAGCACTTTTTCCTGCACCCATACTTATGGTTGCATAATTCCCTGCAGAGCTACTTTGAATGCTGCATGAAGAACTTGATGATCCCATTGTCGAAATAGTACCGGTAATAGTTTGAGTAGTAAATGCAGGCAAAGACAGATTACCACCAGTTATTATAAGATTATTTATACTATTTGCACCATTAATTGTAGCACCCCGGACTTCCAAATTATTAAAAGTATTATTTTGATAGATGGTGGTATAATTTGAAGTTACATTGTTATAAACCTTACCACCACCTTGCAAAGCTGAGCTTGCATTCGGGAAAACAATTGTTGATGTACCTGCATTAAGCACTGCCGATAATAACGGTGATTCAGTGAAAAGCGTCCCAATAGTAATATTGGAGCTTCCTAAGTTTAAGGTTGTGTTTACTGTGCCATTTTGAGTAAAACTATTGCACTTTAGATCAAAACCATTAGTATTAAGAGTACCTGATGACAATGTGAAGGCTGCGGTAGTTCCACTAAACACTAGATTGCTTAACAAATTCCAAGCTCCACTACCAGCCCCACCATCATCAAAGTTGAGGTTGGTGTTGATCAAATTCTGATTTCCAATATCGATAGTTTGAGTCGTTGCTGATTTGAAATTGATGACTGATATACTATATACACTAGCATACTGCGGTATAATCAGATTACCATAAACATCCAATGATTTGTTGTTGCCATTGAAACTGGTATTGAAAGTAATTGTAGAACTCCCCGTGAAATCAAGGCTTTTTGTTGTACCTGCAATATCCAGAACCGCTATTCCCCCTCCCGAGTTTTCATCAAAAAAAACATCTTGAGTAGAGGATGGTACAGATGCCCCACTTGCTCCTCCGGAGGTTGTAGACCAGTTGCCTACACTCGACCAATTTCCATTTCCTCCAGGTACCCAGTACCTTTGAGCGAAAATACTTGTTGAGGCCGCTAATAAGCATGCCAACAAAATAACTCTTTTAAAAATATTCATAGTTGGGCTGTTTGTTTATTTTTTTAAAAAACAACTTTCGAGTATTTTATTGTAACCCATCTATGAGAATTAACAGACTGTTAGATAAAATGATTAGAATGATTAATTCACTTATTTGTATAAGCCTTAGGTATACTTAGTTTTAAAAGGGCGCTTAAGAGTCAAGTATCATCGGCCTTTGCACTGTTGGTGGGATATATTCTCTGTCAAAATCCTCTGTATTCCTTATTTTTGCTCTCTTAATCGAGGTTATTTTTCATTTTCATGGCACTTTCTACTAAATACAATCCGGTTGAAACGGAAGACAAATGGTATCAATACTGGATGGAAAAGGGCTTTTTCCATGCCAAACCAGCACCAGGCAAAGAACCTTTCACGATAGTCATGCCTCCGCCCAATGTGACGGGCGTCTTGCACATGGGACATATGCTCAACAATACCATCCAGGATGTGCTCATCCGGAAGGCGCGTATGGAAGGCAAGGTTTCGTGCTGGGTGCCGGGTACTGATCACGCCTCGATCGCCACCGAGGCAAAGGTGGTAGGTATGCTCCGCGAAAAAGGGATCAAGAAATCAGACCTCACACGCGAGGAGTTTTTGAAGTACGCCTGGGAGTGGAAAGAGAAATACGGGGGCATCATTCTCCAGCAGTTAAAAAAACTGGGAGCGTCCTGTGATTGGGAGCGTACGCACTTCACCATGGACCCCGACTATTACAAAGCGGTAGTCCGTGTGTTTATCGATCTCTATAATAAAGGGTACATCTACCGCGGGTTGCGGATGATCAACTGGGATTGCGAAGCGAAGACTGCATTGTCCAATGAAGAAGTTTTATACAAAGAAGAAGGCGAGCGTTCGGTATTGTATTCTGTAAAGTATAAAATAAAAGATACAGACGAGTGGATCACCATTGCCACCCAGCGCCCTGAAACAATCATGGGCGATGTAGCCATTGCCGTGAATCCGACAGACGAGCGATACAAAAAACTGATCGGCAAGAAAGTTCTCGTGCCCTTCATCCTTCGTGAGATCCCGGTCATCGCAGACGACTACGTTGACAAAGCCTTTGGAACGGGTTGTTTGAAAGTGACTCCAGCCCACGATGTGAATGACTATGAGATCGGCTTGCGTCACAACCTGCCCGTCATTGACACCATTAATGATGACGGCACACTGAATGCAAAATGTGAGCTGCCCAAGTTTATTGGCAAAGATCGTTTTGCTGTTCGCAAGGAAATTGTACGAGATCTGAAAGAAGCAGGGCAACTTGTGAAGGAAGAAGAGTTTACCACACGCATTGGCCGCAGTGAGCGAACCAACTCTGTTGTTGAACCCAAACTTTCGTTGCAGTGGTTTGTGAAGATGAAAGACATCTCTGTTCGCGCAAAAGATGCGGTAGAGAATGACGAGATCAAATTATATCCCAACAAATTCAAGAATACGTATCGCCACTGGATGGACAATGTGCGCGACTGGTGCATTTCACGTCAGCTCTGGTGGGGACACCGGATTCCAGCATGGTATGCGCCTGATGGAACATTTACGGTAGCCGAAACAGAAGCGGAAGCATATGCAAAACTTAAATCGCAAATTCCAAATCTCAAATTGGAGGAGATCAGGCAAGATTCGGATGTGCTCGACACGTGGGCTTCGAGTTGGCTGTGGCCGATGGAAGTATTCAAGGGGTTTAATGAAAAAGACTTTACGAACGGGAAGATCAATTCAGGTAACAATGTCGACCTGAAATTCTTCTATCCTACACAAGTCCTTGTGACGGCACCTGAGATCCTTTTCTTCTGGGTAGCGCGAATGATCATTGCAGGATTTGAGTACATGGATGAAAAACCGTTCTCTGATGTGTACCTCACCGGAACCGTTCGCGACAAGCAAGGCAGGAAGATGAGCAAGTCGTTGGGCAACTCCCCTGACCCGATCGATCTGATTAAAAGTTATGGAGCTGACGGTGTGCGAACAGGTATGCTTTTCAGTTCGGCTGCGGGCAATGATCTGCTCTTCGATGAAAAGCTGTGTGAACAAGGTCGGAATTTCTCCAACAAAATCTGGAATGCATTCCGACTGGTGAAAGGCTGGGAAATTGCGAAAGGCGCTCAGCCGGAAGAAAACAAAGTTGCCATTGAGTGGTTTGAATCAAAGCTGAATAAATCCATTGCAGAGCTGGAAGATCATTTTTCAAAATTCCGGATTTCCGATGCGCTTCATTCTCTGTACAAATTAGTATGGGATGATTTCTGCTCCTGGTACCTGGAAATCATAAAACCCGAGTTTGGAAAGCCAATCGATGAAACAACCTATCAAAAAACAGTTTCATTTTTTGAATCGATCCTGAAATTGATCCATCCTTTCATGCCTTTCATTTCAGAGGAATTATGGCACGAGTTGAAAGAAAGGAAGATGGAGGATTGCATCATCAATGCCGAGTGGCCAAAAGCTAAGACGGCAGATCAGAAAATTGTTGATCAATGTGACACTGCTTTTGAAGTGATCACTCAAGTTCGAAATACACGTAATGCCAAAGGAATTTCTCCAAAGGAAAGCCTGGCACTCAGCATCAACGGATCAACCAAGGACCTTGAACTTTTCAGTTCGGTGATTAAGAAACTGGCAAACCTGAAATCCATTGAATCAGTTTCAGGAAAGTTGACCAACGCTACTTCGTTCCTGGTGGGTACAGCAGAATTCTACATTCCGCTGGAAGGCAAAGTCGATGCTGCCAAAGAGAAGGAAGAAATCCTGAAAGACCTGGAATACAATAAAGGCTTCCTGGCCTCGGTCATGAAAAAACTCTCGAACGAGAAATTTGTGAATGGGGCTCCTCCACAAGTCATTGAGATGGAAAAGAAAAAGCAAGCCGATGCCGAAATGAAGATCCAATCGCTGGAAGAACGCCTGAAAACACTTTGACCAGGGAAGGGATAGATATCGGGCTCTCTGAGCATAGTCGTCAATTTAAGAGATCGCAAATGTTGCCTGCCTTTGCTTGAGGGTAACATACGACTCCTCGGGAGTCGAAATTACTTTTCACTATATCTTTTATAAACATTCAATCCCGCCGGGATTGTTAGCCCTTTGCCATGAGACCCTGGAAGGGTCAAATGTTTATAGCCATGTATTTTGAAAAATTGTCCGATCCCGGAGGGATCGCATGTTTTTAAGTTAACGATGTCGATTCCCAAAGCATCAAAGAGCCCTAAAGACTCGACTTTTGACATATATAACATCTCCATCGATGCTTTTTGGTTCAATGGAGATTCTTTTAAGGTCGCCTTTGGCTCTTTCGAAGTCTCCGTTGACTCCGAAAGTATCAAAGTCGAGCCCGAAAGGTTCGACTTTGATATTCATAACATCTTCATCGGTGCTTTTTGGTTCACTGGAGATTCTTTTAAGCTCGTCCTTGACTCTCCTGGAGTCTCCGTTGATTTCTAAAACATCGAAATCGAGCCTGAAAGGTTCGACTTTGATACCTGGAGTATCCCCGTCAATTGTTAAAGAGTATCTAAAGCGTCCGACAGGGTCGAACCAAAGCCACTGAAATAGCGTTAAATTTGCACAGTGAGGAAACTAGGCTACATATCAATCACCTGCGTCTACCTGATTTTATCGGTAGGCATAGCTAAATCCACGCATTTTTGCATGGGCAGGCCTCTCCCCGTTGCCTTGTTTTCATTTGAATCCAATAAATGTGCCTGCGAATTATCGGGTATGTCATCTCATGATTGTTGCGATGACGAACACGAATTAGTAAAGATCGAGGATGATCACTCTTTCAGTCAGGCTGTTCATACCCCCGCTCCCGACTTCAATTTTATCAGTGAATTATTTTCGGAACAAACTGAGGTTGTTACTCTGGATTCCTCAAGTGAATCCATTGAAAATCACAACGTACCTCCTCCTAAAGTTCCGATCTATCAATCTGTTTGTAGTCTCGTTTTTTACGAATCGGTAGTTTAAGTTTTCCACGAGGATTCATCCCGATAGCTATAGGGATTCTGAAAAAGACTTAAACAACTCATTCTAAAAACATGAAAACAAAAACATTCTTCATCGCGATCATCTGTGCATTGACGTTGACCTCTTTTACTTCAAAGGCACAATCAAAAATTGTTACGGCATCTATCAAAGTGTATGGCAACTGCTCCATGTGCAAAAAGCGCATTGAAACAGCGCTCGATCATAAAGGAATAAAAAAAGCTGAGTGGAGCCCGAAGACCAAAGAGCTCCAGGTCGTTTACAATTCCGATAAAATATCGGAAACTGAAATCCATAATATCATTGCCAAAGTCGGTCACGATACGGACAAGGTGAAAGCGAAAGACGAGACCTACGCTGCGCTTCCATTCTGCTGCCTGTACCGCGATCACGAAATGAAGGACCACCACTAAGGCAGGCGTCATGAAATATTTTTTCATAGGCCTGCTGGCTTTTGCTTCGGCATACCCGTTGGAGTTGTCCGCACAAAAATTGTTGGGGGTTGTCATTGAAAAAGACAGCCAAGGAAAAGACAAACCTCTCCCAGGTGCCAGTGTATTTTGGTTAGGCACAGGCCAGGGAACTGCCACCCGCGACAACGGAGTGTTTCTCATCGACCGCGTGACCGGAAGCAACAAGCTTGTGGTGAGTTTTGTGGGTTACGTGAGTGACACGATCTCCATCACAGATCAAACCAGCATCAAGGTAGAATTGAAATCGACCACGCAACTGCAGGAAGTGGTGGTGCAGGGCTGGAGACCTTCGTCTTATGTGAATGGCGCTTCGGGAATCAACACGATTGAGATGAACGAAAAGGAGTTGTTCAAAGCAGCTTGCTGCAATTTGTCTGAGAGCTTTGAAACCAATCCTTCTGTGGATGTTGCGTTTACAGATGCGATCACGGGAACACGGCAAATTCAGATGCTCGGTTTGTCCGGGCCCAACACCATGATCTCGCTTGAAAATATGCCAGGCGTCCGTGGGCTGGCATCGAGCCAGGGAATTCAGTTCATTCCAGGTACGTGGATCAATTCAATTCAAGTGACCAAAGGAGTTGGCTCGGTGATCAATGGCTACGAAAGCATTGCCGGGCAAATCAACGTAGAGTTAAAGAAGCCGCAGGAGAGTGATAAGGTCTTTGTGAATGGCTACATCAATAGCTCTGCACGCTCTGAAGCGAATCTGATCTACACCACCCAGGCCGGCAAAAAATGGGCTACGACTTTTTTGTTGCACGGCAGCATGCGTCCTAAGGAGATGGATCAAAACAACGATTCGTTTTTAGATTTTCCGAAAGGGCAACAGGTGAATCTGATCAATCGCTGGACATACAATTCCGGTAACGGGTGGCTTGGGCAAATTTCCGCCAAGTATCTCACCGATCGCAAACAAGGCGGGCAAATCGGATATACTGAAGGAGATAAGTTTTCGACTAATCGCTACGGATTTGAAATCAATACTGATCGCTACGAGGTGACCGGTAAGTTGGGCTACCAGTTTCGCGGAAAGCCCTACAAAAGTTTCGGCCTGCAGTTGAATGCACTGCAACATAATCACGACAGCTACTTCGGTTTCAACCTGCATCGTGCCGATGAGCAATCCGGATACGCCAATTTTATTTACCAGTCTATCATTGGAAGTACATTTCATAAGTTCAAGACTGGCGTCAGTTTTTTGTATGACAAGTACAATGAGTCGCTCGGGCGTGCCGATGCTGCATTCCCTACGATGAACTTCGACAGGACGGAATACGTGCCAGGTGCTTTCGTTGAATACTCTTACGATGATCTTAAAAAATTCTCGATCATTGCAGGCTTGCGGGTTGATCAGCATAATTTATTCGGAACATTTGTAGTGCCCCGCATCCATGCAAAGTACAATGCAACGGAGACAACCATTCTGCGTGCTTCTATGGGCAGGGGAATCCGGGTCGCCAATATCATTTCAGAAAACCCTGGCTTCCTGGCAAGCTCCCGCTCGGTGGTGTTATCCAACCTTCAGTCGAATTACGCCTATGGTTTCCGTCCTGACGATGCGTGGAACTATGGACTCAACTTATTACAAGAGTTCAATATTGATTACCGGCCCGGGTCATTCAGCCTTGATTATTTTTTCACTGATTTCAAAAATCAGGTTGTAGTTGATTGGGACAAGAATCCACAGCAAATCAACTTCTTTGGTTTGACAGGAAAATCTTTTTCACACAGCATCCAGGCGCAACTTGATTACCAGGTGATTCGCAGGTTTGATGTTCGACTCGCTTATCGCTGGCTGGATGTGGAAACTGATTATCTGAATGGTCGACTGCAAAGACCACTCGTTCCGCGCGACCGCGCTTTCGTGAATCTCGCTTATAAAACAAAAAACAACTGGGCTTTCGACTACACCATTCAGCGTCTCGGGCAACAACGTATTCCGAATACGGCCAGCAATCCGGCAGCGTATCAGCTTAGTGGATTTTCTGACTCTTACATCCTGATGAATACGCAAGTGACGAAGGACCTGGGAAAATGGAGTGCATACATTGGCGTAGAGAATCTGACTGATTTCAAACTCAGCAATCCGATCGTTGGTGCAAGTCAGCCCTTCGGCCCTTACTTCGACTCATCGATGGTTTGGGGACCTGTGTTTGGAAGAATGTGGTATGCAGGATTCAGGTATCGAGTGAAATAGTTTTTTATTATCCCTTTTGGTTTTAAAACCAGAAGGGATAATAAATTCATCATACCACCAAATTCGTGACACGCATTAAATTTAATTAGCTCTTGCCAGTCCTCAGGCAACCGAATTAGTTAATTTTTCGTCCTTTGATGAAATGTTCAAAACATTCAGATGACCAGATCAATATTCATCATTTGTTCAATGATCATCGTTGCTGGAAATGCGCAACAAATTGATGTCACCAGAAAATATAGTTCAGACGAATTAAAGGAGGATCTAAACTATCTCTTCGCATCTCTTGAAAGCATTCACCCCAATTTATATGCATATGCCAACAGGAGCGATATCGCAAATGAAATCAGGGAGCTGGAGAAAGAGTTAAATAGTCCCATGACAAGGATTGAATTCGCGCGGAAGGTAATCCCCATTGTCACTAAATTTAAGGATGCACACACTTCACTTGTCTTCCCAACAGAGGAACGAAACGACTACTTCAAGAACGGTGGTAAAATTTTCCCTTTTGATGTAGTTCAGATTAACGGGCAGCTCTTAATTAAAACCAACTATAGTGAAGACAAAACTTTGTTACCGGGACTCAAGATTATTTCCATTAATAACCGAACTGTTGGTGAGGTTTTAAATCAGCTTCGTCAATACGTAAGTGCTGAGCTTGATTTTTACAGGGATGTGCGTGTTCAGGAGGCCTTTAAAAGACTGCTTTGGTTTGTGACTGGCATGGAAGGGGATTATGATATTCAAATCGATAATCATGGTAAAATTGAAAATCATTTTGTTAAAGGAATCAAGCTGAAAGAACTGGAAGCTCTCCAAATGGAATATGGCATTCAACAAAAGATCAAGCCTTTCTCATTTTACAAATTGGATGGCACTCAAGCCGGGGTAATTGATTTCAGGCAAATGACCAATCTTAAAAAATTCGAGCTGTTCCTCGATTCCGTTTTTTTAGTGGCTAAAAAAGATCATTTACAACAAATGGTAATTGATATCCGGGACAATGGAGGTGGCAACTCAAGGCTTGGAGATGCGCTGTTCAATTACATCACCGACAAACCATATTTACAGGCGGTGAGAATGGAAATAAAAACGAGCAAACAACTAAAGAAGAACACAAGAAAAAGTTATGTAAAGTGGTACATGTACCCGGTTTATCCTCTATTTTATTTTGCCGGAAAGCAAGCCAGGGCTTCTCTATTCAAAAAGAACGGCTCCGTTACGGTTTTCGAGTCAATTAAACCTACAGTTCCAAAAAAGGCATTGAATAAGTTTCCTGGAAAAACCTACCTGCTTACGAGTCACTATACTTTTTCAAGTGCCAATATGTTGTCTGATACTTATAAATGCTACCAAATGGGAACTGTTGTTGGGGAAGAAACCGGAGGGGTACTTTCACCTTATGGAGATTTGATTGCCATAAGACTTCCCAACACACACTTAGACGCTTTTTGTTCACACAAAAAATTTGTACACCCTTGTGCTGACAACGAGGTTCATGGTGTAAAACCCGATGTAGCTCTGAAGCCAACGGTAGAAGATGTACAGAATGGAAGGGATGTAGTTATGGAGTATATGAAAAAACTACTTGCACAATAATCACTACACTCTCACCGCCAAAAGCAACTCAATATTCTTGAACTTCATACCAAACTTGCGGGCAACACTTTCATTAGTCAGGTTGCCTTTGTAGGAATAAACTCCTTTCATGAACCACTTGTGGGCAAAGATCATTTCCTCTACTCCTCCTTCTTCTGCCGCACGAAGAATAGTCGGTGTAAAAATATTGCTGAGAGCAGTCGTAGCGGTGTTCGCTACACGCGATGCCACATTGGGCACACAATAGTGAATAACATCATACTTCCTGTAAGTTGGATTTGCCAGTGAAGTAATTTCCGAGGTGGCGATGCATCCACCCTGGTCAATGCTCAAGTCGATGATCAATGAGTCTGGCTTCATCACTTTCACCATTTCTTCACTTACAACATGGCGGGCACGTCCTTTTTCCGCACGAAGCGCTCCAATCACTACATCGGCTGTTTTCAAACTTTCGCTTAGCGTGACTGTGTCAATCGTTGAGGTATAAAACTGATGACTCAACGTGTGCTTAATTCTTCTGAGTTTATACAAGTGGTTATCAAAAACCTGGATCTCTGCTCCGAGGCTAATAGCGGCACGGGCTGCGTACTCGGCAACTGTACCGGCACCTATAATTACTACTTTGGTTGGTGGCACTCCTGTGATACCTCCCAAAATAATTCCTCTCCCATTTTTTGCTGTGCTCAAATACTCTGCTGCAATAAGCATCACTGTACTTCCCGCTATCTCGCTCATCGCACGGATGATCGGCATGCCTCCCACTTTGTCTTCAATGAATTCATAGGCAAGAGCTGTGACTTTTTTCTTGATCAATGCCTGCACACGTTCTTCGCTGAGGTATCCAAGCTGAACAGCTGAAATCAATGTCTGTCCCGGCTTAAAATATTCCAGCTCTTCTATCGTGGGTGGCTCGATCTTGAGGATGATATCCGCCTTATAAACTTCTTGTGGAGAATAGACGATCTTCGCCCCCGCATCGCTGTAAGCCCGATCCGTAAACTTGCTTCCTGCGCCCGCATTGCTTTCAACCCACACTTCGTGTCCATTGTTAACAAGCAGTGCCACGGCATCCGGGGTGAGACTGATTCTATTCTCCTGTAACGCAATTTCTTTGGGAAGGCCGATAAAAAAAGAATACTTGCCTCGCTTCACTTTCACCAGTTGTTCCTGGGGTGATAAACTCGTTTTCGCCAATGCCTCGAACCCGGTCTTTTTTTTCTCAGCCATGTTTTTGATAATGAATTATTCGCGTTTGTTCGTCTTTGATCTCCAGCCGGATTTCAAAATATTGTGCTGGAAGAAGTGAGGGGATTTTCTCGGGCCATTCGACTAAACATAAATTCTCCGAATCAAAATATTCATCCGTACCGATATCGTATGCCTCTGCTTCATTTTTGATCCTGTAAAAATCGAAATGATAGATTGGTCGCTGGTTTTTATCATGATATTCATTCACAATAGAAAAGGTCGGGCTTGCAGTCGCCTCGTGTGATCCCAGTTCGGATACCAAAGCTTTTGTTAATGTGGTCTTTCCTGATCCCATCGGTCCGTACAAAGCCCAAACATTCAAACTTTCTCCAACTTCCAGCAGTCGCTTTGCGGCTTCATTGATTCTTGCCAGCGAAAAAGTAAGTTTTTCTCCAGTCGAAACGAGGTCAGGCATTCTTCGAAGTTAGGGAAATTATAGGGATAATCATTTCTTCCAGACTTACTCCGCCATGCTGAAACGTGTCCTTGTAAAAATTGACGTAGTAATTGTAATTGTTCGGATAGGCGAAAAACTGATCTTCAATAGCAAAAACATAAGATGTGGAGACATTCTGCTTCGGCAGGAAAAATTTCTCCGGCTTAAGCGCTTCCATGACCTTACCACTTTCGTATCCCAGGTTTTTTCCCTGCTTGTAACGCAAGTTTGTATTTACGTTTTTATCTCCCACGATTTTGAATGCACGTTTCACCCGAATGGTGCCGTGATCAGTGGTGATAATTACTTTCACTTTCTTCTCGGAAATCTTTTTGAGTATTTCAAACAATGGAGAGTGGAGAAACCAAGACTTGGTAATGGAACGATAGGCTGCTTCGTCCGGAGCCAATTCGCGAATCATCGCCATGTCAGTACGTGCGTGTGAAAGCATGTCCACAAAATTGTACACGATGACGTTCAGTTTATTCCCGTAAAGGTTATTTACCGAGTCGGCCAAATCTCTTCCTTCTTCGAGTTGCTTGATTTTGTGGTAAGAGAACTTGATGTTGAGATTATTTTTCTTCAACTGTCTCTCCAGAAATTCACTTTCAAAATTATTCTTTCCATCATCAACATCTTCGCCTATCCACAGGTCAGGATGCGTTTTCTCCATTTCTGATGGAAGCATTCCGGAGAAAATAGCATTTCGCGCATAGGCGGTAGTGGTGGGAAGAATTGAATAGTATGTCTCTTCTTTGTCTACATTGAAAAACTCGTTAATGACAGGTTCCAGGACTTTCCATTGGTCATACCGGAGATTATCGATAACAAAGACGAACGTACTCGAATGGTTGGCTAGTTCGGGGAACACTACTTTTTTCATCAATTGATGGGAAAGCATTGGTCGTTCCACGTTGGGGTTGTTAAGCCAGCTCTCGTAATTCTTGCGGATGAACCGGCAAAAATTCGTGTTGGCCTCCACCTTTTGACTTTCCAGTACTTCGGCCATGTCGTGATTGTCGGCTTGGTCCATTTGCAGCTCCCAAAACACAAGCTTTTTATAAATGTCGGCCCACTGCTCGTGGTTCATACTGTCAAGCAATGCCATGCTGATCTTGCCAAACTCCTGCTGATAGTTGAGATTGGTCTTCTCGATAACAAGTCGTTTGTTATCCAATATCTTCTTTACAGAAAGTAAAATCTGGCTTGGGTTGATCGGCTTGATGAGGTAGTCTTCAATTTTTGCTCCGATGGCCTCCTCCATGATGCGCTCTTCCTCATTCTTGGTGATCATCACTACCGGCAGGTTGGGTTTTTCATTTTTGATGAGGCTCAGCGCCTCCAGGCCACTCATGCCTGGCATGTGCTCGTCGAGGAAAACCACATCAAAATGTCTTGACCCGCTGAGCTCAACTGCTTCCGCCCCATTGTTTACCGGGGTAATATCGTAGCCGCGTTGCTGAAGAAATAGAATGTGAGGCTTCAGTAAATCAATCTCATCGTCAGCCCACAGAATCGTGTACCTTTGCATTCGTAGTTAAAAAGTCTAAGTTACGATTTAAACTCCAATCCGGTTCGCTTGAACAAGAACAAAATCATCAACGACCCTCTCTACGGATTCGTTTCTGTACCCAGCCCATTGGTTTTCGATTTGATATCTCATCCCTATTTTCAGCGGTTGCGATTTATCCGCCAACTGGGCGTAAGTGATTTTGTTTACCCTGGTGCCGTGCATACTCGCTTCCACCATGCCCTGGGCGCCATGCACCTGATGACCCGCACCCTGGAGAGCCTGCAAAAGAAGAAAGTCAAGATCAGCAAGGAAGAAATGGAGGCGGCTCAAATTGCCATTCTGCTTCACGACATGGGGCACGGGCCGCTTTCCCATTCACTGGAAGAAACGCTGTTACCCGGTGTCAAGCATGAGAGCATTTCTTATCAGTTTATGAAATTGCTCAACGAAAAATTCAATGGAGAACTGGAGCTGGCATTGATGATCTTTCGTAACAGCTATGCAAGGAAATTTTTTCATCAGCTGGTCAGCAGTCAACTGGATATGGACCGGTTGGACTACCTCAACCGCGACAGTTTTTTTACCGGCGTAATGGAAGGAACTGTTGGTGTCGACCGCATCATCGCTATGCTCAACGTGCATGACGATCAACTGGTGGTAGAAGAGAAGGGCATCTTCAGTATCGAAAGCTTCCTTCACGCACGCAGGCTCATGTACTGGCAGGTGTACTTGCACAAAACGGCTGTGAGTGCCGAGCGCATGGTGGTCAACACGGTGAAGCGGGCGCAGTACCTGGCCACCGCCGGAGAACAAATGCCGGGCAGTGAAGCCTTGCTTTTCTTCCTGAAAGGAAAATATGCAACCAACGACTTTGCGCAAGACGAAGTACTCGAGGCTTTTGGCCACCTGGACGACACCGACTTGTGGGGTGCATTTAAACTATGGCGCAATCATCCCGATGCCATCCTTAGTGATCTGTGCAAAAAGATTTTTAACCGCGAGTTGTTCAAGATCCAACTCACACAATCGCCAATCAAGAAATCGGAAGCGGAGAATGTGAGACAGTCCATTCAAAAAGAGTTTGGCATTCTGCAGAAGGACGCCAGCTACTATTTCTCTCACGGCTCTGTGAGCAACGAAGCCTACATCTCGGGCGGGCAGTCGATCAATATCTTGATGAAGTCAGGCAAGCTACTCGACATTGCGCAAGCCAGTGACCTGCCGACCATACAGGCCATGAGCAAAATCGTGAAAAAAAACTACTTATGCTGGCCTAAACACCTATCTTTGTGAGGATAGGCACATGGGTTCCGATGTGTTTGGACTTCGGATGGAAGCCTTTTGAAAATCGGAAGTCCTGATATCTGAACTCCAGGCCAAAGGTTCTGCTACCCAACACCCCAACGGAATGGAATTTACCATTAATCAAATTGCAGGCTTATTGAAAGGTGAAGTGCGCGGCAACGGCAGTGAGAAAATCAATATGCTTGGTAAAATACAGGACGCGAAAAAAGGTCAAATCGCCTTTCTCGCCAATCCGAAATACGAGCAATTCATCTATACTACCCAGGCCAGTGCAGTCATTATCAAGAGAGACTTTCAGGCGCGGAAAGAGATCACCACGACTTTAATTTTAGTCGATGACCCCTACAGCAGCTTCACAATACTGCTCGAAGAATATCACCGGGCCATCAGTTTTCAGAAGACCGGAATTGAAGAGCCTAGTTTTATTGGCCCCGAAGCTACCATTGGAAAAAATATCTATCGTGGGGCATTCTCTTATATCGGAAGGGGCGTAAGAATTGGCGACAACGTCAAGATTTATCCCCACGTTTTTGTGGGCGACAATGTCGTTATCGGTGACAACACGATCCTCCACCCCAACGTTAAATTATATGCAGATACCAAAATCGGCAGTAATTGTGTTATCCACTCTGGTACTGTGGTCGGCAGTGACGGGTTCGGTTTTGCTCCGCAGGAGGACGGCTCCTACAAAACCATTCCTCAACTCGGCAATGTCATTATCGAGGACAACGTTTGTATTGGTGCCAATACGGTAATTGATTGCGCCACTTTATTTGGCGATTCCACCATCATTCGCAAAGGCGTGAAGTTGGATAATCTCATTCAGGTTGCGCACAATGTGGAGATTGGTAAAAACACAGTGATTGCAGCTCAGACCGGAATTTCCGGTTCTTCCAAAGTAGGAGAAAACAATATGATTGGCGGACAAGTCGGAATTGCCGGGCACCTCGTCATCGCCAATAATACCGGAATTGGCGCACAAGCTGGGATTGGAAAATCAATCAAAGAAGAAGGCCAGCGAATCATCGGTTCCCCCGCCTTCGATGTCAAAGAATATTTCAAAGCCTACGCTGTTTTCAAACGGCTTCCCGATCTCAACGAACGTCTGCGCGAACTTGAAAAGAAAATCAAGGAGTTGAATGGCGTAGAAAACGACTAGTCAAATCCATGTACACCATTCCGTTTCAGTCGATCGACTGGTCAGCTATTGAGAAAACCGAGCACAAAGGAGAAACCGGAACTGCTTTTTGGCAAACGCTGATTCTCGATGGCCTTCGTGTCAGGTTAGTGGAATACAGCAAAAACTACCTGGCCGATCACTGGTGTGCCAAAGGTCACATTGTCTATTGTCTCGAAGGTGAATTTGTAAGCGAATTGCAAAACGGTGAAAAATTTACTCTTGCCAAAGGCATGAGCTACATCGTTTCGGACGACTTGAGCTTGCACCGGTCATCAACCCAAAATGGAGTAAAGCTTCTCATTATCGATGGCCATTTTCTTAAGCCATCCTCCAAATAACAAGCCGCCAGATAAAATAACCTGAGCATTTACTAAGTTTCAACGATTCATTTAGGCAAGGGAGCTTTAATTGGTTGTGTTTTTACCACAAACTTTTAAACTCTAATACCTATGAATCAAAAAGCCGCTATTTTCTCCAGTCTAGTTGTTACCGCTATCGTAGTAAGTATCAATTCGTGTATCGATCAAAAAATTTCAAGCCGCCCGCAAGCCGCTACCTCAACTATTCAAAGTCAAAATGTTTTCAATGAAAATGTAGGCGCCCTCATCAGCAAAAGTACCGGCAACCGCTGGATTGGAAATTTTGCCGCATCAAAAACCCGTCTTGCTATTTCAGAATATTATATCCCATCAAGTTCACTATCAAAAATCCTTGAAAACAAATCATGTGTTGGCATCTGTTTGTACTACGCCCAGGATGCCGCAGGATCTCTCCATGTCATACCCATAGGTGTTGATCGCACAGGAAAGACGATCGCACAAGAAGTAGTCTCTGTTCGCAATGCCGAACTGAATTGGAAAACTGCAGTGCAATGGATAACCAATTACTCTGGCGGCATCAAGGCTCATTTCTTTGGCAACAAAACTTATTTTCGGTTACTCAATGATCAGCACGCATCAACGATCAGAATTTCTTTTGCATCTAATGATACCAAGGCTCCACAGATGTTACTGAGTAATGCTGCTGTTTCAAATCCAGATTCATATGAAGACGAGAGTTTTCTGTGTCCTCCAGTGTGTCCTACGTTTCAATAGGATTGATAGTAATATTTAATTTATGTCAACTTTTTTAGCATATTCTTCGGCAGCATCTGTCATAATACCCATCGTGATCTACTTCATTGGTGGAAGGTATAATGGCACAAACAAGTGGATTTTTATTTTAACCGTAACATCACTTGTCGCAGATATCGCGAACGTTCTTTACCTCAAGGCAGGGTTTACGGGCTATACTATACTAAATATTTTTTTCCTTGTGCAGATCTTTCTTCTCAGTGTAATCTATGCGAGACTGCTTGACGAGCCTGATCATGTTGGTGGCCTATTCCTGTGTTTTTTTTCGATATGGGTGATTAATTTCCTTTTCATGCAACCAATATCCGAGTATCAAAGCCTGCTCCGCCTTCTTGGGAATGCGCTGGTCCTTGGTTACGCTATCTCCTACTACCACCGCATCTATAAAGTCATGCCAATCAAGGATATAAAAACCTATGGTCCCGTTTGGTTCAACAATGCAGTGCTTTACTATTTTTCATTGAACTTTTTTTTGTTTGCAGCAACTCACTACATAGTAACAAGTGAATCTTCAGACGTAGCGATAATTTTCTGGGGCTTTCACAATTTCAATAATATCATTAAGAATTGTCTATACGCTGTAGCGATTTACTACGGTGGAAAGATTGTGAGCCGGGTACCAACCGAGTCAAAGTATTACTAAGTACAATTTAGGTCAGTGCGTTTAACAAAGAGGCCTGGGTTCAACTGAACTTAGGCCTCATCCTTTATACACAATCCGGTAGATGACATTGGCCTGGTCATCACTTACGAGCATTGACCCATCCGGGAGCAGCAAAACATCTACCGGGCGACCCCAAACTTTTTGTGAAGCTTCATCAAGCCAGCCAGTCGCAAACGGAGTATAGCTGATGACTTTGCTGTTAGCGTCTACTTTTACGAGGCTCAGTTTGTAGCCGCTTTTCTTCGAGCGGTTCCACGAGCCGTGTTCAGCCAGAATAATATGGCTTTGATATTCCGCAGGGAACATTTTGCCTGTATAAAATTTTAATCCCAGTGGCGCTACATGTGCGCCAAGATTTTGTGCGGGTTGCACAAAATCGCTGCAAGGGCGTTTGCTTCCAAACTCATCGTCTTTGATCGTACCTCCATGGCAATATGGATATCCGAAATGCTGACCGGCTTTGGTAGCCGTGTTGAGTTCGCAGGGAGGCAGATCATCACCGAGTAAGTCACGACCGTTGTCGGTGAACCACATTTGTTTTGTAGTGGGATGCCAGGTAAAGCCAACGGTGTTGCGTACACCACTGGCAAAAACTTCAAGGCCGGTACCATCCGGGTTCATGCGCGTGATACTTGCATAAACCGGGTCCTTCGACTCGCAGATATTGCAGGGTGCGCCAACCGGCACATATAATTTTCCATCAGGTCCAAATGCAATGTATTTCCAGCCGTGATGCGCTTCAGTCGGATATTTGTCATACAGGATTTGAGATTTTCCCGGATTGTCAAGTTTGCTTTCAATACCTGAAAATTTGTGGATACGGTTAATCTCCGCCACATACAAATCTCCGTCTTTGAACGCCACCCCGTTGGGCATATTGAGTCCTGTGGCGATGGTCCACTTCTTGTCTGCTTTGCCGTCACCATCGGTATCTTTTATTGCATACACATTGTCATCGTTCCGGTTGCCTACAAAAATCGTCCCGTTAGGGCTCATGGCCATCGACCTGGCGTTGTCTACTTCCGCAAAAACGCTGATCGAAAATCCGGCAGGCAGCTTTATTTTTTCCAATGGTAAACCTGCGCTTGAGCCACTGATCGCGGCAGATGAATTGTCATCGGTTTTGCCTTTGTCGCTTGCTGACTGTGTACACATAAAACTAATAACCACCAATAGGACGATAGCGAACCGGGTTTTCATAAGCTCAAAGTTTGTTTGTTGTGAATAATCGCACTACGAAGATAAACTTTACGTTCCTAACCTTAAAAAATGTTATACCAGCGGGTTGAACTGTGCCTTTTTTTAACAATTCGCGAATTCTCATTTTTCGATTTCCTCAACCGGCATCGTTGTTAAATTAACCCTTACCTTTGCGCGATTTTAGAATATGATCTCGGTCTCGAATATCTCTTATTTCATTGGCGGACGCGCTTTATATGAGGATGCGTCCATGTTTGTACGTCCCAACGACAAAATAGGTCTGATTGGCCTCAACGGACGGGGTAAATCTACGTTATTGAAAATCCTCAATGGCGAACTGACCGTGAATGCGGGGTCGATCAGCAAGCCAAAGGAGTGTACCGTTGGGTTTCTCAACCAGGATCTGCTTTCTTACCAAACGGATGATGCCATTCTCACCGTGGCGATGGAAGCCTTTAAGGAGGCGGTAGATACACAACGTCAAATTGAAAAAATTCTCCATCTACTGGAAACCGAATATAGTGATGACCTAGTGGATAAGCTGACGCGTCTCCAGGAAAAATTTGAGCACCTGGACGGCTATACCATGCAGGCTAAAGCGGAAGAGATTTTAGAGGGGATTGGTTTCTCCACGCAAGATTTGCACCGGCCTCTTCGCGAATTTTCGGGAGGATGGCGTATGCGTGTGATGCTGGCCAAGCTGCTGCTCGAAAAGCCTTCATGCCTCATGCTGGATGAGCCTACCAACCACCTGGACCTTCCTTCGATTGAGTGGGTGGAAAACTACCTGCGCAATTATGAAGGCGCGGTAATCATCGTTTCCCATGACCGTACTTTCCTGGACAATGTCATAAATAAAACCGTGGACGTCACTAATCAACAGCTGGTGACCTACGAAGGAAATTATACTTTCTACCTGCAGGAAAAAGAAATGCGTGAAGAAATTCAGCAAAATGCTTTTGAAAACCAGCAGGCCAAAATTCGCCAGACCGAACGGTTCATCGAACGGTTCCGTGCCAAAGCAACCAAGTCGCGCCAGGTACAGTCGCGCGTGAAAGCGCTCGATCGCATGGACAAATTGGAAGAAGTGGTCAGTGATGTAGCGGAGGTTAATTTCCGTTTCACGTTCAAACAGCCCTCCGGCCGGAATGTCATTACATTAAAAGACATCTCAAAGTCCTACGGATCGCTCGACATCCTGAAAAAGTCAAATGCCGTCATCGAGCGTGGTGATAAGATTGCACTCATCGGTGCCAACGGAAAAGGGAAGTCAACGCTGTTGCGAATTCTTGCTAACGAGGAAGGCCTGGAAGGAGAACGCACCATTGGTTATAATGTGATCTATGGGTTCTACGCACAGCACCAACTGGAATCGCTGAAAGTTGACAACGAAATACTCGATGAGCTGAAGCAGGCCGGCAGCGGAAAGACTGAGCAAGAACTCCGCAACGTGCTGGGGTGTTTCCTGTTTTCAGATGAAGATGTTTTCAAAAAAATCAAAGTGCTATCCGGTGGTGAAAAGTCACGCGTGGCACTGGCCAAGACGATGATCTCGGAGGCCAATTTCCTGCTGCTTGATGAACCTACCAACCATCTCGATTTTATTTCGGAGAATATCCTGATTCAGGCTTTGCAGCAATACAAAGGAAGTTTCATTACGGTTAGTCACAACCGTCACTTTGTAAATCAGGTAGCAAACAAAATCTGGTATATCGAAAATCACGAGATCAAAGAATACCCGGGAACCTACGAAGAGTACGAATACTGGCACAAGAAAAATATGGAGGGCAAAGCGGCAGAGCCACACGTAGCCAAAAAAGAGAAGCCTCAAAAAGAAGCCAAGCCTGCTGCAGTTCCTACGAACCAGAGTCAGCTCAACTCCCTGCACAAGGAGTTGAGGCAGGTGGAAGCATCTGTTCAAAAACTGGTAACTGAGAAAGAGGCTGTTGAACGTGAGCTTGTTAAACCTGAAATCTTCAGCAACCCCGACAAGCTCAACGAACAACAGCAAAAGTTTGAGAAAATCGATTCACGCCTCGAAGAAGAAAACAAAAAGTGGGAGTCGATTGCCCTTGAAATTGAAGAGCTGGAAGGCAAATAATCACTTCCACCCTACAACCATCGTCAACTGTATACGATTAAAATCCTGTGTGATCTCTGACTGAGCCGGTGCAATAAAGTAATCGCAAGCAGGACATATGTACTGTGCCGACTTGTACGAAATCCTCTGAAATTTATATCCAACGGCAAACGCCATTTTCACGTCATGGTATTTTAGCCTGTAACCGATGCTTGGGTTAATTGTCCTGCCTCCAGAAACTCCAACGAACGGATCACTTCCATAATATTGATAAGAGCCATTCCGTACAAACCAGGCATGCGCGAGTCCATAAGTCATTTGAAGATAAACCGCTCCTTTATTTTTATTACCAATTAAATCCCAGCTTGCTAATGCATAAAGCGGTAGTGTTTGCCAACTTTGATACGAGTCGAAACCCGTCCCGATACCAGCGCGAAATTTTTCTCCGATCGTCACTCCATGATTGGTTGCAAAACTGTAGGTGACTTCCTGTCCCCGACTGCAATCATTGCATCCAATCAGTGCTCCGGACTGAACATTGAAATAATATTGAATAAATTTTCCCGTTTCCGCATTTTGAGCTTTCGGTTTCTCCAATCGCGTGTAGTGAACGGAGTCAGCATCATAGTTTTGTGTAAATCCAGCGGTCGATGCGAACAATAGAAGGAATACAATTTTTTTCATAAGGACATGATTGAGGTTATTGCTGGCTAACGATTTCGATTTTACTCAGCAGTCTGATGTTACTGAGGTTGGAGTAGTCGTACTGAAACAGACCGTCTTTCCCGATCATGATGGCTATGTTGCGGTAAGGAATGACATCCAGCGCATCGATACCGGGATAATGTGCTAGCTGGTGAGAAGAGATCGTATTTGGATCACTAGCATCAAAAATTTTAAGGCCATCCGATCCATCGCAGATGAACAACAGATTTTGGTCGATGCCCAACCCGTGCGGATTAGTCATGTCGTATTTTTTCTGAAGCACAGGGTTCGTTAAATCCTTGATGTTAATCACTTGCAGTTCGTTAACATTATTGTGACAAGTGCCGCCATTGTACAGTGTGACATAGGCATAGTCTCCTAGCACTACAACCGGGTCGCAGCTGTAGATGTGATCGAGGTTACTTATAAAGGTTGGTTGATCGGGTGATGCGATACTGTAAATTGCCATACCTGCACGGGAGCCTACGAAAAGATTTTTTCCATTTAAGAATAATGTTTCAGGCCAGATCAAAAGCGTTTGATCTGCTTTCCGTTCGGGGGCGATAGGATTAGTGATATTTAATGTAGCCAGCGTAGAACCGTCAATAGCATAAAGATCAGTGTCATTGAGAGCAAACCTGGAGAGTGATCCGCTGATCCCGGTGCTTGGCGCTAACGCTGTCGCACTCAGCGTGGCTGCACTGCTTTGACTGTAGGGTACGGCAATCCCCATATCATAATATATACCACCCCAGGCTTGAACCTGATTTGGCGAGCAATCATTTTCCTCAATAGTAATTTTTGATACTTTTTTCCACTCGGTGACAATTCCTTTGGCCGCATCCATGACAAATCCCATCGCATTATAGTTTTTGAAAAGGCCTTCAACGCGATTGACGATCTTAATATCTGCAACATTTGAAATATCAAACATCACCAGGTCAACAAAGCTGTCCGCATAAAGGATATTATCAAGGATGGCCAGATCATAGTTACCCGGAATATTCAGAAAACTCAGCGCACCGGGAGAAGCCGGATTCGAGTTGTCAAAAACGTGTATGCCTTTTCCTGTTTCGTTGATGAAGAGAATTTGGTCCTTTAAGTAAAGCTTGCCCGGCGAAATTAAGGGCCGGGCTTCCGTCATCCCGGTGGCAGCTTTTATTTCTGCGGAGGTGCTGTACACAGGTTCATAGTACGTGTAACTTTTTTTGATACGGCATTTGTCAGAGCACTGTTGCATCGTTCCACACGCGATGACTGCAAGCAATCCGATACTCAGAAGAAAAAATCTTCGATGCGATGTAATAGGTTTCATGTGTTGGTTGGTTACAACAATTAGACCCCACATCAAATCAGGAAGTTGGAATGATCAGAAAAAAATTACCGGATAATGTACCTGAAACGGAATCCCACATCCCAGGCAAAAGGATTGCCTGCGGACTGTGATTTTAAGACAGGGTTAAAAGAGTAACGAGCCCCTGGCACGAGAGACAACCGATAGTTCTTTCCCAGTTTGTAACTGACCTCACTGCTGAGAAGGCCCGCAAAATTCACAGACCGGTAAGGAGAATCTGATCCTGCACCTTGAGAATAACTTTGACGTGCACCACTTGGATCCGACAACGTATTGCGAATAAAAAAGTCAGACGCAACACCGGGGTTTACCTGCCAGCCGATTTTCCTGTCGATCAGTAAATAGCCCACTTGTATCGGTACGGATAGAAATTCGTTCGTATTGGTGACATCATATGGTGAAGCTGTTGCTCCGCTGTATTGCACCGAACTCGTACTAAGATTCGCAAGCGCATCGAGGCTGCTGGATGGAATGTTCGACATATAGCCGGTTGATTGATTCATGTACTGAACTCCGGTTTGAACGACCCATCGTGGTGCCATACGAACACCGCCAAGGACTCCATACGTAAATGATTTTCCGGTTGGCGATGACGGCAACCGTGAAGAAAAAGCACCAGCTGCTGCGGGCGTTGCCGCGAAAGACAATCCGCTGTTAGTAGCCATGTATTCACCTGCTGCCGCTGAGACCGAAGCCCACAGCTGCTCATGATTTGTTTTTTCCTTTTTGGTGTGCATGTAAATCGCCGGAAGGGCAGGTAATTTCCGAACGATCTCAACATACGTTGGTTCTCCTTTTAGCGAATCGAGTGGCAACAATGGCAAATCTTGTGCAATCAAATTGTCAGTCGATGCCAAACGGGTCTTTTTAAATTCTTTAGACTCCGATGGTAAAACGCTCGAGGATTCTTTTGCCAAAACTGAATTTAAAGCCTGGTCATCTGCTGTTTCTTTTTTCAACACGGTAGCTTCATAGAAGCTCTCTCCATTCGATTTTTTTGCAGTAACTCCATCATTGGTTTTATCGGATGACAACCGCTCTGGCTTTGTGGTTGATTCTGCTTTTGATTCAGTTTGGTTTTTCGCATCGTCATTCGCAGCCGCATTTGTTGTCACGCCTTGGGAAGAATTATCTTTTTTCGCCAACTGCCTATCATTCTCTTTCCAATAATAAACACCGAACACTCCCGTCAATGCAGCAAACAAAATACAGGCAGCAGCCAGTCGCTGATAAAAAACCAGTCTCCTCTTGATGCCTTCACCTTCCTCTTGTGTCAGTTTTTGGTCAATACCTGCCCACACCAGGTCAGACGGGGTGACCCCGGCTTCGTCAAAAGCATCTTTCCAGCTCTCGTCAAATTTTGACCTCTCCAAATTTTGCATACTTCTGCTTTACATTTTCCAGTTTCGAGCGCAGTAAATTCTTCGCACGATTATATTGTGATTTCGATGTTCCTTCGCTTACTCCCAGCATCTCTCCTATTTCTTTGTGCCCATATCCTTCTATCGCAAACAAGTTGAAGACCACGCGACAGCCATCGGGCAGCGATTGAATCAGGGAGATCAACTCTGACAAATGGAAATCGGCCAGGCTTATTTTCTCGTCTTCCTGTAGACCCGCATCGGCAACATCAACCATCGGCATCATGTACAATTTTTGGCGTTGATGGTTCAGTGCTGTGTTGATGATAATGCGCGTCATCCAGGTGCTCAGGCTTGATTCAGACCGGAAAGATTTAATGCTGTTAAAAACCTTTAAAAAACCCTCTTGTAAAATATCTTCCGCTTCCGGTACGTTCTTGGCATAGCGCAGGCATACGGCCATCATTTTACGGCAATAGCGGTCGTACAACGCTTGTTGCGCGGTACGCTCGCCTTTGGCGCATCGGCTTACTAAATCCGTTTCACTGAGCATGCCTGTGATCTTCCAGTTTGACACAGCTTAAAATCAAAAGGTTGGAACAGAATTGCTTAAAAATAAACCTCTAGCTTTGAACGCATGAAAGTACCCCGAATTTCAGCTCCCGGTCTTATAATTCTGGTTTTTATCACCCTAAATTCAAAATTACCGCTCTTCGCCCAAAAAGAGCTTTCATTTACCGATAAGGTGTACGAACCCCAGATCAAAACGGTTCTGTTATACCCGAGTGTGGGTGGTACTCAGGATTTCCTGCAACCTTCGGCCACTCCTTTCAATAGCCAAACCCTGCTGCTCGAATTTGATGACCTGCAGGACAATCGCAATAATTATTACGCCAAACTCATTCACTGTAACTACGACTGGAGCAAATCAAAATTGATGGATCTGGATTTTATGGAAAATTACAATGAGTTCCAGCTCAATGATTATACATTCTCCAACAGCACTTATTCACGGTACATTCATTATCGTTTCCAGGTACCTGCCGTAAAATATACCGGCAACTATCTTTTGATTGTTTATCGCGATGATCAAAAAGACCTGATCCTTTCCAAGCGTATGATGGTGTTCGATTCACAGGTAGGGTTGACGAAAGACGATCGCATGTTGGGTACCGGAACGCTCAACCGAGCCAACCAGCAATTTAATTTTGTACTTGATTATGGCGACATCCAGGTTATTAATCCTATGGAGAGCATTCATGTAAACATGCGCCAAAATCAACGGTGGGACAATGCCAAATACAATTTACAACCGACTTACATCCGCGAATCAGACAGTGAACTGGACTACCGGTTTATTGACGACAGCTGGCAATTCAATGGTGGAAATGAATTTCGTTTTGCTGACTTCCGTTCGCTGAATAGTCCGGGGCAAAATACCGGGCGTATCAACAAAACATTAAAACCCTACGAGCTCTACCTCGCGATTGACGAACCACGTGGCGAGCAAGCTTACGCTCAATACAAGGACCTTGACGGGAATTATATTGTTGACAACCTGGATTACGGTGAACCTGTAATCACGGCCAACTATCTCTACGTGAATTTCACACTGAAGTGTGCAAATCCTTACAATGGCGATGTTTACGTGGTCGGGAAATTCAATGATTTCCAGCGGACGGAAGAAAATAAAATGCGTTACAATTCCTCCACCGGAGCTTACGAGTCGCGACAGTTTGTAAAGCAAGGATGGTATGACTTCCAATACGTGCTGGAATCCAAAACACAGCCACCCATCGCAATCGAAGGATCTCACTTCGAGACTGAAAACGTCTATGAAATTGCCATCTACTATAGGCCCTTCCGACCCAACGTGGATTTGTTGATCGGATATTACCTGATCCCGGTCAATCCAAGATAGGCGAATCAAATTTGAATTCTAGAAGACAACAAGGTCTAATTCAAATTGAGAGGGATGCAGCGGAGAAGATCGTTCCGTTTTACAAGCCTTAAAAATTGCAGAAAGTAATTAAAAGTACTGCTATGCATAAACCTCTTCCAGGTCCGCTTCTTTAGCGATGGAGTTTGTGTGAGCGATGTCCAGCATTCCAAAACCCTTGTGGGAGAAATGGCCTAGCCCGTTTTCGTATACAAATTGCTGCACAGGTTGAGGGGCGTAAAGTGTGAAAGGGAAAGTATAGCCGCGCACTTCGTATTTCACATCGGCATCGTAAAGTGGATAGATGCGCGCAAATTTTTTGTGGGTTGATTGTATTTTGTTAAGGTAGTCGCGGTCGGCTACCAGCTGGAACTTATAAAAATCAGCGAGTTTTTCTGACGCAAATTTTCCGCTCGCTTCCATGCGTGCCATTGTGTTGTCATAAAGCAGGTCCGAGAACTCATCAACTTCAGGCGAAACAAAACGCTTGCCCTGCTCATCGTTGAAAGAAGCGGGCAACAAAACGATCGGAGAAATACAAAGAAATTTAACTGTCTCACCAACAGCTATGACCTCCTCGCTTTCGTGGGACTCAGGGATCAGTTGCAAATTGCCGATCAGCAATTCCTTTTGGGAAAAGAGTACGGAAACAAAATACTCGATAAACTCTTTATTGGAGGATGAAAATACTAGAGTAACGCGTGATGAATAGAAATGAAGTCCTTTGCGGCTGATCTTGATCTGGCCCTTTAATCCCGAGAAATTGTACTGGTTAAATCCGAAAAACTCCGCTTTACCGCCGAGCATAACCAAGCCCTTGACCGTTTGGGCAAGCAGAAACTGGTGGTGAAATGGCACAAAGGCACCACGGTTTTTCAGGGAAAAAACAATCCTGATTCTCACAGTATGTCCATCTAGGGGTAAAAAAATTGCCTAATATGACTAACCCCGCCTTAAAAATCTCTTGAGCGGAAGGCTAAAGTACTAAAAATCAGCTAAATGGAAGCCCTTAGTCAATGTTTATTTTCACCTAAAACTAAACATTAAAACGGAAGTGCATTACATCCCCGTCCTGGACTACGTATTCCTTGCCCTCCACTCCCAACTTGCCAGCCTCCCGGCACCCGGCTTCCGATTTATATTTCTGATAATCAGCTATTTTTATAACCTCAGCCCGGATAAAGCCTTTTTCAAAGTCTGTATGGATAACACCGGCAGCCTGTGGTGCCCTCCAACCCCGATGGATAGTCCAGGCTCTTACTTCCTTCTCCCCAGCTGTAAAGTAGGTTATGAGGTTAAGGAGCGTGTACGCTGCGCGAATTAAGCGGTTGAGGCCCGATTCCTTTAAGCCATATTCCTCCAAAAAGACCTGACGGTCAGCTTCATTATCCAATTCGGCAATCTGGGCTTCTATAGCTGCACAAACCATCACCACCTCGGCACCCTCATTTTTTACAAGATTCTTGAGATTTTCAACATGCTGGTTCCCGGTATGGATCGATTTTTCATCCACGTTGGCGACATAGATCACAGGCTTATCAGTGAGCAACTGTAGATCCTCTATCGCCTTGCGATCCTCGGTATCCATAACTACTGTACGAGCATTTTTCCCAGCAAGCAATGCTTCTTTGAATTGAACCAGGGCTGCAAATTCCTTTTTCGCTTTGGCATCCCCGCTTTTGGCCGTACGCTCTACCTTGCTAATCTTTTTTTCAACTGAATCCAGATCTCTTAGCTGAAGTTCAGTATCAATAATCTCTTTATCAGAAATCGGGTCGACCTTCCCGCCTACGTGAATGATATTGTCGTTATCGAAGCAACGAACCACATGAGCAATCGCATCTACTTCGCGAATATTTGCCAAAAATTGGTTGCCAAGGCCTTCTCCCTTACTTGCCCCTTTTACCAGCCCGGCAATGTCGACAAATTCAAAAGTCGTTGGGATTATTTTTTGCGGATTGACTAACCCTTCCAGAATCTTTAAACGCTCATCCGGAACTGAGATCACACCTACATTGGGCTCAATCGTACAAAAGGGGAAATTGGCTGCTTCAGCCTTATTGTTGGAAATGGCATTAAATAATGTTGATTTACCAACATTAGGCAGACCTACGATACCACACTTTAAACCCATGAATTAAAAAATTTGAGGCGCAAAGATAAGCGGTTTGGCATAGATGCAAAGAGCCGTTATGTGATCAAGAAAACCCCGCCCTCGACCAAGGGACTTCGGTGGGTAAAAGAAAAATCCTGCCCTTTTGAGGCAGGATTAATCCAGTTTAGGTATAGGTAAAGAAAAAACTTTTAATCCCAGCGGAGTTCCGTTTCAGAGGATTGCTTAGTGGCAGTAGCAGTGGTCTCAACTACTTCCTTGTGGTCATGATTGTGCTCAAATGACGCAAAGTCAACTCCGGGCATCAACTCATTTTTCACATGGTTTAAGGTATTATTCAAAGCTTCCATGAATCTGTTAAAATCTTCTTTGTAAAGGAAAATTTTGTGTTTTTCGTAACTGAAGCCTTCGTTATCAGGATTGAATTTTTTTTTGCTCTCAGTGATAGTCACATAAAAGTCATTGGCGCGGGTTGATTTTACATCAAAGAAATAGGTCCGTTTACCAGCCTTTACTTTTTCAGAAAAAATTTCGTCCCTCCCGTTGGTCTTATTCTCTTCCACAGCTCGTTATTTTAGTTTAGTTTTAGTCTTTAGGTCTTTCGAAGGTACTATTTTAATCTTTTTTTACAAATGCTTCCGTTAAACTTTGAGGATGTAAGACGTGCCGGGGGGTTGGAATTGCTTGCTCGACAAATGGTGGAGGGGTTTATAACCGGTTTGCATAAATCGCCTTATCACGGCTTTTCAGTAGAATTCGCAGAACACCGCCTTTATAATGAAGGTCAAAGTACCCGTCATATCGATTGGAAGGTTTTCGCCCGCACGGACAGGCTCTACACCAAACAATACGAGGAAGAAACCAATCTCAGGTGCCTTATAGCTATCGACTGTTCGCCTTCCATGTATTATCCACAGCCGGGAATGGAAAAGATGAAATTCAGCGTCTACTCGGCTGCAGCACTTGCATATTTATTGACACATCAAAGGGATGCTGTGGGGCTTGCTCTCTTTTCAGACCAGCTTGAAGATCTCACTACAATCAAGTCAACCCCGGCCCATTTGGACAAATTGTTCAAGCTGCTGGATCAACGTTTAAATACTCCAACTCGGTTAAAGCCGACCCGGATTGCAGATGTCCTTCACACCCTGGCGGAGAAAATTCACAAGCGATCCCTGGTAGTGATTTTCAGTGATATGTTCGAAGGCGAAGATTCAGAAGAAATATTCAAAGCACTGCAGCACCTGAAACACAACAAACATGAGGTTCTGCTTTTCCACATTACCGATCACGACACGGAATTGGCGTTCCAATTTGATGAGCGACCTTATGAATTTATTGACCTCGAAAGCGGGGAAAAATTAAAGCTCAATCCTGCCGAAGTAAAGGATCGCTTTGTCAAACAACTAAGTGCGGTTCATACCGAATTGAAAATGAAATGCAATCAACTGAAGATCGATTTCATTTCTGCAAATGCACGGTCCAACTATTTTGAAGTCTTGCAGATGTACCTGATCAAGCGGACGAAAATGAGATAGGCCGGGGTGAGCAATTTTATTGTCGTTGCATGGACTATAAAACCTTCGTTCCCTCTCCTCTCCTTTCATCATTCGTCAAGTGCTTCTGGTCGCTTGAAGCACCTCCGTCCCCGAATACTGAAAAACAAATCATCGCGCCTGACGGGTGCATGGAATTAATCATTCACTACGGAGACCCGTATCTACAGTTTTTGGAAGACGGAAGTCAGATCATTCAGCCTCGCAGTTTTGTTTTTGGGCAAATCACTTCACCGCTGGTGATTGCGCCCACCGGGGCCAGCGGTATTGTAGCCGCACGTTTTTTGCCTGAGGGTTTTGCACCATTCAGTACAATGCCTGCCGGTGAAATGCACAATCGTGCAGTGCCACTTCAGGAACTTTATGGAAAAGACGGGCTTTTGCTTGAGAAGACTGTGCTTGCGTCTTCATTAATCGAAGAGCGTATTGAGATCATCAGTAATTTTTTATCCCAAAGACTCGAAACAACGAGCGGATGCGATGCACTTGCGAAAGAAACTTTTAACCTTCTAATGCATTCCAAAGGCCAGATTTCCGTTGACTCCCTGGTGACCCGACTTCAGACCAGTAGAAGGCAGTTAGAGCGGAAATTGTCATCAACCATAGGGTTAAGTCCGAAGCAGCTCTCCAGGATTGTACGGCTTCAATCGGTTTTAAAATTGATGGAGAAGAAACAATATTCCAGTTTAACAGAACTTGCACTCGAAGGCGGATATTTCGACCAGGCTCATTTCATCAAAGATTTTAAGGAATTTACAGGCGTAAGTCCGAAACAGTTTTACGCTGATAATATGAAAATGTCTGCGCTGTTCATTAGTGAAGAATAGCTTGTCGCATTTTTACAATTTTGTTTTTTTACGGGCGTCTACTTTTGACTCAAATAACATTTATGAAAAAGACAAGAATTTTGATGTGCCTTGTATTTACCTCCGCCTTCCATTTTGGCCATGCCCAAAAAGCAGATGCAGTAAAATGGATGGCGGGCACCTGGAAAATAAATGCCGGGCAAGGGACAATTGTAGAAAAGTGGAAAATAGCCAATGACAGCACGCTGCTTGGCAAAAGCGTCTTTGTGAAGATCGCCGGTGACTCTGCCCTCCAGGAATCTCTTGAATTAACTTTCCGAAAAGGACAATGGGTATATACGTCCACGGTGCAAGGTCAGAACGACAATAAGCCTGTGTCTTTTAAAGTGATATTCTTGAAAGGAACAGAATTCATTTCTGAAAATCCAGCCCATGATTTCCCTCAACGGATTGCCTACCGGCGAATAAAGAACCTGATGTATGCAAGTATTGAGGGAAAGAACAATGGAAAATTCAGTAAACGAAACTTCGACTTTACCGGTGAATAGAAAATTACTTCGTAAACCGAATCTTTGACTAGGCCTGCAATTCTTCGTTGTGCAGGTAGGATTTCCGTGCCAGCAAAACGTCTTTTGATTCCACGTGATCCGGATCGGGAACGCAGCAATCTACAGGGCAAACCGCTGCGCACTGAGGTTCTTCATGAAATCCAGTGCATTCGGTGCATTTGCCTGAAACGATATAGTAGAATTCGTTGGATACTGGATTCTGCAGTTGTTTGGCATCGGCCATTGAGCCATCCTCTCCCTTTACTTCAGTAAGCTTCGTGCCTCCAGCCCAAGTCCATTCACGGCCTCCTTCATAAATGGCCGTGTTTGGGCATTCCGGCTCACATGCCCCGCAATTGATACATTCTTCCGTGATTTTGATGGCCATAGCCTCTGCTTTTCGATAAATTTACCGCAAAAATAACGTACAGGATTCTATCCACAAAAAACTGTGGTTTTCACCCAAAGGTTCAATGACACTCGAGAAAAGAATAAAAGCATTCCATCAACTAGGTGAAAAGATAATCCACCTCTCCCCCGACGCTAAAGACGACCTGTTCATCCGCACCGCTAACGAAAATCCCTGGTTTACCAGTGAAAATATCGAGCAGGCCTTAACGGGAATTTCAAAATTCCTCGATCAGCATACCCTGGAAAAATGGTGCTCAGCATATTCATTCACCTCAACGCAAAAAAAAATCGGTGTCGCGATGGCGGGCAATATTCCTTTGGTTGGGTTTCACGATTTGTTGTGCGTGCTTTTATCCGGTCACCAACTGGTAGCCAAGTTGAGTTCAAACGATTCAGTGCTCCTGAAATTTGTCAGAGATTCTCTAATCGAAATTGAGCCCTCACTTTCAGCTCAACTTGTTTTTGGAGAACGACTAAATGGCGTTGACGCAGTTATTGCTACAGGGAGCGACAACACCGCCAGGTACTTTGAATACTACTTCCGTAATATTCCCCACATCATCCGGAAAAACCGGACTTCATGCGCTGTAATTTTGGGTGAGGAATCACCTGAAGAGTTTGCTGCTTTGGGGAAAGATATTTTCACCTATTTCGGGTTGGGCTGCCGAAATGTTTCTAAAATATATGTTCCGGAAAATTTCGATTTCAAACTCTTGTTGAAAAATCTTGATTCTTTCCAGGCCATCGTCCATCATCACAAATACGCCAACAACTACGATTATCAAAAATCCCTATTGTTGATTAACCAGGTTCATTTTTATGACACCGGTTTTTTAATTGTAACTCAAAATGAAAATCTCGTATCTCCGATCTCAACTGTTTACTACGAGCACTACAAAGATCAACAGGACCTGAACAGCAAATTGATAGCGAGCGAATCGAAAATTCAATGCATTGTTTCTGCCCGGGGCTGGTATAAAAAAAGCATCGCTTTTGGCGATGCTCAGTTTCCTTCGGTGGACGATTACGCGGACGGAATCGACACCATGAACTTTTTAACAAGAGTTTAATCTGTTGGATGGAGTAGTTCTACCCAACCCGTGTAGACCTTAGACCCGGTAGTCAGGGTATAGAAATAAATACCATCCGTCTCGGCCCCGCCATTCCAGATAATAGTCACATTCGTATTAGGGATCTTTTTAAGGTCGCTCGACTGATAAACCTGTTTTCCCCAACGATTGGTTATCACCACACTGGCATCGTCCGGAATATTGATTCCTTCGAAGTTATCATTGAAAGTATCGTTGTTAGGCGTGAAAATATTCGGAATGAAAATCTCCCTGTTGAAGTCTATGGTAATGTCATACTTCCTCGTGCAACCTAATGTGTCTTTCAGGTACACGCGATAGAGGCCCGGATACAAATTGGTCGCATCATACTCATAAACAAAATTGAGGCTATTGAGATTCGCTTTCGTCCACAATGAATCGAAACCATTATGTTTATTGTTCTGGCCTGAGAGGAAAGGATTTAACAATTGAATTTTCAACTTATAGGATGGCTCCTGGCTCTCTTTAATACCGATCATCATCGAACCTGTTGCGGCATTGGTTGTCGAAGGATAAGTATGAATATACAGTGTGTCAAGTGAGGCGGCCGGGCCTTTAATTGTGAAATTCTTATATGCAGAGGTGATCGGTGTTGTACATCCGGTAGCTGCGGACTGATCCTGGAACAAACGGATCTGGTAGTCACCTTCACCGAGGTTAGTCAATTGTACGGTATCCAAAACCTGGAGCTGCGTGATCAGATCGCTTTGCACGACACTACCCTGGCTGAGAATTTCATAGCCATAATCCACGGCATTCGATCCTTTGACACCCAAGACATCTACATTGCCTTTGGTTTCGAAGCACACAAAGTTCTCAGTACTAATAGTAAAGTCAACCGCAGTAGGACCTCCCGATATCATCACTGGCATTTTGCTTGGACACAGCGCTCCGCTTGGCTTGGCAACAACATAATAGGTTCCTTTTGAGAGACCAGGGAAAGTTACAACAGTGCTTCCAGTGGAGATGACCGTCTGGAATACATTTGGATCTGCTGTAGCACTGGTGGTAATCCCCACATCAAAATTTCCTGAAGACGTTATGGTGGCGTCAACAGAGCCATTATTACCAGAACCAAAACAATCCGGATTTGTAGGGTTAACCGTGAAGAGCACCAACCCGGGATAGTTAACCGTCAGCGGGAAATTCTTCACACAACTATTAGCATCTGTTACTGTGAAGGTGTGTGCTCCGCCAGACAGTTTTGTAAAACTCAAACCTGTAGAGCCTGATCCATCAAATTGATAAGTGTACGTTGATCCCGTTCCACCCGACACGGATGAAATCTGTGCACTTCCATCGTTATTGGCACATGATGCATCTGTTGTAATTGATGAGATTACAATGTCGGCAGGCTGAGTGATCGCCACAGTAACCGCAGCAAAACAAGGGTCAGAGGAATTACGTCTTACGCTGATTACTCTTTGATTGCCAACTCCTGTTCCTGCAGGTATTCCTGCAATCTGATTTCCAGCCGTGAATGTTGCCCATGATACTCCGTCAATCGACCACTCCAACAAGTTTCCGGTTTCACCGGGTACATCAAGTGTTACTGCACCTGTAGCCGTTCCGAAGCATGTAGCATTCACAATATTGCTTGCCACAGGAGTACCGATTGTTCCTGACTGATCGATCGTAACCTGACCTGTTTTTGTACAAGCTGGGTCTCCATACTCAATAGAGTAAGAATATGTACCTATCGGCAGGTTATTAAATGTAAAGTTGTTGAAGTTCGTGCTAGAAATAGTCAGGTTCGTACTCGATGTTCCAGTGATAGTAATCTTAACACCAGTATTGTTAACTGCAGGTACTGCCGGAGTTATATTGAAGACTATCTTTCCATCTGAATTGGTACACGTTGCGGCAGTCGGTTGAGGTACGATTACAACTGTTGCGCAAGCGCCTCCACCTCCACCACCGCCTCCACCACTACAGTTCGTTGGCAAGCTGATGCTTGTTAACACTGCAGTTGATAAGCAACCAATATTGTCTTTGATAACAATGGGGAAAGAAGCTGTACCAAGGTTATTAAAAGTATTTCCTACAACGAAAGTCACTCCGTCTTTGGCATACTGATATGGTGCAGTTCCACCCACCGGATTAGTAATTTGAATGATCCCATCACCACCTGTACAAGTCTCATCTGTTTTCGAAACGGTACCTGAAATTGTGGTTGTATTACTCAGTGTTACAGAAAATACGGAAGACACACAATTACTTGCGTCCTTCACCAGGATGGAATAATTACCTGCCGCCAGGTTTGTAAAGGAATTTGCCACTTGAAATGGTGTCGCTCCGTTGTCAATAGAATAGGTATAAGGGCCAACACCACCCGATACGCTTGAGATTGTAATGCTACCGTCAGTTTTACCATTACATGTTGCGTCAGTCTTTGAAATTGTAGGTGAAATATTTGAACTCGAATTAATTGTAATCGAAAGACTGCTGGACTGACAAGTATTGGCATCTTTGATCACAACCGTGTGACTACCTACCGATACACCGGCAAAATTATTTGCAGCCTGGAATGTCCCGGCATCTAAGGAGTAAGTGTAAGGACCCGTTCCTCCCGAAGGACTATTGGCAGTTATGGTTCCGTCATTCCCGGCACAAGAAGCATCAGTTTTGGCCAATGACCCGGTAATACTAATTGTATTGTTAATGATAATTGAAATCGCTGATGAAAGACATCCATTGGCATCTTTAGCCACCACGGAGAAATTGCTGTTTCCGGCAAGATTACTAAAGGTTGTGACTCCTGCTGCAGCAAACGTTCCAGCCGCACCATTGTTGATCGAATAGGTATACGGAGCAGTACCGCCTGTGACACTTGTGATTGAAATTGATCCATCGGTTTTACCTGCGCACGAAGCATCTGTTTTTCCAATCACAGGTACGATGTTGCTGATGGTTCCGATAGTAACGGCTATTGCACTCGACTTGCAAAGGCCTGCATCCCGGATAACAACGTTGTAATTCCCAGGGACAAGGGTACCGAATGTGCTTGTCGGGAAGAAATTCGCGCCATTATCAATGGAGTAATTATAAGGAGCAGTTCCGCCAGACGGACTCGTGATCTGTATAGACCCATTGTTTCCGATGCAAGAAGAAGCATCAGTCTTATTTACCGTTCCTGAGATGGTATTGGTGTTCGCTACGAAGATTGTATTCACCGTAGACAAGCATCCACTATTGTCTTTTACCACTACGGAATAATTGCTTGCACCGGCCAAGTTTGAGAATACACTTGTTCCCACAAAACTGCCAGCGCTACCGTTATTTATAGAATATTGATAAGGTGCCGCACCACCGGTCACAGCAGTGATACTAATTTGGCCATTGCTTACTCCGTTACATGATGCATCTGTCTTCGCAATGGTTGGAATAATAGCTACAGTGGCGTTGATAGTAACCGGAACTGGTGTTGAAGAACATCCGGTGATTTGATCTTTTACAACAACCGAATAGTTTCCTGTAGCCAGGTTAGAGAATAACGAGGTTCCCTGGGGGGATGTACCACCTGTTATTGAATAATCCCAGGGGCCGGCAGTTCCGGAAACAACAGCGATGTCGATGCTTCCATTGTTTGCTCCTGTGCAAGATGCATCAGTTTTGTTTATTGTTGTTGGTACAGGAAGAGGGTTAACATTGATCGTACCGGTGGCCGTGATGTTGCCACAGCCGCCCGTTAAAGTAACGGTGTAGTTGAAGGGGCTACCAACCGCTGTGGTCGGAGTACCACTAATCGTAACTACGTTCGCTGCCCAGTTGCCCGTAACACCAGCAGGTAATCCGCTGAACGTGGCGCCTGTCGCGCCCGTAGTCGTGTACGTGATATTCGTGATCGCTGTGCTCACACATTTGGTCTGACTGTCTGTGCCAGCTGCTGAACTCAATGTAATCGTGTTATCCGGAGTAACCGTGATCGTACCGGTGGCCGTGATGTTACCACAACCTCCTGTTAAGGTAACCGTGTAACCGAAAGGGCTTCCAACCGTAGTGGTCGGAGTGCCACTGATCGTAACTACGTTCGCTGCCCAGTTGCCTGTAACACCTGTAGGTAATCCACTGAACGTAGCACCTGTCGCCCCTGTAGTTGTATAAGTGATATTCGTGATCGCGGTGTTGATACATTTGGTCTGACTGTCTGTACCTGCTGCTGAACTCAATGTGATCGTGTTAGCCACTGTAACGGTGATTGTACCGGTGGCCGTGATATTGCCACAACCTCCAGTTAAGGTAACCGTATACCCGAACGGGCTACCAACCGTTGTGGTCGGAGTGCCACTAATCGTAACTACATTCGCTGCCCAGTTCCCCGTAACACCTGTAGGTAATCCGCTGAACGTAGCGCCTGTGGCACCTGTAGTCGTGTACGTGATATCCGTAATTGCAGTGTTGATACAAGCAGTCTGACTGTCTGTACCTGCCGCTGAACTCAATGTGATCGTGTTATCCGGGGTAACCGTGATCGTACCGGTGGCCGTGATGTTGCCACAACCGCCAGTTAAAGTAACGGTGTAGCCGAAGGGGCTACCAACTGCTGTAGTCGGAGTGCCACTGATCGTAACTACGTTCGCTGCCCAGTTCCCCGTAACGCCAGCAGGTAATCCACTGAACGTAGCGCCTGTCGCGCCCGTAGTTGTATAAGTGATATTCGTGATCGCGGTGTTGATACACTTGGTCTGACTGTCTGTACCTGCCGCTGAACTCAATGTGATCGTGTTAGCCACTGTAACGGTGATTGTACCGGTGGCCGTGATATTGCCACAACCTCCAGTTAAGGTAACCGTGTAGCCAAAGGGGCTACCAACTGCTGTGGTCGGAGTACCACTGATCGTAACTACGTTCGCTGCCCAGTTCCCTGTAACACCTGTAGGTAATCCGCTGAACGTAGCGCCTGTGGCACCTGTAGTCGTGTATGTGATATCCGTAATTGCAGTGTTGATACAAGCAGTCTGACTGTCTGTACCTGCCGCTGAACTCAATGTGATCGTGTTATCCGGGGTAACCGTGATCGTACCCGTGGCCGTGATGTTGCCACAACCGCCAGTTAAAGTAACTGTATAGCCGAAGGGGCTACCAACTGCTGTAGTCGGAGTACCGCTGATCGTAACTACGTTCGCTGCCCAATTGCCTGTAACACCGGTAGGTAATCCACTAAACGTGGCACCTGTCGCTCCCGTAGTTGTATAAGTAATATTCGTGATCGCGGTGTTGATACACTTGGTCTGACTGTCTGTGCCGGCCGCTGAACTCAATGTAATCGTGTTATCCGGGGTAACCGTGATCGTACCGGTAGCCGTGATGTTACCACAGCCGCCCGTTAAGGTAACTGTGTAGCCAAAGGGGCTACCAACTGCTGTGGTCGGAGTACCACTGATCGTAACCACGTTCGCTGCCCAGTTCCCTGTAACACCTGTAGGTAATCCGCTGAACATAGCGCCTGTCGCTCCTGTAGTTGTATAAGTGATATTCGTAATTGCAGTGTTGATGCATTTAGTCTGACTGTCTGTGCCAGCTGCTGAACTCAACGTGATTGTGTTAGCCACTGTAACCGTGATCGTACCTGTGGCTGTGATGTTGCCACAACCTCCCGTTAAGGTAACTGTATAGTTAAAAGGGCTACCAACTGTAGTGGTTGGAGTACCACTGATTGTAACTACGTTCGCTACCCAATTACCCGTAACACCCGTAGGTAATCCGCTGAAAGTAGCACCTGTCGCTCCCGTAGTTGTATAGGTGATATTCGTAATTGCAGTGTTGATACAAGCAGTCTGACTGTCTGTACCTGCCGCTGAACTCAATGTGATCGTGTTATCCGGGGTAACGGTGATCGTGCCAGTGGCCGTGATGTTGCCACAACCGCCCGTTAAGGTAACTGTATAGCCGAAGGGGCTACCAACTGCTGTAGTCGGAGTACCACTGATCGTAACTACGTTCGCTGCCCAGTTGCCCGTAACACCTGCAGGTAGTCCACTGAATGTAGCACCTGTAGCTCCGGTAGTCGTGTAGGTGATATTTGTAATTGCAGTGTTGATACATTTGGTCTGGCTGTCTGTACCTGCCGCTGAACTCAATGTGATCGTATTATCTGGTGTAACAGTGATCGTGCCGGTGGCCGTGATGTTGCCACAACCGCCCGTTAAGGTAACCGTGTAGTTGAAAGGGCTTCCAACCGCTGTGGTCGGAGTACCACTGATCGTAACTACGTTCGCTGCCCAGTTGCCCGTAACACCTGCCGGTAATCCACTGAACGTGGCACCCGTAGCTCCGGTAGTTGTATAAGTGATATTCGTGATCGCGGTGTTCACACATTTGGTCTGACTGTCGGTACCTGCCGCTGAACTCAATGTAATCGTGTTATCCGGGGTAACGGTGATCGTACCGGTGGCCGTGATGTTGCCACAGCCGCCCGTTAAGGTAACGGTGTACCCGAAAGGACTACCAACCGTTGTGGTCGGAGTACCGCTGATCGTAACTACGTTCGCTGCCCAGTTCCCCGTAACACCAGCAGGTAATCCACTGAACGTGGCACCCGTAGCTCCGGTAGTTGTATAAGTGATATTCGTAATTGCAGTGTTGATACAAACTGTCTGAGCATTTGTACCTGCGACTGAGGTTAAACTGATTGTGTTATCAGGTGTAACCGTGATCGTGCCAGTGGCCGTGATGTTGCCACAACCGCCCGTTAAAGTAACGGTGTAGTTGAAGGGGCTTCCAACCGCTGTGGTCGGAGTGCCACTGATCGTAACTACGTTCGCTGCCCAGTTGCCTGTAACACCAGTAGGTAATCCACTGAATGTAGCACCTGTCGCTCCCGTAGTCCCATATGTAATATCCGTGATCGCTGTATTGATACAAACTGTCTGTGCATTTGTACCTGCGGCCGAGGTCAAATTGATCGTGTTATCAGGTGTAACGGTAATTGTACCAGTGGCTGTGTTCGTACCTCCGGTGCAGCCCCCAGTCATTGTCACTGTATAGTTGAAAGGGCTTCCAACCGTTGTGGTCGGACTACCGCTGATCGTAACTACGTTCGCTGCCCAGTTGCCCGTAACACCAGCAGGCAGTCCACTGAACGTGGCTCCCGTGGCTCCCGTAGTCGCGTACGTGATATTCGTGATCGCGGTGTTGATACATTTAGTCTGACTATCTGTACCTGCCGCTGAGGTTAAACTGATCGTGTTATTAGGCGCAACGGTAATTGTACCTGTGGCTGTGATGTTGCCACAGCCGCCCGTTAAGGTAACCGTATAGCCAAAGGGGCTACCAACCGTTGTGGTCGGAGTGCCGCTGATCGTAACTACGTTCGCTGCCCAGTTGCCCGTAACACCAGCAGGTAATCCACTGAACGTGGCACCTGTCGCGCCCGTAGTCCCATATGTAATATCGGTGATCGCTGTGTTGATACAAGCTGTCTGAGCATTTGTACCTGCGGCCGAGGTCAAACTGATCGTGTTATTAGGTGAAACGGTAATTGTACCTGTGGCTGTGATGTTGCCACAACCGCCCGTTAAGGTAACCGTGTAACCGAAGGGGCTGCCAACCGCTGTGGTCGGGGTACCACTGATCGTAACTACGTTCGCTGCCCAGTTGCCTGTAACACCGGCTGGTAATCCGCTGAACGTGGCGCCTGTTGCTCCCGTAGTCCCATATGTAATATCCGTGATCGCTGTATTGATACAAACTGTCTGTGCATTTGTACCTGCGGCTGAGGTTAAACTGATTGTGTTATCAGGTGTAACGGTAATTGTACCTGTGGCTGTGTTCGTACCTCCGGTGCAGCCTCCGGTCATTGTCACTGTGTAGTTGAAGGGGCTGCCAACCGTTGTGGTCGGACTACCGCTGATCGTAACTACGTTCGCTGCCCAGTTGCCCGTAACACCAGCAGGTAGTCCACTGAACGTGGCACCTGTCGCTCCCGTAGTCGCGTACGTGATATTCGTGATCGCGGTGTTGATACATTTAGTCTGACTGTCTGTACCTGCCGCTGAACTCAACGTGATCGTGTTGTTTGCATTCACCGTGACGCTAATAGGCATTCCTGCAGTAAAGCAACCGGATCCACTATTTTTTCCGGTGAACGTTCCGTTGAAAGTGGTAGTCGTAACCACAGCCGGAATGCCATTAATCGGGATTGGTGATCCTGGCAAAGCGCCTAGCCCCACATCACCGAGGCCCGCAGCATTAGCCGTAGCATCCCAATCAATCATGTATTCATCTACTCCTCCAACAATGCCACTATAGCTCAATGTGCTGGACGTGGTTCCGGTACAGACACTGGGGATTGCGCCTAGAGTAATAGAGGGCGAAGCGATATTAATTGTAATCGGACCTAGCGATCCAGTACAAACAGTGTTGGCATCACTCACTGTCACGGAGTAATTTCCAGGTCCTAGGGTATTAAGATCCTGGGTGCCAGGATTAACAAATCCACCCGGACCTGTCCACACATATGTATAGGCCCCTGAACCTCCGGATGGTGTAATATCAATGGCTCCGTTAACCGGGGTACATGTTGTTACATCCGTCTTTGAGGTTAGACTTGCAGAGGGAGGAGACCAGAATTTTACAGTTGTAAAGACACTCAAGAAATCTCCATTATCGTCAATTATCGTTACCTGATAGTTATTAGTGGTCCCATTTCCTCTTACGTTAGAGATAAGATAATCTCCTATAGCTGATATGTTAAAAGTTGAAGACGTAGGACCAAAAACACTGACTTGAGCCTGACCTGTTAGAGTGATATCCCCAACGTTTGTGACGTGTATAGTGAATGACCCGTTAGTACTGGTGGGTGCAGTTGCACCGCAAGCGTCCTTGCCAGGTATAATTGTGAATGTAGGTTGTGCAAGAGCCTGACCAACCCCCATCAATAGGATCATTACTGAAAGTAGCGAACCTAAAAAATTACTTTTGGCCTTCATTTAATTGTAAATTCAGTTTGCTTGATACAAAAATCGTCCTCGTCTCTTCGCGAGGTGAAGACAAGAAGATATTTGCCCTGGTCTAAATCCTTTATTTGATTACCTTCGATTTCCTTTCTTTTAACTCGCTTCAAACCAAACAGGAAAACAGCAAACGAGAATTGAGATTGTCCTTTGAAATCAATTGAAACAGACGCCTTTTCAGATTTTTGACCGGCCTGAAATACCTCAATTGTTGCCTTAATCTCTTTGCAATTGTTTTGCGCATGTGCCGAGCATAAGCTCAAGGCAATGGCAAATATTAAACAATTGCATAACAGTAGTTTAGGTCTTCTCATATCCATCAACAGTTTAAAAAATTCCCGCAATATAGATAGTCCATTTCAATTCTTTGTAACCCGACTATTCCCTGTAAAGATGAGTATAACCTAAAAAATCAGCCGGTTGATTCGGCTGCTTACCCCATCTAAGTAATATTTAGCTCAAAAAATACGGTTCTTAGAACCTTCTGTTCAATATCTCGCTGAGAATGAATGCTTTCCGGAAATTACCTGGATCCCGCAAACCCTGGGCATATTCAGCAGCCAGGCTCGGTTTAACATCCGGAGTATAGTTTTTGAATTGCCCAAACCGCACAATCGTGTTTTCCAGCTTCAGCGTCTCCTCCATCGAGGGCCTGTGAAAAGCTTCCTGCTTGGCCTTTTCGTAGGTTTCGTAGATCTGATCCTGGCTTCTGTAGCTATAGTCTGTCTTCTCGATTGGCTTTTCTTCCTCCTCCAGGTCGTCATCATAATCGACATAAGCCGGTTTAGCCGGAACTGGCTGAGGCTTAGGCTGTTTAGAGGCTTGAATCTCTCTCAGTAAATCCTCAAATGACACCGGTTTGTCAAACGGCTCAGGCTCTGATGGTTGATAGTCAGTTCGGGGAGGTGGAGGCGCTTCTGCCTTCTTACGGGCACGCGAAATCAGGTAAATGATCCCGATAATGATCCAGATGATGATCTTTATTTCGCCCATTCATCAAAGATATAGAATATTTTAAAATTCAAGGAGTTAGCTGCGCGGATAAAATGTGCATGGATTGAGAACAGAATGAGAACAGGTGGTTTTCCAAATGTCGAATCGGCTTTTATCTTTGCCGACTTTCTTTGGCCGAAAAGTGTTCTGGCCAGGGAAAACAACCACTTATTTAATCAGGACAAATGCAGTTATCTAAGCTAGAGGTCAAAGGGTTCAAGAGTTTTGCCGACAAGATCGTTATCAATTTTGATGAGGGGATCACGGGCATCGTAGGGCCGAACGGTTGTGGCAAATCCAATGTGGTGGACTCCATCCGGTGGGTATTGGGGGAGCAGAAGACCAGCGCCCTTCGCTCGGAAAAGATGGAAAACGTGATTTTCAATGGCACAAGCCAGCGCTCGGCACAGCAAATGGCCGAAGTATCACTGACGATCAACAATACCAAGAATATTCTTCCAACCGAATACTCGCAGATTACGATCACACGCAGACTTTATCGCTCTGGTGAATCTGAATATTTACTGAATGGTGTGTCTTGTCGTCTCAAGGACATTACGAATTTATTCCTCGACACCGGTGTTGCATCCAACAGTTATGCGATCATCGAATTGGGAATGGTGGATGACCTCCTCAACGACCGCGACAACTCCCGCAGGTCTTTGTTCGAAGAGGCAGCTGGTATTTCAAAATTCAAAAAGCGCAAAAAAGAGACGCTGAAGAAACTGGAAGATACTGACGCGGATCTTGAGCGTGTGGAAGATTTGCTTTTCGAGATTGAGAAGAACATGAAGAGCCTTGAGAAGCAAGCCAAGCAAACCGAGCAGTATTACAAAATCAAGGAAGACTACAAAGAGAAAAGCATTCACCTCGCGAAAGTGGTGGTGAACAAGCAGAAGGATAAATTCTCTGTCATTCAGAAGCAATCTGAAAACGAAAACGACCGGAAGACAAAATTGACTTCGGAGATTGCGGAAAAAGAAGCGCTGATTGAAAAGTCAAAAGCAGAATTGATCTTAAAAGAAAAGACACTTTCATCGCGCCAGAAATCGATCAATGAATTTGTTTCGAAAATCCGTCAATACGAAAGTGAAAAACAACTCCGGAATGAACGTCTTCGTTTTCTCAATGACCGGATCAACAACCTGAAAGAGCAAATCGATCAGGATAAGAAAAGTAACGAACGCGCACGTTTCAGCATCCAGAGCCTGGAAACCGAACGGGATACCGCAACGGCAACACTGAATGAAATCACTAATAAAGTTGAAGCGCTGAAGGCGGATTACGAAACGCAGAAAGCAAGCACTTATACATTACAAGGTGAGTCGGATGCGTTAAGGCAGGTACACCGCTCACTGCAAGAGGAGTCATTCCAGCTGAACAAAGCGCTTGACATCCGGAATATCCAGATCAATTCTTTTAAGCAAGAATTGGAGCGCACTACCAGCGACACCAGTCAGCAGAGTGCAAGCCTTGCCGAATTTGATAAAAAGCTGGTCGTACTCCGCGAGGAAATCGCCCAGAAAAATTCTTACCTCGAAAAACTCAAGCACGAAGAAGAGGAAGTGATCTCACGCATCGCATCAGTGGAAAAAACCATTGACTTGATTCGCGAGGAGATGAACGAAACGGGCCGTAAGCTTGACGCTCATCAGTACGACTTTCAAATGACGAAGTCACTGGTTGAGAATCTCGAAGGCTTTCCGGAGGCAATCAAATTCCTGAAGAAGAATGTAGGCCGCACCAAAAATGCCCCGCTCCTCTCCGATATTATTTCGACTACTGAAGAGTATCGTGTCGCCATTGAAAATTATCTCGAGCCGTACCTCAACTATTACGTTGTTGACCACGAGGACGAGGCTTACGAAGCCATCAATATCCTGAGCGATGCAAGCAAAGGCCGCGCTAACTTCTTTATCCTGGACGCTTTCGATAAGTTTTCAGCTGCCCCGATCCAGATGTATGCCAATGCTTTCCCGGCAACGCAGATCATTGAGTTTGATCCGAAGTATTCGAGACTGATGTCATTCATCCTCGATCGCGTTTATGTGATGGAAGGCGATATCAAAAGCGTTCCTTCATCTGACGACAATACCTTCATAACCAAGAGTGGAAAAGTGACGAAACGCAAATTCAGTCTGAGTGGCGGATCGGTCGGCTTATTCGAAGGAAAGAAAATTGGTCGCGCTAAAAACCTGGAAAAACTCGAGCGTGAGATCAAAGAGTTCTCGAAAAAACTGGAAGATGTTCGTCACAGTCTCATCGATCGCCAGCGCGAACTGGAAAGACTGCGGAACAACACTTTGAAACAGCAAATTGAAGAGGCGCAGAATTCTGTGAAATTGGTGAATGATGAATTCATTTCTGTAAAGACAAAACAGGAGCAGTTCCACAGCATGCTCAGCAGTGCCGATCTGCGCAGAGAAGATATTCTCGAGAAAATTGATACGCTGGCCAAGGAGATGGAAGATATTCAGCCCAAGGCTCAACATGCACTCCAGGAACTTCAACGCCATGACGAAAAGCTGAAACTGATCGTGGTGGAGCTTACTTCTCAGAATGAAATGTTGAGTCAGAAGTCAGCGAACTTCAATGAACAAAATATCTTCTTCCATCAGCAGGAGAACCGGGTAAAGAGCGTAGAACAGGAGATCCGATTCAAGCAGGAGAGCCTCGAGCAAAGTACAAATCGCATCACGGTGAATACAGAAGAGCTTTCGAAGAATGAGGATGAAAGCAAGAATATTGTCGCTACCGCTCAAAACAATGATGAAGATCTCATCAGCATGTATTCTGAAAAAGAAGAAATGGAAAAAGGGCTGAGTGAAGCCGAGAAAGAATATTACAGTGGTCGCGGGGAAATCGATCAATACGACAAAGACCTCCGCGAAATACAGCACCAGCGTCAGAATATTGACACTGTGCTGATGGAACTGCAAAATCAACTGAACGAAAGCAAGCTGCAGCTCAATTCTGTAAAAGAAAGACTGTCGGTTGAATTTAATGTCGACCTGGATTCAGTTGTTGGTGAATCGACTCCTGAAGAAGCCGAGGCCTTTTTGAAGGCAGACGAAGAAAAGATGCGCAACGATGTTTCCAAAATCCGCGAGAAGCTCGACAATATGGGGCCTATCAACCCGATGGCCATGGAAGCTTACACGGAAATCAAGCAGCGCAACGAATTCATCAACGCACAAAAAGACGATTTGCTGAAAGCAAAAGAATCACTGTTCAGTACAATCAGCGAAATCGAAGGTGTGGCCAGCGAAACTTTCATGCAGGCATTCAACCAGATCAAGGAGCACTTCATCCGGGTATTCCGTTCGCTCTTTAACGAAGGTGACGACTGCGATTTGAAGCTGACTGATCCTACCAAGCCGCTGGAGTCGGAGATCGACATCATTGCCAAACCAAAAGGCAAACGTCCGCTCACGATCAACCAGCTTTCCGGTGGTGAGAAAACACTTACAGCAACCGCACTTCTCTTCTCCATGTATTTATTGAAGCCTGCACCGTTCTGTATTTTTGACGAGGTCGATGCTCCGCTTGACGATGCTAACATTGACAAGTTCAACAACATCATCCGCAGCTTCAGCAAAGACAGCCAGTTTGTGATCGTTACGCACAACAAGCGCACGATGACAACAACGGACGTCATTTACGGAATCACGATGGTGGAGAAAGGTATTTCACGCGTAGTGCCTGTAGATTTGAGGGAACTGGCTTAACGAACTGCTACTGAAAGAAAACTGCATCGAGGCCTGCGATTAATATCACAGACACGAAGGTGATCATGACTAAAAACACCGTAGCAATAATTGATTTCAGGATAGTTTTCCACCATGCCTGGTGGTAGAGATACCGGAGTGCGATAATCAAGTAAATAAGAATGACCAGGGTGGAAATACGTCTGATCATATCCAACGATAAATCCATGATCAACGGCAGCAGAAAAATAAGGCTCAAAACACTATAGATAAAACTTTGTACGTGCATCATAAACACGAGTTGGTCGACATAGAAAGTCTTTCTCCGGATGTAGAGCACCTTGAACAGAAGCGCATATATAGGTAACAAAAAGAATGTGACGTATTTCAGGTTTTTAAATACGTCATCAGTCCCTTTTGCAAGCTTACCCAATTGCCGCATCATACCTGCCTTCTTCTTCTTCACCTCAGCCACAGTAAGTGAGTCCTGCCCCTTGCCCATAAATAATTTTGCTGAATCAGACAACTTGGCGAGGTAAGCGTCATCGAATTTAGTAAGTACAGTATCCGCTTTGAATACCGCTTTGAGCTCTTTATCGTAGTGTGAATAGAACGTGCCCGAAGCGATGACGAAGATGATTGTTACAAAAAAGAAAAGCCGAAGTGGGTGAATGTACCGCACTCTCCTGCCCTCCCAATACTCCTTTGTGAGGAAGCCAGGCTTGATAAAAAGGGGTGTCAGGCTTCTGAAAAACTTCGAATCGAAATGAAAGTAATCTGAAATAAAATGCCCGGCGAGATGGAAAAAGTTTTCGTGAATTTCAATGTTTTCCTGACCGCAGTTTGAACAGAACCTACCGGTAACCTCTGCGCCACAATTCAGACATTTGGTTTCAGTGCGATATTTTTTATGGCTCATGGGTTAGGCAGAGGGTTCGCTCCTGTAAATAAAATCAATTATTCCGTTTGGCGGAAGAGCTTTGCTATTAAGCTTGCTTGGCTTACCGATTAAATTATTGCAATCAGCAGGCAGAATTACCGTTCGTAAATCCAGCATCCTCCGTAACCAGCACCAGTCAGTTGCTCTTTCAATAAAGTAATTCGTTGCATGTCATCCATGCGGGAAACGATCACGCGGTAATAGATGGTATCGTTAAGTTTCACCGGCAGTACTGCAGGGGTTGCTTCATTAAATCCTGTTTTAATCAGATCCTGAAATTTCTTTGCCCGCTCTTCGGAGAGGAAACTCCCGGCTACCAGAGTGTATTTGCCATTGGGCGAACTTGCAATGTCGACTTTACGCTCGACCTTGGATTGTGGTTCCGTTTTCTTTGCTTCTTCTTTCTGTTCGGTCTTAGGTTCTTCCTTAGCCGGCTCCTGGTGGGCTGGTTCTTTGGCAGCCTCCGGTTTATGTCCTTGCTTATCGGCGGACATGTAATGGGAAGGACGGCTCACGACCAGAACGGTTACTACGATCGCAAGTACAAAAGTGAGGACTAAAAGAACATTCCAGTTCTTGTATCCTCGGTTAGGGTTGGGGTTGTTATCCATGATTTCCGATCAGCGAAAATACTACTTCGGATAATTCAAAGCTTGCAAAAAATAGACCGGTACCAAAAGTTGCATTTTCAGGGGCAATGTTGGTCAGTGCGTACGGGAATGCTGTAATAAGTACTACAGCGTACGCCAATGCAATGACCAGCGAAGCGACTATGCTTATTCCAACCGCGTTGGATAACAAAAGCACCAGCATGGCGGCAAAAGCTACGAACAAAGCAAGGATCAGCGATTTGTAAACTGTCAAAGACCTGACCAGTTTGGTCAATGGCAATGTCGCAACAGCCGTCACTCCAAGCATCAGGGATATATAAAGGTGATCTTCAAACAAAGTTTCACGGGCTCCGAACTTGGCTTGCAAGATCGCCGGGAAGAAATGAAGAATGAGGCTATTCACCAGGCCAGCCAGCAGTCCAAACAGCAGAACAATTCCAAAACGGTTTTGTTCGCGCTCCTCTCCTTCCACATGCGTAAATGTCATGTCGCGTGTGCTTCTGGAAAACCAGATGCCAGTGACGACCAGGATAACTCCCCCAGTAAGAAAAGTGAATGAACCACCCGCTTTCTCCAGTGAACTCAACAACAAAGGTTGAGCGCCATGAATAGCAATCTTGGTAATCACCAGCACGCTCATCATCAGCGGCATTTGCGGGCTTTTGCTGAAAGCCTCCAATATGGAATTGGCCGGGCTGTGAAACACATTCATGGAAATAAGCCAGAAAATAATCAGGGCGGGCAGAAGCCATACCAGATTAACAAACGTCTGGCCTGAAATAGCGAAAGCCACAGCCATGAAAATCATGGACGCCACGCTGATTCCCACAGCAAAAACAGAAAAATTATTACCGGATTTCTTCCGGTAATAATCAGTAAGCCAACCGGCCAGCAATGGAACGAGAAGCATCACCGCACTTTGAGCAATGAGTACAAATTGCTTGAGATGTTCGAAATGAAAATGCTGAAGAAGTTTTGGCTGGAAATTGTGATAAGCGGTCCAGCTGATAATAATGCCACCATCGAGGGCGGCCAATGCGAATATCTTGTTCCAATCTACTTTCTCTGAAACTGACAACGACATAGAAGGTTTGTTTGATCAGAGCGATATACGATAAACCGCGTTCTACCGGATTTGGCTCCTAAATCATTTGCCTATGGGTTCCTTCTCTTTGACCATCAGTTCGTGGTAAACTTTCATCGCCTGTTTCATAACAGATTCAGGTGTGGCTTCGATCTTCCTGCTTCTCCTGTGCATGATTTGGAAATAGCGTGTACAGGTCTCGTCACAGTCTTCGTCCAGGCCGAGGCTTCTCATGATGAGCGAATCAAGGTTCGGCTGAAAGTAACACCTGCTTTGCGAAGTATGCTAAAGAGCTTGCGGCTTTTGAGTTCTTCACGAATGAGATAAAGGGCTTGATCGATGTTGGTGGGAAGTTTAACGAGAGGGTATAATGAGTGAACATTCATAAGTAAAATACTTTTATGAATTTCAAATTTCTGACATGCAAATCAGAAAGTTGTCATACAAGAATATGACAACTCATTTTTCTTGTTTAACTCAATAAAGGGTTATTACACGCTTTTCTTCATCTTCCGGTACTGCACTACCGCCCCGATCAGGTACAACACGAATGCAATACCGATAAGCATCTTCACATTCGGGTCTTCTCCATTGGCGGCCCATGGTGCACCATAAGGCAACCGCGTGGCAGTTTCCGTGATGCCGGGAACAATGTGAAAAAAGAAAGTAGTTGTGTAACCGATCGTTACGACATAAGCCGATGCTTTGCCAAATTTATTTTGCGTTGCTGCGGCAATCACACCCAGGGTTACCAATGTGATGATCCCCAGGGCATGCGGTTTACCAAAACCTCCGTGCTGAAAAATTCCAAAACCAGTCAAACACACAATGATCGTGGTGATCACATATGTTTTTCCAAGGGAAGAGTCCCAGGAGATTTTGCCATCTCGAATTAACAAGATTGCACCGGCAGCTACTGCTACAAGGCTAACGATGGTGTGAACAATACCGAGCAGAGTTAAACCATAAATAAGCATAAGGTCAGGGTTTAGAATTGACTAAAGATAGTAAGAAGCCAACCGAAAAAATACGGGAAAAATACCCGTGATATATGGGGAAAAGCCCGTTGACTTAGCTCAGCCTCATTCGCCATATTCGTTTTTTAAGTAACCCCACAAACAAACCTCACCATGTCACGACAAAGTATTATCGACAAAGCCGCCTCACAAAACGGGATGAAGGAGAATCCCGCCAACTCCAACAAAACAATCTATGGCCAATGGTATGGCCTCGATGGTGTCGCCTGGTGTGCCATTTTTGTGAGTTGGGTGTATGACCAGGCGGGGCATCCGCTGGGCAAAATCGATTCGCCGAAGGGCTATCATTATTGTCCTTCTGCTTACAATTTTTGGAAAGCACACAACATGCTCACATCTTCTCCTCAACCCGGCGACATCGTTTTGTTCGATTGGGACGGAGACGGAAGCAGCGACCACACGGGAATTTTTTTACAATGGATTGACCAGGGAAAGACTTTTAAGTCGTGGGAAGGCAACACTGCGATCGGCAATGAAAGTGATGGCGGGCAGGTGATGTTGCGCCAGCGTAATGCATCAGTAGTGAAAGCATTTGTGAACCCCGGAATATTTAATGACAAGATCGATGACCATCCTTCGGAATATAAAAATGGTGACAACGGTGCAGAGGTAGCGCGCATTCAGAAAATGCTGTATGACCTGAACTATGAGGTTGTCGTGGACGGAAAGTTTGGCTCGGGAACTGAAAAGGCCGTAAAAAATTTCCAGCAAACCAAAGGAATCACAACGACTGGAATCGTGGACCGCATCACCGAAGGAGCGCTAGAAGCCGAGATCAACAAACCAAAAAGCACTGACGCTAAAACAACGACCGGCTCATTCTTGACAAAAGGTGATACAGGCGCTGCAGTTCTTGCTTTGCAAAAAGCATTAAACCGAAATGGCGCCAAACCCGCATTGACTGAAGACGGTGTGTATGGCGGGGACACCGTAGTTGCTGTGAAAGCGTTTCAAAAAAAGGAAGGCCTGCAAGTGGATGGTGTAGCAGGACCTGCAACATTGAAGGCACTGGGAGTTAAGGCCTAAGTCAAAATTATAAAGCAATCGCGCTCGAAAAAATTTAAACGACAACAAACATGTTAAGCATCTTTTCAAAACTTTTCGGGTTTAGCTATATGCCTGACTCAGGAGAAAAAGAAAACATTGCCATTAGTTTGCTCGCCAGGCTTTTTCAAATGGGTATTATCCTGTTATTCATATTTTCATTGGGCGTGCAACTATATAACTTTGATGAGCTTAAATGGAGCACAATTCTTCCCAATTGTCTCTGGCAGTTTTCATTAATGACATTAATTGCCGGATCAAGTTTCGTCTTGGGTGGATTATCGGGTTTTTTGTTTGGAATACCCATGCGCTCGAAAAATTCTACCGAAAACCAATCCGCTTACTCTGACAATGATAATCTTGTCCAGGTTAGCGATTGGTTAACAAAAATAATTGTGGGTGTTGGCCTTACACAAATTGGAGAAATTCCGGAAAAGCTCTCATCGCTGGGCGCAACATTGGCACCTGCCTTTTACCAGGAAAATATAGGCTCAGTCGCAGCCATCGCAACTGTAGTTTATTTTTCCATCACCGGATTTACGATTACTTATTTATGGACAAGAATCTATTTCAAAAAAATGCTGGTTACAGCCGACAACGAAATTGTGAAAATGCTGCCGAGCTATCTTTCTGTGGGAATACAACCGACTGACTTTAAATCCAAAGATTATCATGCGCCTTCGTATCCGAACAAAAAAATGACCGCATCTCAGCCTGCTCCGCCAGATGATCCGCAGAAATATCAATGGGGTGGAAAATCCGAAAATAATGGAAGAAAACTATCCGCTATTGTAACTCCTGTCAACTGGAGCAAAGAGTACTTCAATATTGAATTAAAAGTAGTATCGACAGATTCCCAAAAACCATTGAACAAAAAAGTGACTTTTCATTTGCACCCCAGCTTTAGAAATGCTGATCCGGTTGTTGAAATTGCCAATGGACAAGCAGTACTTAATGCACTTGCCTACGGGGCATTCACTGTCGGGGCAGAAACAGATGATGGAGATACTGTTCTTGAATTGGATCTGTCGGAACTATCAAATGCTCCCACTATTTTTAAATCAAGATAAACCGATCACTCTCCGGGCTTATACGTCTTCTTCACGTATTTCATCACATCCTCTTTGTAAAAAAGGACGTCCTTGAAAATTCCGTCCGCATACATTTGCGATTGATCGTTGAAATGAACTGAGGTCTTATCATTTGAGGAGCCTCCGATGATTACTGTTTTCGCTTTTACTTTTTTTCCAAATTCCACGACAGCAATAAAGCTATTACCCACGTTGCCATACATTTTTTTAGTATTGGAATAACGTCTGCTTCCGAATGCAGCAAGAGAACCCCAGAAGGATGAGGTGAACGGCACTGCAATGCTCGGCTGACTGTCATCAAAGCCAGCATCAATTTTTCCATCAAGTCGTTGAAAACGGTTGACCTCGCCCCAGGCTGTTTTCCATGTACCAAAATCGCGCTGTAGTTCGGAAAGTGTTTCGCCCAGTGCCTTGATTTTCTCTTGAACTGTTGTCTTCTCCTCGAGAAATTTGATGACACTCAATTGATCTGTCCTTGCGGGAATCCGAGATGCGACATTCTGACGGAGCCGCTGTGCCCAGTAAATTGCCAGCGTTGTTGGCACCGAAGTCGCTGACCATTTCAAATCCCAGCTTCGAAGCAATTGAACCGGTTCTGAATATTTTATTTTCAATGAATCATTTGACGAAACCTTTTCATCGTAAGCTGCAATGAAAGCCGGAACCAGTTTTTCAAACCCCGGCAAGTACGGATCGCGCGAAGTTGCAATCAGCTTGTCGAGTGTAAAGCCGGACTGGTTTTGCAATACGCGCACCGCATGAAGTCCGCGTGCATTCTCGGCATCGGGGGCCATGTAGGGCGGAAAGTCTTTTTGCTTCGGGCTGTTCTGTCCCGACACGGTAAACGGAGTTGAGTTGCAATTCTGTATCCAGCCATTGGCAGGATTAAGTACAGAGATTATTTCCTTCGTTTCATGTAATCCTTTCCATTCCGTGGCCGGATTACTTCCATCAACCGGCTCGTTCCAGTTAAATTTTGTATCCCTCCTGGGCATAAAATTTCCGTGCCAGTAAGCGATGTTCCCTTTGTCATCGGCATAGACTGTGTTGTTAGACGAGTTGGTGCGCAACTCCATCACTTTCTTGAAATACTCCAGCGAGTTTGATTTGGTGCGTGAAAACGATTGTGTTAACGCTTTCAATGGTTCGTTCATCATGCGAATGGAAATCCATTTTTTATTTCGTTGTGCAATGATCGGACCGTGATGAGTCCGGTAGGTTGTAAATTCCTTGCGCTCAATTTTACTTCCGCTTTTGTAAGCAATCGAAAATTTTTCCAGGGTCAGCGGTTTCAACTCTTTCCCATACTTATAATTAAGTATATCACCCTTCTTCACTACAGCTTCGATGTATTCATCCATCACATCGGCCTGGCTTGAAGTATGCATCCATCCGCAGTGTTCATTAAATCCCTGGTAAATAAAAAACTGTCCCCACGTTACTGCACCATATGCATTGAGGCCCTCTTCGCTCACGGCCTGCAATTCCGAACGAAAATAAAATGAGGTATGCGGATTGATCAGGAACAGGGCATTTCCAGATGCACTGATGGATGGCGCTATGGCGATGCCATTACTGCCGCGAGGTTCTGCACCCAAACCATCATCGCTTACCTCCTCCTTAATGTCTCCCGGTTTTTTGCCATAGAATTCTTTCAGCTCGTTGAGCGACACTGATTCAATATCTCCGCCAATACTTCCTTCGCTGAATAAAAAAGGCATCCACGGTTGAAAACGTGTCAGCAATTTCGGTTTCACTTGTGGATGGGTGTAGAGGTAATAGTTAACGCCATCGGCAAAAGAGTTACACAATTTCTTCATCCAGTCCGGAGATTCTTTATAAATAGAAATAGCCTTGACAGTATCAATGAACAGACGCATGCGCAAGTCATGATAAATGTAGTTCTCTCCTTCCGCTTCGGCCATCCGTGCAGTGGCAGTCAGGTAGTTTCGTTCTACCCGCGGAAAATCATCTTCACATTGGGTGTACAGCATGCCAAAGACGACATCCGCATCTGTTTTTCCATAGATGTGAGGAACACCCCAGTTATCGCGAACGATAGTGATGCTGGCTGCCTGTGATTTCCATTTCGAAATTTCTTCGGAAGTAAATTTTTGAGCGGATACCGAAGCCGTGACAAAAAGAAGGAAGATGATTTTTCTCATGTATGTATTTCGTGAATTCTCGACCACACCGAATATAGGAAAAACCCTATTTTTATGAAGTTCAATTTACACGACCGGAATGATCAGAAAAATTCTTCTCGCTCTGCTGGTGATCATCACAGTCCTCGTGATCTGGCAATGGTCGCTCGTTAACTATGGAATTCGAATGGGTTATGGCCAATTAAAAATAATCTGGGGCGCCAAGCCTGTAGAGACTTTTTTGAACGACCCAGTCTTTCCGGACTCACTCAAAGCTAAACTCCACCTGATCGAAGAAATCAGAAAGTACGCGATCGATTCACTTGGTCTGAAAGACACGGAGAATTACAAAACAATGTACGACCAGCGCGACCAGGAGTTAATGTGGGTAGTGCAGGCTTGCGGTCCGTTTGAATTGAAACCAAAGCTTTGGCATTTTCCTGTAGTGGGTGACATGCCCTACAAAGGTTTTTTTGAAAAAGAGAAAGCACTTGCTGAACGTAAAAGATTATTGGATGAGAATTATGATGTAAGTGTTCGAAACCCTGGAGGCTGGAGCACACTCGGCTGGTTTACGGATCCTATTCTGAGCGGCATGCTGAAGCGAGATGAGGGCGATCTTGCAGGTTTGATCATTCACGAAATGGTGCACTCTACCATATTCATCAAGAACAATACAGACTTCAACGAAAACCTTGCATCCTTCATCGGTGACACTGCAGCGTATTACTTTCTGGCCAGTAAGTATGGAAAAACATCAAAGCAATACATCCAGTACTTGCACGAAGACCAGGACTACCGGACCTATAGCCGTCACATTTTGAGAGGTACAAAGGCGCTTGATAGCTTATACCAATCATTGGGTGGAGCCGAACCTTTAGAATCAAAGAAGGAAAAGAAAAAACAGATGATCCAGCGAATCGTGAAGAACATAGATACACTATCCTTATTTGAAAAACGAAATTCGTCCGGGTGGCTTCCGAATAACACCTACTTCATGTCATTTCACCTGTATCAATCGAAGCAAAAAGATTTAGAAGAAGAGTTCGATGCCAAATTCAAAGGAAACCTTAAGGCTTATATCAAACACCTCGCTGACCACCATCCTTTTGAATAGCGAAATCCTCAGGCAAATGTTAATGGTTCATTACCAAATCATTAAGTCCTTAACATTGCCTTTTTGCGAGGTTAATTTCTCTCTACCTTTATAAAAAAAAGTCATGGCCAATAAGCCTGCGCACAAAGTTTTAGTGGTAGATGATGAAGAGCCTATCCTTGAACTTTTGAAATACAACCTCGAAAAACAAGGATTTGACGTACGCACTGCCACTGACGGGCAGGTAGCTGTTGACGTGGCCAAAAAATTTCATCCGGATTTAGTGCTACTGGACATCATGATGCCAAAAGTAGATGGTGTTGAAGCTTGCCGCCAGCTACGCGCCATGCCGGAATTGGTAAACACTTATATCGTTTTCCTTACTGCCAGAGCCGAAGAATATTCTGAGGTTGCTGCATTTGATGTTGGCGCTGACGATTATATCCTCAAGCCGATCAAGCCACGCGCATTGATGAGCCGCATCAGTGCACTTTTTCGCAGGGATAACGCCAAGAAAAATACCTCCAATCAAATCAAAGCTGGTGACTTATTGATCGACCGCACCAGTTACACCGTAAAGCTGAACGGAAAAGAGATAAGTCTTCCCAAAAAAGAATTCGAGTTGTTATTCTTCCTGGCTCAAAATCCCAACAAGGTTTTCACGCGCGATGACCTCCTGCAAAACATCTGGGGTGCTGACGTGTATGTGCTTTCGCGTACAGTCGATGTGCATATCCGTAAAGTCCGTGAGAAAATCGGTGAGGAATGTATCGCCACAGTAAAAGGCGTTGGCTATAAATTTAACATAAGCTAATCTCACCACTTTCGCTCAATTCGTATTTTTGCGCTGACTTTTAAAAAATGGTATACAGCGCCCGTATTCTTGCCTTGCTTCTGGCCGTTTCCATCGCGCTAGTGACTGCATTATTTCTTTCACTGGTACAAAGCGTGGACTTCAGCGCGTTGTTGCTGGCCTCCCTCATCAGCTTTTCAACATCTTATATTCTGACCTATGCCGTGCTGGAGTTCCTTTTCTTCCGCGGCATCAACAAAATCGATAAGATGATGGGCAAGCTTCTTAAAAAAGAACTTAAAAATATCTCACACAATAAATCCGAAGGCCTTGACCCCTTTGAACGACTGAATGACGAAATCTCAGCGTTCGCTTTGCTAAAGCAGAAGGAAATTGAGGAACTCAAAAAACTGGAAGCCTTCCGCAAAGAATTCATCGCAGACGTATCGCATGAACTTAAGACACCCATTTTCGCAGCACAGGGTTTTGTTCACACGTTGCTCGATGGTGCCGTAAACGACAAAAATGTACGCGGGAAATTTTTGAAGAAAGCCGCCAAAAGTCTCGATGGCCTTGATTCTCTTGTGCAAGACTTACTGACACTTTCACAAATCGAAACGGGAGATATTAAAATGAAATTCGACCGGACGGATTTGTTCAAACTGTCCGAAGAAGTACTTGATCAATTCGAAGAAAAAGCAGAACAAAAGAACATCACTCTAAAATTAATCCCGGATAAACATTCTAAGATCTGGGTACATGCTGATGAACAAAGGATAGAACAAGTAATTACCAATCTCGTCTCCAACGCTATCAACTATACACCTGACGGTGGTCATGTCACAGTAAGTTTTGATGTGGGGAAGAAAAATGTAACTACGTTCGTGACTGACACCGGTGAAGGGATTCCTCCACAACATTTCCATCGTATTTTCGAACGGTTCTATCGTGTGGACAAAAGTCGTAGCCGCGAGAAAGGTGGAACAGGCCTTGGGCTGGCAATTGTAAAACACATCCTCGAAGGGCACAGCAGCAAAGCAGAAGTGGAAAGCGAAGTTGGCAAAGGTTCTACTTTCAGTTTTAAACTTTCGCGCTCGAAAGAAGACAGCGAGGATTAGATTTAATTAATAGTAACAAGGGCGTTGTTCGCCTCATTATTTGAACGAGCGCGTTTTCTTCTCATTTTTGCCCTCGTTATTAATTCAATGAAATTTCAAAAGCCGGATTTTAAGGATTTAGTTCTGTTCGAGGATAGTGACTATATAGTCATCAACAAACCTCCGTTTATCTCCACACTCGAAGACCGCAACGAAAGCACTACTATACTGAGCCTTGCGCGTGAAGTTGAACCTGACCCACAAGTTTGCCACCGATTAGATAAAGACACTTCAGGGGTTTTGGCCATTGCCCGCAACCCTGCCGCGTATCGCCATTTAAGTATGCAATTCGAAAACCGCGAAGTGACAAAAACCTATCATGCAGTCGCAGATGGCATCCACCATTTCGACAACCAATTGGTAGATGCCCCAATTTTAAAGCTCAATAACGGTACGGTATGTATTTCCCGCGAAGGCAAACTTGCCCAGACTTATTTCACAACTGAACAAACTTTCAGAAACCACTCATTAATAAGATGCAACCCAATTACTGGCCGAATGCACCAGATTCGTATCCACCTGGCGCTACTGAAAGCATCGATTACAGGAGATGAAACATACGGAGGCCAGCCTTTCTTCGTCTCCTCAATAAAAAGGGGGTTTCACTTAAAAAAAATGACTGACGAAGAGCCTTTGATGAAACGAATGGCATTACACGCTTTTTCGCTTGAATTCACCCTTTTAGATGGTAAAAAACACAAAGTTGAAGCCCCATACCCTAAAGACATGAAGGCGTTGGTCACACAACTTGCTAAAAATCAATAGATCGATAACCCATGTTCTCTAAACAAATCTCTCGGGGAATAGTAATGATTATCCTTATGATCATTACTGCCGGTTGCACACAAAGCATTGACCGGGAAGAATATAACCCGGGTGCAGCGTATTCCCTGGAGGTTAGCACCAAGCACAATGACGATGCCCATCAGGTCTCCTATCCCGAAAAAGGCTCACACGTCTACCTTTTCGTTGATCAATGGCTGAAGGATAATCCATCAGGATGGAGATTTAATCCAGGTACATTGTTTGATACCGAAAACAAAAAAGACCAGCTTTCATTTGCTTTGCTTACGCGCGATAGCAGTCATAATTATGCGGTAATTCGCTATTATGACAAGGAATCAAAGTTTCAGCAATTCATTAAAGAACTGGACGAAAACGAGTCAAAACGAATACAATCTGAAATAGAAAAGGCTCCTCACCCCTAAAAACAACGTAAAAAGAGCGTTTTTCAAAAACTGAAGTATCCTCTCAAGTAAAAACAGGAGCCTATTTGCAAAATCTGCTTTTTGAGCCTACTTTTGTGTCCCTTTTTAAAGGGGACTCTCAATTTAAAAGCTAAAAAGTGGATCAGTACAGTTACAAAACTATTTTCGCCAACAAGGGCACAGCAGAGAAAAGCTGGGTTTTGGTGGACGCTAAAGACCAAGTAATAGGCCGTTTGGCCAGCCAGGTAGCACGTGTTCTGCGCGGCAAAAACAAAACAAGTTATACACCTAATACCGACATGGGCGATCATGTAGTGATCATCAATGCTGACAAAGTAAAGATGACCGGTAAAAAGTGGAATAATCGTAGAATTTTCACCTATTCAGGATACCCGGGAGGTCAGCGCCAGTTATCCCCTAAGGAAATCAGCGAGAAAAACCCGGCTCGTTTAGTTGAACTTTCTGTGAGAGGAATGCTTCCTAAAAACACCATGGGCCGTCAGTTATTCCGCAGTTTGCATGTTTATGCAGGCACTGAACACCCTCATACTGCAAATCAACCTAAAGAATTAAAGTTCTGATAAATGGAGATCATTAATACCATCGGAAGAAGAAAGACCTCAATCGCTCGCGTTTACGTGAAGCCGGGAAAAGGACAAATCGTAATCAACGAGAGAGAGTTAAAAGAGTATTTCCCTTCAGAAATTCTCCAAACGACTGTAAAACAGGCGTTGACCATCTCTAAATCAGAAGGAAACTATGATGTAACCGTAAATGTTGAAGGCGGTGGCTTCAAAGGCCAGGCCGAGGCAATCCGTTTAGGAATTGCAAGAGCATTGGTAAACATCAATACTGAGAATCGTCCCGCTTTGAAGAAAGAAGGCCTTCTCACCCGCGACTCACGCATGGTAGAACGTAAGAAGCCAGGTCGCAGAAAAGCACGTAGAAGATTCCAGTTCAGCAAGCGTTAATAGAAGAATCATGGCAGAGCAAATAACAACACAGAATTTGATGGATGCAGGTGTGCATTTTGGCCACCTTACCCGTAAGTGGAACCCTAAGATGTCTGAGTACATCTACATGGAAAACAACGGCATCCACCTGATTGATCTGAATAAGACTATCAAGTGCCTTGAGGAAGCTGTTTACTCCATCAAGAACATCGTTCGTTCCGGACGCAAGATCATGTTCGTAGCTACTAAGAAACAAGCGAAAGACATCGTGGTTTCTGAAGCTACTCGTTTGAACATGCCTTATGTAACTGAACGCTGGTTGGGTGGTATGCTGACCAACTTCGCTACAATCCGTAAATCATTGAAAAGATTGTCTCAGATCGATAAAATGATGAAGGACGAGGCTTTTGAAAACATTACGAAGAAAGAAAAACTTATGCTGTCTCGTGAGAAAGCAAAGCTTCAGAAGCAGTTGGGCGGTATTGCCGACCTGAACCGCTTGCCTGCAGCCTTGTTTGTCATCGATGTAAAGCGTGAGCACATTGCCGTAGCTGAAGCACAGAAGTTGAATATCCCTGTTTTCGCAATGGTGGATACCAATTCTGATCCTTCTGACATCGACTTCCCGATTCCTGCAAATGATGATGCTTTCAAGTCTATTTCAATCATCACCAATTATATCGGTAAGAACATAGAAGAAGCGTTGATGGAGCGTAAGAAAGACAAGGAAGAAGCTGGTCAGAAAAAAGAAGAGGACGAGAAGCGCAAGATTGACGAAACTGTAGAAAGCCATTAATCCGGGCCATAGCCGATTAATATAAAAAGTGAACATCGGTGGATAGCCGGTGTTCATTTTGTTTTAACCCTAACTGAAACACAAAAAATTAAGTAACTGCTAAAATTTATAACTCATGATCACTGCACAAGACGTAAATAAACTCCGCGCCATGACCGGTGCGGGTATGATGGACTGCAAAAAAGCATTGACCGAAGCCGATGGTGACTTCGAAAAAGCAATTGAAATCCTAAGAAAGAAAGGCCAGAAAGTTTCTGCAAGCCGTTCTGACAAAGATGCCAAAGAAGGTTCTGTTTTTGTAAAAACCTCTGACGATAAGAAAGAAGCTGTCCTGATCGCTTTGAACTGTGAAACGGATTTCGTGGCAAAGAATGAAGAGTTTCAAAACCTCGGGAAGTTGATCGCTGAGACTGCGTTTGCTAAAAAATCTGCAGACAGAGATGCTTTGCTAAATGAAAAAGCAGGCAACCTTACCATCAATGAAAAGATCACCGAACTCGTTGGTAAGATTGGCGAAAAATTGGAGATCAGTGCCTTTGTACATATGAAAGGTGAAGCCATTGTTCCTTACATCCACTCCGGAAGCAAACTCGGAGTGCTGGTTTCATTGAAGGGTGTGAATGGAAAAGACGTAACGGATGCAGGCAAGGATGTAGGAATGCAGATTGCCGCTATGAATCCTGTTGCCGTTGACGAAACAAACGTAGACAAGACTGTCATTGAAAAAGAACTGGAGATTGCCAAAGCACAGATTATTGCTGAGGGCAAACCTGCCAACATGGTTGACAAAATAGCTCAGGGGAAACTGCAGAAGTTTTTCAAAGACAACACATTGGTTCACCAGGCATTCGTAAAAGACAGCTCTAAGACAGTAGCTCAGTACCTCGATAGTATCTCCAAAGGGCTTGCCGTTGCTGAGTTCAAGCGCGTTGCAATCGGATAATCATTTCCATTTATGATTTTAAAAAAACCACTCTTACCGAGTGGTTTTTTCTTTTTTCATCACAGGTTTTTATTCTGTTTTTTATTGAAATGATGAAATAAAACAGATCAATTAAGTATTTATTCAGAATTTTTTTGGGCAAAACCGAAAGGCCTCAAATTCAATTCTTTAGCAACAGTTACGTGGGAGTCGAGTGACCAAATTGCTATCTTTGCAACCGTTTTCGAAAAACCTGAATTCATTTAAAACAATTTATGGCTTACATAGAACCGGCTCCCCTCCTAGACAAAGAGAATCCTTTTGAAGCAATGATGTCGCGCTTTCGCACGGCTTCCCAGATTTTGGGATTGGAAGAAGAAGTTTACAATGTTTTGAAGACCCCTGCCAAGCAAGTGATCGTGTCTTTACCTGTGACGATGGACGATGGCAGTATTAAAGTATTCGAAGGATACCGGGTAGTTCACTCTACCATTCTCGGTCCTTCCAAAGGAGGTATACGATTTGATCCTCATGTTAATATTGACGAAGTAAAAGCACTGGCCGCCTGGATGACATGGAAGTGTGCGGTAGTGGATATTCCGTATGGCGGAGCCAAAGGTGGAGTTGCCTGCAATCCACGTGAAATGTCTTCCGGAGAAATTGAGCGCTTGATGAGAGCGTATACCCAATCTATGATGGACGTGTTCGGTCCTGATCAGGATATCCCGGCTCCAGACATGGGCACAGGTCCTCGCGAAATGGCCTGGCTAATGGACCAGTATTCACGGAACAAAGGAATGACAGTTTCTGCAGTTGTTACCGGTAAGCCGATTGTAATGGGTGGCTCTCTCGGTCGTACCGAAGCGACAGGCCGCGGTGTGATGGTGTCTGCACTGTCAGCCATGGAAAAATTAAAAATCAATCCTTATAAAGCTACTTGTGCCGTCCAGGGTTTTGGAAATGTTGGCTCGTGGGCCGCAAGATTATTACACGAGCGTGGACTGAAAGTTCAGGCAGTTAGCGATCTGGGCGGAGCTTACTACAATGAAAATGGCATTGATATCGAAGCCGCTGTAAAATACCGTGACTCTAACAAGGGATCTCTGGAAGGTTTTTCCAATGCAGAAAGAATTAGTGGAGCTGAGATTCTTACTCTTCCGGTGGATGTGTTAGTACCGGCTGCAACCGAAGATGTTATTACCGGAAGCAACGCGGGCAACATCAAAGCAAAATTGATCGTGGAGGGTGCCAATGGTCCGACTTCATCAAAAGCTGACAGTATCATCTATGACAAGGGAATCAATGTTGTTCCTGATATTCTGGCAAATGCCGGTGGTGTGACCGTATCTTACTTCGAGTGGGTACAAAACCGCCTTGGCTACAAATGGACTGCTGAGCGCGTAAACCGGAGAAGTGACCGGATCATGAAGGACGCCTTCGACAACGTTTACAAAACAGCACTTGAATACAAAGTATCGCTGCGTATTGCCGCTTATATGGTGGCCATCGACAAAGTAGCGAAGACTTACAAGTTCAGAGGAGGATATTAACTAAGTTGTAAGTTGAAAGTGATGAGTTTGAAAAACTTTGATCCAACTTATCACTTTCAATTTATCACTGATAACTTTACAGCCTAATGACCATTCACAAAGAAGGACGGGGACTTATTCTTTGGCTCACCACCATTCTCATCATCATCAACGCAATCATAGCTTCTATACCGGGCTATTTTTCACCAGGTGTTTATTCAGCTATTTTCTACAGCGTATTAACACTCAGCCTGATCATCCTGGTGTTGATTGTTCAATTTTTCCGGAACCCCATCTTCGAGGTTACACAAAATGAAAAATATGTTCTCGCCCCAGCAGATGGAAAAGTGGTGGTAATCGAGGAAACAGACGAGCCGGAATACCTGAAGTCAAAGCGTAAGCAGATATCGATTTTTATGTCACCGGTAAATGTCCACGTCAATCGTATGCCGGTGGGCGGAACCATTTCATACGCTAAATATCACCCCGGTAAATACCTGGTTGCATGGCATCCCAAATCCAGCACCGAAAACGAACGAACAACCATCGTTGCTAAAATGAAAAACGGCAATGAAATTCTTTTCCGTCAGATTGCAGGCGCATTGGCAAGAAGAATCAAATATTACGTGAAAGAAGGCCAGCCCCTCCAACAGGGAGAGGAATTCGGATTTATAAAATTCGGCTCCAGAGTTGATATTTTTCTGCCCTTAAATGCTAAAGTGAATGTCGCCATTGGCCAGGTGACCAAAGGCGGACGCACGGTTATTGCTGAATTGGCGTAACACCGGGCGTTACCAAATTTTCTTCAACGCTAACGGCTGTTATCAGGACGCAAAGCCGTACCTTTCATACATTGATAAAATCTTGTCTATGAACATAAATCTCAAGTTTGCGCCCGGACGAACTGATTTTTTCTCTACTCTCAATCAGCGGGTCAACGCTTATTTCAAAACGAACAACATTGAACGCACGGCTAACCGTGAAATGGTGATCAAGACCGTATTCATGTTCTCCCTTTTCTTCGTGCCCTATTTTATCTTGATTTCAGGAACTGTCACAAATCTTTGGGGAATGTTTGGGCTTTGCATCGTCATGGGTTTGGGTGTTGCAGGAATAGGTTTGTCTGTAATGCATGATGCTAATCATGGCTCGTATTCAAGCAAGCAATGGGTGAACAATTTTCTGGGTATATCTTTAAACCTCATCGGTGGGCATGCACTCAACTGGAAAGTGCAGCACAATGTATTACATCATACCTATACCAACATTCATGATGTTGATGAGGATATCAGCCCTCGTGGCGTACTGCGAATGGCTCCCGGCTCGCCATGGCGACCAATGCACCGTTTTCAGCATCTCTATGCCTGGTTCTTCTATGGCCTGTTGACTTTGGTTTGGGTGCTTGTTAAAGACTTCGTCCGGCTGATTAAGTACGATAAGGAGGGGCTACTCAAAAAACAAAAGACTTCTGCCAGAGCCGAGTGGACTGCTGTTATCATTTCGAAAATACTCTACTTCGCTTACACTTTTGCAATACCGCTGATACTACTACCCGTCACCTGGTGGCAGGTCTTGATTGGTTTTTTGGTGATGCATTATATCGCTGGTTTTATTCTGGCGATCATCTTTCAACCAGCACACGTGATAGAGGGTACTGAATATCCAGTGCCTGATGACAAAGGTAATCTGGAAAACAACTGGGCCATTCACCAGATGCACACAACTACCAATTTTGGGCACAAGAATAAACTGCTATCATGGTATGTGGGCGGACTGAATTACCAGGTGGAGCATCACTTGTTCCCCAATGTTTGTCATGTTCACTACCGTAAGTTGGCACCAATCGTTGAAGAAACAGCAAAGGAATTCGGAGTTCCCTATAAATCAGTAGACACTTTCATGCAAGCCCTTGTTGCACACGCCAAGGTAATGAAAGAGCTTGGAGCTAAACCGGAATTTACTCCATCGATGAGTTTAGCTTAATATAATTTCACAAACTTCAGAAAGGCCGGCTACCATAAAGTCGGCTTTTTCATTTTCTTCAATTTCATCACCAACCTGAATAGTCCTGATTCCAAGATTTCGAGCAGGCACAATATCTCGTCCACGATCACCAACCATCCAGGACTTGCTTGCATCTATATCGAACCGGGCAATAGCCTTCTCAAACAGCAGCGTTCCGGGTTTGCGCGAAAGAGAAGCGGAAACCGTTGGGTGATCCGGTGAAAAGTAGAAATGATCAATCAAGTCTCCACAGAAATGCTGAAAGTAACGATGACATTCGTCCATCTGTTCGCGTGTGTACAGGCCTTGAGCAATCCCAGATTGGTTGGTAACAACTACGAGCACATACCCTGATGTTTTAAGCCGATGCAGCGTCTCAACAACTCCCGGCATGATTTTAAAATTTTTTACTTCGAAGGTATAGTTGGGATTGTCCTCATTAAGGACACCATCGCGGTCAAGAAAAACACAAGGTCTCATGAGTCGATAAATTGATTAGGCTTGAATGACAGTTCAAAAAAACAAACAAAATAAATGACTATACATGGAATTGTTTTTACAGACCATGGCTCAAAGAAATTATCCTGAATAAAGTTGGGAAAAATATCGGTGGGCGAAAGTGATGTAAAAACGAATGCCAGTATAACAAGAAAGCTACGCCACCTGCTTTCAATTCCAGATGAAATACCCCAAACTCCAACGCCTGCCATTGCAATAATGAATGTGGGGGATTCTGCCTTGTGATTAAATACTACAATCCATAGTAAAACTGCCGCAAGGAAAGTCATTCGGAAATTGACATACTTATAAAAATGAATTTTCGTCAATGGGATTAAAAAAAGGATGACACCTGTTAACAATACGAGATTTTGCGAGGCCGTCAGACCAAACCACGATTTTATAACTCCGACTAATGAAAGGTAATTGGGGACATAATCGCTCTGCAAGAGTACCCACCAACTTTCATAACAACCTCTCAATTGATTAAAGTCGATTATCATCAATGGGAGTACTGCCAATAAAATCATTGCCGCTGCTGAATATCCAACCATTTTCCAGCGCTGCGGATAGAGAAGACAAATGGCGAAGGCAAACAAGCCAAACAATTTGATATAAACCGTGAGCGCAATACATAGGCATCCCAGGAAAAAATCTTCCTTTTCCATTAAACCGAAGGCAAGAATAATCAAGCCGGCAATTAGAGCATTGCTCTGTGAGTTTTGTAAAGAGGTGAGTAACTCGACAACAGCAACGAGCATGATGATGTTTTTTTCCCGCGTGCCCAGCGGCAGTCGTTGAATTCCAAAATACAATACAAAGGCATTGAGCAGATTCCAGAATAAGAGTCCAGCCCAATCGGGCATCCATGCGAGTGTACCAAAAGCCAGAGAAAATGTGGGGCTGTATTTATAAAGATCCCAGTATTCGCTGGGGTAAAGTGCATACAGATCAATCCCCTTCAGCAAATGAAAAAAAGACTGCTTAAAAATGATGTAGTTGTTATAGTGAGTGAAATCAAACGGCAGATTCTCAAATTTTTTGATTCCCCCGTAATACGCTTGCAGGGTAGCAACAACAGCCAGCAAAGTATAGATAACTAAAAGAATATGAGGCTTTTGCAGGAAAAAATCTTTCAGTTTTTTAAACATACCAAAAGTGATATTTTTAGCTTTTAAATAAATTCCTGCCCGTGAGTAACGCCCTTGTAATCATCCCCACTTACAATGAAAAGGAGAACATCGTCCAAATCATTAAAGCGGTGATGGAGCAGCCCAAAGACTTTCATCTGCTGATCATTGACGACAACTCGCCCGATGGTACAGCAGACCTGGTCAAGGGCTTGCAAAATACTTACAATAACGGCACGGAAAAAAAACTTCACCTGATTCAACGTGCCGGCAAGCTTGGCTTGGGCACTGCATACATTGAAGGCTTTAAATATGCCCTGCAAAACGGGTTTGACTACATCCTTGAAATGGATGCGGATTTTTCACATGACCCGAGAGATCTTCAACGCCTTTACTTTGCCTGCTCGGAAGGTGGCTATGACCTTTCGGTCGGGTCGCGATACTCTAAGGGAGTGAACGTAGTCAACTGGCCTATGAGCCGGGTGCTTCTCTCCTATTTTGCCAGTCGGTATGTCAGGATCATTACCGGAATACCAATTCACGATACAACCGCTGGATTTGTTTGCTACAAGCGACAAGTGCTGGAGAAAATCCCACTGGACAGAGTGAAATTTGTAGGCTATGCTTTTCAAATTGAAATGAAGTTCCTGACATGGAAATATGGATTTAAGCTCACCGAAGTTCCAATCGTGTTTACCGACCGGACACTTGGGCAATCCAAAATGTCTGTAGGGATTTTCAAGGAAGGATTTTGGGGAGTTTTGCAGATGAAAGTGAGGAGTTGGTTCCGGAGCTTTAAGTAATCGTTAAAAAGCGATTCTATTCTCATCGCTGGATTGATAGCGATCACTGCAAAATAGAAATAACGAAACAATGAAAAGTAAAATTTCAAGAAGAGTCAACGGTAGTATGGCGATCTATTACGGAGCTGGATTGCTGATAACCGCTTTCGGTATTTTAGTTGCTGGCGCAATCTGGTTCTACAAAAATTTGATCAGCGAAACCGATTTTTCATGGTGGTCGCTCTTCGGCATCCTGCTCGCTTTGACAGCTTTCGGATTAGGCGGTTACTCCCTGGTGCGCACCGGACAGGAGGAATTGGAAGGCTGATTTCTCTTTGACCATGCGACTTCTATGCTTAGATTTAGATAGATTTCACATGCGCTCCGTCACATCAATACTGATCTTCATTTTTGCTTTTAGAGTGCATGCCCAGACTTCTGAAAAACAACTTCGCGATAGTCTCAGCATCGCAGGTGACGACAAACCAAAATTAGATCTGCTCCTGAAGCTGGCAAGGAAAGTTGCCACTCATTCGCCTGATTCTTCAATGAAGTTGGCCATGAATGCTTTCTTCATCGCCAAGCGAAGCGAAAATGAAAAGGACCTTGCAAAGGTATACCGGCTCTTTGGACGCATTTATTTTGATCAGGGAAAATATTCACTGGCCATCGACAATAGCAAACAAGCCCTCGCTCATTCTCAGAACGTCCGCGATTCAGCTGTAATGTCGTCCGAACTTAATGACATCGCGCGTGGCTACTTGCGAATTGGTGACCCCAAACTTGCGCTGGAATTCCTGCACTCTGCACTTGACATCTCAACCGCAAAAAAAGACAATGAGATGATCGGTGTGGTCAACAACAATATGGCAATGGCGCTGGTCGATTCTGGGGAAGATTCTCTTGCCTTAAAATATTACATCAAGTCTCTGAACATCGCGGAAAAAGCAAAAGATACTTCGAGCATAATCCTTTCGTACAACAATCTGGGCTATCATTATTTTCGAATGAAAAAAATGAAAGAGCAAGAGGAGTGTTTCATCAAAGCCCTGGAACTTCTTGAAAAAGCTAAGGATGAAAAATTGTATGGGATCACCTATGATAACATCGGGTCGATGTGGGAAGAAAGGGGAAATTTGTCAAAAGCTTTTGCGTATTATCAAAAAGAGTTGGAGTACGAAAGAAAATCCGGCGTGAAAGTCTATGTGGCTGAAGCTCTGAAGAGCCTTGCCAACCTTTGTATTAAAATGAAAAATTACCAGATGGCGCTTAACTACGCCATGGAGGGCTATCGCTTGAGCGAGCAAATTCAATCAGCGGATTTAAAAGCGGCTGCCGCCCGAAATCTGTCTGTGGCTTTTGAAAAAGTAAGGCAATTCGATCAATCGCTCCATTTTTTGAAAATTGCTACCACAATTAACGATAGTTTGACTTCTATCGAAAAAGCAAAAACCATTTCCAATCTTGCCTCACGTTATGAGCTCACGAAAAAAGAATCGGAAATAAAATCGCTCAATCTTGAAAAACAGATGCAACAATCGGAGTTGCAGCAGGAGACAAAAGTGAAGTATGGACTTATCGCCTTCCTTGGCGTAGTCAGTATTCTATTCGTGGTGGCTGTTTATCAATACAGAGCCAGGAAAAAAGCAAATGACATGCTGGTGGTCTGGAGCCAGGCTGTAGACCAAAAATCAGCAGCTCGACAACCTTAATAAAGTAAAAGACAAGATCTTCTCTTCCATTGCACATGACATCCGGAGTCCATTGGCATCACTCCAGGGGCTAATTTCACTTCTGAATCAAAACATTCTTTCGCAGGAAGAATTTCAGAAAATCACAGTAGAGCTCTCAGCCCGTGTCAATACGACATCCTCTCTGCTTGAAAATCTTTTAAACTGGTCAAAGAATCAAATCGCCACCGCAAAAGCTAATCCGGTAAAGACTGATGTGAAAAGGCTCGTAGACGATTGTATTTCGCTTTATGCCAATAACGCCAAAGGAAAAAACATAAAGCTCCTTAGTAAAATCAGCGAGCCGGTATTTATCTACGCTGACGAAGAAATGATTAGGATTACTTTGCGAAATTTGATTTCGAATGCTATAAAATTCACTCGCAATAATGGTGAAGTCAACGTTGAGTCTTCACACCAGGATAACATCCTTTGTATTTCAATTTCTGATTCCGGTGTGGGGATTCCGGAAGAAGATATTTCCAAGATCTTCAGCTTTGAAGCCTATACTACTCCCGGAACGGCCAAGGAAAAAGGGACTGGCCTGGGCCTTATCTTATGCAAAGAGTTTATTGAAAAAAATGGTGGAGAAATGCGTGTGGACAGTCGCTACGGTGAAGGTTCAATTTTTAGCTTTACAGTTCCGAAAGCCTAGTCATTAATCAAAACGGATCGCCTTCACCGGCTGAATGCGAGAAATAAAGCGTGTGGGCAACAGGAGTACAAGCGACACCACTACAAACACAAATAAGTTCAGGATGATTACTGTACCCCAATTCCATTGAATGGGGACATAACTCATGTAGTAGTCGTGCGGATTCAGCTTGATCCAATGAAACTGGTCTTGTAAAAAGCAGATTCCAAGACCAATGATATTTCCATACAAAAGGCCACGCGCGATCAGGTTCATTCCATTAAAAATAAAAACAGAACGGATAAGCCTGTTCTTCGCTCCGATCGCTTTGAGCAAACCAACCATCGGAATACGCTCCATCACTAAAATCAAGACAACCGAAATCATATTGACGCTCACTACAATCACGATGATCCACAACAAAATCCTAACCTGCCTTTTTACGAGGTCAAGCCATTCAAATACTGTGCTGTATTTGTCCCTTACAGTCTCAATATTCAAATCAAAATCCATCGACTCACCAATTTGTTGCTGGGCCTCATCGGCAGCAGCCCGGTCAAAATCATATTTATAGGCCCAGACAGCCGAAATAGTAGTCAAGAATTTATTCGGTTCGTCAGGGTTATCCAGGATTCGTTCCCGAATAGCGGTACTGTAATCACTCAGATCTTTTTTCAACAATTGATACGAGTCGAAGGAATTAAAATTAACGAGTACCTCGAGACCACCAGCTTGCTTTGAAGTCCATCCATTGAGTTGCTGTACCAGCCGGAGGTCTCCGATCACTACTTTGCTGTCGAAATATTCAGAAAGGTTTGTTTCATAAATACCTCTGATCGTCAACTTCCGGAATCGTGGTGGGTTCTGGAAAAAATGCAACACTACCGCATCGCCTACTTTTGCATTGATCTTATTTGCAATCGAACGGCTGATGACAATGTCATGTGAATATCCCGAATCAGGGAATGAAAGAAATTTTCCTTCCGTGAGATTTTCTTTAAAAGATGCCAGGTTAAAGCTTTTCCCAACGCCTTTGAAAACTATTCCGAGAACTTCGTTTTCAGTTTTAATCAGTCCTGCCTTGTGGCTGTATTCCTGCACATGCTTTACAAACGGAAATTTTTCAGGATGTTGATATAAGTCAATTTCAAAGTCGAAGGGCTGCTCCGCAACCGCGTTGTTCATCGTAAATTTCGTGATGAGCAAATGATTGCTGAACGAGTAAATTTTTTCCTTCACGTTATTCTGAAACCCCTCCATGATCAGGAAAGACACAATAGCTGCAGCAAGGCCAACGGCAATACTCCCTATCGCCACTTTATGGATAATCGAAGAAAAACTTCCGGCTTCGGCAGTCCTGATTCTTTTAGATATGAAATAAGAAAGGTTCAAACAGATAAGTTACCTTGCAAAATAATCAAAATGAGAATGATTAGAAATTTCACTGTTGTGCTCTGTCTGGCATCCATCTCAGTAGCAGGCTTGGCCCAATCAAAAAATAAGATCATCACCGGAGCCGAACAAATGGACCAACTGTTGCCTATACTTAAGGATCAACGGGTTGCACTCCTGGTCAACAATACCTCAGTGATTGGCAAAACTCATTTAGTGGACTCTCTACTTCGTCTGAAAGTCAATATCAAGAAAATATTTTCACCCGAACATGGATTTCGCGGCAACGCCCCTGACGGAGCCCACGTCAGTGACTCAACGGATGCCGGCACCGGCCTCCCGATCGCCTCTCTTTATGGAAAAAACAGGAAGGCCACACCTGAGCAATTGGCTGATGTGGATATAGTGATTTTTGATATCCAGGATGTAGGTGCGCGCTTTTACACTTACATCAGTTCTATGCACTACATGATGGAAGCCTGTGCTGAAAATGGAAAGAAAATGATTGTGCTTGACCGTCCCAATCCCAACGGCTCTTACGTTGACGGCCCGGTTCATAGCCTGGAGCAAAAGTCCTTTGTAGGGATGCACCCGATTCCCATCGCTTACGGATTGACGATGGGTGAACTGGCAACCATGATCAACGGAGAAGGCTGGCTGACTGACAAAAAGAAATGCAATCTTCAGGTGATCACACTAAAGAACTATGACCACAAGAAAAAATATTCTCTGTCGATCAAACCATCTCCCAATTTACCAACCGACCACGCCATAGCTATGTACCCATCAATTTGTTTGTTTGAAGGAACAGTCATGAGCCTCGGCCGTGGTACGATGACTCCTTTTGAAATCCTGGGGCATCCATCTTTTAAAGACAAATACGCTTTTCAGTTTACTCCGAAAAGTATTCCGACTATGTCAAAGACTCCCCCACTGGAAAATAAAACCTGTTATGGAATTGATCTCACCAAGGAAAAAGCTCCATCAGAAGTTTCACTGAAATACTTGATCAAGTTCTACAGTGAATTCCCCGAAAAGGAAAAATTCTTTATCAATTACTTCAATACGCTGGCAGGTAATAAGACATTGAAAGAGCAAATCATCAAGGGCATGAGTGAAAAGGAAATAAAAGCTACATGGCAAAAGGACCTGGATGACTACAAAGTCAAAAGAAAAAAATACTTGTTGTATCCGTAAGCAGGTCTTTCCTGTCAATTCAAAATGACCAAGGCTGAAAAAGTCGCAGACATCCTTAAGATATTGGAAAAATATTTTCCAAACCCGGAAATTCCTCTTCATCATAAAGATGCTTACACATTACTGATTTCTGTTTTGCTTTCTGCCCAGTGCACCGATGAGCGAGTGAACAAAACCACTCCCGCACTCTTCAAGATGGCCGACAATCCATTTGATATGATGAAGTTCACAGTCGATGAAATCCGTGAGGTCATCAAGCCTTGTGGGCTATCACCTATGAAATCAAAGGGAATTGCCGGCCTGTCAAAAATCCTGGTGGAAAAATACAATGGCCAGGTACCATCAACCTTTGAAGAACTCGAGGAATTACCGGCTGTTGGGCATAAAACGGCTTCCGTGGTCATGACACAGTGGTTCGGAATACCCGCCTTCCCTGTCGACACGCACATTCACCGGCTTGCCCATCGGTGGGGCTTGTCAGATGGGAAAAGTGTAGAGCAAACAGAAAAAGACCTGAAGAGGTTGATTCCGCAAGAAAAGTGGAACAAGGCCCATCTCCAGATTATCTACTTTGGACGCCAGTTCTGCCCTGCCCGCGGACATGTGTGGACCGACTGCCCTATTTGTAAAAAGTACATGAGAAAAGAATTGCGAGACTGAGATGAATAACCTGCGCATCGTTTTTATGGGCACGCCTGAATTTGCTGTGCCAAGCCTGGAAATCCTTGTGGAGAATAAATTCAACGTTGTGGCAGTGATTACTGCACCGGATAAACCACAAGGCCGTGGGCAAAAGCTAACGGCATCACCAGTGAAAGAATGTGCACTGAAGTACTCTATTCCGGTACTCCAGCCCAGTAATTTGAAATCACCGGAATTCATCAATGAACTGAAGAGTTACAACGCAAATTTACAGGTAGTGGTGGCTTTTAGAATGCTTCCGGAAATAGTGTGGGCCATGCCATCGCTTGGTACTTTTAATCTGCACGCTTCTCTCCTGCCGCAATACCGTGGTGCCGCTCCGATTAACTGGGCCATCATCAATGGTGAAAAAGAAACCGGGGCAACTACTTTCTTCCTGAAACATGAAATCGACACCGGCAGTATTATCTACCAGGAAAAAGAGGAAATCAGGGATGATGACAACGTGGGCTCACTCTACGATCGACTGATGAAGAAAGGGTCAACGCTGGTTCTAAAAACGGTCAAAGCGATTGAAGCCGGAAACGTACCTTCTCAACCGCAAGACGAATCATCAGTTCTAAAACACGCACCAAAGATTTTCAAAGAGACTTGCGAAATCAATTGGAACCAGCCTTCGGAAGTCATCAGAAATTTTGTTCGGGGGCTTAGTCCATATCCTGCCGCCTGGACAACACTCAACGGAAAAATTTTCAAGTTATTCAAAGTAGCAATCGATAGTAAGCAGTCAGCAGCCGAGTATGGTCAGCTCGAAACTGACAATAAAACATTCCTTCGTGTAAAAGCCCGGGATGGCTGGGTTTCTATTCTTGAATTTCAGCCGGAAGGGAAAAAGAAAATGGGTGTAGAGGAGTTCTTCCGCGGAAACAAGATTTGAAACCAAATCAACCAAACTCCATTTAATCAATCACTTAGGGTTTTACTCATTCAAAACCCACTTTGACTCATAAAATCGGTCGTTTACTTAAGTGTGCAAGTCTCTAGTTCTCAATATGTAATACTATTGAAGAAAAATTCATATGGGACTCAAAGAAAAACAAGCCATCGCCAATTTAGATTTCAGTTGGTCATTAAAAAGAATTAAGGAATACACCGGAAAGGATGTGAAAATTGAACTCGATCCGGAGTCATTCTCATCCGATATGGATGCCATCATGTATGCAGATTCGCGTGGTGCCGAAAAAATCGCCAACGGTATCGCAAAAGTTTGTCATAACGACATCGGCAAGGACGCATTCAATGATAAAAAGATTACAAAAGTCCTTCTGAAGAATCAAGCCGAGGGATCACGCGCCATCACAATGAAAGACGGTGTGTTAACTCTTGCTTTTTCCTATTCAGGCGGAGACTATTACAGTGAAAATGAAATCAAGGACGAAATTGAAAATCAACTGTAACATGAAAGGTTTACTCATCATTTGTTGTTTGACACTGAGCCTGGCAGGCTACTCGCAAAATTTATCGCTCAAAGAAAAACAAGCCATAGCAAACTTGGATTTCAGCTGGGCAGAAAAAAGAATAGCTGAAAATTATTCAAGCCCTGTAAAAATTGAGTTAGACCAAGCCTCCTTTGCAGGAGATATGGATGCGATTTTGTATGCTGATTCAAGAGGCGCCACGGTGGCTGCCAACGGAATCGCCAAAGTCTGTGACAACAAACTGGGTAAAGAGGCACTGCAGGGAAAGAAAATCACGAAAGTGCTCTTGAAGAACGACAAAACGAATTCGCCTAAAGTCGTCATCGACAAAGGTGTCATGACTCTCCTGATTGGTTTTTCTACTTCAGACAAATATTATAGCGATTCAGAACTGAGAGAAGCTATCGAAAACATGCTCTGATATGTCCGTAGATGGTATTATCAAGCCACTGATATGTTCAGTGGCTTTTTCATTGTTGATCCATACAAACACGTTTGCGCAAACCAATCAAAATATGTTGCAGAAATTCACACTCCGGCCCGCTGCTGAAATACTCCGGGATCTCTACCTGCTAAAACAGCGTGAACGCAGCGGGGAGGAGATAACTCAACCCCTGATCACCATAATGCCGGGCAATAAGCTTCCAGTCAGTGGTTTCCTCATTGACTTTAAAGACGATAAGGACCAAAGAGGTGTTGTGCTTGAAGCCGAAGGTTCAAATGATCTCGTTTTCCTGGAGCTATACTGGATTACCGGTATTTCCATTCGCGATGCGGACAAGGTTGCTCACCTATTAGTCGATCTGACAGCTGCCGATATCAAAAGTACGGCCACACGACTCGACATTAAAAATAAGATCAAGAAAGAAGCGGAAAGGCTAACCACAGCTATCAGCCCGATCAATTTTACTATTGCGGAAGATGATTATCCTTCTACCGGGCCGCAGTTATATCTGACTAACTTATTCATCACAGACCTGGCGATGTCTTTAATTGAAATTGCTAAAACCGATCTTGGAAAAGAAAGCATAAAACAGAGCATAAAGACAATCGATATTAAAAAAGGAAAATCGCTTGACGTAAAGCTTGCACAAGGTACGCTTACAATCTTCTATAACTTTGAACGAAGCTATACGACCAATTCAGCAAGAAATATTTTGATTGAGAAAATATACAACCTGCTCTAGGCTAAAGGTTGTAAGCTAGCGATCGCTGATAATTTAAATATACTATATACTAATTGGGTGCTACCTCTAAATAAAGAGAATAGCAATAAAATCAAGCTCCTCATAGTTTTGAAAAAAAAACAAACTATGGGCCTAAAAGAAAAACAAGCACTCGCAAATGTAAGCTATGAATCACCTGAAAAGTGGTTGAAAGAAGCTACTGGAAAGGACATCAAAATTGAAGTTGATGCAGGATCTTTTTCAGACGACATGGATGCAATTGATTATCTCGGACAAAGGGCGATTAGAGTTGCCACTGGCGTCTGTAGAGTATGTCACAATGATCTGGGCAAGGATGCATTTAACAGTAAAAATGTCACCAAAATCAAGCTGGTTAACATTCCTCCCGGAAGTAATGATAAAAAATCGATAGTTATTGCTAACGGTGTACTGACGGTAACTAACAATACGTCTACGGAGAGATATTCCGATGAACATGAAATAAAGGATGTAATCGAAAACATGTTATGAAGCAGTTATTAACAATCGCTTTTCTCGTGTTTAGCATGACTGCTTTTTCGCAAACTCTTAAGGAAAAACAAGCCTTAGCAAACGTTAGCCTTGAATCAGCTGAAAAGACACTGAAAGAAGCCACTGGCAAAGACATCAAAATTGAAATCGACACAAAATCGTTTTCGGGTGATATGGATGCAATTGATTATCTCCAGTCAAGAGCAACCAAAGTAGCCAATGGCATTTCCAAATTGTGTTACAACGACATTGGTAAAAATGCTTTTAATGGTAAAAAAATCACTAAAATAAAATTGGTTAATCTCTCAACAGGGAAGAAATCAATTGTCATTGCCAATGGCGTTCTAATAGTGACAAATAATACTTCCTCAGAAAATTACCAGGAAGACGAAATAAAGGATGTAATCGAAAACATGCTTTAATGTATGACTGTTAAAACCAATCTCAAGCCACTGATCATTTCAGTGGCTTTTTCATTATTCGCTTTCACCAAAATAACCGCTCAAAACAACTCCACTATGCTACAAAAATTTATATCACGACCAGGTACTGAAATACTGCACGACCTCTTCTATCTGAAACAACGAGAGCGGAGCGGTGAAGAAATTACTCAGCCATTGATCACTGTTATGCCCTCAAACAAATTGCCAATCAGCGGCTTCCTGATTGACTTCAAAGACGACAAAGACCAGCGTGGCATTGTCCTTGAAAGAGCAGGATCAACTGACGTTGTATTCCTGGAGCTAGGTTGGATTACAGGTGTTGCCATTCACGAAGCGGATAGAATAGCTCTTTATCTTGTTGACTTGACTCCGGCTGATATTAAAGCCACTGCAACAAAACTGGAAGTTAAGGGCAAAATGAAGAAAGAGTCCGATCGGCTTAGTCAGGCGATCAGCTCGATTAGTCTAACGATGACAGAAGAGGATCTTCCTTCAAACGCTCAACAACTCTATTTGGCCAATCAATTTGTCACCGACATTGCAATGTCGTTGATAGAAATCGCAAAAACTGATCTTGGAAAAGAGAGCATCAAAAGCGGAATAAAATCCATTAGCATAAAGAAAGGAGCTTCATTTGATATCAAGCTTGCCAATGGAACCCTTACGATTGAATCCGATTTTATTCACAGTTACACAACGACTTCAGCCCGAAATAAGCTCATCGAAAAAATCTACAATCTGTTATAATAAAAAGTGCCGATGGATCTACACATCGGCACTTTAGATTTTATACTTTCACCAGCTTCCACTTCCCTCTTCTAAAAATCAGTATCCCGGCCACAGCAATGGCTGACTCTGCAATAGCAATAGCAGCGTAAACACCAGTGGGGCCAAAATCGATTTGAATCGCCAGTAGATACGCCAGCGGAATCTGAAAACACCAGAATCCAAACAGGTTGAGCAGGATAGGTGTACGGGTATCGCCTGCACCATTGAATGATTGTGTAATTACCATTCCGTAGCCATAGAATAGATAGCCCAGGGCCACGATTTGCAAACATTGTGTACCGTAGCCGATTACGGTCTCATCATTCGAAAAGAGGCGCAAGATCGGAGCCGACAGGAAAAGGAAAATTATCATCACTAGTCCCAGGAAGATCATGTTGTAGAAACCTGTTTTCCAAACAGACTTCTCAGCTCGATCGGGCTGTCCTGCTCCCAGATTTTGCCCTACCAAAGTGGCCGATGCATTCGCCATCCCCCACGAAGGCAAAATAGTGAACACGATCACGCGAATAGCGATCGTATATCCCGCCATCGCTGCACTGCCAAAGTGTGAGATAATTCGTGCTAAAAAAACCCAGCTAGCCGAAGAAATCAAAAACTGTCCTGTGCTGCCAGCCGATACTTTTAAAACCTGAACGATTATTTTCCAATCGATCTTGAAATTACTCGAGTTGAACTTTACGATACTTTTCCCAAAGAAAAGATAATACAACTGGAATACCACACCGAGGCCTCGCCCAATGGTAGTTGATATGGCTGCTCCTTCAACACCGAAAGCCGGAATTGGTCCCCAGCCAAAAATCAAAATCGGATCAAGGATTATATTGATCACATTCGCTAACCAAAGAGCTCTCATGGCGATGGATGCATTCCCTGCTCCACGAAAAATTCCATTGATCAGGAATAACATCATGATCGTGATATTTCCTGTAAGCATCCAATATGTAAATTTCGACCCTACTTCGATGATCGCATCGGACGCTCCCATCAATTGCAGAAGGTCCTTGTAAAAAAACAATCCTGTGATGGTGACCATGAGTGAGGCGATAACACCTACGATGATCGCCTGGACACCGGCAATGGCTGCGCCTTCGTATTCTTTCTCGCCCACTCGTCTTGCGACAAGCGCTGTTGCTCCCATACTAACACCCCACGCAACGGAATAGACAATGGCCAGGAGTGATTCTGTAAGACCAATTACCGCAACAGCATCACTGTTATTGAGGCGACTCACAAAAAAGATATCGACTACTGCAAAGACCGACTCCATCGCCATTTCCAGGATCATTGGAATGGATAAAAGAAATATAGCGCGATTGATGCTGCCCTCGGTGAAGTTTTGCTCATCCCCTTTGACAGCAATTTTGAACAAATGAAAAAAAGACTTTATACGTGAACTATAACTCATGATTGAAACTGACTTTAAGAAATGAATAATGACTGAAAGCGCCTTTGACCTAAGTCGAAAAGGATACCGTGATCTCTGAGACCAGCAGTAATTAGAATGTCAGCTTCATAGGCGTAAGCAATGGAGGCGTAAAAGTAGTCTTTTCCGTCATTACTTCAAATATTGCTCAGGCAGCGGAAAGCCCATGCTCTCCGCACACCAGAAAATAGAAACGATGTAATACCTATGGTTGTCGTAGAAAATCTGAATGCTATTGATTCCACGGTTTGTGACAGGGCCATCTTTTTTTTCTTTGGTCTCGTAGGTACTGAATAAGTGCGTTATCGTTCCGTAAGACTCAGCTTTGCGTTTCAATTCCCGTTCAAAAAAACCAGTAGCCACTCTGGAAGTAAATAACTGCACATATTCGTCCGGAGTTAATGCACGCAAAGTGAATTCTCCTGCATCGGTCTTTCTGGTAGGAATGAGCCGTGTTTCAGGTTTGAACAAATTCCTGAACCTGGCCCAATCTCTTTGTGTGTTGGGCTCGCCTGAAATAACATCGTACAAGGCGGCCACAATTGCGTCCACTGATTTTACATCAGCCGAATAATCCTGTTGTGCTAACGCTACATTAGCCAGGAGACTAAACATCACAAGCCCGAAAGTCTTTTTCATATGGCATCATTTTATTGAAAGATAGAAAATGTTATTGGTTATTTTTGCCTGATGCAGGCTCCCAAATATTCAATCATTGTACCTGTTTATAACCGTCCGCAGGAACTGGATGACTTACTCCGAAGCCTGACGCAGCAGACATTCCGTGATTTCGAAATACTAATCATTGAAGATGGTTCTTCCATCTCCAGCGAAAAGGTTTTTGAAAAATATTCCAATCAACTTTCGGTAAAGTATTTTTTTAAGAACAACTCTGGTCCCGGGCCGAGCCGCAATTTCGGTTTTGAAAAAGCTTCAGGAGAATATTTCGTTGTCTTTGACAGTGACTGTCAAATCCCTCCACGATACCTGGAGGCCGTAGAAAATTACATGAAATCAAATCCACTCGATGCTTGGGGCGGACCTGATCGTTGGCATGATACTTTTACGGCTCTTCAACAGGCTATGGCGTTCACTATGTCTGCTACACTTACCACAGGTGGTATTCGTGGCGGTAAAGCAAGGAACTTTCAGCCGCGAAGCTTTAACATGGGAATCAGCAGAAAGGCATTTGAAAAAACGGGAGGCTTTCAGTTTGATCGTTTTGCAGAAGATATCGAGCTGAGCATACGAATGAAAAAAATGGGGCTACGGGTTGGGCTTATCCCCGAAGCGTACGTTTATCACCAAAGGCGAGCCACCCTGAAAGATTTTTTTAAACAGGTTTCGAATTTTGGCAAAGGGCGGGTGTTGGTTGGTCGGTCTCATCCTGGCGAAGTCAAACTTACCCACTGGGTTCCTGCTGCTTTTCTCATTGGCCTGTTCTCAATAATTCCACTCATCATCTTTTTTCCTGCGCTCGGAGGAATCGCATTGATCACTTATGGCCTATATTTTTTGGGAATCGGTCTGGAATGCTTTCGGGTTACCCACTCATTAAGAGTGACACTCCTTTCAATTCCATCGGCATTTATACAAATGACTGGCTACGGGTCTGGATTTTTGAAAGAACTCTTAAAGCCAAAAAACTGAGGCTCAGGCCAGAATCTTGGATTTCTAAGGTTTTATTAGGTAATTTTGAAAGAAATTTAAGTACTCAAAAAGGATGGCTAAGTCCAATTTTTTTAACTTCTTGATTGTTGGCGCACTATTTTTTTCAGTAAAAACAGAAGCCCAGCAGAGTTCACAAATTCTTCCCAAGGGTTTTTATGTAGTTGTTGCTGCATTCTCCCCCAACCATGAAGAATATGCCATACGGCTTTCATCCGGTTTGAACAAAGACGGAATGCATACCAAATATGGTTTTGAACACACCAGGAAATACTGGTATGTCTACCTCGATGAACGTCTTTCGCTGGCTGAATGCAGAAGCGAGGCTGAAAAAATACGAGGTAAAATTTCTGATGTTTGGGTGCACCTCGTATCGAAGAATTATGATGGGCAGGCTATTGCAAAGGCTCCTGAAAAGGAGAACAAAAGCCCAGTGATCGAAAAAGAGGAAACACCTGATAAGGGAAATGAGGCTAAACCAGCAATGGTGGAGATAGTCGAAGAAAAGAAACCAGAGCCGGTTGTTACGGAAGTCGTTGAGAATCCTACACCTGCTCCCGTTTATGAGCCACAGAACCTGAACAACACGCAAGTGTTTCTCAGTCTTTACAACATGACCAACAATGAAGTTATCGATGGAGAAGTAGAAGTAGTAGACCCGGAAAAAAGTAAACTGATCTCTCGTGTAAAAGGAAATCAATACCTCACCCTCCCCAACCCTGGTTCTCCTACTGGAAAATTGTTGTTAGTCAGCAATACTTTTGGTTACCGTAAAGAACAGTTGGAGGTAAACTATAAAAACACTGAAGGCGATACTTTGAAACCCTATGTAACTCTGGTCGGTAATTTTTACATGATCAACTTCGGATTGTCAAAGATCAGGAAAGGTGATATCTCTACGCTATACAATGTTTATTTCTTCAACGATGCGGCTATTATGTTGCCGGACTCCAAATACCAGCTTAATAGTTTGCTGAAAATGCTCAACGAAAACCCGAAAATGAAAGTGACTTTGCACGGGCACACCAATGGCGGTGGTCGTGGGAAAATCGTCTACATGGGTAAGAGTAAAGATTTCTTTTCAATGAATAAGGATGTCGACAATGGGTCCGGTTCGGCAAAAGAATTGTCTGAAGCACGCGCTGAATGTATCCGTCAGTGGTTGATTGCCCAAGGCATTGCTGAAGACCGCCTTAAATCGAAGGGCTGGGGCGGCAACCGCATGATCTACGACAAAAACAGTGCATACGCCAGGAAAAACATCCGTGTTGATGTAGAAGTTGACGAGGACTGATCAGTACCTTATTTCAAATCCGGCATATTCTGTTAAAGATCCTTCTTCAACGTGGAGATTATCGACACGTGCACGGCTTGGGCCTCGTTTACACCAATTAATAAATTGGGTTATTTTTTCATCCTCGGCCTCCGCTTCGATGTAGACATCACCGTTAGGTTCATTTCTAACAAATCCCTGAACTCCTAATAGATCGGCTTGTGTCTTTGTTGATGCACGAAAATATACGCCCTGCACTTTGCCTGACACTAGAATCCGAAGATGCTTCATGATCAGAAAATATAATCAGTGCTTAAAAAAGCTGACTCACGGTTACGAATAATATTTCCAATAATTTTTTTGTTGTCAGCATTGATTTTTGTCGCCACTAAGGAACGAATTGAAAATGCCCGCAAAGCATCGGCTACGGACAACGTACCCTCGGCCGAATCTTTTCTTCCGTTAAATGGAAATGTATCCGGTCCACGCTGGCATTGTGTATTGATATTAATCCGTCCGACCTGGCTGGCAAATGAGTCGATCAAATGCGCAATGGTTTTTGAATCCTTTCCAAAGATGCTCAGTTGCTGCCCGAAGTTTGAATTCAATACGTACTCAATTACTTCACTTTCATTTTCAAACGACCTCACCGGTACAACCGGCCCGAATTGTTCTTCAGAATAAACTTTCATTTTGTCATTGACAGGATAAAGAACAGCTGGATAAAAGAATGTGTTAAGAATTTTTCCGCCATCGGGATTGATAATTTTAGCACCGTGACTAACAGCATCATCGACTAAACCCTTCAGGAAATTAGTCTTTCCCGGCTCAGGCAGTGGCGTTAGCCCAACACCCGCATCCCACGGCATTCCTGGCTTAAGTGCAGACACTGCCTCACTGAATTTCTTTAGAAATTGGTCTGCGACATCTTTATGAACAAAAATAATTTTAATAGCAGTACACCGTTGTCCGTTGAATGACAACGAGCCGAGCACGCATTCATTTACTGCGTTGGTAATATCCGCATCCGGGAGGACGATCGCGAGGTTCTTTGCATCAAGGCCAAGCACTGCTCTTAACCGATGTGATTTCGGATGGGCTTTTTTCAATTCATTGGCACCTTTGTTTGTTCCGATAAAAGCAAAGACATCGATCTTTCCGGTTTCCATCAAAACACCTACTGTATCACGACCTCGACCATAGATGATATTAATCACTCCGGGAGGAAAACTGGAACGAAATGCTTCAAGCAATGGACGAATCAGCAGCACTCCATACTTGGCCGGCTTGAACACGACCGTGTTACCCATGATAAGGGCAGGGAAAAGTGTAGTAAAGGTCTCATTGAGCGGATAATTATATGGCCCCATACACAGTGCGACACCGAGCGGCACACGTCTGATCTGACCCATAATGCCTTGCTCCTGCACAAAGTTTGACGACCTTCTATCCAAGTCTTTCAGTGCATTAATGGTGTCAACAATGTAGTCGCACGTACGGTCAAACTCTTTCTCGGAATCTTTTTGAGTTTTCCCAATTTCCCACATCAAAAGTTTCACCACTTCCGATCTCTTCTCAATCATTTTGCTGAGAAAAATTTCCACTTGATGAATCCGTTCCGCTACTGTCATCATCGGCCAGACCCCGTGACCTAAGTCATAGGCTTTTACTGCGGCATCGAGGGCAGCCAACGCTTCCTTCGAGGTAAGCAATGGTGTGCTCCCAATAATTTTCTGCTGGTAGTCGCCTCCGGTCTTGGTGAACACCGGGCTACCTACCGGGCTGAGGTCGCCCTGCCATTGTAGCAACTCGCCGTTAACCAAATATTCGCGCTGGTCGATTTTGCCAGGAAGTTGAACAGATTCTGGGATGGCCGATTCATCTGGAAACAAGTTGGATAGATCAATCATGGATTTATTTTTTGAGACTCTACAATTTTTACTCCGGATGAAGTGCCTATACGTGAGGCCCCTGCTTCAATCATCGTCATTGCCTGTTCGTATGTTTTTATTCCGCCAGATGCCTTGATACCGACCGAGGATGGCAATGTTGCTTTCATTAATTCAATATGTTCTTCGCGAGCACCAGTCGGTGCAAACCCGGTCGATGTTTTTACAAAATCTACCCCAGCATCTGCGCAAATTTTGCACGCAGTAACAATCTCCTCATCAGATAAATAAGCTGTTTCTATAATCACTTTAAGCTGCTTCTGATGGTCGTGCGTCAGTTTGCTGCACTTGGCAATTTCTATTTTAGTCCAGGGAAGGTTCGTTTTAAAAGAGGAAATATTCCAGACCACATCGACTTCATCTGCCCCATTGTCAATGGCCCGCTTGATTTCATCCAGCTTTGTTTCGGTCATGGAATAGCCCAGTGGAAATCCCGCCACCGTGACGAGCAGAATTTTATCATTTGCGATTTCACGCTTTGCACGTTTCACCCAGAAGGGCGGCACGCAAATTCCAAGTAAATGAAATTGCCGGGCTTCCTCTACAAGGCGGTCAATGTCCTTAATGGTAAGTGTCGGACTCAGGTTGGTGTGCTCGATATAACTTGCAATATCCATGGGCTCACAAGTTATAAAGGTTTGATTTAAAAAAAATCAATCAGCCCCAAGTTGCCCGCCGACTTCAGGCAACAAGGGACTGCAAAAAATAGAAACAAACGATTGCGTTCAAAAAATTAGTGCCTTATGCCACACTCCTTGCAATACTTCATCTGATAAGGCAAATGTTTCTTAGGTGGATTTTTATGTCCGAAATAGAGAAAATTGGAATACTGAGGTTTCGCTAACTTCCGGAGTTTGCGTTGCTTTTCTTTCGCTACAAGTTCAATGCGCTTGTAAAACTCATATTCCGCAGAATGCTTTACGTTTGGTCTTCGAAAAAGCAAGCGCTGCTTTTTAGTAACTCTCTGTTTGTGCACAGTCTTTTGCTGCTCCAGCACTGTAGCAGGTGCACGGTCACCCAATGAATTACTTTGGCTTTTCGCCAAAAATGGCACCATCACCATGGCGATGCCAATAAAAAACCCCAGCTTTTTGTTTTGCATAGCTGGGGTATAACGGTGTATCTCTGCTTTTATTTTACCGCGACTTCGGCTCAAGCATTGTTTGCTGCCTGCGGTAAATCCAGGGAGGTGTTGGATCAGGAGCCTTCCAAAGGCCTTTGCCTTTTTCCTTTGCTTTTTCTTTCACCAATTCTAACTCTTCAATTGGATTACGTTCAGCAGTCCAGGCGAGGCCAGCTTCCAGCAATTCAAAACGAGGATCAATTTTGCCTTCAATCAAAATAATTCCGAGGCGTGTGCCCCAGCGATCTTTACCCTGAATCCTGACATATATCTTTTTGTCAAGAATCATTTTTTGCAAAAACTTGTGAGCCTTGTCTCCAAATTCCTGGCCCAGTTCCGGGCTGTCAATACCAAAAAGCATGATCTTGTACGATTCATTATCATCAGCCACCATTTCAATCGTATTACCATCAAGTACAGCTGTAACCTTGCCGTTGAGCTCAACTTCCGCAAAGACTGTTGTACTAAAGATCAAGCCGACAATAAAAAACGCAATTCTCTTCATGCTTCTTGTTTTTTATGGATAACGTAAATATGCTTCAAGTAAGCAGCATTTCACCGACCAAATCAGCAGCCTGCTGACAGATGTAAGATTTTGAGGCGAATTTTGGAACTGGTTTTTTTGAGTGCAGAAACGGAGCTGATTCTCAAACGGTCAGTCAATCAATGATATTGCCGACAACTAGTCGAATTTGTCGATTTGATAAATTTTAGTCTAGCAAAGATTCTAAAAGTTAGTTGCTGCACTTACTTCAGATCGTCATTTGCAATACTGATCAATAGAATGTTTGGCTTTTGAATCGCCCAATTGCACAGCTTTCGCCCAATCCGCACATGCTTTTTCTTTTTCTTTGATCTGGTAATTAAAGTTGCCCCGTTGCTTGAAATAGGATGCATTTTTATCATCTAATTCAATCGCATCATCCATGCTTGAAACAGCAGCACCGTAATCATCAAGCTCGGCTTTACAATTGGCACGGCCAGCATGAGCAGCAGCATCCTTTGGATTCAGATTAATTACCTTATCATAATCGATCAGCGCTTTCTCAAATTCTTTATTCTCTTCCTTAATCACCGCACAATTGAAATAAACATCCGGATTTTTGGGATCAAGTGCTATGGCCTTGTCAAGGCTCTCAAGCGCTACTTTTTTATTCTCAAGGCCGAGATATGCGCGTGCGCGTTCGAGATACAAAGTCAATGTGTTTTCACCCGCCTTCATGGCCTCATCAAAATCTTTTGCTGCAAGTTGATAATCCTGCTGCTCGAGCAAACACTTTCCACGTTTAAACAGGACATCCTTATTCCTGATTCCGCCTTCCACGGCTCTATCAAAGTACTCCTGGGCCACAGGATAATTTTTGGTTTCGTAATACGACTCACCCAGTTTCTGATAAAAATTGGCATCCTGTTTCTCTGTCAATTTTTCCATCTGGCGCATGTCCTTTATTGCTTCGGGATGTTTGCCCAATTTCAAATAAGCTTCGGCCCGGTTTTCATAAGCCCGCACATAGTCTTGTTTTTTTGCGATCGCTTTGCCAAAATCAGTAATCGCGTTGTCAAACTGCTCCTGGTTAAAATAGGATTTACCGCGATTGTTAAAAATGACGGCATCATCAATCCCCAAATTCATTGCGGTTGTGTAATCCTCCGTTGCTCCGGGAAAGTTGTTATTCCTGAAACGGGCATCCCCCCGGTGAAAAAATGCAACGGCAAGTTTCGGGTCTTTGGAGATAGCCGCATCCAGGTCCGTCAAAGCGCCTTCAATATCTTTCGTGCTAAGTTTGCTGAAGCCACGCAGGTCAAAGGCAATAGCCTCGGCAAATCCCGAACCGATCGCTTTGTCGAAGTCAGGCAAAGCGCCTTTAAAATCTTCAGCGGAAACCTTGCAAGAACCTCGCTTGAAAAATATCTCGCCTGAGTTTTCACCTGCATCGATTGCTTTGGTAAGATCGGGTAAAGCTTTGGCATGATCTTTTAACTCAAAATAAGAATTACCTCGAGCGGTAAAGACCTGCTTATCCTTGGCTCCTGAATTGATGGCTTTGGTAAGATCATCAATGGCCGGTTGGTAATTTTTCAGATTGTACTTCGCGATTCCCGAAAGAGCATATTCATCGACACTTGCCTGGCTCGCGGCAATTAGAATGGCAAGATCTTCCACCACCTTCTGCCACTCATTGAGTTGAGCATTGGCAGCCGCACGATTTTTTAGCGCTTGCGGGTAGTTGAGTTTTATCTGAAGCGATTTGTCAAAATCAACAATCGATTCTTTTACCTGGCTCGAATTCAATTTTGCTTTTCCGCGATTGTTATAGATCACTTCATCATTAGCTCCAAACGAAATTGCTTTGTCATAAGCTTCGATAGCTCCCGTGAAATTGTTGTCTTTGAATCGGCCATTTCCTGCTTGAAAATAAACTTCCTTGTTTTTGCTACCTGAGGCTATGGCCCGCTCCAGGTTGGTAAGTCCTTCCTTGGTCTTTTGTTGTTGCAAATAGGAAAAACCAAGGTCTTCCAAAACGATCACCGATGGCTGATCTTTTTGCGCCACCTTTTCCAGGTCGGTGACAGCACTTGTATATTCTTTGGTTTCATAAAATGAAATACCTCTCTTCTCATTGATTAAAATATCTTTCTCCCCCGCCAACTCCGCTGCGTTCAGTGACTCAATGCTGCCTTTGTATTCTTTTGCATCGAACCGGAGATAGCCAAGGTATAAATTCACTTTGGAGTCTTTTGATCCTGCTTTCACTGCCTTCTCAAAAAATCCTTTTGCGGCATCGTTCTCTTTCAAATTGTATTTGGAGAGACCGAGCATGCGCAGTAACTCTGCATTTTCTCCTTCGGCAATCCTCACTTTATCCAAATCCTCAACGGCACCTTTGAAATCATTCTGAGCAAAGCGAAGTGTGCCCCGATTTGATAAAGCTTTCGTGTATTGTGGCTTCAGTGAAATTGCTTTATCGTAATCGGCAAGCGCACCGGGTACGTCATTGCTTGATGCTTTCGCCTTACCACGGTTGTTGTAAATCACTTCGTCATTGGCGTCAATAATAATGGCCTTGTCATAAGCTGAAATAGCTCCTGCAAAATCGTTGTCTTTAAATTTCCCATTACCAACCTGGAAGTAAACATCCTTGTTTTTACTTCCGGCCATCATGGCTTTTTCAAGATAGGTTAATCCTTCTTTTGTGTTTTGCTGCTGGAGGTAAGCATAACCAAGGTCTTCTAATGAAATGACATCGGGTTGTTCTTTCTGTGCCACTTTTAGAAGATCGGTTACTGCTCCTGCATATTCTTTCGTTTCGTAAAATGATTTTCCGCGTTTCTCATTGATAGTGATTTCTTTCTCTCCCGCAATCTCCGCGGCATTCAGCGCTTCAATACAACCTTTGTATTCTTTCGCATCAAAGCGCAGATAACCGAGGTACAAATTCACCTTTGCATCTTTCGATCCGGCTTTCACTGTTTTTTCCAATAAAACTTTAGCCGCATCATTCTCTTTCAAATAATATTTTGAGAGACCTAACATTCGTAATAAATCAACTGACTCTCCCTCCACGGTTTTTGTCTTATCCAGATCTTCGAATGCCCCTTTATAGTCGGCCAAATTGAATCGCGTAGTTCCGCGATTAGTGATCGCTTTGGTATAGTCAGGTTTCATGGAGATCGCCTTATCATAATCTGCCAGTGCTCCCTGCATGTCTCCTAATGTGAATTTTGCTTTACCTCGATTATTAAAAGTTATCGCATCCACCTGGGTAAATGTGACTGCCTTGTCATAATTCTTTATAGCTCCCGCGAAATCACTTTTCAGAAACTTTCCGTCACCGAGATTTTTGAATGCATCATAGTCGGAAATGCCCATGGAGACTGCTTTCTCCAGGTCGACAATTGCTTTGTCTACATCTTTTTGTTGGAATTCAGAATTCCCTTTGTACAGGAAAATTTCTTTTGTATTCGAGCCCAATGCGACTGCTCTTCCCAGCGACTCAACTGTTCCTGCATAATTTTTGATTTTGTACTGACATGTCCCCAGCTGCTCAAAGACCTCTTTGTCACTGACGCCCATCGCTACCGCAGAGGAAAGTGCTTTGGCAGCCTCTTCACAAGCATCGGTGGTGGCCAAACTCAATCCAAGCATCTTGTAAACATCCTTATCCTTTGCTCCTTTAGCGACTGCTTTATTCAACGCATCAACACATCCCTTGAAATCCTGCAAGTTGTATTTAGCAGTCCCTGTCCTTTGAAAGAGGTCCACTTCACTGCGTCCGTTCGCAATTAACTTATCGATATCTGCGCTGGCGCCTTTCCAGTCTTTTAATTGATAACGAGCATCAGCCCGATTCTCCATTGCTTTATCGTAGTCGGCTTTTTGTTTTAATGCTTCCGTAAAATCGGCCTCTGCTCCCTGCAAATCTTTTAAATTCAATTTTGCTTTCCCTCTGTTATTGAAAAGTATCGCATCCTTCTTCCCTGCTGCTATCGCCTTATCATAACTGGTTATTGCTTCTTTGTAGTTATCGAGTTTGAATTTTGAGTTACCAAGAGCGACAAAAATATCCCCGTCCTTTGCACCCATTGTTACTGCCTTATCGAGGTCACCGGCAGCTCCGGCAAAATCATCAAGTTTGTAGCGTGCCATACCGCGGTATTCAAAAAGCTCTTCCGTGTTAATCCGTGCTTTTACAGCTTCATCAAAATCGATCTTTGCTTTTTGAAAGTCGTTGAGCATGAAAGCCGCTATTCCGCGTTTCACATAAACTTCCTTATTGGAAAAATTATTCGTGATTAGCTGTGAAAATTGAGCCGAGGCTTCGGCATAACCCCCTCCTTTCAATTTCTGCAATGCCGATTGGTAAATCACTTGCTGAATCGAATCCTGCTTTTGATTTTGAGCATTCAGGTTCAGTACCACTGCAAAGCAAATGAGGAAGAAAGTAAGCCTGGGTGAGATCATGGGAATTGGTTGGTTCAGCTACCAAAATTATGGATTGCGGCTCAAAAAGCACAAAAAAGAAAAATCCCCATGCCTGGAAGGGACATGAGGACTTAACAGATTAAAAAATGTCTTATTTCCCGAAAATCTCAATCAAATAATTGATCAGTATCCAGACCGCCACTGCGAGCATCAAAAGGCCAAATACCTTTGCCCGGTGGAAATAGCCTTTTACTGATATCTGCTTGTGTCTTGCCATTTACTTGAAATAGACTGACAAAATGTTCATTAGAACATAACCCATAATTGACAACATCAATATCCAGCCAACTAAGCGGACTTTGCGATTTGCTGTCACCTGTACCGTTTTCATAACCTACTGGTTTAATTGAATTTAAGTAGAATTTCGTTAACGACTCTTTAAATGTGAAGTTTCTTTCTGCCAACTACGGATACGACCGTCAGAACAGATATACGAGCCTATTAGTTGCCTGGATTTGTTAAGACAGGGGTAATTTTTAAAAATAACCTTGAACGAGGGAGGGATCAGCCCTTAGTGGTTGTTCCGGCCATTTGCAGTGTTTCAACAGTGGGTTCTGGCTTGCCACCGCGAGGCTCAATAGTTACAGCAAAAACGGTGACTGTTTCCTTGAACATTTGCTTCATTTTGATCAACCCGCCTGTGTTGGCATCAAATACACCAGCATCAACCATCTTGCCATCGATCTCTGCCCACAACTGGTATTGCTTCTCTTGCGAGAGATCACGCATATTCTGGATACTGAGGTAAATCTCTTTCGTTTCCTTATTCCAGTAAACAGAAGCCAATGATTGAGGCGCATTAGGCGTTCCTTTCATTACTACTTTGGCAAAAGACGGGTTATTGATCACTTTGAGATCATTCTCCATCTTATCAAGGCGGAAGTTCACGCGGTTATAGTCCTCCGCCACCTGGCGGTTTTGTGCAATCAATTCATTGAGCGCAACTTCAGAATTCTTCCATTTGCCACGATAATCAAAAGCGAGGTATCCGAAGCCAACAGCAAGAATGATCGAAGCTGCGGCCACATACTTCCATTGAATTAATGCGGAATTATTCATTGCTACAACCCTGCCTTGCGGTTGAGCTGTCTGCATGACCTTTGCCTTGAGTGATGATGGAGGCGCAATGGCCATTTTTTGCAAAAGCACTTCTTGTGCAGCTTCAATTTTCGAAAGTTCTGCACGTAATTCAGGGTACTGAATTAAATTCTTTTCTACTTCTGCACGCTCAAAATCGGGTAACTCACCCAGTGCATAGGTTTCTAAAATTCCACTCGATATGTATTCCTGTATGTTCAATTTACTTTCAAAATCGTTCGAAGTTCAATTAATGCTAATCGGGTACGTGTTTTCACTGTTCCTAACGGAATATTGAATTCATCAGCCAGTTCTGACTGTGTAAAGCCTTTCAAATAAAGATGTTCTATTACGAACCGCTGTTCTTCGGGAAGCCGATCCAATGTTTCTTTCAAACCAATGGCATCGACTTGTAATTCCGATTGTTCCTGATTGTCAATTCTATTTACGAGAAGATCGAGGTCATCGGTTTTCTTTCCTTTGCTCATTTCTTTTGAGCGTGTCCGGTCGATGGCCAGATTTCGTGTCACATTCAGCATCCAGGTGAATAGCTTTCCCTTCGATGCATCGTAGGTTTCGATCTTGTCCCAGATTTTCAGGAAAGCATCCTGCAGAACTTCCTGGGCAATGTCTTCGTCTTTGATCACGCGAAGCACAACACCATACAACGCTCCGGAATAATTATCATAGAGATAATCCAGGAATGAACTGTCGCGAGCGCGAAGGCCGGCCAGCAATTCAGGTTCGTTGATATGTTCTCTCTTGGTTTTTATACTTGCAGGAATTGCAGGCAATATATTCAAAATGTTATGGATTGCAACGAATCGCATCTCCACTCAAGGAATTCCAGAGTGCATCGATCGATGAAATTCCAAAACAAAAAAACTCCGGTAATGAGCCGGAGTTTTTTTTGAATCCTTCTTTGAATTACAAATGGATCACCTCACCATAAGCTGCTGCTGCTGCTTCCATAATCGCTTCGCTCATGGTCGGGTGTGGATGAACTGACTTGATGATTTCGTGACCAGTGGTTTCAAGTTTTCGGGCTGCCACTACTTCTGCAATCATTTCGGTTACATTGGCACCGATGAAGTGTGCTCCCAACCATTCTCCATACTTGGCATCAAAAATAACTTTGACGAAACCGTCAGGGGCTCCGGCTGCTTTCGCTTTACCTGAAGCTGTGAACGGAAACTTACCGACTTTAATTTGATAACCTGCCTTCTTTGCAGCTTCTTCGGTGTAACCAACTGATGCAATTTCAGGAGAGCAATAGGTGCAACCCGGCACATTATTATAATTGAGCGGCTCAGGGTTCTGACCAGCGATTTTTTCTACACAAATAATTCCTTCAGCAGAAGCCACGTGTGCAAGTGCAGGCCCTGAAGTGATATCTCCAATAGCGTAAACACCAGGAACGTTCGTTTTATAGAATTGGTCTACGATCACTTTTCCTTTCTCTGTCTTCACTCCCGTTTCTTCCAGCCCGATACCTTCGAGATTAGTCGCAATGCCGACAGCTGAAAGAACAATATCGGATTCAATTTTGATTTCACCAGTAGGAGTTTTAACCGTTGCTATGCAACCTTTCCCTTTGGTATCCACGGCAGTAACTTCCGAGTTCGTATAAATAGTTATGCCTGTCTTCTTGAAAGATTTTTCCAACTGCTTTGAAACTTCTTCATCCTCCACCGGTACGATGCGCGGAAGGAATTCCACGATAGTGACTTCGGCTCCCATCGTGTTGTAGAAGTAAGCAAACTCAACTCCAATAGCGCCCGATCCCACAACTAATAATTTCTTGGGACGCTCCGGAAGTACCATCGCCTCGCGATAGCCAATGATTTTCTTACCATCGATTTTCAGGGCAGGAAGTTCGCGTGAGCGTGCTCCCGTTGCCAGAATAATGTTTTTCGCATCGTAGGTCGTCTTTTTTCCTTCTGCGTCAGTGACTTCAACCTTGTTGCCTTTTTTCAAAACACCATTACCTGCAATGTGTTCTATTTTATTTTTCTTGAACAGGAATTGAATTCCTTTACTCATGCCATTGGCAACATCACGGCTGCGCTTCACAACTCCCGCAAAATCAACGGAGGCGTCCTTTACATCGATACCATAGTCTTTGGCATGCTGGATATATTCAAATACGTTAGCACTCTTGAGCAATGCCTTCGTGGGAATGCAACCCCAGTTGAGACAGATGCCTCCGAGTTCAGCTTTTTCAACCACCCCCACTTTCATTCCCAACTGTGACGCGCGAATTGCTGCCACATAACCACCGGGTCCGGAGCCGATAACGATCAGATCAAAGTTTGCCATAAGTATCTTCTTTAAATTTTTATAGTCCCTAAAAAGCGGTGCCAAATTAACCCAAATTATTGGATGCCAAAAAAAGATTAGTTTAGCGCAATATTGTTTGTCATAACCATGAATTTGAAAGATTCCATTCGGTTATTCGACCGATATCTAATCGGAATAACTGTCTCCTTCAAATCAACGGTGGACAAATCAATTTTGAAGTACACGTACCATTCATTCAACTATTTTTGCAATAAATTTTGTTCCTTGATTTAGAAATATAACCTCATGAAACTTTTACAAAATAAAACTGCACTCATTACCGGAGCCTCTAAAGGAATAGGCCGAAGTATCGCCATCAAGTTTGCCGAGCAAGGCGCAAATGTTGCCTTCACTTACTTGTCAAGTGTCGAGCAGGGCCAGGCACTGGAGAATGAACTGAAATCAAAAGGTGTGAAAGCAAAAGGCTTCCGCTCTGATGCTTCTGATTTTGGGCAGGCGGATAAACTAATTAACGATGTCGTTGCAGAGTTTGGTGCTTTAGATATTTTGATCAACAACGCTGGTATTACCATGGACAATCTCCTGCTTCGTATGACTGAAGAAGCCTGGGACAAGATCATCAATGTCAATCTTAAGTCGTGCTTCAATACTGTAAAAGCTGCTACCAAGCCGATGATGAAGCAAAAAGGCGGCTCTATCATTAATATGACCTCGGTGGTAGGATTAAAAGGAAATGCTGGACAGGCTAATTATGCGGCATCGAAAGCCGGCATTATAGGTTTTACCAAGTCTGTTGCCCTCGAACTTGGTTCAAGGGGGATACGCTCGAATGCTATTGCGCCAGGGTTCATCGAAACGGAGATGACAGGCAAACTCGATGAAAAGGTGGTTCAAAGCTGGCGCGAAGCGATTCCGTTGAAACGCGGTGGCAGACCTGAAGATGTGGCCGATGCGTGTATCTTTTTGGCCTCAGACATGTCTTCCTACATCACCGGGCAAGTGATCCAGGTAGATGGCGGGATGTTAACCTGACATTCTGTTCAATCTTTACGTTTTTTTTGTACTTTAGGAATGGGTGTTTTCAGCTATGCGCGTAAAGTTTTTTCTTTTGTTTCTGTTGACAGGGGAAGCGATCAGTTGCTTCGCACAGAATCCCAAAGCTGACAGTCTGAAGAATGAATTAGCAAGGCACCCGGAGCAGGATACGGTTCGGGCGAATATTCTTAATGCCCTCGCGTTCGAAAAGCATTTCAGCGACCCTGAGGCTTCCTTTCAATATGCTGCGGATGCGCGTGATCTCTCAAAGCAATTGAATTATCCAAAAGGAACTGCGCTAGCCTACCGGCATTCGGGTCTTGCTTTGTGGACGCAGGCAAATTTGTCCTATGCTCTTGAGTTTTTCCTCAGGGGGCTTAAGATCGCAGACTCTCTCAACTACGTCCAGATTCAAGCAGATATTACTGGCAATATCGGGCTGGTATATTCCGGGTTGGGTAACTATGCCAAAGCGTTGGAATATTATGAGACTTCACTCACCAAGCAGCGGTTATTAAAAAACAGGAAGCGCGAAATCGTTATGCTCAACAATGTAGGTGACTGCTATTTTCATCTCAATCAATATAATAGAGCACTGGATACATATCGGATGTCGTTGACGTTGGGAACGCCAATTGATTTTTTGATGGAGACCAACAACCGCAATATCGGCAACGTGTTCGAAACGATGGGCAAGCTCGACAGTGCCATGCGTCATTACATCACTTCTCAAAAACTCAGTGACCGCTTCAACGAAGGAAGAGAGAAGGCCCTGATCCGGATTTCAATGGCTTCTATTTTCCTGAAGCAACGAAAATACCAGCAAGCTGAGAACCTTGCTCAAATTGCCCTTCTGATTGCCCAGACCGGAAATTTCCGAGCCCAAATGAAAGACGCCTACGCTGTTCTGTCCGAAATAGCCAAAGTCCAGGGGCAATACAAGTCAGGGCTTGAGTACTTGAAGAAATCCATTTCTTACCGGGACAGTATTCAAAATTCCGTGGAAGCTTCACGTATTGCATCCCTCCAGCTTGAGCACGAGATGTTGAGAAAAAAACTGGAGATCGATGGCCTCAAAAAAGATTCACAACTCCAGGACGAAGAGTTGAAACAAAAAAATATCTGGTTAGTCTCCATAGGCGTTGGGTTTCTGCTGATCGGTGTATTTTCCTTTTACGCCTACACCAACTACCGCGCTCAGAAAGTGCTGAACGTTCAGTTAGCTGAACTTAATGTGGAAATTAATCAGCAGCAATCCGAACTGACTCAACAGCGTGACAAAGTGATAAAGCTGAACGAGGAAATACAATTGCAGCAAGAGGAGGTAATACTGCAGCGCGATATTCTGACAGCAAAAAATGCAGACATCGAAAGCCTCCATCAAAAAGTACGAGAAACTAACTCAAACCTGGAAGCCATAGTTGCGCTGAGAACAGAAGCGCTTTCAGAACAGAACAGGCGACTCGAAGAGTACGCCTACATCAATGCACACAAGCTTCGCGCCCCGGTAGCCAGCATCATGGGCATTGTAAGCCTGCTGCAAAAAGAAGGTGCTGACCGAGACAAAGACATGATGGTTGGCTTTCTGAAAAACTCATCTGCGGAACTCGATCAGGTGATTCGCACGATCAGTGATACGTTGAATCATGGTCTGAACGCATTCCCTGAAGTGAAGAAATAATTTTCAATTCTATGATAAGTGAAATAGAGAGGATTACCGAGTTGCTCAAAAAATCCTTTGAAGGAGAAGCCTGGCACGGCCCTTCGGTTAGTGAAGCCATCAAGGACATCTCCGAACAGAAGGCTCTGCAAAAGCCAATGCATTCGCATTCCATAGCCGGGTTAGTCCTGCATATGGCATCCTGGCGAAATTTTGTCACCAAAAAACTGGCAGGGGATCAAACCCATGATGTTTCTGAACAGGAGAACTTCCCTGCCCCTACTAATTGGGCCTCTGCAATAAGTCAATTGAACGAAAGTCAAAAAGCACTCATAGCTGCATTGAAAGAATTTCCAGAAGAAAAGCTTACAGCTGTAGTTCCCACGCGGAAATATGATTTTTACACCTTATTGCATGGAATAATTCAACACGATCTTTACCACACGGGTCAAATAATGATTCTCAAAAAATAGTCTTTCTACAAACTACCGCAATTCTTATCTTCGCATGCCTTACCTATGACAGTGATTTCCCTGATGAGCGAAGTGATCTCGATCGAAGACATCGACCGTATGACACAAAATGCGTACGAGATGCGGATGAAAGATCTGCATCTGAGCATCGTTCTAGCTGAACAGGCATTACAGAAAAGCAGTGAGTTAAAATATGCTACCGGGGAAGCCAAGCTTAAAAATCATCTTTCGCTTTATCATTTCATTCGTTGTGATTTTGAAAAATCACTCAACTACGCTAACGAAGCGCTGACATTTTATGAAAGCACTGGCGATCTTAATGGTGTAGCTGCCGCCAAGTATAACATTGGAAGTTCATATTACCGTACAGAAAATTTCTCAGAAGGTCTCATCCATATGTTTCAGGCTCTGAAAATATTTGAGCACCTCCAGGACCATTCCAACCAGGCAAGAGTTTTGAAATCGATTGGTACGATCTACGAATATTTCCAGGATTATGCCTACGCTGAAAGTTCCTATCAAAAGTGTATTGAGGTAAGTCGAAAAATTGAAGACCTGAATTCCGAGTCGAATGCCTATAATCCATTGTCAGGTCTGTACCTCAAGCAGGGTAAAATTGAAATGGCTGCAGGCCTGATCGATAAATCCATTGCGATGAAGAAACGGACCGGTGACAGGCGCGGTCTGGCTTTCGCTATCTATGGCCGGGGGAAAGTTTTAGTCAAGCAAAAAAATTACCAGCTCGCCGAGCGCGATTACCTCGAATGCCTTTCCATGCACGAAGAATCCGGAGACCAACTTGGATTATGTATGGTCTGCAATAAACTCGGGCAGCTTTACATGGAGTCCAAAGACTACCAACAGTCTCGCGAATATTTTCGCATTGCCCTGGAGCAATCGAAAAGACTCAAAATCACGATCATCACGATCAAAACGTACTACCAGCTTTATCTTCTGGCCAAACAAGAAGGAAACACAGCGGAAGCGTTTAGTCACCTCGAAAAATACATCCAGTTGAAAGAGTCTGTTATCGGCACACAGACGTTACACGTCATCAAGAGCTACGAGGAAAAAGCAAAAATTGAAGCTCTTGAAACGGAAGCACGCATACAAAATGAGAAACGGGAAATCATTGAGAATAAAAATGCGGAATTGGATTCGTTCTTCTACCGCGTTTCTCATGATCTGAAAGGGCCCATTGCTTCGTTGATGGGGCTGCATATGCTCGTCAAAAATGAAATTAAGGATACGGATGCACTGCGTTACTTTGAAATGTACCATACGCAGACCAACCGCATCAACAACATTGTGATGGGGCTCATCGGGCTCACGCAGATGAAACACCTGCAGGACACCAAGGTGACTATTGATTTTGCTACACTGGTTGACGAGTGTATCGCTTCTTACACGCATTTCGAAAATTTCAAGCAGATCAAGTTTATCAAGGACATTGATCGCAATCTGAACTATTTTTCAGAATGGGCGATCATAAATACTATTTTACAAAACCTGATCGAAAACGCAATTAAGTATTCTAAACCCAACGAGCCATATATCCGGATTTCGATTCACCAGGAAGGAGATTTTATACGCCTCGAAGTCGAAGACAATGGCATGGGGATAGACGATGCTCACCAGGCCAAAATATTTGACATGTTCTACAGGGCCAGTGAACGAACCAAGGGCTCCTCTGGACTTGGGCTGTATATTTTAAAGCGCGCAGTAGAGCGTCTTAATGCTACCATCGAACTCAAAAGCAAATTGAACAAAGGGTCAACTTTCGCAGTGATACTTCCCAACTAGATTCTTTCTTTTATCCTTGCAATTGTCCAAATTAGCAAATGCACTTTTCATACTTTTTCTCAAGATGGGGTAAAGTGTTTTTACTGTTCCTGGCATCAGGTATGGAAGGGCATCTAAGCGCGCAGATCAAAACTTCCTCGCTCGATAGCCTATTAATTTTTCTGAAGAACCATCCGGAGCACGACACTACGCACGTGCAGATATTAAACAGGATGGCATATCTGAATTATTATTCAGACCCATTGGCAACTTTCAAATACGGCTGGGAGGCCAAACGGATATCCGATAGCATTCATTTTAGCAAGGGGCAGGCTGAAGCTAACCGGCAGATCGGGTTGTCATATTGGGAGCAGGGAAATATTCCCAATGCGCTCAACTATTATCTCATCGGGTTGCGCATAGCCGAAGCCGGTGGGTTTAAGCAAATCGAAGCCGATATCACCGGCAATATCGGCACAGCTTACAACAACATGGGCAATCCGAAAGAGGCGATGAATTTTCTCAATCGTGCATTGGCGATGCAACAACAATTGAATAATAAATTGAGAGAGTCAGCTGTATTAAACAATATTGGGGACTCCTATGTACGACTCCATGAATACGACAAAGCATTCAATGCCTATTTAACAGGATACCGGTACAGCGTCAGGAATGATTTCAAACTCGGGGCAACAACCAATCTCAGAAATTTAGGAAATGTGCTGGAGCTCAAAGGGAAATACGATTCAGCACTCATCAACTATTACAAAAGCATTATGCTTTCTTCCGAAATCCATGACTTTAGGGGATTTGTTCTATCGCATAAATCGATTGCGTCTGTTTATTTAAAGACAAGGAAAATAGCACAGGCAAAGGAGCACGTGGAGATTGCTTTACAAGTAGCCCTGAAGGCCAAGCAGCGTGCCAATATCCGCGACTTGTACGAATTGATGTACCAGATCAGCGAAGCATCCAATGATGACAAAAGATCATTTGACTATTTCAAATTGTTCACAGCCTACAAAGACAGTGTTCAGGATTTGAAAGTAGTTTCAGCGGTGGCAAGTCAACGTCTTCAATTTGAAACAGACAAAAAGCAATCCGAAATCGAGCTCTTGAAAAAAGACCGCAAGATTCAATCGGAACGGATTTCAAACAAAAATTACCAATTGGTCTTTGGAGTTACACTTTCCATGCTTGTCATTCTTTTTCTCGGATTAAGCTTACGTGGTTATCGAAATGTGAAAGTAAAGAACTCGGAATTGAACGAGAAAAATAATGAAGTGTATGAGCAGCACCTGGCCCTTTCCACTCACCGTGACGAAATGCTATCGCTGAACGAAGAACTTCAATCACAACGCGAAGAAATGATGGCCCAGCGTGATGCTATGGCTGAAAAAAATCAGGAGATCGAAAGTATCAATCAGAAGATCACAAAGGTGAATGAAAACCTGGAGCACCTGGTTGCCCTGCGTACAAATACACTAGAAGCACAAAACCGCAAACTTGCAGACTATGCATTTCTCAATGCTCACAAATTGAGGGCTCCTTTGGCGAGGATCATGGGGCTTGCCAACCTTTTGAAAATGAAGAATGATCCAAAAGAAAAGGTCGTGATCATGACGCACCTGGTCAACTCGACTGAAGAATTGGACATGGTTGTCAATGAATTAACCGGCTCATTACAAAGAGAACTCAATAGTCAAAAGAGAACTGACAAAAATACCGTGAAGCACTAACGGTCGTCAGTATTGATCTTTTAACATTTTTTTATCAAAAGGTTTGGAAACTCTACTAAACCACTATACGTTTGTGTCATCAGATCGATGAAGCAATTCGCTTAATCGATTTATAAAGAAGCGCCGAGAGAACAGGCTCTGAGACGCGCTAGCAACCCAAGAAAGGTGCTAAAGCCTGCCCCAAAGTCCCGAAAGTTTCGGGACGGGGAACGATAAACCGGTTAAAAAATGAAAAATTCAATTCAAAACATCCTCCGCGAAAGCTTCGATTCCCTTTCTCATTTTACATTTCATACCACCCATTTTGCGTGTTGTTGCACGCCACGAATGCGTTGTGCCATTTGCACATGCATTTGTTGTATTTGTTGTTGTTAACCGATAGCGCAGCGCTTCCAACAACAAACTAGCTAAAGGTCGGCCGGGTGACAGGCATGGCTACAGCTAAGTCCAATCCAATAACTCAAAATATTATAAAACATAAAAAAATTATCACTCATGTCTGATTTACGATTTGAAACTCTTCAGCTTCATGCAGGTCAGGAAGCTGACCCCACGACAGGTTCCCGTGCGGTACCTATCTACCAAACCTCTTCTTATGTGTTCAAAAATTCGGAGCACGGTGCAAATCTTTTTGCTCTCAAAGAATTTGGAAACATCTATACACGGATCATGAACCCGACCACCGATGTTTTTGAAAAAAGAATCGCTGCACTGGAAGGCGGTGTTGGCGCTCTTGCTGTCGGTTCCGGCCAGGCAGCCCAATTCATTGCCCTCAATAACATTCTGCAGTCAGGTGATAATTTTGTATCTACTTCTTTTCTATATGGTGGCACATACAATCAGTTTAAGGTTGCTTTTAAAAGATTAGGTATCGATGTTCGTTTTGCTGAAGGTGATACTCCTCAAGCCTTTGAAAAATTAATCGACAAAGGCACAAAAGCTATTTACCTTGAAACAATCGGAAACCCTGGCTTTAACATTCCTGATTTCGACAGCATTGCAGCACTTGCAAAAAAATACGATCTCCCACTCATAGTCGACAATACGTTTGGAGCAGCAGGTTATCTGTTTCGTCCGATCGATCACGGAGCCAGCATTGTGGTTGAATCCGCCACAAAATGGATTGGGGGACATGGCACTTCCATCGGTGGTGTAATCGTAGATGCAGGCAATTATAATTGGGGCAACGGTAAATTTCCGCAATTCACAGAACCGAGCGAAGGCTATCATGGATTGAAATTCTGGGAAGTGTTCGGAGAAAATAACCCACTCGGTTTACCCAATATTGCTTTCATCATTCGGGCGCGGGTAGAGGGACTGCGCGATTTTGGTCCGGCACTCAGCCCGTTCAATTCGTTTCTGCTCCTCCAAGGCCTGGAAACACTTTCCCTTCGTGTGCAACGGTCGGCAGACAACGCACTTGCTTTGGCTCAATGGCTCGAGCAAAATCCAAAAGTGGAGACAGTCAACTACCCTGGCCTTGTGACAAGTACTTATCACAAGCTCGCCAAAAAATACTTGCGTAATGGATTTGGAGCTGTGCTGTCATTCACGGTGAAGGGCACCAAGGAAAATACGGCAGCACTTGTAGATAATCTCAAGCTGGTGAGTCATCTCGCCAATGTGGGTGACGCCAAGACACTGATCATTCAGCCTTCGGCTACAACACACCAGCAGCTTACAGATGAGGAACAAATTACAGCCGGTGTGCTGCCCAATCTTCTTCGTGTGTCGGTGGGCATTGAACACATCGATGACATCAAGGCTGATTTTGAACAAGCATTCATCAAGGTTTTTAAAAAAGAATTCGCAGCAAGTAAATGATCAAATCAGATTCCATATTTCACTATCCCAGTGAGTTTACGTTGGAGTCCGGGGGGAAACTCCCGGGCTTCCAATTAAAATACACAACCCTTGGTCAGTTAAACAAAGACCGCAATAATGTCGTATGGATTTGTCACGCTCTTACAGGCAGCTCGGACTTCACTGACTGGTGGGGTGATTTTTTTGACTCGGATAGTGTTTATTCTCCTCGCGATTATTTCATCATCTGTGCCAATACACTTGGTGGCTGCTACGGCTCTACCGGTCCGTTGTCAGTAAATCCCGCCACTGCCAAACCCTACTTTCATGACTTCCCTAAATTGACGAACCGCGATGCAATCCGCTCCTTTGATTTATTGCGCGAGCATTTGCAGATCAGCAAAGTTCACACATTGATTGGCGGATCACTCGGTGGTCAGCAAGTTTTGGAGTGGGCTATCGAACGGCCTGACGTCTTCAAAAATGTTGTCGCTGTTGCCACCAATGCCGTACACTCGCCATGGGGAATTGCATTCAATGAAGCCCAGCGCATGGCTATCGCAGCTGATGCTTCCTGGAAAGAAAATGACGAGCGTGCCGGGGTTGAGGGCATGAAAGCTGCACGAGCTATTGCTATGGTATCATATCGAGCTTACGATGGGTTCGGTCATACACAATCAGAAAAGTCGGATGAAAAGACTGACAACTTCCGCGCATCATCGTACCAGCAATATCAAGGGCAGAAACTTGTCAATCGGTTCAATGCGTATACCTACTGGCTCTTGTCTAAAATGATGGACAGTCACAATGTAGGTCGAGGGCGAAAGAGTGCGGAAGCTGCTTTGCAAAAAATAAAAGCCGATACATTGGTTGTAGGGATAGAAACGGATATCCTTTTCCCTTTAAGCGAACAGAAATTCCTGGCTGCGAATATTCCCAACGCCCGTTATGAAGAAATTACTTCGCTTTTTGGTCATGACGGGTTTCTGGTTGAATTCGAGCAATTGAAAAAACTAGTCAGAAATTTTTTAAGTGAACCTGTAATCATAAATCGTTAATTATTAAAAATTCTTTAAATCTATTCACAGTGGAACACAAACATTTAAAACTCGGTGTCTTTGGATTCGGATGTGTGGGTCAGGGATTATATCACGTTCTGAACGAAACGCACGGCATTAAAGCGGAAATCAAAAAGATATGTGTCAAAGACCGCGACAAACCGCGGATACTCGATGATAAATTTTTTACCTATGATAAGAATGAAATCCTTTCCGATCCGGAAATAGATGTCATCGTGGAGTTGATTGATGACTCGAAAGCAGCTTTTGAAATCGTGAAGTCCGCGCTGCAGAACGGCAAGCATGTCGTTACTGCCAACAAAAAGATGATCGCTGAAAACCTGGTGGAACTTTACAACCTACAGCAACTTTACAACCGGTCAGTTTTGTACGAAGGTTCCGTTTGCGGAAGCATTCCTATACTTAGGAATCTTGAAGAGTATTACGATAATGATCTCATCACGAGTATCGAAGGGATTTTCAACGGATCGACCAACTATATCCTCACCAAAGTATTTGAGGAAAAGAAAAGTTACTCAGAAGCTTTGAAAAGTGCGCAAGAACTTGGTTTCGCTGAGTCAGATCCGTCATTAGATGTGAAAGGCTTTGATCCTAAATTCAAACTAACAATTGCGATTGCCCATACATTCGGTGTATTCCTGGACCCAAAGGACATCATCAATATCGGTATCGACAAAATCAGTGCCGTTGACTTGAAGTATGCCAAAGAAAACAATTACAAGATCAAACTCATTGCCCGTGCATTTAAACTTGATGGGAAAATCTACGGATTTGTAATTCCTCAATACATCCAGCACGACAATGTGCTGGCCGCTGTGCGAAATGAATTCAATGCCGTGCTTGTACAAGGAGCATTTGCTGAGAAGCAAGTTTTCATCGGGAAAGGAGCCGGCAGCTACCCTACAGGTTCAGCCGTTCTCTCCGATGTTTCAGCACTCGCTTACAACTATCGTTACGAGTACAAAAAAACAACACAAGGCGATACCTTGACTTTCTCCAATGATGCAACGGTAGATGTCATGGTAAGCTTTCCGACAGGGACACTCATTTCGAATCACGATTTTGAAGATTTCAAAGGCGGGTATCAAAATAATGGTCACCAGTATTTAACCGGGTCGGTAAAACTCGAAAAACTAAAATCCTGGTATGCGTTGGATAATGTGAGCATTATCCTGGCACCCGAGTTGAACCTTGTTCCATTAGACAAAAACAAGAAAGAGCTGTCGTACGCCTAGCTCCTCTTTTTTCTTTCAGGACAAGTCGGTTTTTTAGCGCGCAAAGCACGGAGCATCACGAACTCTTTTCGTAATTTGCGGGATAGTATTGCATGCCCGATATCATTCAACTTCTTCCCGATTCGATTGCCAATCAGATTGCTGCCGGTGAGGTGGTGCAACGCCCCGCTTCTGCAGTCAAGGAGTTGATGGAGAATTCGATTGATGCAGGAGCAACAACCATAAAGCTAATCGTTAAAGACGCAGGCAAAGTGTTGCTGCAAGTCATTGACAACGGCAACGGGATGAGCGAAACCGATGCACGCATGAGCCTGGAACGGCATGCAACTTCCAAAATCCGTACAGCAGATGACCTGTTTCGTCTCCGCACTATGGGATTTCGCGGTGAGGCACTTGCATCCATTGCCGCGGTAGCACAAATGGAAATGAAAACACGACTGGGTACCGAGGACCTCGGAACACTACTGGTCGTTGAAGGTTCCGAAGTGAAGAAGCAAGAGCCTGTTGCCTGTGAAAAAGGAACGAACATCAGCATCAAGAATTTATTTTACAACATTCCTGCCCGAAGGAATTTTCTGAAATCCAACGGAGTGGAGATGAGTCACATCACGGAAGAATTTCAACGCCTTGCGCTCGCTAACCCTTCCATTTCATTTTCACTCATTCAGGAAGATGAATTGGTGCTTGACTTGCCCGGTGGAAAATTAAGTCAAAGGATTGTCAACTTATTTGGGAAAAACTACCAAAGCCAGTTGGCGCCAGTGCAAGAAGAGACTTCACTTTTGAAAATTTCCGGCTACATCGGCAGGCCTGAGTTATCCAAGAAAAAACGCGGAGAGCAATACATTTTTGTAAATCAGCGGTTCATCCGCAATAACTACCTGGGCTACGCTGTCACCAGCGCCTACGAAGGCCTGATCCAGGAAGGCAACTTTCCTTTTTACGCCTTGTTTATCGAAATCGACCCAAAGCATGTAGATGTAAATGTTCATCCTACCAAAACTGAAATCAAATTTGATGACGAGCGTTCTGTTTATGGAGTTGTGTGGAGTGCCGTAAAACAAGCGCTCGGATCCCACAACCTCTCTCCTGCCATTGATTTCAATGCCGATGTCAATCTCCTGACCAAGATCAGTAATCAGCCATTGTCACGTGAGCAATACTATGATGAGCAGTTTAGCTCGCTGCAGCGATCCAATTTGCAAAACTGGGACAAACTTTTTGAACAGGAGTCCGGTACTTCGCGACTATTTGATAAAACGGAAGTGTCGCAGAAAAATACGATCCGAATCGAGAGTTCACTCAACGAGTCAAAAGAACAGTCTTCATCTGAAAGTGAAAAAGGAATATTTCAATTTCAGCTTAAATACATTGTAAGAGCCTCGCGCACCGGGGTCACCTTCATCGATCAGCAGGCTGCACACGAACGAGTTCTTTTTGAAAAATATTTACTCCAACTCAAAGGCGTTCCGGGCAACAGTCAGCAGAGTCTCTTCCCACAAACACTTGTGCTCAGTGCTCCCGACTTTGCACTGACTATGGAAATGGAGCGTGAGATACTCGCTCTCGGTTTCCGGTTTGAGCCTTTCGGAAAAAATACTTTACTTATTTCAGGAACACCGACAGAAGTGCAGGGAAATGAAAAGGAGTTGTTTGAAAGCCTGATCGAGCAATTCAAAAAAAATCAGTCGGAACTGCAATTACCGCTACGAGAAAACCTGGCGCAGGCCCTGGCAAGGCGGGCGAGTATCAAGCAGGGGCAGAAAATGACTTTGGAGGAAATGGAGGGCCTGGCTGCAAGTCTTTTTGCCTGCAGTACCCCAAATTTTTCCGTTGACGGCAGGCCAACCTTTTTTATCCTTGACTCGTCTAAGATTGAAAGCTATTTTACCCGATAAATTTTTATGTTCAACCTCACCCCACTCGTCCGAACGCTCATTATTATTAACGTTGTCATCTACGTTTTGCAGAACGTTTCTGACTATGTGACAGGCTACCTCTCGCTCTGGCCAATCGGATCTCCTTATTTCGAGCCCTACCAATTTCTTTCCTATATGTTTGCACACGGAGGTTTTGGGCATATCTTTTTCAACTTGCTTGCCCTGGCTTCGTTCGCACCAATTTTAGAGACCTACTGGGGCGATAAGAAATTCTTATTCTTCTACCTGGCTACAGGAATCGGTGCCGGTGTAATCTATGGACTAGTAAATTACTTCCTCTTCCCAGGACAGGGAGGACCGATGCTTGGTGCGTCCGGAGCACTTTACGGTGTACTGATGGCCTTTGGGTTAATCTTCCCGAACATGGAACTTATGCTCCTGTTTCCTCCCATTCCCATCAAGGCAAAGTATATGGTTTTCCTGATTGGTGGCATCACATATCTCACTGATCATAGTGGAAGCGTGGCTCATATGGCCCACTTTGGCGGAGCATTAGTTGCGTTTGTCATGATCAATTACTGGAAAACCTGGGGGCGTTAGCGAGCTAGCCATTGTCGCGGGGAACGGTTATTTTTATATCTGATGCGTTAAATCATAAACTGCTGATCTGTGTTCGAGGAATTTAAAAATGCTTTTAGCCGCTCCAATAATGGCCATATTCAATTGATCATTATTAATGTGGTTGTTTTCCTGGCCCTTATATTCCTCAAAGTCTTTTCTCAGTGGTTTGGGTTTCAGGAATTCTTCATCTCCGTCTATAAACACTTTTCCATCCCTGACAATTTTCAATCATTCATTCAGAAACCCTGGACGATTATTACTTATTTCTTCACGCACTCAACGACAGATATTTACCATATCCTTTTCAATATGGTGGCGTTGTATTGGTTCGGAAAACTATTTGTAGAATATCTCGGAAACGACAAGCTGTTTGCTCTTTACACGTTAGGTGGTCTTGCCGGAGCCTTGATTTATTTAATCGCTTACAACTTCATTCCAAGTCCTCCGGAATTTATCAAACATTCTTCAGGTGGCGGAATGGTCGGTGCTTCTGGCGCTATTTTCGCAATCATGGTAGGTGTCGCAACATTGTTACCCGACTACACTTTCTTTTTATTATTCATTGGTCCTGTTAGAATCAAATACATTGCTGCATTTTTCATTGTGACTTCCTTCATCGGAACTACTGGGTCGAATGCGGGTGGTAACATTGCCCACCTTGGCGGGGCATTGATGGGGTTCATTTACATCAAGCAACTGCAAGCCGGTGTGAACTGGGGGAGCTGGATAACCGCTGTACTGGACTGGATAAAAAAATTGTTCAAGCCACGTTCGAACGTGAAAGTCACGTACCGGAAATCCGAGCCCAAAGCCAAAGCTTCATCTTCCTCGGCCAAAAAAGCCTCACAAGAGGAAATCGATGCGATTCTTGATAAAATCTCAGACCGTGGTTACGAAAGCCTAAGCAAAGACGAGAAAGAAAAACTTTTCAACGCCAGCAAAAAATAATGGAACTTCTAGACCTGAGCCACTCCATTGAGAGCGGCATGATTACATATAAAGGACTTCCTGCACCGGTTATTTGTGACTATCTAAGTCGGGAAGAATCTAAAAGTAAATACGCTCCCGGCACCGAATTTCAAATCGGCAAGATCGAAATGGTAGCAAACACCGGCACCTATCTCGATTGTCCTTTCCATCGCTATGCTGACGGCAAAGACCTCTCCCAAGTACAATTGGAAAAACTTGTTGACCTGGAAGGTATACTCATCGAAGCGGAGAGCGTCCAGGCAATCGGGAAAGAATATTTTTTGGGGAAGAGTTTAGCGGGCAAAGCCGTGATCGTGCACACCGGTTGGAGCAAGCATTGGCGCACAGATGCTTATTTTGAGAACAATCCATTTCTCACAGAAGAAGCCGCAAATTATCTCGTCACACAAAAAGTTCTCATGGTAGGCATCGACAGTCACAACATCGATGATACCCGTGGTAACACACGACCTGTTCACTCAGCTCTGTTAAAAAATGAAATCCTCATTGTCGAACATATGACGAATCTGAAGTCGCTCAGCGGAAAAAAATTCAGATTCTCCGCAGTACCTCCCAAATTTGTCGGAGTTGGAACTTTCCCAGTGAGGGCATTCGCAACAATAGAGTAATATCCTCTCTTTCGTTCCGTCCAACTTATTTCTTCTTCAAAACGATTTGTGATTGCTGCACCTGGACAATCCTGGAAAACAGTTCTCGAAGTGTAAAATATTCTTCTGAACTGTAGACAGACTTACTCAATAGTAAGTTGCTTGTCACCTGGATCTTGTTATCCAGGCTGTTAACACTGAATAAATAACGACCACCGCTCTGCGGAAGAGACTGAGCTGTATTTTTGGGGATCTCATCTACAGCATAGTTTCCCGAGTACTCTAATGTCATCAACGTCACTTCTTCTAATGGAGCGCCAAAATCGACTGGATAATTTCTTTCTGCAGAGCGAAAGGGATTTTTCTGCCATCGTTCAATAAAGAATGGTGAGAAATAAAGCACGTTGGCAACTGACGTTTCACTCAGGTTCATTTCAATTTTTTCGATAAAAGGTTTTTCAAGTGAGTCAAGCGCCTGGTTAGAATAACTGGTTATTTCAAAATCAGGCCAGCGTTTCGCGAGTTGCTTTTTATACTCATCGACCGTGGAATGAGAATAGAAAGCCTTACGTTGATCGAAAGCATTGTATCCCCAATGATATATTTTTAGTAAACACTTTACGGCACCATCTCCGCTTGCTTTAACGTTGACTTCAATTACTTTCTTGTCTTTGTCCTTCGGCCGCAAGTCTACCCACTCCGATACCTTACTCATCACGCGCACCTTACCATTAAGGCAGCGCTCTGGAACAAACCCAAAAGGGTGAAGCGGGTGCGTTGCATCCAGCCAGTATTTTTCATTTCCGATAGTCACCCGGGCAATCAGGTAATTAAAACCTGACATCACCGGGTGGAGCATCACCGGAAGACCATTTTGTCGCGTGGAAAGCAAAGCAGGATCCGCCTGAATTTCTGCCGCTTGCAAAGCCGCCACCAACGAAAGATTGATGTCTGCAATGTTTCCCTTCTTCGTTTGATACGCCTTTTTCGCACCGAGATCGGTATAAGATCCATAGGTCTCATTCCATTGGTAATACTTCTTTATTTCAGCAAAAATCAACTGAGCTTTTGTCAGAGGATCGGTGATACCCTTAGTCAGTAGTTGAACCGGTTCGCTCCATAGTTTTTTCGCTTGCCTGAGTTGGACTCCAAAGCTCTCATCTGTTTGAAGTCTTCGATCAACATCCTTCCACTCTTCCGTATACCTCGTGGAGGTTCCGTCAAACTTCTTAAACTCCGCAAGCTCGAAATAAACAGCCGAGAGAAAATTATCTTTAGCTGTCATGTATTCCTCCTTTTTAAATCCCGGAATACCGGTCATCGCATATTTGAACAGTGCGCAGTCTGCGTGTTGTCCGTTGGGTGTAAAACAATCCTTGACAACATCTGTTTCGCTTTTAGAGAGAGGTCTCTCCCCGCGAAGTACAATATTGTAAACGTAATTGCCTGGAATCTGCGCCCAAAACTCACTACGAACTTTGGGAATATCGGATTGAAACTCCCAGGTTCTCCATTTGAAAATAAAACTCGATTCAAGAATGTAACGGATTTCAATAACGCTTCCGATGCGGATGTCAGGCATCGTAAACTTCTTGAAGTCCCAAAATTTGTTCCTGTTTTCAGTAAAAATATTTTTAGGGTCAATCTTCGTCTCTTTTATTGAATTGTTTTCGAGATTGAAAGTGGAGGCCTGAATCTGAGAAATCGATTCCTTGTCATTACCACTTATGCGAAGCGGGATCTCGTAGTTCGCCAGCTCAAATCCTTCCCGCTTTAAAATTTTAATTTTGACATGATACTCCAACACAAGATTATAAGGAGAGGCGCTTTGCATGTATGTCTCTCCGAATTCGTCAAGAACAAGGGCTACAGCCGAAGTGTCTTTCGGGTACTCCCTCATCTGAAGGTCCTGATAAGTAATAGCTCCGTACTTGAAGCTGTTTTCAAATTGAGCAAACAGTGCCGTAGGAAAAAGCAACAGCAAAAATATTCTCATAAATAGAAGAGCTAAACTGGGACTTGAAGATAACAGGCCGGGAAGAGATTACAATTCTTTCATCATCGCTTCATATAGGGAAATCATGGACAGGATGTCTTTCTTATGAACTCGTTCGTGCGGGGTGTGTGCTCCGTGCTCCGGGGCTCCTACAAAACACCAGTCAAATGGCAACGAGCCCCGTTGCAATTCACCCCCATCACTGGAGCCTGCTCCTTCCACTTCCAGCTGATAGTCAATTTTGTTTTTCTGTGCGATGGAAATTATTTTTTCAACAAAAGTCCTTCTCGGAATATTTCTGTCGCGAAGTGAGATCGCGACACCTTTGCCGTGGTCTACACCATCGGAAACCCACGTGATATCTGAAATAAGCGCCTGCCTTACGCTCCACTTCTTATAAACATATTTTGCCAGATAGGGTACTGATCCTCCCCCGTGTTCTTCCCAACAGCTAAATACAATTACTCCGTCCTTCAGTGTTTCCGCAACTTTTAAAGCGTTGTATATTCCAAGTCGGTTGTCGAGATAAGGAGTTTGAATAAAATCACTCGTTTCACGAAAATCATTTTTATAGGTGAGTGTTGTACCCCGTTCAATGGTTCTTCCAAATTTATATAGCGCATGGTTTTCTTTGTCATATTCCAATTCGCACTCAATGGCCCCAAGGCTGTCAACACCTACCAGTTTTGTTCCTGCCTCTGCATCCGGGCTCCCAATAGAAAGTAATTGATTGAAGTAACGAACCGTAAATCCAACGGAATCCATGTGAGCAAAAATAGCGGTACGTGGTTTCCCGAATTTCAGAATCAGGCAATCCTGAAATTCTTCGCCATCGATGATTTCAGGTTTCGTTTTCCATTTTCTTTTTTCTTTTTTAACGTAATCTTTTAGAAATTCTTTCAACGGCAGTTCGCCACCAGACGGTGCATGAATTTCGCAAAGCTGACGAAGCAACTGGAACGAGCTTTTATTTTTTGACGGTGCTTTCACGGGATAAGGACTTATGTTAATTTACGCGAAATTAATTCTCCTTTCTTGAATTTGCGCTGATCTGATCTGTAATGACCGAAGAAATCCTGAAAGCTATACCTGTTTTTCTATCCAGCGCCTTGAAATTCATTTTTGGGCCACTGGAGGGTTATGGTTTGCATCTGCATTTCTTAACAACGATCATCGCAACAGTAGGTGGTATGATGATGAGCGTAATCGTCATCACTTATTTCGGTGATTGGCTTCGTAAAGGTGTTCTGAAAAAGTATTTCGAAAAGAAAGATTCCGACACAAAACCTCACAGTAAATTCAGTAACTTCATTAAGAAGTACGGACTTGGCGGAGTTGCGTTTCTTACACCGCTTTTTCTTACTCCTATTGGGGGAGCCATCATTGCCGTGGGCCTTGGCAAACCCAAAAACAAGATTCTGATTTTTATGCTGATCAGCGCCATTGGATGGGCATTAGTCTTTACAGCTCTGATCTATCTGCTGGGGCGCCTGGATATTCCGGACATTTTGAAATAGCTTATGACAAAAGTCGTATTTACCTGTTGCTTTATCTCAATGCTATTATTGGATAATCCAGGGCATGCGCAAAGGAGAAAAAGATTCCCGGAAAATCAACTCTATCAATTTTTAGCCACAACAGATAAAAAATTCTGCGATCAGAACCTGGTCGTTCATGGCGACTGTAACTTTGGTAATCTCTATTTCACAAAAAAAGGAAATGTGATCTATCGCTTTTACTGCATTGGCAGCGATACCGTAACACACCTGATCGGAAAATACTCATCCAATGAGAGTGGGATAAAATGTTCGTTCAATAAAAAATATTCCTTTGCAGAAAATGCATTGAGTAACAAGACTTCCGATGCTAACTCGGGAAAAGTAAAGAAGGTAAAATCGTTTGATCTCACGCTAACCAAAATCGATTGTCAAAAATTTGATTTTCACTTTCAATCGAATGGTGATACTTACGTTTTGCAGCGGCCACCGGAAAGCAACTCGAATTATTTTTTTACAACATTCAAAAAAATCAAGGTGTTCTCCAGCCTTTAAATTTTTCTACTTCTCGTCGGGAAGGACTTCAATATCTCTGATCAATACTTTTTTAGCTATAGCCTGTCCTGTTTTTGTCGCTGCCAATCCGCCAAGGGCAGTCTCCTTGTAGCGTGTTTCCATGCTGGATCCGATTTCGCCCATGGCTTCAATCACTTCGTCTACCGGGATTACACTGCTCACATCAGCTAACGCAATCTGGGCTGAACTGTTGGCAATGGCTGCCGCGCTCGCGTTGCGCACTACACAAGGGATTTCTACCAATCCTGCCACCGGATCACAAACCAGCCCAAGCATGCATTGGATCGTAATTGCAACTGCGTTGAAAACCCGGTCGATATTTCCGTCCAGGCAATAAACGATAGCACCTGCCCCCATAGCTGCCGCTGTACCGGTCTCTGCCTGACATCCACCAACTGCTCCGGCAATCGAAGCTTTTTGCTCGATGATGATTGCGATGCCTGCCGCAACCATCATCGCTTCAATAATTTTTTGATCATCGATTTTATGAATCTCCTGAAGCGTGTAAAGGACTCCGGGCATAATGCCACTGGCTCCCGCAGTAGGTGCGGCCACAACCCTTCCCATGCAGGAATTCACTTCCTTGGCAGCGAGCGCCCGTGAAATCAACTTCTGAAATTCAGGAGACAAAACAGTCACCGGATGACGATACACTTTCTTAGCACCGTTGTTAATCATCCCCGAGCGGGACGTCATATCTTCTTCTAAACCGCTACGTACAGCATCTTTCATGACCGTCCACGCACGCATCAGGCCATCATTAACTTCTTTTGCCGAACGACCTTTTTGATCATCCTCATACTCCAGCACAGTTTGGGCAAGTGAAAAATTCTTTTCCAAACAGTATTTTTTCCAACCCTCAAACGAATCAAATAAGTAGGCCATACGCTGTTTTTTTGATGTACATGCAAGTTAGCAACATCTAATCAAACATATTCTCCCCGGTGGCGGTTCACATTCCGTTCATAAAAATTCATTTGAAACATATCATCCCTTTTCTACTTTTGTCCAGTCTTGAAAACACGACTCCTGCATATTATCTCTTCGGTTTGCCTGATCGGCACGCTGCTTTTTGCACAGATCGGGGTCAATTTTTTTCATAATAATCACGATGTACACCAGGTAAAATCGATTACCGCGCCACTTAAGGCCGGTCAGGCTTCTGTTCAAAAACACGATGAGCACTGTAAGGTCTGCTCCATCGATTTTTTCAATCACGCATTCGTTCCCGAAGAAGTTGTTTTTGCCAACCATGTATTTTGCACCTCACACAAGGCTCAACTCCATTTTACATTCGACCGTGTTGAGATTTTACTCACACAGGACCGGGCTCCTCCCGTTTGTTAGTTAATTCTTTTGACGTTGCTGCACATGGCCATGAGCTATGTTCAAAATGACGTCAGGTCTCCTCTTTTAACTAACACGCTTTCAAACATGAAATTTTATATATCACTCATTCTATTTCTTATAACATTTGGTGCACTTGCACAGGTCGCGGTTACAGGGACCGTATCGGACGCGGAGTCGGGCCAAACGCTGCCACACTGCGATGTAACCATGCTTGGCTTAAAGAATGGAACTACCACAGATGAAAACGGGAAATTTAAAGTCGACCTGCCTGCGGGAAGCCGGATTGTTTTTTCATATATCGGCTACAAAAGTGACACCATCGAAGTAAATCCTTCGAAGACCGAATACACCATTCTGCTAATACCAATTCGCGCTGTCCTTGATGAAATCGTTGTCTCCGCTATTGCAAGAACAGGTTTGATCAAGGACAATCCCGTATCGATCAGCAACGTGACACTGAAGATGATCGAGCGATCCAATGAAAGTAACATCATTGACGCGCTTTCAAAAAATACTCCCGGACTTAATACACTCAAGACAGGGCCGAATATCTCAAAACCTTTCATTCGTGGAATGGGCTTCAACCGCGTACTAACACTCTACGATGGCGTGCGACAGGAAGGACAGCAGTGGGGTGGCGAACACGGACTGGAGATTGACAATTATAATATCGAGCGAGCTGAAATAATTAAAGGTCCGGCCAGTTTGGTCTATGGGTCAGACGCATTAGCCGGTGCGATCAGCTTGATTCCGTTCATACCAAAAGAATCAGACGGAATAATTCGCAGTCGTTGGCTTTCGGAATATCAAAGCAACAACGGGCTTTGGGGCAACGGTTATCGGGTCTCACAGGGAAACAAGCACTGGCTTTGGGCAATCCGTAGTTCTTACCGCATTGCAAAAAATTATACCAACCGTGTTGATGGTCCTGTTTACAATACTGCGTTCCAGGAAAAAAATGTTTCCGGTTTACTCGGCTACAAAAGCGCCAAAGGTTTCACACATTTCAATGTCTCGCTGTACGATAATCTCCAGGGCATCCCTGACGGCAGTCGCGATTCTCTTACACGGAGATTTACAAAGCAGATTTATGAAGGCGACAACGATGACATCAAAAGCCGTCCTGTCGTTTCCGATTCAGAATTGAATACCTACACCTTAAGTCCATTGCACCAGCGCATTCAGCACTATCGTGCCTATATCAATAATCATTATGAAATCGGCAAAGGTGATATTCAGGCGCTCTTCGCTTTTGTTCAAAACATTCGCAGAGAATTCATTCACCCTACGGCACCAGCGCAGGCAGGCACTTATCACCGGCTCAACACATTCAACTACAGTCTCCGGTATAATGCTCCGGAAATTTCCGGGATCGAAACTTCGGTCGGCTTGAATGGAATGTATCAGAAAAATACGGAAGATCAGGGTGCCTCCAACTTTGCAATTCCAAACTATAATCTTTTCGACTTCGGTGTCTACGCCTTGGCTACCTGGAAAAAAGAAAGATGGAATATGATTGGAGGCTTGCGGTTTGATTCGCGAAGTGTGAGCACCTCCACTATGTACACAGCTACTGACGCGATTACCAGTTTCGACAAGCAGGTTTCTCCGCCAGACACAGTTGGGTCAACGCTGCAATTTCAGGCGATGAATCAAACGTTCAGGGGAATAACGTTGAGCCTTGGTACTACCTATCGCATCAGCGAGCATTTCAATTTTAAGTTTAATTTTTCCAGGGGTTATCGCGCTCCCAGTATTTCTGAAATCGCATCCAATGGGCTGGATGCAGGGGCGCACATCATCTATATTGGCAATCCGAATTTTGTTCCCGAATTTAGTTGGCAGGAGGACCTCGGTTTGCTCGCGACTTTTCCCGGTGTTTCGGCTTCCCTGAGTTTATTCAACAAAGACATCGAAAATTACATTTATCTAAATCAGGTTACTGACGGTCAAGGAAATCCGCTGACAGATGCGCAAGGCAACAAAACTATTCAATATCAGCAATCAACAGCGCAGATGTATGGGCTTGAGGCAACGTTTGCGTGGAGACCGAAAGGCATCCCCGGGCTTGCTTTTAACAACCAGTTTTCCATGTGCTATGGTTTCAATCGTGGCAAGGAATATGAAAACAAAAAAGACCAGGGTGAATACCTTCCATTCATACCACCGGCACGCTGGGTGAGTAGTCTTAACAAAGAGTTCAGGATCAAATCAAAATTGATTTCCGGCTTCAACATGCTGACTGAACTGGATTTCAATGCCGCTCAAAATCGATTCCTCGCCTTATTCGATACAGAGACAAAAACACAAGGTTATGCCTTGCTGAATGCGGGACTTGGAGTAACATTGGCGAGAAATTATCAATTTCAGTTTCAGGTAAACAATCTCCTTGATGAAGTTTATCAATCGAATATGAGTCGCTTAAAGTATTTTGAATACTATACACAAAGCCCGAACGGCAGATCAGGAATTTATGGTATGGGCCGGAATGTGTGTGCAAAAATTATATTTTCTTTTTAAAAGAGAATGACAATCTTGCCTGAGTAGTTCTTACTAAAATAGAAAATAGGGTGTGACCCGATAAATATGGGGAGAATTTTGAAGCGGAGATGACGACTAAGTGACTTACTTGCAAACCAAAACCCTTTACGGAGAAAATAAATAATATAATATGAAATCTCTTTTTACGATGGTAATACTCCTGTTTGCAAGCTGCCTGTTTGCCCAGGAGTCGCAAGATCAACAGGCGATCAAACAGATTTTCGATGAAGCACTAAGACGTGGGCAATCTTACGAGATGCTTACTGAATTGTGTACTAAAATTGGTCCGCGTCTATCTGGATCACCGGGAGCTGCTGCTGCTGTAGAGTGGAGTCGCCACATGATGGAGACTTATGGATTCGATTCTGTCTGGCTGCAGCCGGTGATGGTTCCTCATTGGGTGCGGGGTCAACAAGAGATTGCTCGCGTGCTCAATTCAAAAAAGATGGGCACCATCAATCTCACTATTTGCTCCCTGGGAGGATCACCAGGAACAGGGCCCACCGGAATTTCCTCACAAGTGATCGAAGTCAAAAGCTTTGATGAATTAAGGCAGCTGGGCGCCAAAACAGTGCAAGGCAAAATCATTTTTTTCAATCGCCCAATGGACCCTACAAAAATCAGCACGTTTGCAGCTTACGGGGGCGCGGTTGACCAACGAGGAAGTGGTGCAGTCGAAGCCGCCAAACTTGGAGCCGTTGCCGTAATCGTCCGCTCTATGGGTATCAATCTTGAAAGCTACCCGCATACCGGTGGTGTTCGTTATGTTGATGACGTAAAAAAAATTACTGCAGTAGCCGTAAGCACAAAACACGCAGAGTTACTTTCTAAATTGTTGAAAGAAGAAAAAGATTTGCAAGTCTATATTGAAACACACAGTGAACTCCTTCCGGATGCTCCTTCATTTAATGTAGTGGGTCAAATTAATGGTGGTGAATACAAAGACGAAATCATCGACATAGGTGGTCATTTGGATTCATGGGATCTCGCGCAGGGCGCACATGATGATGGTGCCGGCTGTGTCCAATCAATCGAAGTATTGAGACTCTTTAAGCAGCTCGGTATTAAACCAAAAAGAACGCTTCGCGCGGTGATGTTTATGAATGAGGAAAATGGCTTACGAGGTGGAACCAAATACGCAGAAATAGCCAAAGCAAAAAAAGAAAATCATATTGCTGCAATTGAGTCAGATGAGGGAGGCTTTACACCCCGTGGGTTTACCATGACAGCAAATGATGCCGTGAAAAATAAAATCAAAAGCTGGAAGCCCCTATTTGAATCTTATGGTTTAACAGATTTTGAACATCCTGGCGGTGGTGCTGACATTGGACCGTTGGGCGTATTGGGCACACCCATGATTGGCTACCTGCCAGACTCCCAACGATATTTCGACTACCATCACACCCCTGAAGATACTATTGACAAAGTGAGTAAGCGTGAATTGGAAATGGGTGCTGCAGCTATGGCAGCCCTGGTCTTCCTGATTGACCGCTATGGTTTAAAATAAAGTGAATTTTAAAATGCTCGCTCTTCCATAGGGCGGGCATTTTTCTTTTTTTGTTTTTCAGAGATAAGCATCCTGGAAACAGCCATTCTCACAACTTCATCCACCTGCTCATCGATGGTAATGTGTGTGGTATCAATACCAATGGCATCCTTTGCCTTCATGAGTGGCCCTTCTTTACGTGTGCTATCAATCCGGTCGCGATCTGTAATATTTGACATGATGATATCGAGATCAACTAGCTGGCCGCGCTCCATAAGCTCCTGCTGTCTGCGGTAGGCGCGTACCTGAATGTCGGCCGTAAGAAAAAGTTTTAGTTCAGCATCAGGAAAAACCACTGTGCCAATATCCCTGCCATCAATTACGAGATCCTTTTCTTTTCCTAGCTTCCGTTGTTGTGCGACCATCGCCTGCCTCACTTCTTTGATGGTGCTAACGGGGCTCACATTCTCGGAAATACGCATCTTACGAATTTTCTTTTCCACGTTAACTCCATTCATGAAGAGCTCCGTCTGTCCATGAGCGTTCACGTGAAAATTGAGTTGAATTTGCGCCAATGCGCGTTCGACTTCTTTTGGATTCGTGAGGGAAATATGATTATCTAAAAAATACAGTGTCACTGCACGGTACATCGCTCCAGAATCAATATAGCGGTAACCGAGAACCGTGGCTACCTCCTTGGCAGTTGTACTTTTGCCGCAGGCGGAATATCCATCGATAGCGATAATTATTTTACGCATATCAGCAATCTTTTAAAGGACAGGGCAAAGGTTTGTTCGGATTCGGTTTTTTGTATTTCGGTTTGTACCCTGTGGAATGAGATGATGCGCAAGAAACAAACAATACAAAAATCAGGAGAGGGAAATATTTTTTTAACACTGAAAACATCACTTTTTTGCCTATTTCAAAGATAAACTTTTTTAGCGGTCGACCATGAAAAAACGAATCAACCTTCTGTTTTATTCTCGGAACAGTCTTTCTGTTCGCTCATGCTCAATAAGTTGGCATGCTTGGGTCTATCTCTGCAGCCCAAGCGCGAATACCGCCCTTCAAATTGTACAGATTGGTGTAACCGTGATTCTTTTCCAGCCATTGCACTATATTGCCGCTGCGTGCGCCACTTCTGCAATGCAGAACGACCTGTTTTGTTTTTGAAATTTTATCCACGTTTGCCGGAATTTCTGCTTGCGGGATCAACTCCGCCCCCAGGTTGCAGATCTCGTACTCATGAGGTTCGCGTACATCAATCAATTGAAAATCTGCTTTCGTATCGAGCAATTTTTTCAGCTCCTGTACCGTTATTTCTTGCATAAAGTTCTTGAATAAGTGTAGAGCACAATATTCGTTATAATCGATGATACTTTTAATTTTTTATTTGAGTTTAAGTCCGGCAGACGGAGATCATTTTTGATATTTTTGCAGGCTCGTTGAAACTCTGGTAAGAGAATTTTAGTTAAGTTAATACAAGGCAAACATTGAACTTTTGACACGAATTATTAAAATAGCGGGAGCAACGCTCAATCAAATACCTTTTGACTGGAAGAATAACGTTTCGAATATCCTTGAGGCAATCGGAGCAGCCAGAAAAGAAGGTGTAAAGATTTTATGCCTCCCGGAACTTTGCATTACAGGGTATGGCTGTGAAGATGTTTTCCTCAGTGAGTGGCTCAGCAAAAAAGCATTTCAGAAATTAACGGAGATCGCTCTGCATTGCGAAGATATTTCGGTATACGTTGGCTTACCGGTGAGGATCGATGGCATCACGTACAACGGTGCTGCATTGATTCACAACAAAGAAATTCTTGGAATTACGCTGAAGCAAAATCTCCCACGCGATGGTGTTCACTATGAGCCACGGTGGTTTGTACCCTGGAAGCCCTCCGAAACAAAGGAAATAAAAATGGGTAACCAGAAAATTTCAGTCGGAGACATCACCTATGATGTTCATGGAATTAAAGTCGGGTTTGAGATATGCGAAGACGGGTGGTCCGGACTGAAACGACCTGGCTATCATTTGAAGGAGCGTGGCGTGGAACTTATACTGAATGGAAGCGCCAGTCATTTTGCATTCGGAAAAAGCATTGAGCGTGAAAAGGATGTCGTGATCGATGGTTCTCAAAAATTCAATTGCGCATATCTTTTTGTGAATCATCTCGGCAACGAGGCCGGTCGCATGGTTTATGATGGCGACATCATCGCAGCACAAAAAGGGAAACTGATAGCAGTCAACGAGCGGCTTTCATTCAAAAATTTCAATCTCCTCCCCTGCGATATTAATTTTGACGAGCCGGAGAATACGAAGATCGTTTCAGTCAGTGACAGCAAAGAAAAAAACGAAGAATTCGCGCGGGCTGCTTCCCTTGCCTTATTCGACTATTTGAGAAAAAGTAAGTCGAAAGGTTTTGTACTAAGCCTTAGTGGTGGCGCAGACTCATCCTGTTGTGCAGTGCTTGTAGCAGAAATGGTAAGACGTGGTGTGAGAGAGTTAGGTCTCGTTGAGTTTTGTCGCAAAGCAGGGCTTCCTGTTTCAAGGAACGAAAAAGAAATTGTATCTCAGATACTCACTTGCGCTTACCAGGGAACAAAAAATTCATCCAGCGCCACTTTGCTGGCAGCCAAAGAACTGGCGGAATCTATCGGGGCCGTTTTTTACTCCTGGACAATTGACGATGAAGTGAATTCTTATGAGGCTAAAATTGAGAAAGTTCTCGAGCGGAAGCTTACTTGGGAAAAGGACGACATTGCTAAACAAAACATTCAGGCAAGGTCACGTTCACCAATCATCTGGATGCTTGCCAATCTGAAACAATCCATTCTGCTAACCACCTCTAACCGTAGTGAAGGAGATGTCGGCTATGCCACTATGGACGGAGATACCAGTGGTAGCCTTGCCCCTATTGCAGGGGTTGACAAGCCTTTTATTTTACAGTGGCTTAGGTGGGCCGAAAAAGAATTGGGTTACAGCGGTTTATCGCATGTCAATAATCTGGAGCCAACCGCTGAGCTCAGACCCCTCGATAGGGCACAGACAGATGAAAAAGACCTGATGCCCTACCCCATTTTAGTTGATATTGAAAAACTAGCAATCCGTGACCGTAAAAATCCAATAGAAGTATTTCAGTCACTGGCAGCCAAGTACCCGGACCGGGATATTTTGAAAGCCTACATTAAGAAATTTTTTCGCCTTTGGTCGATCAATCAATGGAAACGAGAGCGTATTGCCCCGGCCTTTCACTTTGATGACCTGAACGTTGACCCCCGCAGTTGGTGCCGGTTCCCTATATTAAGCGGAAGCTTTGGTGAAGAATTAGAGGAACTGGAAAAGTTATCTTAACCAACTAATAAAACGGTCACTTGGGCTTTGTGCCCTAAGCATTATCTTTGCTTTTTGTAAACTTTCTCACAGATACCTCATCTAAGATTTATGCTTGAATTTATTCTCTGGAACGGGAGTCCCGAAATTATCTCCGTTGGCCAATTCGCACTACGTTGGTATGGATTGCTTTTCGCCCTCGGTTTTTTGTTTAGCCAACAAATTTTGTATTACATCCACCGTCAGGAAGGAAAGCCCGAGCGCGATGTTGATACGCTGACCATCTATATGATTGTCGCCACGATTGTGGGGGCCCGCCTGGGACATGTCATTTTCTATCAACCGGAAATTCTTTGGGAAAGTCCACTCAGCGTCATTCTGCCCTTTGAGTTTAGTCCTTTTCGTTTCACAGGATTCCAGGGACTGGCCAGTCATGGGGGAGCCATCGGAATCCTATTTGCGCTTTGGTTGTATTCCAATTATTCGATCCGTTTTTCGAAACAGGATGTTTCTTTAGAGGGGAAAGAAAACGAAGAGGGAAGTATAGCCAAAAAACAGAAGCTGGGATTCTTCGTAAAAAAAAGAGTTCGTCCTGGCCAAAGCTACCTGCAGGTGCTGGATCGCATTGTGATCCTGGTTTGCCTTACCGGTTGTTTTATCCGCCTGGGCAATTTCTTCAACTCCGAGATTATCGGGAAGCCATCCAACAATCCGTTGAGTATAGTTTTCGTAAGCCGGATTACTGAGAGCATCATGCGTGATCAGAATGGCGATAATCCAGTCGCTTATACAGAGATAAAAAAGACCAACTTACCGGAAGGCCAAAATGCACGCATGCCGATCAAGATCATTATCCTTTTCAAAAAAGGAGTTGATGAAAACCGGGCGACAAATTTTGTTACTAATGAAGTTAAATACTACCTCTCAAATTTGAATGAATTTGTAGATGAGCCTGCAATGCAGCCACTGAATTACCAGATAGTGAAGGAGCAAGACGGATCTTATGCAGCCAGTGTTAAAACCTTTGGCATTGCCCGCCATCCGGCTCAATTGTACGAGTCTATATCCTGTTTTTTACTATTTGCCTTTTTACTTTGGTACTGGTCGCGGTATAAAGTGAACCTTCCGGAAGGGAGGATTTTCGGAATCTTTATGATCGTGCTGTGGAGCCTGCGTTTTGTTTACGAATTCTTAAAAGAAAACCAGGTTTCCTTTGAGGATCAAATGAAATTTAACATGGGGCAACTCTTGAGTATACCGTTAGTAATTGTCGGAATCCTGGTATTGATCCGTTCTTACCGGAGACCGGCTGCTGAGGCGCAACCTGCTCCATAAAATAATTCAAAGTAATCTCTAATCATGCTTGGTTTAATCGTTGGATTTTTGGGATTGATGAGCAGCCAGGCAGATACAGTTGTGGTTGCAGATTCATCGCAGATACTTACGGTAAATCGTGTGCTGATCATCGGCAACAAGGTGACGAAAGAAAGGATTATCTCTCGCGAGATCACCCTTAAGCCGGGAGATACCATTAGTTTGAAGCGCCTTCCCCATGAGCTGCTGTGGGACAAACGCAAAATCTATAACCTGCGCCTTTTCCATACTGTAATGGTTCGAAGCATTGACCTGCCGAATAATCGCATTGACTTATTGGTGGATGTGACTGAGCGATGGTATACTTTCCCCATTCCGATCTTTGAACTTTCGGACCGGAATTTTTCTGAATGGTGGAACAACTACAACCATGATGTCAGCAGGGTCAACTATGGATTAAATCTCGTGCGCTATAATTTCAGAGGGAGAAACGAATCGATACAGTTGACAGCCCAATTTGGTTTTACACAAAAATTCGAGCTCACTTACAGAATACCTTATATCGACAAAAAGCAGAAGCAAGGGTTGTCTTTTAATTTAGACTATGCGCAACCAAAAAACCTGGCCTACTTTACCGATAACCATGTACTGCAATATCTAAAGTCGGATAAAGTGCTGCGAACACTGAAGAGTGGTTCAGTATCTTATTTTTATCGTAAGTCTTTTTTTGAAACTCATTCTTTTCAGTTTGGCTATCGCAACCTGGAAATCAGCGACACAATAGCTAAACTCAATCCAAATTACTTTGCGCAAAACAGGCGGAATCTGCAATACGGATACGCCAGCTATACCTTTAATTCGGAGCATCGCGATGTAATTCAATATCCTTTGCACGGATATCATATCATGGGATTCATGCAGAAAACGGGGCTTGGTTTCGGAAGTGCTGTCGATTTACTGGAACTTGGACTGTCATATGCACGTCATGTGGAGTTGACTAAAAATTTGTATTTGTCGAACTACACTGGCGGATATTGGGCAACTCCTACCGGGCAGCCTTACGCTTTGTATAATGGCATGGGTTACCGGAGGCAATATGTCAGGGGTTTTGAAAACTATGTGGTAGAGACACCAGCATTTGCCATTAACAAGACAACACTAAAGACACGAATTTTTCACCGCTCTTGGAACTTTGACGGCATACCCAAACAACTCCAGTATTTTCCGTTGTCGATTTATTTGAAAGGCTTCACGGATTGGGGGTACGCAGAGAATTATCCCTACTATGAAAATTACCGGGATGTAAACGACCAGCCTGAGCCGATCAACACACGGCTAACTAACAAAGTAATTGGCGGCTATGGCTTCGGGTTTGATTTCTTTACTGTATACGACCTGGTAATTCGCACGGAGTACACTTTCACAAATCAAAACCACAGGGGATTCTTTTTTAGCCTGAGAAAGGAATTCTGATCAGTATTTCTTATAGACTTTCTTCTGTCCTTTTTTGATCTCGTACCATATTCCGGTTTCCTTTCCGGCATGGTAACTTCCGTAAAATTTCAGTTGGCCTTCTTCGGTATAAAATTTCCACTCTCCATCCTCAACACCCTTCAGATAGTTTCCCTCCTGGAGGACAAATCCATTTTCATTGTAGACCTTGATCGGCCCGTCGGGAAGGCCATTTTTGTAGGAAACGATCCGCTTTGGATTTCCATTTTCAAAGAAATAGTTCCACGTCCCGGCATATTGACTGTTTTCGAAAAGTCCTTTGCGTTCAAGTCGGCCATTAGAGTAAAAATACCAGGCTGAGTCCTGCATCGCGCCTTCCTTCCAACTTTCGATGCCCTGTTTTGTTTCGGAAGGATAAAAGTAAATGACCTTTCCGTGCAGAACTCCGTTTTTGTAGTGCTCGATTGAATTCTTTTTTCCCGTGGGATAGTAAAAAATCCACTCGCCTTCTTTTTTGTCGTTCATCACTGACCCCTCTGCGCGTAATTCTCCTCCTGGATATTTCTCTTTAACAAGAGTCTGACCAAAAGACGCAACCGTACTCAATAAGAAAATATTCGTAAGCAATAATCCGATAGGCATAAGTGATAATCCGGCATGGCAAAGATACCCGATTACATTCATCTTACTCCCATGCCTTTTCGACATACCTTCTACATCACCGGAATTTTTCTACTACAAATATTCACAAGCTCAATAATCGTGTATTCCCAAAGTACATCCACTTTGATGGGAGCAAGAGTTGCGGGAATGGGATACGCGTCATCATGTGTCGTTTCCGATGAGTGGTCTTTATTCAATAATGTTGGAGGCTTAGCAAAAGTAAATCGTGCGAGTTCTGCATTTGCATATGAAATGCGGCCGTCCCTGGTTGGTGCATCGAGGATGGCTGCCGGTATCGCAATCCCTGTGCACATCGGCACAATGGGTTTAGGTATTTTCAAATTTGGAGATAACATTTATAGCGAGCAGCAAGCCTCAATGGCATTCGGCAACTCTATTGGCAATACTTCGCTCGGGATAAAGGCAAATTATATTCAATACCAAGCGGACGGATATGGAATAATTTCTGCCGTCAGTTTCGACTTTGGCGGGATCACACAGCTTACTTCGCAGCTATCTATTGGTGCGTATATCAACAATATTACACGTTCTACACTACGTGGAGCAGACGATCAATATCTACCAAGCCTCATGGTTGTGGGAGCCGGATTCAGACCTTCCGAAAAAATTCTGATCGTTACCGAAGTATCAAAAGACCTGGACTACGCTATCACATCGCGCACGGGATTTGAGTACACAGTCTACAAAAAGGTTTTTTTTCGTACCGGCTTCAATATAAATCCCAATACCGGATATGGTGGACTTGGCATACTTAAAGGCAATCTAAAACTGGATTTTTCCTTTCAATATAATCAGCTGACCGGATTAGCATATCAATCTTCAGCTTCCTATCTCATTCCACTTAAGTCAAGAAAATGAAATTCCGGATCTTCATTTTTTTTGTGATAAGTTTAGAAGTCACGGGGCAGGATTTTCCGCGAAAGGAAATAAATCCGGCAACCCTGGTTGATGAGATTTTTGCCGCTCAAGAGGTTGATGTTAGTTACCAGGATTTGTATGAAAATTATGTACAGTTAATTTCTAATCCCCTGGACCTGAATCTCGCAACCGAGGAGCAGCTTCAGACGCTTTATCTTCTGAAACAGGAGCAAATTCATTCTATCGTAAAATACCGCGAAGAGACTGGCTTGTTTATTTCACTTTATGAACTCCAAACGATATTGGACAGCGACACCTTTCACCGGATTATCCCATTCGTGATTGTACCCGATGCCACGCAGTCATTTAACAAAAGTATTTTCAAACGCATTCTAAGTGAACCCAATAACTATCTTATCCTCCGCTGGGGGCGGACACTCGAAACGCAGAAGGGATACGACCAAAACTCCTCGCCCTCGACCCAATACAAAGGATCACCTGATAACTTGTATGCAAGGTTCCGCGTCAGTCGTTCCGGGGACTTCAGTCTTGGCTTCACATCAAAAAAAGATGCCGGAGAACTGATCGACTGGAATCCTTCACAGAAAAATTATGGCTTTGATTATCTCAGTTATCACTTGCAGCTGTCGAATAAGGGCAAAGTCAAAAACCTGATCCTCGGTGACTACCAGGCGCAGTTCGGGCAAGGTGTAACACTAGGTTCTTTTTTTGGTGTTGGCAAAAACTCGGAAGCAGTGACCTCCATGAGAAAAGCTAACCTGGGATTTCTGCCCTACACTTCAACCTATGAAGCCGGATATTTTCGCGGGGCCGCGATTTCATATTCACTTGGAAAAACTCTTACGTTTCATGCCATGGCGTCTCGGCGAGGGCGTGACGGCAACTTGCAACAGGATACGGTTGCGACAGGGTTGGACTACCTTTCTTCATTTAATTATTCCGGACTACATCGCACATCTGCCGAAGTAGAAAATCGAGACGCCATCACAGAAACAAATCTCGCTGGAGTATTTCAGTTCAAAAAACAGTCAGCAGATGCCGGATTGATTTTTCACCACACCGGGTTCAGCACTCCACTAATACGAAAACCATCGGTCTACAACCAATTTGAATTTAACGGAGACGCCAACACAAATGCCGGCCTCTATTTGAACTATAACTTCTACAACTTTTCATTCTTTAGTGAGCTTACTCAAACCATTGGCCATGGAAAAGCTTTGGTTGCCGGAGTGCTCGGCAGCCTGAGCCCAAAGTTCGACATGTCTATTGTTTACCGAAGATTTGATAAAGATTTCTACAGCTTTTATTCAAATGCGATCGCTGAAAATTCAACACCTCAAAATGAATCAGGAATGTTCTGGGGATGGAAATATTCTTTCAGTAAAAAATATTCCGTCTCCGGATATTTTGATCTGTTCACTTTTCCTTGGTTGAAGTACAGAAATTACTCGCCCTCCGATGGCAACGAGTGGCTCTTGAGGTTTAATTACAAACCGTCAAAAACGGTGGCAATTTTTATGCAAATGCGACAAGAGTCAAAGCAACGAAATACGGGCGTAGAAAGTAACTTATATCTGACTGACCAGGGTGTCAAACAAAATTATTCCATCAATGCAGATTATGCAGTTAATGCAAGATTGAGCCTTCGTACCCGAGTGCAGTTCAGTTCCTACTCGCTTGCAGGAAAACATACCACCGGGAGCGTCCTGCTCCAGGACATCACCTATGATCTCGGCCGAATTTCAATCAGCGGTCGTTATACACTCTTCGATACGGATGATTATGACAACCGGATCTATGTTTACGAACGTGATGCCTTACTGGCGTTCAGTTTTCCAGCCTATTATGGAAAAGGAATCCGCAATTACATCCTGTTGCATTACCGGCTTACTCCAAGGGTAGACTTCTGGGTCCGGTGGGCAAGGACCCTTTACACCACCAATGGAGCCATTGGCTCCGGTGGAGAAACTATTAATGGGAATAGCCGAAATGATGTTAAATTTCAGGCTAGAATCAGATTTTAACATGCACGGTGTAGAACTCGTCACCCCTGGAGTCCTTCTGATGCTTTGCATTGGCCTGGCTGCCTTCATTATCCTCTTCAGGTTCATTTTCCGAAAAACCGGGAAGTAGCTTAGCTCCCTTTTAAACTTTCTGGCGTAGACCTTGGAATTCTGGCGAATCTCAACTTAATTTATGCTTAAAGCATTCCAATTTTCTGTGATTCAAACGATTATAAAGTTTAATACATGAGAAAACTGAACTTCATCCTTGTCTTAATTGTCATTTCCTTGTTGCTTTTATCTGCTGCCTCAATCGCCTTTGCCCAACCGACCAAAAAGACCCTAGAACTCGCCGAATTCAAGAGCATTTACGTAAACTCCAATTATACGGTCTACCTCAAGCAGACCAATAAGCAAGAAGTAAGCGTGGAAGCTGATCCCGACATTTTCGCCCTCACAAAAATTGTAGTGGAAAATGGTGTACTGATAATCAGTGTTGATCGTAAACCAGATAATCCCAATAAAAGTATCTGGTCAAAGATCGATGATATCAAATTGAAGGCGGTAATGAAAGTCATGGTGAGTATGAAGAATATTTCTGACCTCCAGGTGAACGGTGGTGGAAAAATCGTTTCAGAGAATTCGATTGCTTCTGATAATTTATCCCTTTCCGTCTCCGGAAGTGGTGGAATGGAGCTTGACATCAAAGGGAATAACCTGAAGACTGAAGTAAGCGGGTCGGGCAGTATTGCGCTGAAAGGCTACGCCACTTCGAATGATATTGTTCTCAGTGGAAGCGGAAACCTCAATGCCTTCACTTGTGAGCTTGAAACTGCCAAAGTAAAAGTGAGCGGATCAGGAAATTGCGAACTCAGTGCCACCAGCAACCTCGATGCCCTCGTTCTCGGCAGCGGAACCATCAAGCACAAAGGCAATACAAAAGAAGTAACCAAGAAAGTGTACGGTTCGGGCTCTGTGGAAAGAGCATACTGAACTAAGTAATGAGTTGTATACGCTCAAACAGCGAAGGATGATGTATCTTACTTCAGGATTGATAAAAAATATTGAAATGAAAACCATCCTGTTTTTTGGTCTTGCTATTTTTGGTTCATTTAGTTCAAAATGCCAGGTATTTCAGACCGGAGATTCTTCTAGTCTAAAAAAATATTTCAACCACCAGTTTAATCAAGGCCTGTTGTCAAAATCAAAATCCCCAGGCCAGTATCTGAAAGAGCAAAATCAGCTGAGTCATACTGTTATGGGTATCAATGAACCAGTTAAGATGAACTACAATATTGACGGTTATCTGAATCAATTAAAATATTCGCAAACCGTACATATGATGCTCAGCCATCTCCATCCTCTCGCATCAGAAAGGATGATTAGATCACAAAGTGATTTCCCACTGCTATTTGGGAATTAATTATTGTTATTTTTTTCCTGTCTGCAACAATACAACCCATTCGTTTCCAAATAATCGATGTACTCTTACGTAAAAGCCCTTCATATCATTTTTGTCGTTACCTGGTTCGCCGGACTGTTTTATCTAGTTCGGCTTTTTATTTACAACCGCGAGGCCTGTGACAAGCCCGAAGTAGAAAGGACAATTCTTCAGCAGCAATTTGCCATCATGATCAAACGACTGTGGTTCGGCATTACCTGGCCGTCATGTATCCTCACCATCATTTTCGGAACCTGGCTTATCGTACTTCTGGGCGACATACCGGGCTGGCTTTGGGTGAAACTTGGTTTTGTTGCGGGGCTACTATTGTACCATTTTTCATTGCACGTTATTTACAGGCAGCAGAAAAGCAATGTCTTTAAGTACACTTCATCTCAACTGAGAATATGGAATGAAGTCGCAACCATTTTTTTAGTTGCTATCGTGATGCTCGTGGTTGTAAAAAGCGAGATCAGTCTTGTATGGGGTGTAGGCGGAATCTTAGCGTTAGGAATTGTCCTGAGCCTCGCCATTTCCATTTATAAAAAGATCCTGAATAAATAGTAAGATCAATCTAGTATTCGGATCAAGCATCCCTCAGCTCTACCACCCGATCCCGTAATCTTCGCCATGATTGCTGCTTCCTCCCCAGAAGCTGCCGTGCTTGGTATCAAACCAGATTGCGTTGATAGGTCCAGATGTTCGTTCATCCAGGCTCAGCCGATATCCCATTTTCAATAATTCTTTCTGGACATACGGAGGTGTATTTGAATTCAGTAGCAGGTTCCCTGCCTTTGGCTTGCGGTCCTGACCGTCCTCCCCTTCCCCTAACGACAGGTAAAACTGGTAAGTGTTGATATTCGGTGCTTCGGTAGCTTCTTGTACAGTCATTCCAAATTCAACCATATTCAAAAAGAATTGAAGTAAGTTTTGATCCTGGGTGTCGCCACCCTGCACTGCAAAAGACAAGAACGGTTTGCCATCTTTGAGTGCCATCGTTGGAGTCAAAGTAACCCTGGGACGTTTGCCCGGAGCAACTACATTGAAGGGATTCAATTTCGGGTCACACACAAAACTCTGCATGCGCTGGCTCAGTCCCACGCCTGTGCGACCAGCGATCACAGCTGGAATCCAGCCTCCGCTTGGAGTGATAGAAACAACCCAACCGTCTTTATCGGCAGCCTCAACTGAAGTAGTGCCGGCCCACACTTTGCTTAGATAGTTTTCATCCAACGGAGTAGGCACGTTCAAGTTCAGCGCCTGGTTCCATTGTTTTAAAACATCCTGGTAAGGATTTACTTTACCTTCGAATTGATAAGGATCTCCGGGTCCAGCCTTAGCATCATTGCGCTCCCAGTTGATTGCTTTCACACGGTCTTTTGCATACTCCTTCGATAGCAAACCTTTCATCGGCTGGTCAGTAGCAAATGCAGGATCGCCATAGTAGAAATCACGATCTGCAAATGTCAGGTTCATCACCTGGTATAAAGTGTGAATGTATTTCGCTGAATTGAATCCCATACCCTTCACGTCAATGTTCTCGAGCATATTAAGTGCCTGCAACATCATCGGCCCCTGAGTCCACTGCTGAAGTTTATAGACCTCAATTCCTTTATAGTTTGTTGAAAGGGGTTCTTCAATTTTTACTTTCCAGTTGGCAAGATCAGCCTCTGTAAATAGCCCACCCTGCTCACGACATCCTCTTACAATTTCTTTGGCAATGTCACCTTTATAAAATCGATCGTAGGCAGCATAGATCGCTTCCTTACGGTTCTTGCCATTTTTCAAAGCTTGTTGTTCTGCCTCCACCAATTTTTTTAGTGTTTCAAGCAGGTCAGCTTGTTTAAAAATCTCTCCCGCGTCCGGAGCTTCGCGTTTCTCACCGAGGTGAGGGAGCATCACTGATTTGGAGTATGGCCACTTCTTAATCATCTCTTTGTTTCTCTCGATAGAATTAGCTGTTTGTGCTTCAATCGGGTAGCCTTCCGCCAATTGCATAGCAGGAGCAAGTACATCTTTCAAACTCATCGTGCCATACTCCGCTAGCATAGTCGTCAACCCGCCAACAGTGCCGGGAGTGGTTGCTGCGAGAGGGCCGTAGTTGGGAGGAAAATTGTAGCCTTTGCTTTTGAAAAATTCAGGAGTAGCTCCTGTGGGAGCCACACCAAGTGCATTGATCGCGATCACCTTTTGTGTTTTGGGATTGTAGATCAATGCCTGAGTTTCACCGCCCCAGCTTAACACATCCCATACTGTACATGTGGCTGCCAGCATAGCACAAGCGGCATCAACTGCATTTCCACCTTTTTGAAAGGTCATTGCACCCGCAGTTGCGGCCAACGGTTTCCCAGTAATAGCCATCCAATTTTTGCCATGCAACGGGGGCTTTTGTGTCCCGCCCGGACGGGCATTAAAAGATTGAGAAAAACCACTGAATGCAATCAGTAGCGAAATGGCGGTTAGGATTGTCTTTTTCATAAGCTGAATTGATCAGGCTAATTTAATGCGTTACGCTTCCTTTATGTGAATGTTTTGATAAACATTCAAACTACTGGTCTGAGTGGCCCTATCAGGCTGATTACCACTGAAGGTAGTATACAACGCTCATTTTTGGATGGTTTTGGTGAATCAAATAATATTTAGACATTTGTCTAAATATATAAATTACTGGGTGAATAAAGTATTCAAGGCTTTGAACGACAGCACAAGGAGGCAAATTCTGGAGATGCTTCAGGAAAAAGATCTCACTGCGGGCGAAATAGCCAATGGTTTCAATATGTCCAAGCCAAGCATATCGCATCACCTCGATTTATTAAAACAAGCTGGTTTGGTACTGGCCGTGAAAGAGGGACAGTTTATCTACTACTCTCTCAATACTACTGCAATGGATGAAGTGGTCAAGTGGTTCATTGCTTTTTCCGCTAAAGACAATTTTAAAGACAAGAAAAAATAACCGACATGATGAAATTCAAAACAGCCGACCTGATGATCGTATTGATTCTGGCCGCACCCTTTGCCTATTTGTTACTTTGCTACGAATCTTTACCGGATCGCATTGCCATCCATTGGGAAGCGAACGGCAAACCGAATGATTGGACTGAAAAAAGCCGAAGCTGGCTCACTCTGCTTTTCACTTCATCGCTGGCCTTTGTCTCGTACTTGATCTTTCGCTTCATTACTATCCTTGATCCTAAAAAACTGGCATTCCTTTCGGCTGAAATTTTTCACAAAATCGGCTTTGCAACAGTGGTATTCATAGCATCGCTGAACCTGATGATTTTATACGGCTCAACATCAGAATCAATGGCTTTTGGAAAAATGGGATTGATACTGGCAAGCCTGCTGTTAGCCTTCCTTGGAAACCTCATGTATAATCTCAAACCCAATTATTTTTTCGGGATACGTACGCCCTGGGCACTGGAAGACGAAACCAATTGGAGGCTCACCCACCGACTGGCAAGTAAGCTTTGGTTAGGTGGAGGGATATTGTCGGCAATCCTGATTTTTGCTTTTCCCCAATCTGCAGCGTTCACAATTTTTATCAGCAGTATCCTCATCCTTGTCATCATCCCGATTGCTTATTCATTTTCAATATTCAAAAAAACAAAAGTGTCCCAATGAAAAAATTGTTAATACTACTGTTGACAGTCGTCAACTACTCCGTTGCTCAAAATAAAATAGCCGGTGACTGGGAAGGTAAACTTGCTTTAACTGGTGGAATTAATCTTCGGATTATCTTTCATATCACAGACACCGATGGGCAACTCTCTGCAAAAATGGATAGTCCGGATCAAGGCGTTAATGGTTTGGCCTGTGACAAAGCTGAATTGAATAACGAAACGTTGGTGATCGGTCTGAGTCGCGCTGGAGTAGTTTATGAAGGAACAGTGAGTAAAGATATGAACTCAATCACTGGAACCTGGAGGCAGGGGAATGCATCTTTGAACCTGGATTTTCTAAGAAAAGAAGTGAATGCAAAAGAGGAAGTTAAACCACAAACACCTCTACCACCATTTTCATATGCCTCAGAAGATATCGAGTATGACAACGAGACTAAAACCATTCACTATGGAGCTACATTGACATATCCGAAAACCGGTGGAAATTTTCCGGCTGTCATTCTGATTACAGGAAGCGGGTTGCAAGACAGGGATGAAACCATCGGGTTGCATAAACCCTTCGCAGTGATTGCTGATCACCTGACTAAAAATGGCTTCGCTGTATTGCGTGTTGACGATCGGGGTAAAGGTAAAACAACCGGGGATGTCAAAAATGCTACGACTGCGGATTTTGCCAATGACCTTGAGGTAGCCATCCAGCAATTAAAATCCAGAAAGGAAATCAATTCCAAAAAAATAGGTTTGATCGGTCACAGTGAGGGAGGCATGATAGCGCCACTCGTGGCTTCACGAAATAAGTCGGTTGCCTTTATTGTGTTGTTGGCCGGGCCAGGCATCCCTATACCCGAGTTGCTGGCGGAACAATCCGAAGCCATGATGAAAATCGCGGGCGTGAATGGAGAGGCTCTTTCGGCATATCACGACATGTACAAAAAAGAGATTGTTGCCATTCCTAATGCAACCACAAAAGAAGCAGCGGTACAGTCGGCTGTAAGTATTTTCCGAACATGGCAAAAAGCAACACCAAAAGAGATTGTAGTTAAAACGACTACAGTCACCGATTCCACGTCTACAAGTGCATTCATCAACAACCTGGTAAATCAATTTTACAGTCCCTGGTTCAGGTATTTCCTCCTTTTTGATCCGCAGCCGATTTTACAGAAACTGACGTGCCCGGTACTGGCGCTGAATGGCGAAAAGGACGTGCAGGTCCTGGCCAAAAGTAACCTGGCCGGGATAAAGTCCGCCCTGCAGAAGAGCAAAAGTACGTTTGAAGTAAGAGAGCTGCCGGGATTAAACCATCTCTTCCAGACCTGCTCAACATGTGCTCCATCTGAATACTTCGGGCTGCAGGAAACGTTCTCGCCTACAGCCCTGGATGCCATTACCGACTGGCTAAAAAAGACAGTAAAGTAGCTTTGAGGCCCTATACCCCCGAAACCGGGGGTGCCAAAGGCTTTTGGAACTTATTATTTTTTATTACTACCTTTGAGAGTTAATGATATAATCCCACCTGGTAGTAATCCAATCACTTGTTTATTGTCAGCATCGGCCTTATTGAAATTAGCAAGAACATTTTATCACTTAATTAAAAAAACAAAATGAACATTTATGTAGCTAACATTCCTTGGAAAGCTTCTGAGGATCAGTTGAAGGAGCTTTTCGGCCAGTATGGCGATGTGGCTTCAGCTAAGATTATCATGGACAAAGTTACGCAACGCAGCCGTGGCTTTGGTTTCGTTGAAATGAGCGATGACAACTCTGGTCGCACGGCAATCAATGAACTTAATGGCCGTGATTTCTTGGGCAAGAACCTTGTGGTGAACGAAGCGCGTCCCCGCGAAGAGCGTCCTGCTCGTTCCGGCGGTGGCTTCCGTAGAAACGATTTCAATTAATCCGATCTTAACCGATAAAAATCAATGCCACGTGAAAGCGTGGCATTTTTGTTTTGTCGTAGTCTGTCAGCAGAAGCTATGTCTCACATAGCTATTTCTTTTCATAAGCAATCTTTCCGGCAACAATAGTCATTGCTATTTCTGTCTTCAGAATCTTGTCATCGTCTACGCTCATGATATCCTGAGAGAAAACAGTAAAATCAGCAAGCTTGCCCGGCACAATTGATCCCTTGATATTCTCTTCGAAAGCTCCATAGGCGGCATCAAGTGTATATGACTTCAATGCCTGAGCCCGTGTCATTTTCTCGTCAGGTTCATAACCTCCTACGGGCTCACCTTTCAATGTCTGCCGCGTTACCGATGCAAAAAAGCATGCAATCGGATTGATTGGCTCGACAGGCACATCTGTGCCATTTACAATTTTTGCTCCCGACTTCAGCAACGATTGCCACATGTATGCACTTTCTTTGATTCTCTTTTCTCCAAGCCGGTCGATTGCCCAGGGCCTGTCGGATGAAAGGTGGATCGCCTGCATTGCTGGAACTACACCCAACTTTGCAAAACGGGGAATGTCCTGCGGGTTGATATGTTGTGCATGCTCGATTCTGAACCTGACATCTCCGGCCATGTCAGGATTTTCATTGAATGCTGTTTCATAACGATCAAGAACTTCCTTGTTCGCCCGGTCCCCAATCGCATGGGTACAGATCTGGAAGCCGGCATTCAATCCCTCACGTGCTGCTTTGAGAACTGAATCCATTGACATCAGGGGCATTCCCGATGTCTCCTTGCGGTCGGAATAAGGTTCCAGCAGCCACGCTCCTCTAGAACCCAGTGCTCCGTCTCCATATAGTTTTACGGAGCGGACCGTGAGCCAGTTGGAAGAATCAACCTCGCGCCCATTTTTGAAATATTCTTTTACCAGTGCTTCATCTGAACCGGAGAGCATTTCATACAACCTTACTTTCAGCTTGTTCTCTGATTTGAACTTCTTCAGCAAGTTCAGGTTTTCACGACCCACGCCTGCATCATGAAAGCTAGTAATGCCATTGCGAAGGCAAGCTTCCATTGCCAGTCCATATGCATTCGAAAGTGTCTCAATAGTTTGATTCGGAATTGATTTTGATATGAGTGATTGCGCTCTTTCCACAAAAATTCCAGTCGGGTTTCCCAAGGGATCTCGAATAATTTCGCCTCCCTCACCAAGATTTTTTTGAAGTTGCTCTTTCGAAAGTTGATTGACACCGGCAATCTCCATCGCCTTTTTGTTCGCAAAGGAGGCATGTCCGCTGGCATGGGTTAAGTAAACGGGGTTGTTTGGGGAAACGGCACTCAGTTGGTCATGTGTTTGAAATCCCTTAACAAGCTTGGAGGGTTTTTTATCCCAATGATCCTGGTGCCACCCGCGCCCGATGATCCAATCTCCCGGTTTAGATTTTGCGACAGCATCTTTCACACGTTCCACAAGTTCATCGTAACTTTTTGTGTCAGCTAGGTTGAGTGTAAGTTCCTGGAAGCCCAGCCCGAGCAAATGACCATGCCCTTCGATAAATCCCGGTGTCATGGTCTTTCCCTGCAAATCCAATATCTGGGTTTTATCATTTTTGAACTGCTCCACCTCCTTCTCACTTCCAGCAAAAATGATTTTGTCTCCTTTCACGGCTACTGCCTCTACCGAAGGGCTTGCATCATTAGCAGTGTATATTTTTCCACCACGAATGATCAGGTCAGCGGTTGTCTTCTTCTCCGAACAGGAGATCAATGTTATAATTATGAGAAAGGAAAATAAGTATTTCATGAGCATGGCGTTAATTCATAAAAATAAAAAGATTCACTCTATCTTCGAACGCTAATCTGACGACCATGAAGAAATTGTTTATCGTTTTGGTGCTCCTCGGATCAATTAACTCCCTGAAAGCTCAAAACATGGGTTTGTCCTTTTCCTATTTCGTGCCGCGCAATGGCTCTTTCTCCACTCCTATCAGCCCGTTTTCTCTGCGCGGACTTGGATTTAACTTCAACGATTACTTCGGAGTACAGACAGGTGTTACGTTATATCGAATGTCTGGTTTGAATATGATCGACTTGCCTTTCGAGTCAAAGGAACCAATGCTTGGCCCCAATTTTACATTGTTTATTCCAGCTGAATTTGTATTTCAGCTCCAGGGGCAACGGGTTAAATTTGATGTGAAAGCGGGCGGCTTCTTCTTCTATGGTTTTGCTCAGCAGTTGAATTCCGGAAACATCGACCGGGCCGTTCGTCAATACCAGCAATGGGATGTTGCCAACTCGGATTTGTCTTTTCAAAACAATCCGGGTTTTGGAAAACATTTCGGGGCGGAGCTGACTATTTATGTTACCAATCAATTTGGAATCTCATTAGAAACAAACTACCTGATGGGTACATCCAAAATTCCACTAAGCGGAAGTTACACCGGTGGCTTAGTGACTGGTCCATTACAGAAAGTGACTGTCGACTACAGTGATGCTAAAGTGGATTTTACCGGGCTCGAATTCTCCGTTGGCGTGATATTTACTAACGGTGGTGGTGGTGGTTCGAAATACAAACCTAAACGAAGAAGATAGTCTGAATCAGAGTACGTTGTTCAACTGCTCTTTTATCTTTTCAAGTTCATCTTTCATTTCCACCACATGCTTTTGAATGCCTGCATCATTCGCTTTTGATCCAATCGTATTGATTTCGCGTCCGATTTCCTGGGCAATAAAACCGAGCTTCTTTCCATTGGAATTTTTGTCTTTCATCACCGACAAAAAATAATTGAGGTGGGTGGAAAGTCTGACTTGCTCTTCTTGTATGTCAAGTTTTTCAATGTAGTAAATCATCTCTTGCTCCAGCCGGTTGGTATCAACATTTTCACTGGAAAAAGTGGCCGTGACATTTTCTTTGAGCCTGGTCCTTATCTTCTCGGTGCGGGCGGGCTCCAATTTCATCACTTGCTGTAAACCTATACTGATATTATTGATATAACCTTCCAGTTTTTGAGCAAGTACTTTTCCCTCCGTTTCCCGGAACTGATCACACGCGGCCATCGCTGACTTGATCAGTACCAATGCCTTTTCCCATTCGGAAGGATCTAATGTTTCGTCTCCTTCCATTTTCCTGACACCGGGAGCATCGAGGGCTAATTGAAATAGCTGCTCATATCCTGACATCACCTTGTCAGCCAGTTTTTTCAATTCAGCATAGTTACTGGTAAAAAGAGTCTCATCGTAACTCTGCGTATTCTCAGTTTCCGTAGGCTGGCGACTCTCAATCGTTATGGAGACTTTGCCCCGCTCAAGTACATCCGCAATAAGCAAGCGCAATTCATTTTCCTTGTCTGTAAATTTTTTTGGAAGACGAAGAGATAAGTCAAGAAATTTTGAGTTCAGGGACTTGACTTCGACCGTCACATTACCTTCAGCTACCTGGCCAAAGCCAGTCATGGATTTAATCATAGGTTATAACTTGGGGCGAAGGTAGAGAAAATACCCTCTATTCTCAGAACTTAAAATAGTTTATGGCTATTCGCGCCAAGTGGATTTTTTGTCTAACTACAAAAATCTAGAAGTCAAATCCAAGGCTGACCTGCACACGTGGCTGTTGCACGGTGTAATTCACGACCGGCCAAGCCAGGTCGCATTTCAGATAGTAACCAAAAATCATGGAACGGAAACCAAATCCATAACTGTAAATCCAAGGGTTGATGTACTCCTTAATATCGATGGTGAACGGACCGTTTTTCACTTCGCGCAACGGCCCTTCATTGGCATTTCCTACCGGCACTGACCCACTCCAACTTGAGCCTATGTCATAGAATCCGGTAAACTGCAGGTTGCGGAAGAAATTGGACGTAATCGGTCCGCTTGCCAGCGCACGAACGAGAGGAACGCGTAACTCCAGGTTTGCGACAGCAACACTGTTGCCATATTGAGTGGCATAGTCAAAACCACGCAGCGTAGTTGCAAACTCAGCGAATAACAGGTTTTCATTGTAGGTCGTACTTCCATTGACCAGAGGATTTTTTGTTCCAGAGTAATTTGTATTGTTAAAAATCCAGTTGTCTACGCCACCGAGCAGGTATTTCTTAGGAGAATTTCCAAAGAATGTTCCTGCATAGCCTCGTACAGCAAATACAATCTCCTTGTATAATTTCTGATAATGACGTGCATCTACGTAAGCTTGTGAAAAATTCTTGTTTGAATTACCTTGCCCTACATATGTAATCGCGCTGAATTTTGCGCGTGTTCCTTCGATGATGTTAAGACCTGTGGTAAGTGAGTTGTCATAAACTGCCTCCACTTTTGCGCCCGTGTAAAACTGAACCTGCGAAGCCAGATACTGAAGTGACGCTCCAGGAACGCTGTTACCTCTATCAAAAAACTCAGTGAATCCAATGAAGGGTTTGAAACTGACTCTGGTGCGCACGGATATCGGATAAGACGCTCCAAATTCGATTTTCTGGTATGAATACTTTTGATTTTCAGGTGCTGATCCCTGGTTTTCTGGAAGCTTTGTCTGCCAGTAAATTACTTTGCGGTCAACGCGAGCACTGAAATCGATGCGATAAGGAAGGTACTGAAATTCACCGTAAACGTCCCCGCTCTTAATATCTGTAATGGAAACCTGGAGGCCTACATTTAATCTGTAGTTCTCCAACATATCGTTCATCTGGGTTTGTATTTGCGCACTAAGTCCGCGCAGCTGATCCACAACAAAGTTAGTGACGAGGTTATCATAGCTGAATTTTGGAGCATAAGGAAATGGCCCTTGTACTTTGCTGACTTCCCTTGCTTTTGCGTAACGCGTTAAAAAAGTCTCGTTGGGAAGTTGCTTTTGTTTCGCAGCATCGTCATCGAAAGTATAATCGTCTGTATTCAATGTTTTACCTACTGGCTTTTCCAGGGGCTTCTCAGGAATTTTCTTTTGCGGAGCAGGTTCATCAAATGAATAGTCTTCCGTACTGATCTCTCCGTTCGGCTTTTTCTTCACCGAGTCAGGCTTTGCTTCTGGTTGAGCAGGCTTTTGAATGGTAGTGTCCTGACGTTCGCGGATGCGGGAATTAATCAGGTCTTTGAGACTCGTGTTTTTTACAGGTTCTTTCTTCTTTCGCTCAATCATCACCTTCGCCTGTTGAACTTCCTTACGCCTCGTGGAAGGAGTAAACACCTGACGATCCAGATTGAATTTGTGCTCAAGAAAAATATTCTCCCGGAGATTTTGCTTTAATACTGTCGCAAGCATTCGACTATTGAAATTGAGATCGTAGTCTTTAATGCCCGAATTGTAGTTGGTTATTTGAGAATAAACACCTGTGGCCGTGTTGAAGCGGAAGAGGTTAATTATTCCACGCTGATCTGAGAGGTAAAAGAAGTTCTGCTCATCCATCGCAGTGGCATGAAAATCTTTACTCAATGTATGCGTTATCCTCCTCAACCGATTGGTCGTGGTGTCTATATTATAAAGAAAGAGGTTGTAGTAGGGTGAAAGCTTTTGCAGTGCCTTAACGTCTGTCGTGAGGGAATCAGTACTGCGGTTTGAACTGAATACAATTGTGTTTGAGTTTGGAATAAAAGCAGGGTCAAGGTCATCAAAAGCGTCATTTGTGAGGCGCTTGGTGCGGTCTCTGCGACTACTAAGCAGGAACAGGTCGTTTTGTCCCTCAAAGTCGGCACTAATAATAACCAGTCGGCCGTTGTTGGAAAAACTGAAGCTGCGGATGTTACTGAACTTATCCAGTTCGCGCGGCAGTTTGGTCCTGCTTTTCAAATCGTAGAGCCAGAAAATGTATTGACCATTTTTCACTCCGATTACACCAAGAGTACTTGCATCAGCCCAACTCAGCAGCGGAACACGGTAATCGACCGTTTGTTTAATCACACGATTACCTCCGGTGAGAATGACGACCTCATCTCCGCTTTCCAGTGATCTTACTTTGACTGTAAATTTCCCCCGGTCATTTTCGGCATAGGCAATGCTCTTTCCGTCAGGACTTACCTTAACAGTTGTATATGTGATCTGCCCTTTTTTCTGTGATGTGAAATGGACCGAGTCCGATAGCGAAACGTAGCTTTGAGCCACCTTTTTCTCCTGGCCGGAATAGAACTCACGCCAGTCGTTCATCAATTGCTTGAACGGGACTCCGAGAGTAATTAAAATGCTTCTCTCCTCGTTGCGAATAATCCGGGTGTATCCCAGAATGTTGTTGATGCTGCTCTTGCCGTACTTCTCAACAATGTAATTCCAAATCGATTGTCCTACCAATGCCGCGTCTTTGTCCTTTTGACGCAAGGCCTTGTTTACTTTCTTGCTTCGCACTAACTGGCGCACATAGTCGTCCATTTCATCATCCCATCCGTGGGCTACATAGTACGAAATGCCGTCAATGAACCATTCGGGCAAGTTCAGCAAAACAGAGCTCGCAAACATGTCTCGCAGATTTCCGCCAAACATCATTTCATTCACAAGCAAATCCGACATTTTAAAAACCAGTTCTTCTTTAAATTCTTCCAGATTTCCGGGGTGGGCGATTTCAACATAAGGTTTTATGAATTCAGTCTCTCCGTTGACACTATAACGAGAATAGTTGAGGCCCACGTTGCTTTGCTGAAGATCAGTAACTGAATTGTATAAGAAAACTTTTGTTTTTTGATAAGGTGAATAACCGAGCAAGTCAGTGATCCGGTCGAACTCAGACTCTAAGTACTGGATCGCTTCCTGTGAAGGTTTTTTCCGGTCGCCATAGTAGAAAAGGTCGAAATTTTCGGAACTCAGGTATTTCCAGTCAAACTCTTTGTATTGAATACGGTTGCGTCCAAAAGTCTCATGTGCACGCTGGGCGCTTACATCTGCAAACAATAAAACCAGGGAAAAAACCACCAACTTCCTGACCAAACACATCTTCATATTCATTGACTAAGATTCGAATATAACGCTTTAAAACGCTGAATATTTACCTCGCTTTGTATTTCTGATTTATGCTCGATCCATTCACACAAACCCTGCGAAAAATACGGGGCTAAACTTACTCCTTTTGTCCCTAAGCCATTGAAAATAAGTATGTTTTTATGAATGGGATGGCTCCCCAACACTGGCCGCCTGTCGGGAGTGGTAGGGCGCATGCCCCAATTTTGGTGATGGATTTTATATGATGATTTCACCAAGGCTTTCAATTTTTCTTCCAGTTCTGTTTTAGCCCCTCCGCTAACATCCTCCTTGAGGTCATTGGGTTGATAGGTAGCTCCAACGGTATACAAGTTATCCGATTGAGTGGGTACAAGGTAAACACCCCGGTTAAAAATCACCTCCGGCTTTTCTTCCAAAGAGATGGTCAGGGTTTCGCCCTTCAGCGCACGGATGGGAAGCCAACTGAAAAAGGGATTTTTTGACACACCAAGGCCTTCACAAAAGATGATACTTGAGGCTCGGATATTTTCATATCCAACCATTTCGTCTGAAAAATTTAATCGAGCCAAATCGAAGACCTTCGTACTAATGGAATCTGTGTTTTCGAGAAATGCATGCACAGCGGCCATAAAGGAATTAACGTTCAGAAAACCCGATTGCGTTGTCATTATCCCGCCATGCGGATCATGCACCTTATTAAAGTGACTTTGTGTGAATACTTTTTCTATAAACTCTTTGATCCCATCGGTTGCACTAAGAGACATCCATTCGTTTTGCTCCTCTACAGAAATGAATGGTCTGTAAATGGGCATAGGGTGAAAAAAATTACTTCTCAGCAGAACTTCTGCTTCTTTATAAAATTCAAACAGGTATCGAAAAAGGATGTCTGCTTTCCATGAACGGGTCAAGCGTTTACCAGTGATTGGGTTAAAAAGTCCGGCAGCAACTGCTGAGGCTTTGTTATTCTCTGGAATATCAAAGACTATAATTTTCTTTTTGCGTTTTATCAACTGCAAGGCCAGGCATGATCCGGCCAGTCCCTGGCCTACGACAATATGGTCGACACTCTTTTCGATAGGCAAATATCTTTTTTTAGCGCTTAAGATTAGCTTAAACGAGTGTCAGTATTTCACAAACCTTCCGGTATCCCGTACAATGTCTCCGTTCATCAGTTGATAGACGTAGAGCCCTGCCGGAAGATTGACTACATCAGCTGCGTCCTCAAAGTACTGAAGTTCTTTCTCAAGCACGGGTCGTCCAAAAATATCAAGTACACGGAACGTAAGGCCCTTGCCTTCTGAAATGATATTCAGGTCACTTCCAGACGAAACCGGGTTCGGATACACCAAGGCTTTCCCCTTCGGTTCAATAGGTATTTTAATCAGTTCTGAAAAAACAGTCATTCCGTTCTTGAAAAAAATTTCTGCCTGGTAGGTCATTATTCCCGAAATCAATTCTTCATCGCTGAAATCAAACTGATGTGTATTTGCCGGTGAAAGAGTTTTAAATATAGTCTGACCCATGTTGCTATTTTTTAAAATAGTAACATGATCAACATCATACCACGAACTTAAAGAGAGTTGCACGTGCACTGTCGTTAAGTTCAATCGTTCCGCGCTGAAGAGATTCAGGTAACAGAACGCACCTTGTTGTGTAAAGTCGATCGTTTCACTTTTTGAGCCAGTAACCCCGTTAAACACAGGTGCCACAGCAAAAAATTTTCCAAAAGACTGGGGCAGTATCAGGATGGTATCCACTGTCGTTGATCTCTTTGCCAGGTACTGATCTCCAAGTGAATAAATTTCATATTGAGATGCGCCTGGCACTTTGCTCCACGAAAGACCAAGACTGTCAGTACAATTAAATGCTGTCTTCAATTTCAATGAGGGTGATATTAAAAAATCACCCGACTGAAAATCCACACCATCGATAACCATTTTCAGTTTTGCTTTTGCCAGTACGTTGGGAGGAGTCCAGTAGAAATAGTTATCCAGGTTAATGCCGGACTGGGTCAACTGCCAATTTTCGGAGTTCAATTGCAGATACAAATCTCCCGTTTGACCTGAAGTTGCTTCCCACACCAATAGGCTTTTGCTGCCACCTTCGACAACTTGTGAAGCAACAGGAAAGTCCCATTCAAATTGGTCTTGCTTATTCAGCCAATAAGCAACTGAAACATTCTGAGATGCTGTGGTCAAGGTTCCTGATTTCAGGAAAAGTTGATAAGCGCCTGACGGAGGGTTCTTCAAAGTGATAAACTCGACATTATTAATATGATCTGACTTCCGTTTTGCTAATGCTTGAAGTGAGTCTGGATTTGGATAAGTACTCAGCACCCACGGCAACGTTTTTGTTGTTCCATCATAAAGCCAGGCATCAATATCATTGATCAGTACAGAATTTGCATTGACAGTCGCCGGGGGATCATTCCATGCTACCGCAATCTTGATTTCTGAAACAGATGAGGGGATGTTGATCGGCACACTTATTTGGTCGCCCGATGCCAATGTAACTTTCTTTGACTGATCCTGTTCGATTAGTTGTAGCGCTTTGTAAGCGTTAACGCTTCCGTATCCAGTGAGATAATCGATGCCATGTGAGCCAATGTCATCAGATGAAGCAATCAGTATCGCTTTCGTCATCGATGCATCTGGAGTTTCACCTTTTGATTTAAAATATTTTTCATACACCAGTGCACTCACGCCCGACACAAGTGCAGAAGCTTCAGAAGTTCCTCCCTGTCCATAAGTAGTCAATTCAGGTTTCAACCTGCCGTCAAATGCCGGCCCGCGTGAATTAAGAGTGTTAACTATCAGAGTGGAATCAACGGCATTAACAACCAGTACATTTTTAGCCTGTTTGAAATTCCCAGTCAGGTTAGCAAAGGTCATATTAGCGTAAGTGCCGGTGGTCGGTTGGAGTTGCCCTGAGTTTCCTGCTGAAAATACATGAAGCAACGTGGGGTTTTGAAAAACTTGCTCGTCATATGCGACCGCTTCATTGCCGTAATAATTCTCAATGCCAACCCCATAGCTGTGGTTCTGAAGATGAATGTAATTGCTATTGAAAATGGAAATATTGTCGGGAAACAAATTGCTGAAATCAGAAGCCGTGAAACGCGCTTGCGGTGCCACACCACGTGCGCGCCATGATGAATTTTCTCCGCCTGCAATCAAAGTGGCCATAGCCGTAGCGTGCTGTGAAGAAGTTGCAGGGCTCACGGACGTCTTGAAACTCCGGTTTTTCAGATCAATGTCAGTTGTGTCAAAACTTTGCTCCTTAATGGAAATTTTTTGTGTAAACCCGGTGACATCAGGGAATAAAGCGTACGCCTTTGAAATTCGATTGAACGCTGGGTTAGTATGAGTCACACTCGCTTCCTCTTTTATTTTTTGGTGGCAGTCAATGAACAAAACATTTGGATCGTTTTTCAGTTCTTGCAATAATGTAGAGTCTGATATAGCTATTGAAAAACCGTTTGTCCCAGATTGATGGTATTTGAACGTAGCTCTGTTTGTAAATTTTTCCTGAAATGATTTTTCATGCTTCACGAGGATAGAAAGGATCATCAGACCTGAATTCAAGTTCTGTTTTAACTGCGGTGAAACCTTTGACTGGCCCGCGGAAAATCCAGAAATTAAGACAAGGCCAAGGAAAATGGGGGGTTTTGCGAAAAGCTTCAATTCCAAAAAATATCCCGCAAATAAAACCATTTGCGTAATATTTGTTGGTTTTACATAAAAAAAGAAGAATGGACATTTGTTTTTTAAAAATAAAAAATCGTGGTTGGTTACATTAATTAACCTAACCCCAAAAACCTAAACCCCAAAACCATGAGAAAGAAACTCATCTTTTTCAGCGTGCTCTTTGCATGCACAGGCGTATTTTACTCCTGTTCTGAAAACCACGAAGAATCCTTAACGGTTTCTCAGTCAGTCAGAAGCCAACTCACCAGCCTCGGATTTGATTTGATCAAGCACCCTCCGATTGCTGTTGACAATGGCTACATTGTAGAAGGCGACATCTTCCTGACTCAGTCCGACATGGACAACATGAAGCCTGCCACCCGCGTTGCTGTTGCAGAGCAGTACTCTACCAACCAACTTGTAACCGGTCTTCCCAGAACGATCACCGTTTACATTCCTACCAGTTCATTCAGTGCTACCTATGTGTCTGCGCTGGATGAAGCCATCAGCCGCTACAATGCTTTGAACCTGCAACTGCACTTCCAGCGTGTGACTTCAAGCACTGGTGCCTCGATGAAATTTACGAGACTGGCTAAATCCCAGGAACGTCAGGGGGTACTTGGCTCGTCAGGCTTCCCTACTTCATCCGGAAGTCCTTACGGAACAATCCAGATGAGTGGTGTCCTTGAGTCTACTTATCACCTGACAGTAAACGGTATAGCAACAATCATGGCTCATGAAATGGGTCATTGCATTGGCTTCCGTCACACGGATTACTACAATCGTGCAATCAGCTGCGGTGGATCTGCCTCAAACGAAGGCGCTAGCACAGTTGGAGCCAACCTGATCCCAGGCACACCATCTACTGCAACCCTGGCAGCCGCATCATGGATGTTGGCTTGCACTGATGGCAGCAACAGGTATTTCAACAATGATGACAAAACCGCTCTTAACTACCTCTACTAAGAAGTGATTCCATCTTTCAAAAAACCCCGATTCAGGTCGGGGTTTTTTTATTGTATCAGGATAAGGGCGGTACTAGTCGCTATCCAGCGCGTTGTTTACGACTCAGTAAGAATTTGTAACTTTAAGTTGTTGGTTACTGCTATCACGATTATTGTAACGGACATATCAACAAACAACCTATGAAATATCATTCGACCCAGCTCACTTTTAAATCGTGTTCTGCGTTTTGCTTTATTTTTATCATTTCAATTATTGCGGTACAAGCTCAAAAAAAATACGCTGCCGACAATGGTGAAATCAGCTTTACGTCTAATGCGAAACTGGAATTGATCAATGCTACATCAAAGAAAATCCAGGGAGTGCTGGATCCTGCGAATGGTAATTTCGCTTTCATTGTTAAAGTTCAGTCGTTTGAAGGTTTCAACAGCAGTCTCCAGCAAAAGCACTTTAATGACAAATACATGGAGTCGGACAAATTCTATGATGCTACTTTTTCCGGAAAAATCATTGAGCCTGTCGACTTCACCAAAGATGGTTCCTACGATGTCCGTGCCAAAGGCACATTGGTCATTCATGGAAAAAAACAGACACGCATCATCCCCGGAAAGGTCCAGATAGACAAAGGCGTTGTAAAAATCACTGCTGACTTCTCCGTGCCGCTGGCTGATCACGATATTCAAATCCCACAGATCGTCAGCGAGAAGATTGCCACTGAAATCATGGTCAAGCTCCAGGTTTCGATGACTCAAAAGTAATCCTGCCCTGCTACGAAACAATTCCACGGTACTTGCGTTTCTATTCTAGATTTTTAACTTTGTAACCAAAAGTACTTTCAAATGAAAGAAATTACGGAATACGAAAAAGACCTGGCCTCTATCCGGTCAATCATGGAGCGGTCGGTCAAATTCATTTCGCTAAGCGGGCTATCCGGAGTATTGTCAGGCATCTATGCATTGGCCGGAGCTGCTTACGCCTATTCCATTATTTATTACCCACTCTCCCTGTCTGACTTTATTAATGCCTCCATTGCCGACAGGCCTGCTTCTATTTTCAAACTTGAGGTCAGTGCTCTACTTGTGCTGATCGCATCTATTGGAACCGGTATCCTGATGAGCCACCAAAAGGCAAAAAAATTAGAAACATCGTTATGGAATGCCACCAGCCAGCAGTTGCTGACAGATATATTGTTTCCCTTATGCTCCGGAGGGTTTTTCATCCTTATCCTCCTTAGCAAAGAATACTATTTGTTGCTTGCTCCGTCCTCCCTGATCTTTTACGGATTAGTCTTAATTCAAAGCAGTCGCCATACCTATCGTGAAATATTGTATCTCGGGATTATCGAAATTGCCCTTGGTCTCGTCTCAGCAATACTTCCCGGATATGGATTGATTTTTTGGGCCGTTGGTTTTGGAGTGATGCATATCATTTACGGTGCATTAATGTATTTTCGCTACGACAAGTGAAAAATCCTTTTGAAAATCTCGATAAGGTCCTGGAGCACAGCGTGCGACTCCAGATTATGTCCGTGCTGGTCGCCAACGACTCGTATGATTTTAACTCATTGAAAGAAGTGATCGGCACTACAGATGGCGCGCTGGCCACACACATCAAAGCATTGGAAAAAGAAAAATACATCAGTGTGACGAAATCATTTATAGGACGTAAACCCAACACCAGCTACAAGGTGACTGAACGAGGAAAGAAAACTTTCAAAGCACACCTGGATGGGTTGGAGCAACTGATCAGGTTACAGAAGAAATAATTTTTTTTGTTGTTTTACTTTTAAATACAAAGTACTTTTTAAATGAAAAGAACAGTCGATATCCTCTTCTCTCTGGTCGCCTTACTCGTTTTCGGGATTCCCATGTTAATCATTGCTTCTGCTTTAAAGCTGATCGAGAAGCATTCCGTCCTATTCAGGCAAATCAGAATCGGGAAAAATAAGCAGGCATTTGAGATACTTAAATTCCAAACGATGGTTGATGAGATTCCGACAAAAACAGGATGCTTGTTAAGAAAAACGGGTCTTGACGAATTGCCTCAGTTCATCAATGTTCTTCGGGGCGAAATGAGCATCGTGGGGCCGAGGGCTCTGACGAAGTTTGATATCGAACGACTCCGATGGGATGGTCCTCACCATGAACTCCGCTGGAGCGTGAAGCCTGGCATTACCGGGTTCGCTCAAATTTATGGAGGACAGCATCGAAAAACATCCTGGTTTTGGGACAAATACTATATCTGTCGCAACGGGACACTAATTGACGTTGCTCTCATCGGAATTTCATTTCTCATGAATCTCTTCGGAAAGCAAAAAGTCAGAAAAATAATTTTTCAAAAAAATCTGAAGTAGTATGAAAGTGAAAATGATACTTCCGGCTCTTACCGAAGCAGAAAGTCCGTTTTGGAGACCGATCAAATACTCGTTGTTTCCTCCACTTGGACTTGCCACGCTTGCTGCATATTTGTCACCAGATGACGAAATTGATTTGCAGGATCAGCATGTGGAGAAACTAAATCTCAACGATCATCCAGATCTTGTTGTTATCCAGGTATATATCACAAACGCTTACCGGTCATATTCTATTGCCGACCATTACAGGAAACGCGGGGCTTATGTGATTTTGGGTGGCCTTCATGTCACCTCGCTTCCTGACGAAGCCGCCCCACATGCCGACACCATTTTTCTCGGCCCGGGTGAAGAGACCTTTCCACAGTTCCTCAAAGACTTCAAAAATAAATCACCGAAAAAAATTTATAGTTCCTCCGTTCGCACAATTGAAAACATTCCTCCCATCCGCCGGGATTTAATTAAAAGAAACCGCTATCTCGTGCCTAACTCCATTGTCGTAACACGAGGCTGTCCCCATCATTGTAATTTTTGCTACAAGGATGCTTTTTTCGAAGGAGGAAAGTCATTTTATACACAGGTGGTAGACGATGCCCTTGCAGAAATTGAACGTCTGCCCGGAAGTCATTTGTATTTCCTGGATGATCATTTGCTTGGCAACGCGAAGTTTGCTGCCAGTTTGTTTGAAGGGATGAAAGGAATGAACCGGGTCTTTCAGGGTGCAGCGACTGTCGATTCTGTTTTGCGTGGAAACCTGATTGAGAAAGCGGCAGAAGCCGGTTTGCGAAGTCTGTTTGTGGGATTCGAAACATTTTCGTCTGCAAATCTCAAACAAAGCAATAAAAAACAAAACCTCGAGAAGGATTACAGTAGAGCGGTGAACCGTCTTCATTCACTTGGAGTGATGATTAACGGGAGTTTCGTCTTCGGTCTTGATGAAGATGACAAAGATGTTTTTAAGAGAACTGTTGAATGGGGTGTTGAAAACTCGATCACCACGTCAACTTATCACATCCTTACCCCCTACCCCGGAACGGGTCTCTTCAAGGACATGCAAAGTGCAGGCCGGATACTTACTTACAACTGGGACTTATACGACACTCGCCAAGTTGTTTACAAAACATCAATGCTGTCTGCACAAGAATTAAAGGAAGGTTACGATTGGGCTTATAAGGAGTTTTACAGTTGGGCAAATATTTTCAAAGCAAGCCTGAACCACGATTCGCACAAACTCAAACTCAAACATTTCTTCTACACCAGCGGATGGAAAAAATTTGAAGCCGTATGGAATTTTCTCATTAAGACAAAAAACCTGAATCAAATGCTGCCGGTTCTCGAGTCGATTCTTTCCAGGGTCAGTCCAAAAGAAGAACCATCGCTCGAAGTCAAACCTGAAGCTGTAGTCACAAATTAAAATCAACTCAAAATAAAATTTATGGAAACGAAAGAAAATCAACTCAATCTCTTCGAAAGATTTAATCTTTGGATTCAGGAGTCGATAACAGTAAAACTGGTATCGATCGGGTTCCTTGTTTTAATCCTGCTCATCCCCTCTTCGTGGATACAGGATTTAATGCAGGAACGACAGTCGCGCGCAGAAAGCGTGATGTCAGAAATATCAAATAAGTGGTCAGGGAACCAAACCCTGTCAGGGCCTATCCTGGTTATTCCTTACAAAGTCAAAAAACGGATCGATCACGGTAAAGACGGAATTGAAATCCAGGAGTACACCGAAAAATATTTCTTGCTTCCGGAGTCACTTGACATTGCCGGAGAAGTAAACCCCACCGTGTTGCATCGCGGAATCTTTGATGCTGCAGTTTACGGTTCTGCGCTGAACATTAACGCTAATTTCGGCAAACCCGACTTTCAATCTTTTAAAATTGACAACGACATGGTTCTATGGAAAGATGCGCACATGATCTTTTCAATTACTGATTTGCGTGGCATCAATGAAAATCCGGTATTCAACGTGGGCGGAGTAGACAAACCAACTGAGCCCTCCAGTGCGCTTGGAGTTTCCGTGAGGAAATTTCTTGGCGACCATCAATATCCTTATCCAGCATCTCCAGGTGAATCGTCATCTGAGTTTTCAAGCAATGGAATTATCGCTAAACTCAATTGGGTTTCTGAAGCTGATTTCAATGGAAATACTTCTATTAAAATTAATCTGAAAGGGAGTTCAAGATTGTTTTTCAATCCCACGGGCAAGACCACATCTGTAAAATTATCGGGGCCGTGGGGTTCACCAAGTTTCGATGGAGAGTTTTTGCCTGAATCAAGGGAGATTTCATCGTCCGGTTTTTCAGCTACCTGGAAAGTTCTACATTACAATCGTCCTTTTGCTCAGGCATGGACGGAATCCGACATACAGCTTGGAGGATCAGAGTTCGGTGTAAAGCTGGTAATCCCCGTTGATCAATATCAGAAAAGCATACGTACTTCAAAATACGGCCACTTGGTGATCATCCTAACCTTTGTAGCGCTGTTCCTCGTGGAGATCACTAAAAAAATCCGAATTCATCCCTTTCAATATATCTTGATTGCAGCCGCTCTCATTATTTACTACACCCTCCTCATCAGTTTCTCAGAACAAGTAGGCTACAATCTCGCTTACGCAATTGCATCTGCAGCCACGGTGACTCTCATTTGCCTCTATTCTTTTTCGTTTTTAAAAAGCAGGGAATTAGTTATTCTTTTCACTAGCCTCCTTGTTATTTTCTACTCGTTCATTTTTGTTATTGTTCTGCAACAAGATTTCTCTCTTTTACTCGGAAGTATCGGGTTGTTCATGATTGTAGCAGCGTTGATGTACTTCGCCAGAAAAATAAACTGGTACGGGGAACCAGCAAGCTAAAAATAAAAGAGGTTGCTCATTTTTGGGCAACCTCTTTTTAATATCTCAATAATTTAACGGATAGTAACGGGAAATAAAATTGTAATTGTCGTTCCTTTACCCAACTCACTGGCAATATCAATGTGACCGTCCATGCGATCCAGCATTTTCTTAACAATGTATAAACCCAATCCGTTGCCAGTGCTTCTTTCATTGGCCCGAAAATACATCTCTGTAATTCTCGGGAGATATGCGGGGTCAATACCTTGTCCGTTGTCAGAAACCTGCAGCTGAAGTTCTTTTCCTTTATATAGTACAGAAATCTTAATAACGGGCTTCTGATCATTTGCAAACACAATTGAATTTTCAATCAGGTTTTGAATTACATTCTTGATTAGGAGAGGGTAGGAATAAAACGGTTGTTTAATCTCTACCTCAGAGATAACCTGGATCTTCTTCTTCAGGATTTCGTCCTGGAAATGATGTATTTCGGCTTGAATGATGTCTTCAAAGAAAATCTCGCCATAGGTTAAGTCTTCACTACTTGATGCGCTAACTGATTGCAGCTTGGCCAGCATTTTATCCAGGTTGCGGGCTGTTTCATTCACTTTCTCAAACAATTCAAGAGCTGGCTTTTCTTTAACCATCACTTTGGCAACTTCCGCCAGGCCCATGAACGTAGTAAGTGGTCTCCGGAAATCATGAGACGATCTGTAGAAAAAAGTATCCAGCTCCCGATAAGCTTCCTTCAATTCAGAAGTACGTGCTTTGATTTTCTCTTCGAGCCCCTCATTAATTCTCGCGATGGTGTGATTGCTGAGTGTCAGTTCTTCAGCTTGTTCTTCAATTTGTTCTTTCTGACCTGAAATCTCACGATTGAGGTTACCGAGTACTTCATTGGCTTCTTTAAGTTCTTCCGACTGCGCTGTGATCTCTTCGTTTTGCTCCGATATTTCTATGTTAAGGCGTTTCACTTTTTTATAAAGCCCAAAGATGATGTAACTGGCAATGCCACCAACAATTGAAATAAGAATACCAACGATGATTATGATTCGCTGCCGGTCGATCTCGGCTTGTTGTAATGCAAGTCTGTCACGCTGAAGTTGTCGTTCCTGGCTCAATATTTTAATCTCGTTGTCCTTTTGATCAAGTTCAAAATCATGTTGCAGCGTTAAGATGCGGTTGCTCATGTTCGAATTGAAAATCGAATCTTTAAGTGTCTCGTAACGTTCTGTGTACTCCGCGGCCTTTCGATAATCCCCAATAGCTCGTAACAAGTCTCTCTTATTTTTATAAACCCGTGACAATACATCCTGGTAGCCGATCTTCCTGGCAAATGCTTCGCCTTTATCGAGATAGTAGCGGGCCTTTTGATAGTCTTTCGTCTTGAGATACAATTGTCCTATGGCTTGATAAGAATAGCACTTACCCATGGCATAGTCGGCTTGCTCCGCGATAGCAAGGGCTTTGGACATAAACTCCTCTGCTTTCTTGTACTCATTCATTTTTTCGTACAGATCACCCATGTTTCCATAAATTCCTGCCTCACCAATTACATTGCCATTCTTTCTGCGGAGTTCCAATGCACGATCAAAATACTCCAGGGCTTCCTTAAACTGTCCTTTACGTCCTGCCAGTAATGCAAGCTGGTTCAATACATAGGCTTCCTCTTTTTCGAGGCCTTGTGCAACTGAGTAGTCCAGGCTTTTTCTACTGAACTCTTCCGCTAAGGCGTTTTGTTCCATCAGGTAATAAACCCGAGCAATCCTGAAGTGAAGCATTGCCACTTGTCTTCTGTACCTGTTCTTCTCCGCCAACTGTAATGCCTGGTAAAAATATTTCAGACTAGTTTCATAATTAGACACTTGTCCTTGTAAGTATCCGATCTCGCCCAGCAAATTCACGAGGTCCCATGGGAATGGATTTCGTTCATAAAATTTCTTCGCCTTCGCAAATAGTTCCAGCGCCAGAGTATGATTGCCGCGATTAGCAGCAACGATTGCCTGGTACTTGTAAATGATACTTATCTCTTCATTGTCAATTGTATCCTTTCCCAAAGCAGTCTTGCATTCATCGATGTAAGAAGTGGCCTTTTTATAATCACTTTTATCGAGGTAATAAGATGCCAGGCTAATCCCGGCCCATATCATCGGATGCTTTTCTGCTAAGTGTTTTCTGATCTCCCAACTCTTAGTCAGGTACATGAGTTGAAATGACTGGTCGTTTTTTAGTTTGCTGTATTCCGCCAGATTCAAATAGAGATACGAGAGATATAGCGGATTAAGGCTGTCTTTCAACAAAAGATAAGAACGCTGATAGTAAATGGAGGCCGAATCAAGGCGATCAGTTATTTGATGCACTACACCTATACTCGCCAAGATTCTACCTTGTGTAGTATGATCCTCTTTTTCTAAAATCTTAAGGCCTTGTCTGAAACGTGCCAGAGCTAAGGAATCTCTGCCAGCACTTAACTCGATGATTCCTTTGTACATCACCGCTTCGGCTAGTCCCTTTTTATAACTCAACTTCTCGCTGAAGGCATAGGCTTCTTCAATTTGCTTCAGCGATTCCTGGTAGTCGTACGAAAGTTGGATATAGCCGTAGGCATTCAATGCATCAGCACGCTGCTTTCCAGACCCATGCTGTGCTACCTGTCTGATGCTGTCAATAGCACGTGACTGTGCCGTTACCTCGCTCAGTACTGCTACCGCAATAAACAGGGAAATGTAATTTCGAAGCAAGGCACCGGGGATTGTGTAACTGACAATTTAACGAAAATTTAAAAAGTCAGTCTAATCGTTTTATGTAAAAAAACCTATGACTCCTTTTCCAGGAATGGGTAGCGATAATCGGTCGGGGTAACAAATGTCTCTTTGATAGTCCTTAATGAAACCCACCGAAGCAGATTTACCTTTGCACCGGCTTTGTCGTTAGTACCCGAACCCCTTGCACCACCAAACGGCTGCTGCCCTACTACAGCACCGGTAGGTTTGTCATTAATGTAAAAGTTACCTGCACTGTTCATCAATTTCTTTGTGGCCATTTCAACGGCATAACGGTCCCGTGCAAGGATAGACCCGGTTAAAGCGTAAGGTGAAGTCTTATCGACTAGTTCAAGTGTTTGCTCAAAATTTTCAGCGTGGTAAACATAAATGGTAAGTACCGGTCCAAAAATTTCTTCACACATCGTAAGTGATGATGCGTCTTTTGTAACAATCACTGTTGGTTCGATGAAATATCCTTTCGATTTGTCATACTTGCCACCAGAAATGATTTCATTCATCGGGTTCTGGCGTGCTTTCTCAATATAGCCGGTGATGGAATCAAATGCTTTTTCATCGATTACTGCGTTCACGAAGTTTCCGAAATCCTCCACTGGTCCCATCGAAATGCTTTTGAGATCTGCAACCATATTTTTCTTCACATCTTCCCATAGGTTGGAAGGAACGTAAGCGCGCGAGGCCGCTGAGCATTTTTGACCCTGGTATTCGAATGAGCCCCGAATCAGTGCCGTAGCGATTTCTTTCGCATCTGAACTCTTATGAGCAATTACAAAATCCTTGCCACCGGTCTCGCCTACGATCCGTGGATAAGACTTGTACTTACTGATGTTTTCACCAATCGTTTTCCAAACGCCATTGAACACACCTGTGCTACCGGTAAACTGAATTCCTCCAAAGTCTTTGTGATTGAAAATAACTTCTGCCGCCTCAGGGCCACTCACATAAATCAGGTTGATCACTCCGTCAGGCAATCCGGCCTCCTTCAACACCTGCATGATTACATTAGCTGCATAAATCTGTGTGTTGCTGGGTTTCCATACTACCGTATTGCCCATCATGGCCATACTGGTTGGTAGGTTTCCCGCAATGGCTGTAAAATTGAATGGCGTAAGTGCGAATGTAAATCCTTCCAGCGGACGATATTCAATTCTGTTCCACACACCGGGAGATGAAATCGGCTGATCGTTATAAATCTCGGTCATAAACGAAACGTTGAAACGCAGGAAGTCGATCAGTTCGCATGCCGAATCGATCTCAGCCTGGTAAGCACTTTTCGACTGCCCCAGCATCGTAGCTGCGTTAATTTTATAACGATAAGGACCTGCTAGCAAATCCGCAGCTTTCAGAAAAATACTCGCACGGTTTTCCCAGCTTAAATTGGCCCAAAGTTCCTTTGCAGCCATAGCCGCATTAATTGCCTGCTCTACATGACTCTTATCACCCTGATGAAAGTAACCTAAGGTGTGCTTATGGTCGTGTGGGGGTGACAACCTTTTTTTATTGCCTGTCCGGACTTCTTCAGCACCGATGTACATAGGAATATCCTGCTCTTTCGAGCGACCTTCTTCCAACGCTTTTTTCAGGGCTGCGCGCTCCTTTGTACCGGGCGCATAAGACAATACAGGTTCGTTTTTAGGGGTAGGAACTTTGAAAAATCCGTTTGACATAGAATTTTAAGCTGTTTTTTTTTAAGGCTTCAAAGGTAACAATTTAGTACTCACAGAAAGTTCTTCAACTCCCGCAAAGTTTCGATCTCATAGCTGACCCGGGTTTGATGTTCAATCTTATTGGGATTGAAAAAAACAGTGTCTATGGATGCGTTGACCGCTCCCGCAATGTCAGTTAAAAGGTTGTCCCCGATCATTATCGTTTCGTGCGCTGCAATGTTGTTTTCGTTCATTGCAAATTCAAATATCTCGCGAGACGGCTTTTTATGACCGGCCCTTGCTGATGTGACGATACTTTTGAAAAAATGATCAATGCCCGATGAAGCCAGTTTGGTCGACTGGATTTCGTCAAATCCATTCGTAATTATCACCATCGGATATTTGGCGTGCAAATACTCAAGTGTTTCCTTACAGCCTTCCATGAGGTGCTTCTTTTTGGGGGACTCGTTGATATATTCATTGGAGAAAGAGAGCGACATCCCGAGATCATCGAGACCTAACGCCAGGAAAATCCGGTGAAAGCGCTCGTTGCGAATCACATCGCGATGCAACAACCCGCGATCGTATTGATCCCATAACTCATTATTGATAACATAAAAAGTCCGGAGAAAATCCTCCGTATTTTCAACTCCTCTTTTGTTCAGTTCAAATTGGTGATAAAGCTCCGTCAGCGCTTCACGCGAATTGGTTTCGTAATCCCAGAGCGTATGGTCCAGGTCAAAGAAGATGCATTTGTATTTTTTCATTGAATTAAAACGAACAATTAAACTTGGCCAAGTGGTTTCATCTTCAACCGGTTTAATGTCAACTCACGGTTGGTATACATGGTCTGAAAAATCTGCTGGTCTTTCTGCAATATGGGGTCGCGCCTCAGGAACTGCATAATCTGTTGTATAATGTCAAACACCTCGTCTTTGATCTGGTAAAACATCCATTGATTGAATTTACGCGAAGTGAGGATGCCCGAATTTTTCAGGTAAATCAGGTGCCTGGATGTCTTGGTCTGAGTAAACTCCAGGATATTTTCCAGGTCTGTAATGCACATTTCACCATTGGTCATTATCAAATGCAAAATCCGCAAGCGAGCTGTATCGCTGCAAGCCAGGAAAATCTGTGCCCCAGGGTCAATGTTAAAATGTTTCAGTCGCATGAGCCCGAAAATTACAAAACTTCCTTTGGCGGCAGAATTCATATTTAAAGCGGTAAAATTCAAACTTTTTGATGGCCCGGCACATCTCCATCAAATACCGAACCCAGACGATGATATGTTTCAGCCGAATCCTTACCTTTGAAAGTTTACAATTAATGACTGTGAGGAATTTTTACTTTTTTCTAGTCCTTTTATTTTGCGTAGCGCTGTTGAATTCACAGGAAGCTTCTGCCCAGGCAAAAAGGAGAGTTATACAGCTTTCAGGGTTCGTCACGGATACCACAGGCGCTTTTCTGCCAGGTGTCAACTTATATGTCCCGAAAGCCGGCCGTGGAACCTCCACGTCAAGAAATGGATTCTTCTCACTACCTGTACTAGTTGGTGACTCACTTACAATTACATGTATCGGATACCGGCCACAGAGTTATACAGTGCCCGATGACGCCAAAGAGTTTACGTCTGTATTACTTGAAATGTCAGAAGACTATCAAATATTACCTCCGGTGTATGTGATGCAAACGGAAGAGCTATTCAAGGAAGCTGTACTCGCCCTGAATATACCTTTAGATAATACCGGCATCGATCCGAAATCCATGAATGCCGAGTTGATGGCACTGATGGTCAAAACAACACCTATGGATGGAAATGCCAACTACCGCTATTACATCGAGCAATTTTCCACTTCGGCTGAAAATAAATTCCACCCGATATACAATCCATTCCTGAACCCGTTGAACTGGGTGAAATTCATTAAGGACATGAAGAAAAAGAAAAAGGCTGCCGAAAACAGAAACTAACTCTGGCTTTTCTTTTCTTTCAACAGGAGCTCCATGATCTCCGGCTTCTTCTCCCTGCTCATCGGTAAATACTTCCCACCGACAACCAAGTCGCTTCCGTCAATTGAAGTAATGGCACTCACGGCCACGATATAAGACTTATGTGTTCTGATAAATTGTGATGATGGCAATATTTCTTCAATCGCCTTCATGCGCATGAGTGTGACAAATTTTTGTGAAGGCGTGTAGATCACAACATAATTCTCCATTCCCTCTACATAGATCACATCGCGATACAGAATTTTCTCGTACCGGTGGTCGCATTTCACGAAGAAAAAATCAGAAGCCTGAGGCTCAGGTCGCGTTTTGAGCAGGTGAAAGTCTCTGGCTTTATTTACAGACTTCAGTAGACGATCAAACGGAAAAGGTTTTATCAGGTAATCCAACACATCCAGTTCAAATCCCTGCAAAGCAAAATTGGGATAAGCCGTAGTCATCACCACCATCGGAGGTTGCTTCAATGATTTCAGAAACTCAATGCCGGTCAGGCGTGGCATCTGAATATCCAGAAACATCAGGTCAATTGGTTCTGTTGCCAAAAGTTGATTGGCCTGCAATGCATCTTCGCAAACACCTTTAATCTGGACAAAATCTATTTGAGTTAAATACGAGAGTAGACCTTCCCGCGCCAATGGTTCATCTTCAACAACAATCGTTTTAATCGGGGTCATTTAAGCAACATTCAATGATAACATGACTTTATAAGTACCAGGCCGCTCAACAATATTGAGCACGTGTTTTTCCGGATAGATCAGCTCAAGCCTGCGTTTTACATTCTTGTGACCAATACCGCCCGGGGACGTCCGGACGAGATTATCCGTAGTATTAAAAAAATGAGCATGAAAAACGTTTTCCTCACACCACATTTTAATAATGATCTTGTTTTCTGTTCCGGAAAAATTAGATACATACTTAAAAGTATTTTCCAGAAAGGGAATAAGCATGAAGGGGGCCAGCTCAAATCCCTGCAGGTTTTCAGCGGTATTGAATTCAACTTTTGTCTTGTTCCCTTTGCGGATTTCCTCGAGACTTACAAAGTTGCGGAGGTACTCGATCTCCTTTTCGATAGCGATCTTCTCCCCGGTGCAGTCATATAACTGGAAACGAAGTAAGTCAGACAAACGAATCAGTGTATTCGCAGCCTGGTCCTGATCTTTCTTGATTAAAAAATAAATACTATTGATCGCGTTAAAAAGAAAATGAGGATTTACCTGAGCTTTCAGGTATTGAAGTTCTGATTCTATTCTCTGCTGTTCGATCAGTTTTGCAGAGCGATCTAACCCGATCTTGTCGACCACCAGCTTGATTGAACACATGATTCCCGCTATCGTAATGATCGAGAAGAACGCCATGAATATGGCCATGTAAGGCTTATCTGCATATTCTTTGGAAGTACTCATGAAAGTATAGTACATGAATATGGCCAGCCCTACGGACTCAACAATCAGAAGTCCCAAAACACTCCAGAAGAATTTGCTGTACTTACGAGTGTAGAGGAATTTCGGAATGAGGTAATATCCAATAATGTAAAAGGAGCTTGCATTGAAAGCAAAATACACGGACGTAACACCAAACAACGGCAGCAGGCTTGTATAGTAGGCCCGATACATAGTCATAAAAAACGCGAAGTAGCCTATCCACGCCAGGATGTGGTGAACTTTGTATTTGTAGAGCCTTTGCAAGTCTGCATTCATGGTTAAAAATACGGATATGGTACCGGATAGTGTTACACCATTGACCAACTGCTCAAAATTATTGATCAATTGCATCCGTTACTCCACAAATATAATTGCGGAGTCTAACATCAATTCTTCCATTTTCTGGTGGCTTGCATTTCGTCACGAGTAATCAGCAGATGGTCAAGTAAAAATTACCCGATTGAATACTTCCCGTTCATTCGATCAAATTACAAATCCTATGAAAACAAAAACCATTTTAGTCCTCGTCCTGGCATTTTCATTTGTTCGAGTCAGTGCTCAGCAAATGTTTACAGTTGACGTAAAAGGTAAAGGCAAACCAATGATTCTTATCCACGGCCTCTATTGCTCGTCTGAAGTTTGGAAAGAAACCGTGGAGCGCTACCAGAAAAACTATGAGTGTCACATTCTAACACTGGCTGGCTTTGGCGGCAACGCCCCAAAATTGAGCAACCGTTTTTTGGAAACGGCAAAAGATGATGTGGTGGCTTACGCCAAGAAATTAAAGAAGCCGATACTTGTTGGTCACAGTATGGGTGGTTTCATATCGTTTTGGGCAGCCGCCAGTGCAGCCGGTGTTTTTGAAAAAGTAATTGCGGTTGATGGAGTTCCTTTTCTTCCCGAGTTATTCATGCCAGGATCAACTCCTGAAACTGCCAAGCCGATGGCCACAGCTACAAAGGCTCGAATGGAAAATCAAACTCCGGCACAGATAGAAGAAGGCCAAAAGCAATACCTCCCTTCAATGATCACCAGCGCTGAACGAATTGCACAAGTAGCAAAAATTGCGTCCAAAGCAGATCCCAACACACAAGCCGAAGTGATGTATGAAATGTATACCATTGATTTACGCAAAACAGTCGCTTCGATTGACTGCCCGATCCTATTGATGGGTGCCTGGATTGCCTATAAACAATACGGGGTGACTCACGAAAGTATTATGAAGTCTTACCAAGACCAGGTAGCAGCAGTGAAAAACAGTACAGTTGAGATTAATGACACGGGAAAACATTTTCTCTTCTACGATGATCCTGCATGGTTCAATGAAAAAATGGATGCCTTTCTGCAGAAATAAATGAAAACCTACGAGGGAAGCGAAGTAACCCCAACCCCAAATACTAGAGATTACTTCTTGTTACCTGACTACACCAAAACTTGCAGCCAGATAATTTCTTCCCTCGTAGGGAATTCAATTCAAACTATGAACACAAAATTTATAATATCCTCTTCCGCGATTACGACAGGTCTTGCCGGAATCGCTTTTACTTTTCTTCCTGAAGAAATCATCCAATTCACCCGGCTTGAGCAGCGACTCGAAATAATTGCGTTGCTTAAAATTGTCGGTGCGTTATATTTTTCTTTCGGCATAATCAACTGGATGAATCGTTCCCGTTTAATCGGTGGCATCTACAATAAACCACTCGCTACGGCCAATTTCTCTCATTTCTTTATTGTAGCTGTTTTTATGATTAAAGGCCTTCTTTTTTCTTCAACAATGATCTATTGGACCATTACGATTATTTATTCCTGTTATGCAGGGTTGTTCGGAATCATAATGCTACGTCATCCAATAAAAGAAACTATAGCTTGAGTTACTTTTGCTTTCCACCCAATAAAACCAGGTCGTTGACATTAATCTCAGTAATGAATTTCTTCTCCCCCTTGTCAGTTTCGTAAGCACGGTGAACAAGTTTTCCTTCAATCGCGACTTCAATTCCTTTCTTTAAATACTGTTCAGCTATTTCAGCCAGCTTACCCCAGATGACAAGATTATGCCATTGGGTGTCCTCCACTTTTTCTCCTTTAGTATTTTTGTAATAGTCAGTGGTGGCCATTGTAAAAGCTGCCTTCTTTTTGCCGCTAAAAGTTTTTACTTCCGGGTCTTTGCCTAAACGGCCGATAAGTTGTACGCTGTTTCTAAGGCTTCTCATAAGTTGGTAGGTTTGAATTTGCAAGCTATTTACCATGTTGGCGCTTGTATCATTCAACAACTTATCTTATGGCATTCATTTTTTTCTGATAAGCAATAATTCTTATCAGACTCATCCGTAAAGCCAACAGTTACTTCGACAGTTAGTATATTTAAATGTTCAAATTCTCGACCGAATCATGACTTCAAAAGCAAAACTTATTGATGCCGAAGAAAAGGCCCTTCATCTTTTTAATACGATTGAATCCCGTGGAATCATTGCTGCGGGCAAGTCAGAAAAAGAAATCAATACTGAAATATTCAACCTGGCATTCGAGCTGTTTGGCATTGAAAAATACTGGCATAAGCGAATCGTTCGCTCAGGATCCAACACATTGCGTCCTTATGATGAAAATCCACCAGACCTCGTAGTCCAAAAAGACGATATCCTGTTTTTGGATTTCGGCCCCATATTCGAGGAGTGGGAAGCTGATTTCGGGCGCACGTATGTGATTGGAAACGATCCTTATAAAATCAAGCTCAAAAATGATATTGAGAAGGCGTGGCATGAAGTGAAGGAGTGGTTTGAAAAACAATCCAAACTAACAGGAGCAGAATTTTACAAATACATTACTGAGGTTGCGAAAAAAATGGGCTGGGAATATGGAGGACCGCTGGCTGGTCATTTGATTGGTCAATTTCCGCACGAGCGACTGGAGAAAGGGAACTATAACCTGTACGTTCATCCTGAAAACCACAACGATATGTTTCTTCCTGACGCTCACGGAAATTCCCGTCACTGGATTCTGGAAATTCATTTTGTAGACAGATCAAAAGAAATTGGTGGTTTCTTCGAGCAACTCCTGGTTTAAGCCAAAAGAAAAAATCGAGAACTGTCCGGATTCCTGACCTTCGATTGTTATTGAGTCAAATATCAGTAACAACTAAAAACAAATTTTATGGATGAATTCATGTTGATTTTCAGGCATGAGGACGGTGCAAAGGTTGCATCTCCGGAGCAGATTCAGGTTTGGATGAAACAGACGATGGACTGGATCGGGGGAATAGCTGCACAAAACAAGTTCAGTGGTGGCAACGGACTGCCCTTTGACGATGCAAAAGTGGTCCATCATAAAAATGTAGTGACCAACGGCCCCTTTGGCGACATCAAGGAAACAATCGGCGGCTATATTATTGTAAAGGCCGCTTCATCAGATGAAGCCGTTGAGTTTGCCAAAGGCTGCCCCGTTTTGCAAGGCGAAGGCAATACCGTGGAAGTCAGAAAAATTGCAAGGCGCGATGGTATTCATTAAGTCATGGAAAAATCCATTCGCATTAATTACCGGGCAGTGGTCACTACCGGGCTAGTGGCCTTCATTCTGAGTATTGCCTGGTATAGTCCTGCTTTATTTGGCGGCCTTTGGCTCAGGTACAGAAACGGTCCTCCACCTGCCTCAGACTGGACGCTGACATTCGCTCCGCTTCGCGAACTTATCGCTTCGTATGTAGTGGCATTGCTAATTACAAGGCTCAGCCTGATGAGCAGCGGGAGCGCTGTTAAAATCATTTTCCTGCTCTGGATTGCATTTCATGGGATTGGAATGGCAGGTGCTGTGATCTGGGACAACATGCCGTGGCAACTGGCAGTCGTGCGCAGGTGACTGGCTTATGAAACTGATGTTCATGGCCATCGTGTTAAGCTGGTGGCATCGCAAATCAATTGTGAAAGTCATTGAACGATAAAGAGCTCATACCGCATCTTTTCAGAACAGAGTACAGCAAAATCACTGCTGTACTCTGTAAAGTTCTTGGCATCGATCACATTGCAACAGCCGAAGATATCGCCAGCGAGACGTTTGCTTTGGCCTACGAATCATGGACCTACAAAGGTATCCCTGAGAATCCGACTGCATGGCTTTACACCGTGGCCAAAAACAAAGCCAAAAATCAAGTTATCCGGAAAGGTATTTTCAACGTAAAAATTGTAAAGAACCTGAAACAGTCAGGGAACGAAACCGACACTTTTGAAATTGATCTATCAACAAAGAATATTACTGATAGCCAACTGCAAATGCTCTTCGCGATATGCCATCCGTCCATTTCTATTGAAGCTCAAATCGGGTTGTCACTCCGAATCCTTTGTGGATTTGGCATCGATGAAATTGCCAATGCATTTTTATCCAATGCAGAAACGATAGGCAAACGGCTGCAACGTGCCAAAGAAAAATTACGTGAGGAAAAAATTCAGATTGTGTTTCCAGGCGAGACTGAAATTGAAACTCGGCTGGAAACCGTTTTAAGAACACTTTATTTACTTTTCAATGAAGGATACTATTCTGAAAGTAAAGATGTTGTTCTGCGGGAAGACCTTTGCCTGGAAGCCATGCGACTAACTTATCTGCTCATCGAGAATGATCAAACCAATACGCCTGCAGTAAGCGCTTTACTATCCCTGATGTGTTTTCACTCGTCCCGGTTTCCCGCAAGGAAAAATGAAAATGGCGAAATAATCCTGTACCAGGACCAAGATGAAAGTCTTTGGAACCGCGACCTGATTGCAAAGGGTTCTGAATTTCTTAAAAAAGCATCGCAAGGGAACACGGCTTCCAAGTACCATTACGAAGCGAGTATCGCGTATTGGCATACTTTTAAAAATGATTCCACTGAAAAATGGGAAAACATTCTTCAGTTGTACAACAAATTACTGTTTTTGGAATACTCACCCGTGGCTGCACTTAACAGGACGTTCGCGCTCTACAAAGCTCATGCTCATCTACCAGGTGATCTTGGGAAAAAACAAGCCATTGCCGAGGCTGAAAAACTTCAGCTGACTTCAAACCACTATTATTTTACTTTACTTGGCATACTCTACCAGGGTCTTGATCAAAAAAAGTCCAGGGAAAACCTCGAAAAAGCCCTTACACTCGCCAAATCACAATCCGATAAAAAAACAATTACACGATATTTGGCATCTGATTGTTGAAATGAATGCCAAGTCCGTTGCCGTATAAAGATTTCACACTAAAGGCTAAGATCAATTCAAGCGAGACGGAGAAAATTCTACACGCACTGAATGCTATCTATGTCGGGCTCGACAGGCAAATCGATTATTATTTTGAAACGAGCAGGGGTAAATTGAAATGGCGCGATGGAACAATTGAAAAGCTCATAACCCATTATGAACGGGTGACCGATTCAGGAATTGAGCGCACAACTGTTTTTCGTTACGACCTCAACCCAACTCAGGAACAGATCGATGAACTGCTTTTAAACCATAAAAAAATCGGTACGACACAAAAGGAAAGGAAAATCTATATCATCCGTAACATTAAGATTCACATTGATAAGCTTCCGAACCAGGAAGAATTTATCGAAATTGAAGCTATCGATCGTGGCAATAAGTTTACTATTGACGAGTTGAAAGCCCAATGTTTGGAATTGAAATCGAGACTTGGAATCCAAGACATTGACTTGATTCCGACGGGTTATCTGAAGACTGACAAATGAAGTTTCTACAGGCCCCGATTGATATGAAATCGAAACCTGGTATGAAAATATCTGAGTTATGAGTAAAGAAGAAACCAAAGACCTGTTGAAATTTCTCAAGCCCTTTCCCGATGAAACAGAGACTGTTTTGTGGCTTCGTGATTTTGTCTGGGATATGTATCCTACTGCCAACGAACTGATTTACGATAACTACAATGCGCTGGCGTTCGGGTGGTCACCGACCGATAAGGTAGGACATACATTCTGTTCCATAGCCGTGGGCCGAACAAGCAAAAATATCCACTTTGGGTTTTATTGGGGAAGTGAAATTGCCGATCCTGAAAAAAAACTGATCGGCGAAGGAAATCAATACCGGTATATCCTGGTGAAAGATGTTAAAGATTTCCCCAAAGCATATATGAAAAAGCTGGTGAAAGAGGCTTACCTCAATTCACTGGCCAAAGTGAAAGACCAAAAGCAGATCAAAGAAGGTACTACTGTAGTAAAATCGATCTCTCCCGTCAAGAGAGCAAAAAAGAATCCTCAAAAAAAGAAAGCAGTCAAAAAAGTGAGTCGGAAAAAGAAGTAGTTTCGCGCAAATTTTGATTGTGACTCCCATTGAAGTACTGCATCTATTCCCTCTGCTCGACAAAAAACTGATCGGGTTACTCAAGTCCCTTACTCCTGACGAATGGCAGATGCAAACTGTGGCCAAACTCTGGAAGGTAAAAGATGTTGCCGCTCATTTATTAGACGGGAATATCCGTACCCTCTCGATGCTCCGCGACAACTATTTTGGAGAGCAGGCTAACGCCAACTCCTACCAAGAGTTGGTCGATTACCTTAATCGTCTCAATGCAGACTGGGTTAGAGCAATGAAACGGGTAAGTCCTGATATGCTTATTCTCCTTCATGAAATTACCGGGCCACTGTACTTCAGTTATTATAAATCACTCGATCCATTTGGGAAGTCAGGTTTTTCGGTAGACTGGGCTGGAGAGAATGAAAGTAAAAACTGGATGCACATAGCGCGTGACTACACTGAAAAATGGCTTCATCAGCAACAAATCAGGGATGCCGTGAATAAACCGGAAATAATGACGCGTGAATTTTATTACCCATTCATCAATGTGTTTATGCTGGCTTTGCCTCACACTTATCGAAACATAGACGCTGAGGATGGTACTTCAATCAAAATTAAGGTCTCAACCGAGATTGGAGGATCGTGGCTTCTGACAAAACAGAATTCAAAATGGATGTTGGCTGAAAACTCCATTTCTAATTCAATAACTGAAATAACCATTGACCCTGAAACCGCGTGGAAACTTTTTTCGAAAAGTTGGCGTCCTGAACAAGTCTTGAACAAAGTTTCAATTACAGGGAATCAAAAGTTAGGTGAAGTGGCCCTGACCATGGTTTCCGTAATGGCCTGATTGTTTCATTAAGTTTTTAATACCTTTCGAACATGGATGACTTCCTGATTTTGGTGGATGAACACGACAAGCCGTGGGGAAAATTAGAAAAAGATCAGGTGCATCAATTAGGATTACTTCATCGGGCATTTTCTGTCTTCATTTTCAATTCCAAAGGTGAATTGCTACTGCAGCAACGAGCTGAAGGAAAATATCATTCTGCCGGACTATGGACCAATACATGCTGCAGCCATCCACGGTACGGTGAAGAATTGAGCGAAGCCATTCCCCGGAGATTGGAAGAGGAAATGGGGATGAAAGTTTCCACACAATTTATTTTCAGTTTTACTTATAAAGCGAAATTTGAAAACGGACTTACAGAACATGAGTTCGATCACGTATACTACGGTGTGAGCGATGAACTGCCCCATCCTAATCCGGCCGAGGTTAGCCAATGGAAATATGTCAGTATTAAGTCGCTTGAAGCTGATATCGCCTCCTCTCCAACACAATACACTGCCTGGTTGAAGATCTGCCTTCCCAGGCTTACGGATTATCTTAAGACTTCTTCCATAAACGAGTCTTACCGCATTTCGGCCCCTTAGCCAGGATTTTACTAACAAAAAAATATTTTCTTAGCCATTTGTGTAACCGAATGGTTTCATTTTATATTTGTAACCGATCAGTTACACAAAAAAAATGAGAAGAGATGTTTTTCAGGCCATTGCCGACCCAACACGGAGGCAAATCATCAATATGCTGGCAACGCAACGGCTTAACTTAAATGCGGTAGCTGAAAATTTTAATGTCAGCCGGCCTGCGATTTCCAAGCATATCAAAATTCTCACGGAGTGCGGGCTGATTGTCATTACGCAGCAGGGTCGTGAACGGCACTGCGAAGTGAGGTTGCAAAAGCTAAGTGAAGTGTCGGACTGGATTGAGCAGTACCGGCAGTTCTGGAATAAGAAACTGGATGCATTGGAAAACTATCTGAATCAACTGCAGGCAACAGAACGAAACAAGAAATCATCAAAACCTAAAAGACATGGCAGGAAAAAATGAAAGCACAACCGATCGCGAGATCAAAATCACAAGGGTATTCGATGCACCACGAAACCTCTTGTGGTCAGCCTGGACTGAGCAAAAACATGTGATCAATTGGTGGGGACCAACCGGCTTTACCAATACCATCCATCAAATGGAAGTAAAGGCCGGAGGGGTTTGGGACTTTATCATGCATGGCCCGGATGGGACGAACTATCCAAATAAAATTGTTTTCACGGAAGTTGTAAAACCGGAGTTATTAAAGTTCGACCATGGATCGGACAATCCAAATGATCCGGGACGCTTCAAAGTAACGGTCAACTTCAAAGTTATAGAAGGCAACAAGACCGAATTGACCATGCAGATGATTTTCCTTACCAAAGAAGCGCGCGATTTGGTTGTTGAAAAATATGGCGCCATTGAGGGCAATCGCCAGACCATGGCTCGCCTCGAAGAGTATTTAAAAACGATGACCCTTTAAAAACAAAATGATATGAGAAAACTGGTTCTATTTATGCACATGTCCCTAGATGGATTTGTAGCCGGTCCGAATGGAGAAATGGATTGGATACATGTAGACGATGAGCTTTTCGACTATGCAGGCAACCGTACCAACGAAGCTGACCTGGCACTATACGGTCGTGTTACTTACCAGATGATGGAAGGTTATTGGCCAACAGCAGCCGATCAACCCAATCCGAGTAAACACGATATAGAACACTCGACCTGGTATAACAAGGTCAAGAAAATAGTGTTGTCTAAAACACTCGATGAATCGAAGCTTAAAAACACGAAAGTCGTCAGTGGAAACCTCGCCAAAGAAATTGGCAAGATCAAAAATGACATTGGCAGCGAGATCATCATTTTCGGGAGTCCGTCTGCGGGGCACGCATTGATGGCCGAAAACCTGATCGATGAGTTCTGGGTCTTTGTAAATCCGATGGTACTTGGAAAGGGAGTCCCGATGTTCAAGAACTCGAATATCAAATTGAAGCTACTCACTTGCAAACAGATGAATTCTGGCGTGGTATGCTTTCATTATGAAAGGATAGTATAACAAAAAACAAAACTTATGACTGCTACGACAACAGCGCCTTTGGTGGTTGAACGCTTATTCAACGCACCCGTAGAAAAAGTCTGGAGTGCGATCACTGACAAAAAACAGATGAAGATCTGGTATTTTGACCTTGCTGAATTTAAGGCCGAAGTCGGTTTTGAATTCCAATTCAAAGGCGGCCCGGATGATCGCGTCTATTTGCACTTGTGCCAAGTGACTGAAGTAATTCCATTCAAGAAGTTGACTTACAGCTGGCGATATGATGGATATGAAGGCAATTCATTTGTGACCTTCGAATTGTCGGCACAGGGAAACAAAACACGTTTGAAGCTTACACACGATGGATTGGAAACCTTCCCTGCCAGTCCTTCGGATTTTGCAAGAGCAAATTTCGAAGAAGGTTGGAATTACATTGTCAATACTTCGTTGAGGAATTATTTGAATCCGGATTACCAAACCAGTGCAGTCACAAAAGCTTCTGCGAAGACAATTTTCGACAGTCTCACTTCAGGGATCACCAACTGGTGGACTTCCCAGGTTGAAGGTACAAGCAAAATCAACGGGGACATCTTTACAGTGCATTTTGGGAAAACATTCAAAACGTTCAGAGTAGAGGAAGCCGTGCCTGAAAAAAAAGTAGTTTGGGTGTGCCTTGACGCATTTATCGATTCAGCTTCTCTGGTTGACAAGCATGAATGGAAGGACACTAAAGTAGTTTGGGAAATCACTCCGGATGGAAATTCTTCAAAACTTACCCTAACGCACGTTGGCCTCAACGCTGAAGTGGAGTGCTACCAAATATGCGAAAAGGGATGGAACTATTATTTCAAGGAGAGCCTGCTCCAACTTCTGGATTCAGGAAAAGGAAATCCATCAAATTAAATTATCAGGATAAGAGAATGTAAGGAGTGGTCACTCACTCCTTTTTTTACTTTAAAAAAATCTTAGATTTTATTAAAAAATCTATAATCTGAATGAATTTCCAATGGAGATTCTGTAACGACCGGATAACCCTTAAAACATACCACTCGCATATTGAAAATCATATTATCTTGCATCAAATTGGTTTATAGTATCGATGCGGTTTTTTACTCCTTTAATCTTACTATTCTTCCTTGCATTTTCCGCTCTTGGGCAGGAAACGATCGTTACCGGCAAAATTACCGATGCTGCCACTGGTGATCCGATCCCATATGTAAACGTTGTCTTTAATGGCACGGGGGATGGTGTTACAACCAATTTTGAGGGGCATTTTCGCTTGCGCACGCTTGCCAAAGTCGATTCAATAACAGCTTCCTTTGTAGGCTACATCACGGTAAAGAAAGCCGTAGTGCGAGGTACCACGCAAGTAATCAATTTCCAGTTCCAGGAGGCCGTCACCCAATTACACGAAGTAGTCGTTACTCCGGGCATAAATCCGGCCTTTGCCATAATGCGAAATGTCATTGCGAATAAAAATAAAAATGACAAGCGCAGTCTGAATGCCTACGAATACGATGCCTACTCGAAGATGGAGTTGGATATCGATCATATTACCGAGAAGTTCAGGAAGCGCAAAGTGATGAAGAAAATCGCTAGTGTTCTGGATAGTGTCCAGCGAATTGCGGGCGAGGACGGAAAGCCTATTTTACCACTTTTCATCACTGAGTCTGTTTCCAAATTCTACTTCCGCGAAAATCCCAGCCTGAAAAAAGAAATCGTTGAAAAAAGTAAGATCAGTGGAGTTGGTGTACAAGACGGAACTATGCTCACGCAATTAATCGGTTCGTCTCTTCAGGAGTACAATTTCTACCAGAACTGGTTGAGTATCCTTCGCAAAGAATTTGTGTCGCCCATCGCTGACGGCTGGCGCCTCTATTATAAATACGATCTCATGGATAGCATGTACATCGATAAGGATTACTGCTACAAAATCGATTTCTATCCCCAAAGTCCTGAGCAATTGGCTTTCACAGGGTCTATGTGGATCACCAAAAACGAATTTGCTGTCAAGCAAATCGATGCTACAGTCAGCAACCAATCGGATGTCAATTTTATTGACCGGATAAAGATTCAGCAGGAGCTAACGCCTACAGTTGAAGGTCCGTGGATGCCGACTAAAAACCGTGTGCTCATCGACATTGGAAATATGTCCGCCAACTCAGCGGGTATGATTGCCAAATTCTATACAAGCAAAAAGAATATAGTTACCGGAAAACCTCGTCCTGCGTCATTTTACGAACAGCAGATTGAAGTGAAAGAGGACGCCCGGATGTTTGAAGACGAAAAATACTGGGACACACTGCGCCATGAACCGCTGAGTGCTACCGAAAAAAATGTGTACAAAATGATTGACACATTGAAGAATATCCCAATGGTTAAAACCTATGCAGATATTGTTCAGATAATCATTGACGGACACGTGAACCTCGGCAAAGTTAAATTGGGTCCGTACCTGAGCACATTTGCCTGGAATACCGTAGAAGGGTTCAGAGTTCAAGCCGGTTTCAAAACTACATATCAAATGAGCAAGCACTGGATTTACCAGGGCTATGGTGCTTACGGCTTTGATGACGATCGACCGAAATTCCAATTGCAGGCGACACGCGTACTTTCCACCAAACGATGGACGAGTTTCACTTTGCGCGCGCGCAGCGATATCATGCGTATTGGCGTTGATGACGAATCGCAAGCTATCAATTCACTTTTCCGGTCTGCGACCCGATGGGGTAACATTAGAAGAGGGTTTTATTTCAACGAGGCTTATGCCTCATTTCAGTCGGAGATTTTCAGGGGGTTCACGCAAAGGGTTTCCTATAGGCACCGTTCCTTCACACCGACATTTGAATTCGGCTACAAGGATATTGATGACAACACAAAGATTTACGACAACTTCAATTACGCGGAAGTAGTCATGGAGTCACGGTATGCACCTGATGAACTCTTCATTAAGAATCACAACGAACGGGTCAGCGTGGGGACCTTCAAAAAACCTGTAATCGTTTTTCGCTACACTCGAGGCCTGAAGAGCCTCGGAAGCCATTTTGATTACGATAAAATATTCATGAGTGTTTCGAAACGCGTGCGTATGGGCCCGTTGGGTATGGGTCGGTTTACTTTGTCAGGAGAGCATATTTTTAATGATCTCCCCTATCCTTTGCTGGCAGTTCACCTCGGTAACAGATCTCACGTTTATACTCCTATCACCTATAACCTGATGAATTTTGGGGAATTTGTGAGTGATCAATATGCTTCATTGAACTATCAGCAATTTTTAGATGGATTTTTGTTGAACCGCCTTCCCTTAATTCACAAACTGAAATGGCGCTTTGTAGCCACCGGCAACGTTATTTTTGGCGGAATGCGCAAGAGTAATCAGGATCTCATCTCAGAATATACTCCGGCTGGTAAGCTTTGCCAGCCAACAGGCTACCTTACTTATGGAAAGCCGTATGTTGAAGTTGGTTATGGAGTTGAGAATATTTTCCATTTTTTACGTGTAGACTTCGTCCACCGTCTCACCTATCTCGACCGCCCCAATACAAGAAGCTTTGGCGTCCTGTTTACTGCACAGCTGAAGCTGTAGCATATGTCTTGATCTGGACAAAATCTGTACTGCGACTACGTTAACTTGTGGTATGAAAATTCTTCTCGTATTTATTTTTTGCACAGCAATAAAAATGGCGATGGCCCAAAATGTGGTCCTTGTCGAATTATTTACTTCTCAGGGATGCTCCAGCTGTCCTGCGGCCGATGAAAATCTGGCTGAGATCGTTGAACAGGCTACTCAACGAGGCCACCAGGTTTATGGTTTGTCGTTTCATGTTGACTATTGGAACTACATCGGATGGAAAGATCCTTACAGCAAAGCCGAATTTACAGCCCGTCAAAGAAAGTACAGTTCAATCATGATGTCAGAGGGCGTCTACACTCCACAAATGATTATCAATGGCAGAGCTGAATTTGTTGGGTCAAATAAAAGAATCAGCTCACAAGAAATTGAGAAAGCTCTCCAGCAGAAAATGAGCTACCAGATTACGCTGGGGGAAGTAAATCAGCAAAACGGGAAAATCTCCGTTGCCTATTCGCTTGACAAGGCTCCCACCAACGAGGTGATAAATTTAGCGCTAGTTCAGAGCAATATATCAAATGACGTAACTGCGGGAGAAAATTCTGGGAAGAACCTGACTCACCGAAACGTAGTGCGTTCTCTCACATCGCTTCCCGCACAAAAAATGGGGATGATTGAAGTAGACGTCCCATCGAATATTACCTTTAACACGGTGATTCTGTTTGTACAAGATAGCCAATGGCACATCTCGGGAGCTGTAGGTAAAGCTCGATAGCGTTTAGATATTCCTCACGATAAGTTTAATTCAATTCTTTTGAATAATTTGCTACTTGAAGTGTTCTGGCATTTTGAAAAAGATATTTGTAATTGCCTTACTTATAGTATCGCCTTCCCTTGAAGCGCAGAAAAAATTCCGTTTTTGGTCGGACACTTCCAAAAATGATCGAAAAATAATCCTTCCCATTGCCGTTTATACGCCCGAGACGCATGTTGGCATTGGAGTATTGGGTATTAAACTGTGGAAAAACCTGGATGAGGGGAACGAAACAAGAACTTCCAATGCCGAACTCGTTGGTTTATACACCAGTCGCCAGCAACTGATCCTGATTCCCCGTTATACCATCTTCACGAAAGGTGAAAAATATCTCTTTGAAGGATTTGGGGAGGAACTAATCGGGTTTCGTGATTTCTATTTTGGACGGGGAGACAATACGCCTATCAGCAATCGCGAAAAAATAACATACGATGTCTTGGGTTGGGAGAATCGCATTGGGCGAAAAATCTTCAGACGCGAAAAATTATTTCTGGGACTTGAGACCCGGGCAATTCAATACTACAACATTCAACGGCAGCCAAACGGAGAGCTAGATACTACGCGGGTCACCGGCTATCAGGGCTCATCATCGATCGGGTTAGGTCCGGCCCTTACCTGGGATAAGCGTGATAATGTCGTGAACCCAAGCAAAGGCTTTTATTGGGACCTGAGGTATTCTGTTTATTCCAAGTCTTTGGGGGGTACGGTGAATTATCACCGAATACTGATCGACTTCCGGAAATACTTTACCATGAATCCTGCCAAGAGGCACATCCTCGCTTTCGAGCTGTTTGGCAATTTTGTGAAAGGCGATGCTCCATTTAAAGAATTGGCAGAGCTTGGCGGGCCGCGAATTATGAGGGGATATTACCGTGGCCGCTATCGCGACAATTACCTCACCGCTTTCCAGGCAGAGTACCGGATGCCGGTTTACAAAAGGATCGGAATTGTAGCTTTTGCAGGCTTGGGCAAGTCATACAATCCCAAGGAAGTAGATTTGAACGATCTCCACTATTCGCTTGGTGCCGGTATCAGGGCGAACATCAATAAAAGAGAACGGCTCAATCTTCGTCTGGACTATGCTTACGGTGACCCGGATCGCATTGGTTATTTTTACCTCGGATTCGCCGAGAGTTTCTAGGTCTACCTAAATGTGGTATTTTTCTGTTCCTGCGTTGAAAAGTATCCCAACCGCTGAACCCAAATACTTTTCCATATTTCGGGACACCTGTTGTATCTTGCCAAGATGAGTTTTGGTTATCCAGCATTTCTTTGGGCACTCTTCGCCCTTACCATACCAGTCATCATCCATCTTTTCAATTTTAGAAAGACCACACGTATTTACTTTTCCAATACCCGGTTCTTAAAGCAGGTAAAGGAAGAGACAACTCAAAAAAGAAGGCTTAAGCAATACCTGGTCCTCGCGTCCAGATTACTATTCCTGTTTTTCCTGGTCCTCGCATTTGCGCAGCCATTTCTTCCTGCCAAAGAGCAGCTTGCCGACCAGCGCAGCATCGTGATTTATCTTGACAATTCACTAAGTATGTCTACTCCGGTTGCGGAAAAGACAAGAGCGCTTGATGAAGCTATCCGAATGGCTCAAGGAATTATCGACTTGTTTCCTGCGGAATCAAGGTATCAGTTGATAACGAATGATTTTGCACCATTCTCCAACTCCTTTAAAACAAAGGCCGAAATAACAGATCTGCTTTCTCAGACGCGCTTGTCAGCTGTTAGCAGATCCGCATCCGAAGTCATTAACCGGATAAAAGAAAAAGGTGTGACTTTGTTTTGGCTTTCGGATTTCCAAAAATCTACTATTGGTAATACCGTGTCTCCGGATTCGACTTCACAAATCCGTTTGGTGCCACTGACACTCGAGGGCTATGCCAATGTCTTTGTAGATACTGCCTACCTGGACAATCCCTTTGCAATCGGGGGTGAGAAAAACACTTTGAAAGTGGTCCTTCGGAATAACGGCAAGAAGGGAGTTGAAGGTCTTGTTACCAAACTGTCGATTAATGGAGTACAGTCTGCAGCAACGTCTGTTAATATAGAGCCTACTAGTTTTGTCGAAATCCCTTTTGATATAGCCTCAGGCCTGAAAGGCAACAACAAGGCAACTATCAATTTCAGTGACTTCCCAATCAGTTTTGATAATGATTTTTACTTCACGCTTGGTTTTTCAAAACGCATTAACGTACTCGAGATAAAAGCTGCCGGAAGCACTCAATACGTTGAAAAGGTATTCGGAAATAAGGACGTTTTCTCTTTTCGCAGCTTCACATCCTCTAACCTCAACTACAGCCTGCTTTCTGCTGCAGACCTTGTCGTAGTGAATGGCCTGGATAAAATTGATGCTACGCTGGCGGATGCAATCAATTCCTATAAAGAACGGTACGGTGCCCTGTTGCTGCTGCCCGGTTTGCAGCCCGACCTGATTTCGTATCAAAAACTTATTTCAGCTCCACTGACAAAAGTTTCCGAAGGCGAACTAGCTGAACTTAATGCTCCTGATTTTCAAAATCCATTTTTTGCCAATGTGTTCGAAGACCGGAGCGTTTCTCTGGCCATGCCGCATGCAAGTCCTGTACTCACATGGGCAGATCGTTCGGCCATTCTTCGGTTCAAAAACAATCAACCGTTCCTCTCACAGTTTGGTAAAATATTTGTGTTGGCAAGTCCGCTGGATAAAAAATCAACTGACTTTTTTAACAACGCACTATATGTACCCGTGATGTATCGCATTGCCTCTTCCGGCAAAAAATCAGGACAATCGCTGTACTACCCGCTGTCTTTCTCCACTGTCACAGTTCCTTCAGATAGTATTCTTGGAGAGGAGCCCGCAAAATTGATTGGGGAGCAAGAACTCATTCCTTCTCAGCGCAACATCAACGGTCAGCTTCAGCTTGAACTCCCCAAGCATTCGGTTACGGCAGGGTTTTACAATGTCATTCACCGGAAAGACACACTTGGCTTACTGGCATTTAATATCGATAAGAAGGAGTCCAACCTGAACCAGTTTTCCAATGAAGAAGCAATGGCATTCTTTGGCGGTAAACCTTCTATTTCGATTTTCAAGGCCGCTTCTGCGGAAAGCTTCTCTAATGAAGTTAAAGAGAGGTATCTGGGTAAACCTCTATGGAAATATGCCGTATTACTTGCCCTGTTTTTCCTTCTGGCTGAAGTTCTTTTGATCCGTTTTTTGAAATGATGAAAAATAATTGAGAACTTTCGGGACCGAATGAGAATCCTCCTCCAATCCCCTCGAATTGTAAATACCGGGTCTCCTTTTCATTTGAAGAAAAAAAATGTGCTCATTGTCAATGGGCGTATTGCGGAAATAAGTGATAAGAATTTTCAAGCCGATAAAGTAATTGATGCTGACGGCATGATCTTAAGTGCCGGGTGGTTAGATCTGGGCACGTTTGTTGGTGATCCGGGTTTAGAGCATCGTGAGGACTTGTCATCGCTGACCAAGGCTGCGGCTGCGGGAGGGTTCACAGGTTTAGCAGTTCTACCCAATACACAGCCCACAGTACAAACAAAAAACGAGGTAAGCTATCTTACCCAATCCAACGACAACCGTTTGGTCCAAATCCATGCACTTGCTTCTGTCACAAAAAACTGTAAAGGTGAAGAGTTGACCGACATGATTGATTTGCATGAAGCCGGTGCTGTTGCATTTACCGACGGATTAAAACCGTTATGGCATACTGACATCTTCCTGAAATCTCTTCAATACCTTCAGAAATTTAATGGGCTGCTGATTGACCATCCCGAAGACATTTGGCTCGATCTTTTTGGCCAGATGCATGAAGGACCACAAAGTGCCTCGCTCGGATTAAAAGGGATGCCACGAATTGCGGAAGAAATTGCTGTAAGTCGCAACCTCAAATTATTGGAATACACCGGTGGCCGGCTTCATTTTGCAAAGATCTCATCTGCCAAGAGTATTAACCTGATCCGCGCTGCCAAGAAAAAAGGGTTAAATGTAAGTTGTGATGTCACCTCATTTCAGGCGCTCCTGCTCGACAATGAGTTGGAAAATTTTGATACCAACTACAAAACAAATCCTCCCCTTCGGGAAAAGAGTGATGCCGATGCAATTCTCAAGGGACTTAGTGACGACACTATTGACGTCATTTGTAGCGGGCACCTGCCTGTAGATGACGAAAGTAAATTTCTTGAATTCGATCAGGCTGATTTTGGAATGATCAACCTTCAGACATTTGCGTCACATCTTTCCGTGCTGGCGGAAGAGACAAAATTGGAAAGCATTATTTTGAAAGTAGCCGAGGCTCCTCGGCAGCTTCTATCTCTTGAGATTCCTAAAATCGATGTTGACGAAAAAGCCAACCTCACCCTATTTGATCCTAATTGCGAATGGGAATTCTATCCGGGAAATAATTTGTCCAAATCAAAAAACTCACCCTGGATAGGTAAAAAGCTAAAAGGCAAGGTGGTTGCCGTGTTAAATAATAATAAGGCGAAACTGGAAGAGTAAATTTAATTAACTTCCTTCTATGGAAGTTCGCGAACCACTGGCCGTCTACAACAAGACCAAACTTACGGTCGAAGAATACCTTGAATTTGAGAATGCTTCTCCAGAAAAGCATGAGTTCTTTAAAGGCGAAGTCTTTGCAATGGCCGGAGCGGCCCCAAGACATAATGTCGTTTTTTCAAATGTTTTTGGTGATCTGGCTTATAAGCTCAAAGGAAAAATATGCCGTCCCTACGGTGGTGATTTTCGCGTTCACATTCCTGAGAATACATTGTTCACCTATCCCGATATCTCCGTTGTCTGTGGAGATATCATTTCTTCAGAGGTTGATACCAATTCTTTTCTAGGGCCGACTGTCATCATTGAAATTCTGTCTCCATCCACAAAGGAATATGATCGCGGTGGAAAATTCGTACTCTATCGGGACATTCCTCAACTCAGAGAATATATCCTGATCGATCCCGAAGCAATTAGTGCAGAAGCTTTTCGAATCAATGAAACTAGCCATTGGGAAATTAGAACACTATCGGAAAATCGATGATGTCCTGAATATTCCGACTGTCAATGTTGTCCTTCCTCTGAATGAAATTTACCTGGACACTAAAATCTAATTTTTCTCGATTTACTGATTCAAGTGTTGCTTGTGCAACAATCTAAACCGATGCTGATTGAGCAATTTGTAAATCGCAGGCAAAATCAATAGCGTTAGGAATGTAGCTGAAATGAGACCGGAAATTACTACAACGGCCAACGGCTTTTGTGTTTCCGAACCAATACCATTCGATAGAGCTGCGGGCATCAAACCCAATCCCGCCATCAGTGCAGTCATAACCACAGGCCTTAAACGTGTTAAAGCGCCTTCATAAATTGCCCTGTCCAGAGGCAGACCAAGATCCCTGTTTTTATTAAACACAGAAACGAGAATGACACCATTTTGCACACAGACACCAAACAAAGCAATGAAGCCCACACCAGCCGAGATCGAGAAGTTGATTCCAGTAATATACAATCCAAGGATACCTCCGATCAAAGCGAATGGTACATTCATCAAAACCATACCTGCGTCTTTCGGAGAATTGAACATGAAGAACAGCCACATATAAATCAGTCCGATACAAATCGGCACGACAAGTTGCAACCGGTTTGTGGCTCTTACCTGATTTTCAAACTCACCGTTCCATGTCATTGAATATCCTTTGTCCAGGTGAACGCTTGCCCTCACCTTGGTTTGCGCTTCGGCTATAGTGCTACCCAAATCGCGGCCTCGAACTGAAAATTTGATAGGAATAAATCGCAGGTTTCCTTCACGGTAAACGAAAGCCGGGCCTGTTTGTAGTTTGATATCTGCAATTTCCCTCAGCGGAATTTTTGTGCCATTGGTACAGGGCACCAGGAGCTTTCCGATCTCTTTCTCGCTTTGGCGGAACTCAGGCAAATAGCGTACACGAATATCAAATCTCCGTTCGCCCTCGTACATTGTACTTGCCTGTCTGCCACCTACCGCCATCTCGATAATATCATTGGCTTCAGAAATATTCACCCCGTAGCGGGCGGTTTTATATCTATCCAATTCAATGCGCAATTCCGGCTGGCCCAGGCTTTTAAAAATACCAAGATCCTGAACACCCTCTACGGAACTCATTATACTCTTAACGGAATCGGCCAGTTTTTCAAGTTTACTCAGGTTATCTCCAAATATTTTGATCGCCATCTCGCCTTTCACACCGGAGACTGCTTCTTCCACGTTATCTGAAATGGGTTGTGAGAATCCAAACACCACTCCGGGAAACTGTTCTTCTAGCTTACTCTGCATATCTCGCACCAGCTCTTCCTTGCTCACATCCCTCGTCCAATCGTCCTTGGGATAGAGGTCTACAAAAAACTCGACATTAAAAAAACCGGTTGGATCAGTGCCATCATTCGGGCGACCGTTTTGCGAGATCACACCTTTAACCTCGGGGTATTTTGTAAATATGTGTCTCATTCCCTCCGACTCCACGTTCGCTTTGGAGAAAGAAATACTTTGTGGCATACTCGCACGAACATAGATCGAACCTTCATTCAGTTTCGGTAAAAACTCTGATCCAAGTTGCCGCCCCACGATGAGTGACCCGAGCAAAAGCAAAATGGAAAGAATTACACTCCGCGCAGGATGATCCATAGACCAGGTAAGTGCGGGAGCATAAATTCGTTCAAGCCCCTTCACCAATGGGTTTTCGCGTTCACGTACATTTTTATTGAGCAATAGTTTACAAAGCAAAGGAACCAGTGTCAGCGTAAATAATAATGCGCCACCTAAAGCGAAACCCATCGTGTAAGCTAGAGGCGAAAACATCTTTCCCTCTACTTTTTGAAAAGCAAAAATGGGAATCAACGCGGTGATGATGATCAGTTTTGAAAAGAAAATAGGCTTACCCATTTCAACGGATATTTTTTTCACAAATCCCATCTTCGTCATCAGGTTGAACTTCACCTTGCCGATCTCGTGCTGCTTGTGTGCGAGGTACACGAAGACCCCTTCCACCATCACCACGGCCCCGTCAATGATGATCCCAAAGTCTATCGCCCCTATCGAAAGAAGGTTGGCTGACATTCCTTTCAGACGCATACAAATAAATGCGAACAGCAATGCAAGTGGAATGATGATCGAAACCATCAGTGTCGCTCGCCAATCGAGGAGAAAAACCGAGAGAATAAATGTAACGAGCAGCATGCCAACCACGAGGTTTTCCATCACGGTATGAGTAGTCAGGTTAACCAGGGTAGTGCGATCGTAAAATACTTTTATCACTACTCCTTCCGGAAGCACGCGGTCGTTAAGATCGCTTATGGTTGCATTCAAATCCTTGAGTACCTGGCTCGGATTCTCCCCTTTACGCAAAAGGACAATTCCTTCCACCACATCCGTTTCATTGCCTCTACCTACTTTTCCAAGCCTCGGCTTAAATGATTGCTTAACCTGGGCGACATCTTTGATACGTATCGGAGCCCCGTTGATATTTTTCACGATCACGTTTTCAATGTCATCGATACTATTGATCAATCCTAAGCCGCGTACCAGAAACGCCTGTGCACCACGCTCCACCACATCACCTCCCACGTTACTATTGTTGACACTGATGGCGTTGAAGATGTCGGTGGCAGAAAAATTGTAAGCACTCAGGCGGGTCGGGTCGATGGTCACCTCGTATGTTTTAACTTCACCTCCAAAGCTTACAACATCGGCAACACCCTGAACCGCTTTTATTCGTTTGTCAATAATCCAATCCTGAATTTCTTTCAACTCCCGAACCGTCTCTCCATCACCTGCCAGTGTATAGCGATATATTTCGCCAGTCGGGCCGGAGGGCGGTTGAATTTCCGGGTCGGTTCCGTCGGGTAAGTTCACATTCACCAACTGGTTCGACACCATTTGGCGTGCCCTGAAGTCATCTATTTCATCTTCAAAAAACAAAGTCACCACGGACAGACCAAAAAGCGAAATCGAACGCATACTCGTTTTCCGAGGCACAACGTTCATTTCAGTCTCAATGGGAATAGTCACAAATTTTTCAAGCTCTTCTGCACTACGGCCGGGCCACTGAGTGATAATTACGATCCTCGTGTTGATCACATCCGGAAATGCTTCGATGGGCGTATTCAAAAAACTCTGTACACCCCACGCGATAACAAGCAGGGTGCCTAAAAAAACCATCAACCGGTTTTTCAGTGAGAAAGAAATGATTCCTTTAATGAATTGATTCATACTGAAAAATCAGGCTAATTAAAGTTGATTGAATGCTGTAAGAACGAAAAGTGATCCTTCGGTGACTATCCGTTGACCAACACTTACACCTTCCAGTACTTCGGTGTAATAGTGAAAAACACGTCCCGTTTTTATTTGTACTTTCTTAAACTCATTTTTTCCTGTCTCCAGCATTACGTAGCTCTGGTTGTTCTCAAGAATGATGGAAATATTCGGAACTACGATCGCCTTTTCACTCGTCTTGGGCGTAAGAAGCACATTGGCAAACATTTCGGGTTTTAGTAACCCATCGGCATTATTGAGTTCTGTGCGAATCTTGATCACCCGCGAATCCGGATCAAGCATGGTCCCAATCTTTTTCACGCGACCGTTGAAGATCAAATCGGGAAAGGCAATAGTCTTCACCTGCACTTCATCTCCTTCAGAAACTTTGGACAAATCACTTTCGTGAATATTCGCCCAAACCCAGACTGTTTTCAAATCAGAAATGGTAAAAATATTGGTATTGTTATCATTCCTGATTTGCGTTCCTTCAGTTACACTACGCTCAACGATATATCCTGATCGTGGAGCCACTACGTTGTAAATTGCATCAAGGTCGCTTGAGGATCCACCATAGAGTTTTAAAATCTGAGTTCTTTCATTCAATTCGGAAAGCGCGTTGCTGTGATCCTTTTTCGCATTGGCAAATTCTTTTTCACTCATCATCCCTGCAGCGAAAAGCTCTTGTGCACGAGCCAGGTTTTTCTCTTCCACCGAAAAATTTGATTTCGCAATGTTGTAATCCCGCTGAATCTGGCTCATGTCCATGCTCAACAGCGTAGCAAGTACCTGTCCCTTTTGAACATAATCACCGAGAGAAACAAATATCTTCTCAACAGTACCGCTCACAATAGGATAAATCCTGACAACGTTGTCTTCTGCAAAGCTTACTTCTCCGACAGCAGCGAGTTGGTCGGCAAGTTTTTGCTCGCGAATGGAGTCGACCTTGATATGCGTCACCTGACTCTGTGAGAGCACCAGGCTGGTTTTGCTGTGAGCTTCCTCCTGCTTTGCTACTTTTTTATGATCCTGGCAGGCGATGAACAACCCTGCAAATAATAAAATGAAACCTATTTTTTTCATAATGTCTTAATAGTCAATTAGAGTTTCTCCTATGCTAAAATTAAGGTTGTTGACACTGTTCAAAAATTGCTGACGCAGTTCAATCAACTGAATATTGGTACTGATGTAAATACGCTGGTAGTCGATAAACTCCAGCAAACTGATATCTCTTTTTTGAAAATACGTATTCGTATTTCTGTTCAGTTGTGTAAGGCTGTTAAGATACTCGTCTGTGTAGTTAGTCAACCCTTCATAACTTTTCTTATACTGGTTAAAAGCAGCAATCACCTGGTTAGTAACGGTCGTCTTCAAGTAATCACGCTGCAATCCCGATTGCTTGATATTGAATTTTGCTTCTTTGATGTTCCCTTGATTACGGTTAAACAAAGGCAGTGGCATTTGCAGTACCAAACCTGAATAGTTGCGAATATAATTTCCACCCAAGTCATAATCGTATCCGATTGATAAATCAGGTATTGCCATAGAGCGCTGCAATTTCAAGTTCTGCTCCTGATACGCCTGATACAGGTTTGATACTTTCAGGTCTGGCCTTACGAGTAGAGCCCGATTGATCAACGAGTCAAGCAGAAAGGTGTCATTGAACAGGGGAATTTTCTGTGTTACCTGGAGCAGCGTGTCCTTAGGATACTGAAGCAACGTACGAAGCTGAGAAAGATATTGCTCCTTCTGGCTGGCGTTGTCCAATGACCGGGATTTTACAGCTATATATTCCGATTTGATACGCAAATCTTCCGTAACCGAAATCGCTCCCACCTCCAGCTCCTTCTTACTGGCAGCAATTAACCGCTGATAGCTGGTCAATACCTCGTCATACAATTTCTCCTTGGCCTCCAAAGCTGCCAGGTTGTTGTAATTATTGCCCAGATCATAAAGCAAACTCCGAATGATATCCGTAAACTGAACTTTGTTTATCTCCAAATTGATCCGTGCAAGCTTGACTGTGTTCGTGTGCTTGCCTGCGATGGAAATGGTTTGGTTAATCTGCAACTCATATTGGTTAGATGCTTTGAGGTATTTCTCCTGATCCTTATTGTAAGCTTCCTGGTTCCAATAAATGGTTGGGTTGTAAAGCAGCTTCGCTTGAATTACCTGGGCTTCCGCCTGGTTGATTTCATAGTAGGCAGCGAGTAGATAGAAATTCTTCTTCAATAAACGTTCCTTGGCATTCAATAGTGACACCGTGGAGTCCTGTGCCTTGAGACCGGGCACACACACTCCCGAAAGAATGAGAAGTATAAAGCCTGTAAGAGACTTGTTCATAATATTTTTAAAATGTGATGTAAAAAGAAAAGGCCGGTGAGGTTTACCTGACCATTCAAATTAAAAGTCTTTTGTGTCGCAGATAGACAACTTCGGTAAATGGCCGGTCGATCTGTTTGCCCATTCTCTCAGGAGAAGTGTCCGTGGATGGAATGACCTGAAGGGCTACAACATCTTGAAAAAAATGCGCATCGGATGAAAAATCGTCCGAGTCCTCGATATTGTTATCTACCAAAAAGTAGAAGACATCTGATTGCGGTGAAGGCCTTTCGAAGAAAGTTTTTTCATCGGAATAGTGGCTCTCGGGAAAAGTAAACCCTGCACTCACCGCCAGAAGGGTGAAGGCAATGATCCGGAAAAAACTGGTCTTTATCGTTTTAAAATAAGCCACTCGTATATCCTTCGTTACTAATCCTCTGTTTAAGGAAAATTCCTAAAAAGGACGTCAAAGATATTGTTAATGTGCTAATTACAAAAACATTAGCTATTAGAATACTTTTATCTTTAGCGTATTAAGAGTACATGCAATCTACAAGTCATGTTTTTTTGGTCAAGCCAGCCAGCTTTCATTTCAATGCTGAAACCGCTGTTTCAAATGCATTTCAAAAGAAAATCGGGCTTTCAGAAGATACCACCAGCCAAAAAGCAATTGAGGAATTTGATGCGGTTGTGAGTTTGCTAAAGGCTGAAGGTGTCAGCGTGCATGTCTTTAAAGACACTGTTGATCCACCTAAACCAGATGCAATCTTTCCTAACAATTGGGTCTCTCTCCATGCTGACGAAACAGTGGTTCTCTATCCTATGTGTGCACCAAACCGAAGACCGGAACGGAGACAGGACATTATCGATACACTCAAAACGAAATTTAAAATATCCAGGATTATTGACTTATCGGCTTATGAAATCGAGAGCAAATTCCTGGAAGGTACCGGCAGCATTGTATTTGATCATCAGAATAAAATCGCCTACGCTTGTTTGTCGCCTCGAACGGATAGAGAGTTGTTTATCAATCTCAGTTTGCAATTGGGATATAAGCCAGTTCATTTCGTTGCTCATGACAAGAAAGAGAAGGAGATTTATCATACCAATGTGATGATGTGTATTGGCAATCAGTTTACGGTGATTTGCCTTGAAAGCATCACAAACTCAACTAAAAGGAAAGTAGTCTTTGAAAGTCTTAACAACAGCGGCCTTGAGATCATTGAAATATCGCTCGAGCAAATGAATTGCTTTGCCGGGAATATGCTCCTCCTTCGCGGAGCGAACAAGGATAATTTGCTGGTAATATCGCAAAGTGCAATGGAAAGCCTGAATGACCTTCAACGAAAGCAAATCGGAAAATATGCCAGGATTATACCACTTCCGATAAAGACCATTGAGACCATCGGAGGCGGCAGTGCCCGATGTATGATCGCTGAAATATTTCTTCCCGAGATTTAGAGACCGAACAATCCTTCGTTCAGAAGATTGAGCGCTTTCTCTTTTTGAGTCGTCTCTACCAGCAAGGAAATGTTATTGTTACTTCCTCCATAGCTTACCATTCGAATGGGGATTCCGGCAAGCGACTGAAACACGTCTTTCAACACACCTTCCTTCTCCATCAAGCCGTTGCCTACAATACAGATAATGGTTTGGTTCTTATCTATATCAATCGAGCCCAAATTTTTCAATTCGGTGATAATCTCCTCAACATGCCTGTCATCATCGATAGTAACTGACACCGCTACTTCAGATGTTGAGATCATATCGATAGCCGTTTTATTTCGCTCAAAAATTTCAAATACCTGGCGCAAAAAGCCATAAGCCAAAAGCATGCGCGATGACTTTATTTTGATAGCGGTAATTCCATCTTTCGCAGCAATGGCTTTGAATTGCCCGCTCGTGCCCCGCTCACTTATTAAAGTACCGAATGCTTGTTCATCCATTGTATTTTTCAAGCGTACCGGCACTCCGTATTTCTGCGCTGGCACAATGGTAGATGGGTGAAGGATCTTCGCACCAAAATAGGCGAGCTCTGAAGCTTCATCAAAAGTTAGCTCAGCAATGGGTATCGTTTTTTTCACCACGCGAGGATCATTGTTGTGCATTCCATCAATGTCCGTCCATATCTGAACCTCCTCTGCGCGGACGGCCGCCCCGACCAGTGAAGCGGTATAGTCGCTCCCGCCTCTTTTCAAATTATCAATTTCGTTTTTATGATTGCGGCAGATGTATCCCTGGGTAATCAGTATGTTGGTGCCAGCCATCGTCTCCAGGATAGGTTTCAGACGCTCGCTTATCTTTTCGAGTTCAGGTTCATTATTTTCATCGATGGACATGAAGTGAAGCGCGGGAAGAAGTCTTGCATTGATTTTCCTTTCCTGGCAGTGATGATAAAACAACTCAGTAGAAACCAATTCGCCCTGGGCAAGAAGTTCTCGGTAACTGCGGTCATCAAATTTACCTGCTGCCAACAACCGGAAGAGACTGAAGTACCGACTCACCAATTCTTCACCAATGGCATGATAGGCAGGAGATTCGTATAGCTCCTTAACAAAACCCAGGTAGTGCTTTTCCAGGGTAGCGATTTCCTGGTTGGCCTCGCCATTCTTTCCGGCAAGCAGGAAATCCCCGATTTTTACGAGCGTATTCGTTGTGCCGCTCAGGGCCGACAGCACAACAATCTTCTTACCTGGCATATTCACTACCAGGTTTGCAATTTTTTTCATCCGCTCGGGCTTCCCTACAGAGGTGCCTCCAAATTTCACTACCTGCATTTTCCTTGAATTTTAAGAGGGCGCAAAGTTATCGGCCAAGCACGAATTGCGATAAAAGTTGGATGATTATTTTATGAGATATTTTTCTTTTTGTACCCCTGAGTGATAACTTCGCGGCTCCTAAGAGTTAACCAAAATTTATTTCTATGAAGATAACCGTTGTAGGCGCTGGCAATGTAGGTGCCACCTGTGCTGACGTATTGGCCTACCGTGAAGTGGCCAATGAAATTGTTTTAGTGGATATCAAAGAAGGACTTGCAGAAGGCAAGAGCCTCGATATCTGGCAAAAAGCTCCCATTGACCTGTACGACAGCCGGACCATCGGCTCTACCAACGATTATTCAAAGACTGCAAATTCAGACGTGGTTGTTATCACTTCCGGCCTGCCTCGTAAGCCCGGTATGACACGCGATGACCTGATCAGCACCAATGCAGGGATCGTTAAGACTGTAGCTGAAAATATTGTAAAGCATTCTCCTAAGTCGATCATCATTGTAGTCAGCAACCCCCTGGATGTAATGACTTACCAGGCTCATCTGGTGTCGAAGTTTCCCCGTACAAGGGTAATGGGTATGGCTGGAATCCTCGACACAGCACGTTACAGAGCGTTCCTGGCTGAGGCCCTTAATGTTTCTCCGAAAGATATTCAAGCCATGATCCTGGGCGGGCATGGTGACACTATGGTTCCACTGCCACGATATACAACGGTTGGCGGTATTCCTGTTACAGAATTGATTTCAAAAGACAAGCTGGACGCCATTATCGAGCGTACGAAAGTAGGTGGAGGCGAACTTGTAAAACTGATGGGCACTTCTGCCTGGTATGCTCCTGGCTCAGCTGCTGCCCAAATGGTGGAAAGCATTGTGAAAGATCAACGCAGAGTTCTTCCTGTCTGCGTTCAACTGGATGGTGAATACGGAATTAAGGACTGCTACCTTGGAGTACCTGTAATTCTGGGTAAAAATGGTATTGAGCGAATCATCGAACTAGAATTGAACAGCGCTGAAAAAGCTCTTTTAGAAACCAGCCGCAAGCACGTGAAAGAAGTGATGGAAGTACTCGACAAGCTTCCCAAGTAGTATTTAAATTATCTAATGACAATCAAAGGCTGCCCAATGGCGGTCTTTTTTTGTGCGTGAATAATAGTTATACGTATAAAAATATTAATTTTGTCGTATAGATGAAGTGCTATGGACACCAAGATCACGCTGAGCTTTGATGAGGCCATTATCAACAAGGCTAAAGAATTTGCCGATTCACAAAACATCAGCTTGTCGAGGCTTACCGAATTCTTGTATAGCCGCATTGTGAGTGGTCATTACAAAAGTCTGGAAGATCTACCAGTATCTGATTGGGTAAGTATGGTATCCGAAGGACAGGCCGAATACAAAACAAAAAAACGAGGGCGCAAAGCATTGAAGGATGAATACCTGAAATCAAGGAAATGAAAGTTTTCCTTGATGCAAATATTCTTGTGTCTGTGTTGAATAAAGAATACCCGCAATTCACTTACTCGGCTCGGGTAATGAGCCTTGTTGATGACAATCGATTTGAAATTTTTACTTCACCAATTTGTCTGGCCATTGCATTTTATTTTGCGGAAAAGAAAAGTGGAAGGAAAGAAGCTAAAAACAAAATCAGAATACTGGTGTCAAAAATAAATATTGCGGAAGCAGATCAGGGAGTAATACAGAAAGCAGTTCAAGATAAATCAGTTGGTGACTTTGAGGACGGAATGGAATATTATTCAGCGCTGAAAGCGGGTTGCAAATGGATCGTGACCGAAGACAAAAATGATTTTCATTTCTCAAAAGTGCCCGTGATGACTGCCCGTGAATTCCTGGAGGAGCATGTGCTCTGACCTTACGGTACGTAAATCATTTTTTTTGCAAAAAGCACATGTAGTAAAATTGTGTATTTCTTTAATCTCAATACATGAAAGACTCATTGATAGGAAAACTGGAAGAAAGGATACTCTTGATTATAAATGAACTGCAAATTGAAAGCAAGGCCTATGACTTGGTTATAGCTAATGAATTGGAGAAACAATCCGGACGAAGCCTCGGTCTGGATTTGCTTTACGATACGCTAACCAAAATGGAGAAAGAAGGTTTAATTACTTCTGAACTCTCTGAGGGCGGAAAAAGGGGAAGGAGGCTGACAGATCAAGGCAAAGATATTCTTGGAGAATTAACAAGATCGCTCCCTGATCTTTAACTTTTTACAGCTCTGTAAATAACTTCTGTCCTTACGATTCCGAAATGATAAGCATCTTCCTTTGAAAAGGATTCGGAGAATTTCTCTTCTGATGGCTTAAGGCCACTTTGAGCAATTCGGTGAGTATAGTCTTTGCCATATTTTCTTACGTGGTCATCTTGACCAAAAATTCTTTCACGTTCTCTTTTATCAGTGATGGAATTGTCTTCAAATGTTACGTCAGGCACAGGCGAAAAAAAAGGAATCTGCAAAATCGCCCAGCCACCAGGTTTTAACACGCGGTGAATTTCACTCATCGCTTTGATGTCGTCTTTCACATGCTCTAGCACATGATTGCACAGCACTACATCAAAATGGTTTTCCGAAAAAGGAATCTGGTGAATATCCATTTTTACTTTGGCCAACGGAGATTCAATATCTGCTGTGATGTATTTGTTTCCGTGTTGTTTTTCAAAACGTGAGATATAGCATGGCTCTGGTGCAATGTGAAGCACATCCAGTTTCCCTGAAAAAAAATTGGTCTTGTCCTTCAGGTAGAGCCACATCAGCCGATGTCGCTCCAGACTAAGGCAACTCGGGCAAAGGGCATTAGAGCGGGCATTTATCCTGCCATAGGGAAGAAATTCCCGGAAGTGGTGGTCACAGATCGGGCACTCTACCTTCCGGCCCCAATAGAAAACACCAATCACTTTCAGGCCAATGCCAGTGAATAGTTGCAGGTACCTGCGCGGTACAAACCTTACCACCCAACCGATGATCTTCTTCATGGGCGGCAAAGATAGACGATTATTAAAAAAAGGTACAAGCCGTGAACTTGTACCTTGGCCAGTCCAACTTTACTTCTTCACAATAACACTATCGACTGAAAACTTTCCACTTCCTCCAAAGAGAATCGCCAGAGAAAGACCAATCACTAACAAGTGATACTCATAGCCCTCCCCTTTCTGATTGCCAAACCAGTTCATAAAAAACCCATTGTCAAAATGAACGATGACGATGATGCCGATCATTAACGAAATCATCAGCACTGCCCAAATACGACTCGCAAAACCGGCAATCAACGATAATGCACCAACGAATTCTATGAAAATCACAAGAAATGCGATGATCCACGGTAAGTTCACAACGGTTGTTAGAAAATTCATTTCACCGCTAAATCCAGGCCCTCCAAACCAGCCTAGCATTTTTTGTGCGCCATGAGGAAAAATGATCAGACCTATAGTGAGACGAATGACAAAACTTGACCAGTCGTCATTAGTATTAAAAATTTCTTTTTTCATTGTCGCTCAAATTTTAATTTCCATAAAAGAATTGCTCACGAACGATTTTGCCGTCTTTCCATTGCTGCACAGAAATTTGCCGGTAGTTCCTCACACCCCATTCTTTGTGAGTATAATCGTAGTGCCATTGTACCATTGTCACGCCTTCGCCAACGGTTACGTGAATCGGTTTTGCACCTCTGAATTCAGTAATCGCTGAAAAGAAGTCGATCTCGCGTTTCAAATTGGCATGTTTGCCAACCGTGGGCAGGCTTTCATTTTCTTGCATCACAACATCTTCGTGATAATACTTTTCAAATGCATCCAATGCCTTGCCCTGCAAGACAAGATCATTCAAGTCGGTAATTTTTTCTAAGAGTGTCATATACTTTGTGTTTTTTGTTGACACAAAGCTCAGGGTGGAACACGAATTCCTGGATAAGACAGGTTAAAAAGGGAAGTTAATCTGGTTTAACATTTTACTGATCTTCAATCAGCTGATGACGGATCTTACTGAGGAATTCCTTGGTTATGCCGAGGTAAGACGCGATCATGTATTGTGGAACACGTTGTTCGATTTGAGGGTATTGCTCACGAAATTTCAGGTAACGCTCCTTGGCAGGCAAGCTGAAGTTATTGACAATTCTCTTTTGAGCAGCAGCAAAGGCACGTTGAATAATGATTCTGAAAAAGCGTTCGAGTTTTGGAATCTCAAGGAACACTTGTTCGAGATCTTCGTACGTTATCTGAAGTACTTCAGAGTTCTCCAGGCATTGCACATTAAAATCTGCCGGTGCCTGGTTAATGAAACTCCCCAAGTCGGATGTCCACCAGTTTTCGATTGCGAGCATAACAATATGCTCCTGTCCTTCCTGATCAATATAAAAAGTCTTGAGGCAACCTGACAGAACAAAGTTTTCTGTACGACACACATCACCTTGCTGAACAACATACTGCCCTTTGAGAAATTTCCGTGCCTTTACTTTCAACAAAAGAATTTTCTCTTCATCAGCTGTAAGCCGGACATGTTTTGCGATATAATCGAGGAACTGCCTGATTTACTTTTTATTTCAGGCAGTAAAGATATTCAATGAGTTCGAATGGATTTACTCATACCTCAGTGAATCTACGGGATTGATTTTCGCTGCGCGCACCGTCTGGTAGCTTATTGTGATCATGGCGACCACCAAAACCATTGCACCAGCCACGGCAAATATGACTACCGATATCGAAGTTCGATAAGGGAAATTTTGCATCCAGCTGTTCATCACCCACCACACCAGTGGAGTTGCAATCAGAATCGCTAACCCGACCAGCTTCAGGTATTCTTGTGAAAGAAGGAAAAATATACCTCGCTCAGTAGAACCAAGTGCTTTGCGAATTCCTATTTCTTTTGTGCGTTGTGTTGCCGTGTATGCCGACAATCCAAACAGACCGAGGCAGCCGACCACAATCGCAAGCGCTGCAAAGGTCATAAACAGACCTCCGAATTTACGCTCGTTCTCATATTGGCGATTGAAGTAGTCATCCAAAAAGAAGAATTCAAACGGGTTTCCAGGAAATGCTTTTTCCCACGATTGCTTGACATGTTCAAGTGTACGCGTGAGTGAGCTCGTGTTGATCCGCATAGAATAAAACTCTCCGCCATACTTCGAACAAAAGAAAATACTTGGGTCTAATGCTTTTTTCAGGGAGACCTGGTGATAGTCATTTACTACCCCAACGATGATAGGGTTCCACTGAAAGTTGGGGATGGCTACTGTTTGTCCGATAGCATCTTCAGGTTTGGCAAAACCCAGGAGGCGTGCTGCATTTGCCGTGACGATAATGGATGTATCCGGATCTTTAACAAACTGCTCTGAGAAAGCACGGCCTGCAATCAGTTTCATCTTAAATACTTCGAGAAATTCAAAGTCCATGCTATTGAATCGCACGGTTACCAGCTGATCATCGGATGCTCCATACTTTTTAACATTCACTTTGTACTCGCGTTGCTTTCCGGGAATTGTAGCAGATGCTGCTACTCCCTGAACATTCGGATTCTTTCGAAGTTCGTCTCTGAATACATCAATGGTTGAATTGAATACTTTGCGGTCGACTGGAGCAATACCAGGGCGATCGACAACCAATACCTGGTCGATGCTCACTCCCAAATCCTGGTTCATCATGAAGTTCAATTGATCATAAACGATGAACGTACCGGCTATGAGTGCCACAGAAGCTACAAACTGAAATACGACCAACGACTTGCGAAGGAAAATTCCGCTTAAACTATTTTTCATTTTTCCTTTCAACACAACCACCGGCTTGAATGAAGAGAGTACAAAGGCCGGATAAAATCCTGAAAGTAATGTACCGGTCAGCCAAAGTAGAGCAACTAGTCCGAGGAACCATCCTTGCAACAGGTAAGTGATATTGAGTGACAGCCCGGAAAGTGAATTGAAATACGGAAGTACCAAAGCAACAATTCCGAACGCAATCATCACCGACAAGAAATTGATCAATCCCGACTCGGTGATAAATTGCCTGACGAGATGACCTTTGAGGGCACCCATTACTTTTCGTACTCCAACTTCTTTCGCTCTCTCCATCGCCTTAGCAGTGGAAAGATTAATGTAGTTGATCCAGGCGATGATCAGGACGAACAAACCGATCATTGAAAGAAAGTTGACAATTTTCCCGTCACCGTTCGGCTCCGGCTCTTCAGCGAGATTCGAAGTCAGGTGAATCGACTTCAAAGGTTGAAGCGAGAGGATGTCAACCTGGTTTTGTTGTTTGTTTTCGGGCTTGTACTTATCAACTAATGCAGGGAATTTGGCTTCCAATGTTTTCGGATTAGTTCCAGGGAGCACGCTAATAAATGTATACATGTCTTTGCGTCTCCAACCATGATCATAGCGCGCTACTGCCCAATCGCCTCTTGGGAAAAGGCTTTTATATGAAAATAACACATCGAATTTCAAATGTGTATTTTCGGGAAGATCCTTCACCACTCCGGTTACTTTCACCAGTTCATTTATAAAATCGTCATCCTGAAGGCGGAGCGACTTGCCGAGCGGGTCTTCATTTCCAAAATACATCCGGGCATACTTTTCCGAAATCACGGCATTGAACGGATGAGACAACGCAGTCTTCGCGTCACCCGCCACCATGGTATATCCCATCAAAGGCAAAAAAGACGAGTCCGCATACAAGAATCTACGATGCTTAAATGCGATAGGACTTGGTCTTGCATCTTCGTTGGTGATGATGATATTGTTTTTATAGCCCATGTTATAGAGACGGGCAAAGCCGGTCACTTCAGGCAATTCATTTTTAAACGAAGGTCCAACCCCCGGATAATTTTCGGCACTGGCATTAATCAATTGATTGTTCAGATATGATTCCAGTTTTACCCGGTAAATATTATCTGCGTTCGGAATGAAATTCTCATAGCTGCGTTCAAAATGGACATACTGAGCAATGAGCAAAAACACAGCCATGCCTACCGCAAGGCCAATGATATTCAAGGATGAAAAAAACTTGTTTTTAAGCAGACTACGCCAGGCGGTAGTGATGAGATTGCGGATCATGGGTGTGAATTTATCCTTTAAGATACTCACGTAAACTAAAAAGGTTTCATGTACAGACCAGAAAGAATATCGTTAGTCCGAAAGTGGTCACTCTGGCCAATGAGAGCTACTTCTTGGTAGCATCCAGTAGTTTGTCAATTTGTTTTGACAGTTCAGGGTCACTTGGTCTTTTTGCTTCGAGGTGCACGATGCTTCCATTCTGATCCAGCAATATGTATCTCGGAATGGAAGTGACATCAAATAAAATGGCCGCATCAGAAGTAGGGCCAATTCTGTAATGCAATCCTTTCAGATCGTATTTCTCCAAAACTTCTTTCCATTTTCGCCAATCGGCATCGACCGACAGGAAGAAAAAATAGACTTTGCTTTTATAGTTTTCAAAAAGCTGTTTGGAATAGTCGATTTCACTGATGCATGGAGCACACCATGTAGCCCAAAAATCGAGAAGAATTGGACGCCCTTTGCCACGAAGACCGGTGAGCATTTCGTTAAATTTTTCCTCTTGCTCTTTTCCTCCCAGCACACGTTCTCGTTCCTTCTTAAGGAAATCACCATACTGGTTTTTTAATGGCTGTTTTTTTTCTAAATGAGTCACTATGTTTTCTTCGAGCGGAGTAGCCTTGAGGATATTGTAGTCCTTCCAAAAAAGGGAGTCATATTCAATTTCCAGCAATTCTTCCTTCACGGGTTCTTTTCCTTTAAAAGATTTAAAGTTTTTCAACTGCACATCCGTTGTAGTTAATTCAATGTGATAGTTGTGATGAAACTTGTCGCGCGGATAAAAAGTATTCCCGTCTTTTACGGAGTGCGCCAGGAAATACTTCCCGTTTATTCTTTTATACGACACAGAATAATTGATCGTGTCAAATGAACGGTACTTTACTGCCTCCATTCGGAGAAGAGCATAGTTCTTTGTAGTAATGTAGAGTTTGCCCGCCTCTGTACTTGAGAAAAGGCCCGATTTTGAAAAGGTAGTATCACGATATTTGAAACTTATGATATAGACATCTTCATCGTCATACCGGGTCATCCCCTCAATATCGAATTTGAATTTCTTCCGGTCTTTTTTTAAGTGACTTACATTCCATGGATTGATAATAAAATCAAACCGGTTTGAAGATTGACTCTGGTAGCTCACCGGATCTATGCCCATAACATTGTAAAGCGCAATGGGCATGTGGGTCGAAGCGATGTTGGTATTGTCAAAGCTTCTCCGGAGTTGGGTGACCTTCACTTCATCACGGGAGCCAGGACGAGGCTGGGGAGCTTTCATCCCTTTACGTTTGTACAAGTCAACAGCGGCTTCAATTAATCGGCCATAGGTTGTATCATCCTTGCAGTAATGCCGGTAAAATGTTTTGTACAGGAATGATTTAGGGTAATAATTCTTCTTGATATTCTTTAAAAATAAATTCACAATCCCGCGTGCACTAAGGTCATTGCTCAATACCACAACCTCCCTGAGCATCGTGGGCGATTCTTTCAATTCAATCGTCAGGTTGCTTTCCGGATTTTTAATGGATGTCGTTTCAAATCCCATACAGGAGATCCGGATGCTATATTTTCCGGCTAGAAAGGCGGGTACTTTTAGTGTAAATGCGCCCTCCATATTCGAGATTGTTCCGATAGCCGACCCTGCAACGCCAATGTTTGCATATGCAACCGGGGATTTCGATTTGGAATTGATCACTTTCCCTTCAATAGTCAAGGTTTGGGCAAGGTTGACGTGAGCTAGTGTGAGAAGTAAAAGTTGTAAGAAAAAATTTCGCAGGGTCATAGAAAACGATATTACTGCCAATTACGAGTAAATGCTTAAAAACCGAATGAAGAAAGAATTAATATCTCCTAAGACTGTGCACTACTGCGAATTGACGTCTATGATGCAAGCCATTCCTAAATAAGAGGTTAAGTCTCTCATTTACAGCAGAAAAACAATATTCAGGCTATTAAAACTTTTTCCCGCAATCCACCATCTTTATATCAGGAAATCACGGACCTGGACCCCGAATTTGTGGCCGAAACCCTACTTGATATAGCTATGATGCATTCCGACACCCTGATCGCCCGAGCTCGCGAGGGGGACAAGAATGCCCAGGGAAAGCTGGTGCAGCTCTGGTACAAGCGCATCTACAATTTCAGCTACAAGTTCTTTTTCGACCACGACCTGGCGATGGAAGTGGCACAAAAGACTTTCATTAGCATGCACAAAAACCTCTCAGGCCTGCAAGAGGTAACAAGGTTCAAGTCCTGGCTCTACACCATTGCCGTGAACTACTGCCGTGAAGAGACGCGGAAAAAAAAAGCAAGCCGGTCGTATTCTCTGCATGACTTAAACCCCGGTGAAGGTGAGGAGAGCTACCGTTGGGAAGAAAGCCACCAGCGGCATGAAAATCCAGAACGCCAACTTCGCCATGCCGAATTGAGCGACTTGCTACAGGAATGCCTGATGCAATTGAGTGTGGAGCAACGCGAAGTGGTGATTATGAAGGAGTACGAAGGGCTTAAGTTCCGGGAAATTGCCGAGTCACTGAATATTTCAGAAAATACGGTGAAATCAAGGATGTATTATGGGCTGGAGGGATTGAAGAGAATTCTGGAACAAAAGAAAATTACAAAGGAAACAATTGGATATGAGCTATAGACCCGATGAAAGTACGCTGATTGCATACCTCTACGGTGAGATCAGCGACAAGGAAAAAGAAAAACTGGAGATCTATTTCCAGCAACACCCGGACGAGTTGGCAAAACTCCGAGGGCTGGATGAAGTGCGCTCAATTATGGAACACGCTCAAGACAAGGAAGTGATCGCTCCACCGGTTTTTGTCGATGAGACGAATACACGGCCGATGTGGCAATCATCTTACTTCAAGATAAGCTTCGGCATTGCTGCGTCCCTTCTTTTTCTTCTCGTGGCTGGAAAGCTTCTGGGTCCGGAGATCAGTTATTCCAATGGCGAGTTGCGTATCAGTTTTGGAGAGAGAAAAGTGGAACAGCCAGTTGCCCCTGCAAACTCTCTCACGGAAGAAAAAGTGAAAGAATTGATATCTGCTTCACTGGCCTCTAATAATGAGAGTCAAAAGTCGCTGCGCGATGAAGATCAAAGGAAACTGTTACAATCGATTACTGTCATGAACTCGAAAAAAATGGATGCGTTGACAGAAACTGCGTCATTGGCAAGTCGTGAGCAGGTGCAGGCGTTTGTAGCCACATTGCAAGAGCAGAATTTGAAATTGATGAAAGATTATTTTCAGCTCTCATCCACAGAGCAGAAAAAATATATGGAGAGTCTGCTTACGAATTTTTCAGGCTACTTGCAGGAGCAACGCAAACAGGACCTACAATTAGTGCAGTCTCAGATGAACTACTTAGAAAAAAATAATAACCAGTTTAAACAAGAGACCGAACAGATTTTGACAAGCTTAATTTCCAATCCAGGTAAGAAAAACAATTATTAAAATTTTAAAATAGAAACGAGTATGAAAAAAATGTTGATTGTGTGGGTGATGCTGATAGGCAACTTCGCCTACGCACAGAATAAGATCGATGAAACCCGAATGCAGCGGGACATTGAGGTGGCGGAAAATATCCTTGGAACGCTTATCAAACAGCAAATGGGCAACCGTATGTTCTTCCCCACTGAAGTCCAGGGAAGCTATTTGCCCGGGTATGGCGTGACATTCCACCTGCCATCGAACTACTTCAGCAATATTTATATCGGGGAGGCTCAGGAAATTCCGGCAGTCGTTGGTGACCCTCCAACTCCGGTTACCGTGTACGGCTCCTACTCCTATGATAACGCGCGTGAAACCCAAAATCGCGCAAGAAAGGAAGTAGAGACTGCTAAAAGAGCAAGATCGAGATATCCCAAAAAAGTTAGCGTCAGTTCTGACAGTGCTAATCTGGAATACAACAACAAACTATTGCAAGCTGCCAAAGATTTCGTTGCTGATTATAGTGATCTCATAACGCAACTCCAGCCGAATGAAAAAATTGTTGTTACTAACCGCAATGAAGGTCAGGATTTCCGCGTGGCCTGGGCTGGAGCCTTCAATCGCAATAAAAGAAGTATGCTTTCAGTAGAAGGTGTAAAATCAGATGTCAATCAATATCGTCAGGGCAAAATCACTCGTGAACAGTTGATGGGCAAACTCAAAATAGTAAACAGCGAAGTAAGTGATGAGCTACAGCCTGATCTCGAACTATTGTCGAGCATCTTCAACCGCCTCTACAGTCGCGATTTGTCAAAAACTTTCTTCTGCGATCAGAATGTGTATTATGAACGGATGAAAGACTTTGGCGCGGTTTATCACATGCAGGTGTATGCCAGCAACCAGATTGACGATAACTTCTTCTACGATATGCCAACGGTCAACCTGAGTGATGTAGATCAGGCCACCCGTGACAAAAAAGTAAAAGAGATGTACCCGGAATTTGAAAAGAGCATCAAAGAAGATTTTCTGGAATACGGACGTACTGTAAAAAGCCTGAAAGATGAAGAAGTGCTAATGCTCGAAATTCAAATGACGCGTTGCAAAGGCTGCAGTATTCCATCCACACTAGAATTCACTGTGAAAAACTCTGTTCTCAAAGATTACTCATCAGGAAAAATCACCAAAGACGCAGCGCTGGCGAAGATCAGTATTAAAAAAGGCGCTGATCAGTAAAAAAATAGTTTAGTTTTCGAAAAGGAGCTTTCCGAGAGGGAAGCTCTTTTTATTGCCATCTGTTACCAACTAACGATCGGTTTTCAAAATTCCATCAAAGGCCTTCATCACGAAGGCTTTGCTATTTTGAAATGATTCCAGTGCAACTAAATTTACGGCTACCTAAAACTCAAACATTATGAAAACCAGACGTGACTTCATCAAAACAACAACATTAGCCGGAGCGGCCTTTTCCATTCTTCCTTCAGGCGTAGTGTTTTCCAAATCCGCTGATACAAAAGTCAGGCTTGGCTTCATAGGCGTAGGTGCGAGAGGTCAGAATCATCTTGAACTCGCACTTGACCGTGACGATGTGGAAGTTGTTGCCATCTGCGACATTCAGCAACGTATGATCGACATGAGCCTGGGCATCATTGCTAATTCAGGGAAAGCGAAACCACAGATCATCCTCGATGGTCCGCTTGGCTACAAAAAACTTCTGGAGAACAAGGACATTGATGCTGTAATCATCGCTACGCCCTGGGAGTTACACACTCGAATGTGCATCGATGCCATGAATGCAAAAAAATATGTAGGCTGCGAAGTAATCACCGGAATGACTGTCGATGAGTGTTGGGAAATTGTTCGCACTTCTGAAAAGACAGGAATGCCCTTGATGATGCTCGAAAATGTTTGCTACCGGCGAGATGTTATGGCCGTAATGAATATGGTGCGTCAAAATCTGTTTGGAGAGTTAGTTCATTTGCAGGGCGGCTACCAGCACGACCTGCGCGAGGTAAAATTCAATGACGGAAAACATATCTACGGACACGGTGCCGAATTTGGAGAAAAGGGTTTTTCGGAAGCACAATGGCGTACACAGCATTCGGTAAATCGCAATGGCGACCTCTACCCCACCCACGGCATCGGGCCCATCGCGATGATGACTAATATCAATCGAGGCAACAGGTTCACTCAGCTTGTATCATACTCAACCAAGGCGCGCGGTCTGCATGAGCACATTGTAAAAATGGGTGGAGAAAATCACCCCAACACTAAAGTCAATTTCAAACTGGGCGATGTCGTTACCACAATGATCCGGACAGCGAACGATGAAACAATCTTATTGCAACACGACACCAACCTACCGAGGCCTTATTCGCTCGGATTCCGTGTGCAGGGAACGAAAGGAATATGGATGGATGTCAATCGTTCCTTATACATCGAAGGGCAAAGTCCAAGGGCACATCAATGGGAAGATGCCAAAACGTGGCTTGATAAATATGACCATCCACTGTGGAAAAAATACGGGAACGATGCAGCCGGTGCCGGTCATGGCGGCATGGATTGGTTCGTACTCAATGCATTCATAGAATCCGTAAAACGAAAGACCGCCCCTCCTCAAGACGTGTATGATGCGGTAACATGGAGTGCCATTACTCCCTTATCGGAAAAATCAATTCAGCAAAACGGGGCAAGTGTAGAATTCCCCGACTTTACCAATGGCCAATGGAAAAACCGGAAGAACAATTTCGCCCTTGATGACACGTATTAATCAATGCCGAATTGGGGAATTAACTAATTGATTTTATCTTGCCTATCTTTTTCAAAAATTAAAAGCGTCAAAATGATAAATCTTGTACTCTTTGGACCTCCGGGTGCTGGCAAAGGAACACAAAGCGAAAAGCTCATCAAAAAATATGGCTTCGTTCATATTTCAACTGGAGATTTATTCCGATGGCACACAAAAAATGACACTCCGCTCGGCAAAAAAGTAAAAGAAATCATGAACAGTGGAGCGTTGGTTCCCGACGAGATCACTATCGCCATGTTGAAAGAAGAGTTGGATAAAAATCCGCAAGCCAAAGGTTTTTTGTTTGATGGTTTTCCTCGCACGGTTCCCCAGGCAGAGGCCCTCGACAAGTTTATGAAAGACAATGGATCTGCCATCCATTTTGTAATTGCCCTGGATGTCAATGAAGCTGAACTCCGAGCACGAATTGCCAAGCGAAGGACTACCGAGAATCGTGCCGATGACGAAGAGGAAAAGTTGAACAAGCGCGTGACCGAGTATTTCACAAAAACAGTTCACGTTCTTCCTTACTATGAAAAACAAAGCCGACTCAATACGGTGCATGGTGTCGGAGATATAGAAACGATCTTTAACAACATTTGTAAAGTCATCGATAAAAAATAGCATAAAGCTACCGGACAAAAACCTGTAGCCTGCCCCATACCAGATGTCGTCTCCAAATTTTATTGACTTTGTAAAATTCAATTCACGCTCTGGCAACGGAGGCGCAGGCTGTCTGCATTTTCACCGTGAGAAATTCATCGACAAGGGCGGGCCTGATGGAGGTGACGGAGGTCGTGGAGGTAGCATCATCCTGCGTGGCAATTCTCAGCTCTGGACATTGCTCCATTTGAAATATCGTAAACATATCTTTGCAGAGTCAGGCAGGCCAGGCGAAGGTCAGAACTGCACCGGTGCGGCTGGCAAAGACGAAATCCTGGAGGTACCGCTGGGCACAATAGCGAAGCGATTTGAAACCAATGAGATCCTGGGCGAAATAACAGAAGACGGCCAGGAATTTATCCTCTCGCCTGGTGGCCGTGGTGGTAAGGGCAATGCTTATTTTGCTACACCCACTAATCAAGCGCCACAACACGCACAGCCCGGCGAGGCTGGTATTGAAGAATGGATAGTGTTGGAATTGCGCTTGCTGGCTGACGTAGGATTGGTTGGATTTCCCAACGCAGGTAAGTCCACGCTTTTGTCTGTAGTTTCTGCTGCCAAACCAAAAATTGCTGACTACGCTTTCACTACACTCACTCCAAACCTTGGCGTTGTCTCTTACCGCGATGACAAAAGTTTCGTGATGGCCGATATTCCGGGGATCATCGAAGGAGCTGCTGAGGGCCGTGGACTGGGCATTCGTTTCCTCAAGCATATTGAACGCAATTCTTTATTGCTTTTCATGGTACCAGCAGATGCGAAGGACATCAAAACGGAGTTTGAGATTTTGTTAAATGAATTAAGAAAATACAACCCTGAATTACTGGATAAGAAACGACTGCTCGCCATTTCCAAAAGCGACATGCTCGATGATGAATTACGAACAGCCTTGAAAAAAGAGATTCCTGAAAACATACCGTCTGTTTTTATCTCCTCAATTACCAATCAGGGTCTTATGGAGTTGAAAGACCTGATCTGGAAAGAGCTTCATTAACGTCAACCTGTCATTTTTCTTATTCTTGGCAAAATTCTTGTCATTTTGCGTCTTGATTTAAGTAACAATTGATGGAAAATAATGTGCACCCTGAGCCGGAACTGGAAAAACACGAGGAATCCATGCCTGAAGGCACCCCTCTGCAAACTCCCGAGCCCGCAGGCGAGGAAAAAAAGGAATCGCAGGTAGATCCTTTAAAGAAATTACAGGACGAATTGGCAGAAGCCAAGGATAAGAATATGCGCCTCTATGCCGAATTTGACAATTTCCGGAAGCGCAATGCAAAAGAAAGACTGGAATTGATTTCGTCTGCCAACGAGCAGTTGTTGAAAGCCCTCTTGCCTGTAATCGATGATTTCGAACGTGCTGAAAAATCATTCAAGGATAAAAATGATAAAGAGTCAGAAGGCTTCTTTCTGATCCAGAATAAGTTCAGGAAAGTGCTTGAACAATACAGTGTCAAAGTCATGGAGGTAGCTCAGGGTTCTGATTTTAATCCTGACCTGCATGAAGCCATCACTCAAATTCCCACCCCTGACAACAAACTAAAAGGCAAGGTGGTTGACGTAGTTGAAAAAGGATTTTTATTAAATGATAAAGTCATTCGCTTTGCGAAAGTCGTTGTAGGCAACTAACCAGCACCTGATGGCAACCAAAAGAGATTATTATGAAGTGCTGGGCGTTAGCAAGACTGCCTCAGCAGATGAGATAAAAAAAGCGTATCGCAAAACTGCTATTCAGTTTCACCCAGACAAAAATCCGGGTAACAAAGAAGCCGAAGAGAAATTTAAAGAAGCTGCCGAAGCCTATGAGGTACTGAGCGATGCTCAAAAGCGCGCCCAGTATGATCGCTTCGGTCACGCACGTCCTGGCGGTGGTGGCGGGTTCCAGGGACATGAGATGAATATGGATGACATCTTCAGCCAATTCGGGGATATTTTTGGCGGTGGATTCGATAGTTTTTTCGGAGGTGGTGGTGGCCGGTCACGAGGACGTAAGGGTTCCAATCTGAGGATTAAACTGAAGCTGACGCTCGATGAAATTGCCAGCGGTGTCGAGAAAAAAATAAAAGTGAATCGGCTTGTACAGGCGAGCGGGGTCACCTACAAAAATTGCAGCACGTGCCAGGGCCACGGCCAGGTGCGAAAAGTGGTAAATACCATGCTGGGTCAAATGGTGTCAACAACGACCTGCCCTACCTGCAACGGTGCCGGCCAGATTATTGACAAAAGACCTGCCGGGGTTGACAGCTCTGGATTGGTTTCGAAAGAAGATACGATCACTGTCAAGATTCCGGCAGGTGTGGCAGAAGGAATGCAACTGTCAATGGCAGGAAAAGGAAACGATGCCCCCGGTAGCGGCACTGCCGGAGACCTGCTTATCCTGATAGAAGAAGTAGAAGATGCACAACTCAAGCGCGATGGAAACAACATCGTTTACGACCTGCATATCACGTTTATTGATGCTGCCTTGGGCACCTCCGTGGAGGTACCATCTATTGGTGGGAAAGTGCGACTGAAAATAGACCCGGGTACCCAGAGCGGCAAGATTCTTCGCTTACGCGGAAAAGGTGTCAAAGATATCAATGGATATGGCCATGGCGACCAGCTGATTTATGTCAACGTCTGGACTCCAAAAAAGCTGACAGCTGAAGAAAAAACCAAGCTCGAATCACTTCGCTCATCCCCCAATTTCCAGCCCCAGCCTGATGCTGACGAAAAGGGCTTCTTCGAGCGAATGAAGGAGTATTTTGCTTAAAAAATAAAGGCAACCTTTCCATTATCAGCCCGTATAAGCCCTATTACGGGCTAATTTTTTTAACGAAAAGTTAACCTTTCTTACATTAAAGCAACTTTAACCGAAACCCGAGCGTAAGACTACTGCATGAGGAGTACAGTGATTGTGATTTTAGTGGTGAAACTGTGGGGAATGGATTCCTTCGCGCAGGTAAAGAAGCAATTTACCGTTGAACGAAACGAAGCCTGCGACAAGGTGGAACTTTGTTTAAAGGCTAAGACAGGGAATTGTATTATCCGACCCAGTCAAAACAATGAGGTGCTGAATATCTACAGCAACCAGAACCTTGAAGAATATTCACATTCATTTAGTAATGAAGTCAAAGGCAAAACCTGTTATGTAAATCTTGCCCTTGATCAGGACAGCGAACGCGGGGTTGGTCGCAAAATATCCTACCATGTCTTTGGAGGAAATGAAAAGCCTAATGAAAAATTCTGGAAGGTCTATTTAACGGAAAGCACGTCTTACTCGCTCAACCTGGATTACAAGTTGGGTAATGCCAACGTGGACCTGGCAGGGCTTTCAGTAAGCAAACTAAAAATCAAAACTGGCAGTGCAGATGTGAATGTCTCTTATAGCTCTGACCAGCGGAATAAAGTGGACATGGACACTTTTTATATTAAGGTTGATATGGGTACACTCACAGCCCGTCAGCTAAATCTTACACGCGCAAAATTTGTATTGGCCAACGTCAGCTTTGGCAATATGCTGCTTGACTTCAGTGACAAGCCTACCATGGGTCACAAAATTAAGGGGAGTGTGGGGGCAGGGAACCTGATCATCTATTTGCCAGCCGAAGAAATTCCTGTAGTAGTAAAAATATCAGACTCCTGGTTGTGTAGCGTGAATCTAACTCATAGTCTGAAAAAAATTGGCGAAAACACTTTTGCCAATGCTGCCTATACCAAAAGCTCCAAAGATGTACTCACCTTCGATCTCGATGTATCGATGGGGAAGATCATTTTCAAAGAGCGATAAACCTTCTTCGATTGCGGTAACAGCTGGCCTGAATCACTTGATCATCGCCTTGAGTTGTTTCAAAATCAAAGCTCTGCATTTGGTCAAAAACATTTAGAAATATTCGGCCCACATTGCCGTGATTTCCTATTTTTGTCACACACACAAACCCAAATAAGTGGAAGCCTTAATAGCCAAAGGAGTGTCGAAGCGTTACGCGGAGCACACTGCACTCGACAACGTTAGCATCACTATTCCTGAAAAAACAATTTACGGTCTGCTGGGGCCAAATGGAGCCGGTAAAACAACCCTCATTCGAATTATCAACCAGATCATTAACAAAGATCAGGGAGAAATAATCGTCTTTGGAGAGCCGCTTAAGCCCGGGCACGTAGAAAATATCGGCTACCTCCCGGAAGAACGCGGGTTATACAAGAAAATGAAAGTAGGCGATCAGTTGCTTTACCTGGCACAATTGAAAGGTCTTAGCCGCAAGGATGCATTGGCCAGAATAAAAGTCTGGCTCGAAAAATTTGAAATTAAAGACTGGTGGAATAAAAAAGTGGAAGACCTGAGCAAGGGTATGGCCCAAAAAGTACAATTCATCAGTACGGTTTTGCATGAGCCCAAACTCATCATTCTGGATGAACCCTTTTCCGGTTTCGATCCCGTCAATGCGCAATTGATCACCGAAAAAATCCTGGAGTTGAAGGAAAATGGAAGCACTATCATTTTCTCCACACACCGCATGGAAACTGTAGAATCACTTTGCGACCACATTGCATTGATTAATAAGTCGAAGAAAATTCTGGAGGGTCCGAAGAAGCAAGTGAAGGAGCAATACCGGTCAAATACATTCATTGTTGAACACCGCGACAACCATTTTACCTTGCCTTCCGATAAGTATGAATTGAAAAAGCAGGATGTGATTGAAGGGAATTTCTACTCGTCTACCATCATCGCAAAGAATGGTATTAAAGGCAATCAGTTGATTCGTGAATTGATTGATATCACTGACGTCTATAGCTTTCAGGAAAAACTTCCGACCATGGCGGATATTTTCATCAGCCTGGTTAAAGGCGAAGGCGATAACGCTTTGAAAAAGCATTTGCTGGAAGCATAACAGGCTCCTCTAAAGAAATCGAATAACATTTTTATCATCACACACATGAACAAAGTTTGGTTGATCATCCAGCGTGAATTTTTGATACGGGTAAGGAAAAAATCTTTCCTCATTGCCACAATCCTCGTTCCGTTGATTTTTCCGGCCATCATTGGTGGCCTGGTGTACATCATGATGAAGGAGGTGGAATCAGCGAAGCCGGATACCGTTATGATCGTTGACGAAAGCGGCTTGATCAATCTCGATAGTACCAAGAATACCAAGCGATTTCACTTTGTGCCGCTACAAAATCCGCTGGAGCAAGCTAAAAAAGTATACAACGAAACAAAGGATTTTGCTCTTCTCTACATTCCCAAGTTTGAAATCAACAAACCGGAAGGTATGGTGATTTACACACAGGAAAATCCGAGCATCGAGAAAGTAAACGACCTCGAGTCGATTCTTGCCGAGCGGGTAAGAGACTTGAAACTTCAGGATTTCAAAATAGACAAAGAGGTGTTAAAAAATCTTCGAACAAGTATCAATCTGAAGCAGATTAATCTCAGTAAAACGGGAGAAGAGAAATCAAGCAACTCAGGAATTCTTTATGGCCTTGGATTTGTCCTGGGTATCATGATTTACATTTTCGTTTTGGTCTATGGAATCCAGATTATGCAGGGAGTAATTGACGAGAAGACTTCGAAAGTGGTGGAAGTAATCGTTTCATCAGTGAAGCCTTTTCAACTCATGCTTGGAAAAATTGTCGGTATAGCTGCTGTAGGGCTGACCCAGTTTCTGATCTGGATCGTTCTCATCACTTTCCTTTCTTCCGGGGTACTGGGTTATTTTGGCCTCAAGATGCCACAAAAGCAAGCTATGGAGCAGGTGAGTAAAAAAATTCAGGATGAAGAAGTGAAACAGGCAATGAACCAGCAAACTCCGAAAATCAATGAATTGCTAGGCAACCTGAGTGAAATTCCTTTTTTCAAAATCGCATTTGTCTTTGCTTTCTATTTCCTTGGAGGGTTCCTGTTATACGGAGCGCTATTCGCTGCTGTCGGTTCGGCTGTAGAATCGATACAGGAATCGCAGCAGTTTCAGTTTCCAATTACGCTTCCTTTACTGATCGGGTATTTTGGACTGTTCATGTTCATACTCCGTGATCCGCATGGTTCCGTGAGCTTCTGGCTTTCTGTGATACCGTTCACATCACCTGTAGCGATGGTTGGAAGAATTGCCTTTGACGTGCCAACCTGGCAATTACTCTTATCCATGGTCATGCTGGTTGCAGGTTTTATTTTCACCACATGGGTTGCAGGCCGTGTTTACCGAGTCGGTATTCTTATGACCGGAACCAAAGTGAATTGGAAAGTACTGGCAAAGTGGTTCATGCTTCGCGAATAGAATCAATTGTACATCGCAGCACCTGATATCAAATCCGGCTGCTGTTTTGAATTTGCAGCTGGTAATTAGTAATCTTGATGGATGAAGGCTTCCCTTCCTTCCGTTGAATTCTACCAGGACAACTTCAACCTGAAGTGGATCATCCTTGCCGTTTCCGTAATTATCAGCATTGGGTCTATCTATTTTACCAATGTTCTGGTGGGTCGCCTGAAGGAGCGCGAACGCAACCAGGTGAAGCTCTTTGCCAAAGCGCTAGAATACACGATCAACGAAACTAATAATGATATACTCTTCATTACCGAAGAGATTCTTTACAAAAACAACTCCATTCCAACCATTAATGTAGATAGTGCCGGCACTATCCTTTATTACAGCAACATCGCGGTAGACTCTTCCTGGAGCACAAAAAAACGACAGACATTCCTGCAATCAGAATTGGCTGACATGAAGGATGCGTATCCGCCAATTGAGATCATGCTCAAAGACCCCAAGACGCAGGAAGTCTTTGACAAGCAATACGTCTACTACAAAAATTCTTTTTTGCTAACTCAACTGACAGCTTATCCTTACATCCAGCTTTTCGTTTTGGCCATATTCGGGTTTATATCTTACCTGGCTTTCAATTATTCCAGAACGGCAGAACAAAACCGTGTGTGGGTTGGTCTCGCCAAAGAAACTGCTCATCAACTGGGAACTCCGCTGTCCTCTTTGATGGCGTGGGTAGAAGTACTACGTGATGACCCTGATATACACAACAAAGGAATTGTCGATGAGTTGGACAAGGACGTTCGTAAACTGCAAGTCGTAACCGAGCGTTTCTCCAGTATTGGTTCTACGCCATCACTACGAAATGAGAATATTTATCAATTGGTAAACCGCGTGGTAGGGTATTTGCAACCAAGAGTCTCGTCTAAGATTAACATTGAGGTTTATGCTTTGTCAGAGAACATCCATGCGATGGTCCACCCACCGCTGTTCGAATGGGTGCTTGAAAACCTTTGCAAAAATGCAGTCGATGCAATCGGAAGCACAGGAACCATCGCCATAAAAATTCTCCGAGGCAACAACAACAAAGTACTTATCGATGTTTCTGATACAGGTAAAGGAATACCCAAGCCATTAATTTCCAGTGTTTTTAAACCGGGTTTCACAACTAAGAAGAGAGGCTGGGGACTGGGACTTACGTTAGCCAAGCGCATCATTGAAATTTATCACCAGGGAAGAATTTTTGTCAAGTCCTCTGAAGAAAACGTAGGCACTACGTTCAGGCTGGAAGTAAACAGTGTACAAAGTTAGTTCGCACGAATAGCGATCACCGGATCAAGTCTGGCTGCAACAGCTGCCGGCACGATTCCCGCTACTAACCCGATTATTGAGGATACCCCCAGGCCGAGAATAATATTTTTAACTGACAGCACCACCTTCAGGCTTCCAAAAGGTGCAAAGGTGAGCAACCACACGAGCAGCAGGCCTGTCAAGCCACCGATAAGACTCAGGAAAATAGATTCAAACAAAAACTGAAACAGGATGAAGTAATTTTTTGCGCCAAGCGATTTCTGTAAACCAATAATACTGGTACGTTCTTTCACCGAAACGAACATAATGTTCGCGATACCAAAACCTCCCACCAGCATTGAAAATCCACCGATGATCCATCCCGCAGTGCCCAATACATCAAACAAGCCCGCAATAGCTTTGACAATGGCTTCAGGCCGATTGATCGTAAACGTATCCTTCTTAGCCGGTTTTATCCCACGCTTCACGCGCAAGTATCCCCTGGTCTCATTTTCCAATTCGACAAGACCAATATCTCCTTCTATGCCTTTCATACCGATAGTGGATCCTAACTCGTTCCATCGACCAGTGCCGGTTTGATAAAGCTTACGAAACGAATCGTAAGGAATGAAGCAACTGAAATCTTTGCTGGACCATCCCATAAAACTCTCCCCTTCTCGTTTGACTATCCCTACAATGGTGTATTTCAGGTTCCTGATCTTGATCGTCTTACCAAGTGGATCTGAATTCGGGAACAGTGATTTGGCGATTTCCGATCCGATGATCACTACATTTCTGCCACTTTCCAATTCGCTGGAAGTAAAATAACGTCCGTTTTCGATGTTGATCTCAAACAATTGATCGTAGTCGGTTGAAACTCCATTCAAAGTAATTTTATTAATCCCGTTACTTCCGGACTTCACAACAATAGGCTGCACATCAGCAAAAATTGAAATGGTACGCGCCTGTTTCATGTTTGCTTTCAAGAAACGGTATTCATCAAAAGATACGTTAGGACGCTTGATATACTCCTTCCACCAGTCACGGCTATTGCCACCGGTCCAAGGCCATTTCTCCACATAGATTACATCTGAACCAAGGAAATTCAGGCTATCAAGAATGTTTTTTTGAAGTGAGTCAACAAGAGTTAATACTGCAATGATTGAAAAGATGCCAATCGTTACTCCCAACAGAGAAAGAATGGTACGTAAAAGATTAGAGCGGAGAGCTCGCCAGGCAAAGCCCAGGCTTTCCAGAATCAGTCGGAACGCTAGCATACTGCAAATTAATCCTAATTCGCCCGGATTGCAATCACAGGATCAAGACGCGCAGCAACAGCGGCAGGCACGATACCAGCTACCAAGCCGATCACTGAAGATACGCCAAGGCCCAGAATAATATTCTTTACTGAGAGAACCACTTTCAATGTTCCGAAAGGAGCAAACGTTAATAACCACACCAGGAACAACCCGGTCAATCCACCAATAAGGCTAAGAAAAATGGATTCAAATAAAAATTGAAATAGAATAAAGTAGTTCTTAGCGCCAAGTGATTTCTGCAAGCCGATGATGCTGGTGCGTTCTTTTACCGATACAAACATAATGTTGGCGATTCCAAATCCTCCCACCAGCATAGAGAATCCACCGATGATCCAGCCGGCAACCCCCAGCACATCGAAAACGCCATCCAGTGATTTTGCAACAGCCTCGGGGCGGTTCATGGTGAAGTTGTCTTTCTTCTCCGGTTTAAGACCTCTCTTCACCCGAAGCAGACCGCGTGCTTCGTTTTCAAGTTCGACTAACCCAACATCGCTTCTAAATCCTTTTAGTCCGATAACTGAGCCAAGTTCATTCCATCTTCCGGTACCGGTCTGAAAAATTTTCCTGAAAGAATCATAAGGAATAATGCAGATGTAGTCTTTGCTTGAAAAACCCATGAAGCTTTCTCCTTCTCTCTTGATAACCCCAACAATTTTGTAGCGAAGGTTTTTTATTTTGATGTACTCCCCTACCGGGTTCTCCAATTTTGGATAAAGTGCCTTCGCAACTTCATGGCCAATGACAGCTACATTTCTTCCACCTTCGACTTCGCCATTAGTCAGGTAGCGACCTTTCTCAATATTGATTTCAAACAGCTTGTCATAGTCAGGAGACGCTCCGTCTATTTCAATTTTATTAATTCCATTACTTCCCGCCTTCACTGTATTCTGCTCTGACTCTGCATAAATGCTAACAACCTGACTTGTCTGCATGTTGGCCTTCAAAAAGCGATACTCTGCATAGGATGAATTGGGACGTTTGATGTACTCCTTCCACCAGTCGCGGCCTTTCCCACCGGCACCCCATGGCCACTTGTGGACGTAGATCACATCCGTACCCAGGAAGTTCAAGCTATCCACAATGTTTTTCTTTAGCGAATCAACTAAAGTGAGCACTGCGATAATTGAAAAAATCCCGATGGTAACACCCAGCAGCGAAAGAACAGTGCGAAGTAGATTTGACTTCAACGCCCTCCAGGCAAAACCGAGGCTCTCAAAAATCAGACGAATAGCAAGCATAAAGATTTTTTAATTGGCGCGAATGGCTATTACAGGATCAAGACGTGCAGCCACAGCAGCGGGAACAATTCCAGCCACCAAGCCAATGATTGAGGATACTCCCAGACCCAAAATGATATTCGGAACTGACAATACTACTTGCAAGCTTCCGAACGGGGCCAGCGTCAGGAGCCAGACTAAAAACAGTCCTGACAAACCTCCGATCAAACTGAGCAACACCGATTCAAAAAGAAATTGAAACAGAATGAAATAATTTTTCGCACCAAGTGATTTCTGCAACCCGATGATACTGGTTCGCTCCTTCACTGACACAAACATGATATTCGCAATACCAAATCCGCCGACCAACATGGAAAAGCCTCCGATAATCCAACCGGCAGTGCTCAACACATCAAATACACCCGCTATGGCGTTGGCAATGGCTTCCGGTCGATTGAGTGTAAAATTATCTTTCTGAGAAGGTTTCAATCCGCGTTTTACACGCATGACTCCACGAACTTCATTCTCCAGGAGGACGAGACCAATATCATTGTCAAAACCCTTCAGGCCAATGTGTGATCCTAGCTCATTCCACCTGCCCGTCCCTGTACTATACAATTTCCTGAACGAATCATAAGGAATAATACATTCGTAGTCACTGCTGGTTACGCCCAAAAAACTTTCACCTTGCTTTTTCGATACACCGATTACCTTGTAGCGAAGGTTCTTGATCTTCACATATTGGCCGACAGGATTGTCGAGTTTAGGGAACAAGGCTTTTGCAACCTCATATCCGATCATCACCACATTTCTTCCACCATCGATTTCATCATTGGTGAGATAGCGTCCCTTTTCAATATTTACTTCGCGGATATTTTCGAAATCAAGTGATACTCCTCTCAATCCGATTTTATTGATCCCATTACTTCCGGATTTGACAGTAATCTCGTTGGCTACACCATAAATACAGACGTGACTGCCTGTTTTAAGGTTCGCTTTGAGAAATTTGTATTCGCTATAGGAAACATTTGGTCTGCGAATAAAATCCTTCCACCAGTCACGAGAATTACCACCTGTGAATGGCCACTTGTCCAGGTAAATCACATTGGATCCAAGGAAATTGAAACTGTCGCGAATATTTCTCTCTAAGGAGTCGACCAGCGTAAGCACAGCGATGATCGAGAAAATGCCGATAGTTACTCCGAGCAAGGACAAAACGGTCCGCAAAATGTTCGACTTTAAAGCCCGCCAGGCAAATCCAAGGCTTTCAGATATCAATCGAAGGGTAAGCATCTCGTTTTAAACGCGTTTGGCGATCTTTTGGGTTACAAAAACTTCATTTTTTCACTTACTGGGGTATCAAATCTAAAAAACACGATTATTTTTGATATTCAGCATTGTTCGTTTACTTTTGCGACCTTAAAAATTAAACCTGTCCACTCAGGACAAAGCCCGTAAGCTTATGAAGTTATCCGAATTTAAGTTCGACCTGCCGAACAGCCTTATTGCAGCCCATCCAGCCGAGAACAGAGACGATGCACGAATGATGGTGTTACACCGGAACACCGGAAAAATTGAACATAAAGTATTTAAGGACATTGTCAATTATTTCAGTGAAGGTGATATCATGGTGGCCAACGACACTATGGTTTTCCCGGCACGCTTGTATGGTCGCAAGGAAAAGACAGGTGCCAAGATTGAAGTGTTCTTGTTACGCGAATTGAATGCAGAAATGCACTTGTGGGATGTACTGGTAGACCCGGCTCGTAAAATCCGCGTAGGCAATAAACTCTATTTTGGTGATGGTACTCTCGTTGCGGAGGTCATCGACAACACAACATCACGAGGCAGAACCATCCGTTTTCTTTTTGACGGAGATTCTGTGGCCTTCGACAAAGTAGTTGAATCCTTAGGCGAGACGCCCCTTCCCAAATACATTAAAAGGAAAGTTGAACCCGCTGATAAAGAACGTTTTCAGACCATTTTTGCAAAGAATAAAGGAGCGGTATCGGCACCTACTGCCGGAATGCACTTTACCAAGCAATTGGTAAAACGCCTCCAGCTGAAAGGTGTTGACATGACTTATGTAACTCTGCATATTGGCTTAGGTACTTTCCGGGCTGTGGATGTTGAAGATCTCACCAAACACAAAATGGACTCCGAGAATTTTATTGTCGGATCTGAGGCGGTGAAAAGAGTCAACAACGCACTTGATAATAAAAACAGAGTGTGCGCTATCGGAACAACGGCCATGCGCTCACTTGAATCTGCTGTGTCTGCCAACAACCGTCTGAAGGAACGCGAAGGCTGGACGGACCGGTTCATCTTCCCTCCTTACGATTTCAAAATCTGCAATGCGATGGTTACCAACTTTCAGCAACCGGAGTCAACCTTATTGATGATGGCAGCTGCTTTTGGCGGATATGACCAGGTGATGAAGGCCTATGAGACAGCAAAGAAAGAGAAATACAAATTCCTTACTTACGGTGATGCTTTGCTGATCGTGTAACGAAATTTGATAGAATACTTCAAAGCCTCGGCATTGTCCGGGGCTTTACTATTTTTGTGAGGTTCACTTGATAAATTCTCTTTTGAAAGAACACGCACTCATCGTTGCCGGAGGCAAGGGCACTCGCATTAAAAGCGAATTGCCAAAGCAGTTTATCGAATTAAACGGCAAGCCTATTCTGCTTTATACGCTGGAAGCATTCTTTAACTATTCCGATAAAATAGCTGTCGTATTGGTTTTGCCTGAAGACGATTTCGAGAAATGGAATTCAATCTGTAAAAAATTTAATGTCAATCTTCCCATTACAATTCAAAAAGGCGGTGAGACAAGATTTCAGTCAGTGAAAAATGGGCTCAGCAGAATGGATGGCGAAGGCCTTGTCGCAATTCACGATGGCGTGCGTCCGTTGGTCAGTTCCGATCTGATTGGCGCTTCATTCCGGCTAGCGGCTGTACACGGATCAGCAGTGGCGGCAGTGCGGCTAAAGGAATCCATTCGTGTCACTGACCAGGACAATACGAGAGCTGTTGATCGGGCCCTCTATAAATTAATCCAGACGCCACAGACGTTTAATTTACAACTAATCAAGAAAGCCTACGAGACAAAAGAAGATCCAAGCCTGACGGATGATGCCAGCGTAGCGGAACGGTCGGGTCATAAGATTTCCCTATTTGAAGGGAGTTATCAGAATATTAAGATCACCACGCCTGAGGATTTGGTTGTGGTTGAAGCCTTAATGAAATCCCCCAAATAACTTTAGTGGAGGTTTCAAAATGCAAAATTAGAGGCAGCTTTTGAAATTCCGGAACAAACTTTGCGTTCTTCCAACGAAGACACTCAAAACAGTGTCTATGTACTTGAAACATCCACAAACAAGCCCCGAATCTCATGGTAGCAAAACTAAAGGACTCCTTATCTACTATTTCCTCTTCACTATTCACCGCAGTGAGCCTGGTTGCCATTGTCATCGCAGGCATGTTGGTTTTTATCAACTTAGTGCTAGTTGGGGTTATTGAATTGGCCATCCAGATCAAAGTAAAGGTCAGTTCTCTTATCTAAGTTTACCTCCATCCGCAATTGCCGATTTTATTATCCATGCTGCCATAGGGTTGTGTCAGTAGCACAGGCTTAATTTGTTAAAACAATACCTTAACCCATGGAAAAAACTTATAGTAATTGTCAAAGCTGTGGAATGCCGATGAAGAAATCACCTAATGGCGGAGGCTCCAATACTGATGGAACGATCAGTAAAATATATTGCGCTTATTGCTATGAGGGAGGCAAATTCAAGCAGCCTGACTGGTCAGTAACACAAATGCAGGAATTTGTGAAAGGCAAGATGAAGGAAATGGGATTTCCTGGATTTCTGGCTGGTTTCTTCACGAAAGGGATACCAAAACTTGAACGCTGGAAAACCAAATGAGCATCATCAGCAAACTGGCTTCCTCCCTCAACCGAAGAGATGAAGTACCCAACCAAAAACTGGCCAAGGACATTGCCTCAAAAAACGACAAGGCCGCCATCATTGAATTGGTCGAAAACCTTGGAAACAAAAGCAAAGACATACAAAACGACTGCATCAAGGTCTTATACGAAGTCGGAGTCATTAAACCTAAAATAATTGCAGATCATACCAAGATTTTTGCTGAACTTCTGGACCACAAAAACAACCGGCTACAGTGGGGAGCAATGACTGCGCTTCATGCTATAGTCGCTGAAAATCCGGATGTCATTTATAAGTCCATATCAAAAATCATTGACGCAGCAAACAAGGGTTCGGTGATCACAAAAGATTATGCAGTGAATATTTTAATTGAGCTCTGCAAAATCAAAACATACTCAGACAAGGCTTTCTCTCTTTTGAACGAGCAGTTTTTGACCAGCCCGACAAATCAATTGCCCATGTATGCCGAAAAGGCAATCCTAGTCATCAATGATAAAAACAAGAAAGTGTTTGTAAAGACGCTCACATCAAGACTTGATGACATTGAAAAGGATACTAAACGCAAGCGGGTGGAGAAAGTGATCAAGAAATTCAGTTGAAGATAGTGAGTGAAACCAGCGAAAATCATTTACCTGATCCTTGCCATTACAACATTTTGCTTTTATCAATATGGAATAGTCCAATGGCTGGACTCGGGAAAAAATTTATCGGATGCCTGGACAGAGTTTACCTCAATGAGCTGGCTGATCAAAATCATTTTTATAGATGGGGGACTGTTTGCTATCGTTTGCTTGATTTGGATCACTATTGATCTTAAGAAACAATTGATACGGAGGGATTTGAAAATCCTCTTTTTCTTATCCGTTATTGTGCTCGGCATCGCGGGTTTCTTTTTATATCTGGCAATCCGAAAAGAGGATTCATCACTCTTAAAATAATCTTTGCACCCTACCCTAGTCTTCAGTTTTTATTAAAGACTAAATAGTCACCCATTTTCCAGGAGATGCCGTCTTTGCTCGTCTCGAATGTCATCTTGAAAGACTTGTCTGTCAGTTTCTCATAAATGAAATGCTGGAATACAAGCCCAGCTTGCGTATAGAATTCATTAGCTGTTAAAATCAATTTGCCGTCTTTCCATCCGTTGCTTGCAAATTTCCGGTGGCCATGAAAATTATCGAACGCGTAGGCAACAAACTGGCCCGTTTGTGCGTCCACTCCCCACATTGAAAGCGCTTTGTATTTGTTGGGGAGCTTATCGGTGTGCTCATAAGTGATCCATGTGCTGTCGAGTGACAGTTTGAAAGACAGATCTGCCGAAATCTTTTTTCCGCTGGCAAACTCCCCTTCGCCTGCCCAATTGCCAACAAAGAAATTAATGAAATCGGCAGGAAGTTTTTTTGATTGAGCTTGTGCGGCTGAAAATGTGATCAAGAAGATCAATAGTTGGAGTAGTTTCATTCTCTTACTTTTTCGAACTCTTACGAAAGAAAGGTTGGTTGGTTCGATCTTTTTTTCCGGAGGCTAAAACGAATCGAAAGTGTGAGAAAAAGCCAGTGCCTAACTTATCTCACGTGAGAATTCGAAGAATGCATAATAACGTGAGCCCGAAAATAAAAAAGGGCGGTTGCCCACCCTTTAGTCATAATCAGTTATCCTGATTTTAATATTCGTCTTCGTTGAAGAAGAAATCTTCTTTGGTCGGATAGTCGGGCCAAATCTCCTCAATGCTTTCATACGGCTGACCGTCATCTTCGAGTTCTTGTAAGTTCTCAACCACTTCGAGCGGTGCTCCGGAACGGATCGAAAAGTCGATCAGTTCATCTTTGGTTGCCGGCCAAGGCGCGTCTTCCAGGTAAGAAGCCAATTCCAGTGTCCAGTACATAGTGCCTTTTAAATTTCCCGCAAAAATAGAATTAATTAGACCATAAGCAAGGCCTGCCCCTCGATCGGCAAGATTAAAAAAAAGTAACCTGCTGGTTAACAGAGTTGAAGCTCAAAATGTGGACAATTGACTTAAAAACATAATATTTGCCGCCTCAACAGAATTTAATCCCATGGCTGACGAAAAGATCATTTTTTCAATGTCGGGCGTAAGCAAGATTTATCCGCCCAGCAAACAGGTTTTAAAGAATATTTACCTCTCTTTTTTCTATGGCGCCAAAATAGGCGTGCTCGGTCTCAACGGCTCGGGTAAGTCGTCTTTGCTGCGAATTATTGCAGGAATTGACAAAGAATTTCAGGGTGAGGTGGTGTCTGACCTTGGCTACAGTGTGGGATTGCTTGAACAGGAACCGCAATTGGACAAAACCAAGACTGTAAAAGAGATTGTGGAAGAAGGCGTGAAGGGCACTGTAGCTCTTTTAAAAGAATTTGAGGCCATCAATGAGAAATTTGGTGATCCTGACATCATGGAGAACCCTGACAAGATGGAAAAACTCATCGCACGGCAAGGTGAAGTTCAGGAGAAACTGGATGCTATTGGGGCGTGGGAACTCGACCATAAACTTGAGCGCGCGATGGATGCACTTCGTTGTCCTCCTGCTGATGCCAACGTTGAGCATTTGTCGGGTGGTGAAAAAAGGCGCGTGGCATTGTGCCGGTTGTTGCTGCAAGAGCCCGATGTGCTGTTACTTGATGAACCTACCAACCACCTTGATGCCGAATCGGTATTGTGGCTGGAAGAACACTTACGTCAATACAAGGGAACGATCATAGCAGTAACGCACGACCGTTATTTCCTAGACAATGTGGCCGGGTGGATTTTGGAACTGGATCGTGGCGAGGGAATTCCGTGGAAAGGAAACTATTCAAGCTGGCTCGACCAGAAGCAGAAGCGTTTGATGCAAGAGGAGAAAACGGAAAGCAAACGTCAGAAAGCATTGGAGCGTGAGTTGGAGTGGGTGCGCATGAATCCGAAAGGAAGACAGGCTAAAGGAAAAGCGCGTTTGAATGCTTATGAAAAATTAATTGGCCAGGAAGGACGCGAGAAAGAAGAGAAACTGGAATTGTATATTCCTCCGGGACCTCGCTTGGGTAATAAAGTCATTGAAGCCACTGGTGTATCTAAAGGCTATGGCGACAAGCTGCTCTACGAAAATCTCTCGTTCGTTTTACCTCCAGCTGGCATTGTAGGAATCATCGGACCGAACGGTGCAGGAAAGACTACGCTCTTTAAAATGATTACCGGAAAGGAAAAACCGGATGCCGGAACATTCTCTGTTGGCGAAACGGTGAAGATCGCCTATGTAGATCAGGAACATGACGACCTCAAACCGGAAGACACTGTGTTCCAGGCGATCACCGGCGGCAATGACCTGATCATGATCGGTGGAAAAGAAATCAACTCACGTGCTTATGTGAGCAAATTCAACTTCAGTGGCACAGATCAACAGAAAAAAGTAAAAGAACTTTCGGGTGGTATGCGCAACCGCGCTCATCTCGCCATTGCCTTGAAGCAAGGTGGCAACTTGTTGCTGCTTGATGAACCTACCAACGACCTTGACGTGAACACACTTCGCGCGTTAGAAGAAGCTTTGGAAAATTTTGGAGGTTGTGCTGTGATCATCTCTCACGACCGCTGGTTCCTCGACCGCGTGTGCACACACATTCTCGCGTTCGAAGGCGATTCCCAGGCCTACTGGTTTGAAGGAAGCTTCAGTGAATATGAAGAGAACAAAAAGAAGCGACTGGGTGATGACCAGCCGCACAGGATCAAGTATAAGAAATTGGTGAAATAAATCTGGAGCTGGATACTAGATGCTGGATATTCTTCTTAAAGTATCCAGCATCCAGTATCAACTTTCTACATGTTCTGAAAATAATTCATCAAGCCATCGGCTACCTCCACACTTCCGAAGAAAATTCCAGAGCCAAGAGTTACGTTTCTAACTGACAAGTGACCTAACGCAAACGGGAAGCCCGCCACTGATGCATAGCTGAAGAACGGTGCCGAAAGCAACGCGAGTGTCATTACAATGTACGGATTGCTGATAAAGATAGTAGGTAACAGCAACACGAAAGAACCAATCAATCCATAGGTCAAACTTTTCTCAGTGCCAATCTTGTCTACCAGTTTGGATGAAGGCCACGCAGCAAGAGCTGCAATTCCCAACGCGATAGAAACAATTACCGAACCAGAAATAGCTCCACCAGTGCCAAAGAGATTATCAATTTTCTGAGGAATATAAGTCTTCAACATAGTGGTGGCTGCGCCTAAGATCAAACCGGCTATAAGAACGACCGTGAAGTTACTGCTCGTGGTTTTGGATTCATCATTGCTTCGAACAAAACTGAGATTGCGCGTAGATGAACGGAAAAAATAGCCAGTGATAATCAGAAGAACACCACCAAAAGCAAAAGTTACGATCGGCCCCATCCAGTCTACAAAATTGACGATAACAGGCTCAACGGCATACAGCAATTCTGTTGTTAATACCATCATTGCCATGGCAGAAGGAAGTGATTTGGCAGGTGCAAACAATTCAAGCATCGAATTAGCGGGGCTATGAAAAATATTCATGGAGATCAACCAGATCACAATCATGAAAGGAAGCGCTGCAGTAAGATTGATAGTAGTAGCAGTGCCTACGGTAAATGCCACACACATGAACACCATGGCGGTCACACTAATTCCTACTGTGAAAACAACAAAGCGATTGCCCCCGGATTTCATCACGCGATCGGCAATGATACCGGCTGCCGGTGGAATGAAAACTAAAATCAAAGCCTGTGAAATTACCAGGAACAACGACAGGTGTCTGTAATTAAAAATTTCAAGCACTTTAGGTTGATAATTGTGATAAGCTATCCAACTGATGACGATGGCGGCATTGAGCGCCATAAGGCTGTAAATCTGTTTCCAGTTGGTTTGTGGCGAGGAGGCTGCAGTATTCATAACGGTTTGGTTCAGTTTATTTAAACTTAAGAATCCTTTTCGGTTTTCAGCGAATTTTCTAAGGACTTATAAAATACGGTAATTTGACCCTGGTTAGATTTCAAACTTTAGACTTTTTTTATGAAACCCTTTCTGACGATCATTCTGCTTGTTCTCTCCAACACCTTCATGACTTTCGCTTGGTACGGCCATTTGAAGTTTAAGGATATGAAATGGAGCGAAAACCTGTCGTTGGTGTGGGTGATCCTGATCAGTTGGGGAATCGCCCTGTTCGAATACGTATTACAGGTACCCGCAAACCGGATCGGGTTCAGGGAGAATGGCGGTCCATTTTCTCTGGTTGAACTCAAGGTGATTCAGGAAGTAATCACGTTGTCAGTGTTCGTCATTTTTTCGCTGGTATTTTTCAAAAATGAAACTCTAAAGTGGAATCATTTTGTAGGGTTCGGGTTCCTGGTGCTGGCTGTATATTTTATTTTCCGAAAGGGGTAAAGTTCAGGCGAAACAAAATCTGAGTCGAGGGTTCGACACTCTCAATAATGCCAGGTTTTTTGCGTGCATCGACCATGTATGGAAACTTGAAAAAATCAACCAGGCACGCCTGCATTGTCAAAAGCTAAAATTATCTCCTCTGAGTCGTGACTTTAGAGTATTCGCCAGCGACTATAAACCATGTAACATTTCCTGGTAATTTTTTATCAAGGCTGACTATAGTGTAGCGAAAGTATGCGCCGGGAAAGTCACCATTTGCTGATCATGTGGCGTCTGATTGCAATCTCAAACCTTAAATTTTGTTGCAATGGCGAATCTTTTACAACGCTAATGTGTGAATGGTAAAATCCACTTATTAAAATGTAGATATACTGAGCCCAGAGTTAATTAATACAAAGCTGCCGCAGCAAGAAAAATGCTCTTAAGCACATCATGAGAGTGTTCTCGTAGTTTCCATGTGTGTGTAAGATTATCGCAAGGCAGCGAGGCCGTATCGCTTTGCTTTTCCTTTTGAACGCCATTCCTTTATAGAATTTTTCAAACCAAAAATTAATGCTAAATGAAAAAACTGTTCTCTATTCCATATAAGAGCTTTCTGGTTATCACGCTGGCGCTAAATCACATGAGTGTAATTGCGCAAAATCAAAAGGATACCATTGATGTCTATTCCATTTCATTAGAGGAATTAATGAACATCAAAGTCACTACCGCTACGAAATCCTCCGGTAAGGTTGACGCTGTACCATCTATTGTTGAAGTAATTACGAGAGAACAAATCAAACAGCGTGGTTATCAAACATTGGCGCAAGTACTGAATGACATTCCCGATAATCATGAAGACCGAAGCAACTGGGGTATCGGTGAGCCGCTCAATCAAAACGTAGGGTTCGGTTTTCGTTTTGACACCGGGCAAAATACATTGTTGCTATTTAACGGTCAGCGACTCAATGCGTTTTTACCTGGCAATCGTTTTGGTGGCGAAGAATATTTGCTTGATAACATCGAGCGAATTGAAATCATCCGTGGGCCTGGCTCCGCGTTATACGGAGCCAACGCCTTCACATCCGTTGTCAATATCATTTCCCGAACAGCCGAAGCGGGCGAATCAACTGTAAGCACAGAAGTAAACTACGTTCCCACATCAAAAGGCTTTGCTTCCAGCAGTTCATTTCTTACTGGCACTGCCAACGGTGGCACCATTGGTGGAGCATTCCGCTATTTCACTGAGAAAGGTCAGGATCTATCTGTGCAGAACAGCCTTTATGGAAATGCAACCTTGAGAGACGGTGTCAATCATGCCATTGATGGTGATTTGTTTTACAAGCAAGGTGGCTTCCGTTTGTATTCCAAAATTACCAATCAATCAAGGCCAACGTTTACAGGGTTTAATAGCGTCAATCCTACCAACATGAAGGACCTCACCTTGTCAATGTATGCTTATTCTGTCGGCACTGATTACACATTCAAGCCAGGAGGGAAAACCGAAGTTAAGCTTTCTGCCGGATGGCACCAGGACAACTGGACAGAGGTTGCACTTTTGCCGGCATTCCAGGTAACACCAGATGGTACAGCGCTGGTGCGAGACCCCGCCGGAAACCCGATGTTAGACAACGTTCCCATCTATCGCGATGGTCAGACCATCAACACTTCATTCTTCATTGATGGACAGGGGGCAAACACGCAATCGGTAGATGGAGAGGCTCAATTCACCTACAATTATTCGAAAGACAATAATCTGATCCTCGGCTACTATCACTCGGACGACCGTGTGCTGGATGCATATAGACCAACTGAGCTCAATTTGAATCCGTTTGGTTATGTTCCTTTTCGTGTGATCCGTGATAACACCAACAATTGGTTGTTCGACACGAATGTTTCGCGGATTAACGATGGATTATACGGCCAGGTAAATCATGCGCTTGCGAAAGGCCTTCTTGTAACGATGGGCGCACGCCTGGATATGTACTCGGGTACCGGTCTTTTGAAAGCACAGCAGTACACCGCATTTAATCCGCGTGGCGGAATCGTATACAGTAGCAAAAGCAGCACCTTTAAACTGCTTTATGGTTTAGCTACGCGAATTCCAAATGGTTTCGAAACTCTTTCCAGTGTCGCAATCTTAGGAAGCCCAACGAATACACCAGAGCGCATCGGCATGTTGCAGTTACTCTGGATAAACAACTGGAGCTCGAACCTACGGACAGAGTTTGGCGGATTTCGTTGTCAAATCACCAACCGGCTGGAGACGGATGCTAATATCTCCGAACAAATGCTCGCACAAGGTTTTGTCGGGCAATTCATCAATGTGGGAAATGGCACTACAGCTGTTAACAATGGAATAGATGGCAAGCTCATCTATAAACTAAAAGGCATCAATGCCATGCTCAACTTCACCCAGTATTTTGGCAGTGATGACGGAACAGGAGCGCGGTTGGCATACATCCCTAACACAATGATCAACGCAAATGTGAATATCCCCTACGGCATTTTCCAATTCGATTTGGGAATTAACTACCGCGGCCAGTTTACTAAAGCAGCAAGTGATCCAAGGCCACCTGTAAATGCTTATTTGCTTGGAAGACTGAATATATTGGTATCACCACAACGGTGTCCATTGCAGTTTAAACTAACCGGAAGAAATATCTTTGATACCAAATACAACTACCCTTCTTCATCCGTAACCTACACCAATAACTTCCCTGCCCGCGGAATGGAAGTACTTTTATCAGTTATCTACAAAATGAAGAACTAACAGACAGGAAATCTGCATTAACCAAAAGCAGTTGAAATCAAATTTCTTAAGAAACCTGGACCTTTAATCCAGGTTTCTTCTTTTTTCTGTAACCTTTCCATCTTTCTTCAGTATTTCCTTCTAAATGGTAGAACATATTGCTATCATTCTGCGTAGATTACATCTACAATTTAGAATGATATAATCTCTGACTCATGAAAGAAACGCGTATTGGAGAATTTGAAGAAGTAATCCTGATCATTACCGGGATCCTGGGTGAACAGGCCTATGCCTACCGGATTGCCGAAGAATTTGAAGCACAAACCGGCAGAGCTGTGTCCATTGGTGCAACGCATTCAACACTCACAAGACTGGAAGACAAAGGTTTTCTCGATTCCAAGATGGGAAAAGCCACCGCAGAACGTGGTGGCAGGCGTAAACGTATTTACACCATCACCGCCAGTGGAAAACGTGTACTGCAAAACTCACTCGACTTTAAAATGTCGCTATGGAAGCAGTATCCCAAACTAGTCGTGCGATGAACTGTTAAGACAAAAGAAAGAAAATAAAGTGAAGACCACACCTCCCAAACTTGCCGAGCGAATGCTCCGCTCCTTCCTGCGGGATGACCTGCTGGAAGAAGTCTCCGGTGACCTGGAGGAAAAATTTGCAACCATGAGTAGTCAATCAGTGTTCAGGGCCAAACTGAACTACTGGTTCCAGGTGATCAACTATGTGAGACCGTTTGCCATTAAGAAAACAAAATCAATCCCCTCAAACAATACAGCTATGTTCAGCAATTATTTTAAAGTTGGCATTAGGAATCTGAAAAGGAATGTAGGCTATTCTGTCATTAACATAGGTGGGCTGGCCACCGGTATGGCCATAGCGATACTTATCGGCCTATGGGTTTATGATGAAATTTCATTCGACAAATATCATGGTAACTATAACCGGGTCACCCAGGCATATCAACACCAGACTACCAACGCAAACATCGGAACGGGTGTGGCTATACCGCGACCATTGGAAATGGCCCTACGCAACAATTATGCGAGTGACTTTACCTACATATCAATGTCGTCCTGGTCTGGCGATCACTTGCTGGTGGTCGGGGAAAATAAGTTTACAAAAACAGGAAGCTTTGTACAGGTCGATTTTCCAAAAATGATGACACTGCAAATCCGTCAGGGAAGCATTGATGGATTGCGCGATCCCTCCTCCATCCTTCTATCGGCATCTCTTGCTAAAGCCATGTTTGGTGATACCGATCCGCTCAACCAACTCGTTCGCATTGACGGAACTATGGATGCCAAAGTAACAGCCATCTATGAGGACCTTCCCGACAACTCCACATTCAAAGGCCAAGATTTCTTTTCGAGTTGGGAGTTGCTGCTCACAGTTGAACCGTGGATGAAAACCGCTGAGACACAGTGGGGAAATAATTCGTTTCAATTGTTTGCTCAGCTTGCACCTGGTGCCGATATCAATCAAGTGACACAGAAAATTAAAAAAGTAAAAGTCAAAGGGAAACCAGATGAAGCCAAGTACAACCCGGAGATCTTCCTCGTACCCATGAGTGATTGGCACCTGCGTGGCGATTGGAAAAACGGAAAGAACATAGGTGGAAAAATTCAGATGGTCTGGCTTTTTGGAATCATCGGTATTTTCGTGGTGCTACTCGCCTGTATCAATTTCATGAACCTTAGCACGGCACGCTCCGAAAGACGGGCCAAGGAGGTAGGCATTCGCATGACTATAGGTTCCGTGAGAAGACAATTGATATTCCAGTTCCTAAGCGAATCGTTCCTTGTGGTTTCATTGTCGTTTGTTATTGCTTTGCTGATCGTCTGGATTTCATTCCCTTCATTTAACACGCTTGCCGATAAAAAGATGATCATCCAATGGGCTAACCCTTCCTTTTGGATGATCTGCATTGCATTTGTTGTGGTCACCAGTTTGCTGGCAGGCTCCTATCCTGCACTTTATCTCTCGGCATTCCAGCCTGTAAAAGTTTTAAAGGGTGCGTTCAAAGCAGGAAGGTTTGCTTCATTGCCTCGAAAGGCTCTTGTCGTAGTTCAGTTTGTAATTTCAGTAACGCTGATCATTGGCACAGTGATCGTTTACAATCAAATACAATTTTCGAAGAACAGACCCATCGGCTACAGCCAGGACGGGCTACTTATGATCCAGATGAAGACACCTGATTTTTATGGCAAGTACAGAGATTCAGGAAATGAAAAATACAACATCATGCGCGATGAATTAAAAGGACTGCGTGTCATTGAGGAATTTGCGGAGTCATCCAGTCCACTCACTGGTATCTGGTCTAACAACGGAGGCTTCCGTTGGGCGGGAAAAGACCCTAACGTAGACGGAGAGTTTGCGACCATCTGGGGCTCGCATGATTACGGCAACACAATTCAATGGAAAATCAAAAAAGGCAGGGATTACTCCAGAGACTTTGCAAGCGACTCTACAGCCATCGTCATTAACGAAGCAGCAGAGCGATTTATCGGAGTTGAAAATGCCGTGGGTATGGAGATTATCTGGGGCTCTGACGATAAGAGAAAGTATCATGTGATCGGTGTAGCGGAGGATATGATCATGGGCTCTCCTTACCGGCAGGTACGACCCGGAATTTATTTTCTCAGCTATGAACAGGTGAATTGGATGATCATGAAACTGAATCCGGCCAAAAGCGCCCAGGAATCACTCGCGGTTATTGAATCCGTTTTCAAAAAACATATTCCATCAGCTGCTTTCGACTACAAATTTGTTGATGCCACTTATGATAGAAAATTCAACTCCGAAGTGAGGATCGGTAAATTGGCTTCCGTCTTTGCCACCCTTGCTATCATCATCAGTTGCCTTGGACTGTTCGGGCTCGCTTCATTTGTAACCGAACAACGCACTAAAGAAATTGGAATCCGTAAAGTGATGGGCGCTTCAGTTAAGAGCTTATGGCAATTGCTGTCGAGAGACTTTGTCATACTGGTAGCTGTTTCATGTGCCATCGCTGTACCGCTATCATGGTACCTGCTTGAGGGATGGCTGAGTAAATACGAATACCACACCGAAATGTCGTGGTGGGTGATGACCGCCTCATGCCTTGGAGCTTTAATAGTCACACTTGCTACGGTGAGTTTCCAATCGGTGAAAGCTGCGTTGATGAACCCTGTGAAGAGCCTGAGGTCGGAGTAAAATTCTCCCACAAAAGTGTTAGTTTAGCCATCGCTAAATACACTTGCAATGATCAATGGAGTACACCTCATTATCTATTCGAAAGACGCTGAAGCGGACAAGGTCTTTTTCCGGGATGTCCTGAAGCTAAACAACGTTGACGTTGGGCGCGGCTGGTTGATATTCGCTCTCCCCCCTTCCGAGTTGGCAGTGCACCCCTCGGAGGGAAACGAACAACAGGAAATCTACCTGATGTGCGAAGACATCGATGTCTTCATCAGTGAAATGGCAAAGCAGAAAATCAAGTGCAGCGAAGTTCAAGACCAGCGCTGGGGAAAATTGGTTCAATTGACATTGCCTGGCGGTGGCAAGCTTGGTGTGTATGAACCGAAGCATGCAAGGCCCAATTAGTTGTTTGCAATTACTTTAGTTATGAACATCACAAAAGTCTTTGTAGTAATGTTGGCGCTACTGGTCTCTGGCTTTACAAGCCAGAAAAGTGAACCACCCGTGAGTGGGGACTATGGTGATCTCAGCCTGGCTTTTGATCCTGTACAAAAGACTGTTACAGGGCACTATGAAAGTTATACCGGATACGATGAAGCAACAAAGCAACCCCGGTTTTCCTGCATATTCTACCTCGAAGGGAAAGTGGAGCGCAATTCTGCAACGGTGACTACCTACTACCCTGGCGAAAAGAACGAAGATGCAATCCAGGGAACACTTAAATTGCTTGGTGCTGGGAAAGCGACACTGCAACTCGCTACTGATCATGGCGGATGCTGGAACGTGCAATCATTTACCTCACCAATCGAGTTTACACTTGCAAAGAAAGAAAACTGGATCGCCAGCAAATTCTCACAGCAGGACAAACTGTATTTCTACTCAGAGAAAAATGAAGCTAAAAAACTACGGTCTTACATTATTAAAGGCAATATTGTCTTCATTGAAAAAATAGAAGGCGATTGGGCTTTCTGCAAATACTACGGTAAAGTAGTGACTGCTGGATGGATGAAGGTTTCCGGGCTAAATTAGACAAGAGCCTTTAGTCTTTAGTCTAACTGTCTTCCATCTTATCTCCCAAGGGGAAAAAACCCATACAAATACGGGGATTTCCCCGTAGCATTTCAATAGTGTCATTCCTTACATTTAGTGTCTTGGTGAGAACATAAACAGGACTGGTTGTATCGCGGGTTGAGGTGAGTGTTCTCCACCAGTTTCGTGATACACTATGAAATTTCCGACTCTATCTAAACGGTTCTGGATTGCGACCACCACGCTGGTCATTATCAGTTTGTTCTTTTTCTATTACCTCTACGTCTACGTTCAGGGACGTGAAGAAATATTGCGCGATGAAAAGTACAGGGCGTTAGCCCGCTTCGGGCAGAACATGCTCCAGGCAAAACAAGACTACTACGATGCCATTGACCGGGTTTGGAAAAGAGATGACATCTCAAAAGATATCGCCACGATCCGTGACCAGGTAAAGGAATTGGAGGCCGTCAGGTACAGAGGCTTGATGAGCAAAACAAAAATTCATGACCTGCTGCATGGTGGTGTGGACAGCATTTATTTCACTTTCCCCAAGCAAGGGAGCTCACTGAAGGGCGTGTTTGGCGTTTCAGCCGATGATTTCATTTATCAACCTGATCAATTTGACGAATTCCTTGTCGTTAAACAGGTTGATGACATCCATGAGAAAGAAAGTCAAAAGCATTCTACCGCTAATGAAATATTCCAGACGTTTCAAAACCGTGTAAGCGTTGACGGGCCTGATTCGTTGGGGACAAAAGAGATGGGCTTGCAGACCAGCCGTTTCAAAGAGATCACACTTGCAGATACAAAGTACAAAGTGTTTACCCACCGCATCAGGTTTGACGAAGGTGAGAACTGGGTTCTTTGTGGTTTTATTAAAACAGAAAATTTCGATCGCGAGGTCAGGTCGGTCGATCCTATTGTCATCACGGCAGCTTCGCTTATTGTTTTATTTCTGGTGATCTGCATGCCTCTTATCAGGTTGAAATTGATGAATGCCTACGACCGGCTCGACATTGTCGATGCCTTGTTTGTCGGATTCAGTGTAGTGGCAGGGACGACCGTACTCTTTTTACTTCTCTGGTCTGCCGGGCATTTCCTTCAATCGAACAATGATGAAAATCGTGAACTGGGAAATCTTTCAGACTCTATAAAAAGTCAGTTTCAGGGAGAGTTAAGCAAAATTCACAAACAGTTGACCGAACTTCAGAAAGCGTATCCGAAAAGTGAAATACGCAAACAGCTTAGCAGTGGAAAAAAAGTTCTTGGCAATCAAGCTCCTTCCCTAAAAGCGTATCCATCGATGAACTATGCCATGTGGATTGACAACGAAGGGAAATGTCTTTTCACAGTTACCACCAAAGACAAGGGGCCGGACTATGCCATGCCTATACTAAAGGACCGCTTGTACTTCCGGTGGGCGCAACATGACAGTCTTTGGCAATTGCCCATGGGCGACTCAACACAAAAGTTTGCATTGCAGTCGATCCAGTCGCGCACCGACCACTCCAAGGAAGCAGGCTTCGGTATAGTGTACCAAGGAGAACAGGACAAAGCAAATCCCCCTTTGAAATTTATAGTCCATGCCATATCCACGCGCCTTTATTCCATCATGGATCCTGTATTGCCGCCGGGATATAGCTTTTGTATCGCAGACCAGTCAGGTGAAGTATGGTTTCATTCTGACTCGGACAAAAACCACCAGGAGAATATTTTTTATGAAGTATCTCCGTCCACTCCGTTAAGGCTGGCCGTAGATGGCAGACTCAAGAGTTGCTTTTCCGGACAATATGCATCGAAGCGAAGCCGCATCTATGTTCAACCCATCGACAACATTCCTCTTTTCCTGGTCGTGATTCACGACCGCGACTACCAACGCACACCGGTTGTAGTCACGATCTTTTTCACTTTACTGTTGATGGTTATCATCTCCACGGGAGTAGCTCTGCAATTACTAATGCTTTATCTGAGTCAATATCGTCCTACTAAACTAAGTGGTGTGCGCTTTTGGTTGAGTGTACTTGCTCCTGACTCCAATGCCACGAGGTTCAGAGTTGCCTTTTGGGCACAGCTAAGTCTCATGGCCATAGCATTGACCTTCTACATTATTGACGGGGCAGGTACAGTGGTGGCCTTCATCACTCTGCCGGTTATGCTGATGGCTTTTCATCAATACTTGCACGACTCTGGCACACGCTTCTCATTCCTGCTCACAAGCGTGATCATCATCTTTGCAATCAACTGGTTTGGGCTGCCTCTTATTGACATAGATCCCAAGCAGGTGACAATGGCATTACTTCAACAAGGACTGACAGTCGCTTTGCTGATCGCTTTTTTCATTTTCAGTAAATTCCTTGGGTATCGTCAATCAGAGCGTAGCAACGTTTTTTGGAAAGGATTCTGGAACCAATGTCAGTACCCCGCCAATTACCACACCAACATTGTGCTCTGGTTGTTACTGGCATGTATCGTTCCAGCCACTGTTTTCTACAAGGCGTCCTACCTGATGGAAGCGGGCATGTTGGCACGACATAAGCAACTCGTGATAAGCTCTTCTCTTGAAAGTCTCGCTGAACAAAAAAAAATACAGATAGAAGAGACAGGCTTTCATGATCCTTACCTTGACAAAACAGGAATTTACGTTTCTCTACTCCCACCGAAAGGAGCTGACAATGAAATGCACGAAGCGTTTGTCGACAGGGATTTGCAAACATCGATACTTACCGTTTTGTCACGGCTGCCCTATGCTTTCGGTCGTTTTGCAGAAGCGAATCAGCCAGATGGTAAAACTCCTGACCGTTGGAAATGGCAGCAAAATGAAAAAGGTGTTAAGATGGAATTTACTCCACGCCTTGCCGGAAGAGAAAAGATCACTTTGTGGAACAACTTACCCAGGTTCGACTCACTGTTTACTCCCTGGTTCATTGTATTACTGTTTGTGGCGATCTATGTGCTTTACAAAGTAGTTCGCTTCAGCACGAATACCATTTTCGGAATACTTATTCATCGGCCGGCAGGCGATTTCTCCACTGCCGGTTTATTGAAGATCATCCAGGGTGAGAAGAGCGCCACTTTCTCCAAGCGTATGTTCATTGTGGGGCTACCCGGATCGGGCAAGAGCGAAATTTTACAGGACAACTATTTCAAGGAAGCAAAAATTAACCGGGGTTGTGATTTACAGTATGCTGACGGATACTCGAGATACGTGCTTACTGACTTTGAATTCGGACTGAATGACCACGCCTCAAACCAGCACCGGCTGGAGGTATTGTACAAAATGGCAACTACGCCTGGTGTAGAGATTTTCATTCTCTCCACGGTGCCTCCCTCAACGCTATTCCACATGTATCACAAAAAGATAGGTGCGTTGGCGGCCGCAGACAGCAAAGATGAAAAGCTGATGGAGTACAAAATAGCGGTACGCAAATGGAAAAATTTGTTGAGTGAATTTGAAGTGCATTACAAAACTGTTCGTCCTGCGCAAATAGAAGAGAACGCCAATCCCGAAATCAGTTCATGTCAATATCTGCAGAGTCTCGCGTTGCCTGACGCGAAGCATCCTGGTGAAAAAGGTTATGAAGAATTTATTCTGGAGGTGGAAGAACAAGCCACGCTTTACTACCAGGGCGTCTGGAATTCATTCTCTGAAGAGGAGAAGCTTTTTCTCTTCGACCTTGCCCATGACGGGTTTGCAAATCTAAAGAATCCCGGAGTTGTCAAATCGCTGATGGAGAAAGGCGCAGTTATCCTGCGCAAAAAGCGATTGAAGATCATGAACCAGAGTTTTAACAACTTCATTTTGGACACCTTCCGGGAAGAAGAAGAAATACAATTGACAAAGTCAGCACAAGAGAAAAGCACCTGGCATAATCTTAGTCTCATCCTAGCACTCACCATCGCCAGTACGTTGGTCTTTATTGCCATTGCACAAAAAGACCTGATGAATAACCTCAACGCATTTGTCATCGCTATCACCAGCGCATTGACATTGTTCACGCGTGTGGGAAGTGTGTTTGGGTTGGGAAAAGGAAAAGAATAAAAACAAAGAATATGAGTCAAATTGAATCACCAAATGGCAGCAAACCCGTTCAGCCTAACTCAAATGCAAATAATGAATTCAGGGAAAGATTAACGTTAACTGCATTGCTTTTGGGGTTAGTATTAACAGTACTAACCATTGTTGATAAAGCCATTTCACTCAATCTCTTTCAGAACATACATATAAGCGCATTACTGACAACTGACGTGCTTAATATTATGGTACTAATCTTTTTCTACATCATGCTTCGACCGGTTAAATATGAATTTGCCAGCGACAAGCAAATGGCAGAATTAGGGCAAGTACTTAAAATAGAAGACAAGAACTATGAGACTTTGCAGAAGAATAATAATCGAGTAAACAAACTAATTGGTCAACTTGTCGGCAATCTAAAATGGTTCATCATTATACTCGCATTGTTCTATTGTGTCAATCTTCTTAAAGATATTGTTAAAGATGACCCAGAGTTTAAGCATTTAAAGGAATGGATTGATTTCGCTGACATTTCGACAAATGCGATAAGTGCAGCTTTCATCTATCTCGCATTTGTAATTCTTTACGACACCACCCTTACGCAAGACAACGAGGTTAGTGACTACTACCGAGGTACATTTATCTTTCTCGTTCTTTTCCTTTCATCTTACGGAATTCTGCTGGCTATTTCTAAGGATCCGAAGAAAATCGAAATGATCACAAATATTTTCAAGTTGATGTGTGGTGTATATAATGGTCTCACGATGGGTTTGCTATTTGGCCGAATCACAAGCATGGAGTATTATTTCAAAGACGTAAATCTTAGCAGGAGCAGATTGTCCAATAAAGCATACAAGTTTGGCATCCTTTTCTTATTACCATTATACGTATTAGCCCAGCCCATGTATGGTTTACTTGAGTTTCCATACCCCAATCCGGAATTGGGTAAAAGTGACTCAAATGAAATAGTCGCGCAAATAGCAAGTTTCAAAACCATGGTTTTTCTAGTATGCTTTATTGGGAAAGGAATGTTTTTACTTCTAATATCCAATTATATTAACTTCAAATGGCTGCATGTATACCTTCATCTGGTACTAGCCAATCGAAGTGTACCGCTACAAATCATGGACTTGGGCATTATGAGTAACTCACTGCCTCTCAGTTTAGATTCTCCCTCAGAATCTGTCACAAAACCAGAGGTAGTTGAAATCATAAATCCTTATTTTTTCCAAATCGAAGGTGAGTATGATTACACTTGTACTCAAAGAGGCAAAAATCATAGTCACGGTGGTACTTGTAGAATTTCTGAGCTAACTAATTTTCAAAATGTAATTGAATGGAAATTGTCTGGAGAGCGACATTGGAGTAAAAATGATAACACAGAGAAAGAATATTATGAAAACCCATTTAGTTGGGAAACAATTAAAGGTGTTGTATTCAGTGATAAAACTTACCTGTATGTGTACCATATCGTAACTAGTGACGGAAGCTTTACAGGACTTTCACGAGGCAGTATAATGCTTTCGCCCGATAATAAGCATATCCTGGAGCTGCGCGGCACATATTATCAGCAGTCCGGCAACGACATAGTATGGGGGAGTGAAATAATCAAGCGAAAGGGGGCTCTTAAATAGATTTTCTATAAGAACTAAGTTTGAAAACTTCTTAAATTATCAAATCACCAGCCGCTCATAACTTACCCTAACAACTTTCCGCTTTTACCTTTAACTTAGTACTACGATGAAAAGACTGGCTCTCCTTTTGGTGTTTCAGTCACAGATGCTGTTGGGCGCGTCCATTCTCATTCCCATGGATGCCACGCAGACCAACCACCTGAAGGCTTATGGTTTGGCCTATTTCGCCCTCAAAAAAGATATTTCCGTAGACTGGCTCCTTAACTACAGAGGTGGCAGTTTCATGATCGAGTGGACTTCTGCCATGGAACTCGAGTGTAAAGTGCGTGGCCTTTATATAGAGAAGATCACAGACCAGCAGGCAAACACCATTCTCAAGCAGGTAGCCAGCCCGGCCGTAAACATGAATGTTGTTCGCATGGACAAGGCTCCGCGCATTGCTGTGTACTCGCCCAAGAACGAATTTGTCGAGGATGACAGCGATGCAGTAATCAACGTGCTCGACTATGCCGAAATCCCCTACACTATTATATATGATGACGAAATCCTGAAAGATGCTTTACTGCAATACGATTGGCTACACTTGCATCACGAGGATTTTACGGGGCAGATTGAGAAAGCCATGTTCCGGCCACGCAACCGTATTGAATTAAAGATGCAGGAAATGACTGCCGCCAGGCTTGGCTACGCAAAAGTGTCAGCCATGAAATATGATGTCGTGAAAAAGATCATGGGCTTCTGTGGAAGTGGCGGCTATTTGTTTGCCATGTGTTCGGGTGCTGAAACATTTGACATCGCACTCGCGGCACAGGGTCAGGACATAGAAAGTGAATTGAATGGCGAAGGTGTAGAACTGGATTATTCCAAATCACTAGCCTTTGAAAACTTTGAACTGAAAGGCAACTCCGACCGCAGCTTCTCCGATATCAATGTAGGTGGCTGGGGTTGGGGCAATATATCCGATAACGACTTCTTCCGCTTGTTCGACTTCTCTGCCAAGTGGGATATTGTGCCTTCGTTACTTACACAGAATCACGAACACGTGATCCACGATTTCAACGGGCTCACTACTTCTTTCAACACCACCCTTGTAAAACCCAATGTTTTGGTGATGGCCGAGAACAGACAGAAACCCAATGTGCGTTACATCTATGGTGAGGCAGGCGGAGGACATTTTACTTACTACAGCGGTCACGATCCAGAAGGCATGAACGGTGGCGGTCGTGGATTGCCCAAGAAGACCAACCTGGCTTTGTATCCACACTCACCGGGGTACAGACTTATACTTAATAATGTGCTGTTTCCTTCTGCGAACAAGAAGAAGAGGAAAACGTAAGGGATTTGGCTATTCGATGACTTGATAATATGATGAAGCCATTCGGATGATTACTTCATTAAATAAATCTAAAATCTGATAGTCGTGAATTTGGTGATATTGAACTTGAAGTGCTCTCTATACTGCTCGCTTGCTACTGGAATGCTGGTAGAGAAGTATTCTTTCACGGCCAACGCCACATCTACTAAGCCTCTATCCTTTTCACACATGTATTTGTTCCTGATCAGGCGGGCATTGCGTTCCTTCATCGAGCTGGTCAATACAGTATCGTCTGCAGCACATAGTCTGACCCGGAAAGCTCTCAACGCACTTACCTCCAGTGAGGGGTCATTGGGATGATACGAGGGTTCGTTCTCTATAAAAGCAATAAAATTGTCAAATGCCTCAATGACTTTTTCACGGCCATGGTGCGCCTCCAACATCTCCCTGTCTGTTTTTTCGTCTAACCTGCCGAATCGTCTCTTTTTCCCGCGAAAAAAGAGCATGTTATAATGGCCACTCACTACTGTAGTCACCTGTCTGGGTGCATGTGACGATTCGAATACTCTAAGTACCTCTCGCCCCAATGCAATTACATCTCTAAAGATATTTCCGCAATCATACTCACTTTGTATAAACTCCTTTCTCAGATCGTTCCATTTCTTCAATGCCGCATCGGTTTCGGTGAGAAGTGAGTTTAACCGTTCGATTCGCAAGATTGCTTTTGGAGGGTTGTAGCTGCTTCCCAGGTTAATACAAATAGAAATGAGTCCCCTAAAGGAGGCTATGTTATTGAGACTACCTTGTTCAAATGAAATTCCCATTGTTTTTAGATTTAGATAAAATCATAAGTAGTAATACATGAAATAATTTTGTTGGTTGAAGTAAGGAATAATGAAACAGAAGTAGCTGGGAATTTTACTGAGTGGGCAAAATTATCGAGCCAATAGGAAAGAGAATTATTCAATAAATCCAGCAATGTCCTTCTTGCGTAGCTGACAAGCACTGATTTGAATCTGATCTGCTAGGTAGCGAAACTCTTTCTACCTTTCGGGAACTTATGACTTCCCTTCATTGTATTTTTTGAAATCAGCACTATAATTATGGATTTAGGCATTGGCATGTTTGGCGACAACCACTATGATGAGCAAGGTAAACCGCTTCCTGCGGGTGAACGCTTGCGTGAGTTGATCGAGGAAATAAAACTCATGGACGAGGTGGGCATCAATTTCTTTGGAATTGGCGAACATCATCGTCCCGACTATGCCGTATCGGTGCCTGAGGTGGTGCTTGCGGCCGCTGCCACGGTTACAAAAAACATCAAGCTGGGCAGTGCTGTGACTGTACTGAGTTCATCTGATCCCGTGCGCATTTACCAGGGTTTTGCCATGGTAGACCAGTTGAGCGATGGTCGTGCTGAGTTGATGGCCGGACGAGGAAGCTTCATCGAGTCATTTCCATTGTACGGATATCCGCTTGACCACTACAACGAACTGTTTGAAGAGAAGCTGGAGTTATTATTGAAGATCAACAAGGAAGAACGTATTACCTGGAAGGGGAAATTTCGTGCCCCATTGCAGGACCAGGTAGTATTGCCGCGTGCTGTGAATAATCATTTGAACATTTGGATAGCAGTGGGAGGCACACCTGAATCAGTAGTGCGCGCTGCCAAACTGGGACTGCCGGTAATATTCGCCATCATTGGCGGTAACCCTGCGCAGTTCAAGCCTCTGTTTCAATACTATAAAGAATTGTACGAGCATCATGGTCATGATATGAAGAACTTCCAGGTGGGCGTTCACATGCATAGCTTCTTTGGTGAAGACAGTAAGCAAATTGCAGATGCCTATTACCCTGTGTATTCATCTCAAATGAATCGCGTGGGAGCAAGTCGTGGGTGGCCGCCCTTCTCACGAGGTCAGTATGATCAAGGTCGTGGCAAAGAGGGTGCCTATCTATTTGGTGATGCTAGCGAAGCTGTTGATAAAATTTTGCATATGCACGAAATGTTTGGTCTCACCCGTTTTTCCGCTCACATGGATGTAGGCGGACCGTCACATGCTATGCTCATGAAATCGATCGAAATCTTCGGGACAAAGATTGCTCCTAAAGTGAGGGAGGCGTTGAAATAGGTTTCTTTGCTGGATACCCCAACCACGTATTGGACCCTGAAAGGGTCAAAATGTTTATAGCCTTATATAGTTGTCGAGTGGTTCGATCCCGATGGGATCGCATGTTCTCTTTCAAATAAATTCTGTTAAACGAAACTAGATAGTGTGGAAGGGTACGTGATAAGAATTCAGCTCTTATAGCTAAAACCCATAAGTTTAGTCTAAGTGCCGGGAGTAAATTGGCGACTCTATTTATTCGTTTAAAATCTAATCATGGCAGGCACCTATTCCCAAATCTACATTCATGTAATTTTTGCAGTCAAAGGCCGCGAGAATCTTATTCATCCATTGTGGGAAGAGGAGTTGTACAAATACATTACAGGTATAGTACAAAATAAAGAACAAAAAATGCTCGCTATCAACGGCATGTCTGATCATATTCATTTTCTGATTGGAATGAGACCATCTTGTTGTTTGTCTGACCTTGTTCGAGAAGTGAAGAAAACTTCCACCGAATTTATTCGTGTGAAGCGACTCCTCTCCAGTCCTTTTCAATGGCAAGAAGGTTATGGTGCGTTTTCATACAGTCATTCAAGTTTAAATCAGGTGATTTCTTATATTTTAAATCAGAAGAACATCATCGAAAGAAACCATTCCGTGAGGAGTACAGCGAATTATTGGAGAAGTTCAAAGTCGAATATGATCCTAAATATTTGTTTGAATGGATTTGATAAAGTCGTTTAGGAACATACGACCCCTCCGGGGTCGGGATCGTTTTTCATGATTCATTTTCTATAAACATACAATCCCTCCGGGATTGGAAATTACTCCGCCCAATCCTCCACGTATAAGACCTGAAAGAGTTGCAAAGATTGTTCGATCCTGAAAGGATCGAGTGTTCTCTTTTAAGCAATCATCGAAGATAACAACGTTCGAAATAATCACTCACTCCTTAACGACTTCACCGGGTTCACTACAGCCGCTCGTATCGTCTGGTAACTTACTGTAAACAAAGTAATGGAGAGTGTTACCAACACTGCTACTGCGAATATCCACCAGCTCAGGTTGGTTTGAATTTCGAATTGCTGCAACCAGTCGTGCATGTAGTACCATGACAACGGGATGGCGATCAGGCAAGAGAGCAGTACGAGCATCACGAAATCCTTCGATAGCATTTGCCAGATGGTCGCTACGGTAGCTCCCAGCACTTTGCGTATCGCAATTTCTTTTGATCTGCGTTCCGCAACAAAAGAAGCGAGTCCGAGGATACCAAGCATACTGATGAAAACTGCGAGGCCTGCGAACGTAGCTGCCAGTTTACCAATACGTTCTTCTTCACCGAATTTTTTTGCAAGCGCCACATCGGCAAGTTCGAATACAAAAGGCGAAGACGGATCGTAGCGTGAGAAGATTCGTTGCACTTCTGCGATGCCTTTCTCCAGGCTCGTGCCTTTGCTGAGGCGTATGTTCACCACATTGTGACCATTGCCCACCATATAAATAGTTTTGCGCACGGGAGAGTATGGTGATTCCATCAGCAAGTCTTTTACTACACCGACTACTTTAAATGAGCTGCTCTTATCGAAAATGTTCATGCGGATAATGGTGCCTACCGGATTTTTTAATTGCATGGCAGCAACTGCTGCTTCATTGAGGATCATCGAAGCTGTATCGCCTGCGTAGGCGCGATCAAAGTCGCGGCCTTCGAGGATATTCCAGCCGAGCGCTTTTCCATTTTCGTGAGAGGACCATACGCAGCGAAAACCAAGATCATTGTTGGGGCCGGTGCCTGTCCAGTCGAAGCCGCTGACGACTGCGTTAAACATATTTACCGGGTTGAGCGCTTCGGCTACGTCTGTGACTTTCCCCGATGTCACCAATTCATTCCGGACTGCATCGATGTGCTCGTGGATCACATTGGTGCGTGTGTTCACCCACAATAATCCATTCGGGTCATAACCTATCGACTGCTGCTTGCCAGTCTCTATCTGGCGAAAGACAACAGACACCCCGATGATGAGCGCAATGGAAACAGAGAATTGTATTACGAGTAGCGCCCTGCGAAGTACACCACTGCCACCGGTAGTTGCTTTTCCTTTCAGCACAAGACCGGGTTGAAAGGAAGATAAATAGAGCGCGGGATAACTTCCTGCGAGAAGGCCGGTGAATAATGTGAAGGCAAGACAGCCCATCCAGAAAATGAGATTGCCCAATGGAAGTTCCATTTGCTTCTCTGCCATTTGATTGAATACCGGGAGCAACAAGTACACTGCAATGAGCGCCACTACGAATGCAAGGAATGCAATCATCACCGATTCACTGAAGAACTGCAAGATGAGTTGAAATCTTCCCGAGCCTGCTGTCTTACGGATGCCTACTTCTTTCGCTCTCTTCTCCGAGCGCGCAGTAGCGAGGTTCATGAAGTTGATGCAGGCGAGAATAAGAACAAAAGAGCCTATCGTTCCGAACATCCACACCAATTTGATTCTCCCGGTTTCTATACTGCTTTCCAGATCGGAATACAGTCGCCATTTGTTCATCGGGTGGAGAAAGAACTGCGGATTGTTTTTCGCTTCCTCCGGAGGTGCGTGCAGCTTCTTCACGTCTTTTATTTTTTGAGAGACAGCTGCAAAGTCGCGGCCTTCTTTTATTTCTGCGAAAGCAAGGAAACCGTTTTGCCTCCAGTCGTCAAGGCGCATCCATTGGCGGTTTACGGTGACGTACAATTCCCATGGGGCAAGGAATTGCATGTCGGCAAAGTCGGAGTTGAAAGGAATGTCTTTATATACACCTGTAACGGTAACATCTGTTTTACTGTCAATGCGGACTGTCTTTCCCAGCGCTGTCTCCTGACCAAACAGTGCGTGAGCAGCAGACTGTGACAAGAGAATAGAGTTGACTGCCGACAGTCCACTTCTGTTTCCTTCGAGCATGTCCAGTGTGAGCATTTCTGCCGCGCCTGGTTCGGCATAGTATCCTTTCTTGACAATAGAGACGGTTGAGGTGGCAAGGATGCGGTCCCAGGGTTGGGAGAACATAAGCATGTGTTCGAAGTCATCACCGAATTGCTGACGGAGTGCAGGAGCATACGGAGGTGACGCTGCCCATTGCACATAAACACCGCTGCTGTTGGTACCACGCACCATCAATTGCGCGATGCGGTCGTGATGATCGAATGAAGTGTTGTAAGATAATTCATCAGTCACCCAAAGTCCTACTACGAGTGCTACTGTTAGTCCGATGGCGAGACCCCCAATGTTGAGGAGTGCATAGCTGGGGTTTCTTCCAAAATTGCGCCACGTGATGAGCAGGTGATGGATAAGCATGGGTTCAGGGTTTCCAGGGAAACTCTGGAAAAGGGGAATGGTTACGGGGCTGAATTATAAAATTTCAAATTTCAGATTCGCTGATTCAAGATCACTGCTCTAAACAGGAAATAAGTACTTTTGCAAAAAGTAAGCATGCCTGAATCAAGCCAATGTCCAAACTGTCAGTCTCTATACGGGTATCCTACTGGCACATCTATGATGTGTCCCGAGTGTGGTCATGAGTGGAACCCCAGCGAACACATTGAATTCACAGAAACGGTTACCGAAGCACCCGATTCATCCATTGTGAAAGATGCGAATGGCACAGTGTTACAGGATGGCGATACTGTAATCCTTATCAAGGATTTGCCAGTAAAAGGGTGCCCCGAGAGCCATCAAGGCCGGCACGAAAGTGAAAAACATTAAGCTCACCAGCGGAGATCATAATATTGACTGCAGGGTAGAAGGTTTTGGAGCGATGGGTCTTAAATCCATCTTCGTGCGCAAAGCCTGATAATCATTCGATGATTCCTATTTGAAATCTGAAATTTCAAATCAACGATTTACTTCTTGCCAGAAACAATCTGAATATTTCCCGCTGATTTCGCGGATTTAATGCATGATGACGCAGATCTTCAGCTTAGGGATTCAGCGAAAATCTGTGTCTTCAATCTGTGTTATCTGCGGGAAATGAATTACTTGCCCGAAATTATTTGCTCAAATAAAATCCCATTGAACGATCCGGTCTGTTCCATGTGAGGGAGATGCCCCGCCTTTGAAATAACAAACAACTTCACCTTTGGAATTCTGTTCAGCAGGTTGGGGCGGATCTTTTCGAGCTTAACGACTTGATCTTGTTCTCCCCAGATAGCGAACACAGGAATGCCTGAGGCTGCGATCTTGCGATGTTCATTTTCGAGGCTCGTCCTGTTTTTGCCGGTGGAGATAAGTGCGCGCACAAACCCTTTGTATTTCATCACTTCTTTATACTTCGCATCCCAGCCTCTGAAAGGAATGGAATCATAGAAGTCTCCCATCTGTCCGCTGGCCATGGTTGGATAGCGGTTCTTTTTAAATGTTGCTATTTCTTCTTCCGTCACCGTAGCAGGGTTCACCTGGGTGTTGACAGCCAATGTATCGAAGCCGGCAGCGTCTACATAGATCAGATTCTTCACACGTTGCGGATATTGAAAAGCAAAAGCGCTGATGGTGCGGCCTCCATCGGAAAGGCCAAGCAAGCTAACGGGGTTCTTAATGTGGAGTGAGTCCAGCAACTCCCTTAGTTGATTTGAAAAAAGCGCTACATCATAGACCACATCCGGGTTATCGGAGAAGCCGCGGCCATAAGTGTCGTAGCGCAAGGCGCCATAGCCACGTTTTTGTGCAGCACTATAAGTTGAATCCCAGATATAGGATGGCACCGAGAAGCCGTGCACCATCACCAGCAGTGTGTCGCTCTTCCCTTTGTCAAATTCGTAGTAGGTGTACCCATCGCTGAGCTTGATAAAGTTTCCTGTCTTGATGCCAGCCCTAAAGGCATCGTCTTTGGTTATTGTTTCGTAGTCGGTGAATGTCTTTTGGTCGCTACATTGGGTGAAGACAAAAAGTGCGACCAGGAATAAAATGACGGTGCTTTTCATTGGGCTGAATTTTGGGCTAAAGTACAGGAATTTTTGTGAGTGATTCATTAATCCTGAAGGGATATAGATAATTGCAAAGAGACATGCAATAAGAATTCAGGTCTGATGACGAAAGTCTCCAAGTTAGTTCAGATGTCCAGTGTAAAATTATAGCCAATACATCCAGTCGGAAAAAAATAGCACGCTAAACTCTAGTTCATGGCAAATACTTATTCACAAATCTACATTCACGTAATTTTTGCAGTCAAAGGCCGTGCAAATCTTATTCATCAGTCCTGGGAAGGGGAATTGTACAAATACATTACTGGTATAGTACAGAATAAAGAACAAAAAATGCTCGCCATCAATGGCATGCCTGACCATATTCATTTTCTGATTGGAATGAAGCCATCTTGTTGCTTATCAGATCTTGTACGAGAAGTAAAGAAGACTTCCAATGAGTTCATACGCGTGAAACGATTCGCCTCCAGTCCTTTTCAGTGGCAAGAAGGCTTTGGTGCGTTTTCATATAGTCATTCAAGCTTAAACCAGGTGAGTGCCTATATTTTAAATCAGAAGGAACATCATCGAAAGAAAACATTTCGTGAAGAATACAATGGATTGCTGGAGAAGTTCAAGGTCGAATATGATTCTAAACATTTGTTTGAATGGGTTTGATAAGTTGTTTAGGCCAACATACGACCCCGCTGGGGTCGAGGTTCGGGATTCATGATTTCATTGCTATAAACATACGATCCCGTTGGGATCGAGAATTCGTCACGTCAAAATCTTTTCCGTGAACCAAGACCCAGAGGGGTCAAATGTTTATAGAATAGAAAATTATGATATCGGTTTTCGACCCCAGACGGTCGCATATTTTTTGTTGAACAATCCATCAAAAGACAACATGCGACCCCTCCGGGGTCGGAATTTATTTTCCATCAATCATTGCTATAAACATATGATCCCGCTGGATCGAGAATTCGTTACGTCAAAATCTTCCGTGAGCACCCCAGAGGGTCAAATGTTTATAGAATAGAAAATTATGATATCGATTTTCGATCCCAGACGGGTCGCATATTTTTTGTTGAACAATCCATCAAAAGACAACATACGACCCCTCCGGGGTCGGAATTTATTTTCCATCAATCATTGCTATAAACATACGATCCCGCTGGGATCGAATTCGTCACGTCAAAATCTTTCCGTGAAGCAAGACCCCGGAGGGGATCAAATGTTTATAGAGAGAAATCATGATATCGATTTTCGATCCCGCTGGGATCGAGAATTCGTTACGTCAAAATCTTGCGCGTGAACTAGACCCCAGAGGGGTCAAATGTTTATAGAAAAGAAATCACCGAAACCAGATCCCGACCCCGGAGGGGTCGCATGTTGCATTCAGGGCAAAGCAAACACCGCAATAGATCATTTAAGTTAAAGGCCATGATCATGGAACCGATAACAACCAAAAGTTTTCACAAACGCGACAATAGTCAGTCAAAGTCCGATAATAGCTCACCAAAGTCTCTTAAAGTTTTTACAAACACGATAATAGTAACTCCAAGTGTCTTAAAGTATTTACAAATGCGATAGTAGTAGTTCCAAACACGATAATAGTTTCTCAATATGAGATAATAGTTTAGTAAGGTGCCTTAAAGTTTTTATAAGTGAGATAATAGTAAGCCGTGGTGAGATAATAGTACAGCATGATGGCTTAATGCACGATGGTGGTCAATAAATAGTAAGGCTTGACGAGATAATGCAGGTTCATGATGCTTGTTGCGACTGACTTGATGAGTTAATGCAAAATCCGGATGTCTGTTGAGACTGGCAGGTTGGCTCGATAGAAAAAACAAAAGGGCCGGAGGCGAGACTCCGACCCTATACTACACAGGAAAAACAGGTTTAGGTATTTACTGTCTTGAAATTGGTGAACTTGACCGTGTCAACACGCTTATGGTTCTGGGTGTTTTTAGCGAAGGCGGACTGTATATATACTTTCACCGCATTGCCTACCGCTACCAGGCCTGTCTTCTCTTCGTACAGATTTTTGTCTCTGATTGCGCGGGAGCCGCGCTCTGCCACGAGACTGGTCATGACGGCATCGTGCACCGTCTGCATTTTGATCTGGAAAGTTCTTAACGCCATTATTTTCAAAAAAGGCTCATTAGGATCGTACGATGGTTCTTTGCTGACAGCCGTAACGAGGCCTGTGAATGTCTCGATCAGTTTTACACGGCTTTGATGTGATGTTGAAATGCTTCTGGGCTTTTTCCCATCTGTAGATGTCTCGCCTTTCTTTTTCTTGGGCTTCGGCTTGGGAAGAAACCTGCGATACCATCCCATGGCGGTCTCAACCACTTCTTCTGTGGCGTCTGATGATTTGAGGGCCCCGATGACCTGTGGCGCCAACAACTTGAGCTCGTTAAAGACGATCTCGCAGTCGTCTACATTTTTTTGGTACTTCCCTTTCAAATCAGCCCACGCCATCATGGCATTGTTGGTGTTGCTGATAACACCATTTAAGTAGCTGATTTGCAGTATCGCCTTCTTGGGCTGATAGCCGGCTCCAAGGTCAACACAAATACTTAGTAGCTCTTTAAAGGCGGCTATGTTCTTGACGTTACCGGTTTCTGATGTACTGGCCATAGTAATTAGATTTAGATTAGACATGAGTAATTCAATGGCCTGAATTAAGGGGAATGAAGACGGAACTAACTCAGGAGTTTACTGGGTAGTGGGAAGGACTTAGTGGAAGTGGGGAGGGACTTATTGGTTTTTTAACCGCAGAGATCGCAGAGGTGCGCAGAGGAAATGCAATCGGAGAATATAGATTAACAGCAGCGAAATGTCAGGGAGAGAAACTGCTTTCGCACTTCCGTATTGAAATGCAAAAATTAACCGCAGAGGGCACAGAGGTGCGCAGAGTACAAATAGAATACAAGTATTCTCAGCGCACTTTCGTGTCTTCTGTGGTTAAAGCATCGGTATGTATTGAAATGCAATTAACCGCAGAGTACGCAGAGGTTCGCAGAGTATAAATGGAATACCGCATGTCTCTGCGCACCTCCGCGCCCTCTGCGGTTAATCTTTATTCTCCGATTGCATTCGCTCCGCAGTTAAGTGCAATTACTTCCCTTTCTTCCCCTCTACCCACTTATTGATTTGTTCATCGATAAAATTCAGTGGCACTGTTCCGTTCTTGAGGCATTCGTCATGGAAAGACTTGAGGTCGAAGTTATTGCCCAGTGCTTCTTGTGCTCTGCTTCGCAGGTTTTTGAAATACATTTCGCCTACGCCATAGGTCGTCATCTGGCCGGGCCACACCGATATACGGTCAACATAGTTCTCGGCACGACCCCGCGTCATGTCCGCCTGGTTTTGCATCGTAAACTCTATTGCCTGTTCGCGCGTCCAGTTTTTAAAGTGTATGCCCGGGTCTACCACCATACCCGTTGGCAGGCCCATGTACATTGCCAGCGTATTTTTCTCCGATGAGTACAGCTTCATTTCGGCTGCGAGAGATTCCGTGTAGCGCGCCCACCCTTCTGCAAAGCCAGAGTTGCCTGCATACTTCGTCATCGGGTGCGACTGCGGTAGTTCCCTGCTGATGGCAATCTGAAGATGATGCCCGGGGTAGGTCTCGTGAAAAGCCGTGACCTCCAGCTCCCCACGCGTGCGCGTCTCCGGCTTGTAGGTCTGTTGTATGTATTTCGCAGGACGCTTGCCATCATCAGAGGCAGGCGAATAGCTCGAATATCCTGTCTTCTCTTCGAGTGGTGAAATAGCCTCCAGCACAATCTCCGCTTTCGGATTCAGACCGAAGTAGTTGGGGATTGCCAACTTCGCTTTGTCTATGGCAGCCTGCGCTACTTTCAACATTTCTTCTTTGCTTGTGAAATAATTGGTGCGGTCATTCCTGAATGCCTCTTTTATTTTAGCAATTTCATTCAACCCATATACCTTTTCTCCGATCTCTTTTATTTTCGTTTCGCGCGAGGCAATCGCTTTTTGTCCCCAGTCAAATACTTCTTCCGGGGTAGCCGAGAGGGTGGTGTTGCTTCTCAGGAAAGCCGCATAGCAATCATCACCGTTGGGTATTGACCGTATGGAAAGTTCTGTCCTTGCCTTGGGCATATATTCATTGGCCAGAAATGCCCGGTACGTCTTGATCTCCGGCATGATTTCATCCGAAATAATTTTCTTCAGCGACTCACGAAAGGCAGCATCCGTATCGCGTTTGGCAGGCAGGTAAAATACATTGTCTTCCAGCGGACTGGCGATCAGCTGATCCATTTGCGCCACCACTTGCTGTATGATGACCTTAGGCAGGGCATACCCCTGCTCCGCTCCTGCCTTATTATTTTGTAAATCATTGCGGATGAATTCCGGAATCTTATGCCACCGGTTGAGCGCTGCCGTGCGCGCCACCGCATCTCCCACCGGCTGGGCATCGCCTATGTACCTGAACCAGATATAAAATGCATCCAGGTGGTTCACGGTCCACAGATAAGATTTACACAGCCTCACCGCGGTAGCCGACTCCAGTGACTCTCTTAATATTTTGTATGTGATCAGGTCTTTGGCATTCAAACCGGATTGATCTATCAAAAGCACCTGGGCGAGAAGTGAATCTTCTGCGGCATAGTGTTTCTTTATTCCATCCAGCGTATTATCCGGGAGCGACACATTATCGGCATGCGCTATTCCATAAAACGTTCCCCACTGCGGATCGAACCGGAAGATCATTTCAACGTAGCGATCGGCAAGTGCATTCACATCGGGTGATGCCACCTTTTCCTTTTTTGTGCAATTGGTAAGGAGAAGACAGAAGACAAGACAAACAAGCAAGTATCTCATAATGGAAGGGGTTTAAGATTATGTTTTACCGTATAACACCAAAAGTATCGACAAGCCCCGTTCCCACCGGGCTACTTTTGTTACAATGAAAGATAGTTTTGATTCTCAGCTATTCTTTTTACGTCCGAGGGTAATTCACAATCACGTTGTTTTCGGGAGTTGACTTCGGCAGGCTCAGTCTGACATAGATATGGGTCGGACTTCGACGGGCTCAGTCTGACATTGGTAAGGGTCTGTCTGACATCGGCAGGGTTTGTCTGACAATTGAATGTAAATTGAAAACGGGTCGAAATAAAAAGTAGTGATCGTGAAATGTCTATCTATGATAGAATGTATTTCAGTTCTCGATCATAATCGGCCCGTATATCTTCCGGCAATTTTTCGAAAGTACTTTCAATCTTCTTAAGCTGTTGTTGATAGAGATTGAAAAGAACTGTTCCGGGTGTGCGTGGAATTTTAGTTTCTTTCATTTTGGTGCAAAAGAAAATTCGAATCGCAAGCTCCGTTTGTTTAATTCCTGAGTATTTGATTTGCCGGTTTGCAAACCGTAAAATCTTGCGAAGCGACTTTTTTACAAAGTAAACATTCGAAGTGGGCACCGTGGCGAACATTTCATCAATATCATTTTTTACGGTTTGAATATAGGCTTGTTCGTTGTGGGCCTCGAAAAGCAAGTAGTTGAGCAACTCTTTGTTTTCTTTTTTGTATTTGGCCAGGCGCATGCACAACTCCTGCACGTGGTCGGCATCAAGGGAGCGTAGTTCTTTTTTAATTTCTTGAATGGAAGCAGTGGTCATTTAACTTTTGGGCTCAGTCTTATCTCAAATTTGTATTCTCCTTTGTTGGTGTTACTAACAACCTCAGGACTCGGGAAAGTTATACCGAAAACTGTCGAAATAAAAAGTAATGACGGTGAATTCAAGATGTAGCAAAGAGCTTTCAGTTTCATGGTCTTGTAGGTGCCTGCAAATTTTAAAAACAGATGCATAAAGTCTGAAGGTAATTTTGAATCGATGCATTTACTTGCTCAGTTAAGCTGACAACATTTAAGTTATCATAACGAGTGAGACTTGCTGGTCAAGAAGACTTGTCAAGGGCGGGGGAGTCTGATTTGCAGAGAAAGCAGAATTTTTGATGCCTTCATACGGGAATTTTCCCGTGCGGATACGGGTTTTTTCCCATGTCATTTAAAGGTAGTAAGTAGTAGGTTTGACTGGCAGACAAATCAGCGTTTTTGACTATTTTGCCTTCTTTGCTCATTAGACCTTATAGTCTTTCAAAAATGGCTGATGTACACTCAAAAGAGGTAAGGAGTTTTAATATGAGCCGCATTAAAGGCAAGGACACAAAGCCTGAAATGATTGTTCGAAAATTTCTTCATAGCAATGGTTTTAGATATAATCTCTACAGTAAAACACTTCCCGGGAAGCCTGACATAGTACTTAATAAATATAAAACCATCGTAGATGTAAGGGGGTGCTTCTGGCATGCTCACAAAAATTGCGGATTCGGAGATGGAGTAAAGAGCGAATCTATTGTCATCACTAGTAGAATTAAATCAGCAGTGGAGCGAGATAAAGTCAAGGTTGAAAAATGGAAGGAATTGGGGTGGAAAGTCATAATAATATGGGATTCCTGTGAACTTGAAACTAAGAAGAAAATATCCCTCAAAAGAGAAAAAGTATTAATGAAGCTACTGCAAACACTTAAGAGAATTGATACCGATAATTGACATATTCGCAGGTCCAGGTGGGCTTGGAGAAGGCTTCAGCAATTTACTCGATTCAGAAGGAAAAAGGAGATTTAAGATTGCTCTTTCAATAGAAAAAGAATTCTTTGCACACCAAACTTTGACACTAAGGAGCTTCTTTCGGCAATTCGATCCAGGAAAAGTGCCAAGCGACTACTACGAATTTGTTAAAGGAAATCTTTCTCTTGAAGATCTATACGACAACTGGCCAAAACAGACGCAACATGCAAAGGATGAAGCATGGAATGCAACACTCGGTTTTGGAGAAAATGCCTCCTCAAATAGTGAGGTTGATAAAAAAATTGACTCAGCATTAAATGGAGCAGCTAACTGGATGTTAATTGGTGGTCCGCCCTGTCAGGCTTACTCAGTCGTAGGAAGATCACGAAGGCAAGAAAAGCTCCTTAATGAAGAAACTGATGAAAGAGTAGGGCTTTATAAGCAATACTTGAGAATTCTTGCGATTCACAATCCTACGGTGTTCGTAATGGAAAACGTCAAGGGATTATTATCTGCAGAAACTAAGGAAAGTCCAGTGTTCACAAAAATTCTCGAAGACTTATCTAATCCTGTTAAGGCTTACTTATCCGATTTCAAAAGAAATGGAAGAGAACTCAATTGCCCTGGTTATAAAATCTACTCCCTTGTTGTTAGCCCTAACGAATTTGATCCCGATGGTAACCCAGTATTTGATCAAAAGGATTTTATAATTCATGCTGAGAATTATGGAGTTCCACAAACGCGACATAGAGTAATTTTATTGGGAGTCAGGAAGACTTTAGACTCTATCCCCTCCATTCTTAAATTTCAAGACGACATCCCAATTTCATCCGTTCTGTCAGGACTGCCAAGATTAAGAAGTAAGCTCTCAAAAACTAAAGATGATGTAGACGCCTGGAAAAGTGTTATTGGAGAAATTCAAAAAAATAACTTACTAAACGGCCTTGACAAGGAAATTAAAGATGAAATAACAAAACAATTGAATCAAATCAGAAACCCCCATCAGGGAATAGGGGCCGAGTATATTCCAACTACGAATATAAGTTCAGAATATAGAAGTGATTGGTATCTCGATTCAAATCTCAAAGGAATATCTAATCACGCATCACGTAGTCACATGGAAAGTGATTTGCAAAGATATTTTTTTGTTTCATGTTTTGCTAAGGTTAGAAAAACATCGCCCAGACTTGAGGACTTCCCCAATGCTCTATTACCAAATCATGAAAATGTTGATGAGGGTATTAAAGAAAAGAAATTTGCTGATCGTTTCAGAGTTCAGATCTTGAATAAACCTTCAAAAACAATCACAAGTCATATCTCAAAAGATGGACATTACTACATCCATCCTGATCCAACTCAATGTAGAAGCTTTACTGTAAGGGAAGCAGCAAGAGTTCAAACATTCCCTGATAATTACCATTTCTGTGGACCAAGAACATCTCAGTTTATTCAAGTTGGAAATGCGGTTCCGCCGTTGCTGGCTTATCAAATAGCAAAAATTGTAGCTTCAATTTTTATCGAAGAAGTAGTCAACCGTAAGAAAGGAAAACATAAGGCCTTAACAAGAGAATAAATGAGCAATTCTAGTACAGAAAGAACTAAGATTAGGCCTGCTGGTCGGCTTATTTCAACAATTGGAGAAGATTTAATTGGTGATGTGTACTCGGCAATAGTTGAGTTAGTAAAGAATGCTTACGATGCTGACGCCACTAAAGTTGACATTGTCTTTAATTATTTCTTGGATAAGAATGTACTTAAAATTGAAATTGAAGACGATGGACATGGAATGTCTAAAAATGTAGTTTTAGACGCATGGCTTGTCCCTGCGACTCGAGACAAGCTTGATAGACGAGCAAGCCCCAATGGTAGACTCTTACAAGGTAAGAAGGGTATCGGTCGATATGCTGCCGCAGTACTTGGGCAAGAGTTAGTGTTATCAACAACTGATTTGAAGGGAGAGAAAACTGAGGTCTTGATTAATTGGTCAGAATTTGAGCAGGCTGAATTTTTAGAAGATGTTGAGATTATTGTTTCTACAAAAACAACTAACGACAAGCCTGGCACCTCGTTGTTTATATCTGCTTCGGAACAAAAATTAGATCAATGGGGCAGACCTGAGCTGGCTAGTCTAACCAATGAACTTCGAAAGTTAAAATCACCATTTAAGGACGATACTGATCTGTTCGCGATAAATCTTGCATTTATAAATTGTCCATTTGAAGAATACAATAATCAAGTATTCGAAATAGAAGCCTTTCCAATAATTGATTTGTTCGATTATAGAATACATGGTTCAATTAATAATGATGGAGTGATAACCGCTCTTTATGAAAATAACGCAGAGGAAAATCTACCAAATGATGAAATTAACGCTGAAGTCAAACTACACTATGGAGAAGATTATTGCGGAATAGTAGAATTTGATTTTCGAGTTTTTGATCGTGATCCAGAGGCAATTAGCAATTTAATTGATAAAGGTCTAATTGATCCAATATCTCAATTAGCTGTTGGTAAACGTGATGCCAAAAGAATGCTTGATGAGGTCTACGGAGTTAATCTTTACAGAGAGGGATTTAGAATAAGGCCTTATGGAAACGGAGGTATTGATTGGCTCGATCTCGATAAAGACAGAATTCAAAACCCTTCATTTAAAATAAGTAATAATCAGGTCGTTGGTTTTGTAAATATTAAACCTGAGACAATTTCCAATTTGCATGAAAAAAGTTCGAGGGATGGGCTAAAACAAAATACAAGTTATTTTGGCTTACTGAGGCTATTAAAAGAGGCTCTTTCTGAATTAGAGGCAAGAAGATTTGGATATAGGCAAAAGACAGGGAAGGGACGTCAAACAAAAAATATTCGAAAAGACATAGAAAGTCTTTTTAATTATGACGCACTGTCATCGGAAGTAAGTAAAAAATTAAATCATTTGAATATTGACAACAGAATTGTCAACGAAATCGCTCTATTAATTCATAAGGACGCAGAACGAAAGACAAAACTACTAGAAAACATACAAAACACTATTTCAATCTATCAAGGGCAAGCAACTCTCGGAAAAATTGTAACTGTTTTGCTTCATGAAGGAAGAAAACCCGTCCATTATTTTAAAGAACAATCATCCAATCTCAGTCGATGGTTAATTCATTACAAAGCAAAAAGAGATTGGGATGATAGTTTATTTGAGGACATACTCGATCGATTAAAGGAGTATAAAAATCAAGGCGATTTTTTGGCTGAGTTGTTTAGAAGGTTAGACCCTCTAGCAAAGCAAAATAAAGGAGACAAAAAAATATTCAAAATCAAATCTGCTGTAGTAAAAGCATCTAGGATTTTCGAAGGAACTCTTTCAGGAAATAATATTCAGTTTGACCTGTATTGTAATGAAGAAATTGAAATACACGGATGGGAAGAGGATTTGATCATAGCCGTAACAAACTTAATTGAAAATAGTATTTATTGGCTTTGTCAAAAAGAAAGTAACGATCGAAAAATCTTGATTGAAGTAGTACAAAATCAAGACATAATAATCCATTATAAAGACACTGGACCTGGAATCGATAAAACTAATATTGAATCCGGAGTAATCTTTGAGCCCGGATTCTCAAAAAAGATCAATGGAACTGGCCTTGGATTACCAATTGCGGGTGAAGCTATTGATAGACTTAACGGTAGTATGGCAGCACATCATTCTGAAACAGGGGCTTATTTTACAATAGAACTAAAAAAATAAATTATGGAAGAGATTAAACTGTTAATCATTGAAGATACACCTACCCACGTTCAAATATATAAGGACAGTATAAGAACCTTGAACAATGAAATCGCACCGAATTATGTTATTACGGCCACTTATAAAGAGGACAAAGCTAGAGGCCTAGAAGCTCTTCAAGAAATGAAATATGATCTAGATGGAGCATTTATCGATCTAAAATTACAAGCTGGAGCACCAGTTGATGTTAATGAAGGAAATGATATAGTTGAGGAAATATATGGGAAATTAAGATTTCCCATTGTTGTCCTAACCAATACTCCTGGGGCGATGAATAGAGCATTCACAGAATCGATATTTCTACAATTAAAAACAAAAACAGATGTCGAATACCGTGATATGCTATTATCAATAGTTGATATTTATAAAACTGGCATTACTAAAATTTTAGGAAAGAAAGGGAAAATTGAGAAGGCTCTCGATGATATTTTTTGGAAAAACATATCGACCACGTTGGGTGAGTGGGTTGAAATTAATGATACCGAGCGACCTTTGCTTCGATATACTTTGACTCATTTGCAGGAACACTTAGAAATAACCGATGACGGAAAGGAGTTTGAAAATTTTTTTCCTCTTGAGAATTATATTAAGCCATGTATTAAAGCCTATTTTTTCACTGGAGATATAATCCATCTTAAAAACGATTCTGCAAAAAGATTTATAATTCTCACTCCTGCGTGTGACCTTGCTCCACATGGTCCTAGTAATTTACCTAAAGCAAAGGACATCGTTATATCAGAAATTCAACCTCTATCACAGGGAGTCTTTAACGAAAAAATTCAAATTGCTAAAAGGCCTAGTGGTGACGCAGCAGCAAATTTGATCATTCAGGGAGCTAAAGATGAATTGAATAAAATTTTGTCAAATAATTATTCTCCAAAATATTACTATTTACCAGAGACGACTTTAGTTAAAGGTGGTTTAATTAATTTTCAAAAACTGACCTCTATCAAGTATACTGATTTAAACGTTCAATTTAATAGGGAAGCAACAGTAACTACGCAATTCATTAAAGACATAATTTCAAAATTTTCATTTTATTACTCTCGACAAGGCTCGCCAGATTTTAATTTTAATAAGCTCCTAACAGCTCTTCTATCGTAATTTATAGTATGCTTTAAGTAGCTCGAAAATATAGATGAACGCGAATAAACTAGCAATTATCGTTTCATACTACCTAGCAAGGTTTGACAAAGAGGCTGTATCAAATCTTGGATATAAAAGTATCAATGAAGCATTCGAAGAAACAGCACTCAAACTTGGTGTAAATAAAATCTATATAAAATTAAGACGAGATGAGTTTGATCCTGCATTTCCATGGCGCATTGGATGGCAAAGACCGATGGCTAAACGAATTATAAAGACAATTGAAGCTTTTCAAGAATTAAACGAATCGGATGTACGTGAAATAGTTTTGAATATTCTAAATAATAAAGATTATCGGGACAGTGAAGAAATAAATAACATTATTACACTTACCCAAGAAACACAGAACAAAGGGAAACTATCTCCCGGCAAATTTATCCTACGCGGCCCGACAGGAAAACAAGCTGAAGAATACTTTATCGAGTATTACAAAACATATCAAAAACCAGAGCAAGGAATACTGAGAGATACTCGCGATTTAGGTTGTGGTTATGACTTTGAAATCCAAAATGGTAGTCAGAGATTCTTTGTCGAAATAAAAGGTTTATCCGAAATTTCTGGTGGAGTTCTGTTTACCAATAAAGAGTGGAGTGTCGCATTAACTTCAGGAAACTCCTATTATTTAGTTATAGTTAAAAACTTAAAGAATAAACCCAAAATTGTTTTTATCCAAAATCCCACTTTTAAATTAAAGGCCAAGAAAATCATATACACTTCAGTACAAATTCAATGGGCTATTTCGGATAATCTAATTAATTCTATTCAGTAAATGAGTACGTTATTTGAAAATAAATACTACAATACCTATTACTACTCGAATATTGTAAGCAACATTCTAAGTCAAGACATTGAGTTACTCGGTTTCATTAGTAATTTTTTCGCTGATGAAGAAACCATTTATTATTTAGCTAAGCCATTTGAGAAGGAGAGTGCTTTTCATGTCTTTATTAAACATATAATAATTGAATTTCTTGAAAATGATATGAGCGAACATGATGAAAAGATATTCAAGTATTACGAAGCTGGTAAAAGTCCATTGAAACCACTATACGCAGAGTCAGCGTTAAAAGAGTATGGACTTGACGATTATAATTTTGAAGAGTTCATTGACGAAAAGAAACAGATAGACTATCAAGATGTTGAGGCTTATCATGATGAGTTAAGGCTTACTGGCAAGATCGAAGATCTTTGTGATCAAATTACAAAAGAGGTCTTCTATATCATGTTTAATAACCGGGAAGTATTACTCAATTTTAATTACATGGTTGCACAACACATGAATGTTACCACTAATGAAATAGAAAATGATGACATTAAGAGATTGTTCAATAAAAACGGATTACTAAAGAGTGAAAATTCCAGAATGGTGCAAAAAAGCCGTTCTTTTCAGAGATAGAGGAAGATGTTGCTTTTGTTCAAAAGATTTATCAGGAACCTTAAGTATAAATTCGAAAAAACATTTTGACCACATAGTTCCATTGGCTCAGGGAGGGTTAAATGATGTTTCCAACATTCAATTATTATGTGCTGATTGCAATCTTCAAAAAAGTAAATACGGGATTTCGACTTCCAATTATTATGAGGGTTGGTACTAATTTTCTTCTCTTGACTCTCAAATTCTTTTCTTACTCTATAAGCTTATTACTACTTCAACGGCCCTCTACAGGTAAGGCATTATTACTTATCCTCGTTGATGATCATATGGCCCACTATTTCTATTTGTCATTTAAGTTTTATTTCCACTGTTTATGGTGATCCAAACTGTGATTAATACCTTTGGAGTCGGCTCACCCTCTATTTTGTCAAATACCTGATACAGATGTTAAACTACACCGATTCGAAACTTACCCAGCTTATTATTCATCATGTAGGAAGCAAACTGAATGACGAGGGCTATACGCTTTCGGATTCGGTTACCAAGAAATACACGCCTGCGGTGGAGTCGATCTTGACGAACTACTTCCTCTCCCCTTTCAAGCAGTCGGAGTTTTATACGTTCTGGCATGAGTCGGACCTGAACCTGAATAACTGCTTCTCGTTTGCCAGAGATATTTTTGAGAACAAGCGGAGCTTTGTGAGTAAATCGAAGAACCTGGCGAAACTGCTTTATGAAAACTCCATGCACCCCAAGATCAAAGGCGGGGAACTGTATATCTCGTACTTTGAAGATTGTGTGGTAGATAATGAAACGGTTGATGCGATCGGGATCTTTAAATCGGAATCGAAAGACACTTTCCTGCAGCCGTACCAATCGGAAGACCATTTCGAAATAAAATCAATGGAGGGCACGAACATCGACAAGGTGGATAAGGGCTGTATCATTTTTAATACGAAAGAGGAAGGCTTCAAGGTCTGCATTGTAGACAATACCAACAAATCGGGTGAAGCCCAATACTGGCGGGATAGCTTTTTGAAACTGACAAGCCTGATGGACAGCTACCATTATACGTCCAGGCTGATGGGGCTTGCCAAGGACTACGTCACGAACCAACTGACGGAGGAGTTTGAAGTAAGCAAGACGGAGCAAATCGATCTGTTGAACAAGAGCTCGAAGTACTTCAAAACTCATGAGAACTTTGACAAAAGGGAATTTGAAAATGAAGTATTCGAGCAACCGGAGCTGATCAAATCGTTCAGGACATTTAATAAGGAGTATTACCAGGAGAACCAACTCGACCCGGTGGAGAGTTTTACTATTTCAGTAAACGCGGTGAAAAAGCAGTCGAGGATATTTAAAAGTGTATTGAAACTTGATAAGAACTTCCATGTATACATTCATGGCGACCGGGACTTGATTGAGCGGGGCGTGGATGAGGATGGTCGTAAATATTATAAGATCTATTATAAAGAGGAGAATTGAGAAGAGTAAATGCATTTTACCGCAGAGGGCGCAGAGGTTCGCAGAGTTTAAAATGCAGATTTTCTCTGCGCATCTCAGCGGGCTCCGTGGTTAAAAAATCACAACCCATTTACTATTCTCCGTATTCCATCGCGCATCATAGTGACATTGAAATTCATCAGTAATCCGAGCCGGCACTTGGAAAGCTTAAGATATGTTAAAACCTGCGCCATGTGCACATCTTCCAACTCCTCGACTGCTTTCACTTCAATGACTACCTTATTTTCAACCAACATATCCATGCGGTAACCACAATCCAGTTTTACGTCTCTATATATTAACGGCAATGGTTTCTGCTTCTCTACCAGCAGACCTGATTGTACGAGCTCAAAATAAAGGCATGCTTCATATGAGGATTCCAGAAGGCCAGGTCCAAGCTCTTTATGAACTCGTATGGCGCATCCTATGATCTTCGTTGAGATTTCATTCTCTGTCATGTTTAAAATACGGTTAACGACAGAGAACGTATTAATTCTATTTATCCTTTGCGTGTCTCCACGTACTATGAGGTTAAAATATTTATCGGTTGAAATACATTTAAATGTAGCGGATTAGAATGCATGTAACCGCAGAGGGCGCGGAGGTTCGCAGAGGAGTAAATTAAAATACTACCTCTGCGAATCTCTGCGTACTCTGCGGTTAAAAATATTTTAGTTGAAAAGGCAATGAACCGCGGAGAGCGCTGAGGGGCGCGGAGGTTCGCAAAGAGTAAATTAAAATACTACCTCTGCGCATCTCTGCGTACTCTGCGGTTAAATGTATTTATTGCTAATTACAATAGCAACCGCCGGGGAACCCTTGTTGTCCCTGTCCTATGCTTTCGAAGCAAAGCAGTGAAGAACTTGACTTTTTTATTCTGCATTGATACAGGGTTGTGGGGCTTTCCATGATCACGGGTTCATCGCTGTCGGGGCTGGAGGTGGAACGCACGGTCTCGTACATGTAGAGGACATCCTGCTTCATAAAATAAATTCCGGTGGCGTTGTATCCTGCGGCTACTCCGAAGCTGTAGTTGCCGTGGTTGCGAAATAGTACACTGCAAGCAGCGGCATCTGCCTCCGGGGCGATGTCGGGTTTGTCCATACAGGCAGAGGCGCTCCAGTCTCCGATAAGTGGAGATACTTTGCCTGCGTTAGCAAGGTTGTCCTGGTTCACTTTCGCGGCAGAACTTTTCAGGTCTTTGAAGTCAATGGCTTTGGTATAGACAGCATCGAATAACAATTCTGCACAAGCTTTGTCGAAGACATCGTATACTCTGAGATAAGTATTGTCGGCAGCGGCTGTGCCACCACCGGAAGGATCGTAGTACACGCAGAGATAGGGCTTGGAGACATTGTTGAGCTTCAGCATTTTTATTTCATAGGAGGTGATCTTACACCACTCATCGCAGTCGCTGCTTTGATAAACGACTGCGTAAGTCTGGAATCGTTTTGCATTGCCATCGATATAAAGGCTGTTCAGCAGCAATCCGGCTTGCGATCCGTTTATCATTACTTCCACGGCATTGAGGACACCTTCCATACTGGCTTTTTTAAAATACGCTTTGCTTAGTGAATCAACATCGGGAGTGGTCTTGACATTGATGTCGTACTCGCTGTTGGCATAAAGGGCGGTGAGGAATGATTTATAATTGGCTTTGACGGCAGGGATCACTTCTGTTTCTATAAATGTATCGGATGTCGCGCTGCCCGGAGCACTATTCGCTGCTGTCGCGTTGGTGGTGTCGGAAGTATTCGCCTGATCTGTGTTGCTGGAGGAGCCTGAACAACTGAACAGTAGGGTTGCTGAAAGCACCAGCAGGCTGTGGAATCTTTTTAGGTCCATGAGTTTTAAAGAATGTTTGTTTTGAAAAATATTAAAAAGGGGGGCTTGGGGCTGAAGGGCCTTTGTGATAAGGGGGGAATAGTTTATGAAGTTGGGGGAATAGTTTGTGAATGCAGTTCCCGCAGATAGCGCGGATTGAATGCAGGATGACGCAGATTTATTTCACGCAAAGGCGCCAGGGCGCAAAGTCGTGCTAAAGTTTTCCAGAGGATTGAATGCAGTTCCCGCAGATTGTCGCGGATTGAATGCAGGATGACGAAGATTTATTTCACGCAAAGGCGCCAGGGCGCAAAGTCAGGGTAAAGTTTTCCAGAGGATTGAATGCATTTCCCGCGGATGGCGCGGATTTGAATACAGGATAACGCAGATTTATTTCACGCAAAGGCGCCAGGGCGCAAAGTCAAGGTAAAGTTTCTCGCGGATTGAATGCATTTCCCGCAGATGGCGCGGATTTGAATGCAGGATGACGCGGATTTATTTCACGCAAAGGCGCCAGGGCGCAAAGTCAGGGTAAAGTTTTCCAGAGGATTGAATGCAGTTCTCGCAGATGGCGCGGTTGAATGCAGGATGACTAAGATTTTATTTCACGCAAAGGCGCCAGGGCGCAAAGTCAGGGTAAGGTTTCTTGCGGATTGAATGCATTTCTCGCAGATGGCGCGGATTGAATGCAGGATAACGCAGATCAGCGAGCATTTGCGGGAAACAATTGCTGCACTATTTGCGCCTTTGCGTCTTTGCGTGAAAACATCTGCGGGAAACTCAGGAGAATTGCTTAAAATGTTTTTTCATTACCCGGGCATACTCAGCAATGGCCAGCGCGGGCTCTTCCAGTTCGGGGTGCCATAGTTTTTCCCACTCGAAGGAGTAGTAACCTTTGTACCCGTCTTTTAATAAGATATCGATCGCTTCAAAGATCGGAACCTTCCCTTGCCCCAGCCGGGTGTATACAATTTTTTCACCTACCATCTTGGCATCTTTGATGTGCGTGTGCCGGATGTATGTCTTTAGTCTTTCATAAGCTGCTTTTGGTGACTCGTGCGTTTTGATCCACATGTTGGTCACGTCCCAGATCATCCCGACATTCGGGTGTGTGGCTGCTTTCATCACTTCTTCCAGGTCAGCTATCGACAAAAGGTCGCCATGCGATTCGATGAGAACGTTCACATCACTTCCTTTGGCAAATTCGCCCAGTTCGAGTAATCCTTTCACAATAAGATCGATGGTTGCTTTCTTCTCCTGGTCTTTGGGAAAGAGGTTGGGGAACACCCGCACATTAGGGCAGCTGAGTTCATGCGCCAGGTCGATAAATTTTTTGCCTTCATCGATGTTTTTCTTCCGCTCCACGGGTTCTGAAAAATGTAATGTGGCCGAAGACCCCAGGTCGGCAAATTTCAGGTTATTGTCGCGCATGAGTTGCAGGGTGGAAGGAATATTCGTCTTGCTGAATTCCGGGCATTGGGTCAGGTCAAGCTGGCGCTTGATTCCCCGGATTTCCAATCCTTGATAATATTGTCTTGCGGCAAAATCCGCAATCTGTTTGAACGTCCAGTCCGGGCAGCCCAGTGTTGAAAAAGACAAATACCGCGGGGTCTTGGGAACAAATGCGGAACCGGCCAGGGAGGCTGCCAATAATCCAGCGGATGTTTGTAAGAATTCTCTTCGGGTTTGATTGTTACTTAGTTTATCCATGAGATTATTTTGTTAGCCCAAGCTAATTAATTTCAAAGTGCAGCCCAAGAATGGTTCGGTGAGTGGTAGCAGGTGTCGTTCTGGAGGTTGAGCTATAATTTATGGAAGTGCGGATGCGCCTTTTAGACAGACCTGTGGCCGAGATCACGATTATTTGTGGCTAAGTGATAAAAACTTTTGCTATTCACTAAACAGATTGGGCAAGTGAATGCTATATGCCGTTGGCAATTGCAAGTGTTAAGTACTTTGTGCGCTACAAAAATTCTATGATCACACAACTACAAGAGGACACCATTGCCGGTACTATGGCACTAATAGATCAACTCACCCAGATAATAGAGGAAGGCGGTGGATCTGAATCAATCGAGCTCTCGTATGGCAAGCTGCGGAAGACGGTAGATAAGTTCCTAGGAGCCATAAGCGAAGAAGACCGAAACCGGATTATCGACAGGTATTCGGAGATAAAAAGAACGGGGAGGTATGATGCGCCAGACTTGCAGGTTATTTTGTAATGTAATCGTAATGCAATGGCCTTCGATTTAAAAATTAACCGCAGAGGCGCAGAGGGCGCAAAGGATAGCCTTCGGTTTAGGAAGTATTAGTCTTGGTTAATGAAGAAAGCATAAAGCGTGAATGCACAAAGCCTTCGATTTAAAAAATTAACCGCAGAGGCGCAGAGGGCGCAAAGGATAGCCTTCGGTTTAGGAAGTATTAGTCTTGGTTAATGAAGGAAGTATAAGGCGTGAATGCACAAAGCCTTCGATTTAATTTTTTCACGCAAAGGCGCAAAGGGCGCAAAGTAATGCAGTCGCGACTTAGTGTTTAATTCATTAATCGCTATTCTTTGTGTACAACTGCAGACAACCTAAATCGAAGGCTATCCTTTTGCGGCTTTGCGCCTTTGCGTGAAAAAGAATTATCCGAGGCTTTGCGTGAAAATTAATTTACTCTGATTGTAACCTGTGGGGGGCTGGCCGGTAGATGCATACACAAATCAATTCTTAATTTTTATGAAATCAATGAAAATCCTGTTTACGCTGTCTATCCTATGTACTTGTGTTGCTACAAGGGCTTTGGCTCAAGACGAAGAGTTTGAAAGCAAAGAGAACCATGAGAAGGAAAGGCGAGAAAGCCGGGAAGCAAGAGAAAAAGGGATACTTGAACGCAAAGAAGGGATTGAAGCAAGGAAACAAGGAATAATTTATCGTATAGAAGGAATTGAAGCAAGGGTGCAAGGAAGGATGGATCGCATTGAAGGAATTGAAGCAAGGAAACAGGGAATTGTAGATCGTATGGAAGGAATTGAATCAAGGAGGCAGGGAATTATTGCTCGCATGGAGGGAATTGAAGCAAGGAAGCAAGGGATAATTGATCGTAAGGAAGCGATAGAGGAGTGGAAAAAAGCACGGGAAGAGAGAGGAAGAAAGATTGAAGAGTAATGATTATGTTGAGAAGCAATTTGCTTGTCAACATGACTGGAGTTTCTTCATTCGTGCATGTTCTCCTTTAAAAAGGTTAACCGCAGAGTGCAAAAGGATAGCCTGCGATTTAAAGTGGCACGCAAAGGCGCCAAGCCGCAAAGAATCTTGATTTTTAGTATGATTAATGAGGAACACAAAAGCCCACGACTGCATTAATTACTTTGCGATTTGGCGTCTTTGCGTGAAATTAATTTGCCTTTCGCGTGAAAAAAGAATTACTTCTTGATCTCATTCAACAAGAACATCTTCATTTGCACATCGCTCTCTGGGCGGTCGGATTTGTTTGTTTTTACAGCAGCGATTTTATCGAGTACGTCAAAGCCGGTTTCTAGTTCTCCATAGACGGTATAGCCTCCATCCAAATGAGGTGTGCCTCCCAGGGTCGTGTATATTTTCTTTTGTTCGTCATTTAATACGAGGTTACGTCTCACGATAGTGCTATCGAGTTGCGTGGGTCTCCACACTTTGCGCTGCACTATATAAAACTGACAGTTGCTGCTGGCTTTTTCCGGGTTGTTGTCGCGGGCGGCAGCTAGCACTCCGCGTTTGTGATAGATGCTTTGCTCTGTCCGGAACTCGGCTGCAATTCTTTCGCCGGGAGCTGACCCTTCGCCGAGTCCTTCCCCAGCCTTTGCTCCTTTGCTTTTGGGATCGCCTCCCTGGATCATGAAATTGTTGATGACGCGGTGAAACAACAACTCATCATAGAAGCCTGCTTTTACTTTCGCCACGAAATTATCACGGTGAAGAGGTGTCTCGTTGTAGAGCTTCACGACCATGTCGCCAAGGGAGGTGACAATTAATACATGATAGCGGCCATCGTTGGTATTGATCTCTTTGGAGTATTTTTTAATAGAGGCGGTTTCTTCTTTGGTGAATTTTCGAAAGGTCTTTGGGGATGCACAGGCAGTGAAGAGGAGAAGGAGGAGAAGGAGACGTTTCATGGTGTCGTTATGGTTATAGTTGTTCGTTGATCGTTGTTAGTTGGTGGTGAGTGAAGAGAAGTTTCGAGTTTTGAGCTTCGAGTTTCGAGAATCTAGTGTCAAGTATCCAGTTTCAAGTTTCAAGTATCCAGTATCGAAGTACAAATTTAATAAATGTTCACTCTTGAATAAGTCAGTGACGAACGATTGCAGGTGCTTCTTCTTATAACCTGTTGTAAAATGTTTGCTAGCTTTACCCAAAGACAACATACGACCCCTCCGGGGTCGAAATTGATTCCCATCTATTATCTTTCTATAAACATTCAATCCCGCCGGGATTGTTTTGCTTCGCCAAATCTTGTCTACAAGACCTGGGTCATCTGTGTATAGATATGGCCATGGAAAATTATTCGATCCTGAAGAGATCGCATGTTTCTTCGGGGTGGATGGTTTTGTGACTTCTCTTCTATAACATACAATCCCTTCGGGATTGTAAATTTGCTACTTCAAGATCTCTCACGTGTACTAGACCCTGGAAGGGTCAAATGTTTATATAGAAACGAATAATGAAATCAATTTCGACCCCGGAGGGGTCGCATGTTTCTGACCGAAATACGTTCCTGATTGTTTCTTTAGTTAACCGACTATGATCATGTGATCAACAATCTTTTCTCCTCTTTTTTATTTATTATTGAAACTTGTGAGAATCCCTTAGTCCCGATGAAATGTCGGGGTTGGGACGATCAACGAACAACTAACAACTATATCTACATGAAGTACATTTTATTCCTCGTGGCGTCAATCCTCTGCCTCCCCTCCTATGCACAGATCGATGCAAACATTGGTATCTATATCAAGAACCTGACGGTGGACCAAAAGAACGAGGAGTTCTATGCGGACTTGTACTGGTGGCTGAAGTTGCCGGCATCTTTGAGCGATGAGCAGGCGAAGGAGTACGCGAAGATCGAATTTGTGAACGCCAGTGAGATGAACAGTGAAGAGGTGGAAATAAAAAAGACTAAAGACGTGATCTACATCACGGGCTTCTGCAAAGGAAAATTCAAGTTCGTGCCGGACTACCACCAATACCCGGTGGATATTCAAAAACTGCCTGTTATTATAGAGAGTGTGAACCAGCCCGAGACGTATGTGAAGCTGGTGCCGGATAGTGTCGAATCGGGCAAACGGACGAAGCACGTGGGCCTGGATGAGGAGATCGAAGTGCCGAGCTACAAGATCGTATCGGCAGGATACCAGAAGGAAATAAAGATGTACAACAGCAACTTCGGCGACCCGGAGTTCTCCAGCGACATGAAATACTCGCGCATCATCTACCAGATCAACATCAAACGCGATTCACAGTCGTTCATCCTGAAAATACTCATCCCCAACTTACTGCTGCTGGTGATCTCGTACCTGGTGTTCTTCATCCCCTCGAGTCAGCTGGAGGTGGCGGTGGGATGTACGGTGACTTCTTTGTTGGCAAGCATCGCCCTGCAACTGACAATCAACAGCAACCTACCGGACATCGGCTACCTCACCAACGCTGACAAACTGTTTCACCTGTTCTACTTCCTGATCACAATCGCCTTGGTGCAAACGGTAATCACCTTTAACCTCGACAAGAACGGAAAGAAGCAAATGGCGGAGAGACTTGAGGTGGTGGGGAGAGTGGTGTATCCACTGACGTTTCTGGTGGGGATATTGTTGGTACTCTACTGATTGTAGAGGGTTAAAATTATTTTGCTTAAAACTGCTCAATGATAAGTAGCGAAATGGTACTGTTTATCTTTGTTCTTTTTTGTCTTGATACAAAAAAGAACGAAAAAAGATCAAAGCAAAAAAATGCTTCCCCGCGCATTCCATCACACCACCCCGCTTTTTTGCCGGGCCAGCGCTCTTAGAGCACCTAAAAAGAGATCCGTTTCACGGAAGAACTAGAGCTGTTAGCAGGAGAATTAAAGCCATGAAGAAAATTTAATTGAAAGTTGACGTTCAAAATTGCGAACTAACAACCCAATCATGCGACTGCAGCTTATTCTTTGTCTATTGTTTCTTTTCAGTGTGGCTTCTGCACAGCCCAAACGCACCGTAGTTTGTGGTCAGGTGCGCAATGCGGATGTCAATGAGAAAACGATCGGGCTTGCGTTGAACCGGGTGGGGTTTGGTCAGGAGGCGTTGGAGATGCCTATCGGTAAGGATGGGAATTTTCATTTCACATTCGAAGCTTATGAGGCGCTGGACTTGTGGGTGTCGTACAAAACGAATTTTCTCGTGGTCGCCTACCCCGGTGACAGCATCCACATTGTGTTTGATGGCACTACCGACAGCAGAACAGAAATCCTGAAGGGGATTTCAATCTCCGGTAGTCGCACTGAACTGAACCGACAGGTATCCTCTTTTCAAGCTGCGTACTTTCAGTGGGAGTCGACAAGGGATGAATCAAAAGTGGAGAAAGCAATAAAGGAACGGAACACGGATCAATTCAAACTGTTTGCCGACAGCATCCGGAAGTCTGCCGACAAGTTTTACAAAAGCTGGGTGAAGAAATACAAACCAGGCAACGAAGCAAAATTGTGGGCTAAAGCTTTTCTCGACAACGACTATTTTACAGAACTTACTTTCTACCCGGACTCACACCGGAAAGCACTTGTGTTAAAGAAGTCGGAATGGGACGTACCACTCTCGTATTATAACTATTTCAAGACTTATGAGTCGCAACAGGCGGCATTGATAAGCGCCTACGCCACTTCTGGAATCTCCAACAAATATTTATATCGCTACGCAGGACTACAAGTGAAGGAGAAGTTGAAGCAGTTGACGATCACCAAGAGTGTAGCGATCGTGACGGACTCATTATATATCTCCACCATCAATGCTTTAACAACCAACTCCTTGTTAAAGCAAATCCTGTTGACTCAATACTTCAGCGACCTGCTGGAAGAGTCGGACACGGAGTCTTTTGAGCGCTACTCGCGCACTATCGACTCGGGCATCACGTTGCCATTCCTACGCGAGCCGCTCCTGAAGAAATTCAATAAGTTAAAAGCTACGTTACTGGCGTCTGGTGCGCTGGATAAGAAGCAGGTGGGACCCCACGCGCTGGTGTCTAAAATAAGCTCAGTGCAAGAACTCGTGAGCAAACACCAGGGGAAGCCACTCTATATAGATGTGTGGGCAACCTGGTGTGGTCCGTGCCTGGAAGAGTTCCCTTATTCAAAAATGTTGCGCGAAGAACTCAAAGACGTCACGTTTGTTTACATCTGCATCGACTCGGAATACAACCGGTTTCAAAATACTGCCGCTAAATTCGGCCTTGAGGGCGATCTCTACTTCCTCGACAACAATGAAAGCAAACAACTGCGACAGGAGTTCGGGATCAATGGCATTCCGCATTACATCCTGGTGAACCCCAAAGGGGAAATTGTTTTTGAAGGATTTAAGCTGAGGCCGAGTGAGGAAGGGACGGCCGTGGAGATCAGAAGGTTGTTGGGGAGATGAGGTTGTTGGTTGTTCGTTGTTGGTTGTTGGTATCGGAACACGCAAGAAGTTTAAGTTTTAAGCCAGTATTGATTCTGTTGAGGTCAGTCAAAGGCTTTTAAGTATCATTGTGAACTCAAATCGCAAGGGGCAAGCTATCCAGTATCAAGAATCCAGCATCAAGTATCCAGTATCAAAATGTTTAACCTGTTTAAGAAAAAAGAGCAAAAGTCCAAGGTGCAATACAAAAACATAGTATGGCACGAGGTGGGTGACGGCAACCCGTTTAACAAGCGTGTGCTGGACGTAAGGGAGTATACACTCAATCATACTTTTACTACACGCAGCAAGGCGGTGGCCGAAAAGTATAACGCATCAAGACAATCGGACGGCAAAGAGTATGTGGGGCATGTGTTTAAGAATGCTACGTTCATTGAAACAGCTCTCAAGTATCCACCAATAGATCGAACCCTGACGGACATGATCTTCCGGTCGCAATCGTTCGATGAGAAGTGGGACATCTACATTTATGACAACTGTTTTTACTTTGTCAGAAGCTGGACGGGTGATCTTATCTATAAAGCCTACGCCACCAGTGACGCCAACAATGTCACTATTCATAAAATAGAAATGGAAGGCGAAGACAAAGATGCAGTGGCCGTGAGCACTGTTCACTTCCTGGTAACCACGCAAATACTGAAAGGGATCATACCGCACCAGGTGCCCTCTTATCTAAAAACAGAAATAGAGATAGCGGAGTATTCAGGCAGTGCATTCGGGAACAAATGCTGGTATGCCACCTATGAGGAGATTTTGGATACGAAGATCAAGGGTTAGTTTGCTCGGATAAGGTGAGTAATTGGCTATTAACTTAAGAGCGGTCACTGTGATCGATCCTTTCTTAGTGAAATATTGATGATTTTGAAAGAGGCATTTTCATTGATAGTGGCGAAGAGCGGTATCAAGAATTTATTCGGGAAAAATACCCTTCCAGATACGGGAAAAAACCCGTTGACTTAGTCGGTTACTATCACCACTTTTCGGTTCCTCGGTCTATGGGGTGCCTGGTAATGACCAGTTGTTGGCTCTCTTCTAACGACTTAACCTAAGCTTGTTCAAACCTATTTTCCGACTTATTATAATATAACCTATGGCATTCCCTATCATCGACATTCACTTTCACTCTACACTTAAACCGTTTGGACAAAGTTTCTATCCGAACGAAAATCCAAAGGACGCCTGCAGCGAAGCATGTATTTGGCGCAGCGACCCTCCTACTGACGAAGATGAGGTCTTAGAAAACCTTGTGGGATTCCCTCCTTATCGCCAGTCGGATTTCTCTTCGTTAATGCGGGGAGGTGTCAATGTTGCGGTGGTCTCGCTTTACCCGATTGAGACGGGTTTTGTTAACCCTACTGTCCTCTCTTCACTCGCCAGGTATTCCGTGGACTTAATCGCCCTGTTTGGCAGAAAAAGAGTGGACTACATTAAAAGTCCTTCCTTTAATTATTTCAAAGACCTGAATGACGAATACAATTATTTGCTTCTGCTGGACAAAAAGATTCCAACGAATGGAAGAAGTCAGTACAACCTGGTCGACAGTGGTGCCGCACTGACACAGGCGTTGCCTACTGAATCATTGAACATCATTGTATCGATTGAAGGCGCTCATGTATTTTGCAATGGCCATGATGTAAAAGATCCTAACAACTGGAGTACACTCGATGCGGACGTCAGGAGCGTGAAAGCCTGGAAATACCCGCCTTTCTTTATCACACTTAATCATCACTTCAATAATAGTCTTGCATCGCATGCACAAAGTCTTTTTGTAAAAGTGTTGGGCAAAGATCTGTTTGATCAGAAGGAAGCAATGGAGACTCCTTACCAGGAGAACGGTAAATATATTTCGCCACGGGGTGAAAAAGTAATTGACCTGCTTTATGCTACCGATAATGGGCGAAGGATATTCATCGACATCAAACACATGGCAAAAGAAACCCGGAAGGAGTTTTATCAATACCGGGCTGCTAAAAATTATAATAATATTCCGATTATTTGCAGTCACTCTGCTACGGTAAATTTTTATAATCATTCCCTGAACCTGGATAAAGACGACATCGAAGCCATTTACAATTCCAATGGTTTGATCGGAATAGAATTGGACCAACGTGTGCTCGGCTACAACGATGGCGAAAAAGGAAGCCGGTTTTGGAACTGGATAAAAAACATTTTTAAAAGCAGCAGTCAAAAAGATAAGTTCTGGTCCGGCTATTTCTGGAAAAACATCCTCGTCATTGCCGAACAATGTTACACTATGGACAATACTCAAAACCCATGGAGGCTAATTTGTCTTGGAAGTGATCTCGATGGCATTATCAACCCGCTCAACAAGTATCGCACCACAAATGAGTTTCAAAATTTGGCTAATGCCTTACTTGCCGATGTTCAGGATTATTGGAACAATGGAAATAGCAAGATCCCTCAAAATCATTTAGGCATTGATGCACATGATGTAGTTTATCAAATCATGTATGCCAATGCGCTGGGGTTCATTCAACAAAATTATAAGTAACAAGTTGATGCTTTTGGTGTGTACCCTCAACTCATAACAAACCGGTCAAACGTTCTCCAGTACTTGTCTTTGTAAATGTCGTACTCCATCTGTAACCTGCCGGAGTACTTTTGAAAAACGGAGTTGATCACTCGTGATGGTTTCCGGAAGTCTTTGCAGGCATAATAGATTTCCCGGAGGCCGTCAGAAGTCTCACGTGCGATGTTCAGGTAGCCGTCAATGTCTTTCAACTGGCTGTTGATCTCGTTTTCAATTTCTTCCATCAGGTCATAAGTAGCCTGGTCGGGCATGCCGTGATGACTTGAGTCACCGTAACGTATATCTATTTTTAATATCCACGGATGTGACGACTTCCTGTCCCACGAAAGAATGCCGGTGTTTACAGTTGCAATGGCAAGGTTTCCATTCTCGAGTCTTCCTTCGAAGTTGGAGTACGCATCGTTTTCGGTATTGTGATGGTCGCCTTCATATTTTTCAACAAACTCTTTCTCGCGCCAGATCAGGTAATCTTTGAGTTTGCTGATGGGCACAAAGTCTTTCATGTTATCTTTCTTCTGCTCGACACTGATGTTGTCAATAGCTGTGGCAAAGTTGACTTCGCCTAAATAGTTGTCGAGGAAGATGTAGACACCGTTGGCCACGGCATTTTTGTTCTCTTCGGTGAAGTCAGGGTGGACCACGGTGATATCAATTTCATCGGGATGCAACGGGTTTTGTTTCGGGATGAAACCCATGTTTTCGCGATTGAACTTAAACCCCGCCATATCAATGTTCACATCTTCGATGCGAAGAGCGGGTTTATGTGCTGTGAATTTCCAACCCGTGATTGTCGGAGCTGATTCTACAAGTTCTTCTATAAAAATGAAATTCTTGACTTTGCCTTCCGCAGTAAACACCAGCTCTGCGGTATTGTCATTGAGCATTCCGGTAACGTAGAAATAACCTTCTCTCAGCTCCTCCAGTTTGGGCGACAGTTTATTAAAAAAGTCTTTTTCAATATCTCCCCTTTCCTTCACGACTTTGTAAAACACCCTGCCGTTCGCCTGAAACCATGTCCAGAAGTCAGAATAGGTTTTTGCCTTGGGTTTGCCGAAAAAGGTCTTGAAGAAGCTCATGCCTAAGAAAGTTGGACGTTAAAAGTACTAAGTTGTAAGTTTAAGGCGGAAAGGATAAAGCACAAAAGACAAAATAAGTTGCTCGAAGTTGCTTAGATAAGCGCAAATTATCGCCCTATGGTGTGGTGAACGTATTGTACGAGACAACGCGATGCTGATAGCGATTTTCGACAATCTATACCAGATCGCAAAGAGTTGGTAAAGGAGATAGCCGGAGAAACAGGGTTCTTTGAGTGGGGGTCAGCTCAGGAGAAGTAGTATTTTACTATGTGTACGCAACATACTTATCGAACGTACGCCAGTATTTGTCTTTGTAGATATCGTAGGTAATTTCAAATCTGGAGGAGTCTTTCCGGAGTACTTCATCGATTATGCGTGACGGTTTCCTGAAGTCTTTGCAGACGAAATAGATTTCTCTGACCCCGTCATGTGTATCAGCAGCAACGCACAAGCATGGCGTAACTTCATTTAGTTGATTGGTGATTTCAGTTTCAATTTCTTTCATCAAAATATGTGTTGCCTGATCAGGCAATTCTCCCTTAGATGCGTCTCCATACTTGATTATTACTCTTGAAATCCAGGGATAGGATGCACTCCTTCCCCAAGCCAGTATACTGGAGTTCACTTCTGAAATTACAATATGGCCTTTCTCAGTTTCACCTTCGTATCTAAGATAAACGTCATCCTTGGTGTTGGAATAGTAGTCGCTTTCGTATTTCTCAATAAATTCCTGTTCACGCCAGAATAAATAATCTTTCAGTTTTTCCAGAGGAATGGTATCATCCATGTCCTGTTTCTGAACAAGGCTGAGTCTATCAATCAATGTAGCACATTTGACTTCGCCCAGGGAGTTCTCAAGATAGATGAGCAAGGCAGTAAGGGCAAGTTCTTTTTTGTCCTCCGGGATGGAGAGGTAAACTATGCTTATATCAATTTCATCAGGATACTTAGGGTCCTCTTTTGTGATGAAGCCCAGGCCATGAACAGTGAATCGAAAGTCACCAATAAGGAAACTTGCATCTTCAGGAGGCAGGGCAGGCCTAAAGGCAAAAAATTTCCAGCCGGCTATGACGGGCGCTGCGTCCACGAGGTCCTCCACAAAAATGAAATTCTTGACTTTCCGGTTTGCACTAAAGACAAGTTCTGCAGCGCCCTCAAAGAATCTTGTACCGCAGGAATATCCTTCTCTTAACTCTTTTAGCTTGGCCGAAATCTTGTCAAGGAAATCCTCATTTGTTTTTTGAGGGTCCTTAACTGCATTGAAAAAGGCTTTCTCATTCAATTGAAACCACGTCCAGAAATCAGCATAGGTTATTGGCTTGATTATGTGCGAAGAGGGTTTTAAAGTGCTCATTGGAGTGGGATGTTAAAAGTGGTATGTTGTATATAAAGTCGAAGGCAATGTAAGTCGTCCGCTTTTTGAGTGAAGGAAGTAATTAGGATTCGTGAGTTAAGAATTATTAGTAAGTATAGATTACCGATTAGTCAAGAGTCAAATACCGGCACTTATTTTTAAAACGAGTGACAATAATCAACAAACGACTAGCATGAAAAGGGATGATATCCAGATCGGCCTCGCTGAAAACGGTGGTGACCCTACTCAGGAAGGTTGTGTCTTCGAGGTGGACAATGTAGAGACGGCCCTGGCAGAACTTGTGTCGAGAGGATTAAAGAAAGACAGTTCAGCCATTGGCGATGAAAAGCACGGAGAGTTTATCTGGAGCGTGTTTTACATCGTAGCTCCAGATGGGCTGTGTTATTGTGTTGGAGAGAAGAGAACTTAAATCACAGTCCGGCAGTCCTCATTGAAAAACAAAAGAGTGACTTCCTTTAACAGAACCTACACGGCCACCGAAAGAAGTTTTCGACCAATAGAATGTGAGGGCGAGCGAACTCCCGGTGAGCTCGTCAACAGTGACCTCAACATCATCACTCCTGATTATCTCCGTAAGGCTCTTTTCCTTAAACTTCCATGTCCCGCTGGTCGGCCACACTACATGCCCGTTGGTGGTGGTGTAATCTGAACTCGAGAATTTCAATGTCAGTCCGGAAAAATCAGCTGTGACATCTTTACCATCTATCGAGACTGTTTTTATAGTCCATGTCTTCGAAGTTATTTTATTCGTTGCGTCAGCTAAGGGATCAGGATCGTTTTTGCCACATCCTTCCAAAATAATTAATGCGAGGGCTATCAATGTGCAAACCAAGAGAGCTGTTGTTGTTTTCATAATCGTTGTTTTTTATCAGGCCGATTTACATTTTCACAATTCTATAAGTGTTGGCGTTTTGCGATGAGTTTACTCTCAGGAAGTATACTCCGCTTGCAACGCCACGCATATCTATGACACTGCCTTCTGCAGATTTTTGTGCTGGCAGATCGAGCGTTATTCCCTGCAAGGTCACTATGCTGATATTAGCGTTGTCTGAACTGTTGACATGCAGATAGTCGTTGACAGGATTGGGAGAATAGCTGATCGTCACTTGCTCTTTTGCAACAGCTGTGATACCTACTATAAAAGGATTTGAAACTGCACTCAAACAATCATCGACTGTAACTTGTACAGTGTAACTGCCTTCTTTGTCGATGTTCAGGCTTACTCCCTTGGCGCTCGCGATGGAGGTATTACCGATGAACCATTGATTTCCAATGGAGCTACTGGAAGTCAATACGGGAGCAAAAGGGTCTGAGAAGTTTGCACTGATCACAGGCTTGGCTGGATTAATGCAAAAGCTCTGACTAACCGGTGCGGCTGCATTGAAGTTGCCATCACCGCTCTGCGAAGATGTAATTGTAACGCGACCAGGACTAACAAGCGTCAACTGGTTATTGGTGATTGTTGCCCTTCCTGACGGAGTAATTGCATATGTGAACGGAAGATTGGAAGAAGCGGATGCCGGCAAAGTGAAGGCGGCATCGCCCATCGTCTTATTGGCGACTGCTGTAAAACTAATTGTCTGGTTGACCTTGGTAATTGTAACCGTACCGTTGGCACTTCCCTGGTAGTTAACATCCGTTATGGAACCAACCACTTGATAGCTTCCCACATTAACAGGCTCAGCCGTGTTTCCATTATAAGTGATCGCCACATTTAACCCTGCCGGTGTCGTAGATACCGATACTGGTTTTTTATTTCCGTCATAAGAAAATGATCCGGTGCCTACGAGCGTGACGGTCGCAGGAATTTTGTTTATGGTCAGAGTAGCGGTGGCGCTTCCCTCGTAGTTTGGATTCGTGACAGACGCCTGAACATTGTAGGAGCCTGCATTGACCGGTTCCGTGGCTGAACCATTGTAAGTGACTGCAACACTCAAACCAGCCGGAGTAGTTGTAGCCGTTACGATCTTTTTACTTCCATCGTAAGAAAATGTTCCCGCCCCTGAAAGCACAACACTGGCTACAGCTTTGCTGATCGTTAAGGTTGCCGTGGCACTCCCCTGGTAATTCGGATCAGTAACATTTACCTGAACATTGTAGATGCCTGCATTGGCTGGTGCCGATGCCGATCCGTTGTAGGTAGTTGCTGTTGCTATTGAAGACGGAGTCGTTGCAACGGTAATAGATTTGACAGCGCCATCGTAGTTGTAAGTATTTGCACCGGTGATCGAAATCGTTATGGGGGCCTTGGTGATGTTGGCCGTAAGTGTTGGCTGGATTAATGTATAATAAGATGGATTAACATTTCCACCACCTAATAGATACCCAGATACAATTACTGTTTTGTTAGAGCCTGCATTCTTATCTGAGAAAATTGCCGTAGCAGAAGTTGAATTAAGAGTCATGTTGTCTCCCGGCACTATTCCATTCAGTGCTGGAGTGCCAGTGATCGTTGCAGTTGTGGTACCATCATAAGCCTTGTCTGCAATAGAGACTCCGGTAATCGTTATCGTTTTAGGTGTGACTGTAAACGCCTGGGTAACCTGAGCGGAATTATAATTGGCATCTGCAGTTACATCTAACTTGATCGAGAGGTCACCTACACTCATCGGGCTGAATACTGCCGATCCATTCACTTCGCCCCAACCTAATCCGTTTCCGGAATTGACAACACTGTACGTTATCGCTCCTGTTGATCCGCCGGTATTGGCCGTCAACTGAAGTGTTGAACCATATACAGTAGTGTTTGCCGAAGTGATCGACACGGCTGGGTTGGCCTTATTAACAGTGAATGAGAAATTGCCAGAAGACGCTGCATTATAATTAGCATCAGCCGCTACGTCCGCTTTCAGTGTCAAGCTCCCTGCTCCGGTGAGTGATAAAACATTTCCATTAAGTGTGCCGGAGCCTGTGTTATTTACTACTGAGTAAGTAATAGCACCAGTCGAGCCTCCTTTATTCACGGTGAGGTTGATCGTGTTTCCATAAGTACCACTATTGACGGAAGTGAAAGAAATGGTGGGCGTCAGTTTACTGATCGTAATCACCTGTGTGGTGACGGCTTGATTATAGTTGGCTGTACCGGCAACGGTAGCTGTGAGTTGCACCTGGCCCGTTCCCGAAAGAGTAAGCTTTCCTGTTGCGTTGTCAACGGAAGCACTGCCTGTTGTACCATTGAAGTTGTTGGCAACAGCGTAAGTCACTGCACCACCAGAGCCTCCTTTATTTGTTATCAAATTAATTATGTCCTGGAAGTTTCCGCTGTTGGCGGAAGTGATCGAAACTACTGGGCTTATTTTTTGAACTGTAAGTGTTTGCTGAACATTGGCAGCCGCATTGTAGTTGGAATTCCCCGCTTGTGAGGCGGTGATCGTTGTTGTACCTGCCCCTACAATAGTTACAAGATTTCCGCTGACTGTAGCCACACTTGTATTCGAGCTACTAAAGCTTACCGGCAAGCTTACGGAAGAGCTTGCGCTGACATTGAAAGCTGCATCGCCAAAAGTCTTACTTGCCAAAGAACCAAATGTGATGGTTTGGTCACCCTTCGCAACATTGAAATCGAAAGTATTGTCATAGGTGAGATAGTCGGCATTTCCCTGCGTCTCCCGCACCCTTATCTGAATAGGGCCTGCTAATACGCACACCAGCGTATTGTTGTTGTCAATGTGTGCATTCGTTTCGTCAGGCATTGAATATAAAATTACAGGCAAGCCAGAGTTTGACGTAGCCGCCAGGGGAATAGATACTCCCACTTTCGGTATGAAGGATGAAGGGAAAGTGAATATTTGTTCTGTTTTTTCACCCTCCGCATTAAGCGTGATCGTATAGGTTGGGGTAGTGGGATCATCTGATGCTACTGTCAGCAATGCCGTTCGTGCACCCACCGCACCCGGCGAGAATGCAACTGTAAAGTTCGTCTGTTGTCCCGGGGCAATCGGAGATGAGAGTTGTGACTTGTCAATCGTAAAATCACTAGCGTTAGTTCCAGAAGTAATTGTAGAGGACGTATTGATCGTGAGATTGGCCAGTCCGGTATTCTTAATATGAAAGGTAGAGTTGCCGGAAGAAAAACGCGGTACTGGCACACTCCAGTCGAAACTTCCGCTGGAGTTGATCACTGCATTACTTGCGTTAGTTATTGAAATTACCGGAGAAGGAGAAAAAATCTGTATACGCAGGTTGCCGACATCGCACAGATAAACATTCTCTGAGGCATCTACAGCTATCGACCCTGGTGCTGCCGAATTAAACTGCCCGTTACCAGTACCGGCAGTGAACGTCTGCTGCTGAACCTGTGTTCCCGTCAAAGCGTATTTGGTTAGTTTGTTTCCGCCTGTGCTATAGAGAAACTGAGTACCACTAATGCTCGCAATGGTGAGGTTAACCGCAGTCGATGCCCAGGAAGTTTGCAATACTCCCGAGGAATTGTATTTAAATATAGTGGCTCCATCGGCAGCGTAAAGATTGTTGGAATTGTCTACGGCTATCGCAAGGGGTTGATTTGTAAAAGAAATCTTGGATTGATATACTCCTGTACTGTTGAATTTTTGTACGTTTTTATTGATTACATCAGCTACATAGACGAAGCTTCCTCCGGGTTCTACGGCTATCGCATAGGCGAAGCTAAACTGCCCATTGCCTGAACCAGTCGTTCCCCACTTGGTCACAAACACTCCGGAACTGTTGAATTTTTGTACTCTAATATTCTGTTCGTCCGTAACGTAAGTATTACCGCTCCCATCAATTGCGATACCACGCAACCCATTGAACTGACCATTGCCGGTACCAATACTTCCCCAAGAACTTTGATACACTCCACTCGTGTTAAAAACCTGCACGCGGTTGTTTCCTGAATTAGAGCCTCCGTCAGTTACATATAACTTGCTCGAAGAAAGAGCAATGCCTGCGCACTCTATTTTAAACTGCCCATTACCCGAACCAGAACTTCCAAACTTGGAGCTAAAAGTCCATTGCCCATGTGCAGCAGTTGCAGAAAGCAGCACAGCTAAAAACAGTTGCAGAAAGCGTTTCATAGTGATAGCGTTTTGTTCAAAAGTATCACTGAATAAAACACCCCGGCAGCATGTGAGCCCCGGCAGGGATGAACTACCGGATATTGTAAGTCAACAGCAAAATTGTGTTATAAGGGAGATCAGTCAGAGAGCTTATTTACCCTGGATGAGATCAATTCGTGGTAGGTTCTGCCAATGGGAAGCTGCGCATTTTTCACCAGCACAAATTGTGCATTTATTCCTGTCATGGCTTCCAAGCGGATGATGTAACTTTTATGAATGCGCACAAATTGCTGCGCGGGCAATTTTATTTCGATTTCCTTGAGCGTGGACCGGAGTGTGAATTTCTTTTGGCTTGTATAGATGTTCGTATAGTTGCTGTCCGCTTCAAGGTAATCGATTTCATCGAATTTTACTTTCATGAAGAATTTCTTGTCGCGAACAAACAACGCGTTGTTAACTACAAAATTTTCTGTGTCAGGGCTAACGGCACTGTCCTGGTGTTGCGCCTGGAAATGTCCCATTCCTACTTCAATTGCGCTAAACAAATCGCGATCATCAAATGGCTTAAGAACATAACCGTACGGAGCTGTAGAAGCCGCTTCCATGACTGTCGAACGATCTGCGTTGGAAGTGGTGAAGATGAAAGGAATTTTGTACTGCTCCCGAACAAAGCGGGCAAGATCTATTCCAGTCTCTTCTCCCTTCAAAAAAATATCAATGAGCAAAATATCTGTTTCGTTTTTGGCCAATAAATTCTTCGCTTCGTCTACGGATATCGCAATGAATGAGACTTTGTAGCCAATCGAAGTGAGTATGTCTTTCATGTCCTCGGCTACGATAACCTCGTCTTCGACAATTCCTACAGCCAGTGATCTCATACTTTAAACTGCTTTGAAGTCAATGAGACAAGAAACACCGGCATTTGTCTGGAGTTTTAATTCGGCCTGTAGTTGCCGTACGAGCGACTTCACAATCCTCAGCCCTGTAGACGTACTTTTTTCAATGTCGAAATTAACAGGCATCCCTTTTCCATTGTCGCTTACCTGGAGTTGCATTCTCCCTTCTTGAATTTTTCTCATTGACAAATTTACGCGTCCCTCACGCACGTCCGTGAAAGCATATTTCAGCGAGTTGCTAATAAGTTCATTCAAAATAAGTCCCAGTGGCACAGCCGTGTCAACGTCCAGCCTTGCTTCAAAAGGTTCAATGTGGTATTGAATATTCCGACCTTCCAGTTTATAAGTACTGAACAGATACTCCATCAGTTCTTTCGAATAGTCCAAAAAGTCAATGGTGCTCAGGTCGTTGTTCTGATAGAGCTTTTGATGAATCAGAGACATCGACTTCACCCGGCTTTGACCTTCTTTTAACGTGTTGATCGTGCTCTCATCGGTGAGTGAGCGTGATTGTAAATTGAGTAAGCTCGAGATCACCTGCAGGTTGTTCTTCACCCGGTGGTGTATTTCACGGAGCAACAGTTCTTTTTCACCCAGTGATTTTTCGAGAACGATTTCCTTTTGTTCTATGATTTTATTTTTCTCTTCAAGAATTCTATTGGTGCGTTGGTTGGCTTTATAGCGATTGTAAAGTAATCCAAAGAACAAAAGCACAACCACCATTCCCACCACCATGGCATTGCGCCACCAAACTTGCTGCTTGAGCTCAAGCGTTTGTATTTGTGATTGTTGTTGAAGCGCTGCGATTGATTGTTCCTTTTTTGACGTCTCGTAACGTATTTCCATATTGGCCAAATCGCGGTTTCGTTGCTCATTGATGAATGAGTCACGTGCTAAAATCAGTTGCTGCTGGAATTCAAATGCCTTCTCAAATCTACGCTGACTGGCATAGAGGGAAGTTAACATTTGCAATGCGTCACGCCTGTTCTTGAGTGTTTTGATAGAATCACTGATGGCGAGGGCTCGTTCTGCAGAATTGATAGCTTCATTATACTTTTTTTGCATTGAAAAAATCTCGGCCCGTGTAATCAATGAAACAGTCACTCCTGGCCTGTCTCCCACCATTTTTTGTAACTGTAGCGCCTGTTGTACATTATCCAGCGCGGCTGCCAGTTTGTTTTGTTTTATATAAATCAATGCTATCCGGTGAAGGCATGCTGCAATACCTATTTTATTATCAATCGATTTCCTCACTTTCAACGACTCTTGTTGATAGTATAAGGCTGAGTCCAGCATATTCAAATGATAGAATGTCTGACCAAGGTTCGTAAGAATGTTTCCCCGTCCAATAAAATCCATAGAGGGAAATTCCAGAGTTTTTGCTTTTCTGAAATAGACAAGTGATTCAGCATACCTGCCCTGATACTGATGCAAAAGCCCAATATTAACATAAGAGGTCGCCCTTCCTTGCTTGTCATTTATTTTTTCCCTAAGGGTCAGACTTTTCAGATGGTACGTTAAGGCAGTTTCATAGTCACCCATTCGGTCATAGACAATTGCAATATTATTGTAGACATTCCCGGTAAATCGTTCGTCAGAAACGGATTGAGCAATTTGGAGTGCAGTGTCGTAGCAATTCAATGCATCCTTAAACTGACCCAGGTACCAGTAGGCAATTCCCTTTTTCGAAAATAGTTCACCTCTTAGCCTGGGTTTTTTAAACTGTACCTTAAGTGCTTCATTATAAGTTGAAATGGAAACAGGGTAACGGCTCTTCATCAAATTTGCGTTTCCCCTGGCCAATAGAAGGGAGGCTTCTGCTTCAGGATTTGGATGTTGCTTGACCAGTTGAAGGCCTTTGTCCACATAGACAAACGTTGAGTCGGATTGAGACCCCCAGGTTTGACCGACAAGCTTTGTTAAAATTCTCAGTCGTGCCGTGTCCTCCATCGGCTTTCGAAGCAAAGCTTTCAAGCTGTCGACAGATTTCGATTGAGCTATTCCTTTAAAGCCAACTAAACCAAGTGACAGACAAACAATCAGAGTTAAGGATTTCATTTAGGATCATGGGGTGTAAGCAAAGATACTGTCCCTTTTAATCCTCAATCGAAAAACGTACACAATTTTATGGGTGGCAATAGACTTAAGTCCCAGTCAGGCATTAATATTCACTTAATAATGGTACGCGTTTTTGCAGCCTGAGCCATTTCAAAGTAAAGCCTGAAAACGGAGTTATCGCTTTTCGGTGATTTGACTTCTGGTCAGGCGGTACATTAAAATCGCTGCCCGTTTGGTTTGGCGTGGAAGCCAGTTCAGATTGCCATATTCTCTTTCGGTGTGACCAAAACCTCCAGGCAATCCGAGTCCGTCAATGGCCATATCAACATAACCAGCTGTGAAAGAAATGTCCGCAGCACCAGCATCTCGGGGATTGACAGCGACTACTTTTCCAAGCCCGAGGTCTTCACTCACTTTCGTGTAAGATGCAAGCAATTGGTAGTTGCCTTCGGTAGGCGCCAATGGAGGATAACCCTCGTCAAAAGTGAGTGTGGCTTCCGTTTGAGGCAAATGATTTGAAACGATCTGCTGCATTGTATTTTGTGCGCGTTTCAATTGCTCAGGTGAGACGGCACGGATGTCTCCCGTGACAATCGTTTCTTTTGCCACGATGTTCGTCTTGCCAAATGCAGAGCCACCGTTAAGTTTTTCATCACGCTTCACATCGTTTCCTCCAATGATCACACCGGGATTGAAAGTGAGATCTTTTTCAGTCGCAAGTTTCTGATAAAACTCAGTCAATATTCTTGAAGCTTCGTAAATAGCGCCAGCGCCAATGGTACTTGTAAAAATCTGCGATGAGTGTGCGGGCACGCCTTTCACCTTCAGTTCCCATTGCGTAGAACCTCTGCGCGAGCTCACTCCGGTTTTAGGATCACTTTTGCCATCTTCAAAACCGATCGCGATATCTGCAATCTTTGCTGCCTCGATTAAATCCTTGCGAGCTAGCTCCAACGGCCGTCCACTTAACTCTTCATCGCCTGTCATCACGACAATAATATTCATGTCCTTGAGTAAACCGGATTGCTTCAACGCTTCGAGCGAATAGATGATGATGACATCGCCTCCTTTCATATCGGAGATGGCCGGGCCGGTAGCGGTTGAGTCGTTGACCAATGTATATTTCTGAAATGAAGTGGTCGGCTCAAACACGGAATCAAGGTGACCGATGAGCAAAAGTGTTTTGCCTGCTCCATTGCCGGTGTGATAACCAACAAGGTGACCTGAACGACCAAATGGTTTGCCATCGATCCATTGTGTTTTAAATCCCAACGCATCAAGGCGTGACTTGAAAATTTGTCCTACTTTATAAACTCCTTCGAAGTTCATCGAGCCGCTATTGATATTAACTACTTCTTCAAGAAGTTGGAGTGCCGCTTTGTTTTTGGTATCAATGGTGGTGGTCAGGCTCTTTTCCATTTTGGAGAGCTGAGCATAACCTGTTGACGCAATCGATAAAGCAAAAATGAATGCGAATATTTTTTTCATGACAATGAATGTATTCTTTATTCTGTGATAAGTTTCAGACAATCTCTTCTCCGGGCTTCGTCTTCCAGCGCTCATGCATCCACACCCACTGTTCGGGGTGCTGACGGACAACATCTTCTGTAAAGCGTGTAAAGTTTTGAGTATTGATGATCAAATCCTGTTCATCATCACCGGTGTAGACCAATGGAATTTCCGGGAGGATGTGCATCTGTTGCCTGTAGTTTTCATCCAGGTAAACATAAGTAGGCACTACTGCACAACCGGACTTCAATGCCATCACTGTTGCTCCAATCGGTGTGGAAGCAGGCTTCCCAAAGAAATTCACAAAACGGCTTTTCACTTTTGTATCCTGGTCTATTAAAATAGCAATGGAGCCGCCCGACTTTAGCGCCTTAAATAAGCGTACACTTTCTTTTCCTCTTTCAATAGCAATTGCGCCATACGCATTCCGGTATTTCAAGAGCAATTCATTCAACCTTTCGTCAGACAGGGCAGTGCCAATAATGTTGGGTTTAAGACCACGCAACGCCATGTTAGTGATCTGCAAATCGAATGCGCCCAAATGACTTGTGAGAAACATCACGCCCTTTCCTTTAGCATGTGCTTTCTCGTAATTCTCCAGCCCATGTGTTTCCAGGAATTTTTCAAGATCACTTAGAGTCTTCACACTCAGTGACCGGATGATATCACCCGCGTTCTTGCCCAGCATTTCAAACGTCTTCTTGCTGAGTTTTTTGATCTCATCGGGTGACTTTTCGTTCCCGAAGGCGATGGTCAGGTGTTTGATCATCCGCTCGGCTGGCTTAGGTGAAAAGCGGTAAGCGATGCGGCCCAAAACACCACAGAAGCGTAACCACATTTTTCGCGGGGTGATACCTGCAGAAAAAATCAGGAAACGGATAAAAAGATACAGGGCAGTGTACTTGATTTCCTTGCGCAGCGGACGTTTTTCCATAGATGAATTGGCAAAGATACAATGCGAAAATGTAACTTGGACAGATGAAAAAGCTATATCTCGTGCGGCATGCCAAGTCCAGTTGGGACAACCCCGATCAGGATGACTTCGATCGCCCACTGAACGAACGAGGTTTGAAAGACGCCCCACGGATGGCAAAAATACTTCGGGAGCGAGGTGTCTTTCCAGACCGGATGATTTCCAGCCCGGCAGTACGTGCATTAGCTACCTGCCAGGCCTTTGCTGAGGTCTTAAAATTTGATGCAAAAAAGATCGTGACCGTACAACACCTTTACCATGCCAGCATGGACATCTGGCTTGCTGTTTTAAGCTCACTGCAAGAACACAAAGGCGACAAGGAAGATGTAGCGTTGGTCTTCGGGCACAACCCGGGCATCACTGAATTTGCCAACGAGCTATTGAATATTTCCATTGACAATATTCCTACCTGTGGCATCGTCAGTGCAACATTGAAAATTGATTCGTGGAAAGATATTTCGTACGGCTGTGGCAAACTGAAGTCGTTCGATTATCCGAAGAAGGATAATTAATTTTTTCTGAACAACGAGGTCATTCGCCTGAAGAAACGTTTCTCGAAATCCAGGAAGAAACGGAATTGCCCAAAGATGAATCCGTAGAAAAGCAACACGAGATTGTAAATTGGCAATATTAATATGTAGTAAGCGATCCTTGCCCACACGGGAATTTCATTTCCAAAGAGCAGTCGCAAGATCGGCTTCATCAGCCATACGATAGTAAGTCCTGTGCAGGCAAAAGACAACAAAATGGCAATCACGTGCCATAGGTTCTTGGCATTCCATCGTTGCTGCAGTTTTTCCAGCCAGCTCATGCGTCTCAATTAACTAAAAAGATTCCATAATTCATCCGAAGGCAGCGGGGCGACCAACGAAATTTTCTCCTTTTTAACGGGATGAATAAATTCCAGTTGCCGCGCATGAAGACAAATACTTTTATCGGGATTGGGTTGGTCGTAACCATACTTGAGGTCACCTACAATCGGGCATCCCATCGAAGCCAGTTGCACCCGGATCTGATGCGGGCGCCCGGTGATGGGATTCACTTCCAATAAAAAATAATCTGAACGCTGTCTGAGTAACTGGTAACTCAACTCCGACCGCTGGCCTTCTTTATTTTCCCTGGCATAGGCAGTCGTTTTGTTCTTCGCTTCATTCTTTACCAGCCAATGCACCAGAGTCCCAGATTCCTTTGCCGGCTTACTCTGAACAATAGCCCAATATGTTTTTTTTGTTTGCCTGTCGCGGAAGAGTGCATTCATTCTGTCGAGGGATTTTGACGTGCGGGCAAAAATCACAACACCGCTTACCGGTCTGTCGATGCGATGCACCACACCGAGAAAAACCTCACCCGGCTTTTTGTATTTCTCTTTAATGTATTTTTTACATAACTCAACCAGTGGTTCATCGCCGGTCTCGTCACCTTGCACGAGTACTCCTGAAGTTTTATTGACAGCTAATAAGTGGTTGTCTTCGTAGAGTACTGCCAGTGAATTAGCCGGTCGCATCGTAGATTAATAAATTTCTAAAATTCCTACCTCAGGATTAGATAGGAAAGATTCAATCGCCTGCCGATGCTCAACAAGTTTAGTTGTCACCTTCAGGTTATTCGAGTTTCCGAATCTAAGCCAGATTATTTTAGGTGGATATCCTCTCAGCAGCTGCAAATCATAAAAATCCTCATCAAATGTTACAATGGCAAAGTTGTTGACCGCAGCATACTTAAATATCTGCAAATCTTCTTTTAGGCCATCGTTGATTAAGGAGATGTGAGTACTTCCAGGAAAATTTGTCTCAATGGATTTTGCTACACGAAAAGAGATGTTCTCATCCAGCAATAGCTTCATACAACAACTGTTGCCTTCCTTTCTTTATCTGCTGAATATGAAAGACATGCTAAAATCTGATCTTTGGAGAGTTGTGGGAAGTCGTCTATCACTTCCTGAATACTCATTCCTGACGCCAGCCAACTCAATACATCATAAACTGCAATCCTCGTTCCTTTTATACAAGGCTTTCCAAAGCGAATATTTGGATTGATCTCGATGTACTGTTTGTAGTCCATAACCAAAGTTAATCAATTTTCAATCTTTAAACTCCGAAGTAAAGTGGAACTTGATATCCGGGAAGTTGTCGTGCACCATTTGCAGCCACGCCTTTGATTCTGCCATAAACACCAGCTTGCCGTCCTTATCCAGTGCAATGTGTCGTTGCTTGGAAGCGATGAACTCCGCCAGCTTCTTTTCGTCAGGGCTGCTGATCCAGCAAGCTTTGTAAATATTCTGCGGGGCAAACTCGGCCGTAGCTCCGTATTCTTCTTTTAATCGAAATTGAATTACCTCAAACTGAAGCGCTCCTACTGTACCAACTACTTTCTTCTTGCCAAGCTCGTAAGTGAACAACTGCGCCACGCCTTCTTCCATCAACTGCAGCAAGCCCTTCTCCAACTGCTTGGTCTTCATCGCATCCTTGTTAATCACCTCCTTGAAAATTTCAGGCGAGAAACTCGGGATGCCTGTGTACATCATCTTCTCCCCCTCCGTCAGCGTATCTCCGATTTTCAAATTTCCGGTGTCAAACAAACCAACGATATCGCCCGGCCAGGCTTCGTCTACTGTTTCGCGATCCTGTGCCATGAAAGCAGTTGCGTTGGAGAAGCGAATCGATTTATCATTGCGTACATGAAGGTAATTACTGCCACGCTCAAACTTCCCTGAGCAGACACGCAAGAAGGCGATCCGGTTTCTATGCTTCGGGTCCATGTTGGCATGGATCTTAAAAATAAAGCCGGTGAATTTTTTCTCTTCCGGTTTCACTTCACGCAGCGTAGTCTCACGGATCAACGGAGGTGGGGCAAAGCGAATGAATGTGTCAAGCAATTCTTTCACTCCGAAATTATTCACCGCACTGCCAAAGAACACAGGCGCCACTTTTCCATCCAGGTAATCTTTTACATCCAGCTCAGGATAAACACCATTGAGTAACTCCACGTCCTCACGAAGTTTGATCGCATAATTTTCACCAATGTATTGATCCAGCTCCGGAGAGTTGATGTCTGAAATTTCAATTGCCTCCTCCACGGTCGTTTTACTGGGAGTAAACAACTTCAAACTCTTTTCATACAAGCTGTACACTCCTTTGAACGTCTTACCCATGCTGATGGGCCAGCTCAGCGGATGCACTTTTATTTTCAGTTTTGCCTCGATCTCATCAAGCAAGTCGAACGGGTCTTGTCCTTCGCGGTCGAGTTTGTTGATGAAGCAAAGTACGGGCGTGCTGCGCATGCGGCACACCTCCATCAGTTTTTCAGTCTGAATCTCCACGCCTTTTACGCAGTCGATCACCATGATCACGCTGTCTACAGCCGTAAGTGTACGATACGTGTCTTCGGCAAAATCCTGGTGACCGGGTGTATCCAGCAAATTAATCTTGACGTCATTGTAGTTGAACCCCATCACAGAGGTAGCCACGGAGATACCGCGCTGCTTCTCGATCTCCATCCAGTCGCTGCGGGCGTGGTCTTTGATTTTCGATGATTTCACCGCACCGGCTTTCTGAATAGCCCCGCCAAAAAGGAGCAATTTCTCCGTGAGCGTGGTCTTGCCCGCATCCGGGTGACTGATGATCCCAAACGTCCTGCGCTTCGCTATTTCCTGTTCTAAAGTCATAATCATTTTTCGAGGCGCAAAAATACATAAAGGATTGGGATTGATACTTAAACCGTCAGAACGGAACAGTATAGCAGGCTAATGGCAGTTTCCCTATTTTGATTCCACATTTGATATCTGCACGACAGCGCATGGCTTTTCTCCTTCAACACTGGCATTGATATAATAAATACCGGTTGTTTTGCAATTGAAAACATACTTTAATCCCCGGTCGGACTCTTTTTTGATCATCCTTTGGGTGATCGGTTCCCTTTCAGAATTCAAAAAACTGAATTTGATCCCGTCCTTTTTTCCATCCACTCTTTCAACATAAATTTGATAATCAGCGTCTTTCGTAAATACGTAAGAGTATTGAAATTCCTGACTTAAGGAAATGAATTGCCTGACAATACTCTTCGATTTATCAATCGAGTTTTCCAGTTTTTGCAGCAAGTCCAAATCACAAGGTTGTTGCTTCTTGGTGAGGTATGACAACTGCAACACCGCACAGCCATTGAATGACTGGTTTGCGTAAAGAAAAATGTGATAAACGCTTGTAGTGGGACATTCCAGGATCATCATTTTACCTTCACCAACTTCTGATGGCCTCAAGGATTGTGTCCAATCCACGCCATTCGCATCCTGCAGTCTCATCTTTACTTTACCTTCACTCGCTAACGAATGTTCTAAATAAAAACCGTACTTAGTTTTAGCGGTAAGAACATAGGTATACTCTAAACTAAACGGAACTCCTTCTATTTTTTTCACCGTGACGGGGAATCTTTTTAGCAACATGAATTGAGGAAAGGTTTCGCTTAACTTCTCGTAAAGTTCGGGATCGCATTGTGCCTGAATGCAATTTGCGGCCATGGCAAAGGCAATGATTAATGTAAATTTTGGTTTCATATCTTAAGAGTTTTTATTCCTGACTAAATAAAGGTTTCGATCTTTTTTTTCAATCCGCGCGTTAAGCTTAACCAACAATTGACCCATCAGTTTTTTTGAATTGAAGTTTTCAAAAATCTCAGATATCGTCTGTTGACGTAATTCTTTTTCAGGAATAGAAATACTAATACCCTGGTCCTTGGCAGCAAGCTCAATTACTACGGACACTGGCGTTTGGTCAAAAGCATATCTTCCCGTTATCCACGAATCAAAATTGATATTCGCGCTGACCTCGATTGATAAAATTCCATAGTCATCCACTGAAACGACCTCCTGACCTGTTTCCGCCTGAATTGTCAGTCCATTTTTCCTTCGATCGTAAAAACTTGCTGATCCTTCTGAGATAGTGACCGTCTTCTCCTTTTTATTTTTAAAATTCTCTACATTGAATTCTCCACCTTGTGCTACAAGCTCTACTGAATCGTAAATAATTTTAAAAGTGAGTTGCCCTGTTTTCCGGATTTTAAAAAATGCTTCTCCTTCTACCTCGACTACTCTTTTTTGAGCAAAGTCTTTGCTTCGATAGCGGATCCAAGAGCTGCCGTTCAACCAGACTTTTGTACTGTCCGGCAATGTGATCTCCTTCATTTCTCCTGCCCGTGTTTGAATTTCCGTATTTTCGATCCGAGTGCTCAGGTACAAGTAGATCACTATCGAGGTTCCGAATACAACTGTAGCTGCAATCCTCCACACATTTTTAGTCCAGACTCTCTTCTCCTTAACCTTAGGTATTGTCAGGTCTTTTATTTCTTCCGGCAAATTCGGTGTCCACTGACTTTTTCCGGCATATGTCTCCACCAATTGCTGAAACAATTCAAAATGGGCAGGGTTCTCATCGATCCATTCCCAAAGTTGCTGATCCTCCTGTTCCGAGGTTTCTCCGGACAAATGTTTGCTGATCAGGTTATATCGTGTTTGATCTTCCATTTTCATTGTATAGACACGAGGGAATGCTATTCCCCCAAATTGTTTTGCATTAAAATGAGCGACTCCTTTAATTTTTTTAAGGCTATGCCCATTTGATTCTCTATCGTCTTTTCTGACAGGGATAATTTTTCACTGATTTGTTTATATGTCATTCCGTTCATCCGTTTCATTATGAAGATTTCCTTACACCGGTCTGGCAACAAGTCAATGGCTTGATGCAATGATTCTATTTCTAATTCAGGTTTTTCTTCTTCATCCACGGGGGCATCGGCTTGTTCGTAAAGCAGGATGTTCTTCTTTTGGTCACGCACATGGTTTAACGCTCTGTTCTTTACAGATTGATATAAATAAGAAGTCAGGTTGCTAATTTTAAGGTCATCACGTTTCTCCCATAGTTTCGTGAAGACTATTTGAACAATCTCCTTGGCCTGATCCTCATCTTTGCAAAACACATACGCATATTGACAAAGCGGAGCGAAGTAGTTGTTGAAGATTTCGGAGAAGTACGATTTATCGATTTCCAAACTGTATCAAACTTTATTTTCAGTGAGACACTAAAGAAACAAAATCCCCCATGCCCGGTTTGAAATAAATGTTTTCGGGATCAAAGGTAATTGAAAGAGATCCTATCCTTCGGTTACCGCTGTCCTCATCTTTTTTAATTATAATTGAGTAATTATTCCCATGAACATTCGCCTTTCAAAACACCAAAAGATAGAGATACTCAACTCGGTTGATGTCTATAAGATCATGCAGGAAGTGTTGTTGCGCGAAAATAAGATCAGACGTGGGCAAGAACACTTCTGGGTAGTGGGTCTTAACAACGCCAACAAGCTCATGTTCATAGAACTTGTGTCGCTGGGCGCTCATAATCGGGTTACCATTGCCCCGCCGGAGGTGTTTCGTATGGCCATTTACAAACTAGCCTCGCAGTTGATTCTTGTGCACAACCACCCCAGCGGTACCATGGCTATATCGCGTGCCGACAAGGATCTCACCGACCGCATGATCAAATCCGGCAAGATGCTCAACATTGATGTGATCGATCACCTGGTGATTGCTGAGGTTACGTATGTGAGTTTCAAAGACAACGGCATCATTGAAGAACTGCATAAAAGTGGTCTCTATGAACTGGTGGAACGTGATAAAGCCAACCTCAACGAAATGAAAATCGAGGGAGCAATAAGAAAAAGCAAAGTCGAGATGGCAGTGAAAATGAAAAAGAGCGGATTTACCGTTGATCAAATCAAGGAAATCACTGGCCTTCCCAAACGGGAAATCACCAGGTTAAAATAAGTTCTCGTAAGGATCATGAAACGCCTTACAAGCTGGAACTCACTCCTCAGAAAATATGTGATGACGGCTACATGGATATTATGTCCGATCATCACAAGCATTGTTGTGTATCGAAAATTCGGTGACCCGCTGGGGTTCTATCTGCTGTTAGCCTTTTTACCAATTGGCATCATGACCTATCCGTTGATGAAGATAACGTATGATGAAAATCAAGTCATCGTTTCCGATTGGTTTCATAAGCACATTTTCCGGTTTGATGATTTGAAATCGATAGAATTTCCAAATCGGCCATTTATTTCATTCCATCTCTATAGTGAAATGGTGCTTACAACTAAAAGAGACGAGGTGAAGAAATTCAAATTCTCACCAAGAACCAGTCTCTTCGAGCCGCTTTCTATAACCAAAAACGAATACACAGTGGAGCTTTTGGATTTGTGGAAGGCTCACAAAAGATAAGAATCTGCAAATCATGAGTACAAGGCTTGAGCCAGATCAGAGGACAAGCTCTTAACGCGAATACTTACTTCCTTGTCAGCTCGAACGTAGAAGGGTTATTAATGATAAACTCGTGGAATTTCTTTCCCTCCTCGGGCATATCGGCAGGAATAGCAAAGCCTTCGAACTTGGTGTAGCCTTCCAGTTGCCCCTTTGCATTGAGGCGGCTGCGGGAAGCAATGACACCGCCACCTCGGTTTCTACGTCCAAAAATTAACTCGCCATCCTTCGTTACATGGAAAAATTCAAACTCTTCCTTTTTACCCGGAGCCCAGGGCGGATCAACGTGATATAGAAGTGGCTTACCTGCCTCAATCACGATCTCCAGTTTCAAAAACTGCTTTTGATTCGGAAAACTTCCCGAAGGATCCTCCTTCCGGCTTTCTTCACCAGACCAATTTCCCAAAAAAGGTTTGATCGCTTCAGAAGTAGGAGGAGCAAGAGTAAAATAATAATCTAACAAAGCAGCACCGTCACTAGTCATTGTCGATGCAGCGTTTTTCAGGTTGTCAATAGTGAGCGAACGGCCATACTTTTCTTCCATGTAATGGGAGAGATCGATTAATTCCTGTTTCCGGTTCTCCAATTTTTTCCTGGAAGTACTTACCATCAAAACACGATACGGGATTTCGTACCGGTGACCATACTTGTTTGCAATCGATTCGAAATGCGTTTGCAACTCCGACAATTTCAAGTCTTTTCTTGCCGGTGCAAAGTCATTGTACAAAAAATGCAGGCCATCATACACTGCTCTGAATGCAACCGACTCATGCGTCTCGCCTTTGGTAATCAGTTGCATGGTGCGATCTGAGTTCTGAAAATATTTCTTCCATTGGTCACCCCAACCGTACAGCGCTTCGATCGAGGCATACCGGGAGTTGTTTTGCGCGCTCGTGATTTTCTTTGCGACTCTTTGTTTCAGTCCCTCCGATTTGGCATCCACATTCATCGGAGCGTCAATGGCGACCACCCACGAAAATAGTTCGGGTGACTTGTCCAGGAGATATGTACTGAAATACGCTCCTTGTGAGTGGCCAATTGCGATGACGTGTCCGTTGAGAGGATATTTCTTTTTCGCCCAGGGTAGCAACTCGTCTGTCAAGAATCTCAAAAACTTCTCTTCGCCTTTTTCATTTCCGTATTGCTGTGGCCTGGGCATATCTCTTCCGCGGTCGCTGTTCACAACACCCACAACAATGGCTTCAGGCATCTGAGGCATCTCGGAATAACTATTCATAAACCGGACTGCCGTGGCCACTGGCTCGAAGAGTCCTTCACCATCAAAGACGAGGATTAATGGAAGGGGTTGCGGGATTTTCTCCGGAGCGCTTACGAACAATTGTCGCTGCTCCTCTAAAATATTTGATTGGATGCTTATTTTTTCACCGAGCGAGATTGCCGGGTTCTGCTGTGCGCTGGCCATCGCAGCAATACAAACGACAGCCGTGCAAAGGAATGAACGAAGCGCAGACATAGACACAATTTACATAAGGAGTGTCATAGACTTGCTATAGTTTTAATTCAACGTGAGAATCACGGAGTGTGGGGTAGGCATAAAAGTACTTTGGTCGTGGGGATAGCATCAAAGTTTATTTCAATAAAAACAACACGGAAGTATCAACTGATGCGATCGATCATTTCGTGTACCAATTGAAAGAAGGGAATACCATCCTTCTCGATCTGCAAGAAGCAAACAAAGAAACCAGAATTGCCGGATACGTTCTCCTGGCTTTAGGATTTGCAGGCATTGCACTAACGACCTTGTATTACCGAAAGAACGTGCAGGGGAAAGCCTGACTTTACAGGGATTGGGCTTTTTCATTAACTTCCTTTTAAAATCACCTGCCTATGTCGTCTGAAAACAAAATCGAGCCCGGCGATGTTGTCAAGCTCTCCGGGGCGCCCAACCTGCATATGACCGTAGACCATATTTCCGGAAATGATGTGACATGTATTTGGTTTGATGGCTCGCTGCACACCATCTCCCATAAGTTCTCGCTCAGTGCCCTCGTGCTGGTAAAAAAGAAAGGGCATTAAATCTTAGCTGAAAACGAGCGGGTCTACAGCACCCCGAAGGCATCATCAATTTTGTGCCATTTCTCCCTGGTCGGGGAAACAAATCTCCCTAAATCCAAAAAAACCGTCAGAATCCTATTGAGCAATGAACATGCTAAGGCACGCTATTACCAGAATCGGGCGTGCGATTACCAGACTTATTGCCAGTTCCAATGGTACATTTCAGTGTGCATTCAGGGTCTGGTTTACCTGTTTTTGAAAGGTGAAAATCAGGCATTTGATAAGTGGTTTGGCTGATAAATAGTATTAGATAACCAAATGTTCAAGAGACACGTACCTACATCAGCGAAATCCTTAGGATTGTAGTGCCATTGGGTAAAGTTAAACTAATCATTGGAGCGGTATGGCCTTAAAAGATAAAATCACCTATTTGTGCAACCCTGCAAATTGGACGAAGTTATCCACCGAAGATCACACCCATTCGGGAACCCGCCAAAATATCCTCTTTTCGCAACTCTGTATCCTGGGCGCTTTCTTCGTCATCATTCAGTCTATTGATGATTTTGTTGAACTGAACGCCATCCTGATGATGATCGATGTGGGCGCTTTCTCACTAATGCTCATATGCTATCGATTAAATGAACTGGGCCACCACCGGCTTTCCAAATGCATCCTGCTCGGTGTGCTGAACGGCCTGTTCTTTTTCCTTTCAGCTGTTATTGCCCCTATCAGCAAAATAGATTTGCTCTTCTACCCGTTACTCATCCTGACTTTCATGACCCTTGGAAAAAAGGACATTGTCATAGGATTTATTTTCGTTGTCGTATCATTTATTCTTTTGATTACCCTTGAGTTGACAAACCATCAGCCATTTGGGGAAATCGAACTTCAAAAGGGAAATCGGACACAAGCCATCATCAATATTTTCACGGCTTGTTTTTTCATCGGGTTAAGTGCAATCTTTTTCATCACCATTCAGCATAAAGTCGAAAGGTCATTGCGGAAGAAAAAAGACGAACTAACGAAAGCAAATGCAGAACTGGACAAGTTTGTTTATAGTGCTTCTCATGATCTGCGCGCGCCTTTGCTTTCTATTCAGGGATTGGTAAATATTGCTTTGCTTGAAAATAACATTGAGCAATCAGCTACTTACCTGAAAATGATTCGTGAGCGTGCTCTGAAACTGGACGATTTTGTGAAAGAAGTCACTAACTATTCCAGAAATGCGAGACTTGACCTTGAAATAAAACCCGTTAATCTTTTGGATGCCGTTGATGAGGCATTTGCCAAAATCAAATACATGGAAAACGTTCAACTCATTTCCATCTCCAAAGAAATTATCGGGAGTCCCGTCACGCATACAGACAAGGGCAGGCTTTCAATCCTGATCAATAATCTTCTGTCTAACTCGGTAAAATACCATGACTTGAAGAAAGAAAAACCTTTTATCAACCTGGTCATCGAAAACGACTATAAGTATCTTAAAATATTGGTTAAGGATAATGGGACAGGAATAAAAGGGGAGCATCTGGGCAAGATTTTCAATATGTTCTATCGTGCTGCTGAAAATTCGCAGGGCTCAGGTTTGGGATTGTATATCGTAAAAGAGCTTGTTGAAAAACTGAAAGGGAAAGTGTCAGTGAAATCCGAATGGGGAATCGGTACTACATTCGAGATCATCATCCCTCATCACTCCTCGCCATCTCCGGAGCTAATGCTCAAAGTAGCCTGAACAATTTTATTGCAAAGTCGCGTACGGCTTTATTTTCAGGAAAGCTTCTTCACTTATGATTGTTATTTTCTTCAGGTCATCGACTTCTGAAAAAGCTCCGTGCTGCTTTCGGTAGGCAATGATGGCTTTCGCCAGTTTGAATTTAATGTAAGGATGTGCCCCTAGTTCTTTTTCAGTTGCTGTATTGATGTTGACTTGATTAGGCAGGAAATTCCCTTCAACAATTGATTTTGCCACCAGTTCTTTAATTACAAGCGAATCAAGGCCGTAGACCTCTTTCAATTGGCTCATCGAAATAAAACCTCCCAATTTTTCTCGATAGGCAATGATTCGTACCGAGAGTTTTGGCCCAACCCCATAAATCTTCATCAATTGGGATGTATCCGCAGTATTCAAGTCGAATTTGGTGATTGCTGGCTTTTCTTTCTTTTCGGTTAGCCGGATTGGTTTCTCTGTTACAACTCTTTCGGGAAGATTGATGTACGCGTTCAATTTCATAAACAATACTGAATCCATTCCATACACTTTTAGCAAATCCCGTTTAACAATGAACTTCCCGCCTTTGCTCCGGTAATTGACGATCCGGCTGGCCAATGTTCTACTGAATCCCAATCTTTCAAGATCAGTTTTCGGAGAAATATTAGGATTGAAAGAGAATAGCTCTGGGCTGATTTCAATTGGCCTCACAGGCTCCTTAATAGAACTATCCTTTTTCCACTTCCAGGTGGTCATAAGACTGTCAAGTCGCTTTGTTTCCTTCGAATAATCGTGGGGTTGGCGCACAAACCAATACCGGTAAGCAGGTTCTGAAAAAAGCAGGCCAAACATTAAGGGTATTAATACAAGAAATGCGTTCGTCTCAGTTCGTGAGAAGCCGAAAAAATTCCTGATCCATAATTTCACAATAAAAACATCTTGTTTTGATCGAGGCATCCGCTCAATTGCTTGTAGACTTTTTTGATGTTGTCTTCCGAACGATCATTTCCAATTGCTTTTAAAATTCGTTCGGCAAGCGAGCCGTGACTCAGAATGGTATCAAGATGAGGTTTTTGCCATGAAGCTAGCGCGGGATTTATTTCAATGAGTCGTTTAATTATTACTTTCCAGAGTTCACGCACCGATATGGGTTCGTCAATACCAAAAATTTCAGTGAAGTCGCGATCAACGATGAGCAGGTTCTGCCCCTGGTCAACACATTGCTCATAGACCGGGACAAGTGTCTCGGTTTTTACTTTCATTTGTTTTTCAAGTGGAATAAATCTTTCATTTACCAGGGCTTTCAGGAGCTCGATAACCAAATTAATGACAGCGAGGTCTGCGGAAGGGCATTCCTGTATGTCCATGATCCTGATCTCGATTGACCCGCGGTCAAACCGTGGAATAGCACCACGTGAATTCACCCAGATCGGATCTAGGATTTTTTCGGTGTCGTAAGAAGCGATGTCTGCCCTGATCTTATCGTAGATCGTGTTGATGTAATTTCTCTTTGAGAAAACAGCTTCGGGAATTACTTTCCCCGTGATGGAAGGAATTTTGGCCTGGTTCGTTTTATAAAAATCCAGCCTGCGGTCCAGTTTGTCAGATACGATACCATCTAAAATCGGTGAACTTGCACACAAGCCAGGAAGCAGCGGAAGTACAATACGAACTGCCGCATGAAGTTTGGCGAATTCTTCATCATCATAGAAAGGCAGGTTCAGATGTGTGCTTTGCAGATTGCTCCACCCGTGACCTTTGCTGTTAAAAATTTTATCGTAGAGGACATACACTTCATTGTTGTCGTGTGGCCAGAGTTTCGTCTCCTTAAACGGGTCCATCAACGGATGTGCCGCTGATGGCATCAGCATCGCGTTCCATCCATCAAGGATGGCGTTTATTTTCCGGATATTATCGGCAAACGCATTTTCAAGTGCATTGAAATTAATTTCCGGCCTGGTTGATTTTAACTCAATCACGTGCAGCACCAGCTCGTTGCTCCATGTTACGATTCCGTTTTCGAAATCACTGCCATAAACGCCCAGTTCGTGTTTAAGCAAATCATCGGTAATCGGTTTGACCGCCAGCGTAGTTTTGTCAACGATCATGTATTCGAGTTCGATACCGTAGGCTTGAAACAAGTGAAGGCGTGACGGCTGGCTCATTTTGCTAGTTTAATTTTATCCAAGAAAACTTCCATGATCATATCATACAATTTGTCTTTCAGAATTTTGTCTTCCGTGCCGGCATCGATATTCGGATTGTCATTGATCTCAATGACATAAAATTTACCTTCCACTTCCTTCATATCAACACCATACAAGCCATTGCCGATCAAAGCTGTTGCTTTCAGAGCCGTCCGCAAGAGACCGGCAGGCGCCTGATCCACCGGTATCGATTCCACTTCCCCCTCCCGCGATTTCTGCTTGTTGGCACTCCAATTTACGATTTGCCAGTGTTTTGTCGCCATGTAATATTTACAGACATAGATCACCTGGTTGTCGATCACACCCACTCTCCAGTCGAACGGTGTCGGCAAAAACTCTTGCGCTACGAGTAAATCCGATTTCTCGAACATAGTCTCGCGTTTCTTCTTGAATTCCTCTTTCGAATTAATCTTGTGAACTCCTTTTGAAAAAGCGCCATCCGGTTGTTTAAGGATAAATGGAAACGCCATTTTCGATGAAATAGTATCACAGTTTTCTTCAGAAATCACAATTGACTTAGGCGTGAGTATTTTGTGGGAGTTTAGCAGTTCAAAAAGGTAAACTTTGTTTGTGCATTTCAGAATGGAATCAGGGTCATCAATCACAGCAAGTCCCAGTGATTGTGCTTTCTTGGCAAAACGAAAGGTGTGATGGTTGACGTTGGTCGTCTCACGGATAAAAAGTGCATCAAACTGGATCAGCTTATCGATGTCGTTTTTAGTAATGAATTCAGTATTGAATCCTGCCTCCATGGAAGCCTTGTAAAATCTTTTGAGTGCCCGGTCATCTGACGGAGGATTGGGATCCTCGGGGTTAGTGAGGATCGCCAAGTCGTATTTTTTCTTGTCAGGCTTATAGTCGCGTTTACGCAACAAGTATTTTTCCAATGCGGAGACGAGCAGCGACTTATCCGCTTCCGGAACTTCGTTCAGGTTGATTGGACGAATGCTCTGCAATACCCATTTGGTTTTTTTTGAGAATACCGCACGCAATGAAGGAGCTTGTACCATCTGAAAAAGCTGCACAGCCAGACGGTTCAATTGCTCGGACGAGGTGATACCGAAATAAATATTGAATTCCACACGATCGTATGGTTCGGTCTTGAAAGTGTTTTGAATCAGGGTATCAAAATCGAGCGAGTCTTCACGGAGAATTGAGGGAAACCGCAAATCCTGAATGGTAGAAACCTCCGGCAGTACTTTGTGGCCACGTGCCTCCGCCAAAAGTGAAACATAGTAGCCTTCACTTTGATATTGATAAGACTTGCACAGGTTGAGCACCTTCAGGTTCTTCATCGACTGGTACTGTTCATCCGAAATATATTGGTCGGCAGAAACCACCTCTGCATCTTCAATCTGAAAATTCCAGGTTTCGGGTTTCTCAACGATAATCAGCTTGGGCATGAATTGATTCGTTGATTGAATGTTAGCTCTTTCATTTGAATATTAAGACTGATCATTTCTTCGGCTCAATGACCAGAAGGTTTGCATCGTAGGTAACTATTCCCAGCATGATGCTGTTGATCAGGCGATCAAAAGTTACACTATAATATTGACTCTTGAGCGGGTTGGGGTTCATCGGATCGGCCAGGTAAACCGTATTGCTGCTGTCGTCATATCCGTTGATGATCACAAAGTGGCCTACCGGTTCACCACGGATACTGTCAAATTTATTGCTGGCAGGAATTTCACGTTGCGTTCCATAAAGATAAGTTGCGCTCAAACCTGTGAGAATAGGAACAGACTGCTTCAAATATTTCTTGATCAGTTTTTCATCCAATTCAGTTTGCACAATCTTGCCACCACCTTCCAAAAATTTGATGTATGCCTTTGATGCCACCTGTAGTCTTTTGCTCTTGAACTTGTAACGCATTTGTTTTTTCAGATTCTGCACCATTTTCCTGGAGGACAGCGAAAACCAGGAAGGATCAAAAACATTCAGGTTATACGTATAAATATGAGCGCTATATCCTCGCTGCAGGGCGTGGTTGCCCAGCATCACCGCCAGGGTGCCTCCTGATTTAAGGCTCTTTACTTCACTAATCACCTGCTTAAGACCAATCTCGTCATGGTAATGTTGGTACAAAGCATGAAGGCACGTGGGGCCGCAAGTGATATCATCGGGTTGAGCCTTGATATCAAAGTTGAGGAAAAGGGCGTGGCGGTCTGACATATCATTGCGGCCAATAACCGCTTATATCAAATTTAAAATTAAAATCATGTACAGAAAATTCGAATTTCAATGAAAGTGCAGATATTCGCCCCCCGTGATCAATATTCAATCGCACTAAAATTCAAATCCCATATGACTAAAATGAAAAAGCTAATCGTATGCCTTGCGCTTCTAGTTCCCGCTTCCGTTTTCGGATGGGGAGCAACGGGACATCGTGTCGTAGGTCTCATCGCTGACAAACACCTGTCAGCAAAAGCTAAAAAAGCCCTGTCTAAGGTTCTTGGACAAAACTCACTTTCTGAAGTGAGCAACTGGATGGACGAAGTCCGTTCTGATTCTACTTACAACCACATGAGCGACTGGCATTGGGTCACTATCGAAGCCGGAAAAACATACGATCAATCTCCTAAAAATCCTAAAGGCGATGTAATCGCGACACTTGAACGAATCGTTGGTGAATTGAAGAAGCACACGCTAGATTCAAAGACCGAACAAGAGTATATTAAAATGCTGGTTCACCTAGTTGGCGACATACACCAACCGTTGCATGTTGGCTGCTGTGACGACCAGGGAGGAAACAAAGTAAAAGTGAAGTGGTTCCGCAATGACTCAAACCTTCACAGTGTTTGGGACAGTAGCATGATTGATGATACAAAATTGAGTTATACAGAACTTGCAAGTTACGTTGACGAACCGGACGCGATCACTCTTGCCAAATGGCAGAAAAACACGGTGCGCGAATGGGCAGATGAGTCGATGGATCCGAAAATGCGCAAGTCAGTTTATGATATCGGTGACGGCAATCTCAGTTATAAATATTCTTACAAGTATTTTTCGATTGTTAAACAACGTCTGGGACAGGCCGGAATCCGTTTGGCTGCCATCCTTAATGAGATTTACGCGAAATAAATTTATTTTCAAGTTCAAATAAAAAAAGAGGCTCAACCAAGTTGAGCCTCTTTTCATTTCATTACCTCGAAAGCTTATTTATTCGGCCCTTCCACTTTTACTTTCAGTGGTTTTTCATAGCCGAACAATTCGTCCAGCGAAAGCTCTTTCACAGTTCCGTACTGTAGCAGGTCTTTCAGGTTTAATTTTTTCTGATCGCCTACCAACACTACGTTAAACTTCCTGTTCTTGATAAATTCCTTCTGGAAATTTGCAACGTCCTCGATCGTCATGTTTTGGATTTGATCATAGACGTCTTTTCGAATGTCGTGATCCAGGCCTCTGCGCTTTGCATTTTCGTAGTTGAAGAGAATCCCCGTTTTCGTAATACGTTCGCTTTCGAGTTGATTCATCAACGAGTTGCGTGCTACTTCAAACCCGCTCTCTGATTTTGGGAAGTTTTGGATCAATCCCATCATGGCCTTCATCGATTCCGCTTGTTTATCAGCCTGTGTACCAATGTAGCCGAAGAAGCTGTCGTTATCGTTTTTCTTCCCGGCTGGGCTATAAGATGCAAAAGCGGCATAAGCCAGACCTTGCGCTTCACGCAATTCCTGGAATACAGGTGAACTCATATTCCCACCAAAATATTCATTGAACATACGTGTGGCTGGAATCCTCGCGGGATCATACTTCTCTCCTTTTGAGAGGAAAATAATCTCAGCTTGAACCATATCATAGTTAGCCCAGTATACTTTCGGGTTATCCATGCTCTGCACCTCGTACTCAACCGGAGCAGGCGTGGGCAGAAGCTTCTCTGGAAGTTTATGTCCATTGTTTAATGAAGTCAACAAGTCATCACCAGTCTTAGGTCCGTAGTACAGAACCCGATGCTCCATTTTTGTAAATCCTTTGATGATCTCAATCAGCTCGTTCGATTTGACTTCCCGTAATTCTTTATTGGTAAGCACATTCGTGAACGGAGACTTAGGACCGTATAATCCGTAATTCATCAAGCCCTCCCATAGAATTGCGCCTTTGTCTTTTTTGACATCATCGCGTGTCTTGAAAGTCCCGTCAATCATTTTTTGAAGAGCCTCATCATCGGCTTTCGGATCAGCCAGTAATTTCTCAAACAGATTGATGGCCTTGTCCATGTTTTCAGTGAGGCCATTGAGATAAACATAAGTACGGTCATCGGCAGCAGACACTCCGAAGTTGCAACCGATCTTATAAAATTCCTTTTTGACATCTTCAGAAGTCATATCACTTGTGCCCAGGTACTGCAGGTACTCCACTGCCTGTTTTATCTTGGTATTATTATTCGTACCCAAGTCAGACAAATAATACAAGGTGAATAAATCGTTCTCTGTATTTTGTGTATAGAGCACATCAACACCACCGTTCATTTTTAACTTCGTAATGTCTTTATCGTAATCCAAAAAGGCAGGTTGAATTTTTTCCACCTTGTTGGCAAGCAAAGTCTCATGGAATGGCGACTTAGATTCTTTGTTTAAGGTTACTTTGGTAATCGAAGGCTTCGTTACTTTCTTCTGGTTAGCGTCCTTTCCATTACGTTTATAAACCGCGATGTAATTGTCTTTGTAATTTTCGTTGGCAAATTTGATGATATCCTGTTTGGTGTATTTGCGGAGATCGTCAGTACGTGAAACATAGTCTTTCCATTCAATCCCGTTGGTGAAGGCAAGTACTTCGTCATTGGCGCGCGACCAGTTAAACTGCGATTGCTGTATAGAATTTTTCTTCAGGTCATTAATAACAGCTTCAATGAGCCAATCATCAAACTGACCTTTCTTCACAAGCTCTACCTGGTCGAGCAACAGTTTCTTCACTTCATCAAGTGATTGTCCTTCGCGAGGTTTACCAGTAAAAGTGTGCAGAGAATAATCGTTCAGGTAATCGACAAAACTTGTCGGTTCCAATACTTTTTGTTGCTGTTTCAAATTCAGGTCGATCAATCCTGCCTGTGAGTTTGAAATAATCATATCCGTGAGTCTCAAAAGCTGAGTTTCGGAGGAGTTCAATCCTTTAAAACGGAATGCCATGTTTAGCCACTCCGCGTCCGGACCATACACATCAACCTGAACCGGCTTGGTGATCTCGTCTTCCGCAATCGGTTCCCATGGTTTCAGATCGGGATTAGGTTCCCAGCTTCCAAAACTCTTATCGATCATGGCAATAGTTTTGTCGTAATCGAGATCACCACTCAGACAGATAGCTACATTATTGGGCCGATAATATTTGTAAAAGTATTTTTTAATTTCTGTGATAGAAGGATTCTTCAAGTGATCGATTGTGCCAATCACCGTTTGCGTTCCATACGGATGTTTTTTGAATGCAGCCGAATACATGGCTTCGTAGGTTTTCCAATAGTCGTTATCAAGGCTGCGGTTCTTCTCTTCGTACACGGCCTCCAGTTCTGTATGAAACAGGCGCGGAACAATTTGCTTGAATCGGTTGGATTCGATCGCTAACCAGTTTTCAACCTGATTGGCAGGGATGTCGTTTACATAAACTGTACGATCTTCGGTCGTATATGCGTTGGTTCCCTTGGCTCCGATCTCTGAAACCATTTTATCATATTCATTAGCGATCGCCAACTTGGAAGCTTCATTCGAAACCTCGTCGATCTTTTTGTAATAGTTTTTGCGTTCAATGGAATCGGTCAGTGTCCGGTAATGCTCAAACATATGCTCAATGCTATCAAGAAAAATTTTCTCTTTATCCCAGGTCTGAGTACCGAAATCGCTGGTTCCTTTGAACATAATGTGCTCGAGGTAATGTGCGAGACCTGTTGCATTGGCCGGATCAAACTTTCCGCCCGCTTTCACAGCAATGGAAGTCATTATGCGTGGCTCAGCCTTGTACTGGCTGAGGTAAACTTTAAGCCCGTTTTTTAAAGTGTAAATCCGGACTTGAAGAGGATCATTGGTAACGAATTCGTACGAATAGCCGTTGCTTTCGGCCGTCTTTGATTCGTACTTGCCTTCCTGATTACAGGCAAGCATCAGCGCCAATGCGAAGAAAAATAAAGTTTGCGTAGAACTCCTTTTCATAGCGTGTTGTTAAGTGATAAAGATTTTTATGGTTAGGATTAGACCGAAAAATCCAATTTAACAAAACTTTACCCATCTGATCAATGGGTATTTTTTGGATAAAATATAACGTCCGTTTTTGCGACACTATTATAACACAAGCTCTCGCCTATGATAACCGCCACCAAAACTGCATCTCTACGTCAAAAGGAAATTGTAAACCAATACATTCAGGAATTGGACAAGCACATGGAGGATTTGCGGAAGGGAAATGCCGAAAGAACTTTCGAGATTAAAGACTTTGCCGATTTGCTTCACATCCACCCGACTCACCTGAGCAACACGATTTGGCAAGTGCTTGGTAAATCTCCATGCGATATGTATGAACAGAGGCTGATTTCCCTCGCCAAGGAATTACTGCTTAGTCCACAAACGTCCATTGCCCAGGTAGCACGACAACTGGATTTTGATCCATCCAATTTCACCAAGTTTTTCAAAAACTTTGAAGGCACGACACCAAAGAAGTTCAGGGAAGCCGTACTGGCCTGAAAAATCTGAAGTGTTCACCATTTTTTCGGAAGTGATGACCATATTCAGAAAACATAGTTGACCGACATTTGCATCCTAAATCACTAACAAATGAAAACAAAAATTGCATTGGTAACTGGAGGAAGTCGCGGGCTTGGTAAGGACATGGCCCTGGCATTGGCTGATAAAAAAATCGATGTCGTGGTAACTTACAAGTCTAACAAGGAAGAAGCTGAGAAGGTAGTACAGGAAATCCAGAAAAAAGGTCAAAAAGCAGCAACACTCGCTTTCGATATTTCCGAGATTAAATCACTGGATGCCTTTGTCAATCACTTCACCCAGGTTCTTAAAACGAATTGGTCAACAGACAAATTTGATTTCCTGGTGAACAATGCCGGCATTGGCGCCACTGTTCCGATTTTGCAAGTCACAGAAGAAGTTTTCGATAACATGTTGAATATTCACTTCAAGGGCGTCTATTTTCTCACACAAAAATTGGCTAACCAAATCAACGACCAGGGCGGCATTATCAACATATCCACGGGTACCACCCGATTCCTTGTACCAGGATATTCTGTTTATTCATCTATGAAATCAGCAGTGGAACAATTCACCAAGCACCTGGCGAAGGAATTTGGCACACGCGGAATCCGTGCCAACATCGTTGCACCAGGGCCTATTGAAACCGATTTTAACAACGCTGCCATCCGCAACAATCCACAGATGAAAACCAATCTCGGAAACATGACTGCACTTGGCAGAGTAGGTCAGGCGAACGATGTTGGTTCGGTTGTGGCGTTTTTATGCACAGACGAATCCCGTTGGATCAGCGGTCAGCGAATCGAGGTAAGTGGCGGTATCAATTTGTAGCTAGGCTACCTTGGCGGCTGGTGCTGCGGGCGTTTCCTTGCGTAGCATCATCTCCTGGATATGCTTATCGATCCAATACATCATCGCAATGGTGATGAGCATGGTACCGATCACTACATAGCCGAGAAGATCATAACGGTGGAGAATTCCATCAGGTGCCTGGTAAACGATCACCCCGGCAATAGCTGAAGCAATACCTCCGGAAATCTGTTGCACCGAAGCGTTGATGCTCATGAATGCTCCACGATCCTGTGGTTCAGGTACTGCCGACAATAAGGCAGACGAAGAAATCATCCGGCAAGTGATTCCGGCGAACATTACAATGCTGATGGCAATCACAATCCAGATTGGAGTGATTCCCATTGGTGTGTAAATGCCAACCATCACACAACTGATTAATGTTCCCCAGAGAAAAACTTTCATCTTGCCGACTTTGTCGCTGAGCTTACCGATGAGCGGGCCTGTGGCGATCGAAAACATCCCAACGATGAGATACACCATCGGAAGTTGTTCGAGGGTCAGTCCGAGGTTATTTGTACTGAAAGCACTGCCGAAGGGCATCAGCATAAATCCACCCGTTGCAAGTAAGGTCGTGCTGAAATAAGCTTTGACATAATCTGGTACTGAGAATGTCTTGACCAAATGTTCAAAGGGGTTACGCTCTGACTTCAGCTTCAGGTGGTCGGCAACCGGTTTCATATAAATAACAATAACAACACCAACCAGTACACCGAAGCCAGCAATCATCCAAAATGGTGAATGCCATCCGAATTTATTGGCAAGCAAAAGACCGATGGGCAATCCTAAAATCTGGCTGGCTGCAAAAGACATTTGCACAAAGCCCATCACACGACCCCGAACTTCATACTTGAACAGATCGCTAATGATTGCAAAGCCAATAGACCCGATCACGCCTCCGAAAATACCCGTGACAATCCGGGCCATTAACAGAAACTGATAGTCAGGGGCAATTGCGCAAAGCACCGTACCAATCAAAAAACCGACATAAAAGAAAATGAGAAGTGACTTACGGTCAAACTTATCTGCAAAGCCGGCAGCCAAAATTCCGGAAATACCAGCGCTGAAAGCATAGGCCGACACCACAAGCCCAAACTGACCCGTGGTAATTTTTAACGTTGGCAGCAGTATCGCTCCTAACGGTGACAACACCATGAAGTCGAGGATGACGGTGAACTGCAGTATAGACAGAATCGCTATCATGAAAACCTGATAGCCGGTGAAGACTTTTGCTTTTGGTTCTTGTGCTGACATTTTTCTTATTTATTCTCTTTTGATAACTACTTTTTCCATTTCGTCACCTTGACGAATGGCATCGATAACATCAAGTCCTTCATAGACTTTTCCGAATACGGTATGATTACGGTCTAAGTGAGCAGTACTTTGCCTTGTATGGCAAATAAAAAACTGCGACCCACCGGTATTACGTCCCGCGTGCGCCATTGACAAAACTCCGCGGTCGTGGTATTGGTTTTTGCCTGTCAATTCGCAGTCAATTTTATATCCTGGTCCTCCGTTGCCAATGCCATTGGGGCAACCTCCCTGAATCATGAAATTCGGGATGACGCGATGAAAGATAAGTCCATCGTAAAATCCTTTTTCAGCAAGGGTTACAAAGTTCTTAACTGTATTCGGTGCATCCTCTTCAAAGAATTGGATTTTCATCACCCCTTTTTTAGTGTGAATTTCGGCAGTTGTCATAGCATTAATTTTTTGCAGGCGCGAAAGTAAAAAGAATCACTCTCACATCCGTGGTTTCCAGGGAGTTTCTTCCACTTTCAACTCATGGGCCATTATCCGGCAAAGTTCGAATACATAGTCGGAAAGGCGATTCAAATATTTTATCACCAGGCCGTCTACTGGCGAGTGTGCATTCAGAGCAATCACCAGGCGTTCAGCCCTCCGGCAGACGGTACGAACCACATGTCCGGTAGAAACTGCAATGTGCCCGCCGGGCAATACAAAAAACTTCATTGGAGGAAGTACCGCATCCATTTTGTCTATTTCTTTCTCAAGAAACGTCACATCTGACTCCTGGAGCGAAGGTATTTTCACCTTAGTGTTTCCGGGTTCTGTTGCCAGGATAGATCCGATCGTGAAGAGCCTGTCCTGAATTTCAACCAAAACATCTTTTCGTGATGCATTGATTGGCTGGTCGCGAAGCAAACCAACATAGGAATTCAGCTCATCAATTGTGCCGTACGCCTCAATGCGCAAATCGGATTTCAGCAAGCGCTGCCCGCCAAAAAGCGCAGTGGTACCAGCGTCCCCCGTTTTAGTGTAGATTTTCATTCACAGGATATTTTTCCTCAAAGTTATCGCTCCCTGAACTAAAATTACCATCCTTTGACACAAGCATCCTAATACTATCAGGTGATCTCAAAGTAGCTTCACATTAAGAATTAACAATATTAACCCCCGAGGTCTATGAAAACTGTTACTGCCGCCTTATTCGGATTGCTGCTTACCGGACTCATTGCATGCTCTGAAAAAGATCACATAGCCCCCAATCGCCCACCGGTAGCACAGATGCAGTTTAGCTATAGCCATAATCAGGTCACACTTGATGGAAGTCATTCCTCAGATCCGGACGCTGGCACCCTTTCTTATTATTGGTCAATTACTTCAGACAAAATTGCACTTACTGCCAATACCTCACCAATTGCTTTTTTAAATGTACTGGAGCCTTCTGCAGGTTTCGAATTAGATGTTTCATTGCAAGTAAGTGATGGGAAATCAAGTGACAGAATAACTCAAACAATTTCAGTTCCTGCGCAGAATCAAACACAGATTTTAGGCTTGGGTATCAACGAAACAAAAGCAGTCAACAATGACGTGTCTTACAATTGGTATGCTGATCAGGGGGATTCAGGCTCTTATCGTCTCATCAATTGTGGGCCCGCTTCGGTGACTATGGCAGTCAAATGGGTAAATAGAAATTTCGCGAAAACACCCGCTGACGCCCGGCAGGCAATACGCCCCGAAGGAGGGTGGTGGTACACCCCAGACATAATTTCTTATCTAAATAATAATCAGGCTGATAATTACACCATCAGTCTTAGCAATTTTTCTGCATTAAAAACCGCTCTTGATGGTGGCAACATCGCTATTCTTTGCCTGGATATGTTTTACGTGAATCCCGATGCAGGTGGTCAATTGCATGTTGATAAGTTTTACAAGACAAATGCAGCGGGTTGGGGGCACTTTATAGTAATCAAAGGATACAAGGAAGTTGATCAGCAATTATTCTACGAAGCTTATGACCCTTATAGTCTGGGCGTTTCCTATCGCGATAACACGTTGAAAGGAGTTAATCGGTATTACAGAGCAGCTGATCTGGATCATGCTACTGACATTTGGTGGGATTATGCCATCATAGTGACCAAGCCAAACTCAGGAGGTCGAGTTGGAGTCAATCCGGATGCCGTAGACCCTGCTACAATTCCTCACATGCCAGGTCGATAAGAACTCTTTTCTTATAAAGATTAATGAGCCGCAGTGGTGGTCGGCTCAGGACTGCGCATAACGTTCTCGTTGACTCTGTCCCACTCAATCAAACCGTCTTTCAAACGGATGATGCGATGCGCATAGTGAGCAATATCATCTTCGTGCGTTACCATGATGATAGTGTTGCCTTTGTCATGCAACTGCTGGAATAAATTCATGATATCGTAAGATGTTTTTGAGTCAAGGTTACCGGTAGGTTCATCAGCAAGGATAATCGAAGGGTTGTTCACCAGGGCGCGGGCAATGGCCACACGTTGGCGTTGACCACCCGAAAGTTCATTTGGTCTGTGATGATGACGATTGGCCAAATCCACACTTTCCAGAGCTCCCATAGCCATCTCATGACGTTCGTCTTTGCTATAGCCAGCATAAATCAAAGGCAACGCTACATTCTCCAGAGCAGTTGCACGAGGCAAAAGGTTGAAAGTCTGGAACACGAACCCAATCTCTTTATTGCGGATCATCGCTAGTTCATTTTCAGTCATTTCGCTCACCATTTGGCTGTTGAGCTCATATGTTCCGTCGGTAGGTGAATCCAGGCAGCCTACAATGTTCATCAAAGTGGACTTACCAGAGCCTGACGGCCCCATGAAAGCCACATATTCGCCTTTGTCGATGGAGATTGAAATTTTCTGGAGGGCATTAACAATGTTATTACCCATTTTGTAAACTTTGGCAATATCACGTGTTTCGATAATTCTTGGCATAGCGCAATTTAGTCAAGTTAATATTAACTGATAACTACCTTTTTTGTTTCGTGGTTACGGGTTTTTGACGCATAAAGTCCGTTTTTGTTACAGAAATATTGTTTACAACCCCAATATCCGGGCTGTTTTAAGGATTCCCATCACACTCAGGCTGTCGGTGATCTTGCCTTGCATCACCATTTCCAACGCTTCAGTGAAAGGCAGTTTCCATACTTTCATGTCGGCTTCGGTGGCTTCTCGTTCGTAGTCACCCTCACTTAGACCTTGAGCCAGGTAAATAAAGCCCACTTCATCCGACACTGAATTGGACAAATGTGTTTTTAGAACCTCTGTCCACTTTGAGGCCTTTAATCCTGTTTCTTCCAGCAATTCGCGTTTAGCCGATTCCAAATTATCCATTCCCTTAGGGCTCCCTCCTTCCGGAATTTCCCAACTCCATTCGTCCAGCGGATAGCGATGTTGCCCCACCAGCCAGGTGTTGTTCTCGTGATCTAACGGAACGATTCCAATGGCCGTGTTCTTAAACAATACTTTTCCATAAATCCCTTTGCCACCTGCAGGGTTGATAACCTGGTGCTCCTCAAGTTTTATCCACGGGTTTTCATAGATATCCTCCCTGGAAAGTGTTGTCCATTTTTTATCAGATGACATGAAAGGGAATTTTGGTTTAAAGCTATTGAATTATTTTTTTCGATCGTAAGTTTGTTCGTGCTCTCATCATCGTTTACTCCCGATCTGATTGAAGCCGGCTGCGATGAAGTCGGACGGGGGTGTCTCGCAGGACCCGTAGTGGCTGCAGCAGTCATCCTTCCGAAAAATTACAAGCACGAATTGTTAAACGACTCCAAGCAACTCACGAAGGAGGAGCGAATTCAGTTACAAGAGGAAATCAAACGTGATGCAATTGCCTGGGCCGTGGCTGAAGTCAGTCATACCGAGATCGACAAGATCAATATCCTGAACGCTTCTTTCCTGGCAATGCATCGGGCATTAGATCAACTTAGCGTCCGTCCTGAACTTCTCCTGATCGATGGTAACCGTTTCAAACCTTATGGTGAAGTCAAGTTTGAATGTATAGTCAAAGGTGATGCAAACTACCTGAGTATCGCAGCCGCTTCCGTGCTGGCGAAAACGTATCGCGATGACTTAATGGAAAAACTCTCCATTCAATTTCCCGGTTACGGATGGCAGACAAACGTGGGCTACCCAACGGACGAACACCGTGATGGAATCCGCAGCCTCGGGATCACACCATATCATCGGAGATCTTTTACTTTACTTCCAAGTCAATTGGAACTATTCGAGAACTGATCACGAAGCTCGTGAAGTCCGCATCGTCTCTGAATGCTGGCTGAGGTCGAGTCCTAATTTTTCATCTTCGGGCGAAACACGAAGTTGCGTAATGAGTCTCGTGAGCTTGAAGATGAGATATGATCCTCCAAAAGTAAAAACACCAACGATTACCAACACAAGCAAGTGATATAGAAATGTTGTTGTCTGTCCGTAAATCAATCCAACATCTTTTGCAAAAACTCCGGTCAGGATCATTCCCACAATACCTCCAACCCCATGACATGGAAAAACATCAAGTGTATCATCCAGAGAAGTTTTCTGCCGGTAGTAAACGGCCATGTTGCTTACGAGTGCGGCAACAAATCCGATAAATACACTTTGACCTAAATTCACAAACCCTGCAGCCGGGGTGATTGCCACTAACCCAACGACTGCTCCGATGCATGCACCCATAGCAGAAATTTTTCTTCCGACCAGTGCGTCAAACATTACCCAGGTGATCATTGCCGAAGCGGAAGCCATGTTGGTGGTCGCAAATGCCTGCACAGCCTGACCATTCGCTGCCAGCGCAGAGCCGGCATTAAATCCAAACCACCCGAACCAAAGCATTCCGGTTCCTAAAATGATGAAAGGAATGTTAGCAGGATGATGGTCTTTCTCTTCACGCTTTCCTAAAATAAATGCTCCTGCCAACGCAGCAAATCCTGCCGACATGTGCACTACTGTTCCTCCGGCAAAATCAAGCACGCCAAGCTTTCGCAAAAAACCGTCAGGATGCCACGTCCAATGTGCCAAAGGACAATAGATGAGCAAAGAAAATATGCACATGAAGATCAGGTAAGAGGTGAACTTCACACGCTCGGCAAAACTTCCGGTGATCAGAGCCGGTGTAATGATGGCGAACTTGAGTTGAAAGAGAGCAAACAACAAAAACGGAAAGGTTGGCGAAAAGCTCGGGTTCGGGTCCAGGCCGACATTTCGAAAAGCAAAAAAAGTAGTTGGGTTTCCGATAATCCCGCCGATGCTATCTCCGAAAGCGAGGCTGAATCCAACCAGGTACCACAGCAAGCTAATTACACCCAAGGCGATGAAACTTTGAAGCATGGTTGAGATCACATTTTTGAAACTCACCATTCCTCCATAAAAAAAAGAAAGACCTGGCGTCATGAATAGGACAAATGCGGTTGCCACAATCATCCAGGCCGTGTCCGCTTTATCAATTGCAACTGACGAAGCCGGAATCGGTCCTTCCGATTTGAAGAGTACGAGGAGCTGCAAAAGGCAAATGGCTATGAAAATAATGACCCACCTGGGCTTCGGTTTACTCATGAGATTCTATTTTTTCACAATTTCATGAAGAATAAGGTATTTTTTAGTCCACATAGTTATTTTTTTTATCGAATTCGTTTGAACATGGGTTATTTTAAACCCTAATGATCGATAGTTTGCCATGTTTCCACTTACCCGGTATTGATTTCCAGATCATTTCAAATTGCCTAGCTTTCACAACTTGAAAAACCTGTTATGAAAAAGTTTCTATTCTTTTCTCTCCTTCTCCTTTGCTTCCAGGGTCGCGCCCAGGATGGCGTAAAAAAAGCCCCGGAAATAAAGGAAGGAGATGGGCCTTTCACCCAACTCATTATCCGTGGCGTAACTTTGATTAATGGTACCGGAGCTCCTCCCATCGGACCCGTTGACATTGTAGTGAAGCAAAACCGGATCACTGAGATCAGGAACGTGGGTTACCCGGGAATGCCCATCAATCCGGACCGAAGGCCGAAACTGGAATCCGGAGGAAAAGAACTCGACTGCACGGGGATGTACCTGATGCCAGGTTTCATCGACATGCACGGGCACATTGGTGGAGGCCAGGCACCGATCGGTGAATATGTGTTCAAACTCTGGATGGCGCATGGCATCACATCCATCCGAGATCCATCTGCCGGTAACGGCCTCGATTGGGTGCTTGACCAAAAAAAGAAAAGCGACAATAATCAGATCACAGCTCCGCGCATCAAAGCTTACACTGCTTTTGGTGCCGGTAGCAAAACTCCGATCAGCACCGCAGACATGGCTCGTGCCTGGGTGAACGAAAACAAACTGAAGGGCGCTGATGGCATCAAATTTTTTGGAGCTGCTCCTGAAATTATGGATGCGGCTCTTCGTGAAAATAAAAAACTCGGGCTCCGTTCGGCATGCCACCATGCGCAAATGGATGTGGCCCGCTGGAATGTGGTGAAATCTGCGGAAGCAGGTCTCACCTCGATGGAACACTGGTATGGTTTGCCTGAGTCAATGCTGGTTGACAAAACAATTCAGAGCTATCCGCTCAACTATAATTATGGTAACGAGCAACACCGCTTCGAGGAAGCTGGTAAACTCTGGAAGCAGGCCGCCCCTCCTTTCTCGGAGAAATGGAATGCCGTAATGAATCACCTGATCGAACTTGATTTCACGATCGATCCAACATTCAACATTTATGAAGCCAGCCGTGACCTGCATCGGGCTCGCAGACAGGAATGGCATGAGCAATACACTCTTCCGAAGTTGTGGGAGTTTTATCAGCCCAGTCGGGCATCGCACGGATCGTATTGGTTTAGCTGGGGCACCGAACAAGAAGTGGCGTGGAAAGAAAATTATCGCTTGTGGATGACATTCATCAATGAATACAAAAACCGCGGTGGTCGTGTTACCATTGGTACTGACTCTGGTTTCATTTTTCAATTGTACGGATTCTCTTATATCCGAGAAATGGAGTTGCTGCGCGAAGCCGGGTTCCATCCACTCGAAATTATTCGCTCGGGCACATTGTATGGCGCTCAAGCTCTTGGTGTAGACAAAGATTTGGGAACGGTAGAAGTCGGCAAGCTGGCAGACTTCGCCATCGTTGACCAAAACCCGTTGGAGAACTTGCAAGTACTATATGGAACCGGGGCCATCAAGCTTGACGAAAACAACAAAGCGGTTCGTGTAGGTGGAGTGAAGTACACCATCAAAGACGGAATTATCTATGACGCCAAGAAATTGCTGGCGGATGTCAAGAGGATCGTTGACGAGGAAAAAAAGAAAACAGGCTTTGTTTTGAAGCAGCCGGGTGAAGAATAGTAAGTGGAAGGTGCAAATTTAAAACTACTTAAAGTGCTCTTCAGTAAATTTGTCTCGCCATTGAGTAAGGGTAATCATCTCATGCCGTGTTTTAACAACAAACCGGTTTAATTTTGAGATCAATTTGATCAGGGTGTCGGAGAGCAAATCAAGCAATCAGGGATTCGAAGGAATCTTTAACGAAAGTTTCAATCGTTTTTTTGAATCGTTGCATCGCTATGCCTATACTTTTCTGAAAAACACGGAGCAATCCAGTGATGCTGTACAGACCGTGTTTATCAAATGGTGGGAAACAAAAACGTCACCCGGAGGGATCGATGAAGCAAGGAAATACCTTTTCACAGCTGTGTATCGCACATGTCTCAATGTGATCCGGAATGAGAAAGTAAAACAATCGCACGTAAATGCTTATTTTCAGGAGCAGGAAAATGAAACAGCTTTTCATGACTCCACAGTACTTGAAGAACTGGATGTAAAAATTAAAGTGGCCATTGAAGGATTGCCACCCCAATGCCGTATCATTTTTTGTAAGAGCAGGTTAGAGGAAAAAAAATATGCAGAGATCGCTACCGAAATGAACTTGTCAGTGAAGACAATAGAAGCCCAGATGGGAAAGGCCCTGAAAATATTGCGCGAGAAATTGAATAACTGAAACCGTTATGAACCAGCAAGAAATAGTCGATGACGCGCTCCTGGCAAAGTTCCTGGCGGGTGAAGCTACGCCCGAAGAGGCGATGCTGGTAACCGATTGGATTGATGCATCGGAGGAGAATAAACGACTGTTCACTCAATCGCAGCAAGCCTGGGCGATGGAAGATGAATCTGTTGCTCCGATGGAAAAATCTAAAATCCTGAGCACCATCACTCAAAAAAGTACAGGCAAGTCAGTTGAATTCTTCACTCCGCTCCGGATTGCCGCAGCCATCACGCTTATTGCTGCTTGCGTTGTCGGCTACTACACAATTCCAAATACACCTGTAGAGGAAACATGGATCACTAAAAACACAAATGAGGAGGTTTCGAAATTTAATTTACCAGAAGGCACTTCTATCGCCCTCAACCGGAATAGCAAGATTTCTTATCCAAAAGCTTTTGACGGACAGACAAGGACTGTGAAACTTTCAGGAGAAGCACTTTTTGATGTGGTACATAATCCGGAGCAACCATTTATTGTTAATTGTGATGAGATCAATGTCAAAGTGCTGGGTACTGCCTTTAACATCACCAATAAAAGTGCGTCTGTCATTGAAACACAAGTAACGCGCGGTAAAGTCGCCATGTACACGGCTGATCAATCAATCAATATAGAAGCTGGCTGGATTGGTAGTTATGATAAATCAACCCGGAAATTATCGTTGAGAAAATCTATCTCCGAAAACAAAATCGGTTACGCCACACACACATTTACATTCGAAGATACTTCACTAAAACAGGTTACGGATAATTTAAGCGAATCGTATGGGGTCTCGTTTATTTTCGAAAACGATAAAATAAAAGACTGTCACCTCACGAGTTCTTATAACGACAAATCGCTTTCCTTCATTCTTGATGTAATCTCCGAATCGCTCAACGTCAAATACACGGTCAAGGGAAATATCGTGTATCTTTCGGGCGATGGATGCCTGTAAGAATAAATTACTTCTTGTACTCGTCTGGCTTACTATCTCTTATACCCCAGTTTGGGGGCAGGAGAAAAAAATTGCTCTTTCCGGAGAGCCTTTACGATTGGATGTATTGTTAAAAACAATAACCCAGCAAACTGGCTTCATCTTTTCCTACAACACCAGAAAAGTAAATCAAAGCCTGATTTTTGATCTCAGTCAAAAAAAGTATTCGCTCGAAGAACTCCTCCTCAAAGTCAAAGAGAAAACAGGTCTTGAATATTCGATTGCTGAAAACCACATTATACTAAAAACACCTAGGCCAATAGTTCAGCCTGTTCCATCCTTTACTTCAAGCCAGGTGCCTGAAAGTGAAAAACAGTCGAATCTTGTTAAGGCCAATAAAAAGATTGAACCGAAACCTAAAACTGATTCGGTAACACGTACTGCAAGGCCTAAAGAGCCTCAGCAAATTGTCGAAACAAAATCATCATCAGATTCATCAAATCAAAAAACCGAAACGGAGCGGAAAGGACAGGTAATAAGGTCCAAGCCTGTTGAAACCCCTTCGGTAATTTCTTCGCTACCGGTCGCAAAAGATCAGGCATCTAATCCTGTAAAGAAAGATTCTTCAACTCAAAAAACAGACAACAAAGATCAGATCACGAAGCGAGAACCGAAGCGGGTAAGAGAAAAGATTGATCAAGCACCGATGTTGCGGATCGGAATCAGTGGTGATGAGACATTGTACACAGGCCCGGCTGTTCAGTTGGGTATTCCAGCGCTCTATGCTACGGCCTCTTACAAGACAGACCTCACGTTGGGATTGTTTAGCTATGGAGTTGGCACAACCTTCAGGGTCGGCAATGCAAGATTTCAGCTGTTTGTCAATCGCGGTACAATTAGCAAACAATATGATTCGTTAGTCTTTTCAGTAATGGATTCATCGCAACTACTGCAAGTCAGTCATCGCACAATCAAAGCTGAAAGCAACCTTACCAGGGCCGGAATTACATTCGAAAAGCCGCTGACAAGCAAACTCACTCTGGAGGCTGGGTTTCAATATAATTTCTTATCTACTGCTTATTCTTCGAAGGGATTTGTGAGCCCTGTCACGGATGCGGATGGCCTCGTGCAAACGATCGTTCCTCCCTACACTATTGAAAATACATACAAATCCTCCACAAGCTCGCATATCAAAACATGGGTTGGAATTCAGATCAGCCTCTTCTACACAATAAATTTCAAGGTCCGAAGATAAGGGTCAAAGCAACGGTTGGTGTTTATAGCTTAAAGCAGGCAAGTTGCCTGCCAATTCACCAAACTTTTGACTCATGAAAAAAATATCAGCAATTGTCCTCATTGTCGTTGTGGCTGCCGTCACAATCTTGTCGTGTTCTCAATCTGAGAATGTAAATCCCACTAACCAAAAGTCACTCGGGCTTGTTGTGACAAAAGCGAATTATCTCAATGTGACAGGAAATGGTTATACCCGAAATTCACTTTTGCTAAAAGATGGGCGAACAGCCAATCCCGTTTCTGGAATTCCTAATTTTGAAAAATTACCCATCGGCTCAAAGCTTTCATTAGAATTCACCACTGGGGCCACTCATGATGGTATTGTTGACATCACGGTAATTAAAGCGGCCAGCGCAGAGGATTCCACTTTCACGCAACCGAATCCTGACAGTGTTTCTTTTATAGGCAAAAGATTCACAGGCACTGCTTCTAAATTTAACCTTGATGATAGCACTCAGTATGTTTCAGGTACAGCCACCATTACATTCAACGCCCCAAATTTATATTCATGCACAGGAACGAACCAGGGTTACCCACAATCAGGTAACGGCACTTTTGTAGTGTGGCATGGAATGATCACGTTTATTGATGGGCAAAACACTTCCGCTAATGTTCTGAATGGTTCGTTCACCTATTCACGTGGTGGAGGTTATTTGTATTTCTGGGCGGTCAGAAACAGGACGTACTACAGCTTCACATTGAAAGAGCAATAAGATTATCGGGTTCTCGTTTTTTGACAAGTTAGCGACTGCCTCGGCAGTCGCTTCTTTTTTATCAAAATTTCAGAATGGCATATCCCTTCATTTGATAGGATGTAATCGTAGTCAACATCGATGAAGCTACTTTCACCTGCGGTACCATTTTCATCCGATCAACTTTCCTGTTAATCAACGACTGACCACACACCACCATTCGGACGCCTGCCTTTTCCAACTCTTCAAAAAGGCCAAGGTTCGGATTATCTTTCTTGTACTTCTTCTTGTAGGTGTCGTTATCCATGACGGTATAAGTAGCGCCTCCGTGAATAGCCAGTACCACATGAAGTTTCTCCGGTTTCACTCCGGCCATCGCATGAAGGTTGATCAATCGTGTAACATTGAACAAAGCCCAATTGAGTGAGTCGGGCCTGTCGCTGGCTTGTTCTACCTCAATGATAATATTGTACTCCTGGTTGGGATCCGGTTTTTCTTCCGCATAGGGTATATCGTAAATACCTCCGTAATTTTTTATTACCGGGTTGATACGTGTCTGAGAAAATGTAGCTGCTGAGATCAGTAAGGAGAAAAACAAAAGTGTTGGTTTCATATTTTTCAATTAGGTTACCTTACAAAGATAACCTCAAGGCGAAACTGGTGATACAAGTTTTTTTTAAGGAATAAAGGAACTTTGAATGGTCAACGGCTTGCTCTATTTGTAAAAAATTATACAACTCCGAACTTTTAACAAGGGTTTCGCATTGTTGAATCAAGACTATGAAACTAAGTACGTTAAATTCCATCACCAGCCCTTTCAAAGCCACGGAGCAAATGCCTGTGCTTTTCCTGGGGCACGGTAGCCCGATGAATGCAATTGAAGAAAATGAATTTGTGAAAGGCTTCCGCGAAATGGAAAAAACCATACCCAAACCGCAGGCTGTTCTTTGTGTTTCGGCACATTGGGAAACCCGCGGCACTTTCGTAACGGCTATGGAGAAACCAAAAACGATCCACGATTTTGGCGGATTCCCAAAAGAATTGTTTGACGTGCAATATCCAGCACCCGGTAGTCCGGCCCTGGCTGTTGAAACAAAAAACCTGGTAAAGAAAGCAGAGATTGGTTTGGACGACCATCAGTGGGGGCTTGACCACGGAGCCTGGAGCGTAATCAAACATCTTTATCCCAAGGCAGATGTACCCGTTATCCAAATGAGCCTCGATCATTTTCAACCGGCCCAATACCACTATGACTTGGCAAAAGAACTTTCTTCACTTCGAAAAAAAGGTGTGCTCATCATCGGTAGCGGAAATATGGTTCACAACCTCCGGATGGTTGCGTGGGATAAGCTTGAAGCTCCTGGCTTCGCATTCGATTGGGCCATCGAAGCAAATGAGAAAATGAAAAAGGATATTCTGAGTGGTGACTACGCCAATTTGATCAACTTTCGTTCACAGGGAAAAGCATTTGACCTTGCCATTCCTACACCTGAACATTATATGCCATTGCTCTATGCACTGGCACTTCGTGAAGAAAATGAGAAAGTTTCGATCTTCAATGACCAGCCCGTGGGCGGATCATTGACAATGACTTCTGTTAAGATTGAGAAGGTGTAGCGAGCACCATGCTTTGCTTCATTTGCCTCATGGTGATCATCCTTCCATTGTCTGCATCCCAGACTTTTAAACGAAGGCAGCGCGAAATCTCCAGAGGATTCCAGGACGTTGTCGGGACATTGTTTAGTTCCGGCATACTTTCCATGGCTTCTCTAAGACGGTAAAAAGGAATTCGGGAATTCAGGTGATGGACGTGATGATAGCCGATGTTGCCTGTAAACCAGTGCATGACCGGGTTCATCTTCATCCGACTCGTGGACGTGATCGCTGCCAGATCATAAGCCCAATCGTGATTTTCACGAAACTGAACCTGTGGGAAATTGTGCTGTGAATAAAAAAGATAGGCCCCAATACTGTAAGAAGTAAAAAAGGGCAAAAACCAGCTGAGGAAGAAAATCCCGGCACCGAAGTTCCAGGCAATAAAAGAGCCGACTGTAAAATGCAGGATCAACGCAAACAGGGAATCAACATGCTTCTTAGGGCTTTCAAAAAAAGACTTGAGATTGAGCCAGTAAATGAACAACGTAAAATAACCGAATAGAATCGTGAGCGGGTGTCGGTTGATCAGGTACAAACGTTGCTGGTTTCGGGAGAGTCGCATAAAACGGTTTTTGCAAATGGTTGGATACGACCCAATACCGCTCAGTGTCAATTTTGAGTTATGATTATGATGATGTTCGTGCGATCGTCTCCAGATTGTTTCCGGAGCGAGCATATAGATTCCCACCAGCACCATGATCCCGTGAGCAAGGCCTGAGTTTTGCAAAATAGCCCGGTGCTCGTAGTCATGATAGATTACAAAAAGCCTCACATATAAAAGGCCGCAAATAATGCTTGTGAAGATTCTGATTGGAAACGGAATCGTTCCAAAAAAAGCCAATGGAAATATGGTGATGATTAAAGCCAGCGTGATTATAACTTCTGCCCAGCTACGTGTTCGATTTTCGCAGCTGAACTGTTTGCTATCCGCCAGCAATTGCTTGCCAGAGCGCATGTAGGAATAAGTTAAGGTATCATTTAACCTTCAAAGTTACTGAAAATCAGGCGAATACTCTAAAGGGAAATTACCCATTGCGCTGATATTTCCACCTACGGTGAGACCACAGCCAGATTACTGGGTTTTGGATGATTTCGCGCTCCAGTCTTTTTGTAAATGCCTCTAAAATCTCCCCCTCTTTGGTCGAAGCCGGATTTTCGAACATTAATTCAGGAATAAGGTCATAGTAACCTCTCTTTCGCCTTTGGACATTCATATAGACGACCGGGTAGTTAAACTTGACAGCCAGTTTTTCGGGGCCGTTAAAAACGTTCGTATCCTGGTTCAGAAAAGTAGTCCAGTAAGAATTCGCAGACGAAGCTGCCTGATCAGCAATAAAAGCAGTTGCCGTTACTTCATTTCTGTGGGCTACCATATCTCGCAAAGTCATGTTCACCGGGACGATCCTCGTTCCGAATTTGGTACGCATCTTCACCATCATATTTTCAAAATACGGCTGCGATAGCGGGCGGTAAATCACTACAAGCTGGTATTTCATTGCCAATGAAAAACTTGGCCCGGCCCACTCCCAGTTTCCATAATGTCCCATCACGATGATAATGCTCTTTTTTTCCTCCCACATTTTATCAAGCCAGTCTGCCTTGTGATATACACATCGCTCACTTGCTTCTTTTTCTGTCATTCGCATCGTCTTGAGCGTTTCCAAAGTCAGGTCGCACAGGTACTTGTAATACTCTTTGGCAAGAGAGACAATCTCCTTTTCTGATTTCTCAGGAAATGATTTCCTTAAATTCTCGAAGACCACTTTCTTCCGGTAGCCAGAAATCCAAAACAAGAAATAAAATACATCAGATAACACATACATCGCCCTGAACGGCAACGATGCGATCAAATACAAAACAGGGTAAACCAGGTAAAAGACTACAGCTTGCATGCCCAAAATTAGAAAAACACGCCAACACTGATCACAAACTTTTCCACAAATACAACGTGGCGTAGGCCTCCCATCCCTTATAGCTTTTAAAGATGCGCTTCACATGGTCAAGCGAAGGCTTCTTTTTCATGCCCCTCAGGTTTTTGATGGCATTGTGAATTCCGGCATCTTCAAGTGGAAAGGCGTTGGGATACCGGAATGTTTTCATCAACGCATAGTTGGCCGTCCAGTTACCGATACCTTTGATCTTCATCAGTTCTGTTTTAGCTTCTTCAAAGGGCATCTTCCTGAGTTTTTCTTTCGAAACAATATTGGCGGCAAAGGCTTCCCCGATCAGCTTCACATATTTACTCTTCTGCCTTGAAAATTGAAGGGGGAGTAAATCGTTATCGGTAAGTTGAGACACCACACTGGCTTCGGGGAATAAATAATAGTCCAATGAGTTGTGTGCGATGCTGTCACCAAACTGCTGCACAAACCGTTGCTTCAATGTATAAGCAAATTGTAGATTGATCTGTTGGCCTAAAACGGCCCATACAAGCGACTCGAACAAATCCGGCTGGCCAATGATACGATAGCCTTTAAATTTCTTTACAAGGTCTTTAAGCAATTCGTCTTTTTGGGCAAGCTTGTAAAAGGGTTTTAAATCCGTCTCTAAATCAAACCACTCCTTGATATACGCAATGACCTCTTTCTTCGCAAAGGCAGGATCAACATTAAGAAATTCTAATTCCAGTTTTTCACCTGCCGGTGCAATCCTAAAAATCACAGGCCGTCCATTAACCGTTAATGCCTTGAATATATTATCTCCATCAATTTGATGTAGAACTTCACGTGGTGAACGTTTCAGGAATGAAAGGCAAAGCTCGTAAGAAAAATTTTCTGGTAGTATGATAAATTCCTTAGCCAATTCCATAACGCATTTCTTTTTCGGAGCGAAAGTCGCGATGTTTTTGTCACTTCTCAAAGAAATTGACAGAAGAAAAATCAGCAAGGATCGGGTTGATGAATTTCTTCATTCGAGACAATCTTGCAGATATGAAAAACATAAGCTCCATTTCCTGGCAGGAAGTGACTACTAATCTCAACGAAAAAGGATTTGCGCACATTCCGGGATTATTGTCTCCAGAAGAATGTGACCTGCTGATTGCTTCATACTCTCAGTCCATTTACCGCAGTGTGATCAACATGCAACGCTATCGTTTCGGTAGTGGTGAATACAAATACTTCAGCTATCCCCTACCTTCTCTGGTACAGTCGTTGCGTGAACAAATCTACCCTCAGTTGGCAACCATCGCCAATTCATGGTCGCAGTTGCTGGGGTTGGAAAATAAGTTTCCTTCTTCACACTCCGAGTTCATTTTGCATTGTAACAGTCATCAACAGGAAAGGCCTACACCTTTGATTCTGCACTATCAGAAAGGAGGATTTAATACACTTCACCAGGACTTGTACGGAGATGTCTACTTCCCTTTTCAGGTGGTAATCGTGTTGTCACAAAAAGGCCGTGACTACGAAGGCGGTGAGTTAATTATGACAGAGCAACTTCCGCGAGCACAGTCTAAAGCCAACGTACTCACTCCGGGGCAAGGTGATGCCATTGTCTTCACTACGAATTTTCGTCCGGTGAAAGGAACAAGAGGTTATTACCGGTCACGGATGAAGCATGGCGTGAGCGAAGTGATTTCAGGTGAGCGTTATGCGCTGGGCATTATTTTCCATGATGCCAGTTAACCAATATATTTCATCTCATGTTGAAACATTCAGAAATTCAGGGTTCCATCGCAAGGTTCATTCGCAATGGTAAAATTCAACTGGCGGGAAACAGACGTCTGAAAATATATGGCAGGCTTAACTGCTGGTCAGGCAAACGCATGAAGAAAGAAAACAGAGTCTTCTTCGAGACAGAAGAAGAAGCAATTCGATTGGGATACAGGTCATGCAAACATTGCATGAAACACAGTTCGAGCGTCCGTTCCCGAACATCACTAGGTTAATTCCGGACAAACTAGTTTCATACTATTGCTTAAATAGTTGATTTTTAGCGTTGGCACGAGGCTTGTCAAAGGTTAAAACTTTTGACAGTGTATATCCGTCTTAGCGACAACCGCAATTCTTATGCTTAAAAACTATCTGAAGACTTCTTTCCGTAACCTCTGGCGCGAAAAAAATAAAACTGCGATCAATATTCTCGGCCTCACGATCGGTGTGGCTGCGAGTCTGACGCTTTTCCTGATCATACGGCATCACAATAGTTTTGATACCTACCACACAAATAGAGACCGGATTTATCGAGTCATCGTCATGTCAGATGGCAATAATGGAAAAGACTATGGAAATGGAATACCCAATCCATTGCCAGAAGCATTCCGCAGCGACTTTGCAGAAATGGACGAAGTGACTTTCACCTCGTACAGAGCGGGCGCGATGATTACAATTCCACAAGCTGCTGGTGAACCCAAGCGGTACGAGGAGTCGCGCGGTGTCACTTTCGCTCAACCCAATTTTTTCAAAATCTTTGATCGTAAAATTCTAACTGGGAGCGCTGAAAAAGGTCTTGATGATCCTAATGAAGCCATTATTTCACAGGCGTTTGCCAAAAAATATTTCGGCAAAGCAGATGCTATCGGTGAGGTACTGGAGTATGACAACATACAGTACAAGGTTGCCGCGATTATGGAAGACACGCCCAACAACACCGATTTTCCTTTTGAGGTCATGCTCTCCTACATCACTAAAAAGAAGGATTTTGAATCACGGGGCTGGCACAGTATCTGGAGCGATGAGCAATGCTATTTGACTTTGAAAGAAGGAACAACCCCAGCTTCAGTAGATGGCAAAATGCCTGGGTTCGTCAAAAAATACCTGGGTGATGACAACCAAGCCAATGAGACTTTCGGGCTTCAGCCACTGAGCTCCATTCACTTTGATAATCGTTTCAGCAACTACAATTATAATGTGGTTAGTAAATCGAACTTAATAACGCTTACTGCCGTGGCCATTTTCCTGATTGTCAGTGCATGCATCAATTTCATCAACCTCTCGACAGCCGAAGCGATCAAACGTTCCAAGGAAGTGGGTATTCGTAAAACGTTGGGGAGCTCACGCAGACAATTGATTTTTCAATTCTTAGGTGAAGCCTCAATGGTCACTGTTTTTTCTGTGGGGCTTGCTTTGATCCTTACCATTTCTACTCTGGGATTCCTAAATGCTTTTTTGGATCTGAAACTTTCATTGCAACTCACTGATCCAACCATAGCGCTTTTCATTTTTGGACTTACACTGATCGTTTCTGTTTTGTCAGGCTTATATCCTGCCATCGTGGTTTCCGGTTTTCAACCTGCCTCAGCTTTGAAAAATAAAATCAGCAGCAGAAATTCTTCAGGGTTCATTTTACGGAGAGGATTGGTCATCACCCAATTCATCATTTCGCAGACATTGATCATTGGTACTATTGTGCTGATTGCCCAAATGAAATACTTCAGCAATAAGGATCTTGGCTTTCGGAAGGACGCAATTATTACAGTTCCGGTGCCAGTGAGTGAGGAACCTGCGTTGAAAGATAGCTCTAAAGTAAGCCGGATGAGAACGCTCCGCAGTGAGATTCTCCGATTGAAAGGAGTCGAAATGGCTAGCTTAAATAATGCAGCACCCTCATCGGGTTCAGTCATGGGCACTCGCTTTACGATTGAAGGAAACGAAACTTCCTTTGAGACACAGATAAAAGCCATCGATAGCGGCTATGTTCCGCTGTACGGACTGAAAATCATAACTGGAAAAAATATACTGGACTATGATACCGCGCGAGGATTCCTGGTGAATGAAAAACTGGCGGCCATCGCTGGATACAAAAACCCGCAAGACATTGTAGGGAAAATAATCCGCATGTGGGGAAAGCGCCTCCCGGTGGTCGGGGTTGTTAATGATTTTCACACGGTCTCATTGCACGATCAGATTGAGCCAACCATACTCTTAAACCGTATTCGCAACTATCGAATGCTTGCAGTGAAAATTTCTCCCTCGAACATGCAGGAGACCATAAAGGAAATTCAGGCTAAGTGGGAAACCCTTTATCCTGATTTTATTTATTCTTATGAATTCGTTGATGAATCCATTCGTGAATTTTATGAGAATGAGCAACGGACATCAACGTTACTGACTGTCTTCACATCATTAGCAATCTTCATTGGTTGCCTCGGTTTGTTCGGACTGGCATCTTTTATGGCTAATCAAAAAACCAAAGAAATAGGGGTGCGTAAAGTCATGGGAGCCAGTGTACAAAGCATCATCCTGCTTTTCTCAAGAGAATTTGTTGTGCTCATCGCCATCGGATTCGTGATTGCCGCCCCGGTTGCCTGGTATTTCTCCAATCAATGGCTGGACCAGTTTGCTTACAAGATCACAGTAGGCCCCATTGTTTTTGTTGCAGGATTGGCCGCTACGTTCCTGGTCGCGATGCTCACGGTAGGCTATCGTTCATTCAGGGCCGCCTCTGCAAACCCAGTGGATTCTTTGAAGTACGAATAGGAGCGCCTTCATCTCAAATATCGGTCAAAGCCTTTTGCAAGCTAAAAGTAATGAGTTAGATTTATAACTATTACAGCGCTTGGGTCTCTGTACTATTGCGGCTGAATGGCTTTAACCTCAACCCTATGAACCTCAGGAGAATCTTGTCTTTTTCTCTATTGGTCGCTTGCTCCTTATTTCTATTCGACTGCACGGATAACAATATCGAAGGTACTTCAAGCGCTACAGTCGGTTTTAAAATCACGAAGACCAAATCATCTAACAGTACAATCAATACTGGTTGTTATTCTTCGTCTCTGAGCAAGTACGGCACCAATTTTACAGTCACATTGGAGTACACTGGCACCCAGAAAATCACAGGCATCTCTGCTGCCTATGTATTTTCGAATGGCGCCTCAGGAAATTCTACCATAACAGCCGGGTCTGGTTACTACGACTACAATTTCGGTTCTTCGTCTTCCGGAACATTCCGTGGTACATCCGCTAGCGGAGCATATGTAGAGATTTATCCTTGTATCATTTTTGGCGCCACCACTTCCATAACCTATACCTACACGATTACGACCAGTACTGGCCAGTCAGGCTCCTCCAGCCAAACGTTTACTTCATCCGTCACCCTTACCAAGCCGGCAGGCGCAAATTGAAACCAGTATGAAGCTATTAATACAAAATCGCAGTGCGTCTTTCTTGAAAAAGAGCCTGATCGTTTCTCTCTTTGCTATTATCTACTCCACTGCAGACGCCCAGTTTACTGATGGTTCACAATGGCGGGCGATAACTCTCGGGCTAAGTAATCCGATGGGAAAATTCTATCAGAATAATTTAACTGTGCCCTTTGATCAGGCCGTTGGAGCCAAGCCTGGGTTTTATGGAAGCCTGGAGGGAGCAAATTATTTCAAGGAGTCCAAAACACTTAGCGTGGGGGTTTCATTCCTTGTGAGCCTTGGATCCAATCCGGTGAACTGGAATAAATGGGTGAGTGGGGCCTCTTCCTACACAGGAAAACCTTTTCTGGTGGGCGAATTAAAATTAGGGTTAATCGTGACATACCAACTTTCTGATGAGATGAAAATAGACGGCTTCGTTCGCATCGGTGACAACATCGGAACGGGTGGGAGTGGCGAGTGGGTCACTAGTTCTGGTTCTAGTACAGGAACAACCACTTTCAGTCCTTCGAAATTAGGCTTGGGTTATGGAACGAATATGGGTGCAAACTTCAGGTATAAAAAATATATTGCTACTCTCCAGGTGAGTACAGGCTCCATGAAACTCAAATACGAATATTCCGGAGGCGTTGCACCTTCCTACCAGGTGCCCATCACGTCATTCCATGCCGGCATTGGGTTCGTCTTCGGAGAATATTAAATTCTTTAGCTGCTTACTTGCAACCGGTGTATGTGAACGTTGTTGTATAAGTAGTTGTTCCACCTGCAGTATATACATCAGTCTCTTTTATTTCATTGGGATAACCTTGCGTATTGTAACTGGTGTAGGTGTAAGTAGCTGTGTAATTGCTCCCAACTTCTTTTCCGATGTTATTTACACTTTGCAAATAGCCATTAGATATACTAATCGTTGAGCCGGTATAATTCGGAAAAAGCCCGGTTGTATTTAATGAAGCAGCAATCAACGAGTACGGGTTGTTTTTCGTGTCGTACAATGAGTACGTTGCACTCGTTGGAGTAGCGCTGGTACCATCGGAGAACGTATGGCTTGTCACGTTCGATCCGGTGAATACATATTGATCAGTATAAGTACTTGTAGTTGTAGTCAGTGTATTGCTTAGAAGTGAAACAATTTTAGTGAGCTTGCTCCCATCATAGGTGAAAGTATAGTCGTAGGTATAAGCAGCTCCGGTGGTAGAATTATACTTGTCTACCAGCTTGTTGAGTTGATTGCCTGAATAGGTAGAGACTGATTGGCCAGTGTTATTTGTATTTCGCAACTGGTGCATCCAGGCCACATGACCGTTAATCCAGAAATAATTATACGTATAGCTGATCCCGCTGGAAGTAACATTGTAAACTCGCTGAACCAGTTTTCCATCCGCATCATAGGCAAAATTCTCTGTTCGTGCGTAACCATCCGTTCCCGAAACCTGAATTTTAGAAACCAGGCATTGCGTTGTCGTAGGTGTTGTCACCGTCTGGCTGGTAATCTTTCCATCTCGAAGAGAAGATGTCTTTCCTCCACTACCCTGACCATCAACGGAAAATGTTCCACTCACTTTGCCATCCGTGCCAACAGTGACAGTAACAGAGCCACCAACACCATAATAAGGTTCGCCCTTTACAATTATCAGGACAACTGCGGTTGAGGTTGCATCAATCCTGCCGTTACGCACCGTATTGATAATATTATAAGTGCCTGTGATTTTGTCCGACAAACGCAAGCTTACATCGTTATTGGAATCCTTCAGCCGGATTTCCAACCCATTGCCAGTATCCGTCACTTTGGTGGTGGTGGGAGTAAACAATACACCATCGATACTCTGACCCGATGCAGTGCCAGTGCTGCTCGGAACCGGATTCGTAGCCTTGTCTGTGCACGAATCCAAACTTATCAGTAGTGCCAGGCTGCATGTGATGACTTGAGACAAGAATTGTCTTGTTCTCAATTTCTGGTTGATTATTGCCATATGAACTTAAACTAGTTTAAAATAAAACTTTCAAAAACTATTTTTCAATAGCCCAGGCTTTCCAGGGTGTCTTTGGACCAGGAATCTCCCAGGGCTGCTGCTTTTCTAAACCATTTAATTGCTTCTGATTTATTCTTTTTCAAACCTTCTCCTCCTATCAGATAAAGGCTTCCTAATTTATTTTGAGCAGGAATATGATTCTGGTCGGCTGCCTTGGTAAACCACTTTACCGCCTCAGCCTCCGATTTTGTAACACCCCTGCCATTGAGATACATCGTACCGATATTGAATTGTGCTTCTGCAAAATTTTTGCCTGCCGCTTTTTCAAACCAGGAATAAGCGACTGCATAGTCTTCAGAAACACCCAATCCGTTGAGGTAAAATTCACCCACCGCATTTTGCGAGAATGCATCCTCCTGCGCAGCAGATTTCTTAAACCAGTTCAGTGATCTCGTATAATCACGGTTTACCTCAGAGCCCTTACGATAGAGCTGACCCAATTCACTTTGAGATTTGACGTGACCCACGCTGGCAGCACGTTCCAAATTGCCCAGCCCTTCCGAGACATTTCCCGATGCCAACTGTGCCTTGCCTTTTGTAAATAAATCATCTGCGTTCAAAACAGGTTCTGAAATCTGTTTTACAGGAACTGATACTTTTTCTTCAGACTTAGGAATATTTACAACAGGTTGCTCTGTCTTTGCGGGATTATCGACCTGGCTGAAATAAAAATCGCCGGTGTAGTCGGACGATATCCACGGACGCTGTGAATCATTTGATTCTTCCGAAACGTCTTTAGCTACTTTTTTAAAAACCTGCTCAATGTTCAGGTCAGGCTCATTTATATATTTCAATAATTTAGAAGTAAATAAGCCGTTTGTCCCTTCGCCATCGGAAGCGACTGCCCCGGGCTTTGTCGAATAAACGATGTAAGATCCTTTAGGGGCATCTACCACATTCAAACCTCTTTCTGTACCCCGGCTGAACCCGCGGAAAGGATTATTGCGACAGGCATCCATGATGAGAATATTAAGTGAATTACCAGCCTCCTCCAAAACCTGCATGACGAAGTCCATTCGCACGCACTGATCGTCAAGATCAGCTTTTATCTGGGGATTTGCCGAAACCGGAATCAGGTAGTTTGTTCCATCCACTTGCACACCATGACCGGAATAATAGATCAGTCCGGCAATTTCCGGGTGACCATTGACCATGTTGAAATACTTGCGAAAAGCATCCTGAACATCTTTTTTTGTCAGGGGGTCATAAATTTCAACCACTTCGAATCCTCTTCTCTTCAATGTAGAAGCCATATCACGGGCATCATTCAGACAATTACGGAGAGGAGAAATGGAAGTGTAATTCTGAATGCCGATGACAATTGCAACTCGTTTGCGAATGGCTCCTTGCGAAAACAAAACGCCATGGAGCAATGAAAAAATCAATGCAAAGATTAATCTTTTGATCATGGGTTTCATTGAGCGAATTTACCTTTATTCGTCCGGGCTCATTGTCTGAATCCAGAACAAAACGAGTATCAGTCTTTAGTCAGGGCCGGCAGAGCACCCAATAAGCCAATCAAAAGTATAACACCTACAAGCGCTCCTACTTTCGATTTCCCTTTGACAGGGCCGGCATCCACCTGCACATTGTTTTCGCGCTCGCGCACCGCACTCGTTCTGTCAAGCTTGGCCCTTACATTAAAAGCAGCGGTGTCTTCCGCAGTAATCTCTCTGAAATTCTTGTATCGGCCGGCAAAGCCTCTGACAGTTGCGGTGGTATAGGTGCCCGAATTTTCGATCTCATACACCGGCTGCACGATGATATCGCAATTCGCTTTCTTCACAGCATCGATAACAGCCAAATTCATAGCCGCACCTCTTGCACCCCCGGCAGATGCCTGGTACAATTTATTACTAATGACTGCGCGGCCTTCTATCTTTTGATTGTCAACTTCAATATCTGAAATCAGTGGCTTAGCCATCACAAATCCCGACTTCTTAATATCCTCAACTCCTATGGAGGCAGATTTATGCGCTAACTGGCATGACGATAAAACAATCGATGCAGTCAGTATGTATAGCAATACTTTCAGTGTGAGTTTCATATGTAAAGCTTTTTATTTGATTTTTCGTGTTCCCTTAGTAACACCTACCTCAGTAGGCTGATCGATGACCGTCACCAACGAAGTGCGGTCCATCTTTACACGAAGATTGAAGGCCATTCGATCGGCCTCGGTATAGGGTCTGAAAGCTTTATATTTTCCCGCAAAACCGGTGACAGTCACAGTCGTGTTCTTCATATCTCGCTCCATCGAGTACATAGGTTGCACAATGACATCGGCATCACCCTTTTTTACTGCATCCATAATCGCCAGACTTTTGGCATCGACTTCTGCTTGCGCAGGAGCACCTGCGTAGTCGCTATTTTTTACCGTGGCGGTTCCCTGAATTTTCCTGATCTCGACTTTCACTTCAGCCACAATGGGCTTGGCCATTACGAAGCCGTCCTGGCTGATTTTATCGACATCAACTGAAACTGATTTCGAATTGGTAATTGCACACGAGCCGGTGACCAGTACAATGCATGTAAAAGCCAACGGCCTAAAAAGAGTAGATCTTTTCATCTTACTAGGTTTAGGGGTTTATAGACAAGATTAAATTCGGTCTTTCAATATGGTCAATATTTTAAAATTTTCCAGAGGAATTGCCTATTAAATTGAGCGAGAGTTCATTGAACGGATGTTCGTTCACAAACGAATATCCGATATGTGAAAAGAGCCACTGGCTCAAAAAGGAACATATAGTAGTGCTCTACAGAAATTGAGCTAGATCAGAACAGACTACAGTAGTCGATTAATATTGAATTGGACAGCATCCACATCTACCTGTACCATTTCTCTTGAATCACCTTGAGCATATCTGCGTGGATACCTCCGGCCGCACAAAGTTCTCCGCCAAAAAGATAATTATCTCCACCTTTAAAATCAGAAACTTTACCTCCTGCCTGTTGCAGAATGAAGGCTCCTCCCGCAACGTCCCACGCTTTCAGATCGTATTCAAAAAAACCTTCAAGTCGGCCGCATGCCACATACGCCAAATCGATTGCCGCACTTCCCAGCCTGCGAATGCCATGAGTTCTTTCCAAAAAGACCTTGATGATATCGAGGTACTGGTCTTTTTTTTCGGTGTGATAATACGGGAACCCGGTTGCAAGCAGGCTCTCATCCAATGCTGAAATCGGGGAAATCCGAATCTCCTTTTCATTACAATATGCCTTTCCTCCCTCGATGGCATGAAAACACTCCTGATGACTCACCTCGTAAACTATACCAAGCACAGGCTTGTCATTTTTCATTAGTGCCACGCTTATCGCGAATATGGGAACACCGTGTAAAAAATTAGTTGTACCATCGAGAGGATCGATAATCCATGAATATTCATTTTCACCCTTAAGAGCAGTGCCCTCTTCCGCTAAAAAGCCGGAGCCTGGCAGAATTTTGCTTAGCGCAGTAACCAATTTCGTTTCCGATTCCTTGTCGACATATGACACAAGATTGGTAAACGTTCCTTTTTGTTCTACTCGTGAATGATCAAAATGAGACCGTTCCTCGCGAATAAAGCCGGCTACCTCATGACAAAGGTCTATCACATCCTTTTCAATGTTCTTCAGGTTCATTTTTCTAAAAGCCACAATCCCTTAAACGGCCAGGTTTCTATTCAGTTTAATTAAAAATCTATTCATCCGATGCGACATGCTTCTCATGCCCTTTTACCACCAGAACTATTTCGCCCTTTACTTCTTTTGAGGTGAAATGGGTTATCACATTAGCAACAATACCCGTAAATGTCTCCTCGTGCATTTTGGTAAGCTCCCGGGAGACCGAAACCTCTCTCTCACTACCAAAAAAATCCCGGATTTGTTCCAGAGTTTTTATCAGGCGATGAGGTGATTCATAAAAAACAATGGTACGGGTCTCGCTAGCCAGTTCTTTTAATAACGTCTGCCTCCCTTTTTTATGCGGCAAGAAACCTTCAAATACAAAGCGATCAGTGGGAAACCCCGATTTCACAAGTGCCGGGACAAACGCTGTAGCTCCCGGCAGGCAATCGATCTTAATGTCATTTTTTAAACATTCACGAACCAGCAAAAATCCAGGGTCTGAAATACCCGGGGTGCCCGCATCGCTGACCAACGCCATCGTTGCGCCATTTTTCAGCTTGCTGATGACCAAAGCAAGAGCCTTATGCTCGTTGAATATGTGAAAGCTCTGCAAGGGTTTGCTGATATCGTAGTGCTTCAACAGAACCCCGGAGGTACGGGTATCTTCTGCGAGGATTGAATCAACTGATTTTAATATTTCGAGAGCACGCAGTGTGATATCACCAAGGTTTCCAATAGGTGTTGGAATAATATAAAGTGCGGTTTTTTCTTTCTCCATTAAACCAACCCGTCAATAGCCTTAGCCAGCTTGCGATCTTTTTCGGTCACCACATCACCGGCATCGTGTGTGGAAAGTTCAATATTCACTGTATTATAAACGTTGGTCCAAAACGGATGGTGATCCATTTTCTCGGCAATCATAGCCACGCGGGTCATGAACGCAAATGCCTCTGAAAAATCCTTGAATTTGAAACTCTTTTTCAGCCGATTGTCTTGCTCTGACCATTCCATAATAATGACGTTACCTTGTCAATAGAAAGATAGAACAAACTTGAGCAAAACGGAAATAAGGGGCGGTGTGCTAAAGGGCGATGATGCCTTCGACCCCGGACACCATTTCATAGACGTCAATTACAGCCTGACTTCCGGGCATCATCATATGAAACGTGAGACTGACATAGTTCCCATTCTTTGATTTACGCTCACTCGACTCGTGTGCAGGAAATAGTTTTTTCACTTCGTCTTCTTTCCCCTGGGGCACCACAAACTTGAATGTGTAAAGCGAAGGCCAGCTATAATGCTGGTCCAGTTTCTCGCGCAATGATTCAGTCCAGTTGGGCTCCATTTACAGAAATAAAAAAACCGGCTGGACCAAAGCCCAGCCGGCCTTCACAATGAATTTATTAATAAAACCTGTAACGTTTGTCTTTGATATTTGATCCGGCTTTGATCGCCTCCGCTATTCCCATTCCAGAACGGTTATTCATATTTCTTACCATCTCATTCTTAAAAATGGTGTAATCACCTGTTTCCGGAGCAATCGTTTTATTTTGAAGCTCAAGTACGACTACGCCATTCTCGCCTGCAACGGGAGTTGAACGTTTTCCGTTCTCCAAAGAGAACGCACGGCCAACGGCAGTAGGATCAAGGCCTGCACCTGGAATCGAATTGGAGTTCAATTTCAGGTCACTGGATGAGTTGACTGAGGCATCCGTTCCGAATACTTTTGCCATGTCTTCGAAAGTGCCTTTTTCTGCACTGAGTTTCTCAACGATTTTCTTGCCCTTCAAAACATTGCGAACTGCAGCTGTAATTTCATCTTTCACTTTATCAAAAGAGCGATACCCTTCTTCCGTTTCACCAGTCATTACGGCCACGATGTAGTCAGCATCGAGGTCAAAAACTTCGGAAACTTTTCCTACGCTTCCGTCACGGAACAACCAGGTGATCGCCTTGCGGGCTTCGCCCAAATTGTTTAAGCGCTGGTCTGTTGTATTCAGGTCGTTTGCCTGGAGCACATTCAGATTCTCTTTCGCAGCCTTTTCTTTAAACTCGTCCACACCTGACAATCCTGAAGCGAAAGCCTGTGCTTTAAGGTAAGCGGCATTGTGCGTATCATCACTAGGACTAATCTTCAGCTCAACAGTCGCGATTGTATAGGCTGAATTATCTTTTACAGCAGTTACTTCAATGATATGGTATCCAAACTGGGTTTCAACCACTTCGTTCAGGAGACCTAATTTCTTGGCCGCAAACACCGCCTTCTCGAATGGCTTCACCATTTGTCCGGAAACAAAGTAGCCAAGATCACCTCCGCGGGAAGCTGTACCATCCGTTCCGAAGTCACGTGCCTTGGCTGCAAAGCTTGCACCCCCACGGATTTCGTTCAAAATTTTACGAGCCTTGTCCTTAGCTGCTTTTTTCTTTTCTGCGGTCTCATCATCCCACTTGATCAAGATGTGTGAGGCCTTGGCTACGTAAACCGTGTCCGTTCCAGCTTTCACAATTTTGACCACTTTGTAACTATCATTATCCAATACTGGGCCAATGATATTTCCAGTCACCAATTTGTCTTTTGAGATGTTGGAAGGCAGGTTGCTAATATTGAATTTAGAATAAGGTGTTGCTCCCTCAGTGTTGGTTACAGCAAATACGGAGTCATCAGCAACGGTTTTAAAGTCAGCAGCAATTTTTTCGGCATCGGTGCGCACTTTTGCAGAATCTTCAGCTGAAGCAACCACCGGGAAAGTAACATAGTTGAGACTCCTGGTGAATTTAGCTTTGAATTTCTCGAGGTTTTTGTTGTAGTAATCTTTAAGGTCGCTGTCTGTAACCTGAACGCTTGAATCGCTCATCGCAAAAAATGGAACAAAAAGAATTTTTACTTCTGCCACATCATTTTGCTGGTGATAGTTACGTTCCGCTTCAGCATTTGTAACATAATTAGTCTTGATGAGCAGGTTTTCATATTTGATACGCTGACGGCCTAATCCCAAGTTTTTCTGAAATAAATCCCAACGGTATTTGCTTTCAGCCCACTGGTTGGCCATCCGGGGATCTGATGGAGCAGGAGTACTCAGGCTCCTGATGTACTGCACAGCCTTGTTCCTGTCAAAGTTTCCGGCTGAATCAAGGAACGCTTGCTTTACACTGGGATCAACGTTCTTACCTTGAACCATATCCCACAACTCATCTCCGGTTACGATAACTCCGGTTTTTTCAAACTGGCTGCGGATAGCATGCTGAACAACGAGAAGTTCCCACGCCTGATTTTGCAGCATAGCTCGCTCACGCTCTCCGGGCTGACGACCATAAGAAAGCGCATAGTCGTTTTCACGCTCCTGCACGATCGCCTGGTATTCTTCCCGTGAAATGCTTGTTCCTGCTATCTCACCAATATTGTTTTGGCTACCACCGAACATAGACCGGGGACCATTGCCAAATAAATCGCTTCCGATGATAAATGCCCCCATGGCAAGTGCCACAAAGCCTACCACAAATTTGGTCATCTTCGTTCTGAGGGTGCTGATAAGTGCCATAGCTTTCTAAAAAATAAAAATTAAAAATGGTTTAGCTGTTTCTTTGTCTTGTGAGAACCGGGTAAACGTCCCGCCCTTGTCCGGATTCAACCTAATAGATTTACCCTAAAAAAGGAGTGCAAATTTAAACGGATATTGGTATTCGCCAAAGCGGTCATCGAATTATAACCAATTGAAATATTGATAGTTATAAAACGAATTATCTATTGGACTCCATTGTCCTTATCCCAAATCACTTTCACCGTATCAATTCGCCTTCTTTCTGTCTTTTGAATAACAAAAGTAAAGGGCAGAATAGTGATGGTATCTCCCTGTTTTGGGAAGTCTTCCGTGTAGGCTAAAATCAAACCACCAAGGGTCTCGTAATCTCCTGTCGGGAGGTTCAGCCCAAAATTATCGTTGAGGTAGTCTACTTCAAGCCTGGCACTGAAAACGTAAGTGCGATCATCCACTTTCATCTCCACGAGGTCATCGCTGTCGTGTTCATCTTCAATTTCTCCGAAAATCTCCTCCATGAGATCTTCCATACTCACAATGCCTGACGTTCCTCCAAATTCATCAACGACTACTGCGATACTCTTCCGTTCCTTGATCAGCTGAACCATCAATTCATTGGCCATAGCCGTTTCCTGGGTGATGACTACAGGGGTCAGGATATCTTCAATTCTTTCAGGCTTTTTAAACAATGCGGCTGAGTGGCAATAGCCGATCAGGTCATCAATCGTTTCTTTGTAGATCAGGATTTTTGAATGCCCACTTTCAACGAAGGCATCTTTTAGTTTCTCTATTCCTTCTTCAATTCCAACGGCAGCTATCTCCATACGGGGAATCATGCAGTCACGGACTTTTACAGTCTTAAACTCGAGTGCATTGTGAAATATCTTCTTGTCCAATTCAATCTCCTCATCTTCATGCCTTACTTTCAACATATTTTTGAGATAGTTGTTCAGATCCGTGAGCCCGAATACCGGCTTCTCCTCAGAGTAAGATATGCCCATGATCTTCGTGATCACAAATTTTGACAGGCCTACAATCGAGAAAGTCAATGGGTAGAGAATCCAGTAGCAAACATTGAATGGAACAGCCAGTGCGGCTAAAACTAAGTTCGGATTGATCAGGAATAAGCTCTTGGGCAGGAATTCTGCTGTGAACAATATAAAAAGCGTAGACACGGTAGTCTCTATCGCAAGGCGGATGACTTCATCATTAGAGTTTTCCGGAAGAAAATCCAGCAGGGGGTCAATGAATTGCGCCATCACTATTCCGAAGAGCACCAAGGCCACTGTGTTACCAATAAGTGTGGTGCCTATAAAAGCCGAAGGGTTTTTGATGAACTTCGACATAATGACTCCCCAGGTCTTGCCCTGCTTGCCCTGAAGTTCAATTTGTAATTTGTTAGCCGAAAGAAAAGCGATCTCCATTCCTGCAAAGAAAAACGAGAAAGCCAGTGTGGTCAGAATCAATGGTATCAGGCTGGTATCCATGTTTTATTTCTTTTTGCGATAAGCATAAAGGAAAAACAATACGATCGATAACATCACCGCCCAATACCCCTGGCTAACCCCGACAGCCATCATTTCATAAATGCCAATAATGATAAACGCTGCTGCCAGTGATATTAAAATCGAATTAACCAGGTTCATAAACGGCAAAGATAATACAATAGCAGAAATGCTGTTACTCCTTTACTTCGACTTTGCCCGAAGTATTTTTAAGTGTGTAGTTGGACATGTCCTGGTCAGCTACTAAGCCGGTGCCATAAACTACGTCACCTTGCTGCACTATTGTGACAAACTTGTCTGTGAATATTTTCTTGTTGCGTGGAGTCCAGAAAAGTTCTTCCGAATTGAGCTGCTGATGCTTTTCGATGTTCATCACCTCAACCTTGCCCCTGCCCCTCCATTTATCCTCGGCTTTAAAATAGTAGGCCGTATTGGCCCTTAATGTTGACGTCATCACTCCGGCTTCATTGTAAAACTCAAGGTAGATTCCCTCCGGAAACTCTTTGTCTCCGTTCTGGTACTCGTTGTATTTCTTCGCCTGCAGAATTGTTTTTACTTTTTCCTTTTCTGCATGATGCATAACAATATTTTCAGCCTGACGCAGAGGTCCGTCATAGATCACCGGCTTTGCTGCTTCTTTTGTAGAGCAGGAGGCAAGGAAAACTGCACTGCAAACGCAGGTTAAAGCACATTTGAATATGTCATTCAATTTCATATTTCAAATAAACAAAGAAGGCCGGCAACAAGCCAGCCTTCTGCAAGTATCATGCTAATGTCTTATTCTTTGCGTGCCTTCACAACAACCGATTCGTCAATCCAGCAAGCGATCTTTTTAGTTTCACCTGTCTTCCAGGTTGCTTTTTGAAGATCGGCAGCGGTAGGATATTGGCCCAGGGCCTGCTCCATTTTATCGCGGTTACCTGACTTCAGATACATTTGGAAAGCAGCGATATAAACCAGTTTCTCTTCAGCTGATCCGGGAGTTTTGGTGCACTCGCCTGTAGATGAAACATACAAATCACCGATTCTCTCATAGCTATCCTTTGATGCAGGGTCCGTCACAAGCGCTTTTTTGTAAAGATCACGTGCGCCCGGCTTATTCCCTTTTTGGAATTCGATATCACCTTTCAGAATATCGATCCATGCTTTTTCAGCAGCTGAGGCAGCTTTTCCCTGAAGCTCAGTGATGAGCGGGTTGGCTTTGTCAAAATTCTTTGCCTGAATATATCCCGAGGCCAATTCTTTAGTTACTGGAAAATCCGGAGAAGTACTGTGAAGCAATTCAGCAGCCTGGAACCACACTGGCTCGTTCGTGCATTTGTCCGTGAGCATAGCCGTATAGATTTTTCTTGCCAGTGCCGCATCATTTGGATTGGCAGTAAACTTAGCTTCAAAGTTTTTCTTTACGAATGCACAGTTCATCTTCACTACCTTGGCCAATTTTGCATCAATAGCTCCAATTACTTTTTTATATTTTTCAATGTCACCGGATTTATTTTGCTCTTGTGCTTTTTTGATTTTGGTATCAATCACCTCCATGAGCTTATTATAGCGCTGCATGATTTGATCTTCACTGAGGTTTTTAAGCAAATCAACACTGCTTTTCACCGCACCCATGTAGGCATCCAGGTTATTATCCATCACATTATTGCCGCTCACCTCATACGTCTTGTCAAAAAGAGCAAGCAGTTCGGTCACCTTGTCCTTATTTTGAACATTGTATTTGTAAGCTGAAATAGCTTTACGGTTGAGCACATTCATTTCTTCACCGCAATTCTTAATACGCAAATCATAGATCAGCATTAGTGAATCGACATACATCTGCTTGGTTGTCGGATCCAGCTCCTGGCTTGCCAACTTATCGTATGCTTCAGCCGCTGACACATACAGTTTTGTATGCCACTGAGGTGCATTGGTCATCATCCAATTCATACCTGCAGTAGCGGCTTTATAATTTTGATCTTTAATAGCAGCCTCATATGCAGCTACTTGTCTTTCAGCTTTAGGCTGATCCTGAGGCCACTTGTAATCAGAGCACTGACTCCAGGCGCTGAATGCCGTCATTACCAAAGCCGAGATCAAAAACACATTTTTACTCTTCATAGTTAAAGGTTTATTCAAATTTTCGCTTTATGAACCATTGGTTGTCGTTAAACGTGATGCCAAAGAAAACCCTGAAGTAATTTTCCTGCAAGAGGTTTTCTTTCACAATGCCTCTTTTCCCAATTTTTATGCCAAGATCGATGGTCGAAAAGCGGCTCACAGGCAAAGAAAAGCCAAATGTGCCTCCAATGTCTGTCATTGGATTCCCGTTAATGAGCATCGTTGACTTCTCATAAGATGCGCCCACACGATACATCACCCGGTTGAGGTAGTTAGTAAAATCTTCAGGCTGTGGTATGAATTCCAGTCCTACACCTGAGCGATAACCAATGGTAGGAATTCCATTGAACTGTGCGGTTTGATCGTTTGTGCGGTAACTGAATTTACGATAATCGAGATAAGTGTAGTCCCAGCCTAAAGTCCAGCGATCCACTTTGCCGAACGAAACCCCCACACCCCAACTTTCGGGTATATGCAACTTTCCGTCCAGGTCACTGTTAGTATAGGTATCAATCACAGCACCGTTGCTGGCGATCGACTGGTATTCGAGTTTGTGCTGTGCTGGAAATGTTGTGGTTGTGTTGTAAATGGCCCCGACATTTACCCGGAAGTTCTTTTTGAACAATGAATCCTTGTGAAAAGAAATTCCTCCGGTAAGGTTCAATCCGTTAAATGAATCTGTGACTTTGACAGAAGTATTTGCGAAAGCGCCCACATTTTGAGAAGCATTTTGTGTGACGATGTTACCAAACTGATAACTAGCCCTTACTCCCAGAGATAAGTACTTGGTCAGCGCTACTCCATTTGACCAATAAAATTGATTAACTCCTCCTTTGCCCGTTTGCTTGTAAGTAATCGGTTGAAAAGAGCCGTTTGCATTTTCCTGGTAGGTGATATTGTAATTGACATTCGTAAGCGGTGTAAGACCCACGCCAGTAGTCCATTTGCCCGATTTCACAGGAAATGCCAGATTGAGATAGCTGAGATTACCATTTTGAAAACTCTGGTTAGTAAGCCCGTCCGTCAATGTTTTCTTTTCGAATTGCATACCACCCTGAAAAACGGTGACACGATTGAAGACCAGCAAAGCAGGGTTTACTCCATTAATATACCAGGGACTCGTGTTACTGATGCCAATGCCGCCCATGCTTTGATTTTGAACATTGGCATTGCTGTTGTAAAGGTCTCCTACTCCAAAAGCAGAAAACGGACTGGATGCAATCTGCCCATTTGCGCTCAGGGCGACAAAGAGGAGAAGCAAAATAGCTAGGGAATTTTTCTTACAATGATGCATTATAAACCAAAATCCAGTTCAAACCGATCAATACGAGTTCGGGGGTTGCAAATATGGTGGGTTTCAAGTTGTTTTCAAAAAATCGGGTATCCCCCCCACATAAAACCACCCTGAGGTCGGGATAAATAGCCCTGTATTTTTCGATAATCCCTTCTACCTCAGCCAAAATGCCGTTTGTTACCCCACTGCGCATACAACTTTCAGTGCTGTCGCCAATCAGTTTTTCAGCCCCCGCAGCCGTTACTAACGGCAATTTTTTGGTAAACGTATGCATCGCCTCAAAACGCATTGCAATTCCTGGGGAAATTGCTCCGCCAAGGTAATTTTTAGTAGAATCTATAAAATCAAAAGTGATGCAGGTGCCCGCATCGATGACGAGGCAATTCGTTGCCGGAAATAAAACAGATGCTCCACAGACGGCAGCGATCCTGTCAACCCCGAGCGTTTGAGGTGTTTTATATTTCACCTCAACAGGAAGCGGAAGTGTATATGTCAGCAGGTATTTTTTCTTTGCCTTCACCAGTTCCAGAACTTCATTGCCTGGCAAGCTCACTGAGCTTACGATGACACTGTCACATTCCGTTGATTTCAAAAAACCGGCAAGCTCCTCTTTCGTAGCAAACGAAAATTTTTCTACGGGTTTTTCTCCCGAAAAGAAGGCTGCTTTGATCCTCGTATTTCCGCAGTCAATGACTAAGTTCATTTGCAATGATTACTTTCGCTGACCAGTTTGAAGCTTGCAAAGTATGAATAATAAATACAAAGTCATTGGCCTCATGTCAGGCACATCGCTGGACGGTTTGGATATTGCCTTCTGTCATTTTGAATTCAAAAATAAACGCTGGCGTTATTCCATTAAGGCAGCGGAAACATTCAAGTACACAGCCGAATGGAAAAATAAACTGGCAAAAGCGCATTTTCTTTCAGGAGAAAAACTTATTGAATTGCATGCGGCCTACGGAAAATTTATTGGCGAGCAATGCAATAAGTTCATCGCAAAGAAAAAAACAGGAAAGCCGGATCTCATTGCTTCACATGGCCACACTATTTTTCATCAACCAGAAAAAAAATTCACTTTTCAATTGGGTGATGGCAATGCTATCCATGCAGCCACGAATCTGCCCGTTGCTTTCGACTTCAGAGGTCTCGACATCGCTCTTGGCGGTGAAGGAGCCCCCCTCGTTCCCATTGGCGACCAACTCCTTTTTTCTGACTATGATATTTGCCTCAACCTCGGTGGAATAGCAAACCTCTCGATGCAAGCCAAAGGAAAACGTATTGCTTTTGACGTTTGCTTTTGCAACATGGCACTGAACTATTTGGTAAACCAGGTTGGGAAAGATTTTGACGATGGAGGAAAATTAGCTTCAGGAGGAGCACTAAATCAAAGCCTTTTGACTCGCTTCGAAAAAGTTTATACTCTCAACCGAAAGAACAAACCCTCACTTGCCCGTGAAGGTTTTGAAAAAGGGTTTCAGCCACTTTTGGATAATGATCTGGCTTCCATTGCAGACAAATTGCGCACTGTCATTGAATCGATCGTGATTGAGATTAGTCAGGCCATTCCCAAGTCAAAAAAGAAAGTGAAGATGCTTGCAACAGGAGGCGGAGCGTTGAACGATTTCCTGATTCAAAGAATGAAAGAGAAACTTGACAATCGAATTCAAGTTGTTGTTCCGGACAAAACTACGATCGACTTTAAGGAAGCACTGGTGTTTGCTTTCCTTGGCGTGCTTCGATTGCGAGGTCAAAAAAATACACTTAAGAGTGTAACGGGTGCAAGTTCAGATTCTTCTTCCGGCATTTTGTTAGGCTCAATCTGATTTAACAACGTCTCCTATATTTGCACGCTGAAACTCAAAGGCCCCTTAATCTATGAAAGACCTGCTTCAAAAATTTGAAAACAAAAGACCCGAGATTGTATTTGAATGGAAAGACAGTGAAACCGAAGCAGAGGGATGGGTTGTGATCAACTCCCTTCGCGGGGGGGCAGCAGGCGGGGGCACGCGCATGCGCAAAGGTTTGGACAAACGTGAAGTAGAATCGCTCGCCAAAACGATGGAAGTAAAGTTTACCGTTTCAGGACCACCCATTGGCGGAGCTAAATCAGGAATCAACTTTGATCCTAATGATCCACGCAAAGAAGGTGTATTGCATCGCTGGTACCTGGCGGTAATGCCCTTGCTTAAATATTATTACGGAACGGGTGGTGATTTGAATGTTGACGAGATCCATGAGGTGATTCCGCACACAGAAGATGTAGGCATCTGGCATCCGCAAGAAGGTGTCTTCACCGGACATTTCAAACCGACTGAACCTCAAAAAGTGAACCGCATCGGTCAATTGCGCCAGGGCGTGGTGAAAATAATTGAAGATAGAAAATTTACTCCTTCACTAGAAAAAAAATACACAGTTGCCGACATGTGCACAGGCTACGGGGTCGCACAAGCAGTTCGTCATTACTATGAACTCTGGGGTGGCGAGTTGAAAGGTAAACGTGTAGTCGTGCAAGGTTGGGGAAATGTGGGAGCCGCTGCGGGATTCTACCTTAGCCAGATGGGCGCAAAAATTGTGGGCATACTCACACGGGAAGGAGGACTCATCAACCAAAAAGGTTTTTCACATGATGAAATCTGCAAGCTGGTGGTCGAGCGGGAAGGCAATCGTCTGGTAACACCGGACCTGCTCTCCTTTGAAATTGTAAATCAGAAAATCTGGGACCTGGATTTTGAGATTTTCATTCCTGCAGCTGCATCACGCCTCGTTACGAAACAACAGGTGGATAAAATGATTTCTTCAGGTGTTGAGGTTTTTTCGTGTGGCGCGAATGTTCCATTTGCCGATCCGGAAATATTTTTCGGCCCGACAGGCCTGGACGCGGATGAGAAAATTTCGATTATCCCGGATTTTATTGCCAACTGCGGAATGGCTCGTGTATTCGCCTACTTCATGGAAAGCGAAGCAGCTATGGATGATGAATCGATCTTCAATGATATTTCGATGACCATTCGGAGGGCGATGGAAAAAACCCAGAAAATAAATCCGGCAAAGACAAAAATTGCACAGGCTTCTTTTGAGATCGCGCTGAATCAATTGGTCGGGAAATAGCGCTACTCTCTGGTCACTTTTAAAACCTCTTCTATTTTGAAGACGAAGATGCTCCCGTCACGGGTTTGTATCTTCACATTAACAGATGGATTGCTTTCCATCAAAGTACCCCTGATGATACTTCCATTTTTCAGGTAAACTACATCAACCAGTTTGTCCGTCACATCTGTATCTGTAGATGTTTGCTCAACAGATTTTGATTCACATCCGGTATAGTTAAGAGTGTATTGATAATTCTTGTAGTTGTGTTTTGACACTCCAGGTTCTGCCTCATTCGGTTTCCACAGGGCTCCGGTGGCAAGGTCTATCCCAAGTCCATACGGCACATAGGTACTTGTTGTGAAAGTGAATAGGGTGCCAACCAGCGCCCAACCTCTGAAGGCCCTTGTGCGATACTCGAATGTCTGATCCTTGCATCCTTTTTCTTTTACAGTCAGCGACAAACGGTTTGCCATATTCCTTTTTAACTGCAATGTTGTACTTCCACTACCTGCGATATTGCCGTCCTTATATATTGTTGCACCAGGCCTGCCATTAACCAGTATATGAGCATTGTATCTCGATCCTCCGCAAATAGTTGCGCACCGAGACATCGTCAAAGCCAGAAGGAAAAGGAGACAAATTTTTGTAACAAGCTTCATTCGTTTAAATCTAGTAGTCTTCAAGCGTTCAGTTGATCATACAAGAAAGGAATAAAGTTATCCGATTAAAAACAAAAGAATAAAATAGAGGGTGTTCCTGATAGTATAAAGACTGAATTCAGGCTGCACCGGCCAGCAGGTACAATACCGCCATTCTCACCGCCACACCGTTTTCCACCTGGTCGAGAATAATTGAATGATGCGAATCAGCTGCTTCACTCGTCAACTCCACTCCGCGATTGATCGGGCCGGGGTGCATTAGCACAATTTCCTTGTCGAGGTTATCGAGCATTTTTTTATTGATACCATAGTAAAGTGTGTATTCACGGAGCGAAGGAAAATATTTGAGTTGTTGACGTTCCAACTGAATCCGCAGTACATTGGCCACATCACACCAGTCGAGTGCTTTCTGAACTTCTAATTCTACCTTCACTCCGAGGGAAGAAATGAATTTCGGAATCAATGTAGGCGGACCGCATACCATTACCTCTGCTCCCAATTTCTTCAAGGCAAAAATATTCGAGAGCGCCACACGTGAATGAAGGATGTCACCAATAATCGCTACTTTCTTTCCCTCAACTCCGCCCAGTTTTTCGCGAATAGAAAAAGTATCGAGCAGGGCTTGGGTCGGATGCTCATGCGTGCCATCACCGGCATTGACAATGTTAGCTTTGATGTGCTTCGACAAAAAGTGCGGAGCTCCTGCACTTGCATGGCGCATCACCACCATGTCAACCTTCATAGCCAGAATATTATTGACAGTGTCGAGCAGTGTCTCCCCTTTTTTCACACTGCTACCCGAAGCAGAAAAATTCACAACATCCGCCGAAAGTCTTTTCTCGGCCAGTTCAAATGAAAGCCTTGTACGCGTAGAGTTTTCAAAAAAAATGTTTGCGATTGTCACGTCTCGAAGTGACGGCACTTTCTTGATTGGCCTATTGATGACGTCTTTAAAATTCTCTGCTGTTTCAAAAATAAGTTCAATGTCCTGGCGGGTGATGTCTTTGATTCCGAGCAAGTGCCGTTGACTGAGTTTTGACATTGTTATTCCTTATTGATTAACCAGATTTTGTTTTGCTTGTGACCTTGAGCTTCGAGCTCCACTAATACGCGTTGTGAATCGAGTGTATCCACTGATTTTCCAATGTAGTCAGCGGCTATTGGCAAATCTCTCGTGGATTTGCGATCGACCAGCACCAGCAATTCTACCTTTTCAGGTCTGCCGAAAGAAATCATGGCATCCAATGCGGCACGAACTGTTCGTCCTGTAAATAAGACATCATCAATGAGCACCACGTTCTTGCCTTCAATGGCAAAGTTCACACGGGTCTCATAGGCTTTTGCAGGGGTATCACGTCTTCGGAAGTCATCGCGATGAAAAGTAGCATCCAGGTAGCCCAATGGAACTGAAACTTTCAGTGACTTGAGTTTCTGATGGATTAATTCTGCGAGGAAGACTCCGCGTGGCTGGAGGCCGAGAATGACACAGTTGCTGAAATCGGAATGGTTCTCGATGAGTTGCTGGCAAAGACGGCTAAGAGTGATATCGAGTTGCTTGGAATCGAGGATCAGTTTCTTCTGCATGCCGGTGCGAAATTAAGAGAAATAGTTGATAGTTGCGTGTTCGTTGATTTACATTTCACGAGTGCCAAACACTTGGTGTTACTTATGGAAACTAAGGGGCTCGCCACCAACCATTCTCAAATCTGCAAGTGAAGAAACTTGAGATGAAGTTTACGGCACAGCCAAATCAAAAATTAAAATCTTCAGGCTCGCCTTTTAGCCTGCGTCCTTCGAGAACAGGCTTTTTTAGACTTTCGTAAAAACTCTTGTTTTCAGTGTCGTTCTCCACGGGATATGAAATACCCAATGATAATTTTAACTGGTACTCTTCAAAAACCACGGGTATTTCCTCTGCAATTTTCCGATTGATGTATTTATTCCTCGCATGGATAAGACCTTGTCGCCAATCTGCATGGCTTTCAATGGGAACTTCATGATAGAGGTCTGTCAAAAAATAGAAAGCATCTTCAACTTCTTCTTGCGAATTGATCGTACACTTCATATCGCAAAAACGTTCGTACATCTTTTTAAACTGTGCCGATTCTACTTTGCCCAGGAAATCATTCATGATCTCATCATCATGGACAAAAAGAAGAGGTTTGAGAACCTCACGCTTCTCTGGCCCATACGTTTCCGTCCGCCATACTCCTCGATAATAATCCTCCTTTTCGCCCCGAACATCCTGGAGGCTCAGCAACACTGCATTGCCTGTGCGCAGATTATGAAAGTCATACCATTCCGGATGCTCCAAACCATCATCGTCATCCTTTTCATTAAGCTTAAATTCATCATAATTCTGCCATTCTTCATTTACGAGATATACGTCACACGAATTCAAATATTCAATATACATATCCACCTCATCGCGGGTAACCTCGGGAATGAACCTGCAGTTTTCAATGTTTCTCTGCCAGTAATCAAAATCCCAAACACTCTCTATTTCAGGAATTCTGGCTTTTTCTGCACGCCACAGGCACTGTAAATCAAAAAGTTTCTTTTGTTGAATATCCCAAAAGCGATTTTCTGCATAGGTTCTAAAAATACTATCGTGATATTCAATTTGCTCGCGATAGTATTTTGAGTCGAGCAGCACAGCGGCTTTCTTTTCTGCATAGGACTTCCTGAAATCTCCCTCGGTATTGCTGTTGAAGGCTTTGACAAAATCCAGGTATGCTACATTTTCGTTCAGTTCATCACTTATTCTGCTCACCAATTCCTCCCTTGTAAACTCGCGATCGAAATAATACCTGAAAGCCTGAGGCAATTCAGTAGGAGACATTTTTTTACTTTCCAGTGGTACCATGATTATGTAATTGCCTCAAAATTAAGGCTATAGAGAATGGAGTAGACTACTGCCTAATCAAAATATGCTACCATACAGTAAACAGTCTGACAACGTTGAAACTCTCGTGCAGGGATAGAACGAAAGCATGAGCGCGGACTTGAAGCTGATAGTCCGGTAGCCGCTTAGGCAGCCCTAAAAATTCAATGGAAGGCTCTTAGGAAAAGATGATATGGCAGTTTGTATAATTCCTCGTTTTGCCGATATTTGCACTCCCTTTTCAGGAAATTTGATTGAAAAGGGCTTATTTAAACGATTTTTATGGCAAGGGTTTGTGAAATTTCGGGCAAAAGACCACGCGTAGGCAACAAGGTGTCGCACGCTAATAACAAGACCAAACGCAGGTTTTACCCTAACCTTCAGACAAAGAAGTTCTTTGTTCCTGAAGAAAATAAGTGGATTACACTGAAAGTATCCACCAAAGTGATCAAAACGATCAACAACAAAGGCGTTACTGCCGTGATAAAAGAGGCTCGTCAAAAAGGCACATTGGCCGCGCACATTTAAAAAATTTAGACAATGGCAAAGAAAGGAAACCGCATTCAGGTGATTTTGGAATGCACAGAGCATAAAAACAGCGGCATGCCGGGCATGAGCCGTTATATCACCACTAAAAACCGCAAGAACACTACGGAGCGTATAGAATTAAAGAAATACAATTCCGTATTGAAAAAATATACTCTCCACAAAGAAATTAAATAACCATGGCAAAGAAAGTAGTTGCATCGCTCAAGAAGACGGACGGTAAGAACTATGCGAAAGTAATCCGTGCTGTGAAATCGGATAAAACTGGCGCCTATATCTTCAAAGAAGAGATCGTGTCTGCCGACCTGGTAAAAGAAACGCTGGCTAAAAAAGGTTAACCCTTCAAAAAGCTGAAAATCATAAAGAGTCCCCGAGTGGGACTTTTTTGTTAAATCCCCAATCGCACCTTATGTCTTTCATAGGCAATCTGTTTTCCAAAGAAAAAAAAGAGTCTCTCGACAGCGGCTTGCAAAAGTCGAAGGAGACCTTCTTTGGCAAACTTGGAAAAGCGATTGCCGGTAAGTCGACTGTAGATGATGAGGTGCTGGACAATCTGGAAGAAATTCTGATTTCGTCAGATGTAGGTGTAGACACTACATTGAAAATCATTAAACGCATTCAGGACCGTGTAGCGCGTGACAAATATCTCGGTGCTGGTGAACTTGACCGCATCCTCAAAGAGGAAGTAGCCTCCCTCCTGTCTGAAAATAACAGCGCTGACCAGGGTGACTTTGAGACCCCTGTCGCTACAAAACCATATGTACTGATGGTAGTGGGCGTGAATGGAGTAGGTAAGACAACCACGATCGGGAAATTGTCAGCTCAGTTTAAAAAGAAAGGCAAGAGTGTTGTGCTCGGGGCCGCCGATACATTTCGCGCTGCCGCTGTAGATCAACTCAAGCTCTGGGGTGAACGCAACGGGGTACCCGTGATTGCCAAAGGGATGAATACGGACCCGTCGGCAGTCGCTTTTGAAACTGTCCAAAAAGGACTTGAGCTTGGTGCTGACATCATTATCATTGATACGGCTGGCCGACTTCATACCAAGACGAACCTGATGAATGAACTTTCCAAGATCAAACGCTCAATCGAGAAAGTCCTGACAGGTGCGCCACACGATGTAATGCTGGTACTGGACGGCAGCACAGGGCAGAACGCTGTGATTCAGGCCCGCGAGTTCACCAAAGCAACAGAAGTGACTTGCCTGGCTATCACTAAACTTGATGGTACAGCCAAAGGTGGCGTAGTGATCGGCATTTCAGATGAATTTAAAATACCTGTCAAGTACATCGGTGTTGGAGAGAAAGTGGATGACTTGCAGGTATTCAACAAAAATGAGTTTGTTGATTCTCTATTCAAGCGTTAAATCATTTCTTAGGCGGAACTTTTACTTCACGCCACCCAAATCGCCAAAAGACCTGGTAGTTGAAACCCCACCAGGGAGCATTTGATACAATTCCATAACCTGGCATATCGTAGGGAGCCATCGACTGACCAGTTGCATTTACTTTCGGAGCAAATTTGAGGCGCGCTGTATAGCCTGTCCACAAGCCCTTCCATACTTTAACGCGAAGACCTGAAGTAATCTCAACCCAGCTGCCATTGACACTGGTATTATCAGTTTGATATATCGATGGAGTGGCGAATATGCGCGCCGGGGTCACAACATAGTTCATTGATTCATGAAACTGTGATTGTCCATATCTGAAACCAAAAAAGAACATATTCCGGTCCGGATCTTTATTAAGCAAATTGATATCAACGCCAAAACGAAAATAATTTCCTCCGTTGGAATAAAAGCCATTACTCAGAGTCAAATCCTTTGCCCAATTTCCGATGTCAGCTGTGATGTAATAGTTGGCAAAGTCAACATCGCTGTTGATTTCCCACCCCTTAAATGTTTTTCCTCCCACCGTTTTTCCAAGATCAATCAAGTCGGTTCCAATGCGAATGCCCGAGGGACGGAAATCTTTTTTAGGTTTTGGGGGCTTCGGGCGACTTTGACTATACCCAGAAAGGCAAGCCAATAATACTCCTATGCTAATACAGAATCTGATAATTGATCGCATAGGAGGTAATTAACGAGGCTGTCGGGTCTTTGATTAGCGAAGTGCTGAAGGTCTTGAACTGGGAGCTCTCCAGGCTTTTGCTTGTTTTCAGGATTGTCAAATTCTGATAATAAGTATAGGCTCCACAATCTTTTGAGACAAGTTTACTTTGCTTTGTGTAACCGATTTCCAATGTATCACTAACAACTGTTACGTTGTCAGTACTGAGGCGGTGAAAAATAAACGTAGTTGAATTGGCTTGACTGTTGACATCTACCGGTAAAAGCAATTCTTTCTGAGCACCAACTACACTAATAACAGAGTCTGTGCCTGAAATGATTACGGACTGGGTCGCAAAAAGAATAGCTGTATCCTTGGCGGAATTCGATCTTTTCTTGAACTGAATATGCATGTAATTAGTGGCGCTTACCAGGCAGTCGCCATCGCTGAAACAACTCGCCAGGAGTGCGCAAATAACAAACAGAAAAATGTGTTTCATGTAGCCTGCAAATATACTCGTTAACCCGGCCCCGATTCAATTTTTTGTACCTTTGCCTCCTTAATTTTCCAGCTTGAAAACCAAGGGCCAACGTAAAAATAAAGTCAATATTGTAACGCTGGGGTGTTCCAAAAATTTAGTCGACTCAGAGGTATTGTTAACGCAGCTCCGGGGTAACCAGATTGACGTTACCCACGAATCCAAGAATGATGACGCCAACATCGTGGTCATAAATACCTGTGGGTTTATTGACAACGCCAAACAGGAATCCATTGACACGATTCTCCGGTACGTGGATGCCAAAGAGGAAGGCCTAGTAGAAAAAGTTTATGTTACAGGCTGCCTGTCTCAGCGCTACAAAGACGATCTTGAAAAAGAAATCCCTAAAGTAGATGCCTGGTTTGGTACCAGGGACCTTTCTCGTCTGTTGAAGCAATTAAATGCCAACTACAAGCAGGAATTGGTAGGAGAAAGAATACTTACTAACCCAAGCCATTTTGCCTATTTAAAAATATCAGAAGGGTGCGATCGCCCCTGTTCTTTTTGTGCAATTCCACTGATGCGCGGCAAGCACGTCTCTCGCCCAATAGAAGAGTTGGTATTGGAAGCTAAGAACCTGGCGAAAAACGGAACGAAAGAATTGTTGCTGATCGCCCAGGACTCCACTTATTACGGGCTTGACCTTTACAAAAAAAGAAATCTTGCTGAGCTACTTCAACGGCTTTCCGATGTTGATGGTATCGAGTGGATTCGCTTGCACTATGCATTTCCCACCGGCTTCCCGATGGACGCTCTTGATGTAATGGCTGAGCGAAAAAATATATGCAAGTACCTCGACATCCCATTGCAGCACGGCTCCACCGAAATACTTCAATTGATGAGACGCGGAACAACGCGTGAAAAAACAGAAGCGTTATTGCAAGCTATCCGTGAGAAAGTGCCTGATATTGCCATTCGAACAACATTGATTTCAGGGCATCCCGGAGAAACTCAGCGCCATTTTGACGAAATGATGACGTTCGTAGAAAAGTCGAGGTTCGACCGACTGGGCGTGTTTACTTATTCGCATGAAGAGAACACCCACTCCCATTCGATGAAAGATGATGTTCCGGAAAAAGTGAAGCAAGAACGCCTGGAGCAATTGATGGAATTACAAGAAGGGATCTCGCTGGAACTCAACAAGGCCAAGGTGGGAAAGACTTATAAAATAATTGTTGATCGCAAAGAGGAAGGTTCATTCATCGGGCGTACCGAACATGATTCTCCTGAAGTTGACAACGAGGTAATCCTTCATAGCAAAGATTACCTGCGGTTGGGTGATTTTGTGGAAGCAAAAATTACGGGTGCTACGGAATTCGATCTGTCTGCTGAGGTCATTTAGGATCAGATGTTAAAAAGTTCTTAATCCGTCCGGCATACCGGAAATAAAAAATACCGATCTTACTTTCATAAGAACCAAGTTGCATATTTACCCGTTATTCGCGTCATGGTTTACCTCAAACATCCCTGTTGTTGATTATGCAGATTCACAAGATCGCGTTGCCTGATACGCATTCATTCAATTCTTTTTTTCTCGACTATATTTCTCAAAAAGATACACTCAAGAATTTTTATCATCGGTTTCCGGTTGTTGCCAATTTTAAAGATCAGATCAGTGAAAAATCATCTTTCACCCAAGAGAACCGGAATGTCCTTTTCAATTCATTAGCAAAGCAGTACGATGGTATAAAAATCTCTGATGCTGTTGCGTCCAATCTGAAGTCGCTTAAAGATCCGAAGACATTTACAATTACTACCGGGCACCAATTGAACGTATTCACCGGACCGCTGTATTTCATTTATAAGATCGTAACGGTTATCAACGCTTGTAAAAAACTGAAAGAGCAATATCCTGCATATAACTTCGTCCCTGTTTACTGGATGGCTAGTGAAGATCATGATTATGACGAGATCAGGTCCTTCCGGCTTTATGGGAAAAAATACTCATGGGAAACCGACCAGACGGGGGCAGTAGGAAGATTTGATCCGAAGTCCTTATCAAAAATTATTGATGACCTGCCGGGCGATGTTTCTTTTTTCAAAACTGCCTACACCAAACATAGCAGTTTGTCACAGGCGGTGAGGTATTACGTCAATGAATTGTTCGGGAGCGAAGGATTGATTGTCGTTGATGCTGATGATCGCGATCTGAAATCACTGCTGAAGAGCGTTATTCATGACGATCTCTTCAATCATACTCCAAAAAAACTGGTGGAAGAAAGAAACAAGCAACTCGAAAGTTCTGGGTACCATCCGCAAGTCTTTGCTCGTGACATCAATTTCTTTTTTTTAGACAAAGGATTAAGGCAACGCATTGAACGAAATAACGAAGGGTTTTCAGTAGTCGATACCGACTTAAAATTCTCCCAAGCTGAGATTGAAAAACTCATTGACAGTTCTCCAGAAAAATTCAGCCCTAATGTTATTCTCAGGCCGTTGTACCAGGAAATTATCCTGCCCAACCTTGGCTATGCGGGAGGTCCTGCCGAAGTAGTGTATTGGCTCCAGCTCAAAGGGGTGTTTGACCACTTCAAAATTCCTTTTCCCGTTTTGATGCCCCGCAATTTTGCTGTCATGATGGATGAGTCAACACGAAAGAAATTTGTAAAAACCGGACTTGAGCTTAAAGATCTATTCGAAGAAAAAAATTATCTATTCAATCACTGGACTGTCAGGAATTCACAAACCGACCTTTCGCTTAGTAAAGAAATCGCAGAAGCGAAGAACATCTTTGTGCAGGTAAAAAATCGTGCATCACAAATTGATCCTACTCTTCTTAAGCATGCCGATGCGCAAACTTTACATCTAACCAAAGCACTGGAAACTATTGAGGCGAAAATGCTTCGGGCAGAAAAGAGAAAACATTCTGATAAGCTTCGCCAGATTGAAACTGTAAAAGACGCCCTTTTCCCTAATGGAAGCCTGCAGGAACGCGTTGACAATTTTCTAAATTTCTACCAGCAAGACCCTCAATTCATACAAAAGCTTATCGAGGCATTTGATCCTTTTGACTTCCGGTTTACTATTTTTGAAGTGTGATTAAGCAGGAAATTCGTTCAAAAAAACTCAATCAGCGACTCGCCTTATCCAAGAATGAATGTGATGAGCTGAGTGAAAAAATCGGAGAACGTTTTTTATCACAAGTCGATTTATCTTCCATTCGGGTCCTTCACATTTTCTTGCCCATCATTTCGAGGAAAGAACCTGACACACGGATCATTATTAACGGAATTAAAAAAGATTTTCCATTTATTCGAATTTCTCTGCCACGAGTGGAAGGCGATCAGATGGTCAACTTTTATCTTGGAAAGGAGACCAGACTTGAAAAAAATAAATGGGGAATCGAAGAGCCTGTTTCAGGAATCCCGACATCAACAGAGGAAATTGATCTTGTCGTTGTACCGTTACTTGCCTTTGATAGAGAAGGAAACAGGCTTGGTTACGGCAAAGGCTTCTACGACAAATTTCTGAATCAGTGCCGCAGAGATTGTCAAAAGATAGGCTTATCTTATTTTGGTCCGGAAGATGAACTAATCCCGACAGATACGCACGATGTTCCTCTTAATGCTGTGATTACGCCTATGCAGGTTTACAAATTCAAATCTTAATTGCCGGAATATTTTACGTCAAACGGCAACTCCTGGAAGAGTGGCGCTCCTGTGACGCTAGTCCCAAAAACCTGGAGGCGGAAATTCCCCACATCGTCTGTAGTATTAAATTGAATTTCTGTCGGACCGGTTCCATTGGTTTGTGCTTGAGGCAACCAGAAAATACAAGAGTGAAGATCGGGCAAGTTAGTAGCGGAGCTTTTACCCTGAAACCCTTTAGCAACCGGAAGCAGACCTGAAAAATCCAACCTGTTCTTATCCTTAATGGTGATAGGGTTCTTCGTGTTTACGAGTATTACACCGTTTGCTCCGAGTTTACCCAATGCCAAAAGTTTCTGGCTATCTCTCACTACTTTGATCGAGATCACATCAGCAGGCTTTATCCCCAGAAAATACGTGGGATCCTTAGTTATCTGCCCGTCTATCACGTAAAGTGGACCAGCATGATTGCTGGGCATTTTTCCCGTTGTATTTACTCTGACCACATGGCGTCCGCCAATTTTGCGATACTCCACGCCTTTGAGTAGTTCCTTTGCCACATCTTCTATCGTTGGCATCATCAGGTATTCACTAATATTCAGTTTGATGTCTGCACCATTCAATTCATCTTCCATTGCTTTGTTAGGATCAAACGTGGAGTCACGAAGAGCCTTGGGATTGATGAAGAACGAATACGAGTTGCTAATTGTCTTGCGCTGCAAGCTGTAAATGGAATATGTATCCGCTGACTTTCCTACGCGCCACGCTTCCGCTTTGAAGGAAATCAGGGAATCGGGATCATCGATTTTCACATTGATTCCTTCAACATCCCTCCCGCGCAGACTGGCTGCATACATAAAGCGGTCTTTGGCGTAAACACTCAGAACAAGTGGAAAAGAAAAGCGTCCTTTAGACAGAGCATAAGTTTCGTAACCACGCAGATTGTTTTCAAGAAAAAACATCATCAAAGTAGAGTCATTTACAGGCTGACCATTTTTGGCAAATGTTGCCTTTCCTGACAAAGTCAGGTACTGTTGTGATTTCACCAGGGGAACTGGATTCTTATCTACTATTTTTTTCCAGTCAAACCACGAACATGTTTGTGTGATCAGGTAGTTATTGATTGTAACTGGATTGGCATATTTTTTATTGAGTGGAAAAGAGTTTGAGATATCACTCTTAAAGGTGAGGTAGTCCATTTCAGATTCGCCTTCGCCAAACATATCTCCGTTGATCACACGGCAGGCAAGCGTTCCATCGGTTGGGTAGCCATCCTTATCCAGGATGCGCATATTCGCTTTCACCTGCTGTCTTGTCGTGTACCCACTTGACAAACCTTCGATTTTTAAGATTCGGCTTTGCCGCTCGCCAACATGAATAACCCGGCCTCCTAACATATTGTATTTTCCATCTGCTACAATAATCTGTGCTACACCGGTTGGTAAATCCTGAGGTAAGAGGATTTCCCTTTTTCTTTCACTGACAAAATCAACAGGCGTGCTAAACACGAGACCTTTAGCCGCAAAGACCAGTAGGTAGAATCGATTTCCTTCGTTTCCTTCCGTACGTTCCAAATTTATTTTGATACGTTGCTGATCTGAGGCATCGCAGGAAATAGTAATTCCGTTGGAAATCACTTTAGGAAAATCAAATGCTTTCACTCCATCTTCAGCGGCAAGCTCCACTTTGTATGCTTCGTTCATCTTCGGAGTCACGTGAACCAAACTCACACTGTCGTTTAATATTTCCATTGAAGCCAACTCACGATTCGATTCTTTAATAACCACTCTCCCTCTATTTTTAGAACCAGAGTACCGTATCGCAATCGTATTTTCCAAACCGGCCACCATCGATCCGCTCTCCGCATAGATCATGACGGTATCCTTGGCTGGATGTTTCTCAAATATATTTTTCCCCGTGATAAGAAATTGTTTTTGGAAGAAGAGCGATTTATCAAAATTCTTCATCCATTCGGTGAATGCTACAAAAACATAATTTCCAGGTGCGAGGTCATCCGGGACTACGAGTTTGTTGGAGGCACTCCCATTGGTAACTGCCACCCATTGTGTCATTTTCTTTTTTCCATCTTCATCAAATAAACAGATGTGAACAATCTGTGTGCCTTTTATCGGCTTCAAGTCACTAGCAGCTACGTAGGAGGTCCGGAAATACACAGTATCGCCCGGAGCATATTTAGGTTGATTAAACAGAAGTTCAAGTTTTGCCCGTGATGTCCTGGAGAAATATGCCTCAGAACGCATTTTCACTTCCGATAAAAAATTCTCTTCAGGCAAAAAGCCTGCACAGATAAGAATAATTGCAAATGAGGATAGCTTCTTCATAGTTACCAAAATGTAGGTTTTGCCGTTGTACTGTATTTGTACGCACTTGTACAAGGCGCAATGATTGTATCTATAGGATTCAGATGGTAAGGTACGTCTGCCCGATTTAAGGTCAATGTGTGCTTCACTACAGCTGAAGCTGCAAAGTAGCCGATCACATTTGTCGCCCCGACAGATACTGCGTAGATATTCCCCCTGGTCTTCGGTGGTGGAGTCTGGAATAAATCACTACTACTTTCTTTTTGCACCCTTACACCTTTCCAAAAATCATAGACTGCCTGTGAACAACTTAATTGCTCTACCTCGATGTAATATTTTTTGTAAAACGTCCGAACGTTGGCTGTGATGAAAGCAACATTCAAATTCTTTATCAATCCACTATTGATATGCCGGGAGTCAGATACTTCTGGTACCTGATTGTATTCTGTCACCCAACATTCGCAGCAGGTGCAGGGATTTGTAGTTTGAATCAACGCTTGTCCTTTTGAAATATAACCACTGCAGGAAAAAGGAGCAGGCTTATCAAACGGGGGAGACATAGCCATTGGGATAGGTACCCGAAAAAGTTCGGGATGAGTAAAGATTTCGAATGTGCCGGTCCATCTCCACCAAACCCGTTCTTCTTGTTCAGGCAATACCTGACTATCAATAAAAATATTAAATCCATTAGTGGATTTCTTTTGGTTATAATATGTTGGCTCCTCATTCATTACAAACTCGGAACGCATATTTGTAAAATCTCCTACTGGCAAAAGTTTCTCCACAGCAGATTCATACAACATGCCATCCGCAGTTGCAATTTTCAGTGTGTAGCTTCTGCCGATGACTCCTTGCGTAGTTTGAGTGTAGTAATGCCCATCGCTCTTTTCCGTTAGTTTTTCTGAATTCCCCAGGTCGTCCAAAATAGTAACAGAAGCGCCTTTAATCCATTCGGTCTTGCGTAGCTGATCGCGCACCGGCATTGCTTTAGAAATCATCACCGCATATGCCCCTGGTTGATTGGTGATCATTCCCTCGACAACCAATGCATCATGAAATTCGGACACGCTGATGTCGTATGGGGCAACACACGAAGTCAGCAGTAAAAGATAGATAAGAAACTTGGAGCGGTTCATATTTTCACCAGAATACAGGCCTGGAGGTTGTACTTAGTTTGTAAGCCTCCACACAACTGGAAGCCAATGTGTCTATTGGATTCAAGTGATAAGGCACATCCGAACGAAGGATTGTGATCACATGTTTTTTCACTGCTGATGCAGCAAAATATCCAATCACAGGTGTCGCCTCTGGGGAAGTTGAAGAGATGTTGCTCCCGCTTCGTGGTGGTGGAGTTTGAAATAAATTGCTGCTATTGGATTTTTGCACTTTTACTTTTTTCCAGAAATCGTAGACTGATTGTGAAAGACTGAGTTGCTCGACTTCGAGATAGTACTTATCGAAAAAAGTACGGACGTTTGCCTCCACAAATCCCACGTATTGATTTTTCAATTTTCCGTTGATCACCAATTGAGGGTCGGAGATTTCCGGAATAGAATTATATTGAGTTATCCAGCAATAACAGCAGGTACATGGAGATTGCTGTACCAGTGCGCCACCTCTTGAAATATAACCACTACATGGAACAGGATCGGGAACGATAGTCGTTCCCGTACGACTTGGTACGGGTCTGGTCCGAAATTGCGGATAAGTCATAATTTCAAATGTCCCTGTCCATCTCCACCAGGCACGACTTTCTTGTTCAGGAAGCAAATCGCTGTCGAGATAGATATTAAATCCATTGGGGGATTTCACTTGGTTGTAATAAGTAGGCTCCTCCACTTGCCTGAATTCAGCATGTAAGTTTGAAAAATCTCCTACTGGTAAAAGTTTTTCAGGTGAAGAGGTATATACTACTCCTTCTTTGGTAACAATGCTCAGCGTATAAGATACTCCTACGACTCCCTGGATAGAGTTCGTGTAGTAATGCCCGTCACTGGCTTCGTGCAATGTTTCATTATTTCCCCGGTCATCGCTTATCTGGACTGAAGCTCCTGTTATCCATTGCGTCTTCAAAACCTGGTTGAGTATTGGAACGGCTTTTGAAATCTTGACGAGATATGGACCGGTTTGGTCAGTGATCATCCCCTCTACTACAACCGCTTCATGGTACTCTGACGAGCTGAAATCATAAGGGCTAACGCATGAGCTGAGCAGGAACAAGTAAATAAAAATTCTTGAATACCTCATGACTATATCTTAAAACGGTAAGAAACGGAGGGAAGAATAGTACCGATGATGGAGAGCTGGTAAGGAGCCTGGATTCCGTTATCATTGGTCTTATAAAAGACTGAATAGACATTCTTCCGCCCGTAGACATTGTAGAAGGAAATTATCCACGATCCATCTATCAATTTCTTTCTTCGGTGGTTGCCTTCGATGACAAGCGCCAGATCCAAACGGTGATAATCTGGAACACGGTATTCGTTCCGGTCAGAGTAATTGACAATCGGTATATTGTTTACGTAAGCGTACGAATAAGGCAGCGTAATGGGTCGGCCGGTTCGGTAGGTAAAGTTTCCGGTGAATGAGAATCTTCTGGATAGCGCATACCTCCATGTCAGGTTGACAACATTCGGTTGGTCATAATTGGAAGGGTAATAATTTCCATTGTTGATGCTTTCTCCTTGATAAGGACTTTGTACTTGCCGTAGAGAGCGTGAGTAAGTATAATTCAAAGATCCCTGTAAGCGGCCTGAGTTTTTGTTGACTGAAAATTCTGCTCCGTATGCTTTTCCAACACCACGAAGAAGCGCTGTTTCCAGGTTGGGGTTCAAAACGATGTTCGAACCATCTTTGAAATCCAAAACATTGTCAATGATTTTATAAAATCCTTCCACGGAAAACTCGAACATTCCGTTTTGACTGCTCTTGAAAACCCCTCCTGAATACTGATCTCCGCTCTGCGGCTTGAAATAATAGTTGCTTGATTGCCAGATATCGATCGGTGTAATAGAAACTGAATTCGATATCAAATGAATGTATTGGTAAATCCGGTTGTATCCGAGTTTAATTGATGTAAGCGGTGTGATTTTATAAACCAATGAGAACCTTGGCTCAAATCCCATATAATTTTTGATCGATTTGCCACTCCCATACGATACGGAATCGATGATATTGGAATTCGTGATCGGCTCTCCCGGCTTATACAAATAGACCTTACCCGGTCCCATAGATGTAAAAGAAGATAATCTCGCACCAAAATTGAATCGCAAATTGTCTGTTACTTCAAACTCGTCATTGAGAAATACAGCATTCTCCATCGACTGCTGCTTTTCAACATTTATGGGTTTTATATTAGACTGTGGTGACGTTGGAACAATTGTTCCCGGGGTAATTCCATATAAAATACTTCCGATACCCGTGTTTAGTTTATGCTTGCCGAGATGATAATTAAAATCTGCTTTCAATGTTGGATAGGAGATATTGTACTTGAGATTGTAAGCAGTAGCCGGTGTCTTGTCAGTCACTTCATAACCATATTCACCATAACCAACCGTAACGGAAGAAAAGGCACGCTCATTAAAAATGTGATCGAATTGGAGTGACCCTACTCTGTTATGCCACTTGAAAGTAGTGTCTGACGGTAATCCAAAAAGATCCTGGCTCAGGTAGCCGGAAAGAGATAGCTTGTTTCGTTCACTGAATTTGTGCGCCACCTTCAAAGATGCATCATAGAACCAGACTGAACTTTTGCTGATGTCTTTATACTGAATTGTTTTTACCAACCAATCTGAATACGAAGAGCGGAAGGATGCAAAAATTGAAGTCTTCTCTTTATTAATAGGGCCATTAAAAGAAATATGACTGGAGATTGGTCCAATGCCACCGGCAGCAGTCCATTTTTTATAATCACCTTCTTTTGATTTCAAACTTAATACCGATGAAACACGGCCTCCGTACTCGGCAGGGATACCTCCTTTGAAAAAGGATGCACTTCCTACTGCATCTGAATTGAAGGCCGAGAAGAATCCGAAAACGTGTGAGTTATTAAAAATCTGAACTCCATCATATAGTACAAGATTCTGATCTACTCCACCACCGCGAACATTAAAACCCGAAGACATTTCACCTACGGATGTAACTCCCGGCAACACTTGTATCTGTTTTATAATATCAATTTCCCCAAGAAAAGTCGGGAGCTTCTTCAGTTGCGCCATCTTCAGATCTACTTGGCCAACGTTAGCTGTCACCGCACTGGATTGCCTACCTGTAACGACAACTTCCTCCAGTACTTTCGGTGTCTCTGCAAGTTCAATGGAAACCTGCCCCGACTCATAAAGACTAAGGTTAAGAATTTTTTCTTCGTAACTATTGTAGCGGAATACGATATAATACTCACCCACTGGCACAGACAGATTAAATGCACCTGCCTCATTTGAGGTGGCTGTTTTATTGGTTCCTTCGATGTGAACAGAAGCGCCTGCTAGAGGATTCATCGTTTTCCCATCCTTGACGATACCCGACAACTGAACAATCGTTCCTGGTTTTACTTTATCTTTTGCGCCCAGGCTCTTAGTGTCCACTTGTTTCTTCTCTGTCTTCAGCGACTGAATGAACTTCACTTTCTCCAGCGTGCGGTTAGGGTCCTTTGCGAAAACAATCGCATAGTTGTACATCGTAGTGTAAGTGACATCAGATCCCTGCAAAATTCTCCTCAACGCTTCATCCAATGTGAGGCCCGCATAGCCTTCATCAAACTGGATGGACTCAAGCCACTGATCCAGGAAGAAAAATTTATTACCGGAGCTCTTTTCAATTTCTCTCAGATAAACAGAAACCGATTTTCCTTTTTCTGAGCCATCGAGCTTGCGACTAAGAATTTCCTGTGAGAATGTGGAGAATGAAATAAGTCCAACAAGGAGAGTAAAAATTAATTTCAAAGGTTAAGGTTTTTTAGGTTAGGGTTTTATGCGATCTCTGGCTCCTGCTGGCTCAAACAGTGGAAAGATCCAAGTCCCCAGATAATGTCGGTAGAATCCAGGCCAACAACTGTTCGGCCGGGAAAACATTTTTGAAGAATTGACAGTGCCTTATCATCATTTTTGTCGCGAAACGTTGGTACGATCACGTAGTTATTTGAAATGTAAAAATTGGCGTAAGATGCCGGCAATCGTTGCCCCTCATATACCACAGGTTTCGGCATCGGGAGTGCAACTATACGTAATGATTTACCATTTTCCAATGTGAGTTTTTCCAGCGCTTTCACATTGGCCTTGAGTGGCTCATAGTTCTCATCATTGCTGTTGTCTTCAATAATCGTCACCACGGTATCTTCATTGACAAACCGTGTAAGGTCATCGATGTGCCCGTCCGTATCATCACCAACTATTCCATCGCCCAACCATAATACCTTTTCCACTCCGTAATAATTGATGAGATAAGTTTCGATCTCATTCTTGGTCAGATGTGGGTTCCGGTTTGGATTTAACAAACATGCTGAAGTGGTAAGGAGAGTTCCTTTTCCATTAAACTCCACCGATCCGCCTTCCATAATAATTCCTGGCTTTGCAAGTGGAAGGTTGTAATGCTTCGCGATTGAAATGGGTACTTCGTTATCCAGGTCGAAAGGAGGATACTTGCCGCCCCACGCATTATAATTCCATTTCACAACCATTTTCTTTTTCTCTTTCGGATTGATCAGGAATGCTGGTCCGTGATCACGACACCAGGCATCATTTGTCGGATGAAAAAAGAACTGGATATTCTTCAAGTCCGATCCGGCTTTTGTCAGGTGAGCAATCGCTTTCTGCTTCATCTTCTCATCCGCCACATTGATGTTTACTTTTTCTCCTTCCGCGACCAGTTTTACAAACTGTGCATAAACCGGGAATATCGCTTCAATCTTACCGGGCCACGAAGCCTCCTTGTGGGGCCAGCTCAGCCATGTAGCCGAATGTCTTGCAAATTCTGCAGGAAAAAAGAAACCGAGTTCCTTTGGTGTTTTACCTTCAATGGTCATAAAAAGCAACTGATGTAACCTGCAAATTACAAACTTTCACAGACCGGATAAAAAAGAAAGAGCCGGGAACAAACCCGGCTCTTTCAATACTGTCGAGGGAAACTTCTTAGCCTTTCAATGCAAAAGCTACCTGCGTATTCTCCCAACGGAGTACAACTTTATTTCCTTCAATCGCAATGTTAAAGGTCTCGATAAACTTGTCCGTCTTTCCGGGCTTCACTTTCACACGCAATGCATCTTCAGCTTCACTATAATCAAATGCTCCCCACTGATCGGCCTTTTTATTGAGGATGATAGTCCACTCATTCTCTCCAGGAATAGTAAATAAAGCATACTTTCCGGCAGCGAGGTCTTTGCCTTCTACTTTTATGCCTTTATCAATCACAAAAGTGGTGGCTTCGTTGGCACCGGTACGCCATACTTTTCCGTAAGGCTCATTACCTCCCAACATTTTTCTTCCTTTTGCTGATGGAGTACTGTAATCAATAGTCACTTTGACACCGTCTACCGAGGCTTCGGCTTTTGCCGGAGGACTAGGGCGTTTGCTTTTGTCTTTCTGTGCATAAGTCGCCACAGAGAATAACATGGCCAGCATGACAAGGAAAATAGATGATTGCTTTTTCATATAAATATTGGTTAGTGTTTCTCTTAAAAGGGAAAGCGTCCCGTAAAATGGGGGCGCTTTCGTTATCGAACAATTGATTTGAACCTGTAAACTGGGATTAATAACGAATGCATTTGCGCTCAAGTTGTTGCATTTGTAAATAATTAACAAATCGAAATTATCTTCGTTTCACACCCCGCACTGCTTCTGCCGTCCAGGGGTCTACAGGCCAGTGATGTTTGGGGTACCTCATGCGCAGTTCCTTTCTAACTTCATGGTAAGCAGAGTTCCAAAAACTCTTGAGGTCTTGTGTTACCTGTACCGGTTTGTAACCGGGCGACAATAAATGCAGAATGATTTTCGTACGTCCTTCATTTACGGATGGTGTTTCCAGCAAACCAAAAACTTCCTGAAGCCTGACTTTCATCACTGGAGTTTCAGCTGTCAGGCTGTATTCAATCTTGATCATCGAACCACTTGGCACCAGAATTTTTTCGGGAGCGAGTTTTGCAAATGATTGCTGCAACTCCCAGGGTACTAGACCTGTCAAAATGCTGTTCAGATCAAGTCGTTGAAAATCCTGCCGGTTGTTCACACTCAAAAGATAAGGGCCTAGCCATTCTTCAGCATTCAACAATAAAGATTTCTCCGTGACATCAGGCCATACTTGATCTTGTCTCCATTGACGTAAACACATCAATCGCGCTTGCCACTGCTCGTGGGTTTCATCCCATCCGAGCAGTCGAAGTCCTTCACTGCGAAGCGCTTCGCAAAGCGTTTTTACCCGCAGCGTTTCTTCAATCTTCGCAACAGGCTTGGTTGTTAACGTAAGTGCACCAATTTGCTTTTCAATAGTGGCAACTAGTATTCCTCTTTCGCTATCCCATTTTACCACACTTTTTTCATTGGCCAAAGGCAACAGGTCTTTTTCATCCAGAGGAGCGGCAGAAAATATTTTTCCCTCATTGTTGCCGGGATCGATAGAAGCTACTGAAAGCCATGTTCTTTGAATGAGCGGGTCATGGTCCTGGAGTTTTGCCATGCGTCCATTCGCCAGTTTATACCGGTTGCTGAATTTTTCGATTTGCCGGGCAACGCGCTCGGGGTAAGCCTCCATTAACAACTTGCCTGCCTCTGTATCTGCAAATAAGGAATTGTCAGTCGGAAGTTTGAACAGACTTCTCCAATTCGATGCTAGTTTCTCTATGCGTTCGAGAACATTTTTATCTGCATTCACTCGCTCTCCACTTCTCCACTTTCTTAAAATCTCAACACGCAACGAAAGATCGATGCCGTTTTCTTTGGGAAGCGGATCACGTTCTTCGATCAATGCAGCAACATCCGTTGCCAGTGTTTTACTTTTTGTATCTACAGCGCTTAAGAGCAGATGCGCTATTCGCGGATGCGTTGGCAATCGAAGCATTTCCTTTCCACGCGAGGTGATTTTATTTTCCTCGATTGCGCCAAGCTGGTTTAACAGATCGATGGCCTGACCCACAGCTCCGGGTGGTGGTGTGGTTATCCAATTTAATTCATTGACAGCTGTGCCCCAATGAAAAAGCTCAAGCATGAGTGGCGCCAGGTCCGCTTCCAAAATTTCCGGCTGCCTGGAAGATTGTAAAGACTGATGCGTTGCTTTTGCCCATAATCGGTAGCATGCGCCTGGCCCTAGACGACCGGCTCGACCGGCTCGTTGGTCAGCAGCGTCCTGCGTCACTTTTACTGTTTCCAATTGTGTGAGTCCTGAGCGAGGATCAAATCTGGGTACCCGGGAAAGACCGCTGTCAATCACTGTGGTAATCCCTTCGATGGTCAATGACGTTTCGGCAATGGAAGTAGCGAGTACAATTTTGCGCATCCCGCTCGAGTTCGGCAAAATAGCTTCGCGTTGCTTCTGAAACGGAAGGTCTCCGTACAATGGAAAAATTATGGCACCTGTGTTTTCAGACTCAAGAATCTCTTGTACTCGCCTGATCTCTCCTGCACCCGGAAGAAAAACAAGAATATCACCGTGTTGTTCTCTCAACGCGCGCTTTACAAATCTCGCAATTGCGACGGGAATGAATTCACTTTTATCGATAGCTTCATAAATCAATTCCACAGGAAATTGCCTCCCGGAACTTTGAACAACGGGAGCATTTAATAACGAAGAGATTTTTTCGCTATCCAGGGTTGCCGACATTAAAAGAATTCTGAGGTCGTCCCTCAGCAACTGTTGTGATTGCAGGCACAAAGCCAAAGCCAGGTCGGCATGAAGACTTCGTTCGTGAAATTCATCGAAGATGACTAACCCCACATCTTCGAGAGCGTTGTCGGTTTGGAGCATCCGGGTGAGAATGCCTTCTGTGACAACTTCGATACGTGTATTTTTACCAATGCTGTTTTCAAATCTGATCCTAAAACCTACAGTTTCACCCGTTTTTTCATTCAGCAACTCCGCCATGCGCGAAGCCACGGAGCGTGCGGCCAGTCGCCTCGGCTGGAGCATAATTATTTTTTTTCCATTCAGCCAGGATTCATTCCGGATTTCGAGTGGGACTACAGTAGATTTTCCCGCACCGGGAGGCGCCTGAAGAATAACAACTTTCTCCTCTGAGAGTCTCTTTTTGAGTTGAGGGAGAATTTCTGAAACGGGATAGTCAGGCATGACGCAAAAATCGAAAAACTTGCGCCAATTATTTTATTTTGTCCAATCGCGTACCAAAGAAATAGCTTTGTCGATCTCCTGCTCAGAATTAAAGATGTGTGTACAATGCCTTACACCAAAAGTATCGCCTTGTGACCGTGGCCGCATTCGTGCTTGCTCCCAGTACGTGTCTTGCAATTTTGTACCCGTCCACCCTTCAAGATTATAAACAGTGATTCCTGCACACATACTTTCATCGGCAGGTGAAAAGAATTTCACTCTGGGCAGGCTGCCGAGTCCGGTGCGGAGACGTTTCCCCAGGAACTTGATTCGTTCATAGACTTTGTCAGCGCCAAGTTCGAAGTGAAAATCGAGGGCAGCGTCAAGTCCTTTTAATACAGGGAAGTTACCAGTGCCTCGTTGCGTGAAGCGAAATCCTTCGTCTTCGTGATTATCCCAGCGGCCACTCGCTACCGTTGTCCAAATGTCTTTCATCCTGTCCTGCCTGATGTAAAGGAAGCCTGTTCCGGGAGGCGCTCCGATCCACTTATGAAAACAACCCGCATAGGCATCACATCCAATGTCTTTAACATCCACTTTAATATGTCCGATCGTTTGAGCGCCATCCAGCAATGTAAAGATCCCGCGCTTGTTTGCTTCTGCACAAAGTTCTTTCACCGGGAGGATTGCTCCGCTTCCCGAAATCATGTGCGAAAGCATCAGCACCTTGGTCCGCGGTGTGATCGACTTTACAATTAATTCATAGACTTCTTGAGAATTGTGAGCTGGCTTTGGAACGGCCACTGTCTTGAAAACGACTCCATATCTTTTCTCCTTTAATAAGAACCCCGACTTGCCACCAGAGTGTTCCTGATCGGTAGTCAAAACCTCATCTCCTGCTTGCAGCGAAATTCCATTGGCGATGTAACTCATTCCGTTCGTTACATTATCAGTCATAGCAATTTCCGATGCATCTGCATTGATAAGTTTTCCGACTTTCCTCCGGATACTCATGAGGTTGTTGTATCCACTGATATACTCCTCTTTGTTATCATCCTTGTACGCCCAATCCGCCACTCCGCTGGCAATATATTTCAGATGTTCTGTCATTTTTTCGACTACTACCCTGGGCATTGCTCCAACCGTACCGGGATTAAAAAATACTTTGTCTTTATCGAGCATGAACTGATCACGAATCTTCGCCCAAAACTCAGGATCGTCCGCCAATGGCAAACCAGCTGTTTCAGTTTCAGGTTGCGGCCCTCCGTAACTCAGCAATGATGGGAACGTGAAGGCAGTAAGTCCGAGGGACTTGAGAAGGTGTCTTCGGGAAATCATGTTCAAATTTTTTCGTTTAAGGAAAGATACCTAAATTTTAACTTTCGGTAGATTGCGATCTCTTTACTTTTATCCCCTGCATGGAAAAATTAGTCATCAACGGCTTCTCTGAATTTCAGACATACATCGGCAAGGAACTCGGTGTGTCCGAATTCTTGAAAATAACCCAAAAACAAATCAACCTGTTTGCGGATGCAACTCTTGATCACCAATGGATTCATACCGATCCCGCAAGAGCCGCCAACGGTCCTTTCAAAAATACCATCGCCCACGGATACCTCGTGTTGTCAGTAGTACCCTACCTGTGGGAACAGATCGCAGATATTCGAAATGTGAAAATGCTAGTGAACTATGGCATTGAAAGAATGAAGTTTAATCAGCCGGTCATCGTTGACCAGGAAGTACGCTTGCGCGTCACTTTAAAATCACTGGCAGACTTGCGAGGTATATCCAAAGCGGAGATGGATATCGTCATGGAGATCAAAGACAACAATAAGCCCGCTTTCACCGCCACTATCATTTTCCTTTACCACTTCAATAAATAGAAATATTCTGAAACGATTGGGCAGATAGCTGCGTAATACTCTCAGAAATATCGCCAAATAGAATTGCAGACGGATTAAAAGATATTAGGCCACTGCTAAGCAGAAAATCCATTAAAGTATTACCTTCGAAAAAATGAAGCTCATTTGTGTAATTGATGATGATGCAGCGCACCGGAAGGTGCTCGAGTTTAATCTCACCAGCCAGAATTACCAGGTGCTTTCGTTTGCGAGTGGTGTTGATTTTCTGAAGCATTCATTTTCCGAGCCTCCGTTCGCTATTATCCTTGATCATTACCTGAAGGAAGAGAAAACCGGTCTCGAATACCTGAAAGACATCAAATCGAAAATGTCCAAAGTGCCTGTAATTTATATGACCAACGAAACCAATGCTGACTTGATAAAGAAAATCAAGGAATCGAAGGCAATTGGTTATATCGCCAAAGACCCGGCCTCATTGGTAAGGCTGCGCACCTTGCTTGATGAAATTGGCACGAAGTCGGAAGGCAACTGGTTCAGCAAGATTTTTAAATAACCACTCCCCTAATACCTGTTAGCTTAATCTTCTTTGAATGCCTAATTTTGGCGCTCAAAGTTGAATTTCATGAGCGCTACAGTAGCTACCAAAGCAGAAAAGAAGCCCAGTTTGGCGGGTCATGCACCAGCAGAACCCTATAAGCCTAAAAACAAAGTCCGGATTGTTACAGCCGCCAGTCTATTTGACGGCCACGATGCTGCCATCAACATTATGCGCAGAATCATCCAGTCCACCGGATGTGAGGTAATCCACTTGGGTCACGATCGCAGCGTTGAAGAAGTAGTCAATACCGCCATCCAGGAAGACGCACAGGCCATCGCAATGACCAGCTATCAAGGGGGCCACAATGAATATTTCAAGTACATGTATGACCTGCTTAAGGAAAAAGGAGCCGGACATATCAAGATTTTTGGAGGTGGAGGCGGAGTAATCCTGCCTGAAGAAATAAAAGAGTTGATGGACTACGGAGTTACCCGCATCTACTCCCCTGACGATGGCCGCTCCATGGGCCTCCAAGGAATGATCAACAACCTGATCGAACAAAGTGACTATCCCACCGGTGAGGAACTCTCCAACATCGAAGCACTATCCACGGACAATCATCTCCGGATAGCGCAGCTCATTTCGGCAGCAGAAAACTATTTCGACAAGCACACTGGAATTTTTCAACAGATCAAGAAGAAAGCAGAAGCCTCCAAGACACCAATACTCGGTATCACAGGAACGGGCGGTGCCGGTAAATCTTCCATGGTGGATGAAATCGTGCGGAGATTTTTGATTGACTTTAAGGATAAAACCATTGGCATTGTCTCTGTCGATCCGTCTAAACGCAAGACAGGTGGCGCGCTGCTGGGCGACCGCATTCGCATGAACGCCATCAACAACCCGAGAGTATACATGCGTTCACTAGCGACACGTCAAAGCAATTTGGCCTTGTCGGCTTACGTGAAAGAAGCCGTGCAGATTTTGAAAGCTGCCGGATTCGATATGATCATCCTTGAGACCTCCGGTATCGGTCAGAGTGATACAGAAATCCTCGATCACAGCGATGTAGCGCTTTATGTGATGACACCCGAATACGGAGCTGCTACGCAATTGGAGAAAATAGACATGCTCGATTTTGCCGATGTCATTGCACTCAACAAATTTGACAAGCGTGGAGCATTGGATGCACTTCGTGATGTAAAGAAACAATATCAGCGCAACCATCAACTCTGGAGCAGCAAACCGGAAGAGATGCCCGTGTTCGGAACGATTGCCTCCCAATTCAATGATCCGGGCACCAATCAGTTATACAAACATTTAATCGACAAGGTTGCCGAAAAAACTGGCGCTGAACTGAAATCGAATTTTCAGATCACCAAGGAAATGAGTGAGAAGATTTTTGTGATCCCTCCTCATCGTACGCGCTACCTCAGCGAGATCTCAGAAAACAACCGCGGATATGATCAATGGGTGAAGGCCCAGGCCGAACTCGCCCAGAAATTATATGCAGTGAATCTGTTGTCCACCTCGAAGAATAATGCACTTGGCAAAGAGCTGGAAGGTGAATCACAGCAACTCAAACTCAATCTCGATCCCAAGAATTTGAAAATGATTGAAGAGTGGCCGGCCGTGTTGAAAAAATACAAAGAGCCTGTCTTCAAATTTAAAGTACGTGATAAGGAAATAGGTATTCAGACGCACACCGAATCATTATCTCACCTCCAGGTTCCTAAAGTGGCATTACCAAAATATGAAGCGTGGGGTGATCTTTTGAAATGGATGCTCCAGGAGAATGTTCCCGGAGAGTTTCCATACACGTCAGGAATTTATCCTTTCAAGCGTGAAGGTGAAGACCCAACCAGAATGTTTGCAGGCGAAGGCGGACCAGAACGTACCAACCGCAGGTTTCACTACGTGAGTCTTGCGATGCCTGCCAAAAGGCTTTCAACCGCTTTTGACTCAGTAACACTTTATGGAAACGATCCGGATTACCGCCCGGACATTTATGGAAAGATCGGGAACTCAGGAGTAAGTGTCTGCTGTCTTGACGATGCAAAGAAATTGTACAGTGGGTTTAATTTAGCTGATCCGAAAACATCCGTGTCAATGACCATCAATGGTCCAGCACCCATGTTGTTGGGATATTTCCTCAATGCCGCTATCGATCAGCAGTGTGAGCTTTACATACGCAAAAACGGATTGGAAGAAGAAGTGAAACAGAAGATCGACAACATTTATAAAAACAAGAAAGAAGAACGTCCGGCTTACCAGGGAGCACTGCCCAAGGGGAACGATGGTCTTGGTCTGATGTTGTTGGGCGTTACCGGTGACCAGGTGCTTCCCAAAGAAGTTTATGATAAAATAAAAACTGAAACACTTTCACAGGTTCGTGGCACTGTTCAGGCAGATATTCTCAAAGAAGATCAGGCGCAAAACACTTGTATTTTCTCTACCGAATTTGCGCTGCGGCTCATGGGTGACGTGCAGCAATATTTTATCGAAAAAAATGTCCGCAATTTTTACTCGGTTTCCATCTCTGGCTATCACATTGCCGAAGCAGGCGCCAACCCGATTACACAATTAGCATTTACGTTGAGCAATGGTTTCACTTACGTGGAATATTACCTGAGTCGTGGAATGGACATCAATGAATTTGCGCCTAACCTCTCCTTCTTCTTTTCCAACGGTGTAGATCCGGAGTATTCGGTGATCGGACGTGTCGCCAGAAGAATCTGGGCTAAGGCCATGAAAAATAAATACGGAGCGAATGCAAGATCGCAGATGTTGAAGTATCATATCCAGACTTCGGGCCGTTCACTTCACGCGCAGGAAATTGACTTCAACGATATACGCACTACATTACAGGCGCTATACGCGATTTATGATAATTGTAATTCGCTTCATACAAATGCCTACGATGAAGCGATCACCACGCCAACCGAAGAATCGGTGCGCAGAGCCATGGCAATTCAATTGATCATTAATAAAGAACTCGGATTAGCTAAAAATGAAAACTCGTTGCAAGGCTCATTCATCATTGAAGAATTGACTGACCTTGTAGAAGAAGCCGTGTTGAGCGAATTCGATCGCATCACCGAAAGGGGTGGCGTACTTGGATCAATGGAGACCATGTATCAGCGTGGAAAAATTCAGGAAGAGAGCATGTACTATGAAACATTGAAGCACACTGGGGAATATCCAATCATCGGAGTAAATACATTCCTGAGCTCGAAAGGTTCGCCCACTGTTGTTCCTCAGGAAGTGATCCGCGCTACTACCGAAGAAAAAGAATATCAGATTTCGATGCTACGCTACCTTCACAAAATGCAGAACGATAAATCTGCCGCATTACTCGATCGCATTCAACAGGTTGCAGTTCAGAATAAAAATATTTTTGAAGAGCTGATGGAAGCCTGCAAAGCCTGCTCACTCGGGCAAATCACCAGGGCTCTTTTTGAAGTCGGTGGTCAGTATCGCAGAAATATGTAGACTGAAATGAAATCCGCTGCATTGGGTTAAAATACAATTTCAATAAAAAAAATAACCCCGGCCTGCGTAGGTCGGGGTTAATGGCAAGTCAATACTTAATCGTCTTCACTAATCCCTTGCCGTCTGTAACCTCAAAGCTGAAAGAATCGAGGTTGTTCAGCGTGTAAACTTTCGCAAAAGTCCCATTCACTTCTTCTGTTCCACTGTAAACTTCGTTGCTTTCGCTGTCGAAGATTTTAATTGTAACGTCAGTTTTTTTATCAGAAGCGATGGTCAATACAAATTTATTGAGCTCATTCGTCACTTTCGTTACTTTGATCCACTTCTCAACTTTGCCGACACTGTAGTTTACTTTCTCTACAGTCTTTCCATTTTCATCTTCTACCTGAATGGTGTATTCACCTTTCGCCATGTTTTCGAGGTTGTAGGGGCGAACAAAGCCATTATTGCTTTTTAAGGTCTCGGAATAAATAGCGGTTCCTGTTTCATCTAACAAAGAGACTTTTACTTTTTGAGGTTTAACTGATCTGTAATACAGTTTAAACAACGATGAGCCGTTAGAGTTAGTAACGACCACTGAAGAGCTAGCAGGCACAGGTTTATCTGCACCATTTGCGGACACGAGTGTACAGAAAAGTACACCTGCCAAAACCACACATATCTTTCTCATAAAATTGTTTTTCAATGTAGACGGAGGTCATGGCAAAGAAGTTGCCTTCCTTCTGTTAATTAACCTTAAATAAAAATTCCTATAGATTTAATAGAGAAATGCTTGCAAACGGGAACACTTCAGTGAGGGCTGAAAAAATTGAAAGAAATTTCAATTAATCAATTTAGATGAAAGACATCTTTGGCTTTTTCAGCCTGTAGCAACAACTCAGTTTGGTAACGCAGGTGTGAAAGGAGAAACTTCTCCTTCTGTTCTTCGTTATACTTTACAAAACGAAGACGTTCTTCGAAATCCAAACCAAGTTCATTTGCAATTGCAAAAGAGGAGGGGATTATTTCGCTGTTGCGAATCTGGAAATACAATAGGTATTCTTTGAAAGCCTGACGCAGTTTTTCATTGACAGGCTGTGATATGTCCGTGTGCCAATAGCTCACTTCACCTCCAGGATAGAGTTTATCTCTGAAGGTTCGGTAAAGCATATTCAACGAAAACAAATCAATACACTTTACAATGATGTCGGATTCCCCGTTTTCGTACCTCTTGATTACGCTTTCAAGTTTGACCAGGGAGCCAATCTTCTCGGTATTTGAAACGTGGTTAAAATAGATACCGAAAGAATTGTCCTTTGTTTCAGCATCCTGTAATAATTGTTTGTATCGCGGTTCAAAAATATGCAGAGGTACCATTTCCCCAGGCAGTGGGAAGATAGAAAGAGGGAACACCGGTATTTTTACAAACTCGGCCATCTCTGCTTAAACAGGAATAAGCTCAATTATGTTTCAATTTAGAAACTTGCCATGTAATGAGGGCTCACTCCAAAATTTTGTTTTAAAACTTTTTCACCGGGTAAAAAGGACAAATTGATAATAAAAGAATATCCCGCCACTATGCCTCCAAGCCTTTGTACGAGGTGACCGGCAGCAGTTGCCGTGCCGCCCGTAGCTAATAAATCATCATGTAACAACACACGGGTCCCCTTTGGAAAAGCATCTTCATGCATTTCTACTGTGGCCTTGCCATACTCCAATGAATAGTCTTCGGTAATTTTCTTGTAAGGTAATTTTCCTGCCTTGCGAACGGGGATGAACGGGACATCCAATTCCTGTGCAATCAATGTTCCGAAAATGAACCCCCGGGCTTCTACTGCTGCCAGTGCCTGGATATTTTGCCCATCGAAATGTTTCGCCACACTTTTAACCACCTCCTTGCGCACAACAGTGTCATTCAGCAATGGCGTAATGTCTTTAAAAAGAATTCCCGGTTTAGGGAAGTCATGAACATCGCGTAACAGCGATTTAAGTTTCTCTTCTGAAAGCATCAGTTAATTAATTGTCCGTTCAAAATTACGCGATCCACAAAGTCATTTCCAAAATGATAGGGCAAGTAGGCAATAGAAGGCACTGGTTTGGTGATAAACACGTTGGCCATTTTTCCTACTGTAATCGAACCATATGCTTGTGAAAGCTCCAGCGCAAAAGCAGTATTGATTGTTGCTGCATTGATCGCCTCCTCCGGAGTCATCTTCATTTTTATACAAGCGAGGGAAAGCATGGTCTGCATATTTCCGGACGGTGAGCTCCCCGGATTGTAGTCGCTGGCGATAGCCATTGGCAATCCTTCTTCAATCATTTTACGGGCCGGTGGAAACGGGAGGTTCAAAAAGAAAGCAGCTCCAGGAAGCACTGTAGGCATCGTGCTGGATTTTTTAAGAAGTTGAATTTCTTCATCCCCCAAATTCTCCAGGTGATCAACGCTGACCGCCCCCGTCTTTACTCCAACCTGAACTCCTCCCGAGCGATGAAGTTGATTGGCATGAATTCGCGGTTTCATTCCAAATTTTTTTCCTGCTTCTACAATTCGTTCAGTTTCTTCCATGCTAAAAAAACCTTCTTCACAAAAGACGTCAATATAATCGGCCAGTTTTTCTTCGTGCACTGCGGGAATCATTTCTTCAATGACCAGTTTCACATAATCCGATTTTGTCATGTCTTGAGGAACTGCATGCGCTCCGAGAAATGTCGTTTTTACTTTCAACGGAGTTTCTTTTCCGATTCGTCTGGCTACGCGAAGCATTTTTACTTCGTCCTTGACTGTAAGGCCATACCCGCTTTTGATCTCCACCGCCCCTGTACCCTGGCGGATGATTTCATTTGCTCGGATGAACGTACTTTCGAATAACTCCTCCTCGCTCGCTGTTCTTAATTTCTTTGCTGAATTTAAAATCCCTCCGCCTTTCGCTGCTATTTCGGCATAGGTTGCCCCCTTGATTTTCATAACAAATTCCTCCTCACGGCTGGCTGCGAAAACCAGGTGTGTATGCGAGTCAACAAAGGATGGAAAAACGAAACTGCCTGATGCGTTGATGGTCTGCGCCTGAACGGCAGGCAGTTTTTCCATCTTGCCAAAACCAGCTATTTGATTTTTTGAAATATGAAGATAGGCATCCGAAATGACTGGCAATTCGCTCATCGCTGCACCTGCCACAAAATCAATGTGAGTTTCCCTCACTTGGACCAGGCCTTTGATGTGAGTGATCAGGATATCATCGGCCATGACAAACAGAAGTTATTTTCCGAATGACTCGACTTTGTAATCAAGATTGGTGCTAAAGAGCGGGAACGCAATTTTGAACATTGCGAAGAAGCCCATTCCGGAAACAGAAGGCCTGTAGCCGAATTCACCTCCGTATGACCATCCGAGAGTGCGGTTAAATTTTCCATCGATACCCGCACGAAATCCAAAGGACTGTGTCTTCACTGCATCAGTGGAATATTTTTGTGTAATGGTAGGATTGCTGGCATCCTTATAACTCACCGGGTCTATGGTAATACTTGGTGCGAACATGATATCAAGAAATACAGTCATGATGCCATCATCTACACCGTCATCATACTTGTCAAAATTTACGGCCACGTTTCTGATCCAGGTCATCGAGCCGCCAACGTAAATATTAGTTGCATGAACATTGGCAAAAACCGGAAGTTGCAATTGCTGTCCATTCTGGGAATAAGTGATAGGCAGTGGAGTACTACCATTGGCAACAAGTGAATTATTAGTTAAGCCTTGTTTAGCTAGCGCCCGGCTCAAATCGGTAGTGCTGTTCCATACAATTGCACCTAGCCGTGCTCCATATATTTTTCTCACTTTACATGGAACCTCCGTGTGCTGCGGAACGGTAGCTGCCCATCGATCTCCTTTAAAGCTCTTTTTGTAGAGAGGCATATTGGTCTTAGAGTCCTGGTCAAAATCTTTGATATGGTAAGTACCGCCAAGTTCATAATAATTGAACACCTGAGGTTTGTCTGTAATATAAGCTCCTGGGGTAAGTGACGTCTGGGCTTTTAAAGAGGCATTTCTATTGTAATCGAAAAACTCTCCGCTATAGGTCTTACGGAAATGTGCTTTGACGTCAAATTTTTCTTTGTAGTAGTAGCTGCCTTCCAGACCAAAACCCGCATTGGGATTACTGGCAAAAACTTCCCCGTAAAGTGGCTGAAATCCGATGAAGAGTTTATTGATCGAAAACGGCTCATCGTAAAGCTCTTCGAAGACCACGTTTTGTTTTTCTTTCGGGGCAGCTGCCTGAGAGAATACAGAAACCGGTAGTGCCAACATTAAAAGCAACTGGAGAATCAGGTGTGGGCTCCGGGCAGTATCAAACCTGAAATTGTCGGGATGAATCATCATACTACAAAAAATAGAGCTTTTCAACCCGAAAGATAGTCAAAAGCATTGAAATTCAGTGCTATGGCCGGTCGATGGGCTCCAATTTCCCACGGATAAAAGAAATAAATGACACCCTGCCGTTATCGCGCAAAGGAGTCATTTGGTACCCGGACGTAAGCGCTCCCGGTATACCTTCCAGCTCTAATCCTTGTTGAAAATATACTCCATACTTTTTTAGCGCACGACCCAGAACCATGATACACTCGTAACCTTTTTGAGCGTATGCGCCAGGAAGGGTACCATGCATCTGAAGGTATTTTCTTCGGAACTCCCGGTAAGATTTACCCTTGACGGGCGAAAAATTGGGGGCCGCAAACAGTATCTTAGTTTTTTCAAGTTTCGTAAGATCTACCGAGTTGTCTTCAATCCAACTTTCCTGTCCCACGATCTGAATAGAATCTCCACGCGTCTCCACGCTATTGATGATCTTGGTATAAATCAACGCGTCATCCGATGCCACAAAAATACTTCCGATGCTGTCACGTTTTAATTTGAACTGCTTCGGGTTTTTCCATTCGTCAAACTCCGTGGCTTTTGCGAGGGTTTCGAGAATACCTGTCGAAGTTTCTGGCCTTACTTCTTCAGCATAAGCGATCTTCATTCCCAGCGAAGTAGCCATGCGCATAAAACTAAATGCCATCAAAGAATCTTTGGGACTCTCGCCAAAGAAAACGAAACAGTTTTTATTCCTGACTTTAGATGCGAGCATTTCGGCCGACTTCTCCCCGATGGTTTTGTGGCTGGGTTGAAAGATGAAAGACTGTGGGTTCTTCCCAATCAAGTCAATATTGTATGACAGTGGATTGACCAGTGTGTTGATCTTGTTCTCCATGGAAAACTCATGCACCAATTTGGAATCCTCGGCAAGCAATGGTCCTATGATCAGATCTGCACTTTTCAATTCTTCTTCTTTCAGCAATTTCTTAATAGCATCCTGATCGTGCTCCGTATCGTAAGCGAGAAGGTCGATGTGTATCCCCTCACCCGCGAGCGAGTCCGCTGCCTGTTTCATACCTTCATAAAGATCAAGCACAAACTGACTTCTCTTTTTTGACGGACCAGCATCAAGGGTGTTTGCGATAAACGGCAACAAGAGCGCTACTTTGTATTTGTCTTTGAATAGCGGTTGGTCATTAACGACAATGAAATCTTTCCTGCTCCATCCAAACTGCGTGGCGATAGAGTCCAGTAACAAAGTATCGGCAGGTTGAAATTTTTTACCTATAGCGAATGCTAAAGCTTTGGCTACTTCCGAATCGTAGGGGTTTTCTTCGCGCAGCATACGAAGTGTTTCAACATCCTCTTCTTTAGAAAACGCAATGCGTTTCATCGCCTCGATATCCGTCTTTAGCGTTGTCTCTTTAATTTGCTGAGCCAGTGACAATGCGCGGAAATATTCCCGTTGCTCAAGGGCAATTTTGATCAGCCAATAATTCACTTCTTCCAATTGATCCCATTGAGGATAGATATTCTTGGTTTGCAAAAACATCTCTTTGGCAATGGTGGAAAACCCCAGGCGGTGTGCGGATAAGGCATAGTAGAAACCGGCATATTCCGGATAAGGGTTGCTGCGATCGTAAATCATCAGCGGCCGGAATGCATCCATTGCAGCACTATAGTTTTCAGCTGCGAAAAGATCTTTTGCCTGCTTGTATTGTTTCTTGTAATCCTGGGCGAATACGGTAGTGCTAATGGTAAGAAAAGAGATTACAAAAAACAGCTGAACAGTAGTGTGATAAGACATCAGGTGTCTATCTACTGCTGACTGTTGACTTTTGACTATGTTGCTCATTCCCATTCGATCGTTGCCGGAGGTTTAGAACTAATATCGTACACGACACGATTAATGCCCTTTACTTTATTAATGATATCCGAAGAAACTTCACTGAGAAATTCATGTGGCAAATGTGACCAGTCTGCCGTCATCCCATCCACGCTCATCACTGCTCGCAATGCCACAACTTGTTCATAAGTACGCTCATCACCCATCACTCCTACTGTGTAAATCGGAAGCAGAACGGCCCCAGCTTGCCATACTTTCTCATATAGTCCGTGCTTACGCAAAGCTGATACATAAATCTGATCGGCTGACTGGAGAATCCTGACTTTGTCTGCGCTCACTTCGCCAAGAATCCGAATTCCCAAGCCCGGGCCAGGGAAAGGATGGCGCCCCAAAATTGCCGGATCAATTTGCAAGGTCTTACCCACCAAACGAACTTCATCTTTAAATAAGGTATTCAGTGGCTCTACCACTTTCAATTTCATTTTTGCCGGAAGACCTCCAACGTTATGGTGTGACTTAATCGTTGCGGATGGACCTTTAATTGACACTGATTCGATCACATCCGGATAGATTGTCCCCTGGCCCAGCCACTTCACTTCCGAGATACGGTGTGACTCTTCGTCAAACACATCGATAAAGACTTTGCCAATTGCTTTGCGTTTAGCTTCCGGATCGGAAAGGCCTTTCAAGGCTGTATAAAATTTTTCTTTTGCGTCAACGCCTTTGATATTCAAGCCCATTCCTTCATAAGACTTCAACACTTGCTCGAATTCATCTTTACGAAGAAGTCCATTATCAACAAAAATGCAATAAAGGTTTTTGCCAATAGCCTTGTGTACGAGTGCTGCTGCTACTGTAGAGTCAACGCCTCCCGAAAGCGCCATCACCACCTTGTCATTGCCTAACTTGCTTTTCAGATCGGCTACAGTCGTTTCAACAAATTGATCGGGTGTCCAGTCTTGCGCGCAACCGCAGATGTGTACTGTAAAATTTCTCAGAAGATTTTTCCCTTCGAGCGTATGCGTTACTTCCGGATGAAACTGAATGCCATAAATTCTTTCATCCTTTAATTTGTAAGCAGCGATTTTCACTGAAGCCGTGCTGGCTGTCACCTCGAAATTGGAAGGCACAGACATGATCGTGTCCGCATGCGACATCCACACCTGTGAGTCGATGGAAATCTCCTTGAGCAATTCATTATGGTGATCTACAGTAGACAGTCGCGCGCGACCGTATTCCCGATGTTGTGATGGCTGCACCGTGCCCCCGCTTTTATGGGCAATGAGTTGCGCTCCATAGCAAACGCCAAGTACCGGCACCCCCCCGAATTGCTTCAAGTCAACATCCGGGGCCCCCTCTTCCCTTACGGAACATGGACTTCCGGAGAGAATTACGCCCTTGATTCCGGGATGAATTGGCGGAATGTGGTTAAATGGGTGGATTTCGCAATAAATATTCAGTTCGCGAACCCTGCGAGCGATCAACTGAGTAAACTGAGATCCGAAATCGAGGATGAGTATTTGCTCTGGCATTCGCAAAAATAAAAGGTTCCAGAGAACAAATAACCAATTAGCGGGCCATTTTCACAATTCCTATCTGGAATCCCATATTTATGAAGCTGGAGTAGTTGTCGGTAGCTGGAGTTATGAAATTGTTGCTCACCAGGTTGGCACTATTGGAAGCATAGTCGAAGTGGGCAGCGGCTTTTATCCGCCACTTGGCGTCCTCTTTAAAGGCGAAAATGACCCCGACTTCCGGACGGACTTGTACGCCCCAACTACTGACTGACTCGCCATATATGTTATAGTACTGGCTGAATTTCGTGCTGGTCGCCCCTACCCCCAGACCTCCGTATGGTACAACTCGCTTGTCCATTGAAGCGAAAAAGTAATCGATATTGAAGGTAAAGCTGTTATTGTATGAGTAATTATAGAGTTCTGCGCTGATGGTTTGGGTACCATAGGTATAAGTACGATAAGGAACGTGCGTTTTGTAAACTGTCCAGGTGTATTCGCCACCGATCCAAAGCCGGTCAATACTGTTCAGCTGTTTTCTAAATCCGAGTTTAAAGCCCAATGAACTGGCGTCATTGATGTAACCAGGATTAGACCGCGGCACATTATTATCCCACGTGAAGTAAAAAAAATGGTCGCGCAAACTCCCCGATTTCGTGACTACATTTTTGTCTGGGTTCTTGGTGCGGTCAAAGTAGTATTGCGCTTTTGCTGTAATGCTGCACAAAAACAGGCTCAATATGAAAAAGGTCAGCTTCATGAATCTCTATTTTTGGATATAAGAAGATTGAGCAAAGGCCTGGTCGATGGCATCGGTGGTAAGATCGCCAAGGTCTTGTGGGGATACTAAATCGCCGATGTCAGTAGTCCAAAGGAGCTTAGGTTTTCCATTGACCTTATTTTTCATATCAAAAATCTGGATGTACAAATCTGCCTGATCAGAGACACTGACCGAGGGATAGTATCCACCATAACCATACCCGTATCCGTACCCATAACCATAAGGGTAATAAGTGTAGCTCTGTTGAACACTATAATTTTCAATGATCACAACATATACTTTCAAATCTGGATTTTGCTTGGAGTATAATTTAGTATAACCCCCGCCATCCATGTGAGATTTTATCACTGTTGTAATAATGGAAGGATAGATACCCAGGAGGTTATTATTTCCATTACAACTTACACATTGAAGGGTATCTCGAGGGTCATCGTCAGCACTGTTAAAGTAGCTCAGGGTATCCATCGAAAGAGAATAGGTGTTGTACTGCGTGTAGTTTGTGGTTGGATCCTGATTTACCGTACTAACCACAAGTTTTTTCACAAGGTCAGTCATGTTTGGTTTAGGTTGACAGCCCAACAGAATCAAACCACCCAAGAGGAAAAAAAATAGCTTTCTCATTATGTAAAGTTAAATGATCTTTTGTTTACCGTCTGCCGTGGCCACCGCCTCCAAATCGTGCTCCACCTCCCGTATGTCCTCCAACGTTACCCCAGCTTTGCTGATGAAATTGCGTTGCATGAAAGCGCGAGTAAGATTGATGATTAATGTTGGGTTGATTAATAGAGTTTCGAAAAGCATTGCTGCGGATCAAATTTGAACTGCGGTTGCCCCCGTTCGACTGGTGATTGACGGTTACATTATTCCTGGTTCTGCGAGTAACCCGGGTATCAGTCCTCGTAACATTTGTGGTATTAATCCTTGTGAAATGACGATTCACTGAGGTATTAAAACCGCGATAGATGTTGACATTATTCACGAAAGTGCGGTGTACATTGTAATAGTTGTTACAGTAGCTGTAGAAGCGAGGATATCTGCGATAGCCAAAGTTGAAGAACCATCCCGAGTATGCGCGCGAAGGTAATCCTGTCACCACTACACTTCCTCTGGTACCAAAATAAAACCCGGTGTAGTAATAGAGTGGACGCGGATACCACATCGGTGCTACGTACCAATAAGGATATCCAAACCAATACGGATAAGGATTGGGGCTGTAGTTCGTGCTATAATAATTATTTACAACAGGAGCTTGTGACTGTTGTACGGAGTCAGGAACATTCCCCGAATAACTGTCAGCGAATTCCTGTGCTGACTGTTTCATTTCCTGCTGCATTTTCGGATCACTTTCCACTTGCTTTTTGTAATCGGCCAAATCCTTTTGGCTTTGCGTGTTGATCTGAGCACTCGCGGCATCCAATTTCGACTTTGTGCCCTGCGGATCGCTCTTGTACATTTCACCTAAACTCACCACCAGATCAATCCGGTCTGTGAGCAAGCTCATCACTTCAGGCATACTTATGACTTTCTTGAAGTCGGCTTGTGCATCAGCAGGTAAATCCTCCGTAATTTTTTTAACAGCCTCTTGTGATGACTGATACGTTTTATCCATTGATGCTAAATCAGTCAGATGCATCGGGTAAAGAAAATTAACAGCGTCAACTACTTCTTGTGGATAATTGGCAAGCATCGGTTTCACTTGCTCAAGCGTTTTCGGCGGGCCATCCACTAATTGATGTACCAAATCCGGATAACGGCCAATCTCATAATACTTTGCCTGCTCTTCCCGCGAATAGTTTGCTACCATGTCCTGAAACGACTGACTGGTGCGCGACTGAATACGTTCAATCTTTACAATCTTCTGTGAGTACTGTGACACGTTCAGAATAGCATCCCTCACATCGGGGGGGTATGGAGCGATGGAAGAAATAATATCTTCATCATCTTTCTTTAAGCTATCCTGGTACGATTGAGAAAAACAGAAAATAAACGAGCTAAGAAACAAACCAGGAAGCGAGATCCTGGTTATTATTTGCGTTTTCATAGTGATTTAATGCGTTTTCTTGCATTACTCCTTAGACACTACAACGCTTGCAAAAGTTTAATTGTTGTTTCGGCTCATTCCGTTTGTCGGCTAGAGCGTGTGTCTGACGCTTGCCGCAGCTCTGTTTGCTTTTGCGCGCGCTTCTTCAATAGAGGCTGCTTTCGCCAATGCTACTCCCATCCTTCGTTCTCCATTAACTTCAGGTTTACCGAACAACCGAATTTGCGTGTCGGGCTCTGTCAATGCATTTTCAAGTCCGTTGAAAATAATGTTTTGTGATTTTCCTTTTACCAAAATCACACTTGAAGCGGATGCACCGAATTGGCGAATGACAGGAATTGGCAGACCCAAAATAGCTCGTACATGCAACGCAAACTCCGACAGGTCTTGCGAGATCATCGTCACCATTCCGGTGTCATGTGGTCGTGGTGAGAGTTCGCTGAAATAAACGACATCGCCTTTCACAAAAAATTCTACTCCAAAAATTCCTGTACCTCCTAATTCGGTTACCACTTTTTTGGCGATATCCTGTGAGGCTTTTAACGCTTTGTCCGTCATCGGATGTGGTTGCCACGACTCCTGGTAGTCGCCATGCTCCTGCCGATGTCCAATCGGTTCGCAAAAAGAAACCCCGTCTTTGTGTTTGATCGTGAGCAGGGTGATCTCAAAATCAAAATCGATGAACCCTTCCACAATCACACGGCCTCCACCGCTTCGTGAACCTTCTTGTGAATAAGTCCACGCGTGGTCGATGTCTCCGGGCGACTTCACTACACTTTGTCCTTTGCCGGATGAACTCATGATTGGTTTCACCACGCAAGGAATTCCAATTTGTTTAACTGCTTCTGTGAATTCTTCTTTTGTGCCTGCAAATTTGTAAGGCGAAGTTTTCAACTGTAGTTTTTCCGCGGCTAATGTCCGGATGCCTTCACGATTCATGGTAAGTCGAGTGGCGTTGGCTGTGGGAATAATCCGAAATCCTTCTTTCTCCAATTCTACCAAAGTGTCTGTTGCTATGGCTTCCACTTCAGGGACAATAAAATTCGGACGTTCTTTATAGATTACTTCGCGTAAAGCATTTCCATCGAGCATGGAAATTGTATAACTGCGATGAGCCACCTGCATAGCGGGAGCATGAGCGTAACGATCAACTGCTATTACTTCAACTCCGTAACGTTGAAACTCAATCACCACCTCTTTACCTAATTCTCCTGAACCCAGGAGCATGACTTTTACGGCTGACGAAGTGAGTGGCGTTCCGATTTGAATGGGGCTTGACATAAGTAAGTGGTTTACGCAGTAAGTATAGGCACTTCGCGAAAAAAAACAAACCACCTCATCCAGCCTTGCGCAAAGTCAAAGGACTCAAAACTGTGAGCATGGAATCCTGCTCCGGTTGAACTGGTTCCACGGAAGTCTTAGGTGCTTTCTGCACAAATACTACTATCCTGGTATGAAAGAAAATCAGAAAACTACCCATTAGCTTTAATGCCAGTCCCATTAACATCATGATAAAAAAATAACCCATTACAAAAGACATTATTATGTGTCTTTTTACGGGCGTGTCTCTTCCCTGGCTGAATCAGAAGCATTCGAAAGCACGGAAGCGGTGATTATTTACAACGAAGCGGAAAGTTTGAAATGACGATCCAGCTTGACATCCATTAGCAATCAGGAATTTTCTTTTACGTATTTCAATGATGCTTTCGCAAATTTCTCCCAACTCGATGAATAAGTGCCTGGAACCTGAACCCATTCCTTCATCGGGCGTTTCTTGCCGGATGGATCAAATAGTTTAGCTCCTTTCAGGCCGAGTGCTTCTTCATGTTCGTCCTCCGTGAGTTTGAACACCATTTCGTTTTGAAAGAAACAAATGAAAGCCTTCCCATTGATTTTAAAGCAGGGCTTACCAAACAACTGTCCCTGCTCAGCTCCTTTAATTTTTTCGCCTGTCGTAATGAATTTTTTTTCTTCAGCAGTCATCCTGCAAGCTATCGATTTTCAGAAAAAAACTGATGAGTACTGACTAAACCTGATGATCTTCCCAAATCACAGAGCTAATCTTCCAAACCTGTTTGGATTTAACGAATTGAAACAATTTAGTCCCGTTTTGTTTGAATGGAACACCGTTTTGCTGACCGCTCTTTTGATATGCTGAAAACCGCTGCGCAAGACCCCCGGTAATTTTTGTCTCCTCATGTGTTTCCCGTTCCGTAAAGTTCGTTAACGATCCATCAGTAAGGATTTTTTTTCGTGGTTCGACAAAGGTTTGCAAATTGTATATTTCCTCCTGTGCTCCGGATTTTTTAATGATCATGACTTCCGGTAAGCATAACTCATTCAGGATTTGAAGATCAGGTTTCCTGGAATCAATATTGGAAAAGGCTGCGAAGAAAGACGTTACGAGAACATCGATCAGGCATTTGTCAATTGATATGGAATAGAGAAACAGTTGCTCATTATCAGCTTCAATTTCACGATCAAACCGAAAGCCCAATTTCTTTAAGAGGGCAATTGAATCAATATTATCCTTAACCGTGGTGGCCAAAATATTTGGATAAGGATAATCTTTAATTGAATGGCGAAGGAATGCAACAGCAGCCTCACGTGCATATCCTTGCCGGGTGTGGTTCGGTAGGAAAGCAAACCCGAGATCAAAAAATTCCAGGTAGTCTCTCTTAACAAATGAAATTATTCCCAGCGAGTTGCGCTGGTTTTTGGCTTTGACAACCCAATAATCCACATTTGGATTGTGTATCACGCGTTCCACCAGGATTCGCGCATCTTCATTTGATTTCACATTGCGATCCCCAATAAACCTGATCCACCCGGGCGTATTCACCAGTTCAAAAATAAAATCAACATCACTTAGTGAAACCTTGTTCAACAAAAGTCTCTCCGATGAAATTTCTGAATTCATATACAGCCAAATGTAAGAGACGGTCTTCTGGAATTGCATAAAACATGGGATGAGCGGTAATCCCACCGAATTGGAGAGTTTGTATCTTAGCTTTATGGCGGTCAATGAGAAATTAGCGCAGCGTGTCCGCGATGCCCTTGCGGAAGTTCCCAAAGTGGCGGAGAAAAAAATGTTTCGCGGTGTTACTTTTATGGTCAACGGGAAAATGTGCGTCAGTGTGAGTGATGAAGAAATCATGTGTCGCATCGACCCGGAGGTCTTTGAGAGTGCATTAGAACGAAATGGCTGCCGGCCCATGATCCATGGAGGCAGAACGATGACCGGGTTTGTTTACGTTCATGAATCGACCATCAGCCGAAAAAAAGATTTTGACTATTGGATCGAATTGTCGTTGGCATTCAACAAAAAGGCAAAGGCTTCGAAAAGAAAAAAAAGAAATAACTAAAAAAATAAAAAGAAAATGAAAAACCGAATTGTGTTCCGTCTTATTATCTTGATTATTCTCTTCCTACCGGGCTTCAAAATTTCCGCACAAACATTTACCGACAACTCAAAGCGTTTCGTCAGCTATCAGCAGGAATCTTTTGCTGTTACAAATGCGATTTTAATTGATGGAAAAGGGGCCGCACCCCAATCTGCAATGACCATCATTGTAAAAAATGGAAAGATCACTGACGTTGGACCCTCGGATAAAACAACAGTTCCTTCAGGGATGCAGATCATTGACGCTAAAGGAAAATCAGTAATCCCCGGCTTTGTAATGCTTCATGAGCATATTTTCTACACCAAGCTTTTTGAAAATGAATTCAACGTAGTCAATATGACCAATACGTTTCCTCGAATGTACCTGGCAGGGGGAGTTACCACCATGCGCACGGCAGGAAGTGTTTCGCCACATACGGACCTGAATATTAACCGGATGATTAAGGACGGAAAAATGGTGGGTCCAAAAATGGATGTCACTGGACCGTTCATCGAACGAGTTTCAACTACGAGTATTCCACAACTACCCATCCTTGCCAATGACCAGCAACCGGGAGCCACCATCGACTATTGGGCTGATCAGGGGAGCACCTCTTTCAAAGTTTATATGCACATCACCAAAAGTGACTTGAAGCAGGTCGTGGATCGGGCACATGCGCACACCATGAAAGTAACGGGGCATCTTTGTTCAGTAACTTACAATGAGGCCAGTGAAATCGGTATCGATAACCTGGAGCATGGCTTCATGGCCAGTAGCGATTTCGTTTCTGGCAAACAAAGCGACATCTGCGATGCTTTCAAGCAACGTTCCAGTTTGATGGCCCTTAATAAAGACGATGAACGGATGACCACGCTCATGAAGACACTGATTCAACGTGGAGTGAGCATTACAACAACGCCTGCTGTGTTTGCACCTTCTACAGATTATGAAATGGTATTGGGTGGTGGCGAAGCGGCTCTCCATCCTGACTTATTAAAAGATCTGAAAGCCCGCTACGACAGAAGCGTGGGAAGGGATTCTTCACAGAAGAAGCTTTTCGAAAAGGAACTATACTGGATCAAGAAATTTTATGACATGGGCGGAAAGCTTGTGGTCGGAACTGATCCGACCGGATCGGGCCGGACAATCGCTGGGTACTCTAACCTGTGGTCACTTGAAATTCTGGTGAAAGCAGGATTCAGTTTGCCACAAGCTGTCATGCTGTGTACCCTTAAAGGAGCCGAATACCTCAAGCGCGACAAAGAAGTAGGGAGCATCGAAAAAGGAAAAGCTGCAGATTTTATTTTGATCGATGGCGATCTGACAGCAAACGTTAATAATATCCGAAAAATACAATGGGTATTTAAGGATGGAATCGGTTACGACTCCAAAACGATTTTCGAATCCGTCAAAGGGAAAGTCGGGTTATACTGATCAAAGCCTCGGAATCTATTTCCGTAATTTTATTTAATTGTCAGATAGGTCGCTTCCACCAGGGGCGACCTTTTGCTTTGGTAATGTTGAAGCATAAAGGAATTTCAACCTATCGTCCGTTTGGTTAGCCTGTCGAATTTAGAATTTACCGACCATGCATGAATAATCAAGACCGCAAACTTTTTTAACTTCGTAGCATGAATCGCATTGACAGGCTCACAGCTATTCTCATTCACTTGCAAACCAAACGCGTGGTGAAGGCGGAAGAAATTGCCTCGCGATTTAGCATGAGCCTGCGAACCGTTTATCGCGATGTGAAAGCATTGATGGAAGCAGGTGTTCCCATTGGTTCAGAAGCAGGTAAAGGTTATTTTATTGTAGATGGCTATCACCTGCCGCCTGTCATGTTCACCCAGGACGAAGCTAACTCAATGCTTCTGGCTGGCAAGCTTGTCGATAAAATGGCTGACAAGTCTGTGCGCATCGCATTTGATTCTGCTCTTCATAAAATTAAGGCAGTCCTGAGCGATCCTGAGAAAGACCATTTGGAAAGCCTTGACTCCAACATCCAGGTATTCTTACGCTCCCGTTATGAGCATCGGGAGAAAAGTGATTTCCCTGATGATTTCCTCACGGAAATTCAGCGCGGCATTGCCCAGCACCATGTGCTCTGTATCGACTATGTGAATATCGAGGATCAGCTTACCCAGCGCCAGATTGAGCCCATCGGGATTTTCTACTACAGCATGGCCTGGCATTTAATTGCCTGGTGTCGGCTCAGGAATGGTTACCGCAATTTCAGAGCTGACCGCATTAAATTGCTACGAAATACAGGTGAAGCATTTGAAAAACGTAGCGAAATTTCTCTTCAGGAATACTTCCGGACAATGTATCAGTCCGATCAAAATCTCATCCGGGTGGTTGTCACATTTGAAAAATCAGCTCTGCGCGGCAGGCCTCTATACGGAAGCATGTCGCAGGAAGATCTGGGTACAAAAATCCGCTCTGAATTCATGATGGACAGCATCGATTATATGGCTCACTGGCTGTTGATGTTCGGCCCTAAAGTGGAAGTGGAGCAACCAGAAGAGCTAAAAATTAAAATGGCTGAAATCACCGAAGCCTTGTACAAGCATCACGCATTGGCAGCCAGCCCTGTTGCCTAGTCCCATCTTTTGAGTGACTGCTGACATACTGTTGTCAGTGGTTCCTGAAAAAAAGTAAAAATATATTTTTCCTGTTGCCATAGGGCTGACATAGGTCAATCGTTGATTAGCATAAAATTTAAACGACCTGACCATGAACACAGCACCAGAAGTAAAAGAAGTAAAGCCAGTTAGTTTCCTGTTTTACAGAACCGAGACCACAGTAAATGAATTAATCAACCTTATCCCGGTCAGTCAGGAAATCATCCGTGAAGCCGTTGAACGCAAACTGCCGATCACGGGTGCTGTACACTGGCACTACTTCGGCTTTGATGGTGACCTGACCAAGAAATTTACAGTAGAAGTTGCCGTGCCGGTAGGCAAGGTTCTGAGTGACTACGATGGAAAGTTTCATTTCAAAAGGACTAATCCCTTCAGATGCGTTCAGCTTACACACGAAGGGCCATGGCTGGAGTTGCCTAACAGTTATGGTTCCATTATGAAATTTATTGCCGACAACAAGCTTACTCCGTCATCCGCTATTCGTGAAGTCTATGTTAACTCAGATTTTGAAAACCCTGAAGCGAATGTTACCGAAATACAATTTGGAATACAGTAAAAGTCATCGGTTTGATTGGGTATTCCTTCTTACAGGAATCCTCGTTGCCGGGCTCGCCCTTTACTTAATAATTATACAATATGGAAGTATTGGTATTTAAAACGTCTGTAGAAGATCCGATAAGTGTTCGTGCACTGAAGCCCGAACTTGACCGGTTGGTTGGCAAAGGTCAGTGGAATTTCGACCTCTCTGATTGTGACCGGATTCTCCGCATCGCTTCCGGAAGCGTGAGGCCGGAGTCAGCCATCAAGCTGCTCGACTACTTTGGATTTGCCTGCGCTGAACTTGAAGACTGATGAGAAAGGTAATCCTCAGTGTAGCCGTGAGCCTGGACGGTTTTATTGAAGGCCCACAAGGTGAGTACGACTGGTGTCCTCCTCCTTTCAAAAAGGAGATGGATGCTTTCATGCAAAGTATTGATGCAATATTCTTTGGGAGAAAAAGTTTTGAGCTTGCCGGAACCTCGATGTTTCCCGGAAAGAAATACTACGTTTTCTCAAATACCATGAAAACTGCAAAAGGTAAGGACATTCAAATTGTCAATGGCGATATAGTGAAGTTCGTTCATGCAATCAAAAAAACAGAAGGAAAAGATATTTGGCTTTTTGGCGGAGCCAGCCTCACCTCCACTTTCATCAATCACGAACTGGTTGATGAAATGTGGTTAGGTGTTGTACCGATCGTGCTAGGAAAGGGGAAGCCGCTATTTGAAAATATTGATGGCAGAAAGCTCTTCAAAACCGAAGAGGCCACTGTCTCGAAAGGATATTTTTCGTTAAGACTTAAAAAATAATTTACAATCTAAAACACTTGTTATGACTGACATCGTTTGCCGCGTAAGCATTGAAATCAATGCTCCTGTTTCGAAAGTCTGGAAAGCACTTACCGACCCGGAGCAAATCAAGAAATACCTGTTTGGCACCAACACCATCACTGACTGGAAAGTGGGTAGTGAAATTAAATTCACCGGCGTGTGGGAGGGCAAGTCCTACGAGGACAAAGGAACAATCCTCGCACTTGAACCTGAGAAATTACTGAAATACAACTATTGGAGCAACTGGAGTGGCGAAGATGTGTTGGAAAACCGGCAGATCATTTCATACCAACTGAAGGGTGAAAAAGGAAAAACAGTGTTTACCCTCGTTCAGGAGAATTGCCCTGATGAAGCAGCACGCGATCACTCAGCCAACAACTGGAATTCCGTACTTCAGTCGATGAAGCAACTACTGGAGGAGAAATAAAGTTTTGCATAACTTTAGTAAAATTGATGTAACGTGGCAAAAAAGGAATCAACTGAGAAGAGAGTGGATGATTTTCTCGACGGGAAGTCGGAGCACACGTTATCACTCTTTCATCACTTTGTTTCGGAATTCCAACGAGTGGGCAAAGTGACGCTTCATCCCGCGAAAACCATGATTGGCATTGCTACCGAACGAAAAAGAATAGTTTATATCACTCAATTGGGAAAGAATTTTATACATGTGGTATTCCCTTTTGAGAAACCGTACTCAGATAATCTGTGTTTTCAAAAAATTGCAAACGTGCCCGGAGACGAGAAACAATACAATCACCATTTCAGGATGATGGCAAAGGAGGATATCAACAAAGAAGTGATTTCGTTTATGAAGCTTGCCTATAAACTGGGAAGTTGATTTAGCGCAATAGTTTCCAGTTCACCTGGTAAGGATACCTCTCGTATAGTGCATTGTCTTCGTTAATAGTATAACCCGTTTCGAAATCGGCTTTAGCCTCCTTGATAACTTTAGTGCCTTCTTCAACCTGACCAAGTTTTTGCAAAGCTGCTCCTTTGTAATATTTGGCATCGGAGAAATGAGAATACTGTTTTATCGCCTTGTCGAACTCAATGATTGCTTCCCGCAGTTTGTTTTGCTCGAATTTGGCAATTCCCGAATAAAACAAAGTCATGTAGTGCACCCAGTCAGCCCCGCTCTTCTGGGTATCCTTTCTGATTTCCTCGTCAAGCAATTCTTCGGCCTTCTTAAACTGGTTGAGCTGAATATAACTGACGGCTATATAAAAATCATAACTGTGATCCATAACAAACCGTCCGGGGCTATTTTTCTTACAGAGCTCAAAGTCACGAATCGCAGCATAGTAATTCTTTACAAAAATGCAGTTCATGAACCCACGATACTCCGTCCACTTGTCAGGATCAAACTTCACCGCTCTGTTTAATGCTTTCATTCCTTCCTGATATTTCATCTGTTTGAACAGGGGCATCGATTTTTGTTGCCACAGGTAAGCAACGGTAGAATCGACCTTCAGCCCTTCGTCAATCTTTTGCTGCCACTCCTGTGAGAACAAGCCATATTTCCAGGCTCCATTTTTCAGATACTTGTCGATGATCTCGTCTTTTGAAAGTTTACTTTGACAGTTCGCGGCAGGTGAAAGGCAAACCAGGAAGGTGAGTGATATGGTGCTTAATGTGTTAGAAATCATTTCGCTGTTTTTCTCAGCAATGTTAAGCACAATAAAAATAAAAAGCCTGCCACGGGAGGCAGGCTCAAAAAAACAGAATAACTAAACTAAAACATCTATTGATCTCTAGCGCGTGCAAAGAGACATGAAGATGCAGTAAAAATCAACCGTAAGGTTACGGCAGATGCAGAAAGTAAGGTTGAATTGACTTGACATCCGGCAGGCTAACAAAAGACAGGGGTTGAAGGGAAAAGGTAATGAAGCCTCCTGTCATTTTTTTACTTCCATTCGGACTGCGGCTATCACTTTCTCTATTCTGGGGTGGTACGTATTCTTGACAATGAATCGCCATCCAAACTCATCCATGTTTACCATGAATACTTCACCTGTTTTATGAGCCTGAACTGCTGAATCAAAAGGTTCGTACATCTGCTTTTCTTCAAACCAGCCAAGGTCTCCTCCTCGCCTAGCATTGTGATCCATGGAATACTGCATAGCCAGTTCTGCAAAAGACGACCCCGATTCTATTTTTTTCATTATGTGACTGCTAAGACTGTCAAATCGCTCAACTCCTAGTCTACCCTTATCCAGTAAAATGTACTGAACTCTGAATTTTTTCTTGTGGTATATATCCAAAGTTTTGTAGATGAACGCGGAATCAGGTGATTCCACGGTTGCTATTTTTCCCGCCCCCATCGACATGAGAACTTGAACAAATGTGGTAGTATCTGCATCTGCGTCAAAATCTACAAACCGCCAATTAAAACCATCACGTTTCTCAAACAGGAGGTCAACCAATTGTTCAAATGATTCTGCTCTCTGCAATTCAGATTTGATCCTCTCAACATTTTTCTGCGCCTTAAGTGTGCAGCTGAAAATGAACATGCTGAAAATGAGAATGAGTTTCATGATTTATAGATGTTTTGACAAAGCAAACAAACCACCTAACTAATCAATTGACACAGTCTAATTATTGTATGGATGAAAAATCATAGCAGTTGGTGTTGTTCGTTTATCAATGGCATGAAGCGACCACAAGGAATCAGTGTTATTATGTTCCTGGTATGAACATCCGGAAAACAAAAAAGCCATCAGTACGATGGCTTTTTTGAGGTTCCGAGCGGATTCGAACCGCTGTAGGAGCTTTTGCAGAGCTCAGCCTAGCCACTCGGCCACGGAACCTTGTCAGGCGTTAGGGATTATTTATCAGGCCCAATCCAAAAATAGGAGTTGATTACCTAATGCCAATGCCTAACGCCTTTTTAAATTATTCTGCTTTCGGAGTTCCTTTCATTTTCTCCTTCAGCGCGCTCAACGCTTCAAGATCTCCAAGAGTTGATTTCTCAGACTCCTGGTTGATCTTATCGATCGTCTTGCCTTTCGGAGCTGCTTTCTTCTTGGGAGCAGCCGCTGTCTTGTCTTCCTCAGTAGACCACATAGCCTTCAGGCTTAAAGTGATACGTCTGTCATCTTTAGAGAACTCCAGCACTTTGAAGTCGTATGATTCACCAAGTTCAGCTTTAGAACCGTCTTCTTTAGCAAGATTCTTCAGCGAACAGAAGCCTTCGATACCGTATTGCAATTCAATCACAACACCTTTATCATTTTTGCTGATAATGGTTCCTTTGTGTGTAGAACCTGTGGTGAAGATTGTCTCGAAAGTATCCCAAGGGTTTTCTTCGAGGTGCTTGTGGCTCAACGCCAGTCTGCGGTTAACGGCATCCAATTCGAGTACTTGTACTTCGATAGATTCACCCACTTTCGTGAATTCAGAAGGGTGCTTGATTTTCTTGGTCCAGCTCAAATCTGAAACGTGTACCAATCCATCAATACCTTCTTCCAGTTCAATGAACAAGCCGAAGTTAGTCAGGTTGCGAACGATACCCTTGTGACGTGTGCCAACAGCATACTTAGAAAGTACGTCCTGACGAGTCCAAGGATCTTCAGTCAATTGCTTAATGCCAAGGCTCATCTTGCGCTCCGCGCGATCGATGGTGAGCACAACAGCTTGCAACTCATCTCCTACCTTGATAAAGTCTTGCGGGTTGCGCAGGTGTTGTGACCAACTCATTTCTGAAACGTGGATCAAACCTTCTACACCAGGCTGAAGTTCGAGGAATGCGCCATAATCGGCTACGTTCACGATCTTGCCTTTCACTTTTGATCCTACGATCACATCTGCAGACAATGAATCCCAAGGGTGAGCTGTAAGTTGCTTCATGCCCAATGAAATTCTCTTCTTGTCTTCATCAAAATCAAGAACCACCACTTTCACCACCTGATCAAGTTTCAACAACTCTTCCGGATGGTTGATGCGGCCCCACGAGATATCAGTGATATGCAACAATCCGTCTACACCACCAAGATCGATGAACACACCGAAGTTGGTCATGTTCTTGATCACACCTTCCAACACCTGACCTTTTTCAAGGTTAGTGAGGATAGCTGCTTTTTGTTGCTCAAGATCTTTCTCTATCAGCACTTTATGTGATACCACAACGTTGTCGTTGGTGTAGTTGATCTTCACCACTTTCACCTCGATCGCCTTGTTCACATAAATATCGAAATCACGGATAGGCTTAACATCAATTTGAGAACCAGGCAAGAAAGCCTCGATACCAAATACGTCTACAATCAAACCACCTTTGGTTCTGCGTTTCACAAATCCTTCAATGATCTGATCTTTATCCAATGCAGTTTGTACATACTCCCAGCCTTTCACCAGTTTCGCCTTTCTGCGGGAAAGGATCAATTGGCCCATGGTGTTCTCGCGCTCTTCAATGAAGAGGTCAACCAGGTCACCAATTTTAAGGTTGGGCATATCTTTGAATTCAGCCAACGGTACCAAACCGTCTGACTTAAATCCGATGTTTAGAATTACATCGCGGTCGTTGATACCTACCACGGTACCTTGAACCACTTCACTTTCGTTTACAGAAGCAATGGCACCACCGTAAAGGTTGTCCATCTCTTTACGCTGAGCTGAAGAATATCCTTCACCGAAGCCTTTCTTGTCAAACGCTTCCCAATCGAAGCTCTCAAGAGACACATTTGTATTAGAAGCTTTACGGGCAGTTACGTCACGGATTACACGACCAATGCCTTCTTCTTCTTCTCTTTTCTTTTGTGCTTTAAAAGCTGCCAATTCATCTTCCTGGAGTTCAGCTTCTGCGGTTTTTACATCCACATTAACTTCAGCACCTTTAGCAGTCAGTGCTTTTTTTGCCAGACCTTCTGCCTTGGATTTTGAATCCTTTGGAGCGTCTTTTTGAATTTTTGCCATAAAATCTGCCCTTGGTCACATGCTGCGGACGGGCATTACCGCAGCAAATTTGGTTTTACATTGCTGTTTATTAAGCTAAACAGCCCCGCTGGTTTCAGCAGGGCTGCAAAGGTAAGGATTTTTCGCAAAATGAGCTTATTGCACGTCTTCCGGTTTTAAAGTGCCGACAGCATAGTCTACAAGCACTTTTTGGAACAATAACCGGTATTCTGCTTGCGCTTTGTCTGTTTGAGCCTGAACAAATACCCGGTTGGCGTTAGCAAAATCGACAAAGTTTGTCACGCCAAGTCTATAGCGCTCGGTTTCATACTGAAGTGCTAGTTCAGCAGCAGTATATTGATCAATACTTACGGCATAACTTTTTTTAGCTCCCTCATAATTTTTAACTGCTCGGATCACTTCATTTTTTATTTGAAACTCAACATTCTTACGTGTCAAGATGGCATTTTCATAAAGCACTTTTTGCTGCATATAAGCTGTGCGATTTTGCAGCCCGTTGAAAACAGGAATCTGAAGCTGGAATCCGTACTGTTTGTACACGTTGTTCACTTTGAATTGCTCTGAGAAGGGTCTGGGTACGCTTTGATTGGCATCCAACTTGGGATAAGGCACATTTGTAAGTGAATATCCTGAAGCGGCAGTTGGATCGGTCGCAATTATCGTATGATAGTTTTGAACCGAGTCCGGCACGCCATGCTGAAAGTTATATGCAGAGCCATAAGTAAAAAAAGCTGATAGAGACGGCATCATATTTCCTTTAGCTGCGGCTGTACTAAATCGATAACCATTCTCCATTTTGACTGCCCTCAAGTAATCTCCCCGATACGTTTTGGCCTTGTCAGCTAATTCTTCGATGTTCATGATATCGTATCCGACCTTGTTGATATCCCAATTTGGTTTCTCTACATCGTATTGTTCAAATGGATCTATCAATAAAGTCTGTGTCAATAAAGTCTTGTCGTTATTGAGTGTTATTTCAGCCTGAACAAATCTATATTCTGCTCCTTTTGCCAGAGCCGCCTGATTATACTCATCTACCGGTGAGCGCGCGCCTAAATTAACCTGCTCCTTCACTTGCAGGTACTGTTTATCTAATGCATCAAAATTCTCTTTCGCAATTTTCATCAACTCAACATCGAGCATCACCTGCAGGTATTGATTCGCAACGATATTGATCAAATCCTGTGCGGTACGGTTCACATAATAGGCTTGTGCATCGAGTAAATTGGCGTATTGCCTTATACTATTTACACGATTAAATCCGCTGAATAAATTAAGCCCAACATTGAGAGATCCGTTGACGTTATCGCGGATACCATTGATTACTGTACCTGTATTGTTATTGAAAGAATTACCATCCACCCGATAGGCATTACCATTTAATGCTACTGTCGGTCCCGTAGCCACAAGGCTCTGAGTTCTCTGGGTCTGACTCAACTGTAAATTATTTTTTTGCTGATTTAGCAACATGCCATTTTTCAGAGCTGTGTTGATTGCCTCGGTAAAAGTGAGCGTTTTCTTTGTCTCTGAAGTTGTTGAGGTTTGGCCTTGTGCGGTGAAACTCACCAGGTACGCGCTTACCAATGTTACTGCTACAAATCTTTTCATATCAATATCAATTTCTATTTCACTTTTTCATCTGAAGCAACAGCACCGTCAGCGATGCGCACGATGCGTTTGCCTCGCAGCGCGTTTTCTTCTGAGTGTGTCACTTGTATAATTGTTATTCCTTCTTCATTGAGTTTTTGAAAAATATCCATGATCTGTCTGCCCTGGTCGGAATGCAGATTTCCGGTAGGTTCATCGGCAAGCAACAATTTCGGCTCACCGACAATTGCCCGCGCAATACCAACCAACTGCTGTTGGCCTCCGCTGAGTTGCTCCGGGAACAAATCTTTTTTCGCCACCATATTGAAACGGTCAAGCATTTCAGCCACCATACTTTTGCGCTGGCTGCCATTAACTCCCTTATAAAGCAGAGGAGTTTCAATATTCTCGTACACAGTCAGCTCATCGATCAGGTGATACGCCTGAAATATGAACCCGATGTAGTTCTTGTGCATTTCACTTTTCTGCTTCTCTCTCATTTTGTGCACGGGCTCATCAAAAAAATAATATTCACCGGCTGATGGCTCATCCAGCATACCGATGATATTCATTAATGAAGATTTGCCCGCCCCGCTAGGCCCCATGAGTGTGACAAACTCGCCTTGTTGTATTTCGAGTTCGATGCCTTTTAAAATGAACGTACGCTGAAACCTGGAGTCAATGTACTTGTCAATGTCTTTGAGTTTGATCATAAATGTGTTTCGTTATTGCCCAAAATAGTGCCAGCTAATTTTTATGGAATATGACGTAGAAATAGGGTTTTAGTTGCACGCTTGTCGTCCGTAAATGCAAAATGGTGTCCGAAAGCGGATGGCTAAATTAAGGAAACGGCTATAAAAAAGCGGGATTATGCAATCAAAATACGATTGGATGAAGAACAACATCCACCCGTCGGTTCAGTATTAAGCCCTTATAAGTCTCATTGGTATAAACCGGGTTTTCCAGTCCCCAATCCTTGACATGAATCATTGTCTCTGGAATATCCTTTTGAATAAGAAGTCCATGCACCATCTGGCTTCGCATTTCTGAAAGCCACTGGTTGTATCTTTTCCCACCAATATTATCTGTGTGGCTGATGAGTTGTATTTCGTATTTCTGAAGAAGATTGGGGATAGAGTCAAGCCATCGGGAAAGATCAGAGGCTTGTTCGTCATCGATATAATAACTGCCACCTCCAAAGAAAATGCTTTTGGTGATTTCACTGCCTTTGTCCTGGGCATTACTTGAGAACCCTGCCGAAACCAGCAGTAAAAAAAGACCTACTTTTATAAATCGCAGGTTCATCATGAGGTGAATTTACGAAAAGATTCCCCGTGCAGATTAACGGATATTTAATTAAGTAGTTTTTAACAAAATGTACCGGATAACTCTGATTTTCACGATCTGCATTAAAATAAATTCATTCGCACAGAGCAACGAACAAAGTATAGCTCCTGAGCTGGCGGGGAAATGGTGCTATATCAATACTATCGCAAGTTCTGCTGATGCAATCACGAATTCATGCATCAATCTGAATGACGATGGCAGTTTCGAATTTACAATTGATGCTACCACTCTTCCGAAAGGCATCAGTATTCCTTTGCAACAAAATGACACCGGGAAATGGTGGGTAAAAGACAATCGTCTTTTCTACAGCTCGCAATCCAGTGGACAGGGATCATTTTCCTTTCAAAAGATAAATCACCCGCGGCTTGAAAATACACCAATGATTGTTGTCAATGGCATTTCATTCGCCACAGCGACACCACGCGATCCCTGGTAAGTTTAATACTTGGCAGGCTGTCCTGCAGCAGGCATCGACTTGCGTATAAAATCGCGAATGTGCTCATTTGATGTAGCCAGGTCTTCTGCGCGCAGGTACATCATGTGCCCACTGCGATAACCCTCGAAGCGCATCCGGTCTTTTAGTTTGCCACTGGGGTCGATCTGCCACATCGTGTACTTCGCATCGAAGTAGGTTGTTGCACCATCATAAAACCCGGATTGGATCATCAGGTGCATGTACGGATTTTCAGCCATCGCCAACCGGAGATTTTCTCCTGTGCGATCATTGTTATTGTCCCAGGGGTGAACCGGGCCGAACATGTTGTACTTGACGTCAGTTTTGTACTTCAGCACTTCACGTAAATAATAATTGATTGCCGGAGTAAACGCGTGCAACCAGGATGTCAGTTCTGAATTGTAATCGGGTTGCTGCCCTGCCTGCTGTCCATCAATACCGAGATAACGTGAATCCAAACGTCCAACGGTGAATCCTTTTTCACGAAGTAATTCTTTCCAGAAATACTGAGTAGGTACCGCGAGGTTGTGATGTAAGATTGTTTTCTCAGAAAGTCCGGAGTACCGTGATACTTTAGACGCAATTGCTTTTCTTTTTTGTTCGTCAATAAATCCGCCTTTCGAGAGTGCCGGAATTAATTCATCAACAGTGAATGCCTCTACTTCGGGAAGGACTTCGTTCAAATCTTTCTGTTGAAGATCGGCAGGCAGTGCTTTCTGAAACCATGCTGCTGCCGCATAATACGGAAGTGAGAGTGCGTCACCCACCGGGCCATCGCGTTTGATTCCCAGTCCCGTAGGAGAAACGAGGATCACTCCATTGAGATACATCCAATGTGAATTCTGAAGTTCCAGGGCGAGTCCTGAAACACGAGTAGTGCCATAACTCTCACCGATGAGATACTTTGGTGAAGTCCAACGATTATTTCTTGAAACAAAAGTGTTGAGCCATTCTGCCAGGTAAGAGATATCCGCATTCACTCCGAAAAAGAAAGAACGCTCAGCTTTCGGTTCGAGTATTCGTGAGTAGCCCGTATTCACCGGATCGATGTAGACGATATCTGCTACATCCAGAATAGAATGTGGGTTATCGCGAATTCCATATGGTTGAACGGGATAACCCTCATCATCAATGTTTAGAAGTTTGGGGCCAGTATAAGCCACGTGCATCCAGACAGAAGCTGAACCGGGGCCGCCATTGAAAGAAATGACGAGGGGTCTTTTATTGCGTTCCGTGACATCAGTCCGCTCATAATAAGTGTAATACATGGAAGCAACTACTTTTCCGTCTTTATCCCATACCGGTTGAGTTCCCGCTGTGACTTTATAAGGAACTACTTTTCCTTTGATCGTTACCTGGCTATTGGTTACTACCGAAGATTCAGCCTGGAGTGTGCGATCCTGGGCCAGGGATACTGTGATCAGACCAGAAAAGAATAAAGCTAGTGCAATGTATTTCATGAGGTGAGGTTAAGCGTTGAGGTTTCAATTTATGAATCCTTTCAGAAAAAAAACTAAAAATAAATCTGCAAGCCGTGAAATTGTATCGCAAGTGGTCGAAATTATTCGGCCCAGATTGATCAGCTCACCATGATAGTATTTATCTCTTTTGAAGAGGGTACGCTTTCAGGTATTGACGAGATTGAATTTCACTGCGTGAACGATCAACTCTTCTTTGCAGTCAACCTCGAATTTTGCATATAGATTTTCACGATACTCTTCAATCGTTCTCGGGCTCTTGTGAAGTACTGAAGCGATTTGCGTACTGCTCCAGCCTTTGCATATGGCATGCAGCAACGTCTTTTCCATCTCACTCAAATTGATAGCTGAAGACCGTGTGGCAGAAACCGCATCAGACAAATGCCTTTGAAGGACTTCCGCAACATCGTCAGGAAAATACACCCCTCCTTCATGAACAATTTTAATTACCCGGGCCAGGTCTTCACATTTCTCTTTGCATAGAAAGCTCTTCACTCCGAGTTTATTCATTTCGACAACATAGGTCTCAAACTCATATGTCGTAAATGCGATGATTTTGATGTTGGGATATTTGTCTCGAATGACTTTTGTTGTTTCAAAACCATCCAGCCGGGGCATCCGGATATCCATCAGAATGATGTCAGGAATCTCCGTTTGGAGTTGCTGAAGAAGCTCCTCTCCATCGGTGGCTTCGGCTATCACTTTAATCGATTCTTCACGCCCGAGTAAAACCAGGAGTGACCTTCTAAAGACTTGGTGGTCGTCTGCTATGGCAACCTTGATGACTTGACTCATGTACTTACAAGCCGCTACCAATGCGGCATTTAAAGTTTGGAATTTGGGGTTAAGCTGTCAAGCCAACGTATAGCAAAACCGAGCGAATTTAAGCTTATTTAGTTATTCTCTGGTAAATTTTTGTCATTAATCTGATGACGGGTTGAACACTAAAGAAAGGTCGAAAATAGAAAAGGGAAGCCCCCAGGGGTTACAGACATAAAACAAAAAAGCCCGCATCGACTCCTTCGGGACTGATTAACAGTCAGATGCTTTGAGTTATCAACTGCCTCACCAGTTTAGGGTTCTCCTTCAACTCTTCTATGAATTTCCGGCTCTTGGCTAATTTGATCCTTTAATTGGAGGAGATTTTAGGACCCACACAGATCGAGTTCCTATAAAAAACATTATACCTTACTGAGCCTCTATAATTTCTAACTAGTACTTACCGGCATTGATTGCCACGTTGTCTCACTTGAAAACAAAACTGACGGTTTTCATTTTTTCGCCAGAAAGCATTTGCTCATAGTACCAAGAGTTCCCAACTCCAGGGATAGTGTACCTGAATCCAATCCTTAAATCGGCATTATTGCTGGTTGTTACTTTAAATGAGATCATATGGTCTGCTTTGGGAACGTTTTTAATTGGCATGGGAGCAAATGTTGAATCCCAAAGAACAACACTACCAGCTGAGACCGAGGGCTCGAAAATGATATTTTTCAAGTCATTTGAGAAATCTTGATCAGTATAGAGTTCAAATTTGATCACCCGCAAGGGTGCAACTATTTCAAATTCAAAGCCGGCATATCCAAAATTATTGGGAGTGTCGGTTGAAGTAACCGCTAAAACTTGTGGCACAACCAATGTACCTGAATCTTTGGTTATCGTAAAGGTGATAGGCAACGGTTTGGCAACATATTGTGCAAGAGAAGAGCCTGCCAATGGAGATGCATAAATCATAGTATCTCCAGCACTCAGTATTTGAAACTGAGTGAGTTTATAAGTGCCCTCTTGCAATTCTAGTCTCTCACTTTCGTAGGCTTGCCCAAAAGCAAATAACCCGAGCTTTTTGTTTTGTAACACCGACTTTCCATTACTATCCTCAACGTTCAGCAATACGTATTCGGGAGCCCTAGAAGCTGTTCTACCTCCCTTCAAATTGCGGTTTATTTGTGACATCGAAAATGTCGCACTGCCCTTGCCGGGAGCTACTTGATCTTTTGAACAACTTAAAGCCAAGACAGTCAAAAGGACTGGTAAAAAAATCTTTTTCATAAAGAAAAGAGTGGAGAGTTTGATTTGCTTCCTTAACTCGAGGTACAAAAGAAAACGATATCAACCTTTTTGTTTGGCTAATTCGTACAATTCTCGGGTAATTAGGTCCTACAAGTCCTTCTTGCAGCAGCAGGGTCTGTTACTTTCTGTGTTTACCTGCGATTCCAGCGTAAGTCAGTAGAAGAACCTTCAGCGAGGAGCGTTGTGATGGGCGACCCGCTGTTCGAGATTTCCAGTCATCCCCACATAATACCGATCTAACTTCGCGGAATAAAGAATGTAAACTTGGTACTCCATAAAGCAAAAAAGCCCCGCGTTTGCAGGGCTTTTGCTCCTCCTCTTGGACTTGAACCACCCCGACTCCCTCGGGGCTGATTAACCAGTCAGATGCTTTGACATATCAACTGCCTCACCAGTTCAGGGCTCTCCTTCAATTCTTCTATGAATTTCCGGCTCTTGGCTGATTTGATCCTTTTTTCAATTTTCAGTGCCTGTGCTTTTGATTCGCATCGAATTTCAAAAAATAACTCCCACGGAACTCCACGAGATGTGAATTTAGAATGATCAATAGGAGCATTATGATGGGCGATCCGCTGTTCGAGATTTCCAGTCATCCCCACATAATACCGATCTAACTTCGCGGAATAAAGAATGTAAACTTGGTACTCCATAAAGCAAAAAAGCCCCGCGTTTGCAGGGCTTTTGCTCCTCCTCTTGGACTTGAACCAAGGACCCTCTGATTAACAGTCAGATGCTCTAACCAGCTGAGCTAAGGAGGATTGTGCTGGATTTGGGAGTGCAATATTAGGAGATTGCCATATAATAGCCAACCCCTCCATTAAAAAAAATCCAATTATACCTTAGCCAACGCCTGTTCGAGGTCAGCAAGTAAATCTTCAGCGTCTTCCACGCCCACGCTAAGGCGGATCAACGAGTCGCTCAGCCCATTTTTCATACGCTCTTCTTTAGGTATACTGGCATGTGTCATTGATGCAGGGTGATTAATTAAAGACTCCACTCCACCTAGTGATTCGGCCAACGAAAAGAGCTCCACGCTTTCCATCAGTTTTTTAGCATTGTCAACACTGTCATTTTTTAACGTGAACGACAGCATTCCGCCAAAATCGCGCATCTGCTTTTTTGCAATAGCGTGGTTCGGATGATCTGTGAATCCGGGCCAAAATACTTTTCCGACTTTCGGATGGTTCCTGAGAAACTCTGCCACTTTCTTTCCATTCTGGCAATGACGCTCCATTCGCAGGTGCAATGTTTTAATACCACGCAAGACCAAAAAAGAATCTTGAGGTCCCGGTACAGCTCCACATGAATTGGTAATGAACGCGAGATCCTGGTACAGTTTCTCATCGTTGACTACCAGGGCACCCATAATCACATCGCTGTGGCCGCCCAGATATTTCGTTACTGAGTGCATGACAATATCAGCACCCAGCGCCAGAGGGCTTTGTAAATAAGGTGAAGCAAATGTATTATCCACGGCCACCAGACAATTGTTCTTTTTGGCAAGTTTCACACAGGCTTCAATGTCAATAATTCGCATCAGTGGATTTGAAGGTGTTTCAATCCAGAACAGTTTTGTCTTCGAGTTCACATAAGCTTCTGCATTTTTTGCATCACTCAGGTCGATAAAGTGAAATTTGATACCAAACCTTTCATATACCTTAGTAAACATCCGATATGATCCACCATAAAGATCATTGCTTGTAATTACTTCGTCACCGGGATTCAATAGCTTGATAACCGCATCAGTAGCACCCATTCCCGAAGAAAAACAAATCGCAAATTTCCCGTCTTCCAATGCAGCAATGCTCTTTTGCAATGCGTTGCGAGTAGGGTTCGCGCCACGCGCATATGCGTAGCCTTTATGTTTCGCAGGAGATTCCTGAACGTAAGTAGAGGTTTGATAGATCGGAGTCATGATTGCTCCGGTGGAAGGATCGGGTTCAACTCCCGCATGTATGGCTTTCGTTCCGAATTGCATATTTAAGTGATTGGTTTTTTATTACTTTGACCCGTCTAACTTTAATCGTACAAACTTGCAATTTTTTTCGAGATATTCTTATATCTGGAAGTTTCCAGAAGAGCAGGAGACTGCCTATAATGAATTTGTAAAACCGGGTAATTTAATTTCACTTCGGTTGGTGGCGTTCATCACCTTGTTTGGAATGTCACTCTTCCTCACCATTGATTTCTTTCGTGAATTGGATGTTGACTACCAGGTCGTGTTCCGCACGAGAGCATTCGCATTGGTGGTGGCTGCTATCATCATGGTTGTCAGTTTTCGAAAAACGATCAGTGTTCGCTCTATCCATATCTGTATTATTATTATCGGCCTTACGAATTTGGGAGTTAGCATGACTACCGCATCGTTTGCAAAAATGCCGGGTTATTATCTTACTAATCTGGTCTTCCTCATTCTGGTTTTGATCATTACCGCAAGCGGCCTGAATTTCAGGCATGCGCTTCTCCTCAATATTGTGATGATCGCCATCTTCCTATTCTATTCTCAGAAAATAAACAGGAACCCGTTTTACTTCACTCAATATCCACACCTGTTCGCAACATTCTTCTATTTGCATATGGTGGGAATTGTTCTTGAAAGGAGAAGGCGATTAAATTTCTTACAGTTTAGCGACCTCATGGCGCAAAAAAAACTGGTGGAGGGTCTTAATCAGCAGAAAAATAAAATCATTTCAATACTCTCGCACGATGTGGCCTCTCCTCTCAATTCACTTTCGGGGTTGCTTCACCTGCTGGCCAAAGGCCAAGTCGATGAAAAAGAATTCCGTCCTTTCCTAAATCAGATTGGCGATCAATTAAAAAATGTTTCGGGGCTGCTTCACGGGCTCGTTCGGTGGTCACGCTCACAAATGGAAGGATTTGTCACTGAAAAAAAATCGATTGATCTTCCTGCTCACCTGGAAAGTCATTTGAAATTATTTCAGCCGTTGGCAACGGAAAAAAATCTCGTTTTGAAAATTAAAACAGAATCTCCACTCGTCATCTTTGCCGATGAAGAGATGATCAGGATCGCCATTCGAAGCCTGATCTCGAATGCCATCAAATTCGGAATACCGGAAACAGAAATCCTGATCGACAGCTTTCTCAACTCGAGCGGTCGAGCAGTGGTCTGTGTTTCTAATAAAGGAATCCCTATTCCTGAAAATCTAAGAAACAAATTATTCACCTATGAAATGTCTTCTACTGAAGGAACAGCTGGTGAACGAGGGACGGGGCTTGGACTTGCCATGGCGGCCTTCTTTGTCAGATTTAACGAAGGTGAAATTTTTCTCGAGTCTTCAGACGATGAAGATCAAACTACGTTCCGAATTGAGTTACCTGTAGGTGAAATTAAATCGGTCGATTAACCTCAAATTTTTCCAGGTAATCTGCCACTCTCCGCACAAAGCTTCCACCCAATGCTCCGTCCACCACACGATGGTCGTACGAATGGGACAGGAACATTTTGTGACGAACAGCAATGGCGTCTCCATACGGAGTCTCAATGACAGCTGGTTTTTTCTGAACTGCACCCAGTGCCATGATTGCCACTTGCGGCTGCATAATAATTGGAGTGCCCATCACATTACCAAATGAGCCCACATTGGAAATGGTGAACGTTCCGCCTGCAAGTTCATCGGGCTTGAGTTTGTTTTCGCGTGCGCGCTTGGCAAGATCATTTACTACTTTGGCCAGGCCTGTGATATTGTATTGATCCGCATTGCGAATAACAGGCACGATCAAGTTACCTGTAGGCAAGGCCACCGCCATACCAATATTAATTTCACGTTTTTTGATAATCTTGTCCCCGTCCACCTGCACGTTGATCATCGGGTAGTCTTTAATAGCATTGACAACCGCTTCAATGAATATAGGTGTAAACGTTAACGCATCGCCCTCGCGTTTCTGAAATTCGTTTTTCACTTTATTGCGCCAGAAGACAATGTTAGTCACATCAGCTTCCACGAACGAAGTCACGTGCGGAGAGATTCGTTTGCTATCAACCATGCGCTCCGCAATCATCTTGCGCATCCGGTCCATCTGGATAATTTCATCTCCTGCATTTATCGAAGCAGGCACCAGAGGAGCAGAAGAAATTGAACGTGAAGGAACTACGGATTGACCTAGCTTACGATTCTGAACATAACCCAAAATATCTTTCTTGGTAACACGCCCCTCGGAACCAGAACCTGAAATTGTTTCCAATTCAGCGATGGCAATTCCTTCTTCCTTGGCAATGTTCTTAACCAATGGTGAATAAAACCGTGTGGCAGATTTAAAGTTGGTGACATGCGAATGGCCATTGCCATTTGAAGCAACAGGCACAGTCTTACTTTCAACTATCGGGCTGGATTTGCTGATTACGGGCTCAGGTGATTTTTCTTCGGTCTTTCCCTGAGTGGCATCAGTTGTAATGATGGCGATAGGCTTCCCAACTTTCACTACTTCACCTTCTTTAGCCAGAATTTCTTTCAACACTCCAGCATAACTGGAGGGGACTTCCGTATCTACCTTGTCTGTGGCTACTTCCAGGACTGACTCGTCCTGTTCGATTTTATCGCCCGGCTTTTTGAGCCACTTTAAAATAGTGGCCTCCATTATACTTTCGCCCATTTTGGGCATAATCAGTTCTGCCTGTGCCATCGGAAGTGAATTTTTAGGACAGCAAAGTTACTACTTTTCAAATGTCCTGCTAACGATTGAAATGCTTCAAAATATGATTTCGGGAATCACAGGAGTCCTCAACCGGATATTTTTGCAAAAGAACATTTTAAGAAAGAAACTATGGCGATACCTCAAAAATCATTTCGGCAAACTAAGCCTGATCAAATTCAAAACTGCTGTTGATGCTGCTTTAATATTGAGCGACCGGTCTTTGGATAGTTGCAATTTTCGGGTAACAGTGTGATGCTTATCCGAATAAGCGATCCATACCATGCCCACTGGTTTTTCAGGAGTAGCACCACCTGGGCCTGCGATGCCGCTGGTTGCAACGCCAACGTCTGTATTAAATTTAGCGCGAACAATGTTGGCCATCTCAATAATCGTAGGCTCGCTCACAGCTCCGTGCTGCTCCAACGTTTCAGGTTTTACACCCAATTGCCGCATCTTAATCTGATAGTCGTAAGGGATCATGCTTCCCAAAAAATAGCTTGAACTTCCCGGTACGCTGGTAATCATATGTGAGACATATCCTCCCGTACAACTTTCAGCAATCGATAATGTCAATTTTTTTTCAATGAGAAGTTTTCCAATAGCGGCTTCAATTGGTTCTTCTCCATATCCGTAAACATAATCTCCAATCAGTGGCATAAGTTTGCTAGATAAGTTTTCGATTTCGGTTTTCAGTGCTGCTTCATTTTCGCCGAGACCCGTCACACGCAACTTTACCTCTCCAATGCCCGGAAGGTATGCCAGTTTAACATGTGATGGCAGGGCTTTCTCCCACGCAACAATTTTGTCTGCAAGCACTGATTCACCAACACCAATCGTACGAATCACTTTATGAACGATAGTCGGGAGTGGAAATTTTTCTTTCAACTTCGCCAGGATGTGCGTAGTCATGATTGCCTTCATTTCGAAAGGCACACCCGGCATAGCAACAAAAACTTTACCGTTCTTATCAAACCACATGCCCGCAGCGCTCCCAATCGGGTTGGTGATTTTGGTGCAACACACAGGCAGAATTGCCTGCTGCATATTCGTCTCCGTCAGTATCCAACCTCGACTTTTACAAAGCGCCTCCAGATCAGCCAGGGCTTCCGGGTGCATTTTCATCTCGCAGTTAAAATATTTCGCCAGTAATGGCTTTGTAAGATCATCGCTTGTCGGGCCAAGGCCTCCCGTAATCAAAATGATGTCGGCTCTTTTCTCTGCTTCCGCGAATGCAGTAAGAATTTCACTCTCCACATCGCCAACAGACGTTTTGCGAATAACTTTAACTCCAATCTTATCCAACTCCACACTCATCCATTGTGAATTGGTGTCTACGATTTGTCCGTACAAAATTTCGTCTCCGATGGTCAGCAGCTCAGCAAGTACAGGTTTCATGTTTATAAAAAATTGATAATTTGAATTTCAGCGCGCAAATATCAGAAAGATTAAGCGAATTGACTTTGCTCCTTTTTGTTTAGTTTAGGTTATGAAATTAATTTCATCATGGTTGTAGAATCACTTACCCGTCAACGCGAAATTTATATTAACGGTTTTGCCGGCATTCCTTCTGATACCCCGGTTTTGTTTCGTGAGCTGGAGGAAATGGCGCGCAAAAAACTTTCGGCACGAGCCTACGCTTACATTGCCGGAGGGGCAGGAAATGAAAGCACACTTCGTGCAAATACACAATCCTTCGAAAACCTTAAGATTGTTCCTCGCATGCTTCGCGATGTAAGTGTGCGCGATACAAGCATTGATCTCTTTGGAAAAAGACTGAATTCGCCTCTGTTACTCGCACCGATCGGTGTTTTAGAATTAGCTCATCCAGTTGCGGATGTAGGTGTCGCTAAAGCTGCCGCTGCTTTGAATGTTCCGTATATTTTTTCAAGCCAGGCGTCACGATCAATGGAGGATGCTTCAGCTGTTATGAGTGACAGTATGCGTTGGTTTCAGTTGTATTGGAGTAAGTCAAATGAGCTCGTAAAAAGTTTTGTGCAACGGGCGGAAAAATGCAAATGCTCCGCCATTGTTGTAACGCTCGACACTACTATGCTCGGCTGGCGTTCACGCGACCTTGACATGGCTTACCTTCCATTTCTTGAAGGCCGTGGAATTGCACAATATACTTCTGATCCGGTGTTTCAACAGTTAATGGAAAAAGAAGAGCCGCAAACAAAGCGCAAGGTCTCACTGCATTCAATTGCAGGACTGATTCAAATGACAAAAAACTATCCCGGAAATAATTTCTTTTCAAAACTGAGTTCAGGTCGTCCCATCAAAGCCGTTCAAAAATTTATCAGTATTTATTCTAATCCAGCCCTTACCTGGAATGACCTCAAATACTTACGGGAAATCACCAAACTTCCGGTAGTCTTAAAAGGCATTCTCCACCCGGACGATGCTCGTAAAGCAATTGATCACGGAATTGACGGTATCATTGTATCTAATCACGGTGGCCGCCAAGTGGATGGCAGCATCAGTACAATTGAAGCACTGCCTGCTATAGCCGATGCCGTTCAACAGAAAATTCCGGTGTTAATTGACAGCGGTATTCGCGGAGGCGCTGATATTTTTAAAGCATTGGCATTGGGAGCAAAAGCAGTGTGCATCGGAAGACCGTACGTTTACGGCCTCGCAGTAGCGGGAGAAAGCGGTGTAAAAGAAGTTGTTCAAAATATGCTTGCCGATTTTGAACTTACCATGGGGCTTGCAGGTTGTAAGAACATTGCAGAGATCGAAAAAGACAACATCAGGAGTTAAATCCATTCGTATAAATTCGAGCTTCTTTGCCAATTCTTCGATAGATTTGCAGGCTATGAAGAAATCAATTTCACTTGTATTCGCGTTGATTGTTAATGTTGCAGCTTTTGCCCAGTTGAGCATCGCTGACATAGGCAACGGACTGAAAGAAGCTCTCACCAATGGTATCAGCAAAGGAGCAGATACGCTCTCGAAAGTCGATGGTTATTTTAAAAACCCGCAGATCAAAATTCCTTTTCCACCGGATGCCAAAAAAGTAGAAGACAAGCTTCGCGCCATCGGCATGGGCAAGGACGTTGACAATTTTATAATGACGCTGAATCGTGCTGCGGAAGACGCTGCGAAAGATTCCAAGCCGATCTTCATCGATGCAATTAAGAAGATGACCTTCCAGGATGCCGCCTCTCTTTTGAAAGGACAACCCGATGCAGCCACACAATATCTGAAGAGAACAACCACACCGCAGCTCAAAGACAAATTCAAACCAGTCATTCATAATTCACTGGAAAAAGTAAATGCCACCAAACATTATAAAGACCTTGTCACTACCTATAACAAAATCCCATTCGTTCAAAAAGTAAATCCCGATTTGGATGCCTATGCCACAGACCTGGCCATTCAGGGATTATTTGTAATGATTGCGAATGAAGAAAAAAGCATTCGTCAAAATCCGGTAGCGCGTACCTCTGATCTATTGAAAAAAGTTTTCGGTTTCAAATAAACAATCTACATGAACTTATTCGACAAACACCAACCTGTACTTAGTAAAGCTATCGAGGCGCTGCACTCACGTATTTTTTTTGCAGCATATCCTGAAAATCCGGCACCAGCAGTTTATGGTGAGACCGCCGATGCTGATGGCCAGGCAAAATTCAAAAGCCATCTTGGAAAAAAATTCGAAGAGCTAAAGCAGTCCGGAGCAACCGGATGGGGCGGACAGGAAGAGTCTCCTTATACACAGGAAGCGCTCAATATTTCTTATCCACTGTTCAGCGTTCCTTCATTAATTGATAATTCTAAAAAAGCATTTCATCAATGGAGAAAAGTAAGTGCAAAAGACCGCGCTGGAATTTTGATGGAGTCGCTTGATCGCGCTAAGAAAAGATTTTTTGAAATCGCTTACGCCACCATGCATACTACGGGACAGGGTTACATGATGTCGTTCCAGGCAAGCGGACCTCATGCGGCCGATCGTGCCCTCGAAGCAATCGCTGCAGGTTATGAAGAACTGAATCGTTTTCCCGGAAAAGTGATGTGGGACAAGCCCATGGGAAAATTCAACATACAATTAAATAAAGAGTGGCGTGCAGTGCCCAAAGGAATTTCAGTAGTAATAGGCTGCTCTACTTTTCCTACGTGGAATTCAGTGACAGGCATTTATGGAAGCCTGATCACTGGCAACGTGACAATTGTAAAACCTCATCCTGGGGCTATTCTGCCAATCGCCATTTTTGTTGCTGAAATTCAAAGTGTGCTGGCCGAAAATAATATGGATCCGCTCACGTGCCAATTGGCGGTTGATACATTTGATAAGATGATCACGAAAGAACTGGCAGAGCATCCGGATGTAAAACTCATTGACTACACGGGTAATTCTGCATTTGGATCTTATCTCGAAGCTCTGCCTGGTAAAACTGTATTCACTGAAAAAACCGGAGTTAATTCAGTAATTCTCGATTCAGTCGAAGACGTAGACAAAGCGGCTGCCAATCTCGCTTTCTCCGTGAATTTATATAGCGGGCAAATGTGCACTGCTCCGCAGAATCTCTACATCCCCGCTGATGGGATCAATTCTCCGGCCGGAAAAATATCGTTCGATGATTTTGCACAAAAGTTTGCCGCACAGATTACCGGCCTTGTCGACAATCCGAAAGCAGGACCGTTTGTATTGGGTGCGATTCAGAATAAAAAAACTACGGAGCGAATTGCTGAAGCCGAAAAACTTCCGGGCAAAGTAATTCTCAAATCGAAAACGATTGAGAACCCTCAATTCAAGAATGCCCGTACGGCAACACCGATTGTTGTTGAAATTGATTCCAGCAAGAAAGATATCTTCAGTAAAGAACTTTTCGGCCCCATTGCATTATTAATCAAAACAAAGAACACGAATGAATCAATTGCCCTTGCCCAGGAAATAGCAATGAAGCATGGTGCGATCTCGTGTGCTGCGTACACCACCGATGCAACCGTACGTGAAAAAGTAGCAGACGAAATGTCGCTTGCTGCAACACCGGTTTCGTTCAATCTGACCGGTGGAACCTACATGAACCAAAATGCTGCCTTTTCTGACTTCCACGTGACAGGCGGAAATCCTTCAGGCAATGCTTCTTTCACCAACCCGGAATATGTTACAAAACGATTTACGTGGGTTGGACATAGAGAACCTGTGAAAGCATAGTTAAAAATCTATCACTGAAATCGGCCATACTGAATTTTGTGTGGCCGATTTTATTTTATTCAAAATATATGACGCCAAACAATCACTCATCCATTGCTGAATACGAAAAACGTCTGATTGACGCTCAGCGAAAAAGTGATGTTAGAGAATTAGAATTGCTGCTGCATGATGATTTGCAGTTTGTCATTCCCAATGGGCAGATCATCACGAAAGCGATCGATCTGCAAAGTCATCGAGGAGGTGGAATGAAGGTAGAATCAAACACTCCCAGTGAGCAAGCCATCACATTCATCGACAACACCGCTGTTGTCACAACCACTGTTGCGTTGAAAGGCAGCTACAATGATCAACCCATTGACGGAAAATTCAGATACATCCGTGTGTGGAGGCAATTTAATGGAGAGTGGAAACTCATAGCTGGTAGTGCTGTCCAAATCGTGTAGTCAAAAATTACCTGTTGAAATAAAGGGCGAAAGAAATCTGAAAGCCTATTTTCTCATATCCATTTCCATACGTATAAATCAACCGGGGCTCAATCCCTGCTGCTTCAGATAGAAAGAAAATATAGCCAGCCTCAAACGGGAACTCAGTTACTGATTTGGATGTAGCACTACCTACTTCACTCATTCCTCCTCCGGCAAAAAGCTTTCCCCAGAAATAGTAGCGGCCAAAAAAACCAAAAGACTCGGCATCACTGGTTCCAACTCTGGAATAACTAATGTCCGGGCCGGCCATCAGGTTGCGGACAAGAAAGTATCCTCCGCGAATTCCGAAATTAAACTCCTGGTAGCCGGCATTGTTACTGAAGGTGTGATTGACAAAGTTCAGATTGGAGGATACACTTCCGTAAAACACTCCGTGTTTGATTTGCGCCTGGCCGTTGATGAAGAGTATTGCCAGTGCGAACAGTAACAGTATTTTTTTCATATGGCTGAGATTTGTCTGAAATGATAGACTATCAATTTTGTCACGGCCGGTTTTCATTCAAACTCAGATTTTTCAGCCCAATGGGATTTCTTTGTGAATAGCATTTTATTCTTTGCAAGGCATGCTTTTGAAAGTGTAAAATTTCTTGAATGTGAAACGGGATCAAGTTACTTTGGCGTCCATTTTCAAATTGACCCGATGCCTGGAGAAACCGAATTGACAAAACTGTTACAAACCCTGGAGCCGAAGCTAAATCCGGGGGATTACGTCTTTTGCACTGTTAACGATTCGTTCCGAGTTAATTTGGATGAAGTGCTGATGACTTTTAAAGAAAAAGAAAGCACTACGATTGTGCTTCGGAAGGAAACCGCGGATGAACTAAGTTTGGAATACACTTTTGTTGCCGTCTGGATTACACTTATGGTTCATTCATCTCTGCAAGCTGTCGGATTGACCGCAGCCTTTTCCAATGCCCTTTCTCAAAAAGGTATCAGCTGTAATGTTGTGGCCGCTTATTATCACGACCACATTTTTGTAGACAAGAAAGACGCTGAGAAAGCTCTTCTAACACTTCAAAATCTTTCGAAATGAAATACTTCGTTGCTCTGCTAATTCTGCTAGGTTCGATTGGTGCAAACAGCCAGGATAAAAAATTGACGATCTCAAGACTGACCGGTGATCTCTATGTCTACACTACGTCACAAGTTTTTGGCGGCACTTTATTTCCCGCAAATGGGATGTACTTATTAACCGATCACGGAGCCGTAATGATTGATACTCCCTGGGATACTACACAGTTTCAGCCGTTGCTCGACAGCATCCGCGTGAAGCATCATAAAAAAGTGGTGATGTGCATTGCCACCCATTTCCATGAAGACCGCACTGCCGGACTTGAATTCTTCCGGAAGCAAGGCGTGAAAACTTTTACTACCAAACTCACGGACGACTTAAGCAAAAAGAATAACAAAAAAAGAGCCGAGTACCTGATCAATGGCGACACGACTTTTCGAGTCGGTCAGTATTCAGTTCAAACATTCTATCCTGGCCAGGGTCATAGTCCGGATAACATAGTGATTTGGTTTGACAAAAATCGCGTGCTTTACGGAGGCTGTTTTATCAAAAGCACTGAGGCAAGTGATATTGGAAATCTCAGCGATGCAAATACCAAAGCATGGCCGGCTTCTATCCAGGCTATCCAGGAAAAATTTCCAAAAATCAGATATGTCATTCCCGGCCATCAAGGCTGGCAGGATAAAAAATCACTTGAGCATACCCTTGAGTTGATCAAGAAAAGTGAAAGTAAAAAATAGAGCTGATACTAGGCGAACTTCGTGACGCCTGGAACCGGAATCGGATAATATCCTTCAGTATTTGGCACCGTCGGTGTTGTCGCATTCCAATCGTAAACTTTCGGTTGAATATCAATTCCTGATGCAATGGCTTTGTCCCACTCAATCACTTGTCCGCTGTAGGTGGCCATACGACCGAGAATTGAAGTCATCGTGCTCCTCGCTCCGTTCTCGGCATCCGCAAACTTGAATTCACTTTTCGCGATGGCCTCGAATAATTCATCGTGCTCCGTTTGATACGGATCGTTTTCTGTTTTCCTGTCAAACTGATACAAGATGTTTCCTTTCGTATCGGTTATTCTTCCGGCACCACATTTTATTTTTCCATTGGTTCCAACCAGGAGTTCATCTACGCGGCTCATCGTACCAGGAATATGTCTGCACTGGCTATTCAAAATACTTCCATCGGCATATTCAAATTCAACAAAATGATGATCGAATATTTCGCCATGATCTTTTCCTTTTCTCACCTGGCGACCGCCCATTCCCTGAGCTTTCACAGGGTAGTTCCCTTTAAACCAGTTGATCACGTCCAGGTTATGAATGTGCTGTTCTGCGATATGGTCTCCACACAGCCATACAAAATAATACCAGTTGCGCATTTGGTACTCCATCTCCGTCTGGCCAGTCTTGCGCGCACGGACCCAAACGCCATCATTGTTCCACCAGGCTTGAGCGGATGTGATTTCACCTATTAGGTCTTTTCTCTTATACAATTCTCGATATGAATTTTGGTAGTGACGCTGAAGACCAACTACTACATTCAATTTTTTCTGCTTTGCTATTGCAGCACTTGCCAACACTTTTTGAATTCCGGCAGGATCCGTGGCCACAGGTTTTTCCATAAACACATGCTTGTTCTGCTTAATGGCTTCTTCAAAATGTATCGGCCGGAAGCCCGGAGGCGTAGTTAAGATGACTACATCGGCCAACGCAATTGCCTTCTTATATCCATCAAAGCCAGTAAACTTATTCGATTCAGGCACATCGATCCTATTCTTCAAATTACCAGGTCTGCCGGTAATTTCTGACAAATCATCGGCAGTCAAATCATCATAGCATTTATTAAGATTGTCACGAAAGGCATCACACATTGCCACAAGCTTCACATTCTGTTTTGTGCTTAGTGCCTGGGCAGCTGCACCCGTACCACGGCCTCCACAACCAACCAACGCTACTTTGATAACATCATCTACACTTGAAAGATAATTTGCCTGCGACAGGAAAGGAGCGGCAGCCAGTCCGCCTGCCAACAAACCAGTTTGCTTTACAAAATCTCTCCGGGTGTGAAGTTTGTCATTTTGATTTTTCATGGCGCTTTAATTTGATAATGTAAATTATGGAAAAAAGACGAATCAATGACGTCAAATTACACTCGATAACTCTTGCCTTGAACCTATTTCCCCAGGTACTTTTTGAAAAAGGCATTGGCCTCCTCGGAAGTCGGTTGCTTCAAGGGCCTCACGATTCTGAACCCCACGGAGGATGCTTCCGTCAACCACCATTTACTTTTTGGAATTTGCGGGTCGCGTTTATTCCATGCGGGGTCTGACTTCATGCGATTAGCAATTCGCAGTTGACCCGCACCATCGGTATAGCCACCACCTTTTACCACTTTCGGGTATTTTGTTGTAATAACCGGAGCAAAGGGGTCTATAGACTTGTCGGGAAGATGCTCTAGCATTTTCTCATCATAGTGATCAAGCGTCCACTCACTTACATTTCCGAGCATATCGTACAAGCCCCAGGCATTCGGAAGTTTCTGACCAGACCTGTGAAATTTATTTTCGCTGTTCGCACTGTACCACGCATATTTGTCAAGCTCTGCTATTTCATTTCCAAAAAAATAGCTGGTGGTACTTCCTGCACGACTTGCATATTCCCATTCCGCCTCGGTAGGCAATCGATAAAATATTCCCGTCTTGCTGAACAACCAACGACAATACATAAGCGCTGCATATTGTGATAAGCTGTTAACGGGGTAACCTCCCTCCTTACCCATACCCAAACTAAAATCAATATACTGTGGGCTGGGGCGCGTCACTGCATCCATCGCATCATTCTGACTGATGCTTTCATCTTTGTAAAAAACGTCAAATGCATCGCGGCTAACTTCGTAAGCACTCATCCAGAATGCAGAAATGCTTACTGACTTCTGCGGGCCTTCATCGCTATTCCTGTCCTTCTCCTGATCGTTGCTGCCCATCAGAAAATTTCCGAAAGGAACAGGCACCATTTTTAACTGGTATGATGACCCTGGAACCACCTGTTCGTAATTCTTAAAGTCCACAACTTTTTGTGCGAATGCAGTTAGTGAATGAACAACAACCGTCAACACGCTGAGATATTTAAAATAGACCTTCACTTTTTCGGGGTTTTCCAAAACTGCTTAAAATTATTCGAAGCATAAAAAACCAATTTGCCTTTCTTCATTTCTGTGATAAGCACAGCAGTATTGAGACGGGCTGCCAGTTTTTTTGCTTTGGCTACCGGAAGAAGGCTGCATGCCTTAGTGAGCCAATCTGCCAGGGTACCGTCACTTGCAATGACTGTGACATTTCGCTGAGTTGTGATTCCATAACCGGTCAGGGGATCAACAATGTGTGAATATCTTTTGCCCTCATGCTCGATGTACTGATAGACATCACCCGATGTTGTGACTCCGGAATTGGTGATGAGTAATTGCTTCTGTAGCAATTGATTTTCCTTTCCAGGAACACTTATACCAACTGTCCAGCCTTTTGCATTGGGTGGATTTCCTATGCAAACGATATCTCCACTTACATCGATCAGTGCGTTTTTGACTTGGCATTTTTTCAAAAAATCAATCACTTGTTGTGCGATGAAGCCCTGCGCAATTCCGCCAAGGTCAAGTCGCATACCTTTTTGTGTTAAAGTTGCAGTGTGAGCAATCGTATCCAATTTAATTTTTGAGAAGCCTGTCAATGCAATCTTTTCCTTGACTTGTGAGGCCTCAGGGATTTTTTTTTCGGCACGCGCTTTCCGCCACAACTGCGTGACGGGTCCAAGTGTAATATCAAATGTGCCTTCGCTTTTTGCATATGCATCCTGTGATAGCTTCAGAATCTCAAACAGCGCGGGAGAACACTTGAATGTTGTACCAACGCTGCGACACAATTGATTCAATTCGCTCTCATCAATATAGTCGCTGAAAATGTTCACAAGGGAGTCAACGAGATGGAAACTTCGTGTGGAAAACGCTGCTGCCTTAAGTGAATCATCACAATAGAAAATAAGGGTGAGCGGAGAGCCCATTTTCTTTTCAGTAAAACTGAATCTCCGGGTTTGTGCTTCACTAAACAAGTGCGCGAGAAAAAATATCAAAAAGAGATAAAGACGTCTTTCCACACTTTATTTATTATCGAATTGCCCTAAATTTAATGCATAAACCAACTCGTCATGCAACGAAGAAAATTCATTCAATCTCTTATGGCCGGTGGGGCTCTCCTGACTGCGCCCTCCTCATGGGCGAATAGAAAAATGAATTGTCCACCAGATGGAAAAACCTTTCGGTTGAATTATGCGATACACGATGGCATGTTCAAAAATTCCGCGGGTGATGATTTCATTGAACAAATCAAATTTGCACACAGCATGGGCTTTCGCGCCATCGAGGATAACGGCATGATGTCCCGACCGGTGGAAATGCAGAAAAAAATCGGTGACACGCTAGGCAAGTTGGGAATGACGATGGGTGTATTTGTGATTACCTCACAGAATTGGCATTGGAAAACCAGCCTCGCCTCCGGTAAACAGGACTGGATTGATTTGATGGTGAAAGATTGTAAAGAAGCTATTGAGGTTGCCAAGCGTTGCAATGCGAAGTACATGACTGTTGTGCCTGGAAATTATGACCGGAGCCTGGCCACAGAAATGCAAACAGCAAACGTAATCAAGGCACTCCGAATAGCCTCTGATATTCTTGCCCCACACGGATTAGTTATGGTACTAGAGGCCTTGAGCGACAATCCGGATCTATTCCTGCGACACACTGACCAGTCGTATATGATTTGTAAAGCTGTAAATAGTCCTGCATGCAAGTTTTTGTTTGACATGTATCACATGCAACGCAATGAAGGAGACATTATCAATAATATTAACCGGGTGTGGGATGAAACCGCGTATTTTCAGATTGGCGATAATCCCGGACGGAATGAACCGGGTACGGGAGAAATGAATTACAAAAATATTTTCAGGCACATCTTCAATAAAGGTTATAAAGGCGTGCTTGGCATGGAGCATGGGCTATCATTGTCAGGAAAGGAAGGCGAACAAGCACTCATCGCCTCGTATAGAACTGCTGACGATTTCTAATCGATCATACTAGACCCTCTTCTTTTCCTTGATTTCTATCTGTCGCTTGATACTTTCTTCAAGGGAGATAAACGTTTCTGTTCGTTGTACTCCCCTGATGGTCTGGATGCTTTCATTAAGTACCTCCCTCAAGTGTTGCGTGTCGCGGCAGATGATCTTGGCAAACATACTATAGACACCTGTGGTGTAGTGAAGCTCCACGATCTCCGGTATCTTTTTCATGAATGCTACACAATCATGATACTCCGATCCTTTTTCTAAAAAAATTCCTAGAAAGGCACAGATATCAAAACCGGCTTTAGATGGGTTGATCTCCAGGTGTGAACCGAGTACTACTCCTATCTCTGTGAGTTTCCTCATCCGCACATGAACGGTGCCAGCCGAAATGACCAGCTCTTTGGCAATCTCGGTGTATGGAATAGTAGAATCCTTGATCAGCATGGATAAAATCTGCTTATCGAGTTTATCAATTTGGAAATTCTGAGCCATCTTTTTGTAGTCAAATTATCATTAACACAAAATTACAATACAATAATTATCATATTCATAAATATATATCGTTTTTATTGACTTTTTAAGAATGAATTCATTTGAGTGTTACTTTTGTCATCAACGAAAAACGAATTCATCATCTCAAAAAAATAAATCATGTGCGGAATTGTAGGCGTGTTTGACCTAAAAAAAGACTCAAAAGATTTGCGGACACAGATTCTCGATATGTCCAAAAAAGTCAGGCATCGTGGACCTGATTGGTCTGGGATTTACTCTGGAGACAAAGCGATCCTGGCGCACGAACGCCTCGCTATTGTCGATCCGCAATCCGGAGGGCAGCCCCTCTACAGCAAAGACAAAAAGTTAGTTCTGGCAGTGAATGGAGAAATCTATAATCACCAGGAGTTACGAAAAGAACTAAGCGACCATTACGAATTCCAAACGAAATCGGATTGTGAAGTAATCCTGGCACTGTATCAGAAAAAAGGAGTTGACTTTATTGAGGACCTCAACGGGATTTTTGGTTTTGCCCTTTACGATGTAGAAAATGACCGTTACCTGATAGCTCGAGATCACATGGGCATCATTCCGTTGTACATTGGCTGGGATCAGTTTGGAAATTTCTATGTCGCATCGGAGTTGAAAGCGCTTGAAGGATATTGCAATAAAATCGAACCGTTTCTTCCGGGACACTATTGGTATAGTGAAGAAGGCACTATGAAAAAATGGTACAAACGCGATTGGACCGAATATGAGGCCGTAAAAGAAAACGATTCCTCTATCGAACGTCTTCGCAAAGAACTTGAGGCTTCCGTTCACCGGCAGTTAATGTCCGATGTGCCTTATGGTGTACTGCTTTCCGGTGGATTAGATTCGTCCGTCATTTCCGCCATCGCGAAAAAATATGCAGCCAAAAGAATTGAGTCGGGAGATACGCAAGAGGCATGGTGGCCACAACTGCACTCTTTCGCGGTCGGGTTAGTTGGTTCACCCGACCTGGCTGCAGCAAGGAAAGTGGCGGAACATATTGGCACTGTACATCATGAAATCAACTTCACTGTGCAAGAGGGCCTGGACGCGATCCGTGACGTAATCTATCATCTCGAAACTTACGATGTGACAACAGTCCGTGCCTCTACACCGATGTATCTGCTCGCACGCGTGATCAAGTCGATGGGAATTAAAATGGTTCTCTCGGGTGAGGGGTCTGACGAATTGTTTGGCGGCTACCTGTATTTTCACAAAGCTCCTGATGCAAAATCCTTTCATGAGGAGACAGTGAGAAAACTGAATAAACTTCACCTCTACGATTGCCTGAGAGCGAACAAAGCACTTGCCGCGTGGGGCGTGGAAGGTCGTGTCCCTTTTCTTGATAAGAAATTTATGGACGTGGCTATGCAGCTCAATCCAAAAGATAAAATGACTGGAAAGGGGAAAATGGAAAAATGGATACTGCGTAAAGCATTTGAAGATTATTTACCTGAAAGTATTGCATGGCGACAGAAGGAGCAGTTCTCGGATGGTGTAGGCTACAACTGGATTGATTCGCTCAAGGAATTAGTGAACGCTAAAGTAACTGACGAACAGCAACAAAATGCGAAATACAAATTCCCGATAAACCCACCGATGACGAAAGAGGAATATTACTATCGTTCGATTTTTGCTAAACATTTTCCTTCTGACTCGGCAGCATTGTGTGTTCCTTCAGTTCCATCTGTGGCTTGTAGCACTCCAGAGGCATTAGCTTGGGATGCGTCATTCAAAAAGATGGTAGACCCGTCAGGTAGAGCGGTGAAAACTGTTCACGTAGACGCTTACCTATAACACCTCAATTACCTCCAACCGAAGCAGAGGATTTGCTGAGTCGCTTCTGGAGATAAATTGAGCCCAGGTATTTTGCAACGCTGCGTCTGAATTCCAGGCTGGTTCTATAATCCTCGGTGAGAAACTCTTTCCATATAACATCCCAATCCGTCTTTTTGGACATTACGAATCCAAGGTCTTCAGTTTTTTCCAGTTGGATCGGGTGAGATTTAACGGAAAGATTTTTCCTTTTGGCAGTCAGCAGTTCTGTAAAATCAACAATCCCAAAACCTTTTGGATCTTTGCTTACGCCTTCCAGCATTTGGAGTCCTGTTTCGGCAATAATAATATTACATGAAGGCAAGTTTTTCTTCTTCATTTTCTCCAGTAGACTTTGTGAAATTGCGGACTCAATAGCGTATCCATTACATCCTTTCAGGTTGGCAGTCAGTTCGTCCATGGTCAAAATAGTGGGCGATTTCACATTGGTGATTAACTGCACGATGTTGGGCATATAGGGAGGTGTGAATTTGTATTTCAGTTTCCTCTCCTCTGTAATGCTGATATTGGCAACACCGAGCAAGTTTGACTGGCTATTGATAACCTGAAAATATTTAGTGTTGTCTTCTTCCTGAATGTATTTTAAAACCAGTGTGACATTGTAATTTTTCTTAACGAAGTCTGTAAAATGACTAACGATGTCTACCAGAAGTCCTTGCAGTTGTCCAGTCTTATTGTATTCAATCAATGCAGCCTGCTCATAGAAAAGCATCCGCAATTCTCCTTTTCCTGCAGTTTTGATTTTAGCCCATGTCTCTCCTTCCGTTTGAGCATCTGCGTTGTCATGCGAAAGGAAAATGAAAGTCGAAATGAAGATTAAGCAGTTAGATATTTTCAGCATAAGATTCCCAATTGATGGCGCAAGCTTAGCTAATCACCTACATCGCAACGCGTGGAGTTTATTATTTGGGATGCCTTACTGACCCGATAGCATTTTGGTCTAGGCAGTGGGTCTTTCTTTCCCAATTTGAGCCAATTAGGCTTTTGGGATTTTGAAGCTGGGCTGGGATTAAATACCTGTTTAGGGCTTTATAATCATCGAATTTGCCAGAATCACCGTAGATTTACGGTTTATTCCTCTTCAAAAGAGCCGTTTCCAAGCTGTTTAAGCAAGTTTGGACGGATTCTTGAGTTAAAGGGTGGTTAAACGTTGGCTTAAAATGAAGTCTTTAAAACTGATTCTGGCAGTTATCTGCCTCACTACGCTCCACAGAACCCATGGGCAAACATTCACGTCCTCTACTGATGGAGCGTTCAGTACTAATTCAAATTGGTCGGGTGGTACGGCTCCTCCTCTGAGTGGTCAGTCATATGGCTCAGTCACAGTTCAGAACAACATGAGCACAAGCGCCAGCTACACCGTTGGTAGCTTCGATCTAAACGTTTCCGCCAACAAATCTTTTACTATCAACGGAAATCTCACCCTTAGCAATAACGGTGGCCACATCTATGTGTCCGGTACTTTAACTGTGACGGGTACACTCACTGCCGATGCTGACGCCAACAGTTTTATAATTTATCCCGGGGGGAAAGTCATCATTGTAGGCAACGCTACCATCAACCACAATGGAGTAATCCAGGTCGGAACAAGTGTAGCGCCTGCACCATACGCTGACCTTGTATTTGAAAGCAATGTCAATTTTGCTTCTGGCGGAGCCGGTTTGACTGTTAACCAAAATGGTCGGGTTGCTGTTTACGGGAATTTAACAAGTACTGCCGGAGGCGGACAGGTATTGCAGATCAACAATGGCGGGCAGGTGTATGTCAATGGAAATATCAACCTGAATGGGAATGGTGATCAGATAAATGCAAACAATACTTCTCCCTACGGCTTATATGTGAATGGGACTACTACCAACAGTGGCGGTGGCTCTTCAACAACAGCATACAAAGGAACGAAAGCATCTATGCAAAGTACAAACCCATCGTTTTATGCATGGGTTAAGGCACAACCGAATAGCCCGCTCCCCATAGTTTTGATAAGTTTTGATATCGAAAGTATTTCAGAAGCGAGTGTTCAGTTGAAATGGGTTACAGCGAGTGAGATCAATTTTGATTACTTCGAATTAGAAAGATCAACTGACGGAAAAAATTTCGCAGATATCGGGCATATTCAGGGACATGGGACAACACAAGAGCAACATTCTTATGAATTTGCGGACAACAGCCCAGTTATTGGCACAAATTATTATCGTTTGAAATCGATTGACTTTGACGGATACACTGAAACCTTTAGTGTGGTAATGTCCAACGTTGCAGCGGCCATGAAAGCTTCTGTTTATCCGAACCCATTGTCATCGGGCAATTCGCTTCACATAGACTTAAATTTTGTGTCAGAAAACTACGTGATCAGCGTGACAGACGTGTATGGAAATTCAAAGCTCACATTTTCTTCAACTGATATGCAAAACGCTGTTCCTGTTTCGTTGGGGGCAGGAATTTATCTCGTTACTATCACCAGTGGAAAATTCAGTCAGGTGAGTCGGTTGGTGATCAATTGATAACGTCTGGAAAAGAGAATTAAAAGGTTGCACCTTAATTGAACGCAACCTTTTTTCATTTTTTACAGTCTTATCATTGTAAAATTAATTCTATGCAATTCCGCAAAGCACCTTTCCTGGTTGGATTACTGTTTGTTTCAGTCTCATCGTTTTCACAAGGCCTTGGCATCCCTTCAAAAAAAGGAGTCATTGGTTTCGGGAATCTCCCTGTTTTTACAGGCGTGCGATTCAACTTCGTTGACAAGAATGTAGAAAAGGTTAACGGAATTAATGTAACTGTTTGGCAAACCAAGGATGAGAGTCTTCAAAGTGGTACCGTCAATGGTATTTCTCTAGGATTGCCTCTGGCCATGGGCAGTCAAAATAAAAATGGAATTGGTGTGGGCATTTTCGGAGTTGCGGCTACCAAGAATCTGGCGGGCGTAAATATTGGAGGCCTTGGTGTTGGAGCTGGTGGAAATGTCACGGGTCTCAATGTAGGCGGACTTGGGATCGGATCGGGTGGAAATCTCAAAGGAATAAATATTGGAGGATTGGGAGCTGGTTCGGGTGGTGATGTCTACGGAGTTAACATTGGAGGACTGGGAATTGGTGCCGGTGGCGACTTGGTTGGTTTTAGCTTTGGAGGGCTTGGTGTTGGCGGAGGCGATGATATCTCTGGAATTAGCTTCGGTGGATTAGGTGTAGGTGCCGGTGGTGATATCAAAGGGATTTCTTTCGGAGGCTTAGGCGTTGGTGCGGGTAAATCAGTAAAAGGGTTTGCCGCAGCTCTTCTCGGTGTTGGTGCAGGTAAGGAATTAAAAGGAATTATTGTATCCGGTTTGGCTGCCGGAAGCCCTAAGGTCAGTGCACTGGCGATAGCTCCGTTGGTGGGCGGTGAAAGGGTTCAGGGATTCATCATTGCACCGGCACACCTGTTGGTCGGTGGCAATAAAAAATTCAGACATGAAGAAGTAACAACCACCGAAGTAAACGGATTATTCAAAGGGGTCTCCATAAGCGCCTACAATAAAATCAATGGCCAGCTCAATGGCGTTTCTTTCGGAGTTGTCAACTACACCCAGAGAATAAAAGGTGTTCAGTTCGGGCTAATCAACATTGTGAAAGAAAATCCGAAAGGACTCCGCGTCCTTCCGTTTTTCAATATGCGATTTGGAAAGAAAGGCCAATAACTTTAGTTCGCATCGGCCTGTGCATACAGCGACTTGCCTGTAACAAAATCATAAAGCGTCAATCTTCTTAAATTGAAATAAGCAGTCCAAAAAGATTTGAGGGCCGTAATATAATTCCGCTTGGCGTTATCTTTTTCAGTAAGAGCGATTGCCAGGTTGGTAATATCAATTTTTCCAATCAGGTACCTGTTTTGCGCAACGATATAACGTTCCAGGGCAACAGCATCGGATTTCTTCGTGATCTCGATTTGCAAACGCAACAATTCAAACTGACGTACCTGGGTGATTATCTCTTGCTCGAAGTTGACTTCATCCTGCGCTATGGTAAAATCATTGAGTCGTTTGTTTGCATAAGCTGTCTGCATCAGTGATCTCCTTCTGCCCCAGTCGATAATGGGAATATTAAACGAGAGAGATCCGATTTGTTGTGTCGAGGGTGCCCTGTACAAATCGGGAATGATTGGTGCAGAGTTGTTCAGTCCATAAGAGGCAGAAATATTTGCCTGGTAACGCTGACCCTTTGCTTGTGCAACACTTGCCTCTGCTTCAATCCTTCTCCGGTCAAAAGCGATATAATCCGCACGGTTTTTCTTGGCGTGTGCCAATGCCTCTTCTTCCGTCAACTCAAATTCGGGAATTGCCTCCGGCATAACCAGGTTAAAATTGTCACCGTCCTTTAAACCAATGTAAGTGCGAAGGCGAAGCATTCCGTTTTGGAGATCGAGTTTAGCCTGTGCAACATCCTGCCTCGATCTTAATAATTGAAGTTCTACCTGAAGCAATTTGTCCTGTGAAGTTGTACCGATGTTATAACGGCCTTGTTCAATTTTATGGATTGTATCGTTGTTGGCTAGGTTAAACTTGGCAATCTGCTCATTGGCCTGGTAAGTCAACACATCAAAGAAACGACTGGCGGCCTCCCGTGAGATCGACTCCATATCTTGTACGTACTGCCGTTTAGACTCCTCTAGAATAATCGGCTTGGTCTTTTTATCCCAGCGCAATGGGTTGTATGAAAATACCGGCTGAGTCAACTGAATATTATAGAGACCCGACTGCCAAGCTTCGCGATTGATATTGGCGCCTGGATTGTTTGGATCCGGGGCCACACTATTGATGTAGAGATAATTCGTATTTACTGAAACTGTTCCTCCTGTCCATGGAATGGGTTGTAATAATCCCAGGTTCATTGAAGGAGTAAAATTGGTTGCTTGCCTGAAGGCTACAGACCCATCGTTTTGAGGCGTATTGGAAAAACCACTTGTGTATGGAGAGGAAGCGTTTAGGCGAAGCTGTGGGTTGTAGTTCGTTTTATACGAAACATACTGCCAGTAGCTGGTCTCCTTCTGGGTTAGCGCCTGCTTTGAAAATGGCGATTGGTTGATTGCCAGTTGAATCACTTCCGTGATCGTATACTTGGTTTGGGCAATCGAGGCGTGTGCGATAATTATCAGCCCCGCAATAAAAAATTTTCTATTCATAACGTAAGGATGCAATTGGATCTTGTTCGGCTGCTTTTCGTGCGGGGGCAATCCCAAAGATCAAGCCAACCGTAGCCGCAACACCAAAAGACAAAATGATAGATGAGAAACTGATAATGGTAGGAATATTTGCGATCGAAGAAACCAGGAACGCCAGCGAAATACCCAATGCTACCCCGATCATCCCGCCCGTACCGCTGATCATCACTGCTTCGAAAAGAAACTGCTGCACAACATCGCTTTTCTTCGCTCCAATCGACAAACGCAAACCTATTTCCTTGATCCGTTCCAGTACCGAGGCTAGCATGATATTCATAATCCCGATGCCGCCCACCAACAATGAAATTCCGGCTATGGCACCAAGGACATAGTTAAAAATATCATTCGTACGCTGCTGTTGTTTCAGAAGCAGTTCAGGAATTTCAATTTCGTAGTCGACAACTTCATAGTGTTTGCGTTCAAGCAGACGCGCCAATATTTCTGCCGTTGACTGCATCTTATCTGTTTCCCTCACCTGGATAACTAGCCTGTCGAGCTGGTGATAGTTTTTCTTATCTGCTTCACTTTCGTTGGATGAGCTCGAGTTGAAAACCATTCCACGGCTTTGAGCACCGGCAAGGCGGATGGATTCAGCTGTAACCAGGTCGCGGTTCTCATAGCGAATCAATACACTTTGTAGAGGAGCATAAATATCCATGTTAAAATCACGGATGCCCAGTTTACTGATGGAATTGTTGGACACGAGGCGTTCGCGAAGAACACCTACAATGGTAAGCCACTGTGTGCCCACTTTAATGTTTTTACCGATCGGATCTTCGGTTGGGAAGAATTTGCTCTTGATACTTGCCCCGATCACACAAACCGGCAAACCGTTTCTGAGTTGCTCTAAGTTAAACAACCTTCCCTCGGCCAGTTGAAAATCGTAAATCTCAAAATAAGTCGGCTCCACGCCCACAAGCTTTGCCGAACGTCTCACTCCTTTGCGAACGACATTCGTTTCTAAAATTATTTCGGGGCTTATTTTGTTGATGCCAGGAACAGCTTCTTTGATACTGCCAACATCCCGGATTGTAAGGCCGGGTGAGAATTTCTTCTTTTCTTTCTTCCCTCCCTCTTGTTCTTTGAGTTTCTCTTCTTTTTGTTCAACAATGGGTTTGACCACGATGTTGTTAACACCTACCAGTTTGATCTGGTTAATAATTTCCTGCTGAGCTCCGTTACCAATAGCCAGCATGGCAATTACAGCAGCGACACCGAAGATGATACCGAGCGCGGTGAGTAACGAGCGGATGCGATTTGCTATGACAGCGTCAATAGCGATGTAAAGATTGGCGAGCAATCTTTGATAAACGGCTTTAGGAAGCATTATTTCTTAGGTGAAGGGGTGCTTTGTACTATTTCTTTGGGAGCATCGGCTTTCTTGTCTTTGCCCTCATCACCACTCTTCTTCTTGCGCTTGCCGTTCATCTCTGGTAACAAAACTACCGGTTCATCTTCGCTATCCGGTGGTACAGACAAAAACAACCGGTCGCTTTCTACCAAGCCGCCAACAATGATGGCTTCGTTTGAATTAGTCTCACCGATCATTACCTCCTGCTTTACAGTACTGCCTCCTTTTTGTTTGAAAACATAAGTTATCGTGTCGTGATCGCTGTGGAGACACTCCAGGGGAACATATAATGCATCTTTCACTTCGTTAGCAACAATTTTGTTGCTGGTTGTCATCGAAGGACGTAATGTTGCATCGGTGCCTTCAATTTCCACGAGTACTTCAAAAACTTTCGCATCCGAATTCGGGCGTTGTTCACCTACGTTGGCAACATGAACAACCTTGCCTTTTAATTTCTTGTCCGGGTAAGCATCCAATCCCACTTCTACTTTTTGACCGGGCTTTATTTTACGAATGTCCACTTCGTTTACAAACGTTTTTGACTGCATCTTGGTGAGATCAGGAAGTGTTGCCACTGTTGGCTCCCACATGTGTATCTGTGAACCTGCTTTCACTGCCTTTCCATCCCAGCCTTTTTCATAGATCACCATTCCGGCATCCGGTGCTTTTACATCAAATGCCTGCATAATCTTATTCATCCCATCGAACTCGTTAGTTACTTTCCTGAGTTCTGCGCCTACTTCGCGCATCTTTTCAACGTTCTGATTCTTCTTGATCTTGTAATTTTCCAACGCTTGTTGATAGCCGCGCTTTGCTTTGTCAAGGTCGATTTCGGTTTGCTTGATCGTAGCCGGTGGTTCAAACTTGGATTGCTGACGTATGATATCTTTTTCTTCTACAGTGTACTTGAGGTTGATCAACTCGTCACGTGACTGTCGCATTTGCAACGTGGTGTCAAGTTGTGTTTGAACAAATTTGCTGTTGGCCTTCTCAAGGTCAATTTGCTTTTGAGCAAATTTGTTTTGAAACTCAGAACGGTCAAGTGTAGCCACCCAATCCCCTTTTTTGACAACCGTTCCTTCATCAATGATACTTTGAATGGTCACGTTCCAGATTTGAAAATTTCTTAAGCCATCCGGCCCCAGAATTTTTACAGAATTCTTGGCTTCCAGTTCTCCTGTGGTTTCAATCTCCACCTTAAAATCACCTTTCTTTACCACAGAAAGAATGTCTGCAGTAGTACCAGGTTCACTGCCACTAACCACAAAATATCCTACCAGGACTGTGGCTATGACTACTGCTGAAATGATAATCTTCCGTTTCATAAATTAATAGGGTTAAGGATTTACAAGCTTATGGTATACCGGGTCTACACCATAATGGTTACACAATTCACATTATTGTACGCCCGTTAATATAAATTATCTACAGAATATAGGATGCTGCAAGTTTGTAAAAAGTTGAGACAGTCGATTCATTTACCGTTAACTTTAGCATATAATTAAGAATCTTTAATCCCATTCTTATGAATAAGTCACATTTAACACTGATTTTATTTTTATTCCTGCTTTCGTGCAAGGATTCAACGCCTAAAACTGAAACGGCAGAGTTCATAAACGGACATCCAGCGTGGATCATGCAGGGCAATATATATGAAGTTAATGTCCGTCAATTCACACCCGAAGGTACATTTAATGCCTTTGCGACACACCTGGACAGACTTAAGGAGATGGGAGTGCAGACGCTTTGGTTCATGCCCGTTAATCCAATCAGCAAGAAAGACCGCAAGGGCACACTCGGCAGTTATTATGCAGTGTCGAGTTATACTGCTGTAAATCCTGAGTTCGGCACCATGAGTGACTGGAAAAAACTTGTTGACGCTGCTCATGAAAAAGGCATGAAGGTGATTATTGATTGGGTGCCTAATCATACAGGAGCAGATCATCCTTGGTTAGTGTCCCATCCTGATTTTTTTACAAAAGATAAAAATGGCAACCCCGCGGTGATGATGGATTGGACCGACACTCGTCAACTGGATTACCACAATCCCGTGATGGAGGACAGTATGATTACCTCCATGAAATATTGGATTACCAACTCCTCGATCGATGGCTTCCGGTGTGACGTGGCGTGGAATGTGCCCGGATCTTTTTGGAGCAAATGTATTCCTCAACTAAAAGCGGTCAAGCAAAATATTTTCATGCTCGCTGAAGGCGCTGACCCTTATCTTCACGAATCTGGTTTTGATGCCACTTACCCCTGGGACATGTTCCACATGATGGAGAAAATTGCCAAAGGCACGCGACCTGCTTTTGCCATCGATAGTGTGAAACAAAAATATGATACGGCCTATGTTAAGACCGCCATTGAAATGTACTTCACCAGCAACCATGATGAGAACAGTTGGAACAAGGCAGACTTCGGAACTTTTCCAGGATCCGTTCATGCACCCTTTGCTGTGCTTTCTCAAACGATGATACGAAGTGTGCCTCTGATCTACGGAGGCCAGGAAGAGCCTGTACTTCGGGCGTTGCAGTTTTTCGAAAAGGACCCGATGACTTTCGGGAAATTTGAACGCGCTGCATTTTATAAAACGCTCCTTGCTCTTCGCACAAGAAATGCAGCCATGTCTGCAGATGCTTCATTTACAAAAGTAGACGCAGGAAATAGAGACGCAGTCTATGCATTCACCCGAGAGAAAAACGACAAAAGGGTCTTGGTGATCCTGAACCTTTCAGGCAAAGAACAGACCGTTACTCTCAACGACAAAAATCTGCATGGAAAAGCAAATAACGTATTCACCGGCAAAGAAGAGACTCTTTCGGATGTGCCCTCCACGTTGAATGCCTGGGGGTATTCTGTGTATGAGTACTAATGAAAAAGAAGGCTGCGAAAAAACAAATGCAGAATGTGAGCTTCCGCTCGTTAGAAGAGTTTTTTGAATTTATCCCTAAGAATGAATTAAAAATCGTTGAAGCACTCCGTAAAATAATTCTTGAATGCATTCCTGACTGCCAGGAAAAGCTGTCGTACAATGTTCCATACTACAAGAGGCACGCTAATATTTGTTTTCTCTGGCCGGCATCCATCACTTGGGGAGGAGTTAATCAAAAAGGGGTAAGATTTGGATTTACATCCGGATACTTTCTGCACGATGAAATTGGATATCTCGACAAGGGTGATCGCAAGCAAGTCTATTGGCGTGATTTTAACGATGCAAGAGAGATTGATACATCCTTGCTCGAATTCTATTTGCACCAGGCAGTATTGATCGACAACGAGAAGGCTAGAGAGAAATTGAAAGCTAAGAAAAAAATCACACGTTAATTTTCTTGAATTTCATAACCTGCCAAATCACGACAGGTGCCCCGATCAGCGATGTCAACGCATTTAAAGGCAGTGACTGGGTATCGCTCATGAGCTGAGAAATACTATCGCAGAACAGCAGAAGCATTGCGCCACCACAGATAACCGTTGGCAAAAGGATTTTGTGATTAGTCGTTCGTGTGAATAAGCGCGCCAGGTGTGGCACAGCAAGCCCGACAAAAGCGATCGGCCCGCAGAAAGCCGTGATGGCGCCAGTCATCATACCCGTTGCTATGACGATCCACAAACGGGAACGATCCACATTTACACCAAGGCTTCGGGCATAATTCTCTCCGAGAAGCCAACTGTTCAATGGTTTTAGTAAAATGAAGCTGACTGCTACTCCAAACAAAAAGACGGCTGCGATAACACCAATTTCGTCCCACCCCGTATTGCCAACACTTCCCATCGTCCACAAAACGTAAATCTGCAAATCATCTGCAGTACTGATAAATTGCATCACACTCATAATAGATGAGGTTGCTGCTGCCAGCATCAGTCCGATAATCAGCAATGAAGTATTGTCGCGTACCCTACGAGCAACAGCCAGCATCAGCAAAAGCACCAGCATCCCGCCAACACCAGCGGCCAACGCGAGACCCCATTCATTAGAAGAAAAACTGAGTCCCCTTCCCAGGAGAACTAACATTCCAACAGCAAGACTAGCGCCTGAGCTAAGCCCCAGTACATCGGGGCCAGCCAGAGGATTGCGAAATAAAGTTTGCATCATCAGGCCTCCACATGCCAAGGATGCACCAGCTAACACACAAGTCACTGCCTTCGGCAAACGGAATTGCCAAAGAATGGTGTGAATCGTTGTTCCACTGCCACTAAAAATATTTTTGAAAAGCTCAGGAAGAGAAATACTTACGCTACCGATGCTGACATCAATGCAAAACAAAATAATCAGCAACGAGACCAGCAATACAAACCGTCCTGACTGATTTTTAAACATTCGGCAAATATAATTAACAAATCGAGTGTGCGTTTTCTGTCAATCAATTCCAAATCTTTTGCCGTTTATTTCACTTCACGATGAAAAAGACTTCCACCCTTCTATTAATTGCCCGTGCTTCATCCGAAGTTTCATCTTTGATCGGGTCCTTTTTTCCCGAGCCTTCGGCCTTTACTCTGGTTCGTGCAATTCCGTGACTGATTAGCCACTCTGCTACCGAAGATGCGCGCTTTTTAGAAAGTTCAAGGTTAAATTCATCCGTGCCGATGAAATCGGTATGACCACGTACGATGATACTCCAGTTGGGATGTTTCGTCAGCATATTAACCAATTGCTGGAGTTCGGAAAAAGAAGTCTCCTTTAACGTGTAGTTGTCAAAATCAAATTGAACATTTTTAAGCACATAATATTCATTGGGGCGATAAGGCTCAAGTGTAACTGGTTTCTCTGAAAGCTGCAGAACCTTAACATCATCAATATAAAAATAGGCTTGCTGAGCGAGTAAGGGCTCCTTAGATTTAGAAGAATTGATATAAAAATTCTTAGTTTGGACATTAGTCGAAAAATTCCCGATCGTAATAAATTTTTCTCCCCCTTTTGCTTTGTACCGATACGAGAATTTTGTCCACAGGCCCGTAGTGCGTCTGTCGTAAGGCTTGTTTGAATGCCATTCATAAGTTGCGGAGCCGATCACTCCATCATGTGTATAATTCGATGACGAATCACTGAGCAATATCCCAATCCGGTCAATACTGTATTTTGAATTGGAGGAGAGTTTAAAATAAAATTCTACCTGATACTCCTCATTGGTTTGCATAGAAGCATTGAACCGGGCTTGCAAGTACTCCCGGTAGCTGTTTTTCACATCATTGTTGTATACATAGATTCCGGCATAGCCTGAACCAGAGTTTGCTTTTGAATTGCCCGCCCAGTTGACAGGAACTCCTGCAAGTCCTTTGCCGCAGCTATTGAAAAGATCAGGTGTTCCGGTTGAGGGGGAACTCCATCCGGGTGCGATCAATCCATCGGTTGAAGAATTGTATGAAACGGGGCACTTGTAAAATTCCTCGAAGCCCGGGTTAGGCACAAGATTTTGAGAATAAACACCATGCGAAAAGAAAGTGAAGCACACAAGAAAAAGACGGAGATTCATCGGGTATTATTCAACGTTTTGAAAATACGAATCTTGCTTTGCGCAATTCAACTATTTCTGAAACAATTATTGTTTCTACATGATATCTTCAAGAGTTACTGCACTTATCTGCTTTTGCTTGATAAGCTCGTTGAATTTCGGAAGCTTGTCTTTCATAATTTGCCGAAGATTGTTTAGCTGTAGATCAATTTTATCCGTGATTTCTTTATAGACCGTCTTCACCTGCTCTGTTGGTTTGTAGTCACTCCCGTCCACTTCTCCAGCTAGTGCTCCCAGTTTATTGTTGAGGCGGATCGGAAAATTAAGTGGATCCTGCCCACTGCGATTTTTGGTTTGATACAATGATTCCTCAACTTTTTTCATATCATCGGTAATCATCTTTCCCATATCAATGACTTCTTTCATATCCGCTTTGTCCTTCATCGGGTCAACCACGCGATTGATCTGGTCACGAATGAGTCGGATATTTTTGACGGCTTTGTTCGTTTCACTGAGCTTGTCCCGTACAGCAATTGAAAAATCAAATTGTGCTTTCATGTCAGCTTGTGTTCCTGAGGTTCGCGGATCTTTCAGGATTTCGAATTCCGTTTCCTGTACCTGGCCGTTGACCGTCAGTTTTGCCTTATACATTCCCGGCAGCGCTTTTGGGCCGGTAAGTGACGCCCCCCACATGATCAACCCATCAAAGCCTTCAGCATCGGCATAGCGCATGTTCCATATCTGCTTATTCATGCCGCTCTTAATTTTCATTTGTTCTTCCTTTAGTTTTTTGTCGGGCTTGGTAGAGAATTTTTTAATAAGCCTGCCGTCCGTTTCCATTATCTCAATCGAGACTTTTGCTTTCACGGTGTCTTTCAGATAGTAGTGAATCATTACTCCATTCGGATGGTTCTTCCCCTCCCTCTTTGACTCAGTCCTGGCTTGGCCACCATTCATCCGGTAGCTGGGCATTGGTTTATACAGATGAAAATCGCTTTTGGCTATATCCTCACTCAGTTGATGTAAAGGAGTGATGTCATCAATGAGCCAAAAGCTTCGGCCCTGGGTAGCCGCAATGAGGTTGTCATTCTTAATGGTCAGGTCGGTGATCGGAACAAGAGGCAAGTTCAGCTGAAAAGATTTCCAACTAGTGCCATCATCAAATGAAATGTACATGCCGAATTCTGTTCCTGCATACAACAGTCCCGCTCGTTTTGGATCGGCCCGAACTACACGCGTGAAATGAGAAGCATCTATCCCATCCGTGATCTTCGTCCATGTTTTTCCATAATCTTTGGTGCGATACAGGTAAGGTTGATAGTCACCAAGTTTGTAGCGGGTTCCGGCCACATAAGCTCCTCCTTTCACAAATGGATCAAACTCGATGCTGTTGAACATCATCCACTCGGGCATTCCGGTTGGCGTCACTTTCTCCCAGTTCTTTCCTCCGTCTTTGGTGATGTGCAGCAAGCCATCATCTGAACCTGCCATGATCACATCTTTTTCGTAAGGCGATTCCGCGACTGCGAAAATGGTGCAGTAATATTCCACGGCTGTATTGTCTTTGGTGATAGGTCCACCCGATGAGCCGAGTTTAGTAGGATCATTGCGCGTCAAGTCCGGACTGATCAACTCCCAATTTTCCCCACCATTATAACTTACATGAAGATGCTGCGAAGCTGAATACAATTTTTGGGGATTATGCGGTGAGAAGAAAATGGGGAAGTTCCATTGGAAGCGATACTTCGCTCCCTCCGCTCCTGAGCCCATGGGATTGTCAGGCCACGCGTTGATGCTGCGTGATTCTCCGGTCCTATGGTTCCTCCTTTCCAGGTAACCGTCATAACTTCCTCCATACACCACATCCTCATCCGTTGGGTCAACTGCGATATGACCACTCTCGCCTCCGGCTGTTGCTTCCCAGTCGTGGTCACCAATGGAAGCCCCATCAGTTCGATGAAGTACACGCTGTGTCGAGTTGTCTTGCTGTGCTCCGTAAATACGATAAGGAAAATGGTTGTCGGTAATGACCCGGTAATATTGCGCTGTTGGCTGATTGTGATAGGTTGTCCAGTTTTCGCCACCGTCAAATGAAACTTCACCACCACCGTCATCTGCAATGATCATGCGCTGGTTGTCTTCAGGCGCTATCCACAGATCATGGTGATCACCATGGTTGGCATTCATCGATCGGAACGTTTTTCCTCCGTCTTTGGATTTGTGGTAAGAGACATTCATCACATAGACGATGTCAACATCTTTGGTATCAGCATAAATTTTGGAATAGTACCATGCCCGTTGTCGCAGGCTGCGGTCGTCATTCATTTTGGTCCACTTTTCACCACCATCATCAGAACGATAGACTCCGCCATTTTCATTTTCAATGATTGCATACACACGGTTCGAATTTACCGGCGAAACGGAGACACCCGAGATTCCCCAAATTCCTTTTGGTAATCCTTCATTCGAAGAAATATTTTTCCAGGTTTCTCCACCGTCTGTACTTTTCCAGAGTGCCGACCCTTCGCCACCGCTCTCTAAACTATAAGGCGTTCTGCGTATTCTCCAGGTCGAAGCGAAAAGTATCCGTGGATTATTCGGATCCATACACAAGTCAGCTGCTCCCGCGTCAGCGTTGGCAAACAAAATTCTTTTCCAATTTTTTCCTCCGTCATCCGACCGATAGATTCCGCGCTCTTCTGAAGGTTTGAAAAGATCTCCCAATACTGCTGCGTAAACCAAGTCGGGATTTTTAGGATGGATACGGATGCGAAGGACGTGATTTGAATTTTTAAGTCCGCAAAAAGTCCAGGTCTTCCCGGCATCGGTGGATCGAAAGATTCCGTGGCCAAATGAAACATTGCCGCGCACTGTGCCTTCTCCCTGTCCCACATAGATCACATTGTTATCCCATTCACTGACGGCTACAGCTCCGATAGAACCTCCGAAAAAACCATCGGAGATATTTGACCAGGTGTTGCCCGCATCTGTGGTACGCCATACGCCACCACCAGTCGATCCGAAGTAAAACAAATTGGGTTTGCCTGCCACACCCGTCACCGTTGCCGATCTGCCTCCGCGAAAGGGTCCAATCCCGCGCCACTCGATCGCATTATAAAGTTTTTCATCGAATGTAATTGCCTTGCTTACAGTAGAAGTTTTCTTCTGTGCCTGAAGACTGAACGAAAAAATGCAAACCAGGAGAATCAGCTGCTTTTTCATAGTTGAAGGTTTAGTACAGCGATGTTACTAAAAAAACACACCTCGAAAAATTACTTTTTTATCACAGGCAAATGAGGTATCTAAGCATTGAGATTCGGGAAACAAAAATTACTTTCAGGCAAAATTTCTATGGAAGACAAAAGTTTCAGACCCTTGTTCAGCATTCCGGTGATCGTAGCAGCGCTCGGTTATTTTGTTGATATCTACGATCTCCTGCTGTTCAGCATTGTCCGTAAACCCAGCTTGCTCGCACTCGGTGTAGCTGAAAGTGATTTGTTGCCAGCGGGTGAATTTCTGATCCAGACACAAATGACTGGCCTGTTGGTCGGAGGCATCATCTGGGGAATTATGGGCGACAAGAAAGGAAGGCTCTCTGTTTTGTTTGGTTCCATCTTACTATACTCTCTCTCCAACATCGCCAACGGTTTTGTGACGACCACCACACAATACGCTGTGCTCCGTTTCATTGCCGGCATCGGGTTGGCCGGAGAATTGGGTGCTGGTATTACACTGGTTTCGGAATCACTGCCAACGAGGCTTCGAGGTTATGGAACTACACTAGTAGCAACCATCGGTTTGTTGGGAGCTGTGGTCGCCAATTTTGTCGTTCGGCTATCTGATTGGCGGACAGCTTTCTTTATTGGCGGGGGACTAGGGTTGCTCCTGCTCATCACCAGGATCAGTGTTTTCGAGTCCGGTGTTTTTCTGAAAGTGAAGGAGCAAAAAGTAGATCGCGGAAATTTCTTTATGCTTTTCAACAAAAAAGAAAGGCTTAAAAAATTCCTTGGCTGTATTTTTATTGGTACCCCGATCTGGTACGTTATCGGGATTTTAATTTTTGCATCGCCTGAGATCGCCAAGGCTTTGAATGTAGCAGGCGAAGTAAAGTCAGGAGATGCCGTCATGTGGAGTTATATCGGCCTTACCGTTGGCGACCTGACCAGCGGGCTTTTCAGCCAATGGATGGGCACCCGGAAAAAGATCGTCTTGATTTACATTCTGATAACATTAGCCTTTGTCTTACTTTACTTGTATTCAAGTTCCATCTCTGTAGATCGGTTTTATTTCAACTGCTTTCTGCTGGGCGTGGGCGTGGGTTACTGGGCACTTTTTGTCACCATTGCCGCCGAGCAATTTGGTACCAATCTGCGGTCTACCGTAGCCACTACAGTCCCCAATTTTATTCGTGGAACGGTGGTACCCCTGACTGCCTTGTTCAAATTTGTGCGCTCCGAAACGGACGTAATCCAGGGAGCTCTATGGGTAGGTTTATTGACGATCGTCATCGCGCTCTTTGCCATTCGCCTCATCGATGAAACCTTTACTCGGGATATGAATTTCATTGAGGAAAATTGACAGATTCAGGGCAAACCTTACATTTTTCATTTTCGCAACCGATCGCACCCAAATCTTTACCAAAAACGGGTATTTACCTATTATCTTTACAGCAATTGGATTGTCTTATTCGAAAGAAAAAACATGCGAAAGCTAGTTTTCGGCTTGGTTTTAATTGTCCCGTTCCTATCCAAGGCTCAAAATCAGTCTAAGATTGACAGCCTGAAGAAACGGCTGCCTCTTGCTTCGGCTGAGAGTCGCTATAATCTGTGGAATGATATAGCCTGGGAATATCGTTTTGCCTATCCCGACAGTACATTATTCTATGCTGCAAAAGCTTTTTCATTGGGCAGTGAATTGCAACTGCTTAAAGACCTGGCCCGTCCCCTGAATTACCAGGGTGTTGCTTACAACTACAAAGGTGATCGTCTGAATGCCTATGAGATGTACTCTCAGGCCTTGCGTGTCAGCGCACGTCAGGGGGATTCAATCCAGATGGCACACAGCAACAACAACCTCGGGCGACTTTTTTTTGAGCAAGGGCTGTTGGCGAAAGCCTATGACTACTACATCTTGTCCTACAACATATTCAAAAAACTGAATGACGTCTACGGGCTGGCCTATACCCTTCAAAGTTTAGCTACTCTGCAAAGGTCACAGAAGGATTTTGTTCAATCAGAAAAAAATTATAAAGAAGCCTACCAGATCAGATTGAAGTTGGGGAATAAGCGAGATATCATGTCGGCCCTGATGATGCTTGGCCGGCTTTACTATGAACGAACCGAATACGAAATTTCAAACAAAGTTCTACTCCGCGCGGATTCCCTGGGACACTTGATGAAGGATGAACTCAGCTTATCAGAAATTAAAATTCTTATTGCAAGAAATTACCTTGAGGTAGGTAAAATCAATGAAGCCGAGCAATACGCTGAAGCAGGTGCCGCAGTGATCAAACGCTTGAACTATGTTCGGGTACTTCCAGAGACGATGGTGTTGCTTGGGAAAATTCATTTCCTGAAAGGAAGCCTGGGCGAAGCGGAAGGTTTTTTCAAATCATCACTTAAGATTGCCACAGACATCAAAGACCTGCAGGGTCAAATGGATGCTTATCAAAATCTGTGGAAACTGGAAACCAAACTCAATCGTCCGAATGCTGTGTTTTATATGAACCAGTATCTCGTGAGAAAAGATTCAATCAAGGATTTAGATCTCACTCGCCAGGTAGAAAGACTTCAGTTTCAATTGGTGATTGAAAAGAAAGAAAAAGAAAATGAGCTATTAAAGTTGAGTGAAGCCAACCAGGCATCTATCATCGAACGACAGCGTCTTGAAAATATCGCTTTGCTGGTGATCATGCTTTGTGCGTTCAGTCTGGCTGTTGGATTCTGGTACTATAGCCGGAAACGTACAAGAATCAACCTTCAATTAGAAGCCCAAAATCATTTCATCGAATTGCAACGCAAGCAAATTGAAAAGAGAAACATTGACTTGTCAGTCCAAAATCATAAGCTAGCCGATCTCAACCATGAGAAGGACATGCTCATGAATATTGTTGCTCACGATTTGAAATCTCCTTTGACGCGTATCATGGGGCTCACGAATCTGATTTCGACCGATGGTAAGCTCTCCACAACACAACAGGAATACATCCGACTGATGAAGGATGTCACTCAATCGAATATAGACTTGATTGTTGACCTGTTGGATGTGAATGCCTTGCAATCAGAATCAGATGTGCCTCACGCTGAAATCTTCGACATAGGCCGGATGCTGGAGGAACGGGTCGCCTTCTTTCAATACCCGAGCATCAGCAAGAAAATTGATTTGACACTTAACCATTCTATCGAAAACCAGATTCTCAGCAACCCCGGATACCTCATGCGAATTGTTGACAATTTGCTCTCCAACGCCATCAAATTTTCGAAGTCAGGATCTGAGGTGCGCGTAACAGCAAGCATGGAGTCCGGCAACCTTTCTTTCACCATTAAAGACAACGGCCCTGGTTTTTCAGAAGCTGACAAGCAATTGCTCTACCAGAGATTCAAGAAACTAAGTGCCCGGCCTACTGCAGGTGAAACATCTAACGGTTTGGGGCTGGCTATCGTGAAAACATTAGTCGAACGTCTTCATGGAGAAATTATTCTCAATAGCGAACTTGGCAAAGGAAGTGAATTCATTATTCATATTCCTGTCAAAGTAATTGAAAGTATCTCCGCCTGAGATCAGGCGACAGCATCCTTCAGATAATCATTTAGTTTTTTAATGCTCTTGCAGATCGTGGCTACTTTTTTCAAGAACTTGGGATCTTTCACTTCTGAATCAGTGAATGTGGTTGAGACCGTAAAACTTTTGTTTTTCAATAATTCAATTTGTGGATGATCTTTCGGGTAGCCTTTAGGGGCAGTCTTTACCCGATCCCAGTCTGAAAGTCCTTTAAAGTATTTTTTGAATTCCTTGTCGTTGAGAATTTTCAGGATTCCCTTCGGATTGTAATCTATTTCCTGACGAATCTTGGCGAGGTTTTCCGGATTGGGCATATACATACCCCCGGCAATCATATTCTTGTTACCAGCTTCGAAGTGAATATAGTAACCCGGCTCCTGTTCCATTTTACCATTCGGTGAAAAACCTGCTCCCATGTTAGTCTTGTAGGGACGTTTGTCTTTACTAAAACGTACATCGCGATAAATCCGGAAACCCATCTTCCGCGGGTTTAGTCCGGCCAGGCTCTCATCCAGCTTCACCAGTTCTTTATGAAAATCTTCCAGGAAATCTTCAAAAGAAGATTTCGCTTCAAGATAAACCGGCTTGTTTTTCTCGAACCATTCACGGTTGTTGTTCTTGGCAATGTCTCTCAGGAATTTGAGGATGAGTGGAGCGTTCATATTGAAAAAAAATATTGACTAAGTTGAAAAAGGATTACAGGAAATCCAAAACACCTTCCAGGCCGATTCCGCGAGATGCTTTTACCAAAATCGTTGAGTGACTCACGGGATGGCTTTTCAAATCCTCAATCAAAAGTTGTTTACTCTCAAAGTACCTGGCTTGCGGAATTTCCGATAGTGCTGCTTTAAAAAATTTTCCAACCAGAAAAACCTCATCAATCCTTTTCTCTGCAATTAATTTACCTATCGCCTGATGCTCGGCCTCCGGATTTTCCAATTCGTACATGTCACCAAGTACCACGACTTTTTTTGATGCCTTCATGGAAGCAAGATTCTCGATAGCTGCAGCCATTGAACTCGGATTCGCATTGTAAGCGTCCAGGATTATTATATTGGTTCCCTTCGTTACTACCTGTGAGCGCATGTTCTCAGGTTTGTAATTTGCAATGGCTTCATTAGCAAGCTTAGCATCGACTTTAAAAAACTTTCCGATACAAAGAGCCGAGGCAATGTTTTCAAAATTGTAGCTTCCTACAATTTGTGTTTGAACTTCGTCCCCATTTTCTGCTTTGAATCTCACAAAAGGATCAGCAGAGATCAGTTGAGCGTGGTAATAATCACCTGCTGCCGGATAGAACAGAGGTGAATCAAAACGCTTCGCCATGTTCTTCAAAATCAGATTTTGAGAGTTGATAAAAACCTGACCACGATTTGAAATCAGATGTTGGTATAATTCTGACTTGGCGCGGATCACATTCTCGAACCCGCCAAACATACCTGTATGGGCTTTCCCAATATTTGTAATGAACCCGTGTGTCGGATTGGCAATCTTCGACAAATCGGCAATCTCACCCACGTGATTAGCTCCCATCTCAATAACAGCTATTTCAATACTTGTATCAATAGCCAGAATGGAAAGTGGCACGCCAATGTGATTGTTCAAATTGCCTTTGGTGGCAAAAGTCTTGTACTTCTTTCGCAGTACTGCGTTTAGCAACTCCTTGCTCGTGGTCTTGCCGTTAGAGCCTGTGAGTCCGATGACCGGAATTTTTAATTGACTCCTGTGATGACTCGCTAATTGCTGAAGAGCCTGGAGACCGTCATTCACCAATAGGCATTTTTCATTATCAGCAAAAGCTGATTCATCCACTACAGCATAGGCAGCTCCTTTGTCCAATGCTTCCCTGGCAAAAGTATTCGCATTAAAAGTTGGTCCTTTTAACGCAAAGAAAATGGAACCTTTAACGATTTGTCTTGTATCCGTGCAAACAACACCGCACTCCAGGTATTTTTTATAGAGCTCCTGAATTTCAATCATTACCTAATGTCAGTCTGATTATTTCTTATCTCCAGATTCGTCTGCTCCTCCTTTACTCACAGCCATCAGTTCCTGCATGGTGCGTTTCATGTGGTCTACGGATCCATCCAGAAAAATTGTATTTCCCTTTCCTTGCTCCGCAAAATGGCGAATGGACTCTGTCCACATGGAGAACAATATGAATGAAGAATCAAGGTTAGCGGTCTGCATTTCTTTCGCTGCATGCGACATACCTTTGGCAACTTCCTCACGGAATAATGCCACACCTTGTCCGCGCAATTGAGCTGCGATTTTCTCTGCTTCTGCGGCAATCTTAATTGCATTACCATCTGCTTCGGCAGCTTTTGTTTTGGTAATGAGCAACGCCTGACCTTCGTTTTCTGCTGCCGCCCGCAGGTTGTTTGAAGCAACCACCTTGGCCATTGATTTCATGATAGTTTCATCAAAGGCGATGTCATTCAATTGCAAATCAATGAGGTGATAACCCCAGCCTTCAAGTGTGTGGTCAAGTTGTTGCTTTACTTCCTGAACAATCTCTGTGCGGAGTGAAAGGATTTCGGATTGCTTTTTGGTAGCTACAAAGCTGCGTATGGATCCTTCAATTGTACGTGTCAAAGCAGTCATCAGGCTTTGAGCATCTAGAAATTTGAAGGCCACATTCTTAATGGTGTCTTCTTCCTGGTTCAACACGGAAAAAAGAAGCATCGCCTTGAAATTCACGTTCGCCTGATCTTGTGTTGTGGCTTGAAACTCTAATTCAACCGATCTGTTCTGAATGGAAACACGTGAGTGTACCTTCTCGATGAAAGGAACTTTCATGTTCAACCCAGGTCGGAGAATCCGCTTGTATTTTCCAAAGACAGTCACAACTGCAATGGTTCCCTGTTTGACAGTAACAAAAAGGGTGAATAAGCCTATAAAGGCGATAAATAAAATGAGTATCAAGAATACATCCATAATAGGGGAGTTTGTGCTGCTAAGATATTAAGAATTCATTTATCTCATCTCGTAACGCCCGTAAGGCACGGAGCATTTTTAAGTCGACTTCTAATGAGAGTCAAGCCACTTGGTGGCAAATTCCTGGAGCTCGGGGAAAAAAATAAAAAATTCATTTTCGAAGTCAGGATAGTGAGTTTTCAAATCCTCAACAGATTCATCCATCCTGGAGTCAAACTTTGCTCTACGGGCCATGCCGCTGAGTGACTTTTGAATGCCCTCCAAACGAGCGTAGTTCAGAAGCCAATTTCCCTTGATCATGTAAGGCATCATGTATTTTACGCCTTCCGGAAGAATGGCCTCTTCTTCCTGAATAATGCGATAACATTCATCCGCAAAGTCGGGAAGAAATACAGTTGAATACTTGTCAAAATTTTTTGCAAGGAAATGATCAAAGAAGATATCGGTGATGACTCCCGAATAATGCCGGTACTTTGGTCGAAGTCTTTCTTTGCTTTGTTTCACCACGGGATGTCGATCAGTAAACCAGTCGATTTCGCGATGGAGCTCAACACCCCTGGCTATTTCTTTCCCAAACTGTGCTTCAAGATTTCGTCCTTTAACAAAATCTCCGATGAAGTTTCCCACTTTCACTCCGGAGTTTTCACCCGACAAAAAAAGATGTGCAAGGAAATTCATTCCACAAGGTAAGGGTTAAAGATTTCAATTTTCATCTTTAGCATTGAATCTGCTCTCTTCCAGTATTTCCCTAATGTAATACCTGTTGATGTTCTTCAGAATTTGAAGTAACATTGACTTCTAAACTCAAACCAAGTATGTCGAAGCCAGCATTTCTCTTCGCTGCCCTTATTGCAGCGGTCTCTTCATTCGCACAGAGTCAAACGCCTCCCCCTGTTCCATTAACCTACGGTGAGTCCATCAAGATGGAGCAAGCCGAAAAAGTAATGGCAGCAGCACTCCAGGAGGCTACCAAAAATAATTGGAACATGGCCATCGCCATTGTTGACACCGGTGGTAAACTTGTACTCTTCAAAAAAATGGATAACACGCAAATCGGGTCAATTGATGTAGCTATTTCGAAAGCGACCACAGCCAACAATTTCAAACGTCCCTCTAAAGTTTTTGAAGATGGTGTCGCGGGTGGCGGCATTGGCCTTCGTATTCTCTCCTTACCAGGTGTTACTCCACTCGAAGGCGGTGAGCTCATCATATCCAAAGGAAAAATAATCGGGGCTATCGGAGTTTCCGGGGCCTCATCGGCACAAGACGGACAAGTAGCCCGGACAGGCACAGCCGTTATTAATTAATTTAAAATTCAATCATCAATAATTTACCTATGAAGAAATACTTACTCCTCGTCCTTCTCTTCGCTGGAATCAACTCGTTCGCTCAGCGAATCCTCATTCATTGCGGATCGCTCATCGATGGAAAAAACAAAGAGCAACAACAACAAGTGACTGTTGTTATTGAGGGGAATAAAATCATTTCGGTAGACAAGGGCTTTACTCAAGCCACACCAACCGACAAGCTCGTTGACCTGAGTAAAAAGACGGTGATGCCCGGCCTCATCGACATGCACGTGCATGTGGAAAGCGAGACGAGCAAAGACTCGCAAGTCAAACGCTACACACAAAACGAAGCTGACCTTGCGTTCCAGTCGACTGTTTTTGCAAAAAGAACATTGATGGCGGGGTTCACAACAGTGCGCGATTGTGGCGGTTCAGGTGTTAATATTTCATTGCGTAACGCAATTAACCAGGGAATAGTAGTAGGACCACGAATTCTTACTGCTGGTAAAACGATTGCCTCTACCGGTGGTCATGGCGACCCAACCAATGGGAGTCGCAGGGAATTAATGGGAGATCCCGGCCCCAAGGAAGGTGTGATCAATAGTCCCGAAGATGCACGCAAAGCAGTTCGCCAACGTTATAAGGAAGGTTCGGACTTCATCAAGATCACAGCCACGGGAGGCGTGTTGAGTATTGCTAAAGATGGAAGTGGTCCGCAATTCTCACAGGAAGAAGTAAACGCGATCGTGCAAACAGCAAAAGACTATGGGATGATCACTGCTGCCCACGCGCATGGAGCCGAAGGGATGAAGCGAGCTGTACTCGCAGGCATTACTACCATTGAGCACGGAACATTAATGACAGACGAAGTCATGGACCTGATGAAGCAAAAAGGAACTTATCACGTACCCACAATCATTGCAGGACGTTCTGCTGCCGAGTACGCTAAAATTCCCGGCTACTATCATCCGCTGGTGGTTCCAAAAGCACTTGAAATCGGATCGAAGATTCAGGAGAATTTTGGGAAAGCTTACAAGCGCGGAGTGAAGATTGCATTTGGAACCGACGCAGGCGTCTTCCCTCATGGAGAAAATGCCAAGGAATTCGGCTACATGGTAGAAGGCGGAATGCCTGCCATTGAAGCGTTGCTCTGCGCCATGCAAGTCAATGCGAATATTCTCGGGCTTGGTGACAAAATCGGCTCAATCGAAAAAGGAAAACTAGCCGACATTGTTGCGGTCGATGAAGACCCCACAAAAAATATCGCCACGATGATGAAGATTTCCTTCGTAATGAAAGAAGGAGTTATTTACAAAGAATAAAATTCTGAGCTGTCTTGTGATTTGACGTTATGTTTTCTTTTAAACATGAAGTATTTCTGGAAGTTGCAAGACAGCTGAGTTTTACCAAAGCAAGCCAGGCGCTTTACATCAGTCAGCCTGCCATCACTAAACATATTCAACAACTGGAGGAACAATACAAAACCAGTTTGTTCGAGCGAAAGGGAAGTTCCATCACTTTATCGGAGGCGGGAAAGGTCTTGTTTGAATACCTCCTCAAGGCAAAAGCCATCGAAAAGCAATTGGCGTACGAGATCGGAACGCTGGGTGATCTTCAGCATGTAAAAGGCGACTTGAAACTCGGGGCGAGCACAACCGTAGCGCTTTATATCGTTCCGGCTATTCTTTCCGGCTTCCGGGTCAAATATCCCGATGTCCGCATGAGTTTGCTCAATCGCAATTCCGAAAATATCCTGAAGGCTCTTTTAGAACACGAAATTGATTTGGGAATTATTGAAGCGAAAACAAAAATGCCACACATCAGTAGTCAGCTTTTTATGGCTGATGAAGTGATCCCGGTATGCTCAGCAAAAAGTTATATAGCCAAAAAAGGAAAGCTCCTGATAGAAGAGCTAAAAGACATTCCCGTAGTGCTCCGCGAACGGGGATCAGGTACGCTCACGGCTGTAAAGCAGGCATTGGCAAGCCACAATATTAAATTATCAGATCTTCAAATTTCTATGCGACTGGGTGGTACAGAAGCACTGAAAAACTTTGTGCTCGCAGACGATAGCCTCGGATTTCTTCCCATGCGCGCAGTGACGAAGGAAATTGCTGCCGGAGAATTGGTAAGGATCTACATCGAAGGGTTTACCGTTGTCCGGCAGTTTTATTTTGTGCAGCGGCAGGGAGAAAATGACGGACTGAATAATGCGTTTATCAAATTCTCCAAAAGTCATTATAACATTAAGTTATGACGGATAATAAACCGATATTGGACAACGATCGCTGACTGCTATACTTTCACGGCAGATTTAAAAGGCGTTATGATTTCCGTGAAAGAAAAATTCTCTACTATTTCTCACCTGCAATGTGCTTCCTGCGGCAGGCCATTCCCTCACGATCAGGTAAATACATTCGCTTCTTGCGAAAAATGTCAGAAAAGCCCACTGCTGAGTGTCTATGACCTGTCAGGTGTATCCAAGGAAGATATTGACACCAAAGAGCGGTCGATGTGGCGTTATGCTAAAGTGATGCCGGTATTGGAGAAGAAAAATATTGTCACCCTTGGTGAGGGATGGACTCCGCTTTTAAAATTGAACCGGTTGGCCGACCAATTGAACCTTGATGCGCTGTTGATCAAAGATGAATCGCAGAATCCCACGGGATCATTCAAGTCAAGAGGATTAAGCGCTGCCATTTCCAAAGCAAAAGAATTCGGAATCACTGATTGCATTACACCGACAGCCGGGAATGCAGGTGGCGCTATGGCTGCTTATGCAGCAGCAGCCGGCATGAAGGCAACGGTTGTCATGCCCGCACACACACCAAAAGCATTTAAACAGGAATGTGAATTGTTTGGAGCAAAGCTTGTACTGGTGGAAGGATTCATTAGTGACTGCGCTAAAAAAGTTGCTGAGTTGAACAGTGAAGGAGCCTACTTCGATTTCTCCACGATGAAGGAACCGTATCGCCTCGAAGGTAAAAAAACCATGGGCTATGAACTCGCAGAACAACTCAATTGGGAATTGCCTGATGTGATCTTATATCCCACTGGTGGCGGCACCGGCCTGATCGGTATGTGGAAGGCCTTCAACGAAATGATTGAAATGGGTTGGATCAAAAACAAACTGCCCAGGTTCATTGCGGTTCAATCAGATCAATGTATGCCAGTGGTTGAAATTTTTAGTGAAGGAAAAGTTTCTTCTCCATTCAAACCGACATTGGCCAATGGCCTTGCGGTACCCACACCTTTTGCCCAAACATTGATTCAAAAAGTATTGCATGAAACCTCGGGGACCGCAATTGCTGTTTCTGAACAGGAAATTGTTCAGAGCGTCAAAGAGGTTGCGGCAAGCGAGGGAATGCTGATTGCACCTGAAGGAGCTGCACTACTCTCTGCGTTAAAGAAAGTCCTGGCCGTGGGTCAGGTTAAAAACACCGAGAAAATTCTGTTGCTGAATACAGGGTCCGGTTACAAATACCTGGACAATTTTTTCAGCTGATCTCAGAAGCGAGCTTAAAATTTCCATTCTGAACAAGGTCATTGTCATCTCGGGTGCACTCTTTTGTCTTACAGGCTTGATTCCTTCGCCCTTGGCGCTAGTCCTTGGCATAGCAGTCGTGCATATTTTTGACAATCCCTTTGAGCAATTCACGCGTGCCTCAACTCAGCGCTTGTTGCAATGTTGTGTAGTTGGTCTTGGCTTTGGAATGAATTTGTCCGAGGCGATCCACGTCAGCAAACAAGGGTTTGTGCTTACCGTCTGCTCGATTATTCTCACGCTGTTGGCTGGTCTTGTCATTGGAAGGCTACTCGCTGTCAATTCAAAAACTTCCTGGCTGATTTCATTTGGCACTGCTATTTGTGGTGGTAGCGCTATTGCAACAATGTCGCCCATTATTGATGCGAAAGAAGATGAGATCTCCTTTGCACTGGCAACAGTTTTTGCCCTGAATGCAATTGCCCTTATCCTGTTTCCTCTGATTGGAGGTTATTTCCACCTGAGTCAATCTCAATTTGGCATGTGGTCAGCGATTGCCATCCACGACACCAGTTCTGTGATTGGTGCAGCTCAGCAATATGGACCTGAAGCGTTGAAGGTAGCTACTACTGTAAAACTGGCAAGAGCGCTTTGGATCATACCCGTCTCGTTGACTGCTGCCGCTATCTTTAGCAGGCAAAAAGGAAAAATTAACTTTCCATACTTCATCTTGTTCTTTGTCGGAGCTATTGCAGCTCACACTTTTATACCCGAATTGAATTCAATAGCACCAGTGATCGTAGGCTATGCTCACAAAGGATTGACGCTGGCATTATTTTGTATCGGACTTGGGTTTAACAAATCGGCATGGAAAGCCGCGAGCCCGAGGCCGCTGTTGTTGGGATTTGTATTATGGCTGCTGATCTCTGTCTTCGCTTTGTATGCTGTGACTCATCCCTGAATTACATCACCTTCTCCCCCACGGTGCTGTCGAACCGGCTCACCTGCTCCATGCCTTCCACCTTTTCCAATTTCGAGATGAGTGTCTCCAGGTGACGGGTATCATTGACATAAAGCATGATCTCTCCGTGAAAAATTCCTGGATCTGTTTTGAATGAGATGGAACTCATATTCACTTTAAGCTCTTCGGAAATAACACGGCTCACATCGTTGATCAAACCAACGCGGTCGGTACCCACCACACGAAGACCGGTGAGGAATGCCACTTCATGCTGACTTGTCCATTTTGCTTTGATGACCCGGTTCCCGTGATTGGCCAGAAGCTCCGGTGCATTGGGACAGTTAGCTCGGTGAATTTTGATCCCTTCGTTTACAGTTACAAAACCAAACACTTCATCACCTGGAATGGGTGTACAGCACTTAGCCAGTTTGTATTCCACCACATCCATGTCTTCACCGATGAGCAGTGTATCTTCCTGGCGCTTGGCCTTGATCTCCTGTTCAACCACTTTGGCATCAGGAATATCGATGTCGGAGTTTTTCTTGAGCGGAGATGAAGGTTTGTAGTCCTGGAATTTTTTCAGGTCGCTGGCTGTCACGATGCCCTTCCCAATCTTGTAAAGCAGTTCCAGTTGCGAACTCACCTTAAAATAGTCCCGAAGTTGTTCGTAAACCTGTCCGTTGGAATCCATTTTCATCTGGCGCAACTTGCGGTGCAGAATTTCTTTGCCCTCTTCAGCTATCTGCCTCCTGTCATCCTTGAGTAAATCTTTAATTTTTGACTTGGCCTTGGAGCTGGTAACAAATCGCAGCCAGTCTTCATTGGGCTTTTGCTTGGACGAGGTAAGGATTTCAATCTGGTCGCCATTTTTCAATACGTGATTGATCGGCACCAACTTCTGGTTCACTTTCGCTCCGATACACTTGGCCCCGATATCGGTATGTATCTCGAAAGCAAAATCAAGGGCTGTGGCTCCTTTAGCAATGGTTTTTAATTCTCCTTTTGGCGTGAATACGAAAACCTCTTCATTGAAAAGGTTCCCTCGAAAATCGTCAACAAATTCCAGTGCGGACAAGTCCTGCTTTTCCAACGTCTCGCGTACACGTACAAGCCACTTCTCCAGGTTCGATTCGTATTTTGCAGTGTTGTCTTTGTATTTCCAGTGCGCTGCGTAACCTTTCTCCGCTATTTCATCCATGCGTTTGGTACGGATCTGTACTTCTACCCATTGACCGTTCTTGGCCATTACAGTTGTATGCAGCGACTCGTATCCGTTTCCTTTGGGTGTGCTGATCCAGTCACGCAAGCGATCCGGGTTAGGCGTGTAGTAGTCGGTCACAATTGAATACGCCTGCCAGCAATAGGATTTTTCTTGTTCGAGAGGTGTATCCAGAATTATTCTGATGGCAAACAAATCGTACACCTCCTCAAACGGAATGTTTTGCTTGCGCATCTTATTGAAGATCGAAAAAATGGATTTCGGACGGCTCTTGATCTCGTAATCCACTTTCAGTTGATCAATCTCTTCCTTGATCGGCAAAACAAACTGTTTGATGAATCGATTACGAGAAGTCCTCGTCTCATCAATTTTATTGGCGATATCGCGATAGGAGTTATAGTCCGTGAAGCGCAGGTATAAATCCTCTAGCTCGGTTTTAATGGCATTGAGACCAAGGCGGTGCGCCAGGGGAGCGTAGAGAAAGATTGTCTCGGAAGAAACGCGCAGTTGTTTATTGCGCGGCATGCTTTCGAGTGTGCGCATGTTGTGCAAACGATCTGCCAGTTTGATCAGGATCACGCGCACGTCTTCGCTGAGCGTGAAAAGCATCTTCCGGAAATTCTCCGCCTGGGCTGAAGTGCCGTATTCAAAAGCTCCGCGAATCTTGGTGAGGCCGTCAACGATTTTGGTAATCTTCTTACCAAAAATCCGGTCTATATCAGATAATTGGATGTCTGTATCTTCTACCACATCGTGCAGTAAGGCTGCCACAATCGAAGTGGTACCCAGACCAATTTCCTCGGCACAGATTTCAGCAACAGATAAAGGGTGAAAAATGAACGGCTCGCCCGACTTCCTGCGCATGTTTTTATGGGCCTCCATGGCGATGGTGAAAGCTCTTTTAATCAGCTTGGCATCGCCCTCTTTCAATACAGGCTTAGACTTGCGCAAAAGCCTGCGGTAGCGGTTTATAATCTCGCGTTTCTCTTCTACAGCATCAACAACCACAACAGATTTTTTGTATGATTCAAGTTACAAATTCAGGTTTAAATTTTTTGTCGGTTTTTTGACTGGAAAAGCCTTATTACCAAAACCGCAAATCTTTTCATAAAGATTCCCTAAAGTAGCCCAAATGTTCTAAATTTGCGCTCCCTTTTGGAAAAAGGGGCGTTTTTAGCGCATGTGGCGTAATTGGTAGCCGTGCCAGACTTAGGATCTGGTGCCGAAAGGCGTGGGGGTTCGAGTCCCTCCATGCGCACAAAATTCAGATACTGGATACTTGTTGCCGGATTTCTTCTTCCGAAACAAGTGTCCAGAATCCAGTATCAAGCAACTAAAATTTCAATCCCTTGAACATTACATTAGACAAAAAAAGCGCCACTGACGGCTTGATTAAAATTCAAGTAAAAGAAAGTGATTACCTGCCCAAGGTGGAAGAAAAAGTGCGTGATTATTCGCGCAAAGCCAATATCAAAGGCTTCCGCCAGGGCAAAGTACCTACGGGTGTAATCAAGAAGATGTTCGGTAAAGGTATTTTGGTTGATGAGGTGAATCATATTATCTCTCACTCGGTTTCTGACTATATCCGCGACAATAAACTTCGTGTGCTGGGCGATCCGCTCCCTAATGAAGAAAAGGCCCGCACCATCGACTGGGATGTTCAGAAAGATTTCGAATTCGAATTCCAGATCGGAATGGTGGAAGATTTTGCAGTTGACCTTAGCAAAAAGGTAAAAGTGACTTCTCACCCGATCGATGTGGATCAAAAAACCATGGATGAGACCCTTGAGGATATCAAACGCAGGTTTGGTAAGAGGTCAAATCCTGACGTGAGCGAAGCCGAGGACAACTTATTCGGTGAAATTTCGAAGGAGGGTAGCGAAGAAAAACAGGGTTCTTATATCCGCATCAGCCAGGTGGAAAAATCACAACAGAAAAAATTCATCGGTTTAAAGAAAGACGATTCTGTTGAGTTCGTGGTCGAGAAGACCGTAAAAGATCCAACTGCGCTTGCGCAATTATTGAACATCACTGAAGAGGAAGCAAAGAATGCCACCGGCACTTACACTTTCAAAGTAACAAACGTGAGCCGTATTGAAGATGCTGAAATCAATGTGGAATTGTTCGACCAGGTTTTCGGCAAAGACGTTGTGAAGACAGAAGATGAATTCATGACTAAGATCAAGGAAACTATTTCTGGCAACTACTCCCGCGAAACTGAACACTTGCTTGAGCACGAAATCCAGCATTACTATGTTGACAACACCAAAATCAACATGCCTGAAGGGTTTCTCAAGACCTGGTTGAAAGCAACCAGCAGCGGCCAGGTGACGGACGATGTTCTGGAAAAAGAATTCAACAGTTACCGTGAATCATTGAAGTGGGACCTGGTGAAGAACAAAATTGCTGAAGACAACGACATCAAAATCGAAGAGCCCGAAGTCCGTGAGAAGGCCAAGCAAATCATCTCTGAGCAGTTTGGCGGTCCCGCAATTGCTGAGCAACTGGGAGACAAATTCGATGGCATAGTAACCAACTACCTGGCTGGCAAGGACGGAAAAGGCGAAAATTACATGCGCACTTATAACCAGCTGCGCAATGACAAAATCATGACCGTCATTAAAAGCAACATTACAATTGCAGAAAAGAAAGTCTCATTGGACGAATTCAAGAAGATTGCCGAGTCACATCGTCATTGAACTAATTCGTAATTCAAATAGTTTTATGAGAGCCTGTCCTTGTGACGGGCTTTTTAATTTTCAATTTTCTCGATAAACTTGAAATAAATTCGTTCCTTTTAACGACTAACTGAGCAACTATTTTACTATGAATAATCCCAATGAATTTCGTAAGTACGCTGTGCACCACATGGGCATGAGCGGAAATGCACTTGATAGCTACACCCGGTTCATGAACGAGAACATGCAGGTTTTCGGGATGACTCCCAATGTTGTAGAGGAGCGCCAGATGCGCGCCACCGTTATTGACGTATTTTCCAGGTTGATGGCTGACCGGATCATTTTTTTCGGAACTGCCGTTGACGACTATGTCGCGAATGTAATTACAGCACAATTGCTTTTTTTGGAATCCTCCGATCCAAAAAAAGACATCATCATGTACATCAATAGCCCCGGAGGTTCAGTTTATGCGGGCCTTGGTATTTATGATACCATGCAGTGGGTAAATCCGGATGTAGCCACGATTTGCACCGGCATGGCAGCCTCCATGGGTGCTGTGCTCCTGTCGGCAGGGGAAAACAAAAAACGGTCTGCCCTTCCACACTCCCGGGTCATGATTCACCAACCTTCGGCCGGAATGCAGGGGACGTCATCAGACATGGAGATTTCGATGCGTCAAACCCTGGAATTGAAAAAGGACCTGTACACCATTCTTTCCAAGCACAGCGGCCAGAAATACGACAAAATTGAGAAGGATTCTGATCGTGACTACTGGATGAGGGCCTCTGAAGCTAAAGAATACGGCCTGATAGACGAGGTTTTAGAGCGCAATAACAAGTAAGGCTCTGTTGTAGGCTATGTGTCAATATGCCAAATATGTGGTATCTTTGGGGTATCTTAATGGCTAGTTGATACATAGCCCAATCAAAGAATAGAATGGCTGAAGTAACCTGCTCTTTTTGCGGTAGAAACAAGAAAGATGTCGATCTGATGATTTCCGGCATCCACGCACACATTTGCGATAAATGTGTGATGCAGGCCAGCCAAATCCTTACTGAAGAGAAGAAAAATAAAGTAGAAGCGGGCGCACTACCCAATTTCAAATTGATCAAACCGAGGGAGATCAAAAAATTCCTCGATGAATATGTAGTTGGTCAGGACGAAGCAAAACGCATCATGAGTGTGGCGGTGTACAACCACTACAAGCGACTGATGCAACGCAAAATTGACACTGATATTTATATCGAGAAATCGAATATCATTATGGTTGGCGAAACAGGTACAGGTAAAACTTACCTGGCGCGTACGCTGGCCAAAATTCTACAAGTTCCTTTTTGTATTGCTGACGCAACTGTACTAACCGAAGCAGGTTATGTGGGCGAAGACGTGGAAAGTATTTTGACTCGATTGCTCCAGGCTGCGGACTACAATACGGAAGCTGCCGAGCGTGGCATTGTATACATTGACGAAATTGATAAGATCGCACGCAAGTCAGATAATCCTTCCATTACCCGCGATGTGAGCGGTGAAGGTGTGCAACAAGCGCTTTTGAAATTATTGGAGGGCACGGCAGTTAATGTTCCTCCGCAAGGCGGACGTAAGCACCCCGATCAGAAAATGATCACTGTCAACACGGAGAACATTCTGTTCATTTGCGGTGGAGCGTTTGAAGGAATCTCCAAGCTGATCGGCCGCAGATTGAATACGAGACCTCTTGGATTTACGGCAAGTAGTGACGCCTTGAGTCCCAGCGATGTTGACAAGGATAATTTGTTGCAATTTGTATCGGCACAGGATTTAAAGACTTTCGGATTAATACCCGAGCTTATCGGTCGTTTGCCTGTGGTTTCATTCCTTAACCCGCTCGATCATTCAGCGCTTCGCAAAATATTGACTGAACCAAAAAATGCGCTCATCAAACAATACAAAAAGTTGTTTGAGATGGAAAATATCGAAGTGGAGTTCAAAGAAGGCGCATTGGATTTTATTGTTGAAAAAGCGGCAGAGTACAAACTTGGGGCACGCGGACTTCGCTCCATTTGCGAAGCCATTGTTATCGATGCCATGTTTGAAATGCCTTCAGATAAAGCTGCTGACCGGCTTGTCATCAACCGTGCCTATGCCGAAGAGAAATTCAGCAAGTCGCACTACAGCAAACTAAAAGTAGCTTAAGGATTTATTTCAGCGCTTCCAACATCAGGCGGGCAGTGTTTTCCGATGCAGATCCGGTATCCAGCGTTTTAAAAATCGAAGAATATTCCGCCAGCATAGTAGACCGGTAGTGAGTATCGCTCAGCAGCAATTGCAGTTCGCTATTAACCTGCTCCTGCTGTGCAGCATCCTGAATCAACTCTTTAATTACTTCTTTACCCGCAATTAGATTGACCAGAGAGATGAACTTTACCTTTACCAGTCTACTGACCAGTTGATATTCCAGGGCGCCCATCTTGTAAACTACCACTTGCGGTACTTTAAAAATACCAGTCTCCAATGTTGCAGTACCTGAAGTAACAATGGCTGCGTCAGCCATTGTTAGCAAATCATACGATGCGTCTTTGACAAATTTTACGTTTTCAATAGTAGCCAGTTCGCCATAGAGCCCTGTACTCAGGTTGCTAACAGCAGCTACAATAAATTGATATCCAGGATTTTGTTTAACTACTTCTGCCATCAATGGAACGATTCGTTTAAGTTCCATTTTTCGGCTACCTGGAAGAAGAGCCACTATTTTTTTAGATCTGTCAATTCTATTTTTGATTCCAAAATCAGGATCAGGATTAAATGACTTGATTGCATCCAAAACCGGATTACCTACATAATCAACGTCCCAATTGCATTTCTCCTTAAAAAAATTCTTTTCAAAAGGAAGGATCACGAACATCCTGTCAATATTACGTTGCAATTCAAATGCACGACTCTGATACCATGCCCACACTTTGGGAGTGATGTAGTAAAAAACTTTGATGCCTCTTTTCTTTCCATATTTCGCAATCCTGCGATTGAATCCACCATAGTCGATCAGGATAATTGCATCCGGTTTAAATTCCGCGATATCGTTTTTACAGAGGCGGATGTATTTAAAAATGGTAAAGATATTAGTCAGGAGAGCTACGAATCCCATGAAAGCCAGTTGTTCGTAGTGAACAAAAATATCCACTCCCGCTTTCTTCATTTCGTCACCACCGAAACCCCGGAGCAACAATGTAGAATCTTTCGCTTTCAGCGCTTTGGTCAAATTGCTTCCGTGCAAATCGCCAGACCGTTCACCGGCTATGAGATATAATTTCATTCGCCAAAATACTCCACAAAATTGCGGGGAGTCTCGTAAAGTTTCACAGAATGGAGTTTCCCGAATTGAGTTATCGATGGGACCTTCGAAGCTAGAATACGCCAAATTTCCTGGGTCAGAATTTCTGTGCTGGCCATCTTCCCTTTCATGAAGGGGACATCAAGATTCAGATTTTTATGATCCAGGTGGTCAATTACTTCTTCACGAATGAGTATACTTAGTTTCTTCAGGTCAATAACAAAGCCTGTTTCCGGGTCAGGATTTCCTTTCACCGTGACGATGAGGTCATAATTATGCCCATGCCAGTTCTCATTGGCACAGGGGCCAAATACATCAACATTCTTTTCCTTAGTCCAGGCCGGATTGTAGAGCTTGTGTGCCGCATTGAAGTGCTCCTGGCGACTGACGTAGATCATATCTATTTATTTCAAAACACAAATATAGCGGATCAACCCAAGCCGGAATACGTTATTTTTGCTTCACAATTTTGACGTATGATCGTAGTTACCGGTGCCGCAGGTTTTATCGGGAGTTTTTTGGTGAAGCGACTTAACCAGGACAACTTCAATAATATCATTGCTGTTGACAAGTTTGGAGATCCTGCCAAGGAAAAAAACCTGGCAGGCTCGAAAGTCAAGGAATTTGTTGAGCGTGATGAGTTCATGAAGTGGGTTGACAAAAACTATGAGCTCGTCGATTTCATTTTCCATATCGGTGCAAAGACCGACACAGCCGAATTCGACACGGTACTGCTCAATCGGATGAATACGCAATACACCAAAGACATTTGGACGCGATGCATCCAGTATCAGATCCCATTGGTTTATGCCTCTTCCGCAGCCACGTACGGTTTAGGTGAGAACGGGTATGATGATGATGAATCAAAAATAAATTCTTTAAAGCCTCTGAATCCTTATGGTCAGTCAAAACAGGATTTCGATCTGTGGGCGCTGCATCAAAAAGAAAAACCTTTTTACTGGGCCGGCCTGAAATTTTTCAATGTGTACGGTCCTAATGAATACCACAAAGGCCGCATGGCATCAGTGATCTTGCATGCCTACAATCAAATTGGCAATACAGACAAGATGAAATTATTCCGCTCTCACAACCCCGATTTTAAAGACGGTGAACAGATGCGGGATTTTGTGTATGTGAAGGATGTAGTTGACGTCTGCATGTTTCTTATGCATCACAGGAAAAATTCCGGCATCTATAATCTGGGCTCGGGAAAAGCCCGTACATTCCTGGATTTGGTCAAGGCTGTATTCAAAGCTATGGGCAAAGAAGAGAAAATTGAATTCATCGATACACCCGCCGATATCCGGGATAAATATCAATACTTCACCGAGGCTAATATGCAAAAGCTGAACGCGATTGGATACTCAAAGCCATTTCATTCGCTTGAAGAGGGAACAGAAGACTACGTGAAGAATTATTTAAGCAAGCTCAGTTAAAAGACACTTTCGAATCAAGCCACCGGAAAATTGATTTCAAGTCGGATTCTTTATCAAGTGAGAGTGCATTCTCTTTCAAGAAAGAATTCAACTCACCGGTGTTAATGTCAAATTTTCTTTTAAAGAATTTCTCTGTGGGTTTTACTACAAAAATTCTGCTGTTTGGTGCTATCAAGTAGAATGCATGATCGGATTGTAAAATCTTCTTTCTAGCTACCCCATAGGTCATCACCGGATCATCAATCAGGGCCTTCGTATCTTTTTTTAACCACTCATTTCTTCCATGAAATACTTCTTGAAAATAGGCCGAAGACAATACACTTTTTAAACGGGTACGTTCTTTGCGAACAAAAACTATCGAATCATGACCTTGTATCAAAACGAATCGCGGATATTCATTCCTGTCAAGAATGAAAGTTCCTCCGTCCCGCTCGTACTCAATCTGTTCCTCAAATACATTGTACTTGATTCTTGTTATCTTGATTTCTGCGGGGTGTTCTTGAGAATAAACAACGCCTTCATTCCACTCAGGTAACAGATACGGGTCACCATCAATTTTTTTTTCATCGGGCGTTACTTTGGGAGTACCCAGTTGCCCCCTCCCAATATTCCCTATAGGTAAAACCATCTGCGCCAATCCACTAGTGGCCAGGCAACAGAACAGAAAAAACAATTTCATGGAGTATAAAGATGTTAGTTCAACTTTACTCTTGAATCAAGCCATTGGAATATCAGTTTCAAGTCGGATTCTTTATCGAATGAAAGGGCTTTACTGTCAAGATGATTCTGTAGTTCATCGCTTTGAATTCCAAGTTGCTTAACAAAGAATTTCTTTGAAAGTTTAATTGCAACAGATTGATTATTTGATGTCAGCAAGTGAAAAGAATGATCATCCTGAATGACCTTGTTCTTTGAGGTGCCATATGCAGAACCCGGATCATTTACCAATGACTTCTTGTCCTTTCTCAGCCATGTATTTGCGCCTTTGAATACTACTTGATAATAAGCAAGTGGTGAAAGACCATTTGTGCCATCACCAATCTTGTTTTGAAACCTTAAAGAATCCCGTCCTTTCAACAGCATAAGACGTGAAAAAATTTTTGGTTCCAAATAGAACACCATTCCCTTCTCTTCATATTCAAATTTTTCTTCCAGAACATTGTATCTCATCTTAGACATTTTGTATGCCTTCGCATTTCCTTCCTGAAATACAATTCCCTCAAGCCATCCTTCAAACAAAAAGGAATTTGGATCAATTGATGAGGTTGCCGATAAATCCCGGGGCTTGCCGAGTTGACCCTGGCCTTGATTGCCAAACACGATAATCTGTTGTTGGGCCAGGCATTGACCGGTCAACAAAAGTAAAAGTACAACTGTCTTCATAATTGTAGTTTAGAAATAAAAAGGAGTTGAGAAATAAATTCTCAACTCCTTTAAAGGTAATACAATTTAAACCTACGGTTTGATTGTCACAAAGAAGGCGTGATAGTTCTTACTAGGCAAAATGCTAGAGCTGCCCAGTAAATCCATTTGAACACGAACCGAACCTGATGTGACACTGTTAGGAACCATGTCTAACAGGATATACCCAACTGAAGAATTCGCGGGAATTGTTACAGTCCGGGCACCTGCAGGTCGAAAGTTAAAATGTGTTCCTTCGATGGCGGTACTTGTTGAGCGAACACTGAAATCAATACTGATGTCCGTTGATCTCTGAGGTCCGACCAATTGTACAAGTACAGTGTCTGTCACGCGAAGATTAACTCTCACGGCACGAGTAGAGTCCGTTTGGGCATCCGCTGCAGCTGTCGACACACCTTTAGTGGTAAGATTGGCTGATAATTGTCCTAATGTGTAGTTCTTGAATTCTACAATAGAAGGACCGGTGTACAACACATCATCTTTAGGAAAACAACTTACTGCAATAGTTGTAACAGCTATTGCAAGTAGATATACAGAAAAATATTTCGTTCTCATAAAATTAATAATTAGGGTTTTGAGGTAGGCCATCTGGATTAAGCGTAACCTCTACAGTAGGGATAGGAGCCAATAAGCGATAGTCTTCGTATGCTATAGTACCTACACCCGTTTTAGCTGGCTTAGTAATTGGCCGCCCTTTTCTTTTCAGGTCAAACCACCTTTGACCTTCAAAAAACAACTCCCTTCTTCTTTCGTCGAGAATGAAGTTGATAATTGATGCATCAGCGGGTGTGGGATTCACAGCTCCACGATCAGTCCTCAAACTCGCCACAAGTGCTTGAGCTTGTGGATATAGCCCTTGTTCTGCCAAAGCTTCGGCCCTCATCAAAATAATATCAGAGTATCTAATCACTTTAATATTGTCAGTATAGATCCCATTGGCACTATTATACTTATTGCACCACGTGTAGGAAGTGGCTCCAGAAGTACCTGTAGCTGAGACGAAGAAAGTAGCAAGTCGGCTATCACCAGGCTCGAAAAGCGCAAGTAATTCGACGGAAGGAGTCATCCCTCCAAAAGTAGCCAAGGCTGCCGCATTTTTTGTCGTTGGTTGGGTGTATGTATAAGGAGCTCCGTTAACACCCGTAACACCTGCTACCTCAACAGCTTGAACGTATTGGATTTCAAATAAAGACTCCACATGAGGCACATTTTTAAATGAATTGGCATAAGAGGCTGCACCTGCTGGAATCTTCGCTGCTGTCGTATTTTGCAAAGCCAAAATGAAATTAGCGTCTGCTTGAGACCACTTTTCCCAATATAAATACACCTTGCCTAGAAGAGCATACGCAGCACCCAAATTCGCCCGATAAACACCAGTATGGGCTGCTTCTTTAGGCAGGAGAGTTATGGCATTTTGCAAATCACTTTCAATGGCTTGATATACCTCTGTCGTGGTGGCTCGTGATTTCAAAGAAGCATCAGCTCCTTGAGTCACAGGTTCTAAACGTAAAATAACATTCTTATCCCATCCTTGTCCCTGACCACTTGCAGGCACTTTATTGGGCTCATAACCATAAACATTTGCCAGTTGAAAATACGATAAGGCCCTCATAAAGTATGCCTCTCCTTTCAATTGTTTTGCAAAGGCCTGTTGAGCCGGGTCAGTAAGTTTCAGGTTATCAATTGTCGTAATAACAATGCTACATTCATTGATAGCCGGATAAGCTTCCCAAATATTAAATTGACTGTTACGTGAATTTATATTCTGTCCGGTATAACGTCCACCAGCTTGAGATGTTTCTACATACGCATTATCTGCGAGCGCATCTCCCATCAGGGCTATGTCTCTTCCTCCCCAGGTATAAGACTGGTATCGGTCGTAAACAGATACTAAAAGTGCTTCATAACTTTTAGTATCGATCAGCGCTGTCGAAGACGAGATCGAGTTCTTAGGGTCTACGGTAAGATCACACGAAGTAACAATACCTCCCGCCACTAATATTGATAATATAAATAGTCTTTTCATAGTGATACTATTTTAAAATTCGATTGTAATTCCTCCCGTAATCGACTTAGGATTAGGGTAAGCGTTTAGGTTGTTACTTGTTGCCTGTTCAGGATCATCACCACGATAATTTGTAAATGTTGCCAAGTTGATCGCTTGCACAAACAAGTTCAGGCCACTCATTTTCATTCTAGAAGCTATCGTTGAAGGAACTCGATAATTTAGAGTAACCTGCTTTAACCTGATGTACGATGCTGTCTGAATGTATCGTGAAGACAAGTTGGTTGGATTGAAACCTCCTGGCTCTGTCGCACCTTGATAAGCCCTGGGAACACCGGTAATTTGCCCAGGTGTGGTCCATCTGGATAACTGATTAATATTCTGATTATCCAGTCCTGAACCTTCTGCTTCAAGAATCTGAGCTGCTTGCAAAAACGCATTATTACCATACTGGTAATTAAAGAATACTTCAAGTGAGAATCCTTTATACGAGAAGGAGTTTGCAAATCCACCATAAAACTTAGGGTTCTGGCTTCCGATAATTTGCTGATCTGTCGTCTTCGGGCTATAAGTAGTATTGCCGTTTATGTCATAATACATAGGCCGACCATCAGCAGGATTAACTCCCGCGTACTTGTATGTGTACAATATATTCAAAGGCTGACCAACCACATACCTTTGTCCGCTAATAGTACTTACTGTCAACCCATCGTATAGCGATAACAATTTGTTCTGAATAAAGGTGATGTTGAAACTAGTTGACCATTTAAAGCCACCATTATTGACATTGACAGAGGTGAGTTCAAAATCGATACCTTTATTCTCGATTTCGCCACCATTCTTGTAGATGTTAGGGAAACCGGAGTCAGCTGGCAACTGACGTGGTAACAATATGCCGGTATTATTCTTTTTCCAGAAATCAACACTACCAGATATCCTACTACCCCAAATAGCAAAATCTAAACCGAAATCGAGTGTAGCTGCCTGCTCCCAACTTAGAGCACCGTTTGCTAACTGGACAGGTCTGATTCCACCTAAACCATTGTATTGGTTACCGTTTCCATACAAGGAAAGTGAAAGGAAGTCGCTGTTTTGAGTAGCTGTTGCGGTAATCTGAGGTTGAACGCCCACCACTCCATAGCTTCCACGAATTTTAAGGTCATCGATGAAGTTAACATTTGACATGAAATCTTCAGATTTCATCCTCCATCCGGCAGAAAGGCCATAAAAAGCTCCATACCTATTGCTTGCTCCAAACCTCGATGAGCCGTCATATCTGATGGTTGCGCTTGCCAAGTACTTGTCTTTATAATCGTACTTTAAATTCGCAAAAACACCAGCCAGTTTGTAGCCAGTAAATGTCGAAGTAGCAGATGTTGGAGTGGCACCACTACTTAACAATGTAAATGCTGGATTGGCAAATCCCTGTGTAGCTGAGCCCAATGTAGTTTGATTAACTTCCCTGTACTCATATCCTGCGACTACCCCGATATTGTGAATATCATTCAGTTTTTTGTTATAAGTCAGGGTGTAGTTTGTATTCCAGTTGGGATTTCTTCTAAACGTTTCCGAGCCAGTTCCTGGAGCATAACCTGGAATCGATGCCGGCCTATAGTTATAGTCTTTTACGTCCGAGAAATCAACCCCTGCAAAAGCCCTGAAGCGAAGTCCGGGAATTATTTGTGCATTAAATGCCAAATTAGAAACCGTTTGGAAAGTACCAGACTTTCTCTTTTCCTGAGTTACAAGTTGTACAATGTTAAATGATGAAGACCCAACAATATTGGTAGTATTATAGGTCCCGTCAGGGTTATAAATTGGAGAATACGGTGAAACGAAGAGGGCTCCGGTAAACGGTGTATTCACGAAGAATCCCTGATTGGCACTTGGACCTTGTGTATCCGAGCCTGTTAACGAAAGAGACGCCTCAAGCGAGAAAATCTTATTTATTTTATGCTCGAGATTTGCCCTCAAAGTTCCCCTCATAAAACTTGATGCAATAATAGTTCCCTCTGTATTGTTAAGTGAACCCGAAATGAAGAACTTGGTCTTTTCATCTCCGCCACTCAGAGAGATATCATATTGCTTAATCTTGCCGGTTCTAAGAATAGCTCTCACCCAATCCGTGCTTTGATTAGGTGTATTTGGATCACCATCATAATCATACAACGTCTTGGCTTGATTAACCCCTGATTGATAGGTGTTACCTTGACGTACAGCCTGATTTCCGAAAGCCTCTTCCTTCAGTGACAACCACTGATCAGCATTCAAAACCTTATAAGGGTTGTATTGTTGAGATATACCATATTGAACTGAGGCTTTTACTTTAGCTGCTCCGGATTTCCCTTTCTTCGTAGTTATAATTACAACTCCGTTACCTGCTAAGGCTCCGTAGATTGAAGCAGCAGCAGCATCCTTTAAAATCTCAATGTTCTCTATATCAGCAGGATTGATGGAAGAAAGTGCATTCGATGATGACACTCCGTTCAAAGTACCTGGGGTCAACTGTACACCGTCAATAATGTACAAAGGCTGAGTAGTACCGCTAATTGTACCTGTTCCGCGGATGTTTACCGTAACTCCACTTCCAGGTTGACCGCCACCTGATGTCACCTGAACTCCGGCTGCTCTTCCTTGTATGGCTCTATCAAAGGTTTGCATCGGAAGACTTTCAAAAACCTGGCCTTTAACAGAGCTAATTGAGCCGGTAATTTCTCTTTTTGTCTGAGTTGCATAACCAGTCACTACCACTTCGGAAAGTTGAGTAATATCAGATGTCATTGGCACATCGATGACTGTCTTATTAGCAACTTCAACTTCTTGAGTTCGAAGACCAATAAAAGAGAAAACAAGAGTAGCCGAAGCGTCTGAAATGGAAAGCGAGAAAGCTCCGTTTGCATCGGTTGAAGTACCATTGGTTGTTCCTTTTTGAACAACATTTACTCCGGGTATTGGTGATCCGTCTTCAGCAGACGTCACTTTTCCGGAGACCGTTCGCGATTGTGACCATGCTATACTCGATACGAGCATCAGCACAAGCACCATTTTCGTGTGTAAAAATTTCCGCATGTGTTTTAGTTTAGTTATTAAGTGGCCATGATTTGTTATTTAATGGCCACTTTTCGTTATTTAATATTACACCCAGATTATTTTCCAAAAAAATATTTCGAACATATTTTTTAAATATTAATGGTGATCGGTCACTATTTCGTTTGAAAATCAAACAATTTGCTATCGTACCGCATAAAAAGGTATATAAACCACATTCTTTTTCGTGTTCAGGTCTTGCGTGTCGTATACAATAATATTATAGGGTGACGCATAAAAAATCCCCAGCAGAAGAGCCCGAGATTGTTGAATGAACATCGAATATTACAGCTTATTCAAACGTTGTTGTTCTGGAGTACAGATCAGGTATCGGATTCGGAGTACTCGTATTGGAATTAATCCCTCTTTTGCGCTTAAAATCACAGCGGGTTTTCAAAACAAAATACCCCAATCTGTTTCGCTCGAAGTATTTTCGTTACCACATTTTGGGGCAGGTGATTAACATCAAGTTTTTCAATCACAATTTTCGCATAGTAGAAAATTGATCACCCATTTTTAGTCAAAAAAAAATATACATCGAAAATGGTTTTGTGTTTTTTTTCTGAAAAAATTCTGGAACAAGATGTCTATAACATCATAACGAATTTTTGCAGAGTTAAACATTTTCAATTGCGTGACTCAGGCTCTTATGTAGAATGAGGATGTTAAAAAATGAAAAAAACTACTAACTCCTGAGTGTCATTAGAGACCTCACCCGTGACCAACTGTTTCTTCATTTGATTTGTCTCTCATCAAGCGCAAATGAATATGGATGGCAAAAATAAAGAGACTGCCTTTTTGAGACAGTCTCTTTATTTAAAGTTTAAATTATAAACTTACTGCTTAGTCAGTGTGAGATAAACTCTTCTGGTCCATGTACAATATCCATTGCCTCTGCCATACTCGTCACAATCGTCATCAACAGCTATAGAAAACGTATTACCGACATTAAGTCCATTAGTACCGTCCCAGCGATAAGTGCCCCGATTGGGAATCATATTTTGCGGCAATAACAGATTGGCCGACAAGAAATTTGATGCAGTCGGATTACTACCAGTGGCTGCAGTAGGTGAATTTCCAAACACACCTGATGCCGGCAATGTCCAGTAAAGTTGACGTTCTGAGGAGCAGTCGACACTTGAGTTTTGTAGTGCTACATACACTGTACCCAAGTTAGAAGTCCCCGCAGAATTATCGGTTGTTCCTGCTGGGAAACCCCAATCAATCAAGCAATTCTTCCGTGGTTGAGGAGGGGTAGCAGTAGGTGCAGCATTGTCAATTGCTGCAAATCCACCTGATCCTATGCCTGGGCGGGTTAGCTCAAAATTGATCCTCATTTTTGAGGTAGATCCTCTGTACGTTACGGTAAACTCTCTTTCCGTTGACAACCCCCCGCTGGGAGCCGTCAAAGTCACTGTCTGATCAGGAAACAATACCTGACTTAGATAACTGGGCCAGCTTTCCTGATGGACTTGCAAAGTATGATTTGGTGACCAAATCGCCCTTTGCTTCAGAGTAAAGGTTCCCATCCATGTATTAGCTGCCAGCGATTGCACTGTAATGGGGTATACAAAAGGAGAACTATACCATTGACCTGTGGTGATATTTGCAGTACTATTTGATGTTAAAAAATTTGCATAATCCGGATCTACGGTAGTCTGCGGATTCGCAGCCGATATTTTTCTTCCATCTTTCATCACCATTTCCCATCGGTAATTAATCACATCTCCAGCTGCAAATGTGTTTGTAGCACCAAATGCTGCAAGTCCTTTGAGTGGAACGCATTTGGGGCAAGTGGTACCCGAACCATCGGGATCAGTCACTATCGTCTGCAGTGCTGCCAGAGTTTCATTGGCCGTAATTCTGATCTTTGCTCTTTTATATGCCGAGTAAGTTGGCTTAGGAACCTCTGTAAATACGCTGGCGTCTACGCTTTTTAAGAAAGTTTCATAGGTCAAATCCGTACCTCTCTTGTGAGATACGTAAAAATCGATATGATCAAGATCATTGCCACCGTGTTCATCAACAGGTTCGTATATAACCTCAAAACCAGAATTGTTCAAGTCATTTAAATCAAAAACGTTTGAGGTTATAGAATACATTCTGAGATAGGCAGAACTTGTCTTATCCTCATAAGGAAGCGGATATAGCCCCTTGTCTCTGCATGATATGGTCACTAACAACAACACGCTGAAAAGTGACAAGTATTTTTGAATGTTCATTGTTGTAATTTTTTGTGCTAAAAATCAATATCAGTAGCTGTCGTATTATCCCAGAAAGCTTTTTCTGTTAACACCGATCTTTGCGCTACGTTTCTATTCAGAGTAGCAAAGACGCTGGGATAAAAGAACAATCTCGGAAATGAACCCGGAGAAGGCGAAATCGCTGGTTGAAATCCAGTTGGTTTGTGATTCCGACGATAAAGATTCAATGCCTCAATACCATTTCCAAAGGAAGCTATCCAGTATTCCCGTGCAATGATGTTCATTGCATCATCTTTCGAAAGCAATAATGCAGCATCATAAGTAGTTAATGCACCAAAATTCCCATTTGTAGCCGTACCGTTGAGATAGTTCGTAACATCAGAAGTATAGTTAGCCGCAGTGTAGTATGTATTGATCGGTGTGCTTTGGGTTGCTCCTGTTCCTGAACCAACAGTAGCTTCTGTTGCTGCAGCACTTCCAATACCGTACGTTCCATTGACTGCCCAATCGCGTACATCAGTAAACGAGTTGTTAATCCCGGCTGTCATGTATTGTTTTGGAGTTGACGCTCCGGCTAGTGTCAAGTACAATGATGCTTCAGCTAGCATAAACTGTACGTAGGAACGCATCATTATGGGCTGGATACCTGCACCATACATTCCACCGCGAGTCGTGGCATTTACCGATTGCTGTTGATCCGCATCGAACCTTCCGCCAGCCGGATAAACCCCCCAGGCTGTTCTTAATGCATTATCTGGTGGAATTCCTTCCGGATTGATATGATCACGCCCCCAATAGCCTACATCTGTAGGTAAGCAAAAGGTACGCGAAAGTATGCCAGAAGCGTTACTCCATGCCGCATTTCCCGAGAGTGTGCTTATACCTGGAGGAATTCCTCCAACACCGAATGAAACAGCACCACCGACTTTTTGTGCATAGTGAGATGGAACACTCGTTGCTGTCACGCATCGAATAGTGTTTCCATTAGCACCATTATGATTATTAACCTGCCTATAAAAATAAAATCTTATTCTAGGATCTCCTTTACTGGAACCACCACCCACGGTATGAGTGGCATCGTAACCATGATACATTTGCCACATCAGGTGGTTGGACATGTAGTTTCCTCCTCCTGCAGGATAGTTGTTTACAAACAAAGGATGACGTGAATCGGGGTCTGACAGACTAGTACCGTACCGGAATACAAAATTATCAGACTGCACTGTAATTAAACCTCCTTTGGCGCCCGCATTAGAGCCTGTAGAGTTAATCAGAGAATTAATGCTGTCTGTTGCCATTGTCGGATTAACCAAACGCATGTTCAAAAATAATTTCAGCTTAAGGGAATTTGCCAGGCGTACCCATCTAGAATAGCTGTTGCCATAGTACAAATCAGTAGGTGTCTCAGCCAGAGGATTAAGATAACCTCCACTTGTCTTCGCAGTGGTTAATAAATCTAACTTGGCTTTGTTAAGAATACCTATTATTCTAGTGTACAACTGAGCTTGGTCATCGATTGCCGGATTCAGATTACCATCAGCTCCTTTGAAAGCATCTGAGAAAGGGACACTCCCAAAAAAGTCTACGAGCAAAAGCAAGTTGTAGGCTTGCATTACTCTGGCCATTCCTGCGTGACGAGCCCATCCATTCGCGTCAGCATATGCAATCACGGAATTTGCATCCTGAAGTATCCCAGCATATGAAGTTGACCAGATACCATCAAATGATTGAGGACTAAACGAATTAAAATAGATCGATCCCGCAGCATTCGAAAGGCGTGTCATCTGCATACCTTGCAGACTTGCCGTACTGAACACTCCGGCCAGTGTGTACTGCATATAATTGAGCACCAGCGTTGGCCGTACATCTGTCTGCTTAACGTTATTCGGGTCCTCTTGCAAGTTTAGCGTACATGAATCTACTGCTATAAATGCAAGGATTAATGTAAAAGCTTTTACAAATTTCATAGTCAAACTAATTTTAGGTTAGAAAGTAAGTCTCAGCACTGCACCGTACCTCTTCACGCTAGGCCCTGTCAGGTAATCGAAACCAAGACCATTGCCCACACCCTGGCTGGAAACTTCCGGATCAAAATTTACGTGCTTAGGAACATTCACGGCATTAAACCAGAGATTGTTGCCAGTAAGCATGATCGAAGCTCCTTTGAGCGGCAACTTGCGGCCGAACCATGACGTTGGTAGTGTATAGCGCAAAGAAACTTCACGCAGACGAATTGTGGTTCCGTCAAACATCGCAGCAGCATCCGTTCCGTTAAACTGCGTGTTGAATCCGTAATCTGAAGCAGTGATCTGCATATCATTCTTAATGTAATGAGCAGTTACACCATCGGCTTCGAAACCAGCTTGTCTTACACCTGGCAATACGAACGTCAGGTCGTGATTATAGTCAACGTCTGCGCTAACACCACGTCCTATCACAGCTGAAGGAGTTGAAGCATACATCTTTCCTCCTTTGCGATAGTCAAACTGGAACGCGAATGTGAATCCTTTGAATGAAACACTGTTGATCAGCGTTGTCAGATAATCCGGGTTCGGATTTCCAAGTATCTGAATATTTGGGTCAACAATATAAAGGCCATCAGGGCCTACAATACTATTCCCGTTTGGATCTTTCAAAGGGGCCAGCCCCTTAATAATGTTAGTTGGCTGTCCTGGCATTGCAAAATTTCCGCGTGTTGTGAAACCTGCCAGTACAATTTCGCTGATGCCGTTACCAAGCTCAAGTACTTTGGGGCTGACTTTTGTAAAATTCCAGGTCACATCCCATTGTAGTCCATTGTCTAATTTTAAAGCAGTGCCACTCAATGCAAAGTTGATACCCTTGTTCTCCAATTTTCCTACGTTGGCCCACGTACGTGAGTAACCTGTTGATGGATCTACCGGTGCCAGCGTTATCAGATCTTTGGTTGTTCTCTGGTACGCACTTACATCCAATGTTACCCTATTGTTGAATAATTTCGCCTCAACGCCTACTTCAATTTCTTGTTGGAGTTCAGGGTTTAGCTTCGGATTACCCAATGTTGTTCCATAGGTTTGTCCAGGAACTGTGGTCGTTGTACCAAAAGGCAAATATCCCCGGAGGTTTTGACTGACAATAGTGCGGGTAGAGTAGGGTGTACCAAAATTGGCTGATGTACCATAGCCGACCCTTAATTTCAAGAAATTAAGTTGAGACGATTTGATTGATGAGAATGCTTCTGTGGCATCAAAGGCTACACTGGCACTTGGGTAAAACAGTGTGTTATGTCCCTTCTCAAGTGCTGAGTTCCAGTCATTCCTGCCCTGAAGGTTCAGGTAAAGGAAATTTCTATAGTCAAAAGAGAAATCTGCGTACACACCATAACGTTGCTGCTCTCTTTTGCTGGAAATATAATTGCCTCCAAAGCCAATGTCTCTCGAAGAAGATGTGGTAAAATTATAGGTCTGTAGAACACCAAATACAGATTGGCCTTCTGTATAAATTCCATCCCTGGCATACACGTCATTCCTGGCATTCCCACCCAACAATCCGGTCATGTTGATGGAGTTAGAAATCTGCTTTTGATAAGAGATTATGATGTCGTGGTTCCATATGGAGTTCGTGATATTATTGACTTGATAAATTCCACGATCAGGAACTGCATACGTTGGGCCGATCCCGCGATTGATACCCCGGGTTTGCTTTTCTGTATACGTATCATAACCTGCCTTGTAGGTAAGGCTGAGTCGATCAGTGAAATCATACACGAAACTTGCCGAATTAAAGAAGCGATTAGTTACGTCTGTCTCCTTCGCGTATTTGGAAATCCAAATTGCGTTCGGGATGTCATTACCGGTTCTGTAAAAGATACTTTTATGGTCCGGGGCCGGAGTTTCATAAGGCATATTCAGGATATCAATGTTCCTGGGTGTATACAAGAAGTTAGCATACAATGACGGAACTCCGTTATTTGCAGCTCCACCACCTGTAGCTGTATTTAATGGAGGTGAAGCGATATCCGTATTGGAGTAGAGTACACTGTACTTGATTGAAAATTTATCTGTTACTGCAGTATTGAAGCCGGTAGTAATGTTCAGCCTCTTTAAATCATTTCCTGGAGTGTAACCTTGTTCTGAGGTATTAGCAATATTGATGTTGTATCCAAGTTTATTGGTTCCACCCGAGATACCAACAGAAGTATTTGAAACAACTCCTGTCCTGAAAAAACCACCAATATTGGGAGCGGCTACATATGGAATCCGTTTAAAAAAATACTCAGGATATGCATACTGCAACGTTGGGTCTGATAAGTTTTGAAACGGGTGAGCTACAGAATCAATTTCCTTAAAGTTAGGTCCCCAGTTGCTGAAGAATGCCCCATAAAGTTGCTGAAATCCTGCTCCATATGAATTTTGGAAGTCAGGCAGCGAAGCGATCTTAGAAAAGGAAGTTGACTGTTGAAATGTAAGTTCGGGCTTACCAGCCTTCGTGCTCCCGGATTTTGTTGTTACAAGGATTACACCATTCCTTCCCTGATCACCATAACGGGTTGCTGCTGCCAGACCTGAAAGAACAGTCACGCTTTGAATCGTATTAGGGTCCAGGTCCAGGAAGCGGCTTGATGCTGTAGCGGCACCCCCAGTTGAAAAACCTGAATTCTGGTTGGTATCCGAATTGAACGGCACTCCATCAACAACCCAAAGTGGTTGGGTATTTCCTGTAAGGGAAGAAAAACCCCGAATGTTAATGCTTGATCCCGATCCGGCCATTCCTCCAGTCGGGTTGATTACCACGCCTGGAACCTTCCCGCGAAGTACCGCTGAGATGTCGTTGACTGGACGTGCTTCAAGTTGCTCCTTGTTGACTGTACTCACAGAATAACCGAGAGCCTTTTTTTCTCGGGCAAGTCCTTGTGCAGTAACAACGACCTCCTGGAGCTGGCTTACGTCAAGGTTTAACTGGACATCAACTGTCGTTCTATCCCCGATCTCAATCTCTTCAGTCCTAAGACCGATAAAAGAGAAGACAAGTGCGCCACCACTTTCAGGTAATGCAAGCGCATACTTACCGTCCGAATCTGTAGTTGTACCATTGGAGGTCCCCTTTACTACAACATTCACCCCTGGCAATGCGGCTCCATCATCTTTAGATGTCACCTTGCCAGAGACCGTTCGCGTTTGTGCCCAGGCTATACTCGTAAAGAATACGAGTGCAACCACGATTTTAAATCGTAAAATTCTGCCCATAAGCTGTTTTTAGTTAGGTATTAGGTTAAACAAAGTGCTCAATTAATAGCTATATATGACCATTAGATCACACATAACTACCGTTTAAACACTTAGACAATGTAGAGATAACATTCCATGAAGTAAAATATAATTTGGAAAATCCCGCCTAATTGGAAAGAAATCACCCCATTCACGCCACTACGACCCTATTTTTTTATTGAATTGCCTCTAAAATCAATAGTGTTAGGGAGCGCCCAGGTATGAAGCGTTGTCTAAATTCCATTAAAAGGATGAATACTACTGAATCCGAAACTCGATCCTCCGGTTGGCTTGTTTGTTTTCTTCGGTATCGTTGGGTTTGATTGGCTTTTTTGAACCCATTCCTACTTGTGTGAGCCGAGGCTGCGCTATTCCCTTCTGAAGAAAATAATCTACTACGGCCTGTGCCCTCTTTTGTGAAAGTTGTTGGTTGTAATTTTCGTTGCCTACGTTATCCGTATGGCCACTAATCTCCACTTTAATTGATGGGTTTTCGTTTAGAAACTTGACCACCTCATCCAGTTCCGGATATGACTTGGAGCCGATTTCAAATTTATTGAATTCAAAAAAAATATTGTTCAACACAGTGACAGCATTCTTCCGGATAGGCTGAAGAGCAATATTAATAGTCATTGGCTCGTCAAGGTCTTTCTCTTCATAGTTGAAATGCTGACTGTAAAACAGATAACCAGGCTCCGTTACGTGAAGTGTATATTCCGACTTTCCCGGAACCACGATCAGGTATTGCCCATTCACAGAGTCTGAAGAAAAAACCGAGATCCTCTCATTGGTTTTCAAATCGAACAGCTCTACTACCGCTGGCAAAGGTTTTTTTGTTTCGCTATCTGAAACCACTCCCTTCACCACATTGCCACGGCTCTTCACACGCAGTTCCGGAGGAATGCTCGAATGATAAATTTTACTCTTCATTCTCCCCTCCTCCCGGGAATAGTAAGCATTGGCACCATCACTTGTTACAATAAATGAATACTGATCTTCAAAATCGTTGAGTGGTCCTCCAAGGTTTTTAGGCTCCTGCCACTGCTTATCTTTTTCAGCCACGTAAATGTCAAATCCACCAAAGCCGGGAAATCCTGTTGAGGCAAAATATAAGTTTCGGTTGTTCACATGGATGTACGGGGCAATCTCGTCAAACTTGGTGTTGATAGGCTTGCCAAGGTTAGTCGCACGCTTCCAACGGCCGAGTGAGTCTTTTTTCGAATACCAGATATCATATCCGCCCACTCCCCCTTTCCGATCGCTTACAAAATAAAGTTCGTTGCCATCGGCAGAAAGTGAAGGCTGTGCTTCCCATCCTGCACTGTTCACATTAGGTCCCAGGCTCACCGGCCTGCGCCAAACATTTCCTTCTTTTTTACTTTCATACAAATCACAACCGCGCGGACCGCAAATAGTAAAAATCAGGTGGCGACCATCTGCTGAAATACTGCAAGCGCCTTCCCTGTACTCTGTATTAATATTAGAAGAAAGAGAAACTGGGGGAAGCCATTTGCCATTTCCCCATTTTGAAATAAAAATATCTTCGTTGTCGTCATGAGCACGACCATACCTTACGGTGAATATCAACTCTTGTCCATCAGCTGAGATTGCCGGGAAATACTGCATGGGATAAATATTGACTGTATCACTCAAAACTTTGATACGATACCCTGCATTTTCATTTTGATGTGCCAGTCCAAACTCGGCCTGCGATTTCCAGACAAGAACCTGATCGATCTTTGTCCGGTCGGTTTTTTCAAGAGTTAAGAATTTTTCAAAATTGAGTTTGGCTTTTTCGTACTGACCACTTCGCAAGTAATTGTCTCCTATCGAACCATAATATACTTTTTGCTTGACAGGATATTTCCCTGACAGCGCAAGTCCTTGTTCAAAAGCTGCATTGGATGCCAGGCGATCGCCTGCACTTCTATAAGTAGTCCCCAACCGATAATAGGCTTCCTCAAATTTTTTATCTTTTTCAATAGCCAGCTTCAATAACTTAATAGCCTGATCCAGCTGACCGCGCACCCGGTAATTATCAGCTTCATTATAAAGACCAATGGCCTTCTCGTTTTTCGTACTCAGCGTTTGGGAAAAAAGAGGGAAGATTGCCAGGAGAGAAAGGCAAAAAAAACAAAGTATCAACTTAACCATCGTCAAATCTAGTGAACAATTTGTGAGACATCAATTTCGGGAGCGTCAAAAAGGAGCATTGAATTAATCAATTTCACTTTTTCAAATTTTGACAAATCCGAAAGCAAAATCTCTTCTTCAAAAATCACTTTCTGATCAAGTAGTTGTTGGCGCATGGTTCCGTCTAACAGGTAAGAAGATGGAGTTATCCAATTGCCTTCTCTCTTGAATACTAAATTGGCAAACGATGTATCTGTAACTTTATTATTTTTCACAATAATAACTTCGTCACAATTTTCTTTTCCTGCTGCCAGTTTTTCAAGCTCTCCCCTGTCTTCAAATTTATGTGTATAAGAGATCGTATCGCTATGCACCACTCTGAGGCGATCTATTTTACGAGGCGTATAGTGACTGATTTGAATGGATTGAATCTCATGATTGTAAATGAGCCGTATCTTATGTAAGCCCACCGATGGCATTGGACACGATGCCAGGAATTCTTCAAGATTAATCTCTGAATAGTTTTTATAAAATTCACTGATGGCCCGGTTCATCCTGGATTGATGGTACGCCAGGTTACCCATTCTTCCATTTTCAAGCCGGATTGATTCAATGAACCGGTACATAGATTTTATCAATTGCTTCCTGGTATTCTTTTTCCGCCACACTCTGTGAAGTAATCCCACCGCCACTCCGGTAATACAACTTCCCTTCGTGCTCCTCCACAAACCGAATCATGACACCACTGTCGAAATTTTTTCCATCAAAATAACCGATCACACCTGTATAGTAGCCACGCTTTTCTTTTTCCGCATCACGAATAATCTGGACGGTCTTTTTCTTGGGTGCACCACTGATCGAACCAGCCGGAAGCAATGAAACGAGTATGGAACCGATAGCGGCACCATAATTTTCAGAAAGCTTCCCTGTAATTTCAGAGCTCACCTGTAGTAAGTCCTTCTGATTGGTTTTGACTTTTTCGACATAGCGGAAGCGTTCAACTTTAACATCATTCGCCACATGACTAAGATCGTTTCGAATTAAATCAACAATGGTAACGTGCTCCGACAGTTCTTTAGGATCTTCCAGAATTATCCTCTCTGCATCAGGTATTGCAGCATCAATGGTCCCTTTCATAGGGAAAGAATGAATTATGCCATTCTCTATCCTGATAAATGTCTCGGGTGAAAAGACAATAAACTTATTTTTCCAAAGCACTTTATACCTGGCCTGTATTTGAAAAAACAAATCCTCCCGAATAGTCTTCAGGTCGATTCTTGTTTTAATGGTGAGATTGGTAAGATAGGAATCGCCCAACCCGATACTTTCTTTTACCTGATTAAACCTGGATTCGTAATCGGCAAACGACATGGGATATTTCGCTAACTCCAGGCTATTCGTCTTTGTTGGATTGGCCGAAAAGTTAGCAATGCCATTAATTGAATATAAAATCTCCCGGGGAACATCGTTCAGTTTCCAGGCCACCGGGGCTTCCATTTCAAAATCGATGATGCATAAAAAAGGTTGCCTTTCCCGGCCCCACTGATTCAGAAGGGATTCGAATTCCAGAATATTCATAACAATCTACAAACGTAAATAATAATTAAATGATGCTATTGAATAACACAAGATTACCATGAAATCATTGTCACCTTCTCCAATTTGTCAAACATGCTATTATCGCTTCAAAAAAAATTATGGCACAGTTTATTCCTTTCGACAAAAATGTAGAAGTTCTTGGTCAATCCATCCTTTCACTTATCAACGCATTGCCGGTTGGACGCGATAGCAGATCCCAGATTTTAACGAGTCAGGGCATCAAAGATTTGAAAGCCAACCACTGGTATCCTCAAGGTCAGGTACTCAAAGCGTATGAAGCAATCTCCAAACAGCTTGGCAATAGCACTTTATTTGCCATCGGAAAAGCAGTTTTGGATAACGCGATTTTTCCTCCTGAAATCAGTAACCTTGAGAAAGCAATGCAGTCTCTTGATGTGGCTTACAAAATGAATCACCGGGGTGGTGAAATCGGTCACTATAAAGTAATCACCTTTGACTCAAAGGGTAAGAAAGCAGTAATCGAATGCAAGAACCCTTATCCTAGTGAATTTGATCGCGGTATTATTTCATCCGTCCTGAGAAGATTCAAACCTGCTGATGCTTCCTACAAATATGACGTGGTTCTTGATACGGATCAACCCACACGCCTGAATGGAGCCGACAGCTGCACTTATAATGTCACCTGGTAATCTTAGGGAATGTTCATGTACTTATGAATTTGTAAGGAGACTTTCCACCTGGGATTTCTCTTTACATATTCAATAATGAATGGCAACATTTCTTTTTCTTTCGACCATTCGGGTTGCAGAAAGAGCTCACAGTTAACATTTACTTTAGCCGCATGTTCTTCAGCCCATTGAAAATCACTTTTGTTAAAGACGATAATCTTCAACTCATTTGCCTTTTCAAAAACGGATGAATGTGGGCCTTTAAATTTTTTGGGTGACAAGCAAACCCAATCCCATGTTCCGGTGAGCGGATAAGCCCCTGAAGTTTCAATATTTGTTTTCAGAGAAACTGTCTTCAGTTCTGTGGTTAGAAAATCCAGGTTGTACATGGCAGGCTCGCCACCTGTAATCACGGCAATCTCAGTGCCCGATGATTTCGCTCTCCTTACAATTTCAGCTATCTCGATTTTCGGGTGCGCATTTTCATCCCACGATTCTTTCACATCACACCAAACACACCCGACATCACAACCTGCCAGTCGTATAAAGTAAGCGGCATGGCCCTGATAGAATCCTTCACCTTGAATGGTATAGAAGTCCTCCATTACCGGTAGAGAGTTCAATATTTCAGGTCTCAAATTCAAAATTTGAATTTTAGAATATAGAATTTGGAATGCGGAGTTATGGGTTCCTTAGTTCTGTCGCACGCAACGTGTTAAGGAGAAGCGATGCGATAGTCATAGGGCCGACACCTCCCGGCACAGGAGTTATAAAAGATGCTTTAGAGGCTACTTCCTTAAATTCAACGTCACCTTTCAATGTATATCCGTTTTTATACTGCGGACCTTCCACGCGTGTCGTACCAACGTCAATTACCACTGCTCCTTCCTTCACCATATCGGCAGTAATCAATCCTGGTTTACCTACCGCAGCAATTAAAATATCAGCGTGCAGGGTGTACATTTTAATGTCCTTCGTGTGCTTATGGCAAATGGTAACAGTTGCTTTTCCCTCTTCGACCAGCATCATACTCAATGGTGCTCCCACCAACCGGCTTGCTCCTACCACTACGCAGTTCTTTCCTTCTGTTGGAATATTGTATCGCTTTAGTAATTCCATCACACCATAGGGAGTGGCCGGGAGTAGCAACGGGTTTTTAGAAACGATGCTTCCAAAATTTCTATTTGTAAATCCGTCTACATCTTTATCAGGGCGAATTTTTTCCGTAATACGCTCTACGCTGATATTAGCCGGCAGAGGTAATTGCACAATAAAGCCATCGACATCCTCATCACGGTTTACCTGGTCGATGTGTTTCATCAGTTTGTCTTCGCTAATGGTATCCGCAAAACGCATCATGGTATAATGAAATCCGACTTCTTTACACGCCTTCACTTTAAAATCGACATAAGTCTGGCTTGCGCCATCATCGCCCACCAAAATGATGGCGAGGTGGGGGATTTTTTTGTTCAGGCTTTTGCGCTCAACAACCTTGGCAGAAATCTCTGCCTTGATGTCGTTAGAGATTTTGCGACCATCGATAAGTGTGTATGTAGAAGTTTCAGTCATTATCTATTACTCAATTTTCAAAACAGCCATAAACGCCTCTTGCGGAATTTCTACACTGCCTACCTGACGCATGCGTTTCTTTCCTTTCTTTTGCTTTTCCAAAAGTTTGCGCTTTCTTGAAATATCACCACCATAACATTTTGCCAATACGTTTTTCCGTATGGCGCTCAGTGTTTCGCGGGCTACAATTTTTTGTCCAATGGCTGCCTGGATCGCAACTTCAAACATGTGACGAGGGATCAACTCCTTCAATTTCTCGCACAACTTTCTGCCCCACTCCTGCGCTTTGTTGCGGTGAACAATGGCTGACAGGGCATCAATTTTCTCTCCGTTCAACTGCACGTCCAGTTTCACCATGTCGCTTTCACGCATATCCATCAAGTGATAATCGAGCGATGCATATCCTTTAGAGATAGTTTTGAGCTTATCAAAGAAGTCAAATACAATTTCAGCCAGGGGCATTTCGAAAGTAAGCTCTACGCGATCTGAAGTCAGATAGACCTGGTTTTTAATTTGTCCACGCCTGTCCATACACAAACCGATGATTGCTCCTATGAAATCAGACTTAGAAATTATTTGTGCACGAATGAATGGTTCTTCAATAAAATCAATTGTTGTAGGGTCTGGCATCTCCGAAGGAGCATTGATGAAGATCGATTTTCCACTCGTCAGCGTAGCTTTAAATTGAACTGACGGCACAGTAGTGATCACCGTCATGTTAAACTCACGTTCCAATCGCTCCTGGATAATCTCCATGTGCAGCATTCCCAAAAATCCGCAACGGAATCCAAAACCAAGTGCTGCAGAAGTTTCCGGTTCCCAAACCAGTGAAGCATCATTCAACTGAAGTTTTTCCATCGATGCCCGGAGCTCTTCAAACTCCGAAGTCTCTACCGGGTAAATTCCTGCAAACACCATCGGCTTCACATCTTCAAAACCTTTGATGGCTTCACCAGGATTGCTGACCAATGTAATCGTATCACCAACCTTAACTTCTTTCGCAACTTTAATTCCTGAAATCAGGTAGCCGACATTACCAGCACTTATCTCATTCTGTGGAAACTTATCCAATTTCAAAACACCAATTTCGTCAGCACCATATTGCTTATCGGCATTTACAAACTTGACCTGGTCATTTTTGCGCATCGTACCATTGAAGACGCGATAGTAAACTTCAATTCCCCTGAAGGAATTGAATACCGAATCAAAAATCATTGCCTGAAGCGGAGCATTCGGATCTCCTTTGGGAGCAGGAATCCTTTGAACTGCAGCTTTCAGAATTTCTTCAATACCAACACCTTCTTTTGCGCTGGCGCGAATCACATCTTCACGCTTACAACCGATAAGATCTACGATCTGGTCGGTGACTTCTTCTGGCATTGCTGCAGGTAAATCGATTTTATTTAAAACCGGAATAATGGTGAGGTTGTGCTCAACAGCGAGGTATAAATTTGAGATGGTCTGCGCCTGGATACCTTGCGCAGCATCCACGATCAAAAGAGCACCTTCACAGGCTGCAATCGAGCGGCTCACTTCATACGAAAAGTCAACGTGACCAGGAGTATCAATCAAGTTCAGCACATATTCCTGCCCTTCAAATTTGTAGTTCATCTGGATAGCGTGGGCTTTGATTGTAATGCCTTTTTCGCGCTCTAAATCCATATTATCCAGCACCTGGGCCTGCATTTGGCGGTTCGTTAACGTGCCGGTAAACTCCAAAAGACGGTCGGCTAACGTGCTTTTGCCGTGGTCAATGTGGGCAATTATGCAAAAATTACGAATGTGGTCCATTCCCTTCATCTCAAAACTTGAATTTTAGGGGGCAAAGGTAGCAAGAATTGAGCGGTTGGAAAATGAGAAAATATCCGCCTCGAAGATTATTTGCTGCCTTTGGTCGCAGTTTGCCAGGACTTAATGTGCTCCGCGATTTCGACCATCGGAGCGATCATCAAATCTTTTTCATTCTGCTTTATGAATTTTAAAAACTCCCTGTGTGCCTTCACCTCAACATTCAACGGGTTGCCACCACCTACACCATGAAAAAGGATAACGAATAATGACTTAGTCTCCATTGCTTTTTTTGCCCAGTCGATCAGTTGGAGTCCAGTTTCCCCATTCACTACATAACAATCAACGTTGTATAAATCAACTTCATTTATTTTATGCGCTTGGTTCCTTACGGCTCTTGCTGCTACAAAATCGTTCTTCATCGCCTTGATAAAAGAGGAGTCACCAATTTTCATGTCTCCGCAAGTGAATGCGAATGTTCGTTTTGTTTTTCCATCGAGTGCCTGCAAAAACAAGTTGGTCATTCTTGTTTCATCAAGCATTCGCTGAACCGTGTAGTGAGCGAGATCATACTCTGGTTTTACCCACTCTCTTCCCTTCCCGCCAATACAAGGATGATACAACGTATGATTACCCAATTCATGACCCCTCACTGTGAGTTTCTTCCAATCGTTCAACCTTGTCTGCATTGAATTGGAAAAAGCCGTAACATAGAATGTTGCTTTCAGGCCTAACGAATCCAGGACTGGTATAGCATTGTCAAGATGTTGATTAATTGCATCGTCATAGGTGATCACCACAGCACATTTTTTACCGTTCCACGGCTGATTGGTTTGCGCCAATGTAGCGACACTAAAAATGAGGCTTAAGAATAAAAGAATGAAGGTCTTTTTCATAACTGTTTGTTGTCAATAAATTTAGTCATGTCTAGCCCAGACAAACAAATGTCGATTTCAAAATCGAATATTCAGAATACTTTCTCTAAGTGGCTGAAGCACTTGCGTTACAAAGTCATAGTTGAAGAGTAACGGCATGGGTATGACAAGCCAACATAAAGCCCAAACATGTGAAAGAATACGATGCTCTGTGATCTTCCTGATGACCGGCTTGCTTTCCAGTTGCATCAAAATACCGTGAATGAGGAAATAGCACATTGGGAAACCATAGTAAGATTTCGTTGGAAGTGTGATGGCAATTTCATGAAGCAGACCTGACAACAGAAATGAAATGAACACAGCAGCATTGTTACCCAATCTTTTTTTCAGGGGAGTATATGCTGCAATTGAAGTCATCTCGGAAAAAGCCATGTTCCATCTTCTGCCCCAAAATTCTTTTAGCGATTTCGATTTATAGGGAGCTCTGAAAAGTTCTTTTGCAGACACTCCAAAGAATTGCCAAAAGGCGGTAGCCAGATTTAAAATACCGAAGTGAAGTATCAGGCTGAGGCCGATGAGAAGTAAAAGCTCCGGCAAGAAAAATATTTGACGCAGATAGTCTTCATTTGCTCTCGACAGGTATAGTAAGATCAATCCTGCAACTATTCTGGAGAGTCCTTTCAGCAATAGCTGACTTGATAGTATGGATTTTGAGGGCAGGTTTTCAAACAAAGCTGGCCTCATACCAAAGTACCCAAATGCAAACGCGCACCACCGCAAAAAGGACAATCTGTTATTTTGTCCGTAGCTCTCAGACAATACGATAATCTTCATTGCAAATAATTGCAAAGTCACTATAGAGATCATTCGGAATAGTGCCGACTGCCCGGTGGTCATCCACGCTGAGAAAAAGACTGTAACAACGGCTACGCTCCATGAGATCGCTCTGCAAATCCTGATATTTGGGAGACGCGTTATAAAATAGCCAGCTCCAATTAGCGCAAGTCCATATAAAAATAAATAGCCGGTGACTAGACCCACGAATTATTATAAAAGAATGCTGCTCCGTAAACGATCGCAAAAATAATGAAGAATGAAACCAGGGCGATTTCACCTAGGGTATAGAACAGACCTTTGGGCGCCTCCGTTTTATCGAATGCAAAAAACTGAATACTCAACCTGACTAACCAGTAAACACTTATGAAAATGGTTATGCATTTTGCAAGAAAGGATTTATCAAGCAAGTGCTCCGCTCCAAGGATCGAAACAGTTGCGAAGCTTAGATGAAACGCCAAAATGTAACCAGCATAAGTCCAGAATAACTGGCGCAACAATGCAGGAAGTTTCCCGAGGTGTTTGTTCCATTCTAAGGATTTGGGAACGATAAGGCTGCCAACACTTAACAGAATATGACCGACTCCGGTGATAGTGATCAGTAGTTTCAGGGTCTCCTTCATATTAGGTAATGAGTTGTTCTTTTACGTAAATACAGTGATTGTCGTGAGATACGCAAATCAGCAGCAATTGTTTGTTGGTAAAGATGGAATTACCGGATTATAACTAATTTTCCACTCTGCAATTAAAATTACCTTGCAACCATAGTCAAAAAAATAACAATGCCATTCACCAACGCTATTTCTACCTACCGCACCGGGTTCGCCAAGAATCGCTGGATGCAATTATTCCTTATCATTTTTCTTGCCGTGTGGATTTCCACACTCATAGGAACTTCCGACATGAGCAACTGGATTCTGGAAAACACGCTCACTTTTCTGTTTCTGGGGTTCCTGATTTTCAGTTACAGGAAATATCAATTCAGTGATCTGAGCTACCTCCTGATTTGCATATACCTGTGCCTTCACGTTTATGGTTCAAAGTACACTTATGCGAATAATCCTTTTGGCTTTTGGCTACAGGAGGTGCTTCATACTTCACGTAATCATTATGACCGCATCGTTCATTTCAGTTTCGGTTTTTTATTGGCTTACCCCATGCGTGAAACTTTTATCAGTTGGCTCAAATTTCCGAAGTGGGTAGGTTGGGCGTTGCCGATAGAAATCACATTGTCCATCAGTGGCCTTTACGAACTGATCGAATGGTCCGTGGCCGATGTGTTCTTTCCTGCCCAAGGCGAAAATTACCTCGGTTCTCAGGGAGATATTTGGGATGCCCAGAAAGATATGTTTCTCGCAACACTGGGAGCGATACTAGCTACGACCATTGTCTCCTCGATAAAAAATGCGTTCAATATCAAGGAGAAAGGAAGTATCAACTAACGGAAGGCTCCTATTATGGATTTAGAACTTCGGGAGATTACTACTGAGTTGGAGAAAGTATACCCTTTAATGAAAGAACTGCGGCCTAAACTTACTCTTGAAGATTTCATCACCATTTATCAACAGGCAAATGCGGGAAATCATTATAAGATAATCGGAGCTTACTCCAATAACGATTGCATTGCGCTAATGGGATACAGGATTTTGCATGACTATGTACACGGCAAACATTTGTACATCGATGACCTGGTCACTTCCGCTGCTCATCAATCTAAGGGTGCAGGTGCAAAATTATTGAAAGAAGCTGAGGTACTGGCCAAAAAATCCGGGTGCAATTATGTTCGTCTTTGTACAGGAATTGAGAACGAACGAGGAAAAGAATTTTACGATCGGGAAGGCTTCAAACTTCGAGCGGTGGTATACAAGAAGCAAATAGCTTAATGAGCTAAGCACAGTGTTGTGTCGACTAATTTCTACTCTTCCGTTCTTTCATTCGCCTGATAACAACATAGACGGCATAAAGCAGAACTGTTACAATTGTCAGGGGGATAAAAATCAACAGAATACCCATTATTCTGAAAAATTGATCCAGTCCACTGGCATCTAATAAAATCGATATTATACTTAACATGGCGCTTGGCTTTATTGTATTCCAAAGGACGTCCAAGGAATAGACATCCGACCATCAGGTTTATCAGGAGGGTAGTTTGAATGATTTTGTGGATATGTTTTTTGATTTTATCACAATCATCAAAAAATTGATTTAAGGTATCGATCGCGAATTTTGATTTCTGCTCCCTATAACAGATCAACAGAATCACCCGTCAGATAATTTGACGAAACAACTATTTGATTTGATATATTGCCCGCCTTGATTCGAATCGCTTGAATTCAAAACAAACGTCACGTGTTTTTTACACAATCCTGTTGAGTCAGTTTTGCGGGACTTCGCTCTGGTTTGCCGGCAATGCAATTCTTCCGCAACTCCAGAATAAATTTAGCTGGCAACCGGAATCTCTCGGATATCTTGTTTCATCCGTTCAACTTGGTTTTATAACGGGTACCCTAGCTTCGGCCTGGAGTGGCATCTCGGACAGAATATCACCATCAAAAGTTTTTTTCGTAAGCTGTCTGCTGGGTGCAGGTAGCAATCTTCTTTGTATGGCAGATCTTTCTTCATTCGGCATGGTTCTCACCAGTCGATTTCTGACGGGTTTTTTCCTTGCGGGAATTTATCCCGTGGGTATGAAGATCGCTGCCGACTGGAGAGAAGGAGGGCTCGGCTTCTGGCTTGGAGCCCTGGTAGGCGCGCTGGTCATTGGAACGGGCTTTCCTCACGCACTTAACTTGTCTCCGGATTTTATCGATGCAAAAACACTTACCATTATCGTTTCGCTCTTAGCCGTAGTCGGGGGAATCCTAGTTTTAGCTTTTGTTAAAGATGGGCCATTCAGAAAAGCAGCTACGCGATTTTCATTTTCAAGTGTCCGGGTAATTTTTAAACATCCCTCCTTTCGTTCGGCTGCCTTCGGCTATTTTGGGCACATGTGGGAGTTGTATGCTTTCTGGGCGTTTGTACCCTGGGCTCTTGTCACATTCAAAACATTGAACAACATAACTTTCTCAACTCCTCTTTGGTCTTTTATTATTATCGCTTCAGGATTTTTCAGTTGCCTTGTTGGAGGTCAGCTTTCGGGTAGGTTCGGCAGCAAAAAAGTGGCTGTTACAGCATTGATGTGTTCAGGATTTTGTTGCCTGTTCTCTCCACTTGCATTCCACTTGCCTGTCGGAATCTTCTTGAGTTCGATGATTTTCTGGGGCATGATGGTGATTGCAGATTCACCACAATTTTCCGCGTTGATTGCTCAAGCTGCCCCGCCTGAAGTAAGAGGCTCGGCTATAACCATTAGCACATGCATTGGTTTCGCTATTACTATTTTCAGTATTCAGATGCTGAACTTCATGCAGCATCAACTTCCGGTGCCCTATCTTTTTCTCTTGTTAATTCCCGGTCCGTTACTCGGATTAATTGCGCTATACTCGATTAAGACCAAATAGAAGAGGAACATTAGTTACCTTCCGGTTTTACAAGTGTCGATGGAAAATCATTGCAAAATCCGGTCTATCGCTCTGCTGGTCATTCCAGCTCTTTTACTAGCTCACTGTTCATCCACCGGGACTTCTGAGAAAAGATATCAGATTGAGTTAAACAATAATTTCACCAAGGATTCCTTGCATTGTTACTTCCGGCAAAAAGAAATCCAGGGAAGTGATGTCGCAACATTCGAAGCATTAGATGAGAATTATGCCCGCGATAAAGACAGCGTCTACTTTTGTGATTCGGATTGGGTAACCACGGGGCATTTATTCCCTCCCTTTCGAACTCAAATCACGATCAAAACAATGAGTGAAGCAAAATCTTCCGAATTCAAAGCCGTCGGATATTTATATGGGAAAGACAACCAGCGTGGTTTCTTTGAAGGTGAACCTATTCACGTTAATGATTTAACAACGCTGACCGGTGTGGGTAATGATTTTGCGAAAGATGATCAGCGAGTTTATTTCAAGGGCAAAATAATATCCGGAAGTGACGGAAAGACTTTTCAATTTCTAGATTCCACCAGGGAGAAGTTTGCCAAAGACTCAAAATATTGTTACTGTTTCAGTCGAGAGGAAGTTGTAAAAATCTATTGTCATCCATCCACATTTGTGAAAATTGACAATAATTACAACAAAGATCATTTTGCTGTCTATTATGATGCGGTGCGCTTGGATGGTGCCAATCCAAAAACTTTTAAAGTGATCAATCACAGCTATGCGAAAGACGATAAGTCGGTATACTGTCAATTCTTAAAAATAAACGGAGCTGATGCAGTGAGTTTTATTGTTCTGCCTGGGAATGAAAATCTCAATGGTGATTTCTATTATACAGCAGATAAAAATTCAGTTTTTTGGCAAAGTGAAAAAGTCAATGGAGCCGATCCCAAAACTTTTGTGATTTTAGAACGAGGCTATGGGGTTGACAAAGATCACGCCTATTATCAAACGAGTGTCGTTGTTGGCGCCAATCCTAAAACATTTAAGTCTACGGGTGGTGCTTCAGCAACTGATGGTGTGAACGAGTTTTACGAGGGTAAGAAGACAAATTGACTTGCCTAAAAGTTTTGTAAATTCGTTAAACTTAAACCTAACCATATGAGCATTCTCTCACAATTAAATTTCGTTGCTATAGCCGTATCGGCTGTCGCATACTTTGCACTGGGAGCAATTTATTTCAATCCCAAGGTGATGGGTACGAAGTGGATGGAAGGTCATAAACTTTCCGCTCCAACGGAAGAAGATAAAAAAGGCATGGGCAAAATGATGGGCATCACGTTCGTGTACGGACTCATCTCCTGCATCGGTATCGGGTGCCTCATCCAAATCATTCAGCCGGCAACTATCCTTCTGGGTGTAAAGATCGGTTTGTTAGGCGCAGTCTTCTCTTCGGTCAGTCTTGCAATGAGCTATATGTATACCAAGAAGTCTTTTCAACTGGTAGTGCTCGATTCGGGCTATCACATCCTTGGGTTAGTTATTGCGAGTGTTATCCAGACCGCCTGGCTGTAAGATTTTAAACTAACCACATTTTTATGGTGTGAGTAAATGCTTCGCTAAAACAAGCGAAGCATTTTTTGTTGAGCTGATCCTGATCTTTTTTGCTGGTTGATATTCCGGGTCATTGTAACAATTTATTGCTGCTTCCCTCGATGGAAATTTGATTATCGCGTGCATTGTATGGGGTGCTCCTTCTAGAGCAAAGGCTTGGGTATCCATGGTCAGCACCTCGGCTCCGTATTTTTTTAAAAGCGGTCGCACCAATGGTGGATATTTTTGCCACTCAGTCAAATTGACGATATCATAGCTAATCATTAAGTAGACGGGACCATCCGGATGTTGCACCTCTTTTTCCCGTTCTGAAATTTGTGCTTCCGCGGCCACAGCAGCCACGATGAAAATTACTGATAGGATAATCATATGTTTCACACTCATTTACTTGCAGTATTTATGAATGCAAAACTAAATCAGGCTCCTGCTTCTTGTATTAAGGAATCTTGCTCAATTAAGATTTACTTCAGGAGTAACTGAATATCCTCGTCTGGCTCAAGGTTGCCCATTTGCACCACAATCTGATCGCCCCTTGAAGCTACGTACTGAGAAGCGGGATTTACCCGGTAGGTTTTAGGGTTGGGCAAACAGGCTGCGATCCGGGCAGCTTCTGTACGCGTAAGTTTCTTTGCAGGCTTTTTGTAATAATAGTGCGAAGCCGCTTCTATACCGAAAACACCTTTTCCCATTTCGCTCACGTTGAGATACATTTCGAGAATTCGTCTCTTACCCCAAATCAATTCAATCATGAAAGTGAAATAAACTTCCAGTCCTTTTCGGAACCAGCTCCTCCCCTGCCACAAGAAAACATTTTTTGCAACCTGCTGGCTGATGGTGGATGCACCTCGAGTCCGTTTTTTTAATTTGTTTTTTTGCTTCAGTACATCTTTTATGGCCTGAACATCAAAGCCGTTGTGATCCGGAAACAGTTGATCTTCCGATGCAATGACTGCCAACCTGATGTTTGGAGACATTTCGTCAAGGTTAATATAATCCCTCTTCAAACCTTCACCGCCAATCCAACTTGACAATTGGGTAACTGTAACCGGCGGGTCAATCCATTTTAAAAGCAGAATATAAATCAACTGCGCAATAAACATGACCAAAAAGATCTTCCAGATTCTTTTGAGCCATTTTTTTAGTAGAGGAGATGCCATGCAAAACAGACTGCTGCTAATTTCAGATTACAAATTGAAATTGCAAAGACATTAGGATCGAAATCGGAGTATTGCTGAGAAGAATAGTTCCTCACTTTTCAAGTCCAAACTGCCTCCGTGAAGCAGTACAATCTGATCTGCGATCCACACCCCCATGCCCAGTCCGGAACTCAGGGATTCGGTTTTCACAAATTCCTGCTTGAATTTTTCCGGCTCATCAATCCTTTGAGCAATTGGGTTTCTGATCTCCAAGGACACCTCGACATCTCCTCTGATAAAAATCTGAATGGTTGATTTTTCAGGAGAATATCTGATTGCATTTTCCAGTAAGTTAACAAGCACTGTTTCCAGTTTATCCTCATCTACTGAAATGAAGATTTCATTTTTTTGCTCCTGTAAAACGATCTGTGTAACGGATTGCTTTTCCCGGATCAGGTATTTCACCTTCTTTAGTGCAGAAAACAGGAGCTCGTTGATCTCCGCATTCTTTTTCCGAATAGTCAGCGATTGTGACTTGAGCTGGCTGATCATAAGAAAATCGTTGACTGTGCTCTCGAGACGCTCGACTTCTTTCAACATTTCGTGCCACCGTTTCTCTTCGCTTACCAGCGTCAGTTCTGCTTTCATGACCGCGAGTGGTGTACGAAGTTCGTGTGCAGCCGAAGCAAAAAAGTTGGTTTGGTTTTGAATGGAGTTTTCTATTCGCGCCAACATACTATTGATAGTAATGGCCAACTGGGTTGTCTCATCCGATGAATTTGGAACCGGCACACGGTCAATACTATTTGAGGCATTAATACGTTCAGCTGCTGAAATAATTTTGCGAACTGGCTTAAGTGTATACCGGGAGACAAAATAGACGAGGAAGCCTGCGACTAGAATTGAAAAGATATTAGCCAGAAAGAGATAGATCTTCAACTCCTTGATTTGTGATTGCAACCGGAAGTTGCTTCTGCCAATTGAAAAATTCAGAAGTCCGCTTCCGTATTCCAGGGGCCTCGTGAGTGTGATGATTTTCAGTGTATCAACCTCTACCGGTTTTTGATTTTCAAAGTCAATGACCTCGGTCGGAAATCCGGGAGAAGCGAAGAGCGAATCTGTTTCGGTATGATTGGTTGTTCTGAGAAAAATGGAGTAACCGAGTGACGGAAGTGGTATTACTTGCGGGTCAAGTCTGACCTGATTAAATAGTTTCTCACCCTCCGCTACCAAATCTTTGGTATCCGTTTCAATAAGGATGAATTTTACCTTCGAATAAATGATGTAGTTGACGGGCAGAATAATCACCACAAAAACCCCGAAGAAAATGAGTGCTGTTTTAGCGGGGATACCGAAGAAGAATTTCGTCAATCAGGTTTTGATTAATTCACCTTCAATATAGTATCCCAAACCGATTTTTGTCTGAATAATATCGGGATTGCCAAGTTTTCTACGCAGTTGTGACAAATGCACTTCGATCACATTGCTTCCCATGTCAAAATTTACCTCCCAAACCTTTTCAGCCATTTCCGTTTTGGTGACAACCCGGTTACAATTGGCCAACAAAAGCTCAAGCAATGAAAATTCACGTTTGGTCACCAATACTTCCTGCTGATTGTAAAATACTTTTCTCGAAAGCAAATCCATCTCCAGCTGCTTTAACTTGTATTTGGTAGTATTTCTGGAACTCCCTTTTCGCGTCACAGCCCGGATGCGTGCCAGCAGTTCTCCAAAGTCAAATGGTTTTTTGATATAGTCGATCGCTCCTTTATCGAGGCCTTCGATGACGCGATCTGTACTGTTGATTGCACTCATGATCATCACCGGAATCGCTATCTCAAAGCTTCGCAAATTATCGAGCACATCAAAACCATTTTGTCCGGGGAGCATCAAATCCAGGATGATCAGATCATACGGCTCCGAAGCAGCCAGGGTCAACGCCTCACTCCCATTTCCGACACTGTCAACAGCATAGCCGTTTTGCTCCAGTCCTTTCCTGACAAATTCATTCAGCTTGGGCTCGTCTTCAACTAAAAGTATTTTCATTGTCTAAAGGCGGAAAAAGTCCTGTCATCAATCGTTAATTTTTCTGGAGTTACGATCCGGTATTTTTTACTATAGATCTCCCCCTTTTTCTTGATTCGTTCTTTGCCCTGAATAGTTACTTTTTTTCCTTTTTGAAACATGTGGCCGAGTTGCTGCGCCATCATTGCATCAATTTCAATATAATATTCAGAGTCTACAACAATGCTCTCGATGTTGCCTTTTGGAGTCTTGTCGATATGTGAGATTTTTCCTTCTACCAATACCCACTGAAAATCATGCTTACCATCTGCTCCACCGTAAAACCCAAAATCATTGATCAGTAATGTATCCCTTCCCTGAACAATTCCATGAAGCTCGGGCAGGATAAGCTTGTCCAAATCGGAATAGGGTCCGTAGTAAATTTTGGCCTCCACATCGGTTTTCAAAAAATCTTTTAACCGGACGGCCATATCACTCGGAATCGACACCTTCAGTTCACCCGATTTTGTTTTGAATTTAAGACCGATACAAGCGTGATTTTGCTTGAACAATAACGACTTCAGATAACCAGATTCTCTTTGCAATGGAGTAAAGTAATAGACCTCATTCACACGTTCGATCGGATACCGGTACCCATCCTTCTTTTCCATCTTGAATCCAATGAATGAAACAGAATCATTTTTCTTGACGTCTTTCAATCTGTCAAAAAACAGAGTGATCCCCTGATTGAATGCAATAACACCATTTCCAAGAATGAGCCCGCTGTTTAGACCTTTCTCGCTATAGAGGTCTACAACTTTCCGATCAAGGAAGACTTTATAGGCTTTGGTACTTTTTTGTTCCGTTGGTTTGGTAAAGACGATTTTGTCCGTTTCCGTTTTGATCTCAGTGATATGGTCTCTCCTTAAAAACCAGGAGAACGCCTTGTTCCTCTTGTCAAGGTCATCATATAGCCGCCGGGATTTCGGGTTGACATTTGCTTTTACTGTGACGGTCATGCCTATCCTGATTTTTTCAAAAACCGCGTTACCGTAGTTGGGATAAAACAGAAATGGTTCTTCTTTTCCTTTCACATCCAGTGTCAATCGCTCGAGGGCAAAACTAAACCCCGGGTCGATGGCGGTGACTACGCCAGAGAACTCCATCTCTTCAAGCACCGCCTGTGGCAGTGCACTCAATGGAAGGAGAAGCAGGAAAATAGCCAGGGCTTTTTTGGACATACAATCTTTCACGAAAATAAAAAGCCCCGCTTGAGCGGGGCTGAATACTGTATTAATTTGTCTTAATGTCAGTTGCTGACAATTTTATATGTCTCACGGCTTTTCGAATCCATAATCTGGATGAAGAAAATTCCCTTGACGGAAGCTTTTATGGCGGCATCAATTTTTCCACTGATTGTCTCAAGGTCTCCCTGACCTTCAAAGACCACTTTTGCATCTATTGAAAAGACCTTTACGTCAACCATTGACGTCTGCGTGTCGTTGTTGCGGACGATCAGCGTATGCTCTCCATTCACCGGGTTAGGATACACAGCCCACCGTTGAAGAAATCCGTCTCCTTCGGCTTTAACCATGATCACATTACTCAACGTGAAGTGCTTGTCAAAATCCACTTGTCTCAGCCTGTAATAGTACTTTGTATCTGCCGTGACATCGTGGTCATCGTAATGGTAGAGTATCGATGACGAGCTATTTCCCGCACCTTTGACTTGTGTAATTTTTGTAAACGTTTCACCATTGGTAGAACGCTCAAGGTCAAAGTAATCATTGTTGATTTCACTCAATGTTTCCCAGTCAAGCGCTACGCCTGATCCGTTCCATTTTCCTTCGAGCGCTTTCAGTTCGATTGGCAAACCGGAGGTGCCGTCAGTAGTAGCGATAGTTTGAGGACTGAATGAGCTTTGTATTGAAACAGTCACCGAACCGGTAGTCGCACTTCCCGTGTAGCTGAAGGTACCTCCACCGGGAGGGACATCCCATTGAGTTCCGTTCCAACGTGCTGTTTTTAATTTCGTCACATCTCCAACATCACCCGAATAACTGCCCACGTCATAGGTAAGTGTAAGACTCGCACTGGCACTACCGCTCCTGGACACTTGCCAATATTCATAGCGGCTGACTTTAGCCAAATTTGTGCTATTAATTGAAGCTCCGGAATACCCATCGGTGGTTGGATTGTTGCCAACATAAGTCATATCCCAAACATCATCCGCGGTTGTGCTGCCAATGGTTGCCGGACGATAACGAGAAACAGAATTGCTGCCAACAGGGAACGCGAAAGTGCCTCCACTTAGAATCGTTTTTCTCATCTGACCCGAAACAAAACTGGATGATGAGCCGCCACTGACTGTTGCTCCTGAACCAAGTACCAGGAAAGGAGCTGTTACAGAATACGCATTTGAAATAATTTTCCCGGATGTCAAAGTAAGTACGCCATTGACTGTATTTGTAGTTCCCAGCGTAACATTACCAGTTTGATTGATCGTCAAATTGTTGAATGTAGTTGAGCCATTGATCGCTTGAGCGCTTGCACCGTTGAATGTAACTGTTGGTGTTGTAAGAGTTCCAGTTGCATTGAACGTTCCATTATTTGTCCAGTTTCCAGAAACCGTCATATCGACATCATCAACATTGTCAAGTGTTGTTCCTAACGGGATCGTAACATTTCCGTTGATCGTAAGATTTGAAGCAGTCATTGTGAGCGTACCCGTGCTACCGGAATAAATACTCAGGTTATTGTAAGTAGTCCTGCTGCTCATGGTCATAGGAGCGATGTATTCAATGGTTCCGCCACCTGAATTCGTAAAGGAAGTGTAGGCACCCCCAGGCAGTGTGCTCTGAGAAGTTCTCATGATTCCTGTACCCGAGATAGTTCCAAGATTATGACCTGTTGTAGTCACCACAAGGAGCCCGGAGACATTTGTACTAAAAGCACTTTGTCCCAAAAGATCGAGATTGATCTGCGCACCCGAGAGAATTACCACAGGCACAGAAGTTGGTGCAGAACTCAATGCTGAACCATACCCGTTGGTAGCAGTAGTCCAATTTGAAGCTAAGTTCCAGCTACCACCGGTAGTCGCAACTGTTGTAGGATTGCTAACGTGATCGGAATCTGCGAAGCGGCTATACACCGGGGCAATTGGTGAAGGTAGTGTAGCATTTGTTCCGTAAGTGTAATCAAATTCTTCACCGGAAGCTGGCATCTGTGCTGTCGGATATGCTCCCGTAAACGGAGTTGTCAAAGTCAGCAACGTGTTGCTGCCTGAAGTAGTTGGGGTTGCCCCAGATTGCCATCCGAAAGCAGGGGAAACACTGTTGATAGCAGCCAAATCAAGATAGGCGCCAATCAATGTTCCCAACGATCCGGCGATCAAACCTGTAGGAGAAGTGAATTCTAAAGTTCCACTTGATCCAACTGTCACGTTTGTGTTCGTTACTTTCCAGTAGTAAGCTAACAGTTGCTGGCCCGTTGGGCTGGATGTCGGGTGTTGACTGTCAACGGGAACAACATTGATTTTGCTGGAAGCACTTGCTCCAGATACAGTCAAGACCATTCTTACCGGGGTGTAGTTAGTTCTTGTCCCAATCGGATAGATGAATGAACTTGTTCCATTGCTCCAGGTATATGATACCCCCAAATCGCTGGATACACCATTCGTTTTAATAAAGTTATTACATCCATTTGCTCCAAGTCCAGTAGTTCCTCCAGGGCCGATGAATCCATTCAGCGCAGCACCCTGAGTAAAGGTCAACAGATTTGATCCGATGAAAAGCGTATGTGTTACGTTAGGATTTGTTGTAAAGCCAAGATAGCCACCAGTCCCTGAATTGGTACCACTACCATTGATGGTCATATTTCCATTTACGGTTACCAGATTGGTTCCACTGCTACCACCAATGATCAGGTTTGTAAAAGAACCATTTGAGCTGGTGATCGTGTGTGAAGCAGTTGTAGTTGTTGTAATTGTAAGCGATCCGACTGTAGGGTTTCCTTTAGCAACCTGGCTGCTGTTGTTAGTAATGTTTCCATTTACATTTAGCGCCAGCTGTCCAACATCCAAAGTACCAGCAAGAATATTGAGGTTATTCAGCGTAGGAGCACTTCCCGATAATGTTACCGTGCCGCCTCCCGAATTGTTGATGGTCATGTTATTGAAATTGCTAAGTCCCGTGAGGTTCGCGGTTTGAGCTCCAGTACCATTAAATGTGGTGGTGTTACTGATGCCATTGTATGTTCCGGAGCCGGCCAGATTGCCTGCAATAGAAACATCATAATTGCTTGTTACACTATTGACTGTTGACGTTGTCACGAGAGTCGCATTTGTATTGATGTTAAGATTCCCTCCAAGTACAAGATTGTTCGAATATAAGGTCGTTGAATAAGTAGCAGAACTTCCTGTGAGTGTAAAAATTCCCAAGGCTGGAGATGCGTTTACACTGAAGCCGTTGGCGCTTGTAGCTGTTCCGAGAGCGATGGTACTTCCGGAGGAAACTGAACTGGTTACAGGATTCAGAAAAAGATCCTGATAGTTACCTGTAGTAACCGTGTTCGGTCTTTGGATGTTTAAAGTTGAAGTTCCAGACATGGTGAAGCTACTTCCTGCGTTATTATCTATCTCAAATATTCCACGAGAACTATTTGGAGTATTTCCGCCTACGGTTACTATACTTGTTCCAGACTGCGCATACACCAAGGCACCACCAATAGTCGAGGTCGATCGCCTGATTTGTCCATTTACATTCAATGCTCCATTACCGCTTACGGTTATAGTAGGCGTGCCGGCAGAAGCATACTCTATGTCGTTATCGTTAGAACCACCACTTGGTCCAACATAAGCTGTACCACCGGACACAGTCAAAGAACCATTGAGCGTTAAATCACCAGCGCTAACAGCACCGCTTATAATTGTGACTGACCCTGCCTGAACTGTGAGGTTTGCTGTGGAAGGAATATTAAAGTAAGTGGCCGTAATTGGCGGGCCGGTAGTGTTGGTCGTGTTGTTATTAATGGTATAAGTTCCAGAATTATTAAAAATGAAAGATCCATTCATCAGAACCAACCATCCTCCCGTAGATGCAGAAGCCGCGTAGCCCTGATAAGGTGCTGTCACGGTTCCTCCCATGTCAAAAGTTACCGAAGGAGATTGTGATGTTCCTTTATTTACTGTGACAACAGCAAGGTCTGCTCCTTTGGCGTTCGTTCCTGTGAGGCTCACATTGCTTGCGCCTGTAAACGTAATGTTACAAACTCTAGCGGTACTACCACCGTAAAAATCAAGGGCGCCATTATTGGTAATTGAGCCGGTTGTCTGAAAAGTATGGGTTGCGTTGCTGGTCGTTTGAACCGCAAAAGTGGCAGTCGTCCCAATGGTCGTATTTCCGCTGACAACAAAACTGGTGTTGTTACCATTAGCTACAGAGAAAGTGCCACTGGAGACATTCAGATTTCCATTCACCGTAATAGATCTGGCTGCACCGTTGTTGGTCACAGCTCTTCCGTCAGAAGGACTCGAAGAAGTCAGTCCGCTTACCGTTAAGTTATTGTAAATCGTAAGGTTGCTAGCCGGAAATGTAATATCGATTGCCGCTGCCGTAGCGCTTACGGTCAGATTATAGTATGTGGTTATGTTCTGTGTAACCGTTGAAGGAGAGGTCCGCACGTTATACGAGCTTGGTATTGTAAACGCAGCTGCTCCATAGTACTCCACAGTTCCACCGCTTGATCCCAAGAAATTATTGAAATCTCCTGTTGGAAAAGTTCCTGTTGAAATTCGCAATGTTCCTGTACCACTCACCGCACCACTGGAGTTGGTTCCAAAAGTAAGCGGTGTATTTGATCCACAGTCGAGCGTTGAACCAGAGCTGATCGTGAGTGAGCCACACATTTGACCGGTCGTACCTGAAGGGATAGTAACGGTATGGTTGTTGGAAGCACCGTCACCAATAATTACCGGGCAATTTGCACATGGTATACTTGTAGCTGGGTTAGTGGTCGCGCCATTCTGTACAAAGTACCACGTATTATTGGTCGTCCATGGTCCGGTCTGACGGCTATAGTACACTTTCAAACTTGCATTGCTGAATGCACCACTGTTACCGCAGGTATATTCTCCATCCAGTTGATCACCCGTCACTCCCGTCCAACTCGTTCCGGTATTAAAAGGACTTGGCGAAATCGCAGTAGCCATAGTGGTTGCAGCTCCGCTGTACAGGCCCCAGGTATTTGCAGTTCGATCATAGCGAGCCGCCAGATAAGCGCTTTGTGTTCCGTTTCGGGTTGAAGAACTAAACGTATAAGTCTTGTGACTGACAGTCGCTGACCCCAGCGTAAATCCTGAACTCGTTACTCTCCAGTAGTAAACCAAACTCGCGTTTGTACTGGTTACGTTCGGGTGTTCGCTGCTTACAGGACGAACGGTAATCGACCCGTAGGCCGTTGCGTTATTAACGTTGATGGTGTTAGGTGTGTAAATCGATCCTGTCCCCATCGGAAAAACCAGGTCTGTATTCGCTGCACATGGTCTTGTCAAGCCACCTGCGTTGTGAAGTCCGCTCGACTTTATTAAATAAGTTGTCCCAAAATTGCTAAGATTAGTCGCAGTTGTCTTGAACGTTGCAGAACCAGCACCTGAGCCGCCAAACAAGGAGCCATTAAAGGTGAGTATGTCGCCAACGAGATAACCACCTCCTGACGTAGTTACAGTAACCGATGAAATTGTGGTAGCATTGGAAACAACAACGGTAAACCTGGCGCCTGAACCAGAACCTCCTGAACTTGCTGCTACGTTGGTGTAAGTAGTAGCCGTCATACCTGACAATCCACTTGAGTTAGCTGTCAATGCTCCTGTCAATGGAGTTGTAATTTGTCCTCCTACTGTTAAACTGTTTGAAGAAATATCCAGAAGACAAGAAGTAGCTCCGTTCAGTTGAAGATTTCCGGTGACTGTCTGATTTCCATTGGTAGCAACCGTGCTACTTCCTGCTGACAGAATCAGATTTCCAAATATTCCTCCGCTTCCGCCAATGTTTGCTGTTCCGGCATAAGTAATACTACCTCCGGTGGCCGAAGTATGAGTAGCATTATTTGTAAGTGAAGTCGTTACAGTAATGACGCTGCCTGCATCGGCCAAAGTACCCGAGGTTAAAGTGAGCGTATTTAAAGTAGCGGGAATAATCGGAACAGTAGTACTTGTGTTATCTAAGGTCAGAGTACCCGCACTTTTATTTACTTCAATGGTCGCATTGGCAAGTGTTGATATTGTTCCATTATTCTTCAAAGATTGGGCTCCTGAACCGTTGAAGGTAATTTTACTTGTACCCGCAGTGAATACAGTTGAAGTTTGGAGCGTAAAATTTCCGCCTACTGTAAGATTCAGATTGTTATTTTGAAAGGTTGCTGTGTTGCCGGTAACAATTGTAAAATCATTGATAATTGTAAGCGGATTGTTTTTCAATCCAACCAAACTACTCGCACTCTGGCTGTTTACAGTCAAATTGTAAAATGGTGCAGTAGAGTCGATGAAGAATGTATTTGTGGCACCTGAGTACGCATTAATCGTGCCGCCCGATACACTATAGTTAGCCGATGATGATGCTATGTGAATTCCGTAGATAGCAGAACTTCCATCAGAGGGATTGTAAACATTAAGTGTACCTCCGCTCATTTGAAAAGTACTTGTGCCGGAGAATAAATCAAAACGAGCATGAGTACCACCATTCAAAGCGGTTGCTCCATTAAGCCCGACATTAAATGTACCGCCGGTTTGAATATAGGCAAATACGTCCGTACCGGATCCTTTTGGTCGGAATTGCCAACACGTTACGGTCCCACCATCAATTCTAAAAGTACCTGCATTAAGCGATCCTAAACCCTTAGAGTAACCGAACGTCATAATTCCGTTCGAGACTCGAAGAAGCCCATCCAGGATCATCCTTTCATCATCATTTCCTGCATTGTTATCTGCTACTGTCACTGCAACGTTAGCACTGTTGAGCCACAGGGCAGCATCCTGTGGTATTGCGTAATACTGGCCACTCCCTGAGTCTTTGATCATATTCGTAATTGTGGAATACCCAGTCAATTGCAAAGTACCATTGATCAGAGAAACATTATTTAGTGAATATTCATTGGGTGATGTTCCGGTATTCCCCTGGTTGTTGGGCCCGTAAAGCCGGAAGTAGGCAGTATCCGTGCCAGGGTTAGCCGCGTTGATTGTAAGAATTGATTGTTGCCCAGAACCTTTATTGACGACAATTTGATAGAAGAAAGTTTTGTTATTACAAGTCACTGTCTGACTGGAGGGACTGGAAAAAGTGACCTTTGTTCCATAACCCCTAAGTGAGGTTGTAAAAGCGGTACCTGCACTCCAGTTCGCATCGCTTAATGCATTTGTACCTGCATTTTTGTTATACAAACGAACAATACCATTATTGGTAAAATTTCCCTTCATCGTTATAGTGTGAGGAGCGGCTGGAGCTCCGGTCCCCACTCCGATCATACCCTTGCTTCCAACAGTTACGTCTCCTGTCAATGTGATCGCTAAGGCTGTGGCGGTATTGTCATTGATCTGCCAACGCACTGTTCCTGTACTTGTTCCGGAAATAGAAAGTGTTCCATTAACTGTGAGATTGCTCAGTTGAGTGTATGTAATGTTTGATGCTGTACTATTGGTAAGTTTCAGGTTGTTTACTGTGATCTGAGTTGGCCCGGTTTGAGTTGTTGGCAGCGTGCCTCCTACATCATAAAACTCAAATGTTCCACCCGTAGATGCCGCATAAAAAGCGGAATAGGTTCCTGTCGGCAGACTCACACCCTTTATCCGCAAAGTACCTGTACCGCTCACTGTTCCAAGTGTGTTGCCCGTGGTAGCAACCATATCCAGTGTCCCTCCATTGTTGATCGTAGTTGTCGTTGCCACCTGACCCGATACATCGTTGGTAATTGTAATACCATTCAAAATGACAATTCCATCTCCTGGCTGTGGAGGGAGATTTAAGCCATTTGTCAGCGTAGAGCCTGATGGATCAGATGTCCAGTTTCTCCAATCACTCCAAACACCGGTCTGATAGCTATACCAGATATTTGGATATGCTGTGGATGTTCCAATGGTGTAATAAAAGGTACCCGTAGCTAAAGATGCCGTGGCTACTGAGCCCCCTGCAACTGTGAACTGATTGCTGACAACAGTCTGAGTCGTGGCGTTCCAACTTCCTCCGGCCGCTGACAGATACCACTGTGATGTGTAATTTGATTCTGCATCACCTGTGGAAACATCCTTGGTAGCATTGTATTTGAAAAGACCGTTGGTGAAAGTCGTAGCGTTACCATTGTTTAATACTGACAACCTGAAAATTCTTCGCAATTGTCCCTGGCTACTTGCATTGTAAATGGCTTTAATTGCCAGGGTCGCATTATCTACTGGTGCCGTATTTATGGTTGGAAAACTTACAGGTGTATAACCACCGGTAGCAGTACCTATTTCATAAACAAAAGCACCAGACGCCCAGCTGGCAGGCGAAGCCGAATTTAGAGCAGTTTTGATAACCGTGCTATTCGAGCCGGTTGAACCGTCAAGCTGGATATATCGATCTGAAGCTGCTCCGGATACTTTTGCTGCTGCCGCGTTCGTGAACGTAATATTCGATGAAGAATTAACCACCATGACACGTGCGGTACTGAATGTGAGTGTACTGCTGAGACTGATGCTTTTGTTCACATTCACAGCTCCTGTACCGGTGTTGAGTGTGAGTGCGGCAAACGTAATGGTTCCGGAGCCGCTGATGGTTTGCACAGTAGTACCGCTGCCATTAAATATAGTGGTACCAGTCATGTTAAGGGTTCCTGTATTTACAATAAGATTACCCGCAATACTGGGTGCCGCTAAACTTATCGTTCCCGAGCCGGAAAATGTAAGACTGTAGTAAGGAGTCACCAAGATGGTTGGGGTTGTGGCAGTATAGTTCACCGTGTTGCCAGTCGCAGTGGCAGTAAAGGTGGTGACGCCAATTGACGCGCCTCCATAGGCAAGTGTACTGTTGGTTCCTTGAACCCAGATGTTTCCTGTTAGTGAACTTGAGAGCGTAACTGTGTTGGTATTGTTGTTATTCACAGTAACACCAGCTCCTACAGTAACAACTTGATTGAAGGACATGGCGCTGCCTCCTCCAATCGTTTGAGGCGTCCCGGTGAGAAAAGATGCAGTACCGGCAGCAAAAGAGCTTCCGTCTGATGACACCCCGCCTCGAAAAGCCAAGTTTCCTGTTGTAATCACCGATGTGGAAGTCCAGGAACCTGTGCTTGAAACTGCAACCGCTCCGATAAATGTTTTTACGCCTGTGTCACTTGTCAATGAAAATGTTCCGTTAACAGTCGAACCACCTGTTACTGTAATAGTGAGCACGCCAATCCTTGCGTTAGTTGCTGTGCTTTGAATTGTTGTTGTCCCTGTAATGTTTAGAATACTGGTTGCTCCGTTGCCTGTGATCTGGCTTGTCCCATCCATCGACAGATTTCCATTTACAGTTTGGGTAAAGGCTCCGTTGATATTTAATATACCCGAATTGCCCGTCGATAAATTACCAGCAATGGTGATTGCTGAACTGATATTTCCAGTGACTGATCCTGAATAAGTAAGGTGATGATGGCTAACCGCTCGAATCGTTGTTGGATTGACTGAACCGGTGTAGTTGACTGTATTGTCAGTGTTAGTGGCTGTAAAAGTGGTTACACCAATGGTCTGACCGGCATAATTCAGGGTACTCCCTGTGCCTTGAACCCAGGTACCACCACCGGCCAGTGCAGTTCCCGCATTTGATAAACTGATTGTACAGTTATTACCGGTTGTAACTGTTCTTGTTGCATTGACAGTCACTATTCCGGAAAAAGACATAGCCCCGGTACCACCGACTATTTGGCTGGCCGTAAAAGTAGCGCCACCGGCCGAAAATGTTGCGCCTGAAGCAGATGAAACACCTCCACCAAAAAGCAAATTACCTGTTGTCGCAACCACAGTGGAATTCCACGTTCCCGAGTTGCTTACTGAACCTGCAAATGTTTTAATACCCGTATCTGTATTTAACGTCAGAGATCCTGTAGAAGAAATTGTAGTTGAACCATTGAAATTGAGCACGGTTGTGCTCATCGCAATTGCACCATCAATGGTGGCCGCACCACTCACAGTCAACGTCACCAAACCTACACTGGTATTCGTAGCCGTACTTGGACAACTAAATGAACTCGCACTTAATGTTCTGGTGGTTCCTGTCCCGGTAATCTGACTTGTGCCATCTATTGTAAGAGCACCAGAAATGAACAACAACGCGGTAGTTAAATTCAGGGCGCCAGTACCACTCAGTGTAAAAGATCCGATAGTAGTACTATTACTGACATTGCCAGTTACCGAATGACCATTTCGAATCTCTACATTTCCGGCAGCTCCGGTTACTGCAATACCCGGATAACCCTGCACCGGATTCGCAACCCATGATGTTCCATTAAACCTCTCCCAGTGACCACCCGTATTGTCATTCCAGTTGAATCCGCCAGCAGTACCTGTCCGGTAGTCTCCACTGGCTTGTGAAAGTGCTGTAAGCGAGGAAAGCAGCGCAAAAGCGCACAAAATGGGCCCGCATACCCATCTGGTAACGTTTTTCATAAATGATTTGGTCAAAGTCCAACTAAATGACCACACAATCACTGGAATTACCACATGATCATGAGATATGGTCAATTAGTAAAATTATGGATAAGTAACCAATAACCAATCCATTAGCGTTTTTACCAAAAAGTTAAGGTTATGCTAGGTCAATCTTCCTAAAAAGGAAAAGAACGTCCTAATTTGGGAATCTATTCTTGCCCAGGAGGTAGTAAAGGATTGGACCCAACAGGGGCGCAAAGATCACCAGGATGATCCAAAGAATTTTCTTCTCGTTGTCTTTATCGCTCCTCAAAATGTCAAGAATGACAACGGCATCAAGAATCAATACAAGTAGAAAGATCAGCCTGCTCATAGTATCTAATTTGCGTCCAGAATTTTAAACAATTCGTCAAGGTTAGGGGTGACGATGATCTCAGTCCTCCGGTTCTTTTGTTTGTTCGAAGCATTATCATTTGAGGCCACAGGTGAAAATTCTCCTTTGCCTGCTGCCGTCACCTGGCCCGGAGTCATTCCTCCCTTGATCAATATTTTCGTAATGGATGTCGCCCGGAGCACACTCAGGTCCCAATTGTCTTCCATGTATTTGGATTTCGCTGAAATAGGCACATTGTCGGTATGTCCTTCTATCATCACTCGTATGTCTTTTTGATCCTTTATCGCTTTCGCTAACTGTTGCAGCGCCCCCTCTCCTTTCTTGTCCACATCGATACTTCCTGAACCAAACAACAACTGCTCTGCCAACGATACATATACTTTTCCGTTTTTCACTTTAACGGTTAAATCATTTTCCTTGAAATTCAATAATGCATTGCTGATCCTGTTCTTGAGGTCTTGCACAGCTTTGTCTTTATTAGCAAGTATCTGCTCCAGGTCTTTCACTTTCTTTTCGCGGTCTGCCAGACTATTACTTAATGAGTCATTCTCTTTCCTCGTCTTCTCCAGGTTTTCCTGGATAGCCAGCAGTTGATCTCGTTGCTGAGCCAAATCCTGGTTTAGCTTTCCACTTTTGTTTAATGATGATTTATAGTTCGCGTTCAGTTTTTCATATTCTGAATTAAGGTCATTCAGTTTTTTAGTAGACGCCTGAAGATTCTGAGAGACATCTGAAGAATCCTGCTTCAGTTTTTTTAGCGTTTCATTTAATCTTGAGAGCGAACCATTGGCTTCCTCCAGCTTCTTCGATTTATCGGCAAGCTCACCTTCTGCTTTCACTTTTTGCGCAAGCATGTCATCAAATTTCTTTTTTGACACAATGCATGAAGACAAAAGACAAACAAGTAAAGTAAGGAGTGCAGTGGTTTTTCTCATGGTGACCTAGTTTAAAAAATGATACGACAAAATTATCTATAATTCATTGGAAGGCAACATGGCTTATTTATCTTTCTAAGAAAAAGAATATGGAAGGAATGCTGAAACCCGGAACGTTCAAAGACAAAACCATCATCATCACCGGAGGAGGTACAGGGCTCGGCAAGTCCATAGGTAAATATTTGCTGGAGCTCGGTGCAAATCTTGTGATCACCAGTCGTAAAAAAGAAGTTCTCGACAAAACGGCCTCCGAACTTGAGCAACAAACCGGAGGCAAAGTGCTTGCTGTTGCATGTGATGTACGCAAGTACGAGGAAATTCAAAATGTGATCTCAGAGACTGAAAAACGTTTTGGAAAAATTGACGCTGTGCTCAACAATGCGGCAGGGAATTTTATAAGCCCGACAGAACGTCTTTCTCACCGTGCATTCGACATTGTGGTAGACATCGTTCTGAAAGGAACTTACTACACCACTCTGGCTGCCGGGAAAAACTGGATAGAAAAAAAACAACAAGGAGTCTTTCTGAATATCGTTACCACTTATGCCTGGACTGGTTCCGGCTATGTGGTGCCATCAGCATGTGGCAAAGCCGGGGTACTTGCGCTCACTCGGTCCCTGGCCGTGGAGTGGGCGAAATATAATATTCGCAGCAACGCGATCGCACCTGGTCCATTCCCGACAGAAGGGGCATGGAGCCGCTTACTTCCCGGTGACCTTGTCAAAAAATTTGATCCGGCAAAACGAATTCCACTTGGTCGCGTAGGTGATCATCAAGAACTTGCGAACCTGGCCGCTTATCTTCTTTCAGATTTCTCAGCATATGTCAACGGTGAGGTTATCACCATCGATGGCGGTGAGTGGCTGAAAAATGGTGGCGAGTTTAGTCATTTGGAAATGATCCCGAATGAAATGTGGGACACGATAGAGAAAATGCGTGGCAAATAATTTAGTGCCTCGAAAAATTCTTCTCTTTTTCTTCGCTCTCATCAGTTGGGGGACGACACTGGCACAAAGCAATTGTACACTGCGCAAAGACGAAGACGGAATCAAAGTCTACACCTGCAATACAGACACTTCAAAATTCAAGTCGATCAAAGTCGAGTGCATGTTGAATACTTCACTGCAAAGACTCGAAGCTTTTCTGCTGGACTTCGATAACTACGTTCATTGGCAATTCAACACTTCGGAATCGAAGGCATTGAAAAAAATCAGTGATTCCGTTTTCATTTATTACGCAAAAATTGATGCTCCGTGGCCTGTGGCCGACCGAGACATGGTGGTTCGTCTATGGACAAACCACATCAACAATCAATTGATCATTTCAGCAACTGGTGAAAAGAATTTTCTTCCTGAGAAAAAAGATTTGCTGCGTGTTCCCGCCTCGCGGTCAAAGTGGATTATTACCGAAAAAAGTAAAAACCAACTAGAGGTACATTATTCGATTCAAATTGATCCCGGAGGCTCGGTGCCAGCATGGTTAGTCAATTGGGTTTGCGCAAATGCCCCGCTTCAGTCGTTCAAGGCTATAAAAGCACAAATCAAAAAAGAGAATTAGCTCGCCACCTGTTTTTCAATCAGCAGCATAAGGATGTGAATGATCTTAATATGGACTTCCTGAATCCGGTCCGCATATCCATGATGAGATACACGCAACTCCACGTCCGCTAACGGAGCCAGCTTTCCTCCGTCTTTCCCAGAAAGAATAATTACTTTCATCCCCTTCTCTTTAGCGGCTTGAGCTGCACGAATAATATTCATCGAATTACCGCTGGTACTTAGTCCTAAGAGGATATCCCCTTTGTTACCCAACGCTTCAATGTACCTGGAAAAAATAAACTCGTAACCGTAGTCATTACTGACACAAGAAATATGGCTGGGGTCGGAAATGCAAAGAGCCGGAATAGCCTTCCTGTTTTCGCGATAGCGGCCTGTAAGTTCTTCAGCAAAGTGCATGGCATCACAGTGAGAACCACCATTACCACACGAAATCACCTTGCCGCCCTGGTTGATTGCGTCACCAATAATTTTGGCTGACTGTTCAATGAGGGCCAGGTTATGCTCATTGCTCATAAACTTATTGAGCACCTGGGCTGCCTGCGCAAATTCAGCTGAGATAATTTCTCGAAAATCCACCTGCTGCAAATGTTTAGGGGTTAGCTATTTTTCTGGAATCCATCCGCGTCCATACAATCTCAGCCGCAATGAAAATCACGCCAATAAGCGCACCCCATTTGAATAGGGCTATTTCCTTAAACATCTGTAACAAAAAATTCAGGTCATCTTTCTTGGACTCCATATAAATGGTGAAGATGAAAATACAAACCTGGTAGAGTCCGAAGACAGAAAGAAAGATGGTTCTGCGGATGTTCATGTGATAAAATTTTAAGGGCGCAACTTAGGCCTTTCCAATTTATGCAAAATTGCTATTCTCATCAAAACCTTGCATGTCATTTCGTCAAACAGTTTTCTGGATGTCAACCAGTTTTTTATACAAACCATTCTGGTTATTGAGGGTCTCGTGAGTTCCTCGCTCAACAATCTCTCCTCGTTGTATTACTAATATCTCGTCCGCGTGTTGAATGGTGCTCAACCTGTGAGCAATGACTAAAGAAGTCCGGTTTTTCATCAAATTAAAGAGTGCCTCTTGTACGAGTTTTTCCGACTCGGAATCAAGAGCGGAAGTAGCTTCGTCCAAAATCAGGATCGGGGGATTTTTCAATACCGCTCTGGCAATACTCAATCGCTGGCGCTGCCCCCCGGATAACTTGGAGCCTCTTTCACCAATCAAGGTTCTATAGCCATTTTCCGTTTGCATAATAAACTCATGAGCATTCGCAATTTTCGCTGCCTGAATCACGGCCTCTTCACTGATACTTGGATTGCCAAACGCTATATTATTGAAGATCGTGTCATTGAAAAGGATCGACTCCTGGGTAACTACCCCCATTTGCTTTCGCAATGACTCTATATCATAATCACGGAGTGACTTGCCGTCAATGCAAACATCCCCTTCCGATGGATCATAAAATCTCGGAACCAAATCCGCCAGCGTTGACTTCCCTCCTCCTGAAGGTCCGACCAGCGCGATCGTCTTCCCCTTCTCTACTTTCAAATTGATTTTCTTGAGTACCAGATCCGACTCATAGGCGAATGAAACATTCTTAAACTCAATATCTTTTTCAAAGCTCTTCAGTTCAACCGCATCCGGTTTATTCTGAATAGCCGGTTGACTGTCGATCAGTTCAAAAATCCGTTTAGCCGAAGCCGTACCTTTTTGCAAGGAGGTAATACCGTTGGAAAAATTCTTAGCCGGCTGGATAATCATGGAGAAAATGGCAAGGAATCCTAAGAATACCTCGGGCTTGAGCGAAGAGTTTTCGCTAAGCACCATATTACCTCCAAAGAAAATGATTCCTGCAATGATCAGGACACCTAAAATTTCGGAGACTGGTGATGCCAATTCGTTTTTATAAGACATCGACTTATTCACCTTCCTGTAATAGGCACTCTCTCCTTCAATTTTATCGATAATAAATTTTCTGGCATTGAATGCTTTTACTACTCTCATCCCACTGAAGGTTTCATCCAGAATATTGACAATACGACCAAGTGATTCCTGGCTTTGGGTTGCCTGTTTTTTTAGTCGTTTGATGATCTCGGCTAATACACCACCCGTCAAAGGCAGTACCAGCAAAGTGAATAAAGTCAATTGTGGTGATATCGTGAACAACACAAAAAAGTAAACAATGATCGTGATTGGTTCTTTCAACACGGCCTTCAAGCTGTTCATGACGGCATTCTCCACTTCCATTACATCGTTGGTAAACCGGGAGATAAGGTCACCCTTACGTTCGTTGTTAAAATAACCGATGTGAAGCAACGAGACTTTCCGGAAAATATCCATTCGAATATTTTTCACCAGGTCAACCCGGATCTTGGTAGCTATAATACGCTCCAGATATCGGAATAAATTCGCGAGTATCACACAGACAACGATCAGCGCACAAACAAACAGCAATGCTTTCAACTGTCCCTGGTCGCGAATGACCATCAGGTAAAAATGCTCAAACGTACCTATGATGAACTTGGTCGACAAACTGAAATCAGGGAGAGGCGGAACTTCAACAACAGCTTTACTCTTATTGAAAAGCGTGTCCAGCATCGGTATCACCAGCACTATATTGAATGCACCGAATATGATACCTAATATGGAATAGACAAAAAAGAATACCAGTCGTTTGACAATGGTGTCGGCATAAGCAAGTATACGCAAGAAAACATCCATAAGGTCAGAAGTCGTAAGTGCGGGCAGGAATATTCCACCGCAATGATACCGAAGTTATTGTAGAATTATTATTGTAGAAGACCACCGGGCTGCTGCTCCTGCGAATGGTAGCCTTGAAATCGATAAATACATTATGCTTTACCATGTATGAAGCTGTAAAGTCCATGAATGTGATTGTGTTGTTCACTCCTTCCCCAACCTTATGCCCATAGTCTCCACCTGAACGTGTGCTGTTGTTTTTCAAGATGTCACTGCCCCAATTTACTCCAGTCGTATCCCGCCCGATTTTTGTGTAAAAACTTTTTGCGATCAGGTTCAACTTGGGCAACGGCTGATAGCGTACAATAGCCACTCCTTCCATCAGGTTTGCTCCCAACGGATGTGCCAGCGACTGGGCATAGTTGCTGTAGTTGCTGTATTGCGTATCGTGCGAATAAGTGTATGGCTTGACCAGGTTTCCCTCAAGTTGGATATCAAGGTTAGGGACGTTAAAGGCGTCAATATATTTTAATCCACCCTGGAGCGCAAACTTATTAGCCCACCAGCCCTTGCCAGAGCGTAATTCTTTCAGCACAAACTCATCCATCACGACCTGGCCATAGAATGAAATCTTTTTGAAGGCATTCCATTTAAAATCTCCCCCCAATAAAACATTATCGGGACTTCCACCCTGTTGTTCAATAGCGCGGAAGAAGATGATCGGATTGAGGTAGTTGAGTTGAAAATTATTTTTGTTGATCGTATCTTGCGGAGTGAATACCACTGATTCGAACACGCCCAGGTTAAATTTCTTTCCGATGTTGATGCTGGCATGGTGAAAGGCCATGAACTTCACGGGGTAGTCTTTATTCGCAGTTGATCCACCAATCGTTCCCATGGGGTCCGCTGTAAGGCGATTCAACTGAAACAGATAATTGAGCTTCCAGATTTTTGCATTAGCGCGTAAAAAAAGATTAGGGGGAGAGTAATCTGAAAAAATCAGGGACCTGAATCCGTTCCCGATAAAGGTCCGGTCATGGCCAAACTGTACATAAATATTTTTGGTCACATTAAAGTCGATATAACCTCTCACCTGGAAAAAGTCAACCCCACCGTTCTTGTATGTTTTCCAAAAACCTTCATGCGGCACAACGAATGTGTCGTTGAGTTTCAACTGATCGTAGGCATAGGCGGGCATGATGGTTTGATTGTCCGTGAAGAAAGTATAGAACCCGATTTTTCGGTCGATCATACCGCGCATTTCCACTCCCCTCGAATTAAGATAAAGTGATTGATTCAACCGACTGTCCTTTCCTGAGCTCAGGTATAAAACCGGGCTTACGTGAAAGTCAAAATCGGGAACATCAACATTCGCCAGGTCGGATTTCTTCTTGTACATGCCCCAAAAGGCTTTCCTACTGTTGCTTGTTTCCGCCTTACTCCATTCCCAATTATCATTCCGCAAGTAGTCATAGTTGAACTTATCCGCCTGGGAGGTAAAAACATGATCTTTCTTTTCGAGAGAATCCACAAAGGCAACGATGGCTTTGCGCTTAAACGGCTGCACGGAAGAGAACAATTCGGGGGCAATCCGGCCAGCCTTGATTTCGTACCTGGTAATCCAATGATAATAGTCCTCGTTCAGGGTGGCATTAGTGCTCTGGGCACGTGCGAGGCTTGTCACCCCCAACAAAAACACAATCGTCTTAATGGCTTTCAAGTATCGGGATTAAAAAAGAGCTCAAAATTGCCCATTTTTATTCGATTTTAGCGCAAATAATAGGTCTTTCATAAAAATGGCCGGGGGCTATATTGTAAATATGCCCTGTTTCTCTATTTTTGCAGTCCTTTTAAAGAAAGAATATGAAGAAGAGCATCCATCCGAACTACCAGGAAGTGATTTTTTGGGACACTTCGAGCGATTTTAAGTTTTTAAGCCGTTCGACCAACGTTCCTAAGGAAAAAATCAAGTGGACAGACGGTAAGGAATATCCCGTAATCAAAGTGGAAGTTAGTTCTGCATCACACCCTTATTTTACTGGCAAGAAAATGTTTGTTGATACTGCCGGTCGTGTGGAGAAATTTCAGAAGAAATACGGCAAGAAATAATATTGCTATTAGCGTTTTAAGAAAAAGAACCTCCGTGCGGGGTTCTTTTTTTTGCCTTAACTTTCACTCTTGATCTGCACATGAACATCATCCTTTTTGACGATCCAACCATCAGAATTAACCTGCTCCCGCTAACTCTCACACGGCCTGTTGCGGATATGCGTGTTGGTATCCTGACAGTGGCCGAAAAATGGGAGCATCATTTCAAAATCAAGCCCTCCTATGCCACGGTAAATTATCTCAGTAAAAAATTCGTAAAGAAAACTACGCCAGACAATCTTTGGATCAACGGAGCGATATGCCCAGACTCATCCCTGGTTGAATCAATCCAAAGATTAAAACCGGGTGAGAGTTTGAAAAGAAATACTGCGGTAATTGCCATTCGCTCAGGCGAGACAGAGTTGCCTGCGTTGACCGGAAACACAACCGAGTACTCTGGCGAAATAACAGTGATTGACAACCTCTGGAAAATTTTTCAAAAGAACGGACAGGAAATCCGCTCCGATTTCAAACTCATAACGGATGGAAGAAAATCAGCTGAGATCACCGATCCGCATACGCACACTTACAACAGATCCAATATTTTTATTGAAGAAGGAGTCGTGCTGCATACAGCCGTCCTAAATGCGGAAGGTGGGCCAATCTATCTTGGGAAAAATTCGCAGGTTCAGGAAGGAGCAATCATACGCGGGCCATTTTCTCTTGGTGAAAGCTCTGTTATAAACATGGGTGCCAAAATGAGAGGAGATACCACCATTGGCCCATTCAGTAAAATTGGCGGTGAAGTGAGTAATACCGTGGTCTTGGGTTACTCTAACAAAGCACATGATGGATTCTTGGGAAACTCCGTACTTGGAGAATGGTGCAATCTTGGTGCCGACACCAATACATCAAATCTCAAAAATAATTACGACAACGTGAAGCTCTGGAACTACGGAAAAAAAGGATTTGCTGACACCGGGCTTCCTTTCTGCGGCCTCATTATGGGTGATCACAGCAAAAGTGGGATAAACATGATGTTTAACACTGGAACAGTAGTTGGTGTGAGCTCCAGTATTTTTGGGGCCGGGTATCCCCGCAATTTTGTGCCGTCCTACTCCTGGGGTGGTGCAGCCGGATTCACCACGTACCAATTTGATAAGGCAATGGAGACTGCCGAGCGGGTGATGGCTCGGAGAAATGTACTCCTCTCTCAACAGGATCGTGAGATTTTGAAAAATGTTTTCGACCAAACTTTCCAATGACGTTTGCCGCTATTCCTGGCCTTGAAGAAACCAAGCACAGACTCACAGCATCGGTGCGGTCGAATCATATTGCTCATGCACTTTTGTTCGCGGGCAAGCCGGGGGCGCTCAACCTGCCGCTGGCACTCGCCTTCGCAAACTATCTTCACTGTACCGATAAGAAGGAGAATGATGCCTGTGGCAATTGTCCAGCCTGCAGCAAAAGTCAGAAGTATATTCATCCTGACACGCATTTTGTTTTTCCGCTGGGCAACGTTAGCAATGACAAAGATGAGGACCGGTTCCGTGCCGAAATTCTTAAGACCTGGCGGAGTTTCCTTCTTGAAAAACCTTTCGGAAACCTTGCCCAATGGATGGCCTCGTATGAAGGTGAAGACAAACAAGCGCTGATAGCAAGAGAAGAAAGTCGCAAGATCGTTCAAACGCTTTCGCTGAAACCGTTTGAAAGCACCAATAAAATCATGATCATTTGGCTCCCGGAATTAATGCACTCTTCGGCAGCCAATGGGATTTTAAAAATCCTGGAGGAACCACCGCCTCAAACTTTTTTCTTACTGGTAACGAACGGGGCTGAGCAACTACTCCCCACGATTCTATCACGTACGCAAATTGTGCACGTACCACAACTTAGTGACAGCGAAATTGAAAACTATCTGAAAAAGAATTTCTCACTGGAAGAAGCCCAGGTGAATGAAATTTTACAAATGGCTGATGGGGATTTGAATTTTGCCATTCAGATGACAGACGAAGAAGAAGACCATCATCATCAGCATAGATTTACCGATTGGATGCGGTCTTGTTTCAAAAAAGATTACGTCAAGCTACTGGGCCTCGCTGATGAATTTCATGAACTCGATAAACTAGCCCAACGTAATTTATTTCATTATGCTTTGGGGATGATGCGTGAAGCATTGATCCAGATTTCCAGTGCTAATGCGATCAGCCGCGCCAAAGGCCCGGAAGAGAAATTTATCAAAGACTTTAGCAAAGTATTTAGTGTTCCTAAAATTGAGACCTTCAATAAACTTATTAATGAAGCAACCTATCACCTCGAACGCAATGGCAGTGCAAAAATGATCTTTATGGATTTGTCTCTACAATTATCAAAAACTATCAACCCGTAACTGAATTTTTATAGATGAAAAACACGTTTTTCTTTCTTATTCTGACAACGCTGATCTGGAGCAATATTTCCGCACAAAAAACCAATACCACTCCTGCACAGCCTACCGATTTTGTTATTACAATCAAAACGAGTTTCGGTGACATGGTCGCGGTTCTATACGATGAAACACCCAAACACAAGCAAAATTTTCTCAAGCTAGCACGCGAGCACTTTTACGACAGCTTACTCTTCCACCGGGTTATAGATGGATTCATGATCCAGGGCGGTGATCCTGCTTCTAAAAAATCAAAAGCCGGAGAGCCTTTGGGTAATGGGAGTCCGGGATATACCGTTGACGCAGAATTCAACCCGAAATTATATCACAAGCGTGGAGCATTGGCAGCCGCGCGCATAGGCGGACCTCAAAATCCACAGAAAGCTTCCAGCGGTAGTCAATTTTACATCGTGCATGGAACTGTAACTCCCGAAGCGATGATTAACAGTATGAAGTACGATCAGGGAAAATTGAATACAGCGATGCGTGAGTATATGTCGAAGCCCGAAAACAAAGCGTTATCCGATACGCTGAAAAATCTCTACACGTCTGGTCAAATGGAGAAGTTTAACACCCGGGTGCTCGACTTAGTACCAACAGTCGAAAAAGCAACAGGCATCAAAATCATAAAAGACATTTCTCCTGAAAAAGTAAAAGCCTACACAACCATTGGGGGAACGCCTTTTCTCGATGACGACTACACCGTTTTTGGTGAAGTCATCAAAGGATTGGACGTCATTGAAAAAATTACGAAGGTGCAGAAGAATCCGTCAGATCGTCCTTTGGAGGATGTACGGATGTTCATCTCAGTTGTCGAATTGCCCAAACAAAAAATCACACAAGAATACGGGTACGTCTATCCTGAAACTGCTCCTAAAAAATGAGAATACTTGTCACAGGATCGAATGGTTTGCTTGGTCAAAAATTGGTGGAGCTTATTTCCGTACAGCCTGATCACTACCTGATCGCTACAGCTAAATCAGCTCTTGTACCTGTATTATCCCATGGTGAGTTTCATTTGCTCGATATTACTGATGCGGAGGAAGTGGATGCAGTTATTTCTAAAACGAAACCCGATGTAGTCATCCATACTGCTGCAATGACCCAGGTAGATCAATGCGAAACCGACCGGTATAAGTGCTGGCAAAGCAATGTCGAAGCTGTCAGCTACATTGTAGACGCCTGTAAAAAAAACAATTCACACCTGGTTCACGTATCTACAGACTTTATTTTTGACGGAACTCATGGGCCTTTGGATGAAGACGAGCGTCCCGGTCCGGTGAACTACTATGGCGAGAGTAAACTTGCCGGTGAGATGATCGTTCTGCAAAGTGGAATTTCATGGACAATTGTTCGGACGGTGTTGGTCTATGGAATTACGAAAGATCAAAGCCGGAGTAACATTGTATTATGGGTGAAGAAAAGTCTGGAGGAGAAGAAAAAAATCAATGTAGTGAACGATCAATTCCGTACGCCTACATTAGCGGAGGACCTGGCCTCCGGTTGCTTACTTGCTGCTACAAAGAAAGCGCTGGGAATTTATCATGTCTCTGGAAGTGAAATGATGACTCCTTATGACGTTGCGATTGCTACAGCTGATTTTTTCAAACTCGATCCGACATTGATCCATCAAACGGATTCAACTCAATTTACTCAGCCCGCCAAACGCCCGATGAAGACTGGCTTTATCATCGACAAAGCGGAGAGCGAGTTGGGATATAAACCACATACTTTTCGTGAGGGATTAGCTGTTATCGCACAGCAAATTTCCAAAGTCTAAATTCCGAGCACGCTCTTCAATTTGGAATAGCCTGACTGGCTCAGGGGAATCCGGGTTCCGCTTTTCAAAAGCGCAACGTGATTATCTTTTTCCATTGGTTCGATTCGGGTGAGCTCCTGCAGATTGAGGAGATATGATCGATGCACTCGTACAAACTGAGAAGAATCAAGTGTCTTCTCGAAAAATGCCATCGTCTTTTTCTTGAGATAAAAGCCTTCCGTAGTAAAAATTTTCACGTAGTCGTCAAAGGCTTCAAAGTAATGAATGCGTTGTATGGGTAGCACCACGATATTCTGCCCCTTTTTAACTACGACACGATTCTGACTTTCCGGGGAGCTGATTTCATCCGATAACGCTGGAGGCACATTAGCTGTATTTTGTGAAAGCCATTTGTTCAATGCTTTATCAAATCGCTCCTTGCCAAACGGCTTCAATAAATAGTCAATCGCGTGTGTCTCAAAAGCCTTGATAGCATATTCGTCAAAAGCGGTAGTAAAAATCACCGGTGGTGGGTTGTCGATCAGTTCCAGCATTTCAAAACCGTTGATCTTTGGCATTTGGATATCGAGAAAAATCAAGTCGGGTTGATGCTGAGCAATGGCTTTCACACCTTCAAAACCATCACCACACTCAGCTACCACGCTTATCTGAGTAAAACTCTTCAAATATTCTTTTATGATCCCACGTGCCAACGGTTCATCATCGATCACGATCACTTTTATACCAGTCATAGTTTCAGTTCGTCTGGGGTATTCTAATTGATGTAGTAAAAATATTTTCGTCTTGCCTGGTGGTCAGCAGGTCATTCCGGTAAAAAATTAATGCCAGCCTGCGTTGCACCGAATTCAATCCGAAGCCTGTACCACGCTTTGGCGAGGCAGTCTCCGGGTCAAATGGATTTTTAATGGTGATCAGTAAATTTTTGTCTTCTGCTTTCGCATCAACGCTAATCGTTACTTCACCGGTTGTATCGTATAAGCCAAACTTAATTGCATTTTCCAAAACAGGTTGTAACAATAAGGAGGGCAGCATCATTCCGGTCGCGGTCTCGTCTGCAGTAACTTTCGTAATCAGACGATGGCCGAAACGTACTTTTTCAATTTCCAGGTAAAGTCCCAGGTGACGAAGCTCATCGCTCAGCGAAACCAGTTGATTGCCTTCCTTCTTCACTGTTCCGCGAAGAAAATCCGAAAGCTGCTCAATCATCTTACGGGCTTGTTCCGGTTGTGAAATCGTCAGGGCACTGATCGAATTCAGGCTGTTAAACAAAAAATGAGGTTGCAATTGCTGACGCAAATTCGACAACTCCGCTTCACGCATTAGTTTGTCAGATTCATTGGCGCGCGCTTCAATTTGATTTTGTTCTTTAATGTACCACCATACCCAGCCTTGCACAGCAACGATCAAAACCATCAACCATATGAAAACAAACCGTAGTGCCAGGGTCGATTGAAGCGTGGAGAGATAAATTTTGTCAGTCAGAAATTCTTTTAACAACAAATTCAAGGCAATACAACTCAGCGCTGCGAGCACTGCACTTGCAGTCATCAGGTAAAACGCATTTTTAGCAGATGGCCTGAAATACTTTACCATCATGTTAATGTCAAATCCAGCCAGCGCTAATGCGAATCCTGTTGCAGCAGTATCTATCAGCGTTTCACGTAACGGAATGCCAAATCTGAGCATCACTAAAATCTGAATGGCCGCCCAAAACAGCCACCATCCACTCGCAACGATTACAATTGTGTACTTCTGCCTCGTCACTTCAAGTGTTTTAAAATACAGGTCTTGCCGACAACTGCATGCATGCAGCCTGGTTGTGAATATAATTAATGTATTGGTTTGGCTCATCCATTTCACGTACCTGGGAATGGAGTTCCATACCGTTCTTCAACTCTTTCATTTGGCGAAGGTCGGCTACATTCACAAATTCCCACTGCACCACTCCGTGCCGCTGATTGACAACAGCCTCTTCGAAGCTGAGACCAATCATTCGGGCTTTGAGAATCGCTTCTTCAAAACTCTCCGCTTCAATCAGTCGGAGATGTTCGTCAAACTGAGGGCGTTGCATCCCTTCGGCTTTGATCTGAAAAACTATTTTTGCGATATACCAGTTCATACTACTCAATTTTTTAGGTTCAATATTTTACAATTCTCCCCGACTAAGACAAATAAGGGTTCAAAAAATGGACGGGGTTAATAACTTTTAATTTCTATTGAGCCGAAAGCTACCGAGCCCTTCAATACCAGCGTCTTGTTTTCTGCAACCTGGCCGGTTTCACGTCTCTTGTCCTCCACTGAGCCGAAAGCTGCAGTCACTTCTGATTGAACTTTCCAATGTGGCGGAACAATCAACTTACAGCCTCCGAACACGACATTGACCTCAAGAACCGCCTGTCCATTAATATCGGCCTGTATAAAGTCCAAATCACTTCCTCCAAATACAGTGTTCACCTCTCCTCTTTTAAAGTCCTTAGACATTACTTTTCTTTTAGCTCCACCAAACACGGAATTAACTTCCAGGTAATTTTCATCGTGCGTACTTGTCTCAAATTTCCATTCATATTCACTATGCCTTCTCCGGGGTTTCAGGATCATGTACACGCCTACCAGGATTATTGCCATGGGCCAGATGTAGTTGTGAAATCCAAGTTCACCATAATACTCATCGAGCAGGAAAGCTGCTCCAACGAAAATCATTACCAGCCAGCCACCCGGGCGAAAAGCCTTTCGAGCGCCAAAAAAAACACCCAATGCAATCACTAACATTTCCCAGCTAAGAACCCATTGCGGAAAATAATAACCCAATTCGCGGCTCAGCAACACTCCACCGATAACCACCAATATTATCCCGGCAAAAGACTTGCCCGCATTTGATGAACTGAATCTTTCAGATTTTTTGTCCTGCATTTCCATATTCTTTGAATTTATACCCAAATCAACGGAGGAAAACTGTTGAAGACTATACTGAATAGGTTATCGAAGGCAAGGTGTCGGTGAATGCCGGGATAGCGTAGGTGAAAAATGGATTATATTTAACCACCCTTTAAAGCCCTAAAAACAACCTCCATGAATAAAATCCTGAAGATTTTCGGCTACGTCATTGCCGCTCTTTTTATTGCTGTCGCTGGCTTACTCACATATGTTAAAACAGCTCTGCCCAATGTAGGCGAAGCAGAAGAACTCAAAATTGATTATTCACCTGAGCGAATTGAACGCGGACGCTATCTCGCCAACCATATTACAGTTTGTATGGACTGCCATTCAAAACGTGACTGGTCAAAATTTTCCGGACCATTAGTTGAGGGAACTCTCGGCATGGGTGGTGAACGCTTTGATCAGACTGTTGGAATGCCTGGGGTTTATTATTCAAAAAATATTACGCCCAAAGGTATATCCCGGTATTCTGATGGTGAGCTCTTCAGATTAATCACTACCGGTGTAAGCAAGGAGGGCCGGGCGCTGTTTCCATTGATGCCCTTCTCTTACTATGGGCGGATGGATCCGGAAGATATCTACTCGATCATTGCTTACGTCCGCTCCCTGAAACCGGTACAAAATCAGGTACCCGATTCTGAGTCGGACTTCCCGATGAATTTTATCATCAATACTCTTCCGCAAAAAGCCGAGCCTCAAAAGCGGCCGGACACCACTGACTTAATTGCCTATGGCGCTTACATGGTCAACGCCACAGCCTGTCGTGAATGTCATACACGTGCTGAAAAAGGACAGATCATTCCCGAGTTCGCCTTCAGCGGTGGACGCGAGTTCCAAATGCCTGATGGTTCTATGCTCCGTTCCTCCAATTTAACCCAGGATCCTGAAACCGGCATTGGCAAATGGACGGAAGAAGCTTTTATCCAACGATTCAAAATCTTCCTGGAAGCTAATGCATCCGTTTCTGTAAAGCCTGGCGAGTTTAACAGCATCATGCCATGGACGATGTATGCACATATGACCAGGAAAGACTTTGCGGCAATCTATGCTTATCTGAAAACAGTAAAGCCGATTCGGAATGAAGTGGAGAAATTTTCGCCTGCGCAGAAGTAATCTTAATTTACTCAGCTGATCCTGCCCGGTCGTGGATTTTGATTTTTGAAAGGTCAATATCCACGTCCTCGCTTTCGGTATAGAAACTGGTGTCGAAATCATCGATCAACAGCTTCTCTTTATTTTTCTTAGGCTTATCAAACGTCATGATGAGTGCCGGTAACAGAAACAGGTTGGTAAACATCGAGATTACCAGCGTGGTTGATGTAAGAACTCCAAGTGCAATAGTGCCACCAAAAGAAGAGAATGCAAAAAGGATAAACCCGGCAAACAAGACCACCGAAGTGTAAATAATGCTCTTACCCGTTTCCAGAATACTTTCACTTACAGAAAGTGGTACGAAGAAATTATTCGCTAGTTGCTCCTGACGGTACTTTGCCAGGAAGCGGATGGAATTATCAACTGAAATTCCAAAGGTGATACTGAAGATCAGTGCCGTACTTGCTTTCAGTGGAATTCCGAAATAGCCCATTAGCCCCGCAGTAATCATCATCGCCAGCAAATTTGGAATCAGTGAAATTATGATCATGCGAACATTGGCAAACAGCATGGCCATAGATAGCGTGATCAGGATAAATGCCAGTAATAAACTTTCCTGCAAGTTTGCGATCAGGAATTTGTTACCCTTAATGAAGAGCTTGGTAGTCCCGGTAACATTGGTGGTTATGTTCGTCCCTTCAAAAATTTTATTCATCCGCGGCTCGATGACTTGGTGAACAAGTGAGTCCATCTTTATCGAACCAATATCAGCAATCTGCATCGAGATGCGCATTTTGGTATATGACGTATCCACAAACGATTTGAGAAGACCTGTATTTTCCGTTTGGTTTTTTATGTAGCGACCAATGAAAGCTGCCTCGGTTTTAGAGGTGGGCAATCCATACATCTCGGGATTATTTCCATAAAACGCTTGTCTTGATGCTTTCACCAAACTGAGAATTGATACGGGACGAGATACTTGCGGGAGCGAATCGATGAACCTTTCAAACTCATCTACCTTTTCCAAATTGGAAAGGCTACTTCTTACAGCGCCACGCTTATTCATATTCACCTCTACTTCCAACGGCATGATCCCACTGAAATTAGATTCAAAAAACCTCAGGTCCTGTCGGATGCCACTCTTTTCCGGCACGTCATCTACCATGAAGGTAACTGACTGAAGGCGCAACATTCCCAACACTGAAAAGACAGTAAGGCCTATTGATGCGATGTAAATGGCCGGGCGGTAGCGATGCACAGCGATGTCATTTAAATGCAAGAATTTGCCCAATATTTTAAAATCAAGGTGACGTAAATGTTTGGGCTTCGGTTCGGGCAACCAGGAGAAGACTGCCGGAATCATGATCAGGCTCACAACAAACAATGCCATAATGTTGATACCCGCTACAATTCCAAATTCGCGAAGAAGTAAAATATCTGTCGAAAGCAATGTTAGAAATCCGATTGCCACAGTGAGGTTAGTGAGAAACATCGCCAGACCCATTTTCTTCACAACAATGGCGATTGCATCCGGCTTGCTTTTTAATTTGAAGTACTCAATGTGATACTTGTTAAGTAGATAAATGGCATTGGTGATGCCAATCGTCACGATCACCGGTGGGATAAGTCCACTAAGCAAGGTGATCTTGTAACCAAATAAGGCCAATGTTCCCATCACCCACACCACAACGATGCCGATAATGATCATCGAAAATAATACCGCTCTTACCGAACGGAAGAAGAAGAACATGATCAGTCCGGTAACAAGGGCTGACAGATAAAGGAAAAATTGTGTCTCTTGCCGCACCTTCGTGGCCATGATTGTCCGGATGAAGGGCAAACCCGCAAAATGCAAAACAATGCCAGTACTTTTGGAGAACTTATCACCTGCTTCCACTAATTGCTGCGTCAGCTCTACCCGTCTGGCGGAATTCATGACTTCCTTCTGAACGGAAATCAGCATCATCGTGGCCCCATTTTTTTCGTTCACGATCTGGCCCATGTAAAACTTCTGTCCGCGAAGCACGGTCATTAAGCTATCGAGCTGTTGCTGGCTTTGAATCTCCTTAGGAAATAAGGGGTCTAGTTTAAATTTTTTATTTGCAGTGTCCTTGCGAATGATTTTTATCTCGGGCAAACTCAATACATTGTTTATCCCAGGAATATCCTTGATCATTTTATTCAATTCGCGGAAACGATTGAACTTCTCAACCGAATAGATAGAACTGTCTTGTATACCTAAGCCGATGATGTTCGCGTCTTCGCCAAACTGTTTCTTGAATTGTTGCAGGAATATCATCTCCGGGTCATCAGCAGGCACGGTGCGGGCCAGGTCATAGCTCATCTCCACTTTTGTTGCATAGTATCCCATCACGACAGTAATCAGGCCAATAACAACAATGAGCGGCAGACGAAAGCGAATAATAAACCCGGCGACTTTATCCCACATGAAATGAAATTTTAAACGGCAAAACTAAGGTAATTTTAGCTGCTAGAAAATCCGAAAATAGATAAGCTTCCGTTCTTTATCTTTGACATAAACCCATCGGTTATGCTTCAAGCTCCTCAACTCAAGTCAAATGCTTCGTTGTATGTATTCCTTCCTTTATTTTACACGGTATGGTCCGATGCTATCCTCACTCCCAGTGAAATAGCTACGATCGAGGGACTGATTGAAAGCCAGCAATGGTTGACAAAAGAAGAGAAAGAATTTTTGCTTTCACAGGTAAACCCGGCTACACCTCCCTCAGCTGATGACCTCATGAGTTGGCGTGATGAAATAAGAAAAGCAGCTGATGAGACTGATGGAAGAAGCCTGGTTGAAATTGGCTTTCAACTGGTGAAAAACCACGGTTCCGTTTCAAGTGTTCTTTTGAAAGAGAAACCAGCCCTCGCCAATATAGAAGCAACGTTAGGTTTCATTAGTCATGAAGCAGCTTATAATTTCCAGTCGGGAAAACGGGAATCTGTAACACAACAACTTACTACGCAGAAAACTTTTGACGTTGAGGCTCTCACTAAAATCCTGGATGGTAAAAATGCAGGCATCATCCGGAAGGTAAAAACCATTCTTGATGATCCCGAATTCAGGTATGTCGATCCGGGTGATCTGGCCATTTATCGAGCTAAAGTATTGCAGTGGTCTCACATGATGGCAGATCAGGGATTGGGCGCGATTGCCTATCCGAAAGAATATGGCGGGCAAAACGACATGGCCTCCTACTTCGCGGTAATGGAGACATTGAGCTACCACGACCTGAGCCTGGTGGTGAAGTTTGGTGTGCAATTCGGACTATGGGGTATGAGTGTCTATTTCCTGGGAACAGAAAAACATCATAAAAAATATTTAAAGGATATTGGTTCGCTTGAACTTCCGGGTTGCTTCGCCATGACGGAAACGCATCACGGATCAAATGTGAAAGGCGTGGAAACCACTGCGACCTACAATCACACCACGAAAACAATCACGGTTCACACACCACATATTCACGCAAGGAAGGAATACATTGGCAATGCTGCTTTGCATGGTCAGATGGCTACCGTCTTCGCCAAGCTGATTGTAGAAGGAAAGGATTATGGCGTATGTGCCGTCATCGTGCCACTACGGGACAAAAAAGGAAAAACGTTGCCAGGAATTACTATTGAAGACTGTGGACGAAAGATGGGATTGAATGGAGTGGATAACGGTAAAATTGAATTCAAAAATGTGGTCGTGCCCCTGGAAAATCTGCTCGATCGCTATACCACGATCACCGAAGATGGAAAGTTTTCCAGTCCGATCTCCAGCGACAACCGCAGGTTCTTTACCATGTTGGGGACATTGGTCGGTGGACGTATCGGTATTCCACGTGCCGGATTGAGTGCATCCAAGTCAGGACTAACAATTGCTATTCGTTATGGAGATCAACGAAAACAATTCGGACCTGAAGGTGCTCCGGAGGTTCCGATCCTGAATTACAGAACTCATCAACGGAGGCTGATGCCACTATTGGCCAATGCCTACGCACTGCATTTTTCATTGCAGTACCTGACGAATCGTTTCATCAATCGCAAAGAAGAAGAAATGCAGGAAATCGAAGCCCTTGCTGCCGGATTAAAATCATTTGCCACATGGAATGCCACTGCAACCTTACAGGAGTGCCGCGAATGTTGCGGAGGTAAAGGATATTTATCTGAAAACCGGATCGATGCACTAAAAAATGATACGGATATCTTCACCACTTTCGAAGGTGACAACACGGTACTCATGCAGCTCGTAGCAAAAAGCAGACTCACCGAATTCAAACAGGAGTTTGCTCACATGAATCTGTTTGGCATTCTAAACTATGTGGCTGAACAGGCCAAGACTTCCATAACCGAATTAAATCCCATTACCATTCGAAACACCGATGAGGAACATTTGATGGATCCGGAATTCCACCTTCACGCTTTTAAATACCGTGAACGGGATATTCTCACATCCGCAGCCAAACGATTGAAACGTCATATCGATGAAGGAATGGATTCATTCGATGCTTTCAATGTCTCTCAACATCATTTGGTGCAGGTGAGTTTTGCTTACATCGAACGCATTATACTGGAAAGATTTATTGAACAAGTCGAAAATACGGCTGATGCCAATTGCCAATCCATCCTGAAAAAACTCTGTGCCCTATTCGCTCTCTCTCAAATCGACAAAAACAAAGGATGGTACCTGGAGCAAGGATATATGGAAGGTGTGAAAACTAAGGCGATTAGAAAGTTGCTTAATCAACTCTGCTGGGACGTACGACAAGAAGCGGTGCCCTTGGTTAATGCCTTCGCAATCCCTGACAGTTGCCTTGCCGCGCCTATCGCGATTGCCTCTTAAATACATTCACAATTATTAGTTCAGCCAATAAAAAGTGAAATAGCAGTGAGAAAGGAAATCAGCGTAAATAAACTGATCTGCCAGAATGCTTTTTTTCTTTTTTCCCGATTTCTAAAAAACCTGCTGATTATCCAACCCATGAAGGCCGAACCACCGAGCAAAATGGTCGTGAAGACGAAGTAAATCAATGCCAGATCCGAGTTGGAAGGCAAAAAAAATTCAGCTATGATGGATGGCGATGGCATCTGGCACTTGTTTAATGAATTGATTAATTCAAACAAAGCCAAAAAGTAAATTCCAATTTATTGAATTTGATCAGAACGCCTGACAATTTAGCTGATGCGGCAATTCACTGAGGCGATCTTACTGAAGAGACAGTTGGTTTTCAGTTTTGGAGTCAAAGCCTCTTGAGAAATAAACTGCTATCACCGTTGATGCTCCGAAATAAAAACTTAAAAAAACACTTGTCCACAAAAAGTACGCATCAGCGCCAAACCATCCGTTGTTTTTCCATATCAGGAACATACCAAGAATATTCTTAGCTAATTCCCAGACAAACGCAAACCTGTTTTTGTCCATTAGCTCGGTGTACGCATAAATACAGATAAAAATAAAGCCACCATACCAGAAAATATCAGGTGCTCCAATTTTTGCAATGTTGCCAAAAAGATACGCCACCAGGAAAAGCGTCATCATCATCTGCACCCAACTCCAGGCAAGAACTATTGACGAAATTTTCGGATCGTACTTTTCAAAACTGTAAACGTTCTTGATCTTGTAGACAGGAAATCTTTCCGCTACATCTACTGGCCGCCAGCCCAGTGGCATAAACCAAATCCGAAACTTGTCTTTCCAGCTCTGTGCGTACCATGCATCTTTGATCAGGAGCCATAAATGCATGAAGTTGACTTTGATCGGGTTCCAAGTGCCTACTGGACGGGTTACACCATAAACTGCCGGTATCTCCGGTTTTTCTTCTTGGAACGTTCCAAACAGTTTATCCCAGATGATAAATATTTGCGAATAGTTTTTGTCGAGGTATTCCGGGTTGATCGCATGATGTACTCGGTGATGCGATGGCGTCACGATGATATTTTCAAGAAATCCCATTTTGCCAATATGTTGCGTATGATACCAAAACTGCGCAAACAAATGCAATGGAGCCACAATGGCAATCACTTCCCCCGGAATACCAAGCAATGCAGCCGGCAAAAGGAAAAGTGCGAATATTTTTACAATCACCGACACGCTCTGGCGAAGGGCGCAAGCCAAATTGAATTCCTCGCTACTATGATGGATAATATGATTATTCCAAAAGAGATTATACTCGTGAGAGATGCGGTGCACCCAGTATCCTGCAAAATCCAGTGCCACAAAAGCGATCAGGTAAACGGCCCAGGTAGCCTGGATATGGACGATAGCGATTTTGTTCATCAGCCACCCGTAGGAAATAATAGCGACACTCAATCCTAAAACATCCTTCGTAACATTGGTAACACCCGAACTAAGGCTTGAAATCATATCATTATGACGCACCGTGTCATTGCCTTTGCGCCATCCCCACCACTTTTCGAATAGCACCAAAAACAAAAAAGCTGGCATCGCAACGAGAAGAATTTTTCCGTAGGCCTCCATAGTTAATTGATCTCTATAAAATTAAGAAATAAACCTTATTTTGGGTGATACGTTTTCATCTACATGAAAATATTCAATGCCGTTTTTACGGTTATTTTTATTGGCTTTGCTTCCCTCCAGTTCAATGACCCGGATCCGTTTGTTTGGATATTCATTTATGGTTCAATGGTCTTGTTTGTGGACTAGCAGTTAAAGGAATGGTGTTTAAAAATGCAATGCTTGCACTGGCATTATTTTATACAGTTTATGTCTTTATCCTTGCCCCTTCCGCCTGGGAAATACTAACGTCCGATGAACGCGGGTTGTTGTTCGATGACGTTGCAAAAATGCAAAGCAACTACATTGAAGAAACCCACGAGTTTTTTGGATTGCTGATTTGCCTATCAGTGCTTGGCATCAACTACCTGGCCTATAAATCAAAGTGAAATCCCCTTGATCTTGCGGTACAGGCTCAACGCATGACGATCGGTGAGCCCGGAAATCAAATCCACAATGATTCGTAACATTTGATAAGTAGATGGCTGTTGCGTAAGCTCCCAGCGTGTTTCCTCAGGCAAAAGCAGTTGTAGATTTTTATACTTCCGGGGACTCTCTTTTTCTTGTAATGACTTGCCGGTAGCGACAAACTCTTCGAGCAACCCGGGCAGTACTTCGTGACCACTGGCTTCGATTTCAACTACAGTTCGCGCTTGATAGATTTTCTCAACGGAGATCCTGGAAATCTCCTGAAGTGCATCTTTTGACCCAATCACATCAGTTAACGCATTGTCGAATTTACCTTCAAGAATATTTTTCTCTTCATCGAGAAAAAGTGTAGTACACTCGTCTACCAGTTTGTTTATGGTAAGCGCGCGAAGAACTCCGAGTTTTTCAGTGAGCCCCACAAGCTTATTCATTTTCTCGGGATGAAATTGCTCTTTCAGGATTGCGGCCATCAGTTCCACCGTATCTTTTTCACTGATCAATCCGAGACGACATCCGTCTTCAAGGTCGATGATGCCATAACAAATGTCATCCGCTGCCTCCACTAAAAATGTGAGTGGATGTCGGCACCATACATTTTCGTATCTATTAATCAATCCCAACTGATTTGCAACCAGAGAAAAGTTCTCTTTCTCTGAATCAAAAAATCCAAACTTCTTCTGGCTCTTCTTCGATTTGTCTCGATTTTGAAAAAAAGAAGGGCATGGATACTTCGTAAATGCTCCCAGTGTCGCCGAAGTCAGTTTCAAGCCGAATCGTTTTTGATTAAGCAATCTGAATCCCTGGGCATTGCCTTCAAAATGGGTAAGGTCAGTCCATTCTCTTTCAGTGACCTGGTTTTTGAATGACTGTCCCTTGGGGTGCAGTACAAAGAAATCCGAGATCGCATCCTCCCCTGCATGACCAAATGGAGGATTACCCAGATCGTGAGTAAGTGCTGCTGCCGCAACAATGGCCCCGAAATCAAACAAGGAAAAATTCTCTTTTAAGGAAGTGTGTCGTTTCAAAATCTCCTCTCCTACTTTTTTTCCCAGCGAACGACCAACGCTGGAAACTTCGAGACTGTGTGTGAGTCGCGTGTGAACGAAGTCATCTACTGGAAGCGGATGGACTTGCGTTTTGTCTTGCAGTCTGCGAAATGGTTGTGAAAAAATAATTCGATCGTAATCCTGTTCAAATGCACTACGCGACTGATCATGGAAATCTTGTTTTCCATGCAGGCGTTGTGGCGAGAGAAGTTGTGACCAATTCATTCTATTCTTTCAAAACCAGGTCAATACACATCACTGCTGATAGAATCAAAAGACGAAGCGGATGATCCGCCGGTACCTCCTGGCTAATCTGCAAAATATAATTGTCAGCGCTGGTGAAAAGTTCTTTTCCAAGCCCGCTCCATTTTTTTGAAACCATGGCAAACTCCTTACCATCGTTGGCAACAAATTTGAATTCCCAGCTTGTCCATTTACCTTTCAACATACACAAGGGGCGTTCATTGGGTCCCAATACTTCAAACTTACCTCCGATGGAGAAGAATTTCTGTTTGAACTTGCCAATCAGATTGTCACTTTCATCCAGCACCTCCACATTCGATAAAAAAAAGGAAACACCCCTGCGAATAGTCAGCAACTTTTGGCCTTCAGGGCTTTTTATCTCCATATTGAATGGTGTCATTCTTTTGTAATCCGTAAAGCGGAACATCTTGGTAAAGAAACCAAGTTTCTCTTCCTGGCACTGAAGTATGATTTGCTGTGTCTGTGGATCAAGAATATCAAAACTGTTGGCAGCCTTGAATATTTTAACGTGCTCCTTTACAAAAAATAAGTTCCTGTTGAATGCCGGGTGCATGGTTCTATTTAAGCGTTCGAATAATTAAATTCTCTTAAGTAGACTGAGGAGTGAGACCGCCTCACGGATTTTCTCTTTGAGGCTGTCAATCGCGATTCGTTCTTGTTTCATCGAATCACGCTCGCGGATCGTCACTGTATTGTCCTGAAGAGTCTGGTGATCAATAGTTATACAATACGGAGTGCCAATCGCATCCATGCGTCTGTATCTTCTGCCAATGGTGTCTTTGTCTTCGTAGTAGCAGCGGAAATCAAATTTCAATAAATCCATCACTTCCTCTGCTTTCTCAGGCAAGCCATCTTTCTTCAAGTGGGGCAGCACCGCTATTTTGTAAGGAGCCAAAGCCGGGGGAATTGACAGCACCACGCGTTCTCCTCCTTCTTCGCCATCTGCGCCTGTCACTTTTTCTTCCTTGTAAGCGGTCGCCAGCACCGACAGGAACATCCGGTCCAAGCCTACTGAAGTCTCCACCACAAACGGCACGTAACTTTGGTTGTCCTCTGAATCAAAGTATTGCAATTTCTTCCCTGAAAATTTCTCGTGGCTCTTCAAATCAAAGTCCGTGCGACTATGGATTCCCTCGAGTTCCTTGAAGCCCATCGGAAAATTGAACTGAATATCGCAAGCTGCATTGGCATAGTGTGCGAGATTTAAGTGATCATGGAAACGATAATTCTCACTACCAAGCCCTAATGTCTGATGCCATCTCATTCGCTTGTCTTTCCACTTCGCATACCACTCCATCTCCGTTCCTGGCTTCACAAAAAACTGCATTTCCATTTGCTCGAATTCGCGCATGCGGAAAATGAACTGGCGCGCCACTATTTCATTCCGGAATGCTTTTCCGATCTGGGCAATTCCAAATGGAATCTTCATCCTTCCCGTTTTTTGCACATTCAGGAAATTGACAAAAATCCCCTGGGCAGTTTCCGGGCGCAAATAAATCTTATTGGCGTCCTCTGCGATCGAACCCATTTCAGTTGAGAACATCAGGTTGAACTGACGCACGTCCGTCCAGTTTTTCGTTCCACTAATCGGATCGTTGATCTCCAGGTCAACAATTAGTTGCTTCATGGCCACCATGTCACCGTTAGTCATGGCTTCCTTCAGACGATTATTGGCCTCATCAATTTTCTTTTGGTATTCCAGCACGCGGGGGTTCGTCTCCGAAAACATCTTCTTGTCAAATGACTCTCCAAAACGCTTGGCTGCTTTCTCTACTTCCTTGACAATCTTCTCTTCCATTTTGGAAATGGCGTCCTCTACCAGTACATCAGCACGGTAACGTTTCTTTGAATCTTTATTGTCGATCATCGGATCGTTGAATGCATCCACGTGCCCACTGGCCTTCCAGGTGGTCGGGTGCATGAAGATAGCCGTATCAATACCCACGATGTTGTCGTGCATCTGCGTCATGAACTTCCACCAGTATTCCTTGATGTTGTTCTTCAATTCAACGCCATTCTGCCCATAGTCATAAACCGCACTGAGGCCGTCATAGATTTCGCTCGAAGGGAAAATAAACCCATACTCCTTGGCATGGGAGATCACTTTTTTCAACAGATTTTCTGAGTCATTAGCCATAAGGGTGCAAAAATAGCTTTTTTAGCCTTGTTAGATAATCTGGCTGAATTTATCTAAACAAATACCCTGGCTGCTTCGGGCTCGAATTACCCTGAACTGATTATCAGTTCCACATTTCAGGTCGTGTAATAAAGCGTTTGACCTCTCTTATCCAATATCTTCTTGTCTCTTTTATGACCAATGGCTTGCCCTTTGGTATCGTACAAAAAACCATTCATGAAATAACCTATATGCTCCCCTGAATCGCTGAAGAGGTTCTTATCATCATTGGTGTATGCTTTGTATGTGCCGATTGAGTCAAAATACTTGGTCATGCTATAAATTTCTATAAGATACCTCTATATAGAACGTGAATCACGCGTAATCGTTCACTTCCATCAAGTTCTGTAAAACTGTACCGAGCTGCTGGCCAAACACTAACCTGCTTAAATTCAGTCAGTAGCCTTTAATCATACGGTTGCAATTATCGTCTTTTTATATTTACTTTGTAATTGAAAGTACTTTTAAATAAATTATATAACCGGAAAGGCAATTTTATGACTCTACAAAACAAAAGGCTTACAGGCATCGTGCTCGGAATAGCGCTCCTGTTACTTATCCCATTTATCGCAATGCAGTTTACCACTGAGGTACATTGGACTCTAATCGATTTTGTTGCTGCTGGTGCCCTTTTGTTCGCCACAGGCCTTGCATGTGAATTTGTAATAAGGAAAGTAAGTAAAGTCGAGTACCGGGTTGTAATGTGCCTGGCCATCCTCGCAGTTTTCTTCATCATTTGGGTACAGCTTGCCGTGGGAATCTTCTGAATATTTGCCCTGCGCCCCGTCACGGGTGCCTTGGAATGATGAATACGATTAGGTGATCTTGCACCAATCTCCTCTTTTCATTAGCATTGGTGTTCAGAATCGATTCTAATGAAAAAATTTCTTCTATTCCTGTTCTTCGCTTCATTTTTGATAAATCTCGTGGCCCAGAAAAAGTCTGAGGCAGGGAAAACAATCTATGAACAACAAGTTCTTGATCTTACCAAAAACAAACTGGTGAAAGATGCTTTTGCCATCATCGACCAACTCGAACCGGCCACACGCAAAGAGCACATTGAACTAACACAGGTTCCGGCTCCTCCGTTTAAAGAAGAAAAGCGTGCACAGTATTTCAAAAAAATGCTCGAAACAGCAAAAACTGATAAAGTATGGATTGATTCATTAGGGAATGTCCTCGCCCTTCGCAAAGGCACAAAAAGCACCCGAACCATAGTGCTTGATGCACATCTCGATACCGTTTTTCCGGAAGGCACCGATGTAACGGTCAAACAGAAAGGCGACACGCTCTTTGCTCCCGGAATTGCAGATGATACGCGAGGGTTGATTGCCATCCTCACTGTATTGAAGGCCATGGAGAAAACAAATCTCCGAACAGTTGACGATGTACTCTTTGCAGCAACACTTGGCGAAGAAGGACTCGGTGATTTGCGTGGTGTGAAATATGTTGTTGAAAAAAGTAAACTCAAAATCGATTCATGGATTGCCGTTGATGGAACAGAGATCAATTACGTGGTGAATGGTGCGCTTGGTTCCGTAAGATATAGAGCAACAATCATCGGACCGGGCGGTCATTCCTGGGGCGCTTTTGGTCTGGGAAATCCGCATAGCGCTATGGCCAAGTCACTCAATTATTTCTCAGATGCGGCAGCGACCTTTACAGCCACTGGTATCAAAACCAGCTTTAATGTGGGACGCACCGGTGGTGGCACATCAATCAATTCAATTCCATTTGAGTCGTGGGCAGAAATCGATATGCGCTCGGAAAGTCCATCTCAGTTAAAAAAGATCGACTCTATATTTAAAGTGTGCATGAAAAAAGGATTGGATGAGTACAATCGCACCATCAAAAAGGGGTCAATGCTTTCGCTGGATTTGAAGCAAATAGGCTACCGTCCGTCAGGTATGACAAAACCTGACCAGGCCATTGTGCAGCGATCACTTGCCGCTGCCCGCCACTTCACTTCATCGCCAATAACACTCGGTTATGTTTCTACCAATGCCAATACATCTATCGCTCATGGTATCCCTTCCATTTGCATCGGGGCCGGTGGTCGAAGTGATCATGAACACGCATTGAATGAATGGTGGCTCAATGAAAAAGGCGCTGACGGAATCAAGTTTGTATTACTTACTTTATTAATGGAAGCTGGCTTTGAAAAATAAAAATCATGGACCACATCGCGATACTCAAATTCATTCACCAAAAAGGCATCACAGGTAATGTGATGGAGGCCCTTGGTTGGGACTCTTCACGGTTTGAAGAAGGTGCTCAGATCGCCCTCGACATGGACAACCTCAATTATGTGAAATTGATCTATTCCAATTTCAACAAAAACCTGGTCGTGGTGGAACTTACCCTCGTGGGTATTGCCAAAGCTAAAAGTTAACTGCCTTTATTGTTTCACCAGTTTTTTCAACTCAGCATCAATAAATTCCCTTGACAGCCAGCGGTTGTTGAGCATCACCCCGGCAATCTGCGAGGTATTGCTGATGTCTGTTAAGGGATTTGCATTGAGAAGTACAAGATCAGAGACATTTCCTTCTTTTACTGAACCTGAATTGCTTCGATCGAAATAGCGCGCCACATTCACCGTCCCCGCTTGTAATGCCTGGAATGGCGTGAGACCAGAATTGACCATACTTTTCAATTCACGGTGAATAGAGAAGCCGGGAACGTTATACACTTGTGGAGCATCTGATCCTAATAACAATCCAACGCCATTTTTCTGGCATTCAAGAATCAGTTTCCTACGAAGTTTCAGGAACGCAGGAAAATTTTCTTTTTTATAACGTGGATCATTCGTTGACCGGTCTTTTGCTTCAGCCCATCGTTTGGCAGTGGCTGGGTCCATGTATTTCATTTCAGGTAAAGCGGCACACTCGGCTGTAGTTATTTCTGATGAGAGCCACCCTTCGGCCAATGTTTGAGTAGGCACGACCCAAATATGATGATCGCGAAGTCCAGCCATCAACTTTGGAATGATCGACTCATCTGCTTTATTCGCAATATAAATTGCCATGAAGCCCGCATCAGTCTCTTTGGTCTCTTTCACATTGGGTATCAGTCCTTCGACAAACTGATCCAGGTGATCCACTGACTTGTAGTTCGATTCAATCGCATGCCATATTCCTACGTCCCAGGCCACATGGCCTGCGAAAGGAATTTTAACTTCATTGGCAGTCTTTACGATCGCATCGAAGTTCTCTCGTGACAATCCCGGATGAAGTTTTAGAAAATCATAACCTGCTGCTTTCTGTTCTTTCACCATGCGAATCCCCTCTTCAGCAGATTTGACTGTATTGCCATTAAATGAGGGGCCTGAAGTGTACAGTTTCGGCCCCATGATTTCTCCTTCCTCAATTTTCTTTCTTAACTCAAGGTGACGCGGGTGGCCAAGCATGCCACGAACAGTCGTTACTCCATTAAGTGCGAACAACATCAGCACTTCTTTCATCGGGTTGATATCATCAATCGGGGGAACATGTGCGTGCATTTCGGCAAGTCCGGGGATGAGGTACTTTCCTTTGGCATCAACGACCAATGCAGCTTTGTCAAACTTCACACTTTGTGATTTGCCCATGGCTTTGACCTTGCCATCTTTGACAACAACATCATAGTTTTCAAGTACGACTTCGCGGTCCATGGGCACTACATTGACTGACCGGAATACGATTTCCTGTTGACGTGAATCAACTGCGTTTTGTGCGCCAGCAAAAAACGGTACAAAGACCAGGAGAAAGAGTATTTTTTTCATGAAGTCAAAGTAGCCAAAATTGACTCACATTCTGAATGAGGTTCTTTGTCCGGTTGGATAAAATGAAATTCGGAAAAAATAACAGGCAACGTTGCTTAGGGCGCAATAACTATCTGTTAAATTTGATGTCTGCAAAATTTTATCACCATGGCCAAAAGCAAAAACAAAACTGCTGCTACCACCAAAAGCGTTGACGATTTTATTGCCGCTGTTGATGACGAGGCCAAGCGTGATGATAGTTACGAACTGATAAAGATATTCAAGGACGTTACCGGCGAGAATGCAACGATGTGGGGACCAAGCATTGTTGGTTTTGGTACTTATCATTACAAATATGAAAGTGGCCGTGAAGGCGATATGCCATTAGCTGCGTTCTCACCACGAAAAAATGCACTCGTGCTCTACATTACCAATTTCGACGGCAAAGAAGAGATGCAGAAGAAATTAGGGAAAGTCAAACCTTCCAAAGGTTGTGTTTATGTCAAGAAACTGGAAGACATTGACACCGGGGTTTTGAAGAAAATGATTACGGCCTCAGTAAAAAGCATCAAGAAAGGATTCGGCAGGTAGCCACCGCAACTATTATCAGAGAATGCCACTTCCTCCAGTTACTTTCGAGTTAACCGAAAAATATTTGTTGATTACCGGTCACGGAACGCGTGACAGTCTCACTTCAATGGCCGAAGCTTCGGCACAGATATACCGGAAAATGCAAGAAACAAATAGTCGCTATTTGCTTGTTGATTATCGAAAACTTCAGATCAATGTCCATCTGAATGAGGCTTTCAACATCGTAAAGCGCTACGAAGTGATTCAACCCGGATTGAAGGACGCTGTCATTGCTGCAGTTTTTGAAAAACCGGGACTTGAGTTTGGCAATTACTGGAAAGAGATCGCACTAAAGCGTGGGTTCTTCATTGAGATTTTTGAAGATATGAAGCTAGCTGAGGAATGGTTGTTGAATCAAATGACAAAATAATTCCATGCTCCGGTCTCCTCAGCCACAGTGGCAATAGTGAAAGGAATATGTTTATCCCTCTGCATTACTTGCCTGGTTCTCGCTGCGAAAAGATATCCGGATCGTAATCAACAGGAATCGCAATGAGTTATTTTTTATACTCAACCACATGTTGCGTTGATGTTCCCAATCCTTCGATTCCGATTTCGACTACATCGCCCGGCTTGAGATAAACGGGAGGTTTTAATCCTATTCCTCCGCCATGAGGTGTGCCTGTAGAAATAACATCGCCAGGCAACAACGTCATAAATTGAGTTACGTAAGAAATAATGGTTGACACGTCAAAGATCATATCACCGGTAGTTCCCTGCTGCATGATTTTTCCATTCACCTTCGTCCAGATGTCCAGATCATGTGTATCGGAAATTTCGTCACGGGTGAGAAGGAAAGGACCAAGCGGAGCAAAAGTATCGCAGCCCTTACCTTTCGTCCATTGACCACCACGTTCCAGTTGATATTCACGCTCGCTGTAATCATTATGAAGCATATAGCCCGCGATGTAATTCAATGCATTTGCTTTCTCCACATAGGAGGCACGTTTACCAATGACGATGGCAAATTCAACTTCATAATCAGTCTTATGCGAATCGCGGGGAATCATCAGGTTATCGTTAGGGCCTACAATGGCTGAAGTGGCCTTCAGAAAAATCACCGGTTCTTTAGGAATCTCCAAGCCCGCCTCGATGGCATGCTTTCTATAATTAAGTCCGATGCAAACCATTTTGCTCGGCCTTGCCACCGGTGGCCCAAGCCGGACGGAGGTTAACTCAAATTTCTTCGCAGATGATTTGTTTACTTCAAACCACTTCGCCAGCCTGCTCAGGCCATCAGTGGCAAAGAAATTTTCATTATAGTCTTCTCCGAAAGAGCTGGCGTCAATACCTGTCTTATCATCAATTTGCAATCCGGGTTTTTCATTTCCTGAGTTGCCGAAGCGGATCAATTTCATGAAGCTAAGATATTGAAACCGCGGTTATAAAAGTTATCGGTTATAAATCATTCGGACCTCAAACTATTGACCGGGTTGGCCATGGCCGCTTTGATCGATTGATAACTCACGGTACATAACGTGACCACCAAGGCACCCGCTCCTGAGGCCGCAAATATCCACCAGGAGATACCTGTACGATATTCATATTTTTCAAGCCAATTGCTCATGAGATAATAGGCTGCTGGCATTGCAATAACAAGAGAAGCAATTACGAGCACTACAAAATCCCTAGACAACATACCCCAGAGATTAAGTACAGAAGCTCCCATTACTTTGCGAACGCCAATTTCCTTTGTTCGTTGCTCTGCTACAAAACTGGCCAGCCCGAATATTCCGAGGCAGCTGATGAAAATCGCAAGGATTGAAAAGAAGCTCGCCAGTTTACCAATGCGTTCTTCTCCTTCAAATTTGCGCGCATAATCTTCATCAACGAATTTATATTCGAAAGGTGAAGCAGGATCGTACTTTACAAATGCATTTTTTATTTTTTCAACTGATTCGGTGACGCTCTTGCCGGGGTTGAGCTTCAAAATCACAACGTTGCCACCGTCTTTGGAGATATGAAAAAGCGAAGGGCGCACTGGTTCATAAGGCGACTCGATTATCATATCGTTGATAACACCGATGATGGTATATGGCTTTTCGTTCCAATTGAGGACTTCGCCAACCGGGTTTTTAAACCCTAAAAAATTTACGGCCGCCTCATTGATTACAAAGGCTGTTGAATCTGTCGCAAACTCGCGGGAGAAATCTCTTCCTTCCTTGAACTTCCATCCTACCGTTTTGCCATATTCATGTGTCACACCGTTGTTCGGAAAATCCACAGAAAGACCGGGGTCCTTTCCTTTCCAGGTGAATCCGCCATTGCTATTCCACACTTGGGTCAGCGGACTTCCCGATTCCGTCATTTCCTCAATTGCACCTGAGCTCTTCAATTCACTCCGAACGACTTCAATGTGCTTATGGATTTCTGAAGTACCCTGGTATATATTGATCAGTCCCTGACGATCGTAACCCGCCGGGCGGTCTTTCGCAAATTGAATTTGACGGAAAACGATAATGGTACCGATAATGAGTATTACTGAAACTGTGAACTGCACGACCACCAGCACCTGACGTGGAACCGAAGCAAACCTGCCTGCGCGAAATGTTCCCTTCAAAACTTTCACAGGCTGAAACGAAGACAAGTAAAGTGCCGGGTAGCTTCCGGCAATGATCCCCGTGAGGGCGCTGAAACCTATGCCGGTGAACCAAAACATTAGACTACCGAATGGCAGCGTCAGTCGCTTATCTGCGACCTGGTTAAACATCGGCAATGCCAGCTGAACGAGGATCAATGAAACAAGAAACGCGATGGTTGCCACAACGATCGACTCGCTGAAAAACTGACCAATCAGTTGCGAGCGAACCGACCCTATCGATTTGCGTATACCCACTTCCTTTGCACGTTTCTCAGACCTAGCGGTGCTCAAATTCATAAAGTTGATACAAGCCAGCATTAGTACAAATACTCCGATAATTCCAAAAAGCCAAACAAACTCTATTCGTCCTCCCGCATTCTTTCCATTCTTAAACTCAGTGTACAGGCGCCACTTGCTCATGGGGTGAAGAAAGACTTCGGGTTTGTATTTTTTCTCGTCTTCGCTTTTGAGTTTGTTAAACTTCACGTTAACTATTTTTGCCGAGACCTTCTCCACGTCTGCCTTGTCGGCAAGCTGCACAAAGGTCTGCGTAAAATTACTTCCCCAGGGGTCACCCATTTTTTTTATCCAGTCGTTGGTGATTAGATAAAGTTCCCATGGCAAAATATAGGTCATGTCGCGAAAGCGTGAGTTGTAAGGCAAGTCTTCGTATACACCTGTCACTTTAACGTCTACTTTGTTGTCCAGTCTCAGCATTTGATTCATCGGATCGGCCTCACCGAAGTAGGCCTTTGCCACCGACTCCGACAGTGCGATAGAATAAGGATCTTTGAGACAATCACGTGTGCCTTTCAGCATCCGAAGTGTCAGCATCTCGGTAACAGCAGGTTCAAAAAAATTTCCGCTCTTGTTGAATTTCTTTTCTCCTAGAGTAAGAATGTGAGAAGTAGTCCAGGATGACTGGAGCACGTATTTAAAATCACTACTGAAATTATTACGTATCTCCTCTGCCATAAGATACGGATTGGATACCTGTGACTGTTTGACTCCATTGTACATGTTGTGTTGCCACACTTGAGCAATGCGGTCATAGTTTTGGTGGTACTTGCTGTAGTTGAGCTCATCCCAAATCCAGAGACCGATGAGTAGCGCAACCGCCATACCCGTAGCAAGCCCGGCAATGTTGATGAAAGAATAACCTAAATTCTTAGTAAGATTTCGAAGGGCAATTTTTAAATAATTCCTGATCATAATGCAGAGTGGGTTTGCAGACAATCAAATGTATAAAAAGGCATACTCATTCAATATGAATTGGTTTCAATTTGGATATTAAATGTTTGAATTAGCTACAATTAATTGATGGAGAGATCACCCAATCTGGAACAAACTTTTCAACATCGAACAACTTATACCGCTGGTCGTTCAAAAGCGGTCAGAGTTTTTTTCTATTGCTGTGCAGATCCGCTTTGCAAATCCGGGGCCTTCATAAATAAACCCAGTATAAATCTGAACCAGGTCTGCTCCCGCTTTTATTTTTTCGATAGCTTCTTCGGGATTCATGATTCCTCCAACACCAATGATGGGAAAGTTATTTCCAAGTTTCGATCTCAGGTAGGAGATTACTTCCGTAGATTTTTTCGTTACAGGTCTACCACTGAGGCCACCATTGCCGATGGTCGAAATAATCTTTGAATCAGTCACAAGTTCTTCACGTGAAATGGTTGTATTCGTGGCGATGACTCCATCGGTTTTTGTCTTGATTAATATCTCAACAATATCATCCAATTGGGAATGAGTCAGGTCGGGAGCGATCTTCAGCAAGACAGGTTTCGGTTTCTCTTTTGAGGCACTGAGGTTTTTCATGTGCATCATCAGATTTTTTAAAGGCTCTTTTTCTTGAAGTTCACGAAGGCCTGGTGTATTTGGTGAACTCACATTCACTACGAAATAATCTACGTAAGGATAAAGGATTTCAAAGCATGCTTCATAATCTTCGACCGCTTTCTCGTTAGGGGTGATTTTATTTTTTCCGATGTTTCCACCAACAACAATATTCGATTTTCTTTTCTTCAACCGCTCCACGGCCGCAAACACTCCTTCATTGTTGAATCCCATCCGGTTGATTAACGCTTGGTCTTCCGGCAATCGAAACAACCTCGGTTTATCATTGCCGGGTTGTGCCTTGGGAGTAAGTGTTCCGATTTCAATAAATCCGAAACCGAGGCACGCCAGTTCATCGATCAACTTCGCATCTTTATCAAAGCCTGCAGCGAGGCCGACAGGGTTCTTAAACTTGATCCCGAACAATTCGCGCTTTAGTGCTGACGATTCTTTGGAATACAATAATCGAAGCAAACTCTTTGTCAGCGGAATCTTTCCAAAAAAACGCAGTGCAGCGAATGTGAAATGGTGAGTTTTTTCCGGGTCGAGTAAGAATAGAATTGGGCGGATGAGCAGTTTGTACATCGGCAGAAAGGGCAAGCTAAAATTTCTGTCCAAAGGTAGCTGCACCTTTATCAGCAAAAAAATCTTTTAATAAATCTCCAGTCCTGCGTTGCGGAATTGACTCAGCAAGGGATTGTCCGCTGGCAACTCGGTGATTAACGTATGGATAGAACTTGGTTCACATACTTTAAAGCGCTGGCTTGAATTCAGTTTTTCAGAAATAGTAAGCGCCACCACCTTCCTGGAAGATTTAATCATTGACTTTTTTAATTGTACTACCTCCCAATCAAATTCGGTGAGTCCGTCAGATACATCAAGGTATCCAGTGCCCAAAAAACAAATATCTGCTTTCACCTGGGCGAGGGTATTCAGCGTATCTCCGCCAAGGGCGATCTGTGCATCATGAGAAAGCCGGCCACCCACAAAAATGGTTTCAATACTAGGATGCTCCAACAATTGCATAGCTACAGGCAAGCTGGGTGTGAATATGGTCAGGTGCATGTGATCAGGCATGAGCCGAGCAAGTTCCAGATTGGTTGTGCCACCACTCATTAATATTACCTGCTCTTCTTTAATAAGGGAAATCGCCTTTCGGGCGATCAGAGACTTATCGGCATGAGCATAAATGTCCTTTTCACTATAGCTATAAACATGGAACGAGTTTGAAACTGCTCCCCCATGGACTTTCTTAATCATGCCTTGCTCATCCAGGTGCTTGAGGTCCCTCCGGACAGTGTCCTCGGACACATTCAGTTTGTCGGCAATATCAAAAAGCAGTACCCGGTTGCGGACCTTGACCTCGTTCAGGATAAAATTGAGTCTTTCTTCTTTTAGCATAAGTGCCAGCATTTTAATTCAAACCAGCCAGAAAACATCCAAAACCCGCAGAATGATATAAATCATCGAAAAATATTGCAAAATTTACTAAGTATTGCAATATTTTCAGAAAAAAACAGCAAAAAACAGCAAACTAAAAATCAAACTAAAACAACTGCCTATGCAAGACTATTACTCGTCCTACCCTCAGGGGCACAGGGCTCGAACAAGGTTTGGGCCTAAAAAACATTCTCAGCCTCCTCAAAAGGAGGGCGCTGTCTTACGCCTTGGGACGCAAATCTTCAGATTGCGCTCCTTTATAATGGCGTTTGGAGCAATGCTAATAATGAGCATGTCTTATGCTCAAGATCGAATTGTTTCGGGTAAAGTGACTGCTGCCGAAGATGGCACCCCGATGCCTGGTGTAAATGTTGTTGTAAAAGGCTCAACAAGAGGTACAACAACAGATGCCAATGGAGCTTATTCAGTATCCGTCACAACATCTGATGATGTTTTGATTTTCTCGTTTATTGGCATGAAGTCAGAAGAGATTTCTGTGGGCCAACTTTCGCAAGTTGATGTGAGCATGCGCCTTGATGCTACTCAGTTGGGCGAAGTTGTAGTTGTAGGTTATGGAGAACAAAAGAAAGAAAACCTTACAGGTGCAGTTGCCTCAGTAGATACCAAGGCTCTTGACTCACGGCCAATCGCTGACGTCAGCCGTGGTCTTCAGGGTTTAGCACCGGGCTTGAACATCAACTTCTCAAGCGGTGAAATCGGTACCGATCCAGTAATCAGAATTCGCGGTCAGTTTGCCTCACCCAACGGTGGATCTCAACCTTTGATTCTATTGGACAACGTTGAGATTCCTTCATTACAAATGATAAACCCTCAGGACATCGAATCTATATCCGTATTGAAAGATGCAGCTTCGGCCTCCATCTATGGAGCAAAGGGCGCATTTGGTGTGATCCTAATCACCTCCAAAAAAGGTGCTAAGAAAGAAGGAGTCCAGATTTCCTATTCAGGGAATATTTCATTCGCTGAGATTTCTAGAAAAATGGAAATGGCTGGTATTGACGGTATGGAATATTCACTACTCGCAGCTCAACGAGTTAGCGCAGTAGCAGCAGGTGCGTTTTGGACCGTGAACCAACAAGCATATGACGATGCAAAACTATGGCAACAAAAGTGGGGAGGTATAGTAAAGGCTGATGATCCGATGCTTTATGGTCGCGATTGGTACGTGGATGCCAGTGGCAATAAAATTGGCTTACGTATGTATGACCCCTTCAAGGCAATGGTTCGGGAATGGGCACCAACCAAAATACATAACTTCTCCATTAATGGCATGAGTGGGAAGACGAGCTACAACATAGGTATCGGTTATACTGACCAAATGGGCATCAACAAGCCCGCTAAGAAAGACGAATTTCAACGCTACAACGGTTCCATTCAAATAACCACAGAAGTAAACAAGTGGTTAAAAGTGAACTATGGATCCATGTATTCAAAACGAATCAAGAGCTATCCTTACGTTGTGACGAGTAGTGCTGACCCGTGGTTGTACCTCTATCGTTGGGCTGAAACATATCCCACAGGAGTACAAGAAGATGGTATAGATGTTCGCAGCCCTTATTCGGAAATGAAGCAGGCAAATACAGCGACACTGGAAAACAACTTTGCGAATGTCAATGCAGGTCTCACACTCACACCTGTCAAAAATTGGTTGATTAATTTTAATTATACCTATAACAACGAAGAGAATATCAATGAACGGCCCGGTACGCGTTTCACAGCCGGAGATTCATGGGGTGGTGCAGTTGCCAAATTCGATGCCGCAGGAAACCGAATTTATGTAAATGATGCCGGACAGGTTGTGTCATCCACGGATCCCGGTGCCATGCCTGCCTATAAATTGAATGCGTATACTTACTCATCCACTACTGGTTCTACACCTGATAACGTTTATCGTGCCGCTCAAAACAATCAGCGTAGCACAATCAACCTATACTCCACCTACGATTGGAACTACCAGGAGAACCACGTCTTCAAATTCATGATTGGAATGAACAGAGTGGGATATAAAACAGCCTACAACTATGCTCAAGCTGCGCAATTGATTGATTATACCAACCCTCAGTTCAACTTGGCTTCAGGAACACAGACGGCAGGTGGTGATCGAGATTGGGATTCGCAATTAGGATTTTTTGGACGCGTCAATTATAACTTCCAGGGTAAATATCTTATAGAGGCGAACGTTAGACGCGATGCGTCTTCCAAGTTCCCTAAAGAGCTAAGATGGAGGACTTTCCCTTCTTTCTCAGCAGGATGGCATCTCGACAAAGAAGCCTTTATGGATTGGAGTAAAAACTTCCTTGATCAATTCAAGATCCGGGCTTCATGGGGTTCTATCGGCGACCAAACCGTACCCAACGGCCTCTATGTGCCTACCATGGCAGGTGGCCAGAATAACTGGGTTATTGGTGGTTCAAAACTTTATCAGTTTGGAACCCCCACTGCAGTATCACAAAACATAGGTTGGCAAAATATTACTACCCTGGATATAGGCACCGATATACGTGTACTCAACAATGCTTTGGGATTGAGTGTTGATTGGTACCAACGTAATACTGAAGACATGATTGTTCCAGTGGAAGGTATTCCCTCCACATTTGGAACAGGAGCACCGCAAAGCAACTTAGGTTCGCTGCAAACAAAAGGTCTTGAATTTCAATTGGACTACACCCACCGTTTTACAAATGGCCTGCGCATGAATTTTGTAGGTATGCTATCGGATGCCGTTACCAAGATTACCAAATATGGAAGCACTACCAGCATCGACAACTGGTATGTGGGTAAAACCTATGGCGAGATTTGGGGATATGAAACCGATCGTTTGTACCAGAAGAGCGATTTTGTATATGATGGCACTGGAAATTTAGTAACAACGGTTGCAAACGGTGTGACTATAAATCAATTGTCCGATGGAAGCGCGACACAAGAAAGATTGCAGAGCAGTTCCAACTTCAAATTTGGTCCTGGCGATGTGAAATACAAAGATTTGAATGGCGATGGTGCCATAAACCCCGGGTCAAGGGCAACAAACGATCACGGAGATTTGAAAGTAATCGGTAACACCACTCCACGTTATGAATATAGTTTCAGGGCTGGAGCAGATTGGAAGGGATTTGATTTCAGCATTTTCATACAAGGTGTTGGCAAGCGAGCCCTGTGGGGAGATGGATCTTTGGCAATTCCGGGATATCAATCGTCAGATGGTGGCATGCCCCAAGCTTTTGCAGGTAATTTCTGGCGCGATGACCGTACTGGTGCTTTCTATCCAAGACCTTATAACCAGGGAGGAACCAACACTGGCAACAATATGTGGCCTCAATCAAAGTATCTGCTCAACATGGCTTATACCAGAATTAAGAACATTACGTTCGGCTACAGCTTACCCCAGGCCGTAATACAAAAAGCACACCTCACCAAAGTGCGTGTATATATTTCACTGGAAAACTTTTTCACATTCAGTCATTTGGGCACGCTTCCGATCGATCCGGAAAATATTCCAGGTGTGTTAACCGTGAATACAGGTACTATCATCGGCAATAACTTTGGTAACAGTGTCAGTGCTAGTCCTAGTGGTACCAGCCCATCGGTGGGTGGCAGTAGTTTCCCACGCGCGGGTGTTAGTGCTCCTACTTTCAAGAGTGCGTCCGCTGGGGTTCAAATAACCTTTTAACATTTAGAATCATGAAAAAATATTCACTCTTACTTTTGGTCGCATTGTCGATTGGTGGTTGTGACGATTTCCTTAACCGCCCACCTCTGACATCGGAAAACGATGCAACCTATTGGACGAACGAAAACAACGTACGGCTTTTTGCCAACGGTTTTTATAGCAACTATTTTGTTGGATACAACACGGGTTTCTCTTGGGATTATGTTCCGGGAGATACCGGGGGAGGATATTGCTTTGCTGATGATTTTACTTCCACTGGAAAGCAAGCAGCCTTTGAAGCACAAGCTCCTTCCTCAAGAGCATCCACGACTGAAGCATCAGGCACATCAACTATGTTGACTCAATACTCGGGGCCTTTGTGGAATTTTTCATGGGTACGTAAATCCAATTTATTCCTCGATAGAGTAACCAAAATGAAAGGCCCTTATCTCAACGATGAAGCTTATGCTCATTGGAGTGCGGTTGCCCGTTTTTTCAGAGCTTATGAATACAGTCGATTGGTCAGCGTATATGGTAATGTACCTTACTTTGGTCGCGTGGTAGGGGATAGCGAATTGAGCGAGCTTTACAAAGACAGGGATGACAGAGCGGTTGTTATGGATGCGGTGTACGATGATTTTGTTTACGTACTAAGCAATATGCGTTTATCGGATAATTCAAATGCTCAATACCTTAACCGTTACATTGCTGCAGGTTTCATTTCACGATTTATGTTGTTTGAAGGCACCTGGCAAAAATACCAGGCTGGCAACACAACCAAAGCAACCAAGTATCTCCAGTTGGCTGTGCAAGCAGGTGACATGGTTATCCAATCAGGGAAATGGAAATTTACAAGTGATTTTCGTTCGTTGTTTGGTTCAGATAATCTTTCGAGTAATCCAGAAGTGCTTTTGTACAGAACATATGATGCCGGACTTGCTGTAACACACTCGGTGTCCTCTTATTCTAACCTCGCACAGGCACAATCTTTGGCAGCCAACTTGTCGGTTATAAAATCCTTTATTGCTTATGATGGCAAACCATACCAGTCATCAGGCGTTGCCAATGCCAATCAATTTGATGTTGCCAACCTTATCAAGACCCGTGATCCTCGTTTTGAAGCCACCTTTTGGAAACAACCGAGAATACAATCTGCAACGTTGCTGTACGTAGATAAGTTTATTGATCGCGTTGGGCCGACATACAATACTGCTTTCAACAGCGGTGAAAAAGCTCCCGCGCAGTATTCTTCAAATACTAACACCAGCGATGCCCCGGTAATGCGCCTGGCGGAAGTGGCACTCAACTGGATTGAAGCAAAAGCAGAGTTAGAAACAATGGGAGGTACAGCTGTATCCCAGGGTGATTTGGATGCTTCTATCAATGCCATTCGCAAGCGGCCTTTGGATGCCACAGCCATAGCTAATGGCGCTCATCAAACTGCTTCATTGTCACTGGCTGCTATACCCAACGATCCAAGTCGCGATGCTGACGTTTCACCATTGCTCTGGGAAATTCGCAGAGAACGCAGAATGGAGTTTGTGTTTGAGCATACGAGATTGCTAGACATCAAGCGTTGGAAAAAAATCCAATACATGGACGGAAGCGTTAATCCAGACATCCTTTTAGGTCCTTGGGTTGATTTCAACACTGGCTTCATGGATGATTCCAACAAGCCTGCATTTTTGGTCCCTTCCAAAGTAGGTATCCTAAAAGTGCAACGCGCAGATGGTACGGTAGTTACTTACGATGGAACCAACGCTGCTCAAATGGTGGGATACTACTTACCTCAAGGAGTAACAAATCGCGATGCATTCTCAGACAGAGTTTATATGGCGCCTTTGGGTGTGAACGATATTAGTCAATACACACAGAAGGGTTACACACTTACTCAAACACCAGGCTGGTAAGTTCTAATAATTGAAAATAAACCTTAGCTGAATACAGATTCGGCTAAGGTTTTCTTCCAAAACTTTAATCACTGTGAGCAACAGGCGGAATTTTATAAAGCAGTTATCGGTGACTGGAGCGGGACTCGGGCTTCTTAATCCCGCGTTTGGTTTTGATGCACCAATCAATAAAGGCTTTTCTTTTCTCCATCTCACCGATATGCATGTGCGGAGAAAAAGACAGGGTCACAAGGGCTATGAGGCTTGTGTGCAGTCAGTAAATAAAAAATACAAAACATCCGATTTTGTCCTCATGGGTGGTGATCTCGGTTTTGATGGCAACTATACAGCAAAGGAAGAATTCGTTGATCAAGTGAATTTGTATAAGAGTATTTCTGATCAATTAGTAATGCCTTATTACAATTCCATTGGCAATCACGATGTACTAGGATGGAATGCGCGGAGAAAAGTTTCTGTTGATGATCCTGATCTTGGCAAAAAGTTGATCATGGATATGCTGAAGATGCCAAGCAGCTATTACAGTTTCAATCATAAAGGATGGCACTTCGTTATCCTGGATTCAATACATCCGGTACAAGCCGAGCATGGGCCTTCTTATAAAGCCGCGTTTGGTGATGAACAACTTGAATGGCTTCGGTTTGACTTGGGGACTCATCATAAAATGCCGACTATAATCGTAACACATATTGCTGCGTTCTGTCATATCGCACAACAAAATGGCGATCCGAAGATGAATGTCTTTGGTGGCATGATTGTAGATGATGCGGTCAAGTTCAGACAAATCATTGAAAGGCATAATGTAAAGGCAGTACTACAAGGGCACAGCCATGTACCAGAGGATTATTTTTATAATGGAGTATGGTACGTTACCGGTCAGGCAGTGAGTGCAGCATGGTGGGGTGGTAATTGGAAAGGGTTCAAGCCAGGCTACACAGTGTTTTATGCAAATGGAGAAACACTCCGTTGGGAACGACAAGAGTTTGATTGGGAACACCAATTAGAACCGGAAGATACTTTGGAGCGTCAGCGAATAGCTGAACGTGAAGAATTTGAAAAATCTCAGGCTCAGTTACTGGAAGAGGAAATTCATGCACTTAAAAAGTAATCTGATTTCTGAAACTAGTAACAAACAATATTTGAGACAAACCAATAAAGATTTAGGGTTTTTATTGGCGTTTTTTACTTCGGTCCGTTCGGGTATCCCCCGAACGGACTTTTTTTACCTTCATTAACCTGTGCTGCCTTGAAAAAAAATTACCAATTACTGTTGCTTGCATTTTGCATTTCTCAACTCAGCTTCGGGCAAGCACCCAAAAGAGAATTCAGAGGCGTTTGGGTAGCCTCTGTTGCTAATATCGATTGGCCGTCCAAAGTCGGGCTATCAGTTCCTGATCAACAAGCGGAGTTCATCAAATTATTGGACCTTCATCGATCCAATGGAATGAATGCCGTCATCGTACAGGTGAGGCCTTGTAGTGATGCTTTCTACCCTTCGCGTTACGAACCGTGGTCCAAATGGCTCACAGGAAAATTAGGAAGGGCGCCCGAGCCTTTATATGATCCATTGAAATTCATGGTCGAAGAAGCACATGCGCGTGGTCTTGAATTCCATGCTTGGTTTAATCCTTATCGTGCAGCCATGGATGTTGAGAAAAATGGAATTGACAGCGCCAGCCTTGCATTCAAACATCCTGAGTGGTTTGTGAAGTATGGAAACAATAAATACTTCGATCCGGGGTTGCCCCAGGCAAGAAAACATGTGACAAACGTAATCCTGCAGGTCGTAAATGAATACGATATCGATGCCGTGCACTTTGACGACTACTTCTATCCTTATCGGATAAAGGATCTGGATTTTCCTGACAGCGCCTCATACGCCACTTACGGAAAAGATTTTACAGACAAAGCCGACTGGAGACGGGACAACGTCAATCAGCTAATCAAAAAACTTAGCGACAGCATTCATTCCGTGAAACCTCATGTGCAATTGGGCATAAGCCCGTTCGGTGTATGGCGCAACCAGGACAAAGACCCGACGGGTTCAGCAACAAAAGCCGGCCAAACTTGTTATGACGATTTGTTTGCCGATGTTCGGAAATGGCAAAAGGAAAAATGGATAGACTATATCGTTCCACAAATCTATTGGACCATCGGATTTGAAGTGGCGAACTACAAGATCATTGCCGAATGGTGGGATAAAAATGATTACGATGTTCCGGTTTACATCGGACAGGCCACCTACCGGGTTAACAGCAATACCAAAGACGAACGATGGAAAGAACCGACACAACTACCTCAGCAGATCCGTCTTAACCGTTCGTTGAAACATATTCAGGGCAGTGCGTTCTTTAGCTCTAAATCATTTATTCCAAACCCGCTCGGATTCAATGACTCCCTGAAAACAAAAATCTACCGGACTATCTCACTCCCTCCAACGGCAAGAAAAACAAAAACTACTGAGGCACGTGACTACCCACTTCAATTCATTGCAACTGATGAAGGCACACAACTGCTTTGGAACGAAAGCGCAACTAATCTGAATTTGCATCACCGGTATGTGATCTACCGGTTTGAAAAAGGGAATATCAAAATCAGCGATCCATCCAAAATAATAGCAACTCTGCCAGGTCGCAATAATCTTTCATTGCAAAATTTCATCGACCGGACGGCAAAACGCGGAAAAAAATATGTGTATGTAGTGACTTCACTTGATTCATTTAATTTCGAAAGCCAGCCGCAAACAGCTTTTCCGGTGCAGGTGAAGAAATCGTATTGGAAAGTATTTCCTCCGGTATCGATTAACTGATCCCATTCTTAGTGAGTTGGTCATTCTACCAATAGCAGTGGGCACAGGTAATTTCCGTACCTTTGCCGCTCATTTTTCAAGATCATGATTTCAGTCAGTAATCTCACACTACAATTCGGGAAACGCGTACTATTTGACCAGGTAGACCTGAAGTTTGCCAATGGCAACTGCTATGGTGTAATAGGCGCAAATGGGGCTGGAAAATCCACTTTTTTGAAAATCCTTGCCGGAGACATTGATCCTACTGCAGGCCATGTGACCCTGGACCCCGGTAAACGCATGGCCGTACTTCGCCAGAATCACTTCGAATTTGATGAAGTGCCTGTACTCGATACGGTCATCATGGGTCACTCCAAGTTGTGGCGTATCATGCAGGAAAAAGACGCCATCTACGCCAAACCTGATTTCTCCGAAGAAGACGGTATCAAAGCATCCGAACTCGAGCACGATTTCGCTGAAATGAACGGCTGGAATGCCCAGTCTGATGCTGCGGCATTGCTGAGCAATCTTGGCATCACTGAAGACCTGCACTATTTATGGATGCGTGAACTGAATGGTAATCAGAAAGTACGCGTGCTTTTGGCACAAGCCATTTTCGGCAACCCCGATATTCTCATCCTCGATGAACCTACGAACGATCTTGATATACACACCATCACGTGGTTAGAAGACTTCTTACTGGATTTTAAGAATACGGTGATCGTTGTGTCTCACGACCGTCACTTCCTGGACACAGTTTGTACTCACATCGTTGACATTGATTTTAAAGCTATCAAACTATACACAGGTAATTATTCATTTTGGTATGAGTCAAGTCAACTGGCGCTAACCCAACGGGCATCTGCTAACAAGAAAGCAGAAGAGAAAAGGAAAGAGCTTACTGAATTCATTTTGCGTTTCAGTGCCAATGTTTCAAAATCAAGGCAGGCTACTAGCCGCAGAAAGCTCTTGGAGAAAATCACTATTGACGATATCCAACCATCTTCGAGAAAATATCCGGCCATCATCTTCAATCAAAAAAGAACTGCAGGTGACCAGATTCTCCAGGTGGAAAACCTGAGCAAATCGCTGGGCGAAAATCAATTGTTCAAAGATTTGAATTTCTTCGTGAACAAGGGTGACAAGATCGCAGTGCTCAGCAAAGACAGTTTGGCGATCACTGCCCTGTTCCAGATTTTGGCTGGCGAACTTCAACCCGATTCAGGTGAATTCAAATTCGGGCAAACGATTACTTCAGCTTATCTGCCAAATGAGAACAGCGAATACTTTAAATCCGATGACAACCTCGTAGACTGGCTTCGCCAGTTTTCAGAAGACAAGGACGAAGCATACATCCGAGGTTTTCTTGGCAAGATGCTTTTCTCAGGCGAAGAGGTGTTCAAAAAATGCGGTGTTTTATCAGGAGGCGAGAAAGTTCGTTGCATGATTTCACGCGCCATGCTTGCGGGAGGAAATTTTCTGATTCTTGACGAACCCACCAATCACCTGGACCTTGAATCGATCCAGGCATTCAACAACGGCTTGAGGGATTTTCCAGGCACGGTGATTTTCACATCACATGACCATGAGTTTACACAAACCGTTGCCAACCGGATCATTGAAATCGGTCCGAATGGATTTGTGGATAAACTCATGACTTACGATGAATACATTTCGGATGAACGGGTAATAGGTCAGAAAGAAATGCTATACGCCTAGCAATCAAGCACAACTTGAAAGCCAGCAGTAATCCTGTATCCCCGTTTTCTTTTTTTAGCATATCCATCTTAAATCATTCTTTTACGTGAATGTTTAGACTAAGAATCTAATCATCAATTTAAGTTATTCGCACAGTAAAAGGGGCTTATTCAATTAAGAGCCAGAAGTCTCAACAATTTTTCACAATTCCTTTAACAAAATAAGGGAATCTCATCTGGTGTGTCCTACACCTTTAATTGGTTGCACAATACCATTGTTTGATACGTGAGTACCATCCTGTCCGCTTCAACGAGGACTAATTTTGAACTTTGAAATACGGAATGAGAAACTACACGTTCATGGACATCTTTAGAAGAAGAAGAAGAAGATCATCTGCAAAAACTATTAGCGTTGATAGTAGTGCTATTACAACCGATTTATGCTCTATTGGAGCTAAATACAATACAGACAAAAGTCCATACTCACTTAACAGTACTTGTGCAAAACACCGCAAGGGCTATACTGCTGTCTATGAAATGCTGTTTGGATCGTTGAGGAACAAGCCGGTTAATTTTTGTGAAATAGGTATTGAAGCGGGCGCTTCTTTGCTCACTTTTTCCGAATACTTTAAGCAGGGCAACCTATTTGGTATGGAACTTTCGGCGGAAAAAATACAACATTGTAATAACCTTAAAATACCAAGAACTACGATTGTTCAAACAGATGCGTCCAGTAAAGAATTACTAAAGCACTCTTTTCAGAAAACGCGTTGCACGTTTGATATTGTCATTGACGATTCGTTGCATGTAACAGAGCATCAGCTTAATATTATAGAGGTTGCCACTCCGTATTTAAAAAGTGGGGGCATTCTGATTATTGAGGATTTATACCGAAAAGATCCAGAAGATGTTTTTGCTTCCTTGAAGGATTTCATTGAAGAGAATTTTTCTTTTCAATCCTTTATAATATGTCATCACGAAAACAGAAATTCATGGGACAATGATAAAGTCTGGTACGGAATAAAAAGATAATATAAAAGCTTGTCTATGGTCCCCTGTCAAGACCATTTTTAACAAATCTTTCGAGACATAAGGGTAGTCGTGATTGAACGTGTTATCCAATCAATGGATAATCGATTTACTTTAATCATTGATTTTGGTCACTGGCTAACTAAACAATACCAATGGGTAAAACTTAAAGTTTTAGCCGCCAATCTCCTCCTTACTTCACCCCGGCAATCAAATCAATATGTTCAATCATATTTTTAAAAAGAAGAATTCATCTGTCAGGACGATTTCCATAGACAGCAGTACAATTGTCACAGATTTATGCTCTATCGGGGCAAAGTACAATACAGATAAAAGCCCTTATTCAGTAAATAGCGTTTGCGCCAGGCATCGAAAAGGATACACCGCTGTGTATGAGATTCTATTGGGGCAATTACGAAACAAGCCCATTAATTTTTGTGAAATAGGCATAGAAGCTGGTGCATCATTGCAGGCCTTCTCTGAGTACTTTACGCGAGCCAGTATTTTCGGGATGGAATATTCAAATGAGAAAATTGTGCGTTGTCAAAATCTCATGATACCAAGAACGACTATTTTAAATACAGATGTCAACAATCCTAAAACTCTTGATCTTTCCTTCCAAAGAACACAATGCCAATTTGATATCATCATTGACGACTCAAGTCATGTCACAGATTCTCAACTAAATATTATTGAGGTCGCTACACAATATTTGAAGCAAGGAGGTATTTTAATCATTGAGGATTTGTTCAGGAAAGAATCGGAAAATGTTTTTGCCTCCCTGCAATCCTTCATTAACAAGAATTTCTCGTTCCATTCGTTCATTATCTGTCATCACGACAACAGAAATTCATGGGACAACGATAAGATCTGGTACGGAATAAAGCGATAAATACACCTAGGCTATTATTATTTTTTTTGACCGAGCCACCGGACCGCATCTTGCACCATTTGTTCTATCGGTCCATTCAAAAACGTAAACGACAATTGTTTATTCGTATGATTTTCATAATCAATGTCATTATGGCCAACATTAAGATAGATCATCCGATAGTTTTTATTGGTCCATGCAACCGGGTAATACCCACTATGCCATATCTCGTGCAATTTGGGTCCTGTACCCAGCGGAAAACTGGCCGAGTCAATTGAAAGTAGTATTTGTATGTCCTTATTCTTACGAAGATCTCGTTTCCAGGAATACCATTCATTGGGCGAACACTTGAAAGTCTCCCGCAGATTTCTAACTGCGTAATGATCTCTTGCACTTTCCTCTACTCTCAATACAGCTGAAGTCGGCCTCCAGGTGTTCCCTTTATATTCGCCAGCCCCGATGAATTCATTGTGATACCAATCCCAGTTTTGAGGATAAGCAGAAGGAGTTAATGCAAATGCCGAGAAGTGAAAACCCAACCATGATCCACCCGATTTCATGTACCTCTCAAAGGCAGCCCGTTGTGATGGATCTTCTGGTCTCGTATCGAGGAAAACAACTACCTGATATCGGGAAAGAAAAGAATCATTTAAGTTACTCCAGTCACTTGTAGAATCATAGGTGAACATCTTAGCTGTCGCTTCCCGTGAAAACCAGCGATTTGCTTCATGGACAAAACTGATATGCGCCTGATCTTCCCTGGCCGTAAAAAAAGCAATGACTTTGAACCCGCTTTGTGCTTCAAGATTTACTGCTCCAATCCCAAAAACCAGGAATGTGATTAACTTGAAAAGACGTACACTCATAGGTAGTACTTTTATCAAGCGTCAATTAGGTGGTACGTGTTGTGTGTTTTTCTTCAATGTCATCCGCGCAAGCCAGGCACTGCACAACGTAAGGAGAGCTCCCAATAGCATTGCAGCTCCCGGAAAATAAATAACATCATGTGACTTGGTAAAGAATGAAAAAATTGAACTCATCAGCAACGGCCCCACAATAGAGGTGGCGCTCATCATGCTGGTGAACCCACCTTGCAATTCGCCCTGCTCTGTCGGAGCGACAATACCCGACATAATCCCCTGTAGCGCTGGTCCTGCAATTCCACCCAGGCAATAAACGATCGTGAATGCATACATCATCCAGCCTTGGGTTGCAAAGGCATACAATAAAAATCCGACAGCATAAAGTCCAAGGCCAACATATACACTCCGTTGCTGCCCAAGTTTCGGGATGATAAAACGAATCAGTCCTCCCATGACAACTGCAAATACAATTCCTACTACCGCAAGTGAAAGACCTATCTCTTTGGTAGTCCAGTGAAATTTTTCAGTGGTGTAATAAGCCCAATTGGTCTGCACCGCATGTGAGGCTACATAAATAAATGCTAGCGCAATAAACAAGCCCCGAACAACAGGGTAGCGAAATAAACTCTTCAGTGTACCCAACGGATTGGCACGCTCCCAGGTGAAGGTCCTCCGGTTTTCCTGTTTGAGTGATTCCGGCAGGATAAAATAACCATAAAGCCAATTGAGCAACGCCAGGGTAGCTGCCGCAATGAACGGGTACCGTGGGCCAAAACTTCCTAAAAGTCCTCCCAGAGTCGGGCCGATAATAAAGCCAAGCCCGAAGGCGGCACCCATCAAACCGAAATTTTGTGCGCGGTTTTCAGGAGTACTGATGTCTGCGATATAGGCGTTAGCACTGGAGAAACTCGCCCCCATAACACCGGCAATCGTTCTTCCGACAAATAGCCAGCCGATAGATGGTGCAAAGGCGAGAAAAAGATAATCGATACCAAAACCAAAAAGGGAGGCCAGCAGTACAGGTCTGCGGCCATATTGGTCACTTAGTCCACCAATAATGGGGGCGCAAAAAAATTGCATTACCGCGTACGCTCCATAAAGAATCCCCCCGATTTGGGCTGCATCGCTTACCGATCCGCCCTTGAGTCCCTGGATAAGAGTAGGCATAACCGGAATGATGATACCTAAACCCGTAACATCGATGAGTACCGTGGCGAAGATGAAACCAATGGCTGGACGCTTAGACATGAGGGTGGAAATTTGCCTTGAAAGTACTAAATAAGTCAGCAACGGGTAACAGATATCGGGTCAGCGGCCTTTCCGGAGTACCAACGATTAATTTTAACCAATAACTTTAACGAATTGTAACCTTTCTCTCACCACCCGGTAACTAAGTCGAATTTTGAATATCTCCCGATTGACCACCGATGAACAGATCATGGAAGCCGTGAAAAACGGTGAGCTTCAGCAGGCTTCGTATCTGTTTGATCGTTATCATAAACGGATATTCAATTTTCTGCGACAGCTCTCCAACGACACGATGCTGGCCGAAGACCTGACGCAAAATGTATTCCTGCGATTGATCAAGTACCGGAACAGCTATCGCGAAGGCAACCGGTTTCAGTCCTGGATATACCAAATGGCCCGTAATGTTTTTGCAGATCATTATCAATCGATCAAGAACAAAGCGAGCAATTATGTGGATGTTGAAAAGATGAGCGATCATATTTCAGATACGGAAGACAGCCCGGACGAACGCGAACAACTGCTTCACCGCTCGCTGGCTAAGCTGAATGAAGAGCAGCGCGAATTGCTGGTGCTCACCCGCTTCCAGCACCTGAAGTACGAAGAGGTAGCCGTCATTATGAACACCACGGTGGCAAACATAAAAGTGAAGGTCCACCGGGCGATCGGCAAGTTGAGAGAGCATTATTTTGAATTGGAAAAAAACTGATATGGAAAAAGAAAAACTGGAAAGCCTGTTGATCGATTACATCGATGGCAACTTAAATGAGGCGGAGCGCGCGGCTGTAGAAAAAGAGTTGTCTCAAAACGAGGGCTCAGCAAAACTCTATCATCAGCTGAAGGAAGTAATGAATTTGATGGACACTGCTCGTGAAATGGAACCTGGCGTTTCTGTCAAGAGAAACTTTGAACGGGCGCTGAGAGAAGAGATCACTTTGAGTGACAAAGATTCAAACAGCGGTTCTTCATCAAAGGAAGGGAAACAAGTTTTCATGCAACCCTGGGTTTTGCGGGCAGCTGCTGGGATCATCCTTGTGATTGTCGGCATTGTGATCGGAGATCAGCTGAATAAAAGCCATCAGCATGAAAAAGAAATGGCGGAACTGAAAAGGCAGGTCGAAGAAAACAAGCACTTGATGATGTCTATGCTAGGAGACGCACAGTCCGCCAGTCAGCGAGTGATGGGAGCCAATGCTGCCTACGAGCTGAAACAGGCCGATGATGAGATTGTGAATGCGCTGACGAAAGCAATGGATGAAGACCCGAATACCAATGTGCGACTCACCGCGCTGGAGGCTCTCGGCAAATTCTACAAGCAAGGTCATGTGCGTAGCAAGCTGATCAAAAGTTTGTCGTCACAAAAAGACCCGGTCGTACAAATTGCTCTGATCCGCCTACTGGTTCAAATGAAAGAAAAAGACGTAGTCAATCAATTGGAAAAAATCACCCGCGATGATTCGGTAATCAAAGCAGTGAAAGACGAAGCTCACTCAGGAATTTTAAAATTATCGTAAACGAATTATAAAACATTAAATATAGAGAATTATGAAAAAGTTGATTTTGATTTTAGGAGTGGTAGTTGCGGCTGTGAGCTTTGCTTCCGCTCAGGAATACAAGGTAGCCAAGAGCACGGGCCGTTTGCAAATCTACCTCGGCAAAGTAACGGTAGAAGGTACCACTGGAAATGAAATAATTTTCACTTCAAATGAGCGTCCCGACAGGGAAAAAGATAAGCGAGCCGAAGGCTTGCGGGCAGTTAATAGCATGGGGCTCGAAGACAACACGAACGGCCTTGGTGTCAACGTCTCCGAAAAAGGAGATGTCGTGGAGGTACGTCAGCTCAAGAAAACGAATTCGCCTGATATAAAGATTCTTGTGCCCAAAGGCGTAATTGTCTCCTACGAATATGAATCACAATACGGCAGTACCGTCAAATTCAGAAATCTCGAAAACGAGATCGAAATATCTGCCAACTACAATAGCGTGGAGATGGAAAATGTAACCGGCCCTATGACCGTAAAGAGTGTTCATGGCCATGTGGAAGCTGACTTCAGTGCCAACGTGAAAGGACCAATCTCAATCGTGTCAGTGTATGGCTATGTAGATGTGACTTTACCGGTAGCCGTCAAAGCGGATATCAAGATGAGCACCTCCTATGGCGAAATCTATGCAGCTCAGGAATTCAAAATTGAATATGAAAAAACTGGCGGCAATATGATCCGGTACGATGATCGCGTCAGCGGTAAGATCAATGGAGGGGGAACGAAAGTGGATCTGAATTCCAACCACGGCAAAATTTACTTGAGAAAAAAATAAAGCAGAGAGTTGCGAGCTATGGGCTTCGAGAAGGTACATCTCCCTCGAAACTCATAGCTCGAAGCTCGTAGCAAAAAGAAGATGTTATGAAAATAAACTTACTTCCTCTACTGGTGCTTGTAACCGCGTCAGCTTTCGCTCAGACACCTGTGAACAAAACTTTTGCCGTCCAAGCAGGACAAAAAATAAAGATGCATTTCGATTATCCCCAGTTAATCAAAGTAACCACCTGGAATAAAAACGAAATCGCTATCACCGGAGAGGTGAGCATCAATACGGGAGAAAATGATGACGCATTTAAGTTGGAATCAGAAGTCTCCGGAAATGAAATACTTGTCTCCGGGGAGATTCGAAACCTCAAAAGCCTTCCTCATCACGTCACCATTTGGAATAACGGACAAAAAATGTCCTTCCGTACAAAAGAAGATTATAACAAATATGCCAGTGAGCATGGCCGTAATTATGAGTCGATGAGCTGGGGAACGGATATCGATATTTTCCTGGAAATCAAAGTTCCTGAAAATATGCAAACGGATATACTATTAACTTATGGAACGCTAGAGATCAAAAATTTTAACGGTCCGCTAATCGCTGAATCAACTTATGGAGGAGTGGATGCCGCACTTGCGGAAAAATCGATCGGAGACCTCCGGGCGGAAACCAGCTACGGCCAAATCTACACCAACTTTAATTGCAAATTCACAGGAAGCGAGTTCAGGGATTTTCATACCGTGGTGAATGCGAAGCCGGGTAACGGACCGAGTTACAGTTTCGAATCAAAGTATGGGAATGTGTATTTAAGGAAAGCCCTCCAGTAATCGTTATTCGTTCTTGGTTGTTCGTTATTCGTCACAGTCCAACAACGAATAACGAACAACCCACAACGATTAATCCAGTTTCTTATAAAAAAACAGTTTGTATTCCGGCATTAGCTCCGGATGAGCGATCTTCACAAGGTCTTTCAAAATCAAATCAGGTCGCAAATAGCCAAGTTCCAAAAATTCACTTCCACCCTTCGCTCCTATTCGTGCATTGTAGGTGTAAACATTTTTGTCTTTGAATGGTTTGAATAGAGCGTATCGCTTTTCAGCAGACTCAATCTCCTTCAGCGTCTTGAAGCTCCCCACGCCAATCCACAAATCAGCGTCTTTAGCTTTTGCGAATACGGATTCAAAACTCACCTCAAGAAAACCATTGGATTCAGTATCGTTCCATAAATAATTGCTGCCCGCATCATTCAATAAATAAGCAGCATAATTTTTACCACCCGGCATAAACCACGCGTCTCCATAGACTACGCCACTCATGACCGTTGGTTTGGTAGAACTATTCTTGGCCAGCGACTGGGCAGTCATATATTCATTTTCGATAGACTTGAAGACTGAATCCGCCATGGCTTCCTTATTGAAAAACAACGCCATGAACTTGATCCATTCAGCACGACCGAGCGGATGTTTTTCCAGGTATTCGGCATTGATCACGATGGGTACCCCCAGGTCTTTTATTTTTTTCAACTGACCGAGGTCACTGCTCATCGCATAGCCCATCACCATCGCAGGCTTGAGAACAAATAATTCTTCAATATTCATCCCTTTGTCAATACCAAGCTCCTTTACTTTGCCTGCATCAATCCGCTGACGCATTTTTTCAGAGCTGATGTAATCAGTCGTGGGAAATCCAACGAGCTTCTCAGATTCATTCAAGTAATCCAGCAATGGAATATGCGTGGTGGATGTGCAAACAATTGACTCAATCGGGACTGTAACCACTTGCACATCTTTGCCATGCTCAGGAACTTCTTTTCCTTTTTTAACAAGCAAGTATTCATACCCTGATGTCGCCCCTTGATAAGGATAAGTAATAGTTACGAGTTTGCTGTCGGCATTAATTGCTTTTACTGTAAAGCCCTGGGCGTACTTGAGCGTGACCTCAACGGGTTTTTTCTCTGGTGCCTTACAACTAAAAACAAGGAGAATAACTACGAATTGCAGGCTGCTGGCCAGAAGCAACGATGTGTCGAATGGTGATCTGAATGACCAAAAATTTTTACTGCCATTTATAGATGAGAAAAGCGTTTTAAATTTTTTCATGGCACAAGTATCGTAAAAATATTTATGTTTGCGCTCAGATCATGGTTCGCGCTCAGCATAACAAGCTTAGCGTGATTAAAAGGGAATCCCGTGTAAAACGGGAGCTGTCCCCGCAACTGTAATCCTTCAGAAAGAAATTTCTGAAACACTGAAATCAAGGCCACTGTTACGAATCATCGAGACGGGAAGGCGTCAGTAAAAAGGAGAGCCAGGAGACCTGCCACGATTAAAAAATGATTTTAGCTTTCGGGTGAAAAGCTGGAAATGTACTAGAGTATTTCTACTACAAATCCGGATTTGCACCTGTCGCATGGTTTTAACCAACTCAAATGCGTGCAGGTTTATTTTTTTTATGCATTGAACTGTCGTGCCATTTTCTTTCGGCACAACGGAGGGACACTGTGCTGAAGCCAGTCATTGTTTATGCATTTCCTGATGAAAAATTCCTGCATGGATCCACTGTAACAACAATCGATTCAGCCTTGAAGGCGAGAGAAAATTCCCGTCACTTGGGAGAACTCCTATCACTTCAGTTTCCAATTTATTTCAGGAACTACGGCAGCGGAATGATATCCAGTATCAGCCTGCGCGGAACATCACCGCAGCACACGGCTGTACTCTGGAATGGTATTAACATCAACAGTTTTTCGCTAGGGCAAGCCGATTTTTCAATTTTACCTGCGGTTGCATTCAATGATGTTAAAGTGCATGCCGGGGCTGGAAGCGCGCGATTTGGCAGCGGTGCTTTTGGCGGAACGGTGCTTCTGAATTCCTATTCAAATCACTCACCACTGGCAATCTCGCTAACGCAAGAAGCCGGGAGCTATGGAAGATATTTTTCATCTGTTAAAATTTCCTGGAACAACGGTAGGTGGAGCTTTTCATCCGGAGGTTATAATCTGGTCTCGAAAAACAATTTTAAAGTTCTTATAACGGATCAACCACAATCTCATGCCTCTTTCCGGCAATCAGGGTTCCTACAAGATGTTGAATATCGGCTGACCTCAGGCAAAGCAATCAGTCTCCACTATTGGTATCACGACAGTGACCGCGATGTTCAGCCCACTATTGGTCAGCTCAATTCACAAGACAATCAGCAGGATCGAAACCATCGAGTCAGTCTCACTTACAAGTCAAATGGTTCATATGGATTGTTCACCGCTACCAGTGGCTATGTCAATGACGTCATCGTTTATGACGGAGATCGAAGTGAAATTGAACGGTGGACTTCTTCTGTTCGTCACAGTTTTATCTTAAAAAAAATCGGAGTACAAGTCGGTGCCGACTGGAATCACATTATTGGAAAAATCCGGGAGTATCAGGGCGGTCATCCACAGGAAAACCGCTTCGACTTTATGGCTTCTTTTGAGAAGCAACTATCTGACCGAATTTCGGTGGCGTTGAATTTGAGACAACCTGTCGTCACTGGATTCAGCGCACCATTTTTGATTTACATCGGCTCTGATTACCGGGTAATAAAAAAAGAGAGTCTCGTTCTGAAACTGAATGCGAATGTCTCTAAAAATTATCGCGTGCCTACATTCAACGATCGTTACTGGCAGAATGCCGGAGATCCGAATTTGCTTCCTGAAACCAGCCATTCAGCAGAAGCAGGCTGGAGCCTTCAATTGAAACGCCTGGAATTTTCAAACGCGTGGTTTGCACAAAGTGTCGATGAATGGATTCAATGGGTGCCAGGAGCTAACGGAGCTTTTCGCCCGCAAAATGTACAGCAAGTACTTGCTGAAGGATTTGACCTCCGCTTGAACTCTCGGATTCGTTTTGGAGAAGTGACAATCATTCCAACGATCTCCTATCAATTCACCAAGTCGGTCACCACACAAGCACCACCCTCACAACAATACGTCATCAACAAGCAATTGTTATACACACCCGTGCATACTGGTTCAGGATTCTTACAAATCAATTTGAAAAGTTATGCTGCCGATGTTTCTGCACAATACAGCGGCAAACGATATACGGAGGCTGGCAACTCTGAAACGTATGCACTGCCCGCGTTTCTTCTGCTCAATTCTTCCATTGGAAAGTATTGGCTAATCAATCGGCATCGGATTGACCTTCGATTCACGGTAAAAAATATTCTAAACCTGGACTATCAGCTTTATTCCGGTCGCGCTATGCCCGGCCGTAACTACAACATTCAACTCAACTATCAATTACAATCAAAACAAAAACTATGAATTCAAAATCAATGAAGAGTGTATTGGCTTTAGCGTTTACCGTACTGTTCCTGGCCGGTTGTCAGCAGAAAGATGTGATCAAAGGAAAATATCAATCCGGTGTTCTGGTTGCCAATGAAGGCGGCTTCGGTTCAGCTAACGGAGATGTGACTTACTACAACTCAAACGGTACCATTCAACAAGCGATTTTTAATGCTGTAAATGGAACTTTTGCAGGTGATGTACTTCAATCGATCACAATCGATGGAGACGCTGGATACCTGGTGTTAAATGGCAGCAATAAAATCGAAGTGGTGGACGACAATACATTTACACGCAAGTCCACAATCACAGACACGCAACTCGACAAGCCGAGGTACTTACAAGTAATCAATGGAAAAGCATACGTAAGTGTGTGGGGAGCCTATAATTCTACCTTCTCCTTAATTGACTCTTACATTCTCGTTTTTGACACTAAGACTCTGGCTTTCGTTAAAAAAATCGATACAGATGAAGGGACAGAAAATCTTTTGTACAATGGCCAATATCTTTTCGCATCAAATTACAACTTCGGAGGTTCAAGCACAGTGAATGTAATTAATCCTTCGACCAACGAGTCAATTCAAAAAATCACGCTTTCACCCGGACCTGGCGGAATGGTTCTCGATTCAAACGGTAAACTTTGGGTTATCACAAGCGGCAGTTATCACGGAAATGATGGAAAACTTTACAGGATCAATCCTTCCACGTTTGTCATCGAACAAACCATTCAGCTCGGGCTCAATCCAGGTATTGATTTGGGAATCTCACCCGACAAAAAGAGCTTGTACTACTACTCAGGCAAGTCGATTTATAAGGTTGGAACAGATGCTACTACTGCCCCGGCTTCTTCATGGGTTACCAATGCCAATGTTGTAGCCTCATATGCATTAGGTGTAGACCCAAGAACTGGTGATGTGTACTTGGGCGATGCCTTGAATTTTTCTGCTCAGGGAAAAGCCTACGTTTATGGAAGTGATGCTTCTTTAAAAACCTCGTTTGATACAGGAATATCTCCCGGACAGTTTATTTTCAGATAAGCCCAAAAAGAATTCCGAAACCGATTCGGAAGGAGGCTGGTTCATAATTACCTTTCGTCACCATTTTCTTTTCAAAAGGAGTGGTGACGAAATAAATTCACATAAAAGAAAATTTATGAAACGCCTCCTCCCGATCGTGTTTGTTGCCTGCCTGCTGACTAACCTGTCGGCCCAAAAGAAAAAAGAAGAAACTTCTCAGCCTGCACCGGTTTCCCCTATTGAAGCAAAAGTGGCCGGCATGAAAAAATACACCGGCTATTTTGATTTTTACTACGACAGCAAGCAGGATAAAATCCACCTGATCATTGACAAATTCGACACCGAGTTCCTGTATGTGCCGTCATTGACTGCAGGCGTTGGCTCTAATGATATCGGTCTTGACCGTAACCAACTCAACCGTGAGCGAATTGTGAAATTTGAACGCAGAGGCCCGAAGGTGCTGTTAACCGAACCAAATTATTTCTACCGTGCCATCAGTAACAACGAGGCTGAACGGAAAGCCGTTACGGAGTCATTTGCTCAATCCGTCCTCTGGGGTTTTACGGTTGTAGCCGAGGACCAAGGCAAAGTCCTGGTAGACGCCACTGATTTTTTAATTCAGGATGCGCATGATGTCATCGGTACGTTGCGTTCTTCTCAACAAGGGAGTTATTCGTTGGATAAATCCCGTTCTGCTTTTTACCTGGATCGCACCAGGAATTTTCCTCAGAACACAGAATTTGAAGTAACACTCACTTTTAACGGTCAGCCTTCGGGTGAATACATTCGGAGTGTTACGCCAACCGCATCGAGTGTGACTATTCGTGAACACTTCTCTTTCATTCAGCTTCCCGACAACAATTTCAAGCCGCGTAAATTTGATCCACGTGCCGGCTATTTCAATACCGCTTATTACGATTACGCCACTCCAATCAGTGAATCTTTGGAGAAGCGTTTGATCACACGTCATCGCTTGCAGAAAAAAGATCCTGGTGCAACGGTGAGCGAGGCAGTTAAACCTATCATTTATTATATGGACCCCGGAGCACCCGAACCAATTCGATCCGCATTAATGGATGGCGCTCGTTGGTGGAACCAGGCCTTTGAAGCTGCAGGGTATAAAAATGCTTTCCAGGTAGAAGTGCTTCCGGCAGATGCAGACCCGATGGACGTTCGTTACAACGTTATTAACTGGGTTCATCGCGCCACGCGTGGCTGGTCATATGGCGGAGGAATCACCGATCCGCGGACGGGAGAAATTATTAAAGGACATGTAACGCTTGGCTCTCTTCGGGTACGCCAGGATTTTCTTATCGCAGAAGGATTACTCGCACCCTACGAAGAAGGCAAACCTGTTTCGCCTGAAATGGAAAAAATGGCGCTAGCACGTTTGCGGCAGTTGGCAGCACATGAGGTAGGTCATACTTTGGGCTTGGCTCATGCTTATTCTTCGAGTGCAGAAAATCTTGCTTCGGTAATGGACTACCCTCACCCCGTAGTTAAGCTCGTCAATGGTAAAATCGATTTAAGTGAAGCATATGATACCAAGATAGCTGCGTTCGACAAAGTCGCTATTGCTTACGGCTACCAGGACTTCCCTTCCGGGACTAATGAAGACAAGGCCCTCAATGACATCATTCAGAATTCACTCAAAGCTGGTCTGACTTTCTTATCTGACCAGGATGCGAGACCTCTCGGTGGTGCGCACCCTTATGCACACTTGTGGGACAATGGAAACGATCCTGTCGATGAACTGAATCGTGTCATCGAAATCAGGAATGTTGCATTAAAGAATTTTGGAGAGAAAAATATCAAACCCGGAGCTCCGATGGCTACACTTGAGGAAGTGTTGGTGCCAATATATTTCTTCCATCGCTATCAGATGGAAGCAGCCGTGAAAACCATCGGAGGATTGAATTATCGTTATGCTTTACGAGGCGATGGCCAACCTGTAGCAGAGTTGCTTACACCCGAACAGGAAGCAAAAGCACTTGATGCTCTTTTAAAGACAGTAGACCCGTCATTTCTGGTATTACCCGAGAGTCTTTTGAAGATTATTCCTCCGCGGGCAATTGGCTATTCCCGTCATCGCGAATTGGTGAAAGTAAAAACAGATCTCACATTTGATCCTTTGTCTGCTGCGGAGACTGCTGCTGATATGACGTTCAGTTTGATTTTACACTCCTCACGCGCCAACCGTTTGATTGAACATCACGCAAGGAATCCAAAACTACCAAGTCTTGAAGCAGTAATTGATAAGTTGATCAATTCAATCTTTAAAGCTCCTGTGAGAACGGGAATGGAAGGCGCTATTCAGATGACGACCAATTTTGTTCTTTATTCCAATCTCGCAAAACTGGCAGTAAATAAAGGTGCAAGCGCTGAAGCCAAAGCAATTGCCTTTCTGAAACTCGATCAGCTTAAAAATGCATTGCAGGCGAAAGTCACCACAGATGAAGAATGGAAAGCGCATTACAATTACGTCATTAAACAGATTTCCAAATTGCTGGATAGCCCGGATGATTTTAAAGTAGAGAATCCGCTGCCACCTCCTCCGGGCATGCCTATTGGAGACTGTGATATGAATTATACAGAATTGTCAGGCAACAAATAATTGTGAGCAAAGAAATTGAATTGAAGGAAGGTGAAGACTATTATTTCGAAAATGGGTTGATGGTCTTTACTCAAAAGTATCACCTGAAACGCGGTCATTGTTGCAAGAGCGGCTGCCGGCACTGCCCTTACGGATTCAAAAAACCTTTGCCACCGGAAAAGGACAAGGCTACTTGAAATAAGTTTTCACGATTTCAATTGCAGCAGTGGAAGGGATTACTTTTCCACTGCTGATTTTTTTTTCGAGAGCTTCGATTTTTGCAGAAGTTTTTTTCGACTGAAATATTCTATCACGAAGCAATGCCTGAATGCTCTCATGAAACCAGACGAGTTTTTGCTGCTCGCGATTTTGGTGAAAGAACGAGCTTGACATGGTCTGAGATTGGAACGACGCTATCATCCTCCAAACCTCTTCAATACCTTTTTTCTGAACGGCTGAAGTGGTGATTACTTTCGGTGTCCATCCCGATTCAGCAGGTTGAAATAAATGCAAAGCATGTTGAAATTCCGTTTGGGCCTGCCTGGCCTTCTTCTCGTTCTCACCATCCGCTTTGGTGATCACAATGGCATCCGCCATTTCCATTATTCCTTTTTTGATACCTTGAAGTTCATCACCTGCTCCAGCCAATTGTAACAACAGGAAGAAATCAACCATGTTCCGGACAGCTGTTTCAGATTGCCCAACGCCAACGGTTTCAACAATGATCACTTCAAATCCTGCTGCTTCGCAAAGCAAAATGGTCTCACGCGTTTTATCGGCTACTCCGCCCTGGGAATTTCCACTGGAAGTTGGCCGAATAAATGCCATTGGGTCCCTGGACAATTCTTCCATCCTTGTACGATCGCCCAGAATGCTTCCTCTGGTTTTTGCACTGCTCGGGTCAATGGCAAGGACGGCCACTTTTTTGCCAAGCGAAGTAATGTATTTCCCAAACGCTTCTATGAATGTGCTTTTTCCTACGCCTGGTGCTCCAGTGATTCCAATTCGCAATGACTTGCCAGTGCGTGGAGATATTTTCTCCAATAGCGATGCGGCAAATTTTTGGTCCGTTGGTTTCTTGCTCTCCGCCAAGGTAATTGCTCTACCCAAGGTCACCAGGTCTCCGCGGCTAATTTGTGAAGCGTATTCGTTTATCGATGGGGTTGTTTTTCTCAACTGAGGTTAATTGATTAAATGTAAATTTCTAAATTTACTGGATAACCCCCATGAACTATGTTCCAATTTTGGTTTAGGTGCTTCTATGTCATTGCGTTTGTCTTCGTAATGATGTGGGTAGTGAGTAAAATCACAGACTTCAAATTGTTTAGCGCTTTCGATCCAGTTTCACAGGCGCTGAGTGATTTTGAGCTTACCGACTACGCATTTTCAAACCTCCGCCCCCAACCATCGGTAGATGAACGCATTGTGCTGGTTAACTTCGGACACATTGGACGAGCTGAAATAGCTCAGCAAATTTCAATCATCAGCAAGTATAAGCCCCGAGTAATCGGAATCGATAGTTACTTTAATTGTGAAGGTGGGTTGCGCGATACAATCAATTGCCCTCAGCTGCTGGACACGTTGTCCAATTTACTTCTCTCAGATGCAATCAAGGAAGCAGGAAACGTAGTGTTAGTCTCAAAGCTTCTTCAAAAAAGTGCAACAGCTAAAAGAGATTCAATTGATGTTTATGATTCACTTGAATACTCCGATCCCATGTTTGACCAATATTCATCTCACGCATTTGCAAACCTTGTCACTAATGCCAGTTATCAGGAAGATGTAAAACAATGCCGTTCATTCATTCCGAGATGGAAGATTGGTGACAAGTATGAAAACGCATTTGCAGTCGAGTTGGCGCGTAAATACGACTCAACGAAAACGGCCAAACTTTTTGCACGTGGAAACGAGGAAGAGCTTGTAAACTACCGCGGGAATGTAGAGTTAACTGATGTAAGGCTTAAGGCGTTGCAAGGAAAAGATATCGGCACAACAAATTTCCGGCTTATGTTTTATGCCGTTGATATGGATCAGGTCATGAGAGAAGATTTTGCACCTGAGCTTTTTAAGGATAAAATCGTATTAGTTGGATTCCTGGGTAATCAATTTGGAGATCCCGCGTGGGAGGATAAATATTTCACTCCATTAAATAAGAAAGTAGCCGGCAGAGCGAACCCCGATATGTTCGGGGTAGTAGTACACGCCAACATTGTTGCAATGATTCTGAATGAAGACTATGTTGGCGAACTGGCGGAGTGGTCGAAATACGCGATAGCCATCATCCTCGGGATGCTCACAGTCGCGTTGTTTATTGTGGTGGATGAAAAGCTGCCTATTTGGTATGATGCATTATCAGTTCTCATCCAGGTTGTTCAGATTCTACTCATTTCAGGTTTAGTGGTTTATTGTTTCGCCAGCTATACTGTCAAACTCGACTTGGGTATAGCTCTGGCCGTAATGGCCCTGGTAGGGCCCTGTTACGACATTTTAAAGCCATTACAGAACATCATAGAATCTCGACTTACCAAAAAGAAAGCACAGGTATAAACGCTATAGTAAATCAGCCCAGTGGCATGATTTTTATTAATATTGTATTGTAAATCACAAAAAAACGATGAAAAACGGTAGAATTTTGATGTTAATTGGCTTTTTGGTGGTCTCTTTTATGTGTGGCGCGCAGGATGAGTACGCCTTCCGCGTGCTGGCGAACAAAGGCACAAACGAGGTAAAATCAGGGGATACCTGGCAGCCATTAAAAACAGGTGCTCAACTTAAAATTGGCGATGTATTAAAAATCTCTGAAAACTCATCCGTAGGTCTGGTTCATAAAACCGGCCGTCCACTGGAAGTGAAAGAAGCCAAAACTTATAAAGTAGCGGAACTGGCAGACAAAGTAGGCAAGGGATCAAGTGTTCTGAACAAGTACACCGACTTTATCCTGAGTAGCAATTCAGCTGAAGCAAAGAAAAACAGGTTGAGTGCAACGGGGGCCGTTCACCGCGGTCTGGAAAACATCAAGGTATTTCTTCCGGAAAGTCAGTTTGGTGATGTTTTCAATCCTATGGTGACGATCAACTGGGAATCTGCAAAAGGAGGAGCACCCTATGTTATTTCATTGATGAATCAATTTGGTGACATACTCTGGAAAACAGAGACTCCGGAAACATCGGTTCAATTTGACATGAACAGCTCTGAGTTGGCCAACGAGAATAATATTTTAGTAGAAGTAAAATCAAAGGCTGATAACAAGAGCAAGTCGGAGCAATACACCATAAAAAGATTACCAAGCTCAGCAAATCGCTATGAGGTAGTAAAGAAGCAACTGGAAGATGCCGACTTGAAAGAAGAAACAGCTTTCAATAAGTATCTGCTGGCTGGACTCTTTGAAGAAAACAGGCTCTTCATTGATGCCATCTCATGCTACGAACAAGCCATTAAAATGGATCCTGAAAACCCGACCTACAAAGAGGCGTACGAGGAGTTTCTTTTAAGGAACAAGCTGAAGGCAGCAAAATAGTCGGATTATAAATTTTATGCGAGGCCACCTGCGAGGTGGCCTTTTATTTTATGGGCATCTTGCTGCCGCACGGAATTATTCTAATTTTGTTGCTCTTAACCTTTTTTTATGAGCGTATTGGTCAATAAAAATTCACGCGTTATTGTTCAGGGTTTCACCGGTACGGAAGGCTCCTTCCATGCAGGTCAGATGATTGAATATGGCACCAATGTGGTGGGTGGCGTCACCCCCGGCAAAGGTGGCCAGATTCACCTGGGCCGCCCGGTGTTCAATACGGTCAAAGAAGCGGTGGAGAAAACAGGAGCCGATGTCTCCATTATTTTTGTTCCTCCGGCATTTGCCGCTGATGGCATCATGGAAGCAGCCGATGCAGGCATTAAGGTGATTGTTGCTATCACGGAAGGCATTCCAGTGAAAGATATGATGATCGCCAAGCAATACGTTAAGGATAAGAAAGCAACGCTGATCGGCCCCAATTGCCCGGGAGTAATCACTCCAGGTGAAGCAAAAGTGGGGATCATGCCTGGCTTCGTGTTTAAAAAAGGGAAAATTGGAATTGTTTCAAAATCAGGAACGCTGACATATGAAGCTGCTGATCAGATCGTGAAGGCAGGTCTCGGGATTACGACAGCTATCGGAATCGGTGGTGACCCGATCATCGGCACTCCGACAAAAGATGCCATTGAACTTTTAATGAATGATCCGGAAACAGAAGGCATTGTGATGATAGGTGAAATTGGCGGAAGCTACGAGCCGGTTGCAGCTCGCTGGATCAAAGAGAATGGAAATAAAAAACCTGTAGTCGGCTTTATTGCTGGTCAGACCGCTCCTCCCGGAAGGAGAATGGGGCACGCAGGTGCGATCATTGGTGGTGCCGAAGATACGGCAGCTGCAAAAATGAAAGTAATGCGCGAATGCGGTATTCACGTAGTAGAATCGCCAGCACTCATTGGCGACACGATGCTCAAAGCTCTCGGGAAATAATCTTTAGAAAGTCGTTCTGAATTCCTTTTCCAAATACTGGTTAAGGTGACTCAGGTTATTGAAAATGTAGACGTTCTCCGCCTCTCTTTCAATACTGTCGTTCTGGTATACCACCTCCACAAACAAGTTCTTCACCATGTAAAGAAAAACTTTACGGTCATTGCGTACACGTGATCCCAGCATAATTCCATGCTCACGCAAATATTCCAGTTGCCTGGTGACAGTGAAGTACTTAAAACCCCATTTAAACCACATAGACTTTTCTTTTTTGGAATTGATACGGCAAAGTAAGTGGATGTGAATGGTTTAGAGAAAATACCACATGATTGTGGTAGCTAAGGTCTGGCTCTACATATCCATACTCGCCTAAAAACAACGTTTTGCAGGCCAAAACCTTACAGGCCTTTTCTTTCTGCTTTTAAACATTAGCCTCTATTTCAGCGCTTTACGGCCTCAGTTTCCACTTTTAAAGGAAATCTTGCGTCCTTAGGTTATCGTGAAATGCAACCCTATAACAGCTCGTTAGCCAGGTTAGCAAGCTCGCTCCGCTCCCCTTTTTCGAGGGTAACGTGAGCATACAGTTCATTGTTCTGCAACCTGTCAATCAGGTAGGATAAGCCATTACTTTGCGAGTCGAGGTAAGGCGTGTCAATCTGGTGTATATCACCAGTGAAGATGATTTTAGTGTTTTCACCGGCACGCGTGATGATCGTTTTTACCTCGTGGGGTGTCAGGTTCTGCGCTTCGTCAACGATGAAGCAAATGTTGGACAAACTTCTGCCCCGGATGTAGGCCAACGGAGTAATCACCAATTTTTCATTCTGCACCATCTCGGTGATCTTCGAATATTCCTTATCACTTTCGCTGTATTGGTTTTGAATAAACTTCAGGTTGTCCCACAGCGGCTCCATGTACGGGTTGAGTTTTGACTTAATGTCGCCAGGCAGGTAGCCAATGTCTTTATTGCTTAGAGGAACAATTGGACGTGCCAGGTAAATCTGTTTGTACTCGCGCTTCTGTTCGAGCGCTGCCGCCAGGGCAATCAACGTTTTCCCAGTTCCTGCAACTCCCTGCATCGATACCAGCTTAATCTCTGGTTTCAGTACGGCATGAATGGCAAATGCCTGCTCTGCATTTCGGGGTTTGATGCCGTACGCATTTCGCTTCTCCACTTGCTCTACCATTCCATTGGCGGAATTGAAGAATGCCAGCACAGATTTCTTCCCGTTCTTCAGGATGTAGTAATGGTTCTTCATCGGCTTGACTTTGCCCAGTATTTCATCGGGAGGGCAGTAGCCTTTTTCATAGATCAAATCAATAACATCAGAAGGGGCACTATCGATCACTGTTCTGCCTGTGTATAGTGAACTGATGTTTTGAATCTTGCCGGTTGTGTAATCTTCTGCCTGGAGCCCCAAGGCTTTTGCCTTTAGACGCAGGTTCACGTCCTTACTTACCAATATCACTTTTCTACCCCTCTCCTCTTTCTGTAATAATAAGGCAGCATTTAAAATCCGGTGATCAGCTTTGTCTTCGTTGAAAACTTTGTTGGCATCCATCTGCTCCGTGCCACCCGTATCCATGACCACCTTGAAGTTTCCTTTCCCTTTGCCATTGATCGGATTCCATTGATGTAGCATCTGGTCCTTGGCCAATTTGTCGATGAGACGGATGAACTCGCGTGCTTCAAAGTTTTTAGTGTCGTTACCCTTTTTGAAGTTGTCGAGTTCTTCAAGCACTGTGATCGGGATTCCGATGTCGTGTTCGTCAAAGTTGAGGATGCTGTTGTGTTCGTAAATGATTACCGAGGTGTCAAGGACAAAAATCTTCTTGTCCTTTGCTTTGGGATTTTTCGCCATTCGATTAGAGGTAGGTTAAAAAAAATCGCGAAGACACGTCCCTCACAATGTTTAAAAAACTTGCAAGTATGGAAACGTTTCTTCGCGTCATTCCTTCTGTTACTTAAAACTAATAAAACCGGAATGAAAAAGGAAAGGTTGGCTTATGATCTTTTCATTAAACTTCGTCAGCGCCAAAAATGGTATCTTCGACCGGCAATCCAAATGAAGATCATGCGACTGACCTCTTTGTGGCCCTCACTGCTATTTGCGCTCAGGCACAAAACAAATATTGATTTCAAACAATTGGAAAATTGATTACATGGAAATAACTATCAACCAGGCTCAACAACAAGTCGACTCGTGGATAAAGACACATGGCGTACGTTATTTTAATGAATTGACCAATATGGCGCTTCTCTCTGAAGAGGTTGGTGAGCTTGCGAGAATAATCGCGAGAAGGTATGGCGAGCAATCAGAAAAAGATTCCGACAAGAATAGAGATTTAGGAGATGAAATGGCTGATGTACTCTGGGTTTTAATTTGCCTTGCCAATCAAACAGGTGTCGACCTCACACAAGCCCTTCAAAAGAATTTTGAAAAGAAAACGAACCGAGACAAAGATCGTCACCGTGAAAACCCAAAGCTAAAAGGCTAAACTTTTAACACACCATTCTTCAATCTCGGTAGGATGTTGTATTGGTCTGGTGTGACACAAAACTTAATATCATCATGAATGTTGAGTTTATTCAACCGCCTGACGTGGGATGAAGCGTTGAGAAAATTGACCATATCATTTTTTGCCAGGTTGTAAAGTTGCTGCGCTGCCAGTGGTGCATCACAATCGGGGCCAAGATAATCTCTGAGTCTTTCCACCACTGCCCCGGCAAAAAGCGTGTCCTCCAGGTTGACGCGTCCCTTCCATCCTGCACAAACAATAAGTGCATTATTTTCTCCAAGCAGAAGGTACTTGGCAACTGTATTCAGATTCAGAAAAGATCCGATGATGACTTCCTTCGCTTCTTTTGCCTTCTCAATTGCCTGTGTACCATTCGTAGTAGTGAAAGCAACTTTCAATCCTCTTACCTGATCGCCCATGTATTCGAAAGGAGAATTGCCTTTGTCAAATCCATCTACCTTTTTTCCATCCCGTTCACCCGAGATAACATACCCCTTAGTTTTCATACTCCGGCATTCATCCAGGTTGGCTACGGGTGTGATACTCTCTACGCCATGAGCGAAAGCCGTGACCATGCACGATGTCGCGCGCAAGATATCCACAACAACTACGGTCTTGTCACGCACATCATAGAGGTGCATCAATTCAGGACTCAGACAGACGTCAATAGTTTTCATAAAATGATCCGGTGATGAAATAATTCGTTTGAAGAGGTGATGCGCATGACCACCGCTTCCGAATCAATTGATTAACGGGAGCTTACTTACTTTGGCTTTCAGTCCTTTTCCCCTTACATCAATGAAGATTTCTGAGTCAACGGCAGCATGTGAAGTCGTGACATAACCAAGCCCGATCCCGATGCCAAGCACCGGTGACATTGTGCCTGAGGTAACTTTACCGATGGTATTTCCCTGGCTGTCCTTGATCTGATAATCGTGGCGTGGAATTCCTTTGTCAACCATTTTAAAGCCGACCAATTTCTTCTTCGCTCCTTCCTCCTTCAGTTTCTTAATCGCGCTGCTGTTGGTAAACTCTTTTGTGAATTTAGTTATCCATGCCAGTCCGCCCTCAATAGGTGAAGTAGTATCGTCAATATCGTTGCCATACAGGCAGAAACCCATTTCCAACCGAAGTGTGTCGCGTGCACCCAATCCGATGGGTTTAATATTCTCATTCTTCCCTGCTTCAAAAATGGCATTCCACACTTTCTCAGCTGAATTCTTATTGACATAGATTTCAAAGCCACCTGCTCCGGTGTAGCCTGTATTACTCATGATCACGTCCTTTTCACCGGCAAATTCACCAATGGCAAAACTATAGTACTTAATCGAAGACAAATCAGTCTTGGTCAATTTTTGCAAAACAGAAACTGCTTTGGGCCCTTGAACTGCAAACAAGCAGATGTCATCGGAAATATTCTTCATGACAGCTCCCTTGGAGTTGAATTTTGAAATCCAATTCCAATCTTTTTCGATATTGGAGGCGTTCACCACCAGCAGGTAATCGTTGTCCTTGATTTTATATACGAGCAGGTCGTCCACAATCCCACCTGTTTCATTGGGAAGACAGGAGTACTGTGCCTGTCCGTCAACGAGCTTTGAGGCATCATTGCTCGTGACTCGCTGAATTAAATCCAGGGCGTTAGGCCCTTCGATTTTAAATTCCCCCATGTGCGATACGTCAAAAACGCCAACGCCATTGCGTACAGTCATGTGCTCTTCAATATCCGAAGAGTAGCGGACTGGCATGTTGTAGCCGGCAAACGGCACCATTTTCGCGCCTAGTTTTTCATGTACATGATTGAGAGGGACAAATTTCAGTTCCATTGTATAAATGAATTAGTGATTCAAAATGAATCGCAAAGATGTCGAATATTTTGGGTGTAGCAAGAACAGTTTAGTACTAAACTTGGCTGGATGTAAAATAGAAAGAGCTGGCTGGCACTTCATTGTCTTACTCCTATGAAATCAGAGTTAGCTGTCACGAATTTTTTGAAAGAAGCCTCTGGCATCAATTTCCTTAGTCTATTCAATGAATTTTGTGCTTCGTTTTCAAAACCAAGAGTAGTTGCCATGAGTACATGTTGTTTCAGGTATTTTACTGAATTCGGTTTTGCCGAAAGTCCCTCCACGAGTGTTGAAAAATTCTTAAGCTGATCAAATGAACCAGCAGAAAAATAACGAATAGCGGCAATCAGCCCGTCTTCGAACTGATAGTTGGCCTGAGCCAGGTATCCAAATTTCTGTTGCGCTGCAGCCTGATCCCCACTCTGCACCGCTAATATCGCTTCATAATAAATTCTTAAGTTGAAAGGCAGCTCGGCAGAAGTAAGAGTCCTTTGAATGAATTGCCAATTTTCATCCTCTACTGCCAACCTCATTTTTAAATTGACAATTTGATCGTTCAGATTTTTGGTATAAACTTTATCAACCAAACTCAGCAAGTTTTTAGCTTCATTAACTTCATCGATCGTCATCCATTTTTTACACCGGTCGATGATCGCTTGTACCCGGAGGTGCTCATCTCCGATCTCATCTGCGACCTTCAAAAATGATGTTCTATCGTTCAATTGAATTTTATAACGGCAGTACAAGTATTTTTCATCATTTGAAAGCGCATTTGTCTGCCCTGGTTTTGCAGACAAAACCTTCTTCATTTTTCCTGCAAAGGCTGCTATGTTTTTATCCCTCGACTTGGCCAGGCTATCCCAACTTATCGTTGCCTTAGCAAGGCTGTCTGCTTCGGTCTCTGCGATCGCCTGGTAATAAAGGGCACGAGGTTGTGATTTTTCTGCTACTGCTTTTAAATAGCTGGAGGCCACAGCAGCGTTGTCTTGCTCGAGCAACCACAACCCAATCAATGAAAAATAATCGGAGTTGCCGGAGAACGCAATTTCGCGAACCGTCTTCAATGCTTCACTAACAAGCCCACGGGCATACATGGCATGAGCTGAAGCGATCATCAATTGCTCCGAAAAGGGTTCGTTGACTTCTTTGCGTGATAATGCCAGCGCTTTCCTCGCCAATATTGTGTCGGCATTAGCTCTCTGATTCAGCAGGTAGTTGCACAGATTCATCGAAGTATACACGTTCAACGAAGTGTCGTTCGGGTAGAGATCAATAGCCATTATTTTTTGTCCTGATAAATTGGCTTGAGCCAGTTCATTCACCGTTTGACCACTCTCCCATGAGAAAGTTGAAAAGGAAGTATCAACAGCATTAAATTGAGCTGAAGCTGCCGCCATGTTTGTTAACGCAGCCTTCGATGCTCCTCCTGATTCTGCTGCTCTCATTAAAAAATAAAACGCAGAGTCCTTTTGTTTTAATCTTAGGAAAGAAAGTCCTGCTGCATTTTGCAATTCACCACTTGATGGAAATTTTTTCTTTCCTTCATCCAATGTGAGTGCTGCTTCCAGTAAATCTCCCTGACGGGAAAATATTCCGGCGAGATTCAGGTAAAGTGCCGGGCTCGGTGTCCACTCGATCGCCTTCTCATACTCCTGACGTTCTTTGGAGGAGTCTGATCTCCTCGCGTGGATCGTAGCCAAGCCGTAGTGCGCATGCTGGTTTTGATTTCTGAACAGAAGCGACCTCTGGTAATAAGATTCAGCCAGTGCGTCATCCTTACCAGCGAGACTGATATCGCCTTTCACCAAATAGAAAGTGCCAGCCATTTGGTTGAGGTAAGTTTTCCACGAAGTAGCCCACGAAATAGCTGCAAATGTGGCGATCACAGCCATGAGCCTGAATGTGAAATACGGCATTGTTTCCGGTTTGTATAGCACCTTATGTACCGGAAGGTTTTGGACGAGCATGGGTGCAAAATTGGCTACCACGTACAGTACGAAAATCAATCCGCCACCAAAGTGCGCGGCTACAATCAGATCTTCGAGCGCATCCATCATCATATCACTGGAAGAAGATGCGAAATACGTCAATGCTCCCATCGCGATAAGTGCAACAGAAACAAAAAAGTAAATGCGGAGTGGCTCTTCGTTTAAAATATTCTCATGAATGGCTTCGCGGTTGCGAAAGCCCCAGACACCAAGTACTGCTGAAATCGTCAAAAGGAAAAAAGGGCTTACAGAAAAAAAACTCCATTCGATGATTCCCATCTTGGAGGCGAACATCAGGAACAGGTTGAAAAGATAGACTGATGTTAAAACCAGAAAATGCCGCAGGCTCTTCCCGGATTTTACACTCTTCGTGATGATCGAAACAAATACCGCAACTATTTCATGCGACACCATAAGAATAAAAATCACAGTAAGGGCAATGCCCGCGAGAAAGCCATTGGACGCGATAAAAAGCAGGGGAGCTGTTACTTTGGAGAAGAAGCAGCAAATAACGCCCGTCACTAAAGTCAATAGTGAGAAAATAATCAGACGCTGGCTGAACGATATATACGACCTAAAGGCATGTAAATAAAAGGCTGTGCCTCCAAAAATCAGGATACACAGAATTGTCATTAGTTTATCCGGCAGGCCGAAGACCTGAAGACCATCGATTTGAAGGCTCGCCAAAAACAGAATTGTAATTCCCATGGATATTAAAAACCTGAAACGGCTTAGCACAGTCGTAATACTGATGAAGAATACGAAACCAATAATCAGTGTCGCCAGAAAAAAATACGCTGCCAAAATATTAGGCTGCAGGTGACTTGCGAAGATGTATTCAAAGACCAAATAACTGTCGGCAGGAATGGAAATATTGAAAAGCCCCACGGAAAAAGAATGCGAGGTAGATTCAATCGACTGAATCTGCTGAAAATTCTCGTAAGTAATAACCGGGGCGGGAGAAGCAAAATAGCCCTTCCAAAACAGGAGTAGCGTAATCAGCAAGCCAACCGACAAAAGCCAAAATAAAACCTGATATGATTTTGACCAATACTTCCAGAATCGTAGCGACAGCATGAGGGAAAAATTTAGGCGTGAAGATAAAATTTAAATCAGAACGAACGATTATCCGTTTTGTTTCTTCAGCTCGGATTCAATTATTTGAAAAGTCTTTGCCTTGAGATGACTAACATCATCCAGGGTCATACCCGTGGTTTCAATGGGCTCATGGAGTAGCATTTTCACTTTTCCCCAATGCAATTGCATTGGTATTGCATCAGGAAGTATCAACCAGTTATGCGGGATCGTTACAGGTACAATGGGAATCTGTTTTTCAATAGCTGTGCGAAAAGCCCCGTCTTTGAAAGGAACCATTTGAGGCGCTGCCTTTGTAGCCATCCCTCCCTCCGGATAGATGACCAGGCTCTTCCCTTCATCGATGGCCTTCATTGAGGCGATCATCGTATTTCCACGACTGCGAAGACTTTCACGATCAACTGTGATGTGCAATCTCCGGTACATAAATCCGAACAGCGGGACCTTCTCCATGGCACTCTTCCCAACAAAAATGGTGTTTACCGGATTCAGGCCCATCGTTGGTATATCCAGGTAAGAAAAGTGATTCGAGCAGAAGATGTAGTTCTTTTTCCTATCCAGTCGTTTTTTCTCTTCCACTTGAAAAGGAATAAAAATGAAAATGAAAAGAAGTTTTGCCCACCATCGGTTGATGATACCTGTCAGTCGGAATAGCGAAGGGAATAAAATAGGAACAAGCAAAAATGGAAAAAGCACGATAAAGAGAATTGTAAAGACGAGCACTGCATAGTATGTGTGCAGGGTGCGAATGGCATTCATACTTGCATTCTATTTCTGACGAGGTATAGTCATTATTTCGGTTTGCCTTCCGTCTATAAATCGGAAGCCATTCTCATCGAAATAGCCGTCCTCTTCAAGCATGATACGTACTTCTTTTTTCCATTCAATCACATAGACGGTTGCGTTGAGTTCGATGGAATATGCCGTTCTGTAATGCATCGGGTAATCTCCGGTTTTAGGAACTCCGCTCTGCATGTCCCACATTCCGATGGTTGTGCCACTCGCATGCCCATGAAACCCGATTGGGTGTGTATAGATGGATGGAGTGATCCCCTGATCAATTGCCTGTTTCCGGGAATCCGCAAGAATCTGATTCCCGGTTTTCCCTTCTTTAAAATTACCGACTAGAATATCCTGCAGTTTATTGGCGCGCTTAAACGCGTTGGTTAAATAGTCAGGAACTGTTGTTTCTCCTGGTTTCAAAACATAAGCGTGCTGTTGTGTGTCGGTATTCAATCGCAGGTATGTAATCCCAAAATCCACGTGCAATAAATCGCCAGGCTGAATGACCAGCGGTTGAGGGAGACCAGCAATTGCTTCCTCGGTAATATTGCGTTGGATTGAAACGGATGGATGAAACCATGTATCGAGTCCGAGTTTTTTAATTCTGTCTCGATACCACCACACAACATCTTCACTCGTTGTTATTCCTGGCTGAATTACTTTTTCAGAGAAACCCTGAGCGATAATCTGATGTGCGATCCGGCAAATTTGCGGATATAATGTCATCTCTTTCTCAGATCTTGTTTCAAGCCATGCCACGCTCAGATTTTGCGCACTGGTCACATGTGAATGCAGCCGCTTCGGCAATTTTTCTAAAAACTTTTCAAAGTCACTAGCTGTAAGTCCATCGGCATGACCATAGGCATCCGCTTTATTAATTCCAATTTTTTTTGGATTACGCTCATCGATCAGCCTGGCAAGTTGCACCCACTGATCGACATTGGCAGCCGGGTCCCAGGCTTTCTTAAAAATTTTCCCAACGTCATAGCGGGCCACTGCTAAAAATTCCACGTCCCGGCCAGCGCCCGGATCAAAGACGATTAGCATGGTGGTTCTTCTTGCGGCAAGCCAGGTGGCGGGCAGCATGGTTCTCAACACGGGGTCTTCATTATTTTCACGAGAAATCATCACCCACAAATCAATTCCTTCCCTTCTCATTAATGCAGGCAACACATTGCGCAATCGATCCTCCGTCAGTTCATCAATCACACGAGCCTGGTCACGTTGAGAAAGTATAGCGGTCTGCTGACCCTCTGCGAGGCAACAAATGAATAAGAGAATAACGCCCAAAGTCTTTTTCATGAGGCTGATTAAAATCGATAAAAAACGAAGACGCCTACGGCTGAAGCAGAATTAGCCGTAACATTATTGTTGGAGTAGCTCTGCGTAGCCGTAGTTACACCGGAGGTTATCACATCTACCCTGTTAGTCTGATGAAAGTAGTTAACACTTAAGTTGGCTTCTGTAGTAACATATAGCCTCTCGGTAATGATAAATCGAACCCCCGCGAACGGAATGAGCGAAGCGCCAACCGAATTGATTTGTTGACGCGAGGTTTGAATATCATTTGTATAGCCATCGAGTGAATTGAGTGCAATATTTCCGCGGATGTCCAAGCCATGATACCAAATCCATTTCTTACCAAGAACATGCTGCCACTCCTTTCCAATTCCGGGGTTGCAGGTCAGGGCGTTCTGAATAGTGTAGGTCGTTGATGTTCCTGTACGTGAATTAAAGCTCGCATTAAACTGAATGCCAAACCGTAGTGCTTTAGCGGTGGCGATTTGCCGTTTATAAACAAAATTATACAAGCCTCCGCTCGTGTTTACCAAGCCATTGAAAACAATATTGGTATTAAAGCCCAGATCGCTTTTTACTTCTCTCGAAGAATTCTGCGCCCTGATGTTGATTGCAACAACGCTGAAGGCCACAAGTAAAATTCCTTTTTTCATCATTTCAGTTTTAAAATACAGCGTTCATTCTTCAATAGTTCAGTTGCATTTGATATATCCATCGTTGACTTCGCATCATTCATTTCTTCACGAACTTTCTGTTTGATATCCCGTAGTCTCATCGCCTCGATAAAGCGCTTCACATCTTCGTTATTTTCGAGGATCAAAGGTGGAACCTCGGTCGGTTTATTGCTTTCGTCCTTGGCTACCATAGTGAAGAAGCAAGAGTTTGTGTGCTTGATGATTCCTGTTTTCACGTTCTGTGCCTCCACGCGAATGCCTACAATGAGTGAAGTACGTCCAACGTAGTTTACTGATGCTTTGAGGGAAACCAACTCCCCAACTTCCACTGGTTGCAAAAACTCAACACGATCTACGGAAACCGTGACACAATAAGTCGCTGCATGTTTGCTTGCACAGGCATATGCTACCTTGTCCATCAACGACAACAATATTCCTCCATGGATTTTCCCCCCGAAATTGGCATACGAGGGAATCATGAGCTCGGTAATCGTAGTGTGTGAGTCCTTAACGGGGCGGGCTTCCATAGGGCTGTAACTTTTTCAAAAGATAAGAAAAAGGCCTATCACGCTAAAGACATTGCGCCAAACTATTACAGCTCTAGAATGAAAATTCACTTCGCCATTTGAAAGTTAAAAGTCTGTTGAGTGAACTCAAAGGTTCGGAGGTTATAGACGCGTTCTGTGAATTCAATTTTATTCTGCTGACTGATGGTGACTATTGTGGAGCATCGTGATCCGTAGTTAGGTGACTTGATAAACATAGCAGACAACATGCGCTCTCGCTCCAGGCCAACACCCGTATCCGGAAGCTGGCTGTCGGGTGCCTGATGTTCATCGCGCAGCGCCTCCAATATTTTTTCCGCGTCAATTTCAGGCTGTGCAAACAACGTTTTCATTTGCTCTTTTCCCTTACTCACCTTGGGCCACGGAGTGTCCAGCAGAGCATTGCTCAAGCCATGCAATCCGTGTTCAATCCTGTCGACTCCACTTTTGTAATTCGACAAATAGAATAACCCCTCAACACTACCCACAATAAGATTAAATCCGTTGTACTCACTTGCTTTCGGCTCGACCTTTCGCAAATAGCTTTCAGGCGGCTCCTGTGAAAGCAAAAAGTCCGTCACCAGGTAGCCTCGTGATGGAGCATTTGATTTAATATTTTTTAAATCACGATAATTAGTAACCATCGCAATGCGTCCGTTTTTGTTGACAGCCATCCACGTACCGCATGTTCCATCCGGCTTCACGGCCTCCAGGTCACAACCTCCCAAAATCTCTGGATGGTTTTTCCAGAATTCAGCAGCAGTGGTTTTGCGCGCATAGAATTCATCCCGGTTAGCAGCTACAATGAGCTTGTAATTAGGATGCTCGTTCACAGAAAGAAAAATCAAACACATGGCGTAAAGCTATGAATTTTGAAAGTGAATACGAGGCAATCTACCCGTGAGGATTAAAACTATGACTATGAAGATAGCCATCAAAGGAGATTCAGAGTTGTATCTAAACCCGCTCGACTCCCAAGCCTGGTTTATCAGAGCAGTACATGATCCCATCCTTCAAGATAAACCCACCCCTTACAACATCTCTCGCAAGGTCAAGGCTTCCATCAAGGTCGATATATTTGGTATTCGCACAAGCGAAAGCAGCATGCAGTGCTGCCGTGATGCTTACGATGCTTTCGTCATTGCATCCCCAGAAAAGTTCTACTCCCTCCTGTGCGCCAATGTCTGCAATTTTAAGTGCCTGGCTAATGCCTCCGCATTTCATAAGTTTAATGTTGAAGATACCGCTCGCGCGCGGTGGCTTCACAAGTTCCAGGGCGCTTTTGGGCGTAAGTAGAGATTCATCGGCCGCAATTATTTTCCGAATCTCATCGGGAAGCTTCTTCATAGCTTCAATTTCCTTGGCGGGAAGTGGTTGTTCAATCAATTCAATATCCAGGTGCTTCGTCTTTTGGTAGAACTCAATAGTCTTTTCTGGTGTGTAGCCCTGGTTCGCATCGATCCGTATCACGAATTTCTTTCCAAATTTTTCACGGAGTTTTACCATCCGCTCAATATCTTCGTTAAGATCAATCCCCAGTTTTACTTTCAGTACTTTAAATCCCCGTTCACCATATTCCTGTGCTTCTTTCAATGTGTCTTCCACATTCTTTATCCCGATGGTATTTGAAGTCGGGAGGGATTGAATTTTCTGCCCTAGGTATTTTACGAGGGGAATATTTAGAAATTTGGTAAACGCGTCATACAAAGCAATATCGAGTGCCGCACGAGCCGCTGGGTTTTTGGGGAATTTCTGCCATACCTCAAATGCGAGTTGTTGAATTTCGCGAATGTCACGCCCTATCAAAAAAGAAATTGCTTTTTCATTCAGCGCTTCTTTGCATTGCGCAAAGCTCTCACCTGTGACGTACTCACTCGGGTTTCCGGCTCCTATTCCTGTCACCCCATTATCGAGGGTAATCTCAATAAACGCATTGTTGACTTCATCGACAGTTTTGAAAGCGATTGTATACGGCTTCGTGTTGCCAAGGTCTGCGGTCCAGGAGGTAATGGATTTTATTTTCATAGGAGTGATAATAGATGAAGGTTATTTTTTAGTTCTTTTTCTTGAGATCTTCGATCATCTTCTTGAAGATCGGCACCAGTTTTTCCACACCATCTTCCAGCGGAAGGATCACGGGGATGCCCAGCGCTTTTTCCTTTTCAGCCGCCCAGGTACGGGCTTCTTGCTCCTTCATCTTTGCCGAATTCACAGTCAAGGCAACCGTGGGCGCACCGTATATTTTTATCAAATCAATTTCATCTTTCACATCAGCAATGATGGCGGAGTAGCTTTCTAGTCCTTTGAATTTTTTTCTCGCCGGGTTGTGCTGAAGTATGGCCGCATCTGCTGCTGCACTCACAATCCACTCTGCGCCAGCAGGCCCACTCGGGTTACGTAGGCTTGATTGACCTTCTATAAATATGATATCAGGTTTTGTTTCTTCCCAGCACTGCACAATCGCATGTTCCATCTCACCGGAAATAAAATCGTTCAATGTGCTGTCGAAAATGAATCCGTACTTTGCTCCTTGCATCCATCCGGTTTGACCGGTATAAATCATCTCTGCTTTGTAGCCTGCCTCTTGCATCGCCTGCATTAAAAAACGGGTAGTTGTGCGTTTACCGAGAGCACAATCAGTGCCAAGCACTGCAATTTTTGGACAGCGAACTTTCGCAATATCACCAGACCAGAAATGAAGGTCCTTAAATTTCTTTGGTTTACGTACGTCTACAATTTCAACGCCTTTCTGGTTGGCCAAGGCCACTAAATCCGCATGATCCGAAACGTAATCGTGCAGGCCATTGACAATGCTATAGCCGCTTTCAATCGCTTCGCGCAACATCGCCTGAAACTCGGGAGGCAGTATTCCCCCTTTGGTAGCTACACCTATGATGCAGTATTTTGCTTTCTCTGTTGTCTTTGACTGAAAATCTTTCAGCGATGCAAACACGGGGATGTTTCTCCTGCGTCCGTCAAGTACTTCTCCGGCATCTTTTCCGGGATGTTTGTTATCAATGATCCCTAATATATTGAAGCGCTCAGTACCCCGAATGAGTCCGTGTGCGGTTTTTCCATGTTCAGTGTCAAGATAGCCGGCAGTGATGATGATCGCGTTACTTTTTTGCATAGTCAAAAATTTGAAGCTTGAAAATTCGCTGAAAGATGTGGATTGCGCAAGCCTTCAGCGATCATAGTTCATTCGGTATTCTGACAGGTCCGGTTTTCTTATTCGTTTGCGACCGAGCTCGTATTTGTAGATCATCTTTCCGAGATTCCTCATGAACGGGTATCCGATCCGATGGTATTCGTACTTGCCATCATTATAAATCCCATCCGTGTTCGTGTTGATCACGGCAGAAAGCATGAACTCAATATTATTCTCGAAGTCCACGGTGTAGGCGTTGTCAATCATGTAACCATAGGCATCACCGACTTTATTGAAAATACGAACGTTAGCTGGGATTCTTTTTTTCTTTTCACCGTAGATTAAAAATTTGCAATAAGAATCATAGTAGCTTTTGTCCTTTTGATAGGCCGGGTATTTTGTCTCTCTTGGCCACTGTGACATGTACTGCATAACAAATTTCCTGTCCTGATCTGTCAGGTTAAACCTCCGTTCCTGTTGAATCGATTCCGGAAATAATATGGCTTTCAAAATCTGCTGCTGATCTTGAAGCGGATATGAATTTTTATAAGTGAATTCAAAAGGTTGATTTACGATCGTGTTTTCTCCCTTCATAAATCCTTTGCCTCTGAAAACCCGGCGCGGTGGACGAATGGAATCTTCATTTACTAGCATCGGTTGATTATAAATGACAGCCTCATTTTTTACAAACCTTACCGCCTCTGTATGGCGATTCTGATCGGGCGGCAATCCTCGCTCCAGTCGGTGAAGGATTCGTATGTTATAACCTTTATCTTTCAAAGAAGCATTTACTTCTTTCTGACCGATAAATTCGTAGAGGCGGTTCGATGCATCATTGTCACTTACCAACAATATCTTTTTTGTGTAGTGTGCAACCGAAGGCAATCCGCTTTCTGAGGTTGAATCTTTTTTCACAGAAATCTGACCGGAATAAACGCTGTCACTAAACATCGGTGTGTACTTATCGAGTCCGTCAATATTTAACCGGTTTAGTTTCTCCAAGGCAAGCAACACCAACGGCAATTTCACAGTACTGGCTGGATAAAAATACCTGGTCGAATCAACATGAAAGTAAAACGACTTGAACACCGGTCGGTTTAGTGAGTCGCGGTTGATCTGCGTATAAATAATCTGTACTTCAAGAGAGTCTTTATGACGTATGATTTTTCTAAATTTTGATGGGTGCTGCCCCATTAAGTCTGTGATCAGGGAGTTGCTTTCAGTGACCCGTTTTGCGCATGAAAGCACTGTAAAACAAGAAATGACCAATAGTAAAAAGAATTTCATGCAACCGAAGTTAACCTCTAACTTTGAGTGAATGTCCGAAATGTAATTTTATTATTTAACTGTCCATGATAACCCGACCTGTCTTAGTCCTCTTTTTTTTCTTCATCGCAATTCATTCGCTTGCACAGATCGACAAGAAAGAAAAGTGGGTTGATAGTGTTTTCAAATCATTAACACCGGCGGAAAAAATAGGCCAGTTGATAGTTACGACATTACCACTGAAGCCGTCAGAAGACGAGATCAAATCTCTGATAGAACATTCAAAAACCAGTGAAATCGGAACACTTCTGATTGAGCGAAGCGGACCGATGCGGTTCGCCAACCTGATGAACCGGATTCAGACAAAAGCTAAAGTGCCGGTGATGACCGGCATCGAAATCCATGGGGATCTGTCTGGCACTTTTGATAGTACAATGAATTTTTACGAGCCCTTGGTGGTAGCAGCAGCCTCAGACAGCCTTACAAAAAAGATGAGCAAGGAAGTAGATCGGCAGGTTAAAATATTGGACATCCATGTCACTAATCGAGTCGAATTTTTGGGAAAGAAAAAAACAATCACTTCCAAGCCGTTGCTCGATGCATTCAGGAAAAAATCAAAACCTAAAAAAGGTGATGCCGCTCTGCAAGATTTCCTTGCAGGTAATGATGTGCTCATGGCCGAGCCTGGTGAGATCGATGCATCCGTCAGCGTGATCGCCAAAGCATTGAAAAAAGATAAACGATTGGCCGGCCATCTCGATAGCGCTGTAAGGAAAATGCTTGCAAAAAAATTCGATGTCGGTCTGGCTCAAAAGATATTGATCAACACAGATAACCTCATCCGTAGACTTCACACACCAGATGCTATGCTTTTACGGCAGGAGATTGCAGAAAGCGCAGTGACCGTTATTAAGAATGATACAGATTTGGTTCCGGTGCGAACCCTGGATGATAAGTCCTTTGCTTCCGTAAGCATTGGATCATCCTCTCAAAATATTTTTACAAATTATCTCTCCAAATACATTCGTTTCGAACACTATTCTATTCAAAATGCAAGTGACACCACGGGACTCGATGAAAAGTTGAAAGACAAGAGCATCGTTGTAGTTGGATTATTTGCAAATCCGGATCAATCAATTAGCGACCTGATTAAAAAAATTGCACAGAAGCATCAGTTGATCCTTTGCGGCTTCATTGATCCGACAGGATTAAAGTCATTTGAAGATGTTGGTGTAATTATGTCAGCATACTCTGGTGATAGTGAACTTCAGAAAGCGTCTGCAGAAATCATCTTTGGCGGACTCGCAGCCAGGGGAAAATTACCCGTAAAAATTTCGGAAGCATTTGATGCAGGAAAAGGAATAACTACTTCCCCGACCAACCGCTTCACGTACGAATTGCCGGAGACCGCAGGCATGGATAGCCCTACATTGGAAAAAATCGAAACCATTGCAAACGAAACTATCACCATGGGGGCTGCACCGGGTCTCGTAGTCTTCGTAGCCAAAGACGGGAAAGTGGTTTACGAAAAATCATTTGGCTCTCTTACTTACGACAAAAAATCACCCATGACCACCGAGACCATTTTTGATCTCGCGTCTATCACGAAAGTTTCGGCTACACTCCAAACAGTCATGTATATGCAGGAGAAAGGTCTCATCGATGTTAATAAAAAAGCATCTGTATACCTGCCGGAGCTGAAGGGTTCAAACAAGGAGGACTTTACAATTAAAGACATCATTACACACCAGGCAGGACTTTGGCCTTTCCTTCCATTTTGGGTCGAAACGGTGAAAGACACGACCATCTGGAAGAAATATTATTCCAAAAAAGAGAGTGACGATTATCCATTTCCAGTCTCGGAAAATCTGTTTGCTTCAAAAGCAATGAAGGACTCGCTCTGGCATTGGATCGTTAAAGCCAGAATTCGTGATAAAACTCCACGAACGATCTACGACTACCGTTACAGCGACATGGGCTTTTATATCATGCAGCATCTGGCAGAAAAATTGCTGGCCCAGCCCATGGAAGACTTCCTGCAGAAAAATATTTATCAGCCACTGGGTGCATATACGACTGGTTATTTGCCCTTACGGAAATTCTCTGCTTCACGAATTGCCCCGACTGAAAAGGATACGCTTTTCCGCAAGAGCTTGCTGATTGGTTATGTTCATGACCAGGGAGCGGCTATGCACGGCGGGATTGCAGGACATGCAGGACTGTTCAGTACCGCCAATGATCTGGGCAAGTTGGGACAGATGTGGCTCAATAAAGGAACTTACGGAGGAGTTAATGTTTTTAAACCTGAGACGATTGAACTGTTCACAGCTAAGCAGTACGAAACCAGCAGGCGCGGATTGGGATGGGATAAACCTACGATCAGTGATGCCAACGGCCCAACATCCATGTATGCTTCGCCCAAAACCTTCGGTCATACCGGGTTTACGGGGACAAGCATCTGGGTCGACCCTGAATTTAACCTTGTTTTTATATTTATGTCCAATCGTGTAAACCCGGATATGAACAACAATAAAATATTAAACGCCAACATCCGTCCACGTGTACAGGAGGTGGTTTACCAGTCTATTTTTGAATATCTCAGAAATCATGACTCGCTGAAACCAAATGAGACTAAATTCGGTTTAACCGTAAAACCCTGAGACTTGAAAAAAGTAAATATTGGAATTGTTTGTTACCCCACGTTTGGGGGAAGTGGTGTGGTAGCGACCGAGCTGGGAAAGGCTCTTGCCAAAGAGGGACATAAGGTCCACTTTATTACTTATAATCAACCCAGCCGTCTTGATTTCTTAAACGAAAATTTATTTTACCATGAAGTAGAGTTCAACTCTTATCCCCTATTTGAATATCCTCCCTATGAACTTGCCCTGGCAAGTAAAATGGTGAGTGTGGTTAAGAATGAGAAACTCGATTTGCTTCATGTGCATTATGCCATTCCACATGCTTCGGCTGCCTACATGGCCAAACAAATTCTAAAGAGCCAGGGAATTTATATCCCTGTGGTAACCACACTGCACGGTACTGATATCACACTCGTTGGCCGTGATGTTTCGTATGAACCCGTTGTTACCTTCAGCATCAACCAGTCCGATGGGGTGACCTCCGTATCACGGGATTTGAAAAAAGAAACTTACGAGTTTTTCGATATCCAGAATCATATTGAAGTGATCCCCAACTTTATTGATCTTGAAAAATTCAAGAAGCAAAAGAAAGATCATTTCAAAAAAGCGATTTGCCCCAATGGCGAAGCTCTTGTAGTTCACACTTCGAATTTCCGCAAGGTGAAGCGTGTGATGGACGTGGTGAATGTCTTTTACAATATCCACAAAGAAATTCCCGCCAAACTTCTAATGATAGGTGATGGCCCTGAGCGAACTCCTGCAGAACAACTTGCCCGCGAACTGGATATCAGTCATGATGTGCGTTTCCTTGGCAAACTGGAAGCCGTTGAGGAAGTGCTTTCGGTTGCCGATCTATTTTTGATGCCATCGGAAAAAGAAAGTTTCGGTCTTGCAGCATTGGAAGCTATGGCCTGTGAAGTGCCGGTAATAAGCACCAATGCAGGCGGTCTTCCTGAACTTCAGCTTCAGGGGATCACTGGTTTCATGAGCGAGATTGGCGACATCGAGGATATGACCCGCAAATCACTATTCATCCTAGATAAAAATAACCTGCCGCAGTTCAAGGCAAATGCACTGAAACGGGCACAAGAATTTGACATTACAAATATTTTACCGTTGTACGAGAATTATTATCAGTTAATCCTCGAAAAGGCCGCAGTCAAAGTTACTGCGTGACCGTTAAACGAATTTGAATTTGCACAATCTTAGTAGTCAAATAAATTTGATTTAGTTTTTTGACCATGGAATCGATCAGGCCACAGAGCAAGGGGACCAGGCAGTTGTTCAAAAATCCAATTCTAGAAAGGCTTTCACGCACACACATTGCCGTACCGGTAGTTGTGTTTTTCTTATATTCAGCTGCTTTGCTCTACTGGAGCGCCACTCATACCTCACTTTCCATAGGCACTACTATTGGCATGTTCTTCCTTGGTGCTATTGCCTTCACTTGGGTGGAGTACATGGTACATCGACATCTTTTTCATATGTCAGCCGATACCGAGAAACGCGCTAAAATGCAGTACACGATGCATGGGGTTCATCATGAATTCCCGAAAGACAAAGAACGTCTGGCTATGCCACCCTTGTTGAGTATCACCATCGCCACAATATTGCTTTTTGTGTTCCGCCTGATCCTGGGCGATTTGGTATTTTCATTTCTACCTGGATTTTTAGCCGGATACGCTTACTATTTGTCGGTGCATTATATGGTGCACGCTTATCAGCCACCGAAAAATTTTTTCAAAATACTGTGGGTCAATCATAGCATACACCACTATAAAAATGGAGAAGAAGTTTTCGGGGTGTCATCTCCACTGTGGGACTATATCTATGGTACCATGGCCAAAAAATAAAGCCCCGAAAGTTCAGGGCTTCAAGCAATTAAATACAAAATTGTTATCAGATTCGGGTTTCCTTCAAAGGCTTCTTCTGCACCGGAGCTTTTGAGTATGTCGGGCAGGTGTAAACAGAACAGGAAGAGGCAATTACCAACGTGACAAGGGCTAAAATTATAATAGATCTTTTCATAAAAATTAATATCAGGGTTTCGTTTTACTCAACGTAAAAATAGGTCACTGAGTGCCCTGGGGGTGTTAAAAAACCATGAATTCCTTACACCCGTTTTGTTAAGTATGAAATCTGCACCCGCCAGGAAAATCGTAGTTGAACAGAAAAAGGAAATATTTGGTTTAACTTAACATTCAAACTAAAAAAATGCTGGGTCACCGGTTTTCAAAATACTCCCCTCCGCCTGAGAGTGGCAAATCCGACTTTGAAAAGCTGCTGAAGGTTTTCATGCAGTTGCTTTTGATAACCTCGGGTAATGTATCTGAAGCATTGCAATGGTTAACCGAAGTAGACAAACAATATGGTCTCTCAGGAAAAGACTATGGTATCGGGGATTTTATAGAAGACCTTAAAAAAAATGGATACATCACGGATGAAGGACCTGACGGTGAATTTAAATTGAAGCCAAAGGCTGAACAAGATTTAAGGCAATCGGCACTGGAAGAAATTTTTGGGAAACTGAAAAGATCCAAGCCCGGTGGCCATCAAACTCCGCACAATGGCCGAGGTGATGAGCCAACCACTGACAGACGTGACTACGAATTTGGCGATACTCTGGAGCAGATTTCTATGACGGATTCCCTGCGAAATGCCCAAATCAATCATGGCGTTGACGATTTCAGGATGACGGAAGAAGACCTGGAGGTAGTGGAGAATGAGTTCAGAGCGCAAACCTCAACAGTGCTTATGATCGACATCTCACACTCCATGATTTTGTATGGCGAGGATCGCATCACACCAGCCAAAAAAGTAGCAATGGCGTTGGCCGAACTGATAACAAAGAAATACCCAAAGGACACGCTGGACATCCTCGTCTTCGGAGATGATGCCTGGCAGATTGAGATCAAAGACCTTCCCTACTTAAATGTAGGTCCATATCACACCAATACCGTTGCAGGACTTGAACTTGCTATGGGCATTTTGCGGAGGCGTAAAAACACTAATAAGCAAATCTTCATGATTACAGATGGCAAACCCACCTGTATCAAGCAAGGAATCAAATACTATAAAAACAGTTTCGGCCTCGATCAAAAAATTCTGAACAAGACACTCGACCTTGCAGTGCAACTGAGAAAAATAAAGGTCCCGGTGACTACGTTCATGATCGCAACAGATCCATACCTGAAGTCATTTGTCCGTGAGTTTACAAAAGCAAATAATGGCAACGCGTACTACAGCAGTTTGCAGGGATTGGGTAATTTGGTGTTTGAAGATTTTAAACGGAACAGAACCAAGAACCTGTAATTTGAACAATCGTAATTTCTTTATACTGTAATGACTGACTATAAAAAAGTAAATACACTTGGCCAGCTGAAGGCATCCGGCTATAAATTCAAGACCATCAAGGATGAATTGCGTCTCAACCTGATGGAAAAGCTAAAGAGCAAACAAAATGTGTTTGAAGGAATTTGGGGCTACGAAGAAACCGTTATCCCCGATCTGGAAAGAGCAATCCTTGCAGGCCACGATGTTAATTTCCTCGGCCTTCGCGGACAGGCTAAAACGCGCCTGGCCAGGTTAATGATCAACTTGCTGGACGAGTACATACCAGTGATTGGAGGTTCTGAATTAAATGATGATCCGCTTAATCCCATTTCGCGTTACGGTCGTGACAAAGTCAATGAGCTAGGCGACAACACACCGGTCATTTGGTTGAATCGTGAAGAGCGCTACAGTGAAAAATTAGCGACTCCTGATGTTTCAATCGCTGACTTGATTGGCGATGTCGACCCGATCAAAGCTGCTTCGCTGAAATTGCCCTACTCAGATGAACGCGTAATCCACTTCGGATTAATTCCGCGTTCGCACCGCTGCATCTTTGTGATCAATGAGTTGCCAGACTTGCAGGCACGCATCCAGGTTGCTTTGTTCAACATCTTACAAGAAGGCGACATTCAAATCCGTGGCTTCAAACTTCGGTTGCCACTTGACATTCAGTTTGTGTTTACAGCAAACCCGGAAGATTATACCAACCGGGGAAGTATCGTTACCCCATTGAAAGATCGCATCGACAGTCAAATTATTACACACTATCCAAAAACACTGGAGATCGGTAAACGAATAACACAACAAGAGGCTCGCATTCGAGCTGAACAAAACCGGTTGGTTTCAACGCCTGAAATTGCCAAGGATATTATTGAACAGATCGCATTTGAAGCCCGCAAGAGCGAATATGTAGATGCCAAGAGTGGAGTATCCGCTCGCCTGACAATATCTGCTTACGAGAATCTGGTTGCTGCAGCCGAACGCAGAAGTATAATCAATGGTGAGAAAAATACATTTATACGTGTCGCTGATTTTATTGGAGTAATCCCGTCCATCACCGGCAAGGTAGAGTTGGTCTATGAAGGCCAGCAGGAAGGTCCAGGCATTGTGGCACAGAATTTATTAGGTAAGGCAATACGATCACAGTTTCTAAATTATTTTCCAGACCCGGAAAAATTTCGAAAACAAAAAGAGAAAAACCCTTATCGTAAAATCACCGACTGGTTTGGAGAAGGGAACTCTGTTGATTTGCTTCATGACATGAGCAATCAAGACTACGAAAAAGCATTGAAATCCGTACCAGGGCTGGCTGATGTTGTCAATGAATACCTAAAAGGCCAGGACGCCAACCACAAGCTTTTCTTTATGGAGTTTGCGTTACACGGTCTTGCCGAATATAGTCTCATCAGCAAGCATAACCTGACTGCTGGTCACCAATTCAAGGATTTGCTTAGCAGTATACTCAGCATGAACAAAGACGATGATGAAGAAGGGGAAACCTTCGATACCGACAAATTTTAATTCGGAAGAAGTGATTGAGCTGCGAAAAATTGTGGCTCAGGGTGAGGGTCAATACCTGGAGTTCAAACATAAAATTTCACATCCCGAAAAAGTAGTTCGCGAAATGATCGCCTTTGCCAACAGCGAGGGCGGGACGATTCTTGTAGGCGTAGACGACAATGGAGAACTGGTAGGTCTGAAATACCCCGACGAAGAGTTGATGACTTTACAAGAGGCACTGGAAAAGTACGTCAGGCAAACGCTCGTTTACCAGGAATCCCTTGTCAAGCTCTCGGACAAAAAATCTGTGCTTCGCCTTGACATCCCACCAAGTGAAAAACGTCCCATTTATTTACGTATAAACTCACAGGAGCGGGAAAGTTATGTTCGTGTTAACGATATGAGTATTAAGGCCAGTAAAGAGATGAATGAGATCATCCGCAGAAAACGTCAGAAAAAAGATATTCATTTCTACTTCGCTGCACATGAATTGGCGCTCATGCAATACCTCGATGTAAATCAAAACATCACATTGCAAGATTTTCAAAAATTGACAGGGCTCAGTCGCTTTGCCGCTTCGCGTAAACTGATTTTGCTTGTACTTGCCAATGTTTTAAAGATCACAGCTTCCGAAAAAGGCGACACATACGCCAGGGTTTAGATCACCCGGCCTGACTTTACTTCAATTGCAGAACCCTCTGCGAGAAAAACAGACAAGGGTTTTTCAGATTTTAAGAAATCAAATGGTTGACCATAGACATCACCGAAATCAACATTGATCGAGTATTCTCTTGTAGCATAAACATCCCATCGTGGATGTTCGACACCATACTCAGAAGTCTTTTCGTTCACCTTCGTATAACCCCAGTAATGCTCGGTGATAAATTCCTCCTCACTCCCGCTGTCGATTCCTGACGAGGTCTTTGAGGTTCTAACCATAAAAGAATTCCATGTTTTCTTTCTCCATTTGTACTCCACAACCAGCGAGTCTCCATCCGGTTTCCATGAATGCGACATCGGCATAGTTTCATAATTCTCCTTATAAATGGTATTGGCAACAAACGTAAGAGCAGGTTTGGGGACTATTTCTTTAATGAAGACTACACCACGCTTCCATTCACCATTGTCATGGTAACGAACATAAAATCTCAAATTAACCTCCTCGAAATTGGTGTGGAACGGAATTTTGAATCCTTTGATTTTAGTATTCAGGAACATAAACCCGACCAAGCTCACATAACACGTATCCTTCCATAAGTCGATCTCCGTCTTGGCCGGGAGATAAGGTTGAAGAATGCTCATGTCGACAGCGTAGTTTGCCATCGCTAATTTTCTCCACTCCGCCTGCAGAAAGGTGCTGGCCATCACAATTCCTCTTCACGCTCAAGCATCAGGATAGATGCCTGGGGCACGATAAAATATTTCTCGTTTTCGTAAATCACTTCAATAGCGCCTTTCTGCAAAAAAATCGCCAGGTCGCCTTCCTGTGCCTGCAACGGCAAGTATTTCACCTGGTCTTCTTTCCCCTTCCAAAGATCATCTTCATCCGCTGGCATAGGCAACGGATAGCCCGGCCCAACCTTGATCACATAGCCACGCTGAATCTTTTCTTTTTCCTGAACGCCTGGAGGAAGATATAATCCACTTTCAGTCTTGTCTGATTCTTTCATCGGGCGAATCAGCACCCTGTCTCCCACTACAATTAATTTCTTCAATTTGTTGTCATGCGTCACTTTCATACTCACCATTTGTAATTATTTCTTGTTGCTTGATAGTTTTCAGGTACTGGAAGTAGTCCCCTTTTTGAAATGATTGAATTATTGTTCTTCAAATAATCCACCTTGCTCATCCTTCTTTTCCGGATAAGACTCAGTCGAGTACAGAGGCAATTTGTTCAGCCGATTGGACAATACAGATTCATCCGTGACAATCCCTTTCGCGCCAGCTTCATTCTTGAGAGAGGAAGTCTCCTGCTCCAGTTCTTTGGCACTGATATGTTTTGCCCTGCGTTCGATTGGCGGATTGATTTTTTCCGCTTTTTCAAATTCAGATACTTTCTCCAAAATATCTTTCGGAAGATCAGCTTCACTGCGATAGACCAATTCAAAAAATTGACGGGTGAAAAATCCGTCTATCTGAATTCTCCTTTTCGAAAGGTGAACGAACTTCCCAAGCACACGGCAGATATTTTCACGTTCTTCGGGGCTAAGTTGCTCTGCAAACTCGTAGTCTTCGATTTTTAGTAAGCTCAAGATTACCGGCTCCAGTGAATCAATCGAGATAACAAAAACGTTGTAGTCTGCAAGACGGAAGACATATTGGTCAAGGCTTTCCAATGTGTTGGTCGGCACAACCAAGAAAATATCTTTCTTCACGTCTGTCTCCTTAGCATATTTCTTCGCTGACTCAGCCTGGTTTTTCAAGTAGTTTCTGAAATTGGATAAATCCTCACCCGCGGGACTCTTCGCGTCAAACACAACAAACTCATTACTGATCTTAAGTGTATTATCCGGTTCGCCTTTGAATGGCACCCGTTCCACATACTCAATGGTGTGACGCGAGCAAATCCCTTTGATCGTATTCTTGACATTTTCCTGGTGAGCTGTCCATGTTTCACGAAGTCTATGGATACGATTGATCTCAGAATCTTTTCTTTCCTGCAGTTCCCGGTTGCGATCGTTCTGAATTCGGTCCTGAATGTTTTTCAGGGAATCAACCGCCTTGGCATGATCTTGTTTACGGAATTCTTCGTCTTTCAGCAACTGCGTGTTCTGTTGAATGCTTTTTTGTAATTCACGCTCCGTTGATTCCAGCCGCTCGCGAAGCACAGACACTTCATTAGAAAGCTCGGTTCCTCGCTTGAGGAATATTTTGTTTTGCTCTGAGGCTGTAGTCAGCTCACGTTGCAGTGATTCAATCTGCTTATTGGCCTCCTTTAGCACCTGAATTTCAGTACTCATCCGAGCAACTGATTCGTTCAGGCCTTTAGCAGTTGCGCGTTCAATGGAAAGAGCATTATCCGCCTGAGTTGCGGATTCAATTTTTGAGATCAGTTTCTGAAGATCAGCGGAAGCATCGACCATTTGGTTTTTGATCTTGCCCCATCCGAAAATACGCTCGATAAATCCTATTCCTTTTAAGCTATCAAAAAGTCGTTTAATGCTGTCAAAATTCACACTCATGGTTGTCTTGTGGTGATAAAGTTACGGAAGGCATTAGTCAAAAAGAAGTAAACGCATTTGAGTATCTTTGTTGTTCCCGCAAACAATAATTTTATGGTTGACTCGATCACATCTGCTCAAAGCGCTATCGAACTGGAAGACAAATATGGCGCACACAACTACCATCCACTGCCAGTAGTGCTCAGCAAGGGTGAAGGTGTTTTCCTGTGGGATGTAGAGGGTAAGCGTTACTACGATTTCCTCTCTGCTTACAGCGCTGTCAACCAGGGCCATTGCCACCCACGCATCATCAATGCAATGATTGCGCAGGCGAAAGAACTTACACTTACGTCACGAGCATTTCACAATGATAAACTAGGCCTTGCAGAAAAGTATGTCTGCGAATTATTCGGCTACGATAAGGCGCTGTTTATGAATAGTGGCGCTGAGGCGAATGAGACTGCTATTAAACTGGCACGTAAGTGGGGATATACAAGAAAGGGGATTGAAGAAAACAAAGCAGTTATCATAGCTGCAAAACAAAATTTTCACGGGCGAACTACAACTATAATTTCTGCATCGTCAGACCCTTCAGCTACAAAAGGCTTCGGTCCCTTTATGCCGGGTTTCGAACTTATAGAATACGATAATGTGCCTGCGCTTGAAAAAGCCTTGGCTAATAAAAACGTTTGCGGTTTGTGGATTGAACCGATCCAGGGTGAAGCCGGTGTTTACGTTCCTCACGATGGCTATTTGAAAACTGCTGAAAAACTTTGTAAGCAACACAATGTCTTGTTGATGATGGATGAAATCCAGACTGGAATTGCGCGGACTGGAAAAATGCTGGCAAGTGACCACGAAAATGTAAGACCGGATCTTTTAATTCTTGGCAAAGCCCTGTCAGGGGGAGTTATGCCTATATCTCTCGTGCTGGCCAATGATGAGATTATGCTTGTCATCAAACCTGGCGAACATGGTTCTACGTTTGGTGGTAATCCATTAGCAGCCGCTGTTTGCATGGAATCCCTTCAGGTGATACGCGATGAAAAGCTTGCTGACAATGCCGAACGTCTCGGCAAAGTTTTCCGTGACCGAATGAATGCCATGATCAAAAAGACAAAACTGATCACACTGGTTCGTGGTAAAGGATTGCTCAACGCAATTGTGGTGAACGATAGCCCTGAAAGCGAAACTGCATGGAACCTTTGCGTTAAGTTTTCTGAAAATGGACTGTTGGCTAAACCAACACACGGAAATATCATCAGGCTGGCGCCTCCGTTGGTGATAACCGAAGAGCAGATTCATGAATGCTGCGATATTATAGAGAAGTCAGTGATGTCTTTGCTGTGATCTTTGAGCTAAGCGCTAAATATTTGATTGCGTCTAATAATTAGATCATCGTTCGATTTTATGCCGAGCCTATATTTGGGGCTTAAAATTTCCTATGATTTGTCCATTAAAAACCATGAAAAGAATAATCGTCTTTGCTTTCCTTCTATTCGCATTCTGTACTAGAGCTCAAAACAAAGATCCTTTAACGACTGAAATTGTCACATCAGATCTGGACAATTTTTGGATTGCACTTGAAAAAGCTGGCAAAAACATAGACTCCATTGCACTTGACCAGTATTATTTGAACCCTGGATCGAAGGGAATAAAAGGATTTACAGAAAGGCGAATTAAGAATGCCGAAAACCTGGCGAAAGTAATTAGATCACATCAGAAGTACTACCACTCCATAAAACCAAATGTCGATAGCATCCCTGGCATGAAACCGCAAATCATTGCTGCACTCGTCAAGCTAAAAGACTACTACCCTAAGGCCGTTTTTCCGCCAGTGTACTTCGTCATCGGTGCGCTTACTTCAGGTGGCACTTCCTCGGATGACGGGTTAATTATAGGAGCTGAGATGTATGGACTTACAAATAACACACCCAAAGAAGAATTGAATGATTGGTTGAAAACAGTTATCAAACCCGTAAGCCAAATGCCCCACATCGTAGCTCATGAGCTGATTCACTTTCAGCAAAAATACGATGGCGGCACATTGCTTCAGGCGTGCATTAAAGAAGGTTCAGCAGACTTTCTCGCTGAATTAATTTCCGGGAAACATATCAATGGTCACGTGCATGATTTCGCCAATCCAAAAGAAAAAGAATTGTGGGAGGAATTTAAATCTAAAATGGATGGCAAAGATTACAAAGGCTGGCTTTACAGTTCTTCCGAAGGTCGGCCCAATGACTTAGGCTACTGGATCGGTTATAAAATCACTAAAGCCTACTTTGATCAGGCTACTGATAAAAAAGCAGCAGTGAAAGAAATCCTGAACATTAAAGATGTGCACCAGTTTCTTGATAAAAGTGGGTATACGAAAAGATTCAACTAACAACTCCTCCTTCTTAATAATTTGAGTTCCCAAATCCCGAATAAATTTCCTTTCTTAGTGGAATTCAACTATGAAAATCCTCGGACGTTCGGATCGCGTTGATCTGCCGGGTTTAGGCCTGGAAAACATTCACGCCAAAATTGATACAGGTGCATATACTTGTAGCCTGCATTGTTCAGCCACAGGAGTTGTCAATGGGAAACTGGAGTTTGTCCTCCTTGACGAGGAGCATCCGGAGTATACCGGTAGAAAATATACGTTCAAAAGATTCGACCAACGGGAGATCAAGAATTCATTTGGTGAAGCCGAACTTCGCTACGTAATTAAAACGAGGATCAGGATTTTGGGTCATTTGATCCGGGCCGAATTTTCACTTAGCAACCGGGGCAACCTCAAATTTCCAGTCTTGCTGGGAAGGAAGATCCTTCGCAAGCGGTTCCTGATTGACGTAACCAAAAAAGATTTATCTTACCTGGCCAAACAGGAAAAAGGTTGAATTTGTTAATCGTCATTTAACACGAACGACAACAATTCTATTAAAAAGACGATACTACTTCGTTGAAATTTTAAACGGAAGAAGAAATGACCATTGGAATCCTTTCCCGCGATTCAAAGCTCTACTCCACACGCAGACTGAAAGAAGCCGGAGAAAAACGCGGGCACAAAGTAGAGATCATCGATCACATGAAGTGCGTTTTGCTTATCGAGAAGAAAAACCCGATGGTGATGTATAACGGTCGCAAACTTGATTATTTCGATGCCATAATCCCGCGCATCGGTGCATCGGTTACTTTCTATGGCGCAGCAGTCGTACGTCAGTTCGAAATGATGAAAGTTTTCACAGCTGTGGAATCACAGGCGCTCATACGCTCCCGCGACAAACTTCGCAGCATGCAAATTCTCTCGCGCGCTGGACTCGGTCTGCCCAAAACCATTTTCATGGATTACACCAAAAATACAGAGGGCATAATCGAAGCGGTCGGTGGCGCTCCTGTAGTTATAAAGTTACTGGAGGGCACACAAGGTCTTGGCGTTGTCTTAGCTGAAAATAAAAAAGCAGCTCAATCTGTTATCGAGGCATTTCACGGTGTAAAAACACGCATCATCGTGCAAGAATTCATCAAAGAAGCCAAGGGCTCAGACATCCGTGCTTTTGTAGTTAATGGCGAGGTAGTCGGAGCGATGAAACGGCAGGCGCGTGATGACGAATTCAGGTCAAATCTTCATCGTGGCGGCCATGCTACTGTTGTTAAACTAGACCGTCACCAAAAACATTCCGCTATTCTAGCCGCAAAAAAATTGGGGTTGGCGGTGGCCGGTGTCGATATGCTCCCATCCAAACGAGGGCCGCTGATTATCGAAGTGAATTCATCTCCCGGTCTCGAAGGAATCGAAGGAGCCACACAAGTGGATATTGCAGGAAAAATCTATCAGTACCTGGAGAAGCATGCAGGAAAGAAAAAAATTCAGAAAGACAAAATCAATGCTTAGTCCGCATTCAAAATTTTAAAATTCAATATTTAAAATTAAAGGCATGCCAAAGGAGTTTTCGATTGCTGACCATGAGGTAAAACCCGGCGAGTTCAAAGAGATCAATATTAACATCGCCCGGCTTCCGTCACGTACGCAAATTGAAACTCCGATTTATGTTTACAGGGGACCAGAAGATGGCCCAACACTCGCACTCACTGCGGGAATGCATGGAGACGAGATTAACGGCATGGAAATCGTCCGTAGAATTATTGACCTCGGCCACAATCGCGTTAAGCGCGGAACAGTCGTTTGCATGCCGGTAATTAATGTTTATGGATTCCTGAACTACTCACGCGAGGTTCCCGACGGCAAGGATATCAATCGATCTTTTCCGGGTACCAAGAGCGGATCGCTTGCTTCTCGTGTCGCCTATCACATGACTCATGATATTCTCCCCGCGATTGATTATGGCATTGACTTCCATACTGGCGGAGCTGCTCGTACAAACTATCCACAAGTGCGGTGCATGTTGAAAGAAGAGATCAACGTGGAGCTCGCCAACGCTTTCCATGCTCCATTTACAATTGACTCACCATTTCGTCCGCATTCCTTGAGGTTGACAGCTTCCAAAAAACGTAAACACATCATCGTTTACGAGGGAGGAGAATCAAGTCGCTTCGATCAATACGCTATTGAAGAAGGAATTAACGGCACACTTCGTTTGATGAAGCATTTGAAAATGATTGATGACGCTCCGAAACCACGGGAAGAAAACAGGATCATCTGGAGCTCTTCGTGGGCACGGGCCCGCACAGCCGGCCTGTTCCAGACAGAAATCAAGTGTGGTGATTTCATCAAAAAAAATCAATTGGTAGGGACACTCACTGATCCCTTTGGAGAATTCAAGGAGCAAGTCAAATCTCCTTCAACCGGTTACGTGGTTGGATTGAATAATAACCCGGTGGTGAATGCTGGTGATGCCTTGTTACATATCGGTCTTGACAACGTATGCAAGATTGATGGAGGCGGAGAAGAATAGTTTCTGAACGCAACAACACATGAAATACTTTGTCGTTTTAATTCTCTCATTCTGTGTCGCTTTCGCAAAAGCTCAAAAAGTAAAAGACTATTCGGAAGTTGCCGCTGAGCTTGTGCAAAAAATTGAAGGAGCACATCCATCTTCAAGTGTGCTCAGGATAGCCGTAGTACCTTTTATTCCTTCCAATTCTGAAGAAACATCCAAATCCTTTGGCGAATACCTGACTGAATCTGTTACTGGCAAGCTGGCCGAAAAGCCGCATGCTTTCAAAGTGTTCGAACGTCAGCGTCTTGATGCAATTTTCACGGAGAACAAACTGATGCTGGGCGGAATGATGAAACCAAGCGAAGCTTTAAAAATCGGGCAATTGCTTCCCATCGATGCATTGTTCTCCGGCACTTACACAAAACTTAAGTCGTATATAGAAATAAGCGGACGGCTAATCGATGTTTCATCGGGAGAAATTCTGACGAGTTACTCCGGTCGGATTAAATTGAGCAAGAATATCAAAACACTTTTTGCGCAACAACCACCTGTTTCCGGAAATACGAATGTGAATAACGGGCAACCCGCCAACATCACGATTATCAATCAAATCAATAGTGGTCAAACCGTTTCAAAGAAATCCAATGAGGAAATTTGCAAGGAAAAAGTAGCTGCATTCAAACCACGACTCGAGGATTTGTCAACCGATGCCAAGATAAACTCGACTGTACAAGAGGCAATAATGACTCCCTTTGACAACCGTTGCAGTGATTTGCACTACTACCTTATTGCCGCTTTAAGACGCTATCATATTTATCCCACAGAATACAAACGTTTCCTTTCTGCTACACTTGATACGATAGCTTTTCCAACGAGCGATGAGCGAGCCTATGAAGTGATACGATTTTGGGCTGACGACAAAACCATTGATGAACGGGAGTGGGCATCAGGTTTTACTTGTTTAAAGAAAGTCGGCAACTACACGTTATCGAGTTATATCGGCTATCTCATCGGGCGGGTGAACGATGATCCCATCACTCTTCAGCAAAGAATAAAATCTGTGATGGATTTGGCAAAAGAGCAAAAACTGGGTTTACCAAGGCCTCTTTCGTACAATGAGGTTTTCTTTGAATTGATTGAGGGGCTCGATAAAAACCAGGATTTGAAAATCTATTCCTTTGAAAATTACTCACCCGCACTTAGTGTCGACCAAAGAATCGCTACCAGGTTATATTCTCAGCTTAACATTTTGTACAAGGACGAAACACGATCTCCTCAGAAGGCCAAAATCCTGAATTGGATCGTTGCTCTTTTTCAGAAGTACTCTTTTGAAAAATCCCACGAGGAATTATATGATTTTGCTTTTTCATTTAAGCTCACAACGAACGAGTCGACCAACGAACGAATTCGCAAAGAGTACCCTGCCTCTGACATTCCAATGTTGGCAAGCCAGTTGAAAAACAGGTTTGCTGAATATGCTACACTTACTACATATCCAAGTCAGAAAGAAGATCGTATCAATTTCTGTGTGCAAAATGAAATACCCATCCCCGGAGTCATTCCAGGTATAACCGAAGCTGATCAAATCTTAAAAGGCCAGAACCTTGACGAGCAAATGCGCGTTCTGAAATTGATTGAGCAAATGCGTGCTGTTCCAAGCTTACTTGAACCTTCCCTGATTGCTTTGCTCAATAAGAAAAGCCTGGAAGACAAGGAGAAGCTTACAGAAATTCAGTCTCGTGCAGTTACAGTACTTGGCCGTCTAAAAACTTCCAACTCAACTGCTATCGACCGGATGACACAAATGATCTCCAGCTACAACTACAATGAGTCCGATCGTGCTAAAGCTGCGCTGATCGAAATCGGGAAGCCTGCAGTTCAGCCGTTAATTAAAAAATTACAGGCAACCACAGAGCAAGATGGCGGGCTTCAATATCAAATTGTTTTAATCCTGGGAAAGATCGGGAAGGATGCAAAGCCTGCTGAATCCACTTTAAAAAATCTGCTTCAGAAAAGCTCAAACCAGGACGTGCGCTACATCATCGAAGCAACACTGCAGGCAATCAACTAAAATTTTGTGATTTAAAAATCCGGACAAGGGATAACCAGCTTGTCTTTCGGTGGCTTGCGCGGATCGCGGGTGCTCCAGGAATAAACAATGCTGAATTCATGCGCACCACCACTGCCAGGTCCTAGTTTCGAAATTGTGTAGTCGTAGCTGTAGCCAATATTTAAAACATCTTTGTCACCGCGTTTGGTAAATCCAATCAGCAATACGATTGATTCATTGTTGACAATTCCATTCACACTTTTGAATGGCACCCCACGATACCAGGTTCCTATGATCAAGGGTTCGAGTGTGTAGTAAACACCCAAATCCATTTGGTCAAATCTTCCCTGGTGACGGTACTGAAATGTAGGAGTAACGCTTCGCTCGCGCGGCTTGGAATAAAATCCCGCTCCCATCACACCCGGTTTCAAATAGAACTTCCATCCACCGTGTCCGCTGAGTTTCATTGGTAATTTGTCGGGCGATCCTGCCAACGATTGATCAGGTTGAGTAATGTGAGCAGCTGTGACACCGAACCATCCGCTCTTTGAATAAAAGAGTCCGCCCATCGTCATATCTGGGAAGAATTTGGATTGACCTGAATTCAATCCCTCGATAGAGTTTTTACTTACGACCTGCCCGGTAGCCGGATCAAACTGGTCGCCAAAAGTCAGTTTATCAAAATTGATAGAGCGGTTGTATAAACTCGCCTGAAATCCGGGACGAAATGACAAGCCCTTGGTCAACGTAAGTTCATAGGCATACATCAAACCTATACTCAGCGACTGAAGACCTAAAAGCCCTTCACGATCCTTGTTAATGATCATTCCGACACCGCTGTTTTTGCTTTCGATGTAGAAATCTGCAAAGGCCGAAATCGTGTTAAAGTTGGCATCGATCGCGGGCCATTGGTTACGGTAGTTAGCACCTACACGAGCCTGGTTAGTTGCTCCTGCAAAAGCAGGATTCAGGTATAAAGGAGCCGCATAAAACTGGGAAAATTGGGGGTCCTGAGCAGTTACAGAACCGAACGTCACAAGCATTAATAAAAAAGCAGCAAACTTATACATCCTTTGGGGGGATTTTCCAGCACTCATCCAAGCAAATTAAGTTGTTTAAACGATAATATGAAAAAAACATTTGTCGACTATATCAACGCATTCAACCTTCTAACGATATTTTTGGGCATATTGTATATTTTTAAAACGGTCAATGCGTTTTAACTTTAGAGAGAGAAGTGAGTCATAGTAATTGATGGGAAAAATCCGGGAAATGAATTGGAAAAGAGTCCTATTTTTTGCAGCCAGTCTGGCTGTTTCTATTGCTTCTGAGGCCCAAAATCTGGCCCAGCACAACTGGTATTTTGGAAACTCCAACAACGCGATCCGTTTCAACCGCGCCACGAATAAACCTACCATTGTAAACAATAAAGTCATTCCATTTGGCACCGGGGGAAGTGCCGTTGCTACCGATCCTTCCACAGCTAATTTACTCTTCTACACGGATGGGACGAAAGTCTATAACGCCAACCATGTGGTCATGCCGAACGGTTCGGGTTTAACTGGGAATTCTTCTTCTAATCAACCAGTCGTGATCAGCCCAAAACCGGGTGACTCGACCATGTTCTATATCTTCACTAACACAGCTGCTTACCCGGCCGGAGGCACGATTGCCATCGACACAGTGGATATGAAAATATTTGGAGGTTCAACCTTCCCGTCTCCTGCGCTGGGTGATGTAAAAAATCCTAAGAACGGTGCCATTGCCGGGTTGACAAACCGCTCCGAAGGTATGGTAGTTGTGCCTCACGCGAATGGCAAAGATTATTGGCTAATAACCCAACAGAATTCTTCACAAAGTTTTTCTGCCACACTGATCGATAAGACACACACCTTTCCGACTACAACTACACTTGGCCTTGGCTTGCCCATGTCGGCTGCCAATATTTCTTACAACAAGAAGCTTAAGAAATTCGCTGTATCTGCACAAGACCCAAACACAGATGCGATTATCCTGACATTCAATGATGCTACGGGAAATATTACGTTTGATCGCTACATCTTCAATTCGGGAAAAAACACAGCTACCAATCAATCGATGTATGATATTCAGTGGGACAACGCGGGACAATATCTTTACATCTCAAGAGTTGGCGAGACGGGACTCAATGCGGATGTACTTCAATATGATTATTTAAATCCAACAAACTCACTCGTCAGTGTTTTGAAAACACCCGAGTTCCGTAGCTGGGGTTTACAACTCGCTCCCGACAGCGCGATCTATCACATTTATCAAACAATTGCAGGTGGCCCGTTTCTTGTCAAGAAATTTACAAAAACAGATACGATTGCTTCAAGTGTGATTGAAACGGTTTTGCCTTTTGGAGCCATCGATTTTAAAGGCACACAATTCCCTGCATTTATTCCCAAAATAAACATCACACTAAAATTGTCATTCACCTTTGCAGGTAACTGTCAGAACAACAACACTGTCTTTTTTCCTGATGTTTATCCCAATGCAGATAGCCTTCACTGGGACCTGGGCGATACGCTTGTGACAGCGTGGAGCCCAATCCATAAATATCAACAAGCACAGACTTACACCGTAACGCTCACCGCATTTTACCAGGGAAAAACACAGACCGTTTCCAAGCAGGTAACAATCAACCCTTTCCAGCTAAAGATAAACCTGGTCAGCGATACAACGGCTTGCCGTTCTGAATTTCCTCCTCCGCGGGGAAGCTCCACACCAAAGCAATTCTCTGTCACTGCAAAGGCCTCGGGTGGAACACCTTCGGCATGGAATTGGTCCAATGGACAAACCGGGGCAACTCTTAAACCCGATTCAGCAGGATATTATTATGTGGTAGCGACAGACGCAACCAGTGGTTGCTCGACTTACGCGGGAGTGAACGTAAAAGAGTACGGCAAAATCGATCAGCGATCTAACATCTGGTATTTTGGAAATAAGGCAGGCATTGACTTCAACAAGCAGCCACCGAAAGCGCTTAATACAAGTGCCATGAATGCACCTGCCGGCTGCGCGATTGTCTGCGACCGGAATGGACAGGTAATTTTTTATACCGATGGAGACCAGGTATGGGACAGAACAAATACATCCATCGTTGGTAGCCCTCCTGGAATTGGAGGGAATCCGAATTCCTCGCAGTCTTCTTTGATTGTTCCTGTACAAGGCGATGAGACACTCTACTATATTTTCACCACCCAGGCAATCAATGGTGTGTCTGGGGATGAACTTCGTTATTCATTGTTCGATTTGAAAATGAACAATGGCAAAGGAGGCATCGTGCAAAGCAACGTACTGTTGTTTGCCAAAAGTACCGAGCGCATTACCGCGAGCCCTCAATGGCTTGTGTCTCATGAGTATGGAAATAACACATTCCGGACTTTCCGGATAACTGCAGGTGGTTTGGGCGACCCGGTTTATTCTTCCATCGGTTCAGATCACTCATTCCAATTTGCAGCCAATGGCCAGGGCTACATGAAATTGGGGCCGAAGAACAATTTAGCCGTTGCTCTTTCTACTCCAGGTACCAGCAATACCGTGGAGTTATTTCACCTGAACGATTCAACAGGAACACTTTCTTACTATAGAAAAATCGATCTGAAACATCCTGCAGGGCAAGTTTATGGTATTGAATTCTCACCGGGAGGGAACAAACTTTTTGCTTCCATAACAGGAACTCCTGCATCTGATATTTTTGAATATTCCATTGACTCCGTTGGAAGACCTCATCTCAAAAAAGATAATGTGGTTAACGCACTCGTAGGTGCTTTACAGGTCGCCCCGGACAATCAAATTTATTTTGCGATCAACGATTCTCCACAAAATACCAGGCTGGGATTGGTCAATGCTGTTGAAGACACTACACGGATTTCACCAATTAATTTAAGTGGGTTTAATCTTGCCGCAGGCACAAATAGCAATTTAGGATTGCCCAACTTCCGCCAGCAGCAAGGCACCGGATTCGGTGGTCCGGGATTTTCGTATACGGGCATTTGCGTAGGTGACACCACGAAGTTTGTTGGAACCTCAACCGACCCGATTGATAAATTTCAGTGGACATTTGGCGATGGCTCCAGCAGTACGCAATCCAATCCCAACCATTTATATGCTTCTGCCGGATCATATACTGTGAATATGCGACTCACCAACCGATGCGGTTTGGATACCACGATCACTCAAACGGTGAAAATAAATGCATCACCTGCCAAGCCTTCAATTCCTCCTGCAACACCGATCTGTACTGCCGCGGTAACACTTGATGCAAATATTCCGAATACACCTGGCCTTACTTATCAGTGGTCAACAGGGGCAACAACAAAAACAGTCAGCATATCGCAGCGGCAAATTGTTTCAGTTGTTAACACAGATGCAGCAACCGGGTGTACTTCTACAGCTGCAAGTGTCGTAGTTGATAACCGGCCTCAAGTCAACTTGGGTCCTGACCAAACTGTATGTCAGAATAGTGTGGTGGCTGTTTTGGATGCACAAAACCCAGGTGATACTTACACCTGGACGATCACAAATGTTACTGCGGGGACAAGCGCACCCGGTGGAACTGTGCAATTCCAGGCAGTAGATACTACAGTACCTGGCGTATTCAAATACAGTGTCAACATCAATGATCCCGTAACAACTTGCAGTGTCACTACACAAGTGACCTTTACTGTAATTCAATCTCCGACTGTAACGATGACAGGAATTAATCCGACAGCTTGTAATCTGGCTAACGGAAGCATCAGCCTCAGCGGTATTACTTCGCCCAACTTATATTCTTACTTCGTTTCCGGTCCTTCCTTTTCTTCCAATGGAATTGACAAGAATGCTGCAACTCAAGGCCCGTTCAATGGCCTTGGAGCAGGAACTTATTCAGCTATTATTACAGATCAGGTCTCAGGTTGTACGGTATCAAGTTCTTTCGGATTGTCCAACAATTCTTTTACTGCAACGCCCTCAACTACCAAGGCATGTGATCCACCTATAATCAACATCAACAACAATGCGGGTGCAGGATTCTTCCCGATCACATACACTGTCACGAATTCGACAAACGGACAAACCACTACTGGCACCGTGTCAACTCCTACGGCAAACATTTCAGTTCAGTTGCCTTCACAGGGAATGGGTAGAACTGTAGCATATACTATTCAGCTCAACGCACAAGGTGGATGTATCGTAACTCCACCAAACTATTCCGTAACAACAAGCACAGTCACTCCATTATCAATTACTCCCAATTTGTGTTCGAACCCTGCAACGCTCACTACAACCGGAAGTGCGCCTTTCACCTGGACGGGACCCGGAATTATTTCGGGTGGGTCTACTTCGATAGTGAGTATTAACACTGGAGGAACTTATCAAGTCACTGCAACCTCGGGAGGTTGTCCTGTCACACAGTCCGTCACAGTTAATTACAACGGGCCTTTCACTCCAAACTTCACTCCATCAGAACCTTGCCAAACGCAAGTCACTCTCACCGCTACGCCAACAGGACCTAACTATACTTATCGTTGGTACAAGAATGGAGCCGCTGCGCCATCACTCATCGGGCAACAGGTCACTGTTGGACTTGCTGACAATGGTGCATCATTCGTTGTCGAGATCGTAGAATCTCAAAGTGGCTGTGCAAAGCAATCGGCTGCTAAAGTAGTTCCGGTACTCGGACCATTGACAGCAAGCCTTACCTCCACCATTGCTTGTGATGACGGAAAACCATTCACTATCACCGCAGCAACAAACGCAACGGCACCGAAGTTTGCCTGGTCATTCAACGGAGCTACACTTACAGGCGCTGCTTCTGATACAGTAAAAAGAACGCCAGCAGGTATTTATAAAGTCGACATCACACAATTGACTTGCAAAGCCACGGCTTCTATTCAAATTGCTAAATCTCCCATTCCAATTGGTCACCTGAATTCGGGCTACCGGATTTGCAACGACACCCAGTTTCCCAGCCTTAGCACAACAGCCACTCTGGATCCGGGTTTCTTCACTGCTTATAAGTGGTTTAAAAATAATGTAGCACTTGGCATTACAACCCGGACATTGATCGCGGATAGCGAAGGCAACTACAGTGTTGATCTTACCAATTCCTACGGTTGTGTCAGTCCTGACAAGACTGATGTGATCAATGATTGCGAACCAATCATCACCGGACCTAATGCATTCCGTCCGGCAAGTTCACATGTAGAGAATGGGTCGTTCTTCCTTTACACGTTCTTCATTTCGAGTTTTGAAATTATAATCTACAATCGCTGGGGTGAAGCTGTGTTTGAATCAAAAGATGAAAAATTCAAATGGAATGGCGGCTACAACAATAGTGCTGGTCAGCCGTTGCCCGGCGGCACTTACACTTACCTGGTTCGGTACGTCAGCAAGTTCCATTCGGAACAAGGCATACAGGAACAGCGGGGTGGTGTGGTTCTGCTGCGATAGTTGAGGCATTTTGATTACCTTCATCCTAATAAACAGAACATTTATGGAAGAGAATAAGGAAGGCGCTGCCGAAAAATTCTTTAAAGATTTCGGCAAAAAAATGGACCAGTTCGGCAAGGAATTAAAAGAAGCCGGGTCCAGGGCCGAGGTAGATCTTCAAAAAAAATATGATGAACTGAAGGCTGCGGCTCAAAAAATAAAAACGGAAGCTCAAAAGAAAGAACGGTGGCAAGAGGTGGAAGCCAGCCTAAAAAAAGCCGGGGAAGACCTGGAAAATGCATTTAAGGCAGCTTTCAAAAAGAAAGACTGACTTTTTTTCTGTCAAAATTTCCATTTCATCTTAATGGGTTTGCTTTTTGCATGCCTGAGGATCGGCAGCAACTTTTAGCTTAAAGCTGCGTTTTTCAAAAAAAATCATTTGACTATGAATTCGTTGAAAACAATCATTATTGGGTTTCTTGCGGGGATTGCTGGCGCCTTTGTTTTTTCAAGACTCCAGGAGAAAAAGATAAGCACAACACAGTCCGAGACAATCGGGGTTACTGACTTTAATCCTTCTTCCACTTACCAATCTGTTGCTTCTTCCTCTTCTTCAATTCCAATAGAGAATGTTGACTTCAGCCTTGCGGCAGCAAAAGCCACTCCCAGTGTAGTTTACATTAATAGTATTTCACAAACAGGGGTCAGCGCTACCTACTGGGATCTCCTCTTTGGAGGTGGCGGACAGCAAACTCAAGTCAGCTCCGGTTCGGGTGTTATTTTTTCCGCAGATGGATACATTGTCACTAACAATCACGTTGTTGAAGCTGCTGAAAAAATACAAGTGCTGTATAATAAAAAGTCGTACGAAGCAGAGTTAATCGGAACAGATCCTTCCACCGATTTGGCCGTGCTAAAAATTAAAGAAACAAATCTACCGGCAGTCACTCTTGGCAGTTCGAAGAACCTGGCCGTTGGGGAATGGGTAGTTGCAGTTGGTAATCCTTTTTCACTTTCATCAACAGTGACGGCTGGAATTGTAAGTGCTAAAGGAAGGAGAATAAATATTGTAGAAGATAAATTTCCGATCGAGTCATTTATTCAGACTGATGCCGCCATCAATCCGGGAAACAGTGGCGGGGCGCTCGTCAATAAAAATGGAGATTTAGTGGGAATTAACACTGCAATCTTGTCGCGAACAGGTTCTTACACCGGATATGCTTTTGCCGTACCTGTTGATATTGCTCGAAAAGTGGTAGACGATCTGATCAAGTACCGTGCGCCTCAAAAAGCGATCTTCGGGGGAAATGTTATTGATTACGATTATCAAAACGCAAAAAAATACGGGCTTGAAACAGACGTGAAAGAATTCAAAGGAGTGTTACTCGGCAGCGTTGATCGCAATGGTGCCGCTGTTAAGGCTGGTCTGGAAGAAGGCGATATCATTATCAAAATCAATAACCTCGATGTCAACACGGAGAGTTCTTTCGAAGAAGAGTTGAGTTATCGGTATCCAGGTGACCATGTTTCAATTACTTATGTTCGGGAAGGCAAGTCAAAGACTGTAGACGTTACATTACTAAACAAGTACGGAGAAATTACAAAAGTAAAACGTGAGATTGCATTCGATGAAAACACAGGTGCAAACCTGGAGGCTGTTGACTACGGAGTAAAAATTACCAAACTCCGTGATGGCATTTTCAAGCAAATCGGGTTACCGGAAAATTATACCATCACACACATCAACCGGCAACATGTAAAAGACCCGAAAGATGTAATTGAATTCTTCAGCAAATATAAAGGCCGGGTTATCCTTCACGGATTCAATAGCTCAAGACAGGAGTTGCAACATACCTTCATTATGTGATGGCACAGCGCCTGATGTATGTGGCCGTAGTGGTGGATGACTATGACAAGGCCATCGATTTCTACACGAAAAAATTGAGATTTAAGTTAATTGAAGACACGGTAATGAGCGAGACCAAGCGTTGGGTGCTGGTTTCTCCTCCCGGTGAATCAAGTGCATATATTTTATTGGCGAAGGCTGCTTCCGATGAGCAACGAACCCGTATCGGTAATCAAACCGGTGGAAGAGTTTTTCTTTTTCTGCAAACTGACAACTTCGAAGAGGATTTTAATCACCTGAAGAAAGAAGGTGTGACTATTGTTCGTGAGCCTTCGAAAGAAGTGTATGGCACAGTAGCCGTATTTGCTGATCTCTATGGAAATCTTTGGGACCTGATTCAGCCCGCGTGACCATCCTCAAACGGTTGAATTGGATGAGAAGATATCAATGATGAAGTTTCGTACGCTTGGCTGCCTTGTGGTGTGGCAATTCTACTTCGGTCGCCTTTTTACCTTCCTTCTCTCTGTTCTTTTGTTCCAGGCGGATGTTGTAGCGAATCACCCGCCAGTAATCTGCCCCATACCCCACAAATATTTCTGAGCCTGCGGGAATATTTTTTACAGCCTCAATGTAGCAGCGCTTTTTCTCCGTGACGTACTCGGCATTATTTTTTACACCCTCCACTCGCACAATGCCTTTGGCGTCATTCGCGAAATGCGCAACCGACTTCTTCGTCTTCCAAGCATCAATACAATACTTGCTGGTAAAGTAGAAAACATAACCATTACGGTCGTCCGCCATTTTCTCAACTTCCTTCCAGGTCACAACCTCGCCTTTATATTCAACGATATAGGTTCCCTTCTTTATGTCCACCTTCGTGAACAGACCTTTCCCGGCACCGGGCACAGTGGATTTTTTAACAACTAAAAATTTTTCAAGTAAGGCCATTTGGATAGATTAAAGCAAAAGAAAAGCATCCCGGAAAAGCCAGGATGCTTTTTAATTTTATAAAGCTACAGGTACTACACTTTGATCTCTACATCAACACCGCTAGGGAGCTCAAGTTTCATCAAGGCATCTACTGTTTTAGGACTGCCAGAATAGATATCAACGAGACGCTTGTAGGTACAAAGCTGGAATTGCTCACGTGATTTTTTGTTCACGTGCGGAGAGCGCAATACCGTGAATTTCTCTTTTTCAGTAGGCAACGGAATAGGTCCGCTTACTACGGCTCCTGTTGCTTTTACAGCACGCACAATTTTCTCGGATGATTTGTCTACGAGATTGTGATCGTACGACTTGAGCTTAATTCTGATTTTTTGGTTCATCTTTTTTTATGTTACTCCCCGCCTGGGAATGTTAAGTTCTATTTAGCTAAAGCTGCTCCTTTTACTTCTTCAATTACTTTCTCAGCCAAGTTACGAGGAACCGGTGAGTAGTGTGAGAACGTAAGAGATGCCGAGGCACGCCCTGACGTAATCGTACGAAGGTCGGTCACATAGCCGAACAATTCAGACAACGGCACATCCGCCTTGATCACCTGGGCACCACCACGAGTGTCCATGCCCTTCATCAATCCGCGTCTGCGGTTAAGATCTCCGGTTACAGAACCAGTGTATTCATCAGGTGAAATAACTTCCACTGCCATGATCGGCTCCAGTAATTGCGGACCGCATTTCGCTGCTGCTTCTTTGAAACCAATACGCGCAGCCAATTCGAATGACAATGAATCCGAGTCCACATCATGGTAAGAGCCGTGGAACAAACGCACTTTCATTGAGTCGATTGGATAGCCCGCCAATGGTCCGTTAACCATCGATTGCTCAAATCCTTTCTGAATGGCAGGGATGAATTCGCGAGGGATAACACCACCAACGATGTCATTCTCAAACTCAAGACCTGGTTTATCTTCAGGACCAAGTTCGCGCGGCCCGATTTCAAATAAGATATCGGCAAACTTACCACGACCACCAGTCTGCTTCTTGTAAACTTCTTTATGTTCAACCGATTTGGTAAGCGCCTCTTTGTAAGCCACCTGGGGAGCACCCTGGTTGATCTCTACTTTGAATTCGCGTTTCAAACGGTCGATGATGATTTCCAGGTGAAGTTCACCCATTCCGCGAAGGATAGTCTGACCAGTTTCCTGATCTGTATTTACGCGCAGTGTAGGATCTTCCTCTACCAATTTAGAAATCGCCATGCCCAGTTTATCAGCATCAGCCTGCTTCTTAGGCTCGATAGCATAACCAATAACGGGCTCGGGGAATACCATTGACTCTAACACCACGGGGCGTTTTTCATCACACAGGGTATCACCGGTCTTAATGTCTTTGAAACCCACCACCGCACCAATGTCACCGCACTGCAGTCTCTCGATTTGGTTTTGCTTGTTTGCGTGCATTTGGAATACACGTGATATACGTTCTTTCTGGCCAGAACGTGTGTTCTGGATATAGGAACCTGACTCAAGTACACCAGAATATGCGCGCACGAAACAAAGACGGCCTACGAAAGGATCTGTTGCGATCTTGAACGCAAGACCAACAAAAGGTTCGGTTTCGCTAGGACGAATTTCAACTTCGGCTTCAGTGTCAGGATTTGTTCCGATAATCACATCCTTATCCATAGGAGAAGGGAGCAACTCCATCACATAATCCAACATGGTCTGAACACCCTTATTCTTGAATGAAGAACCGCACACCATTGGAACGATCTTCATATCGATAACTGCCTTGCGAAGTGCAGTCAGGATTTCAGCTTCTGTAATTGAGTTAGGATCGTTAAAGAATTTTTCGATCAAGGTCTCATCATATTCCGCAACAGCTTCCAGAAGTTTCTCGCGATATTCTGCGGCTTCTGCTACCATGTCAGCGGGGACAGGAATGACTTCGTAGGTCATACCCTTATCGCTTTCATTCCAGATCATACCCCGGTTGTTAATCAAATCAACAACACCTTTGAAATTATCTTCGGCTCCAATCGGCAATTGCAATGCAACTGCTTTGCTGCCTAATTTTTCTTTTACCTGCTTGCAAACGCCAAGGAAGTCAGCGCCAGAGCGGTCCATTTTATTAACGAAACCGATACGTGCCACTTTATAGTTGTCAGCCAGGCGCCAGTTAGTTTCTGACTGAGGCTCAACTCCATCCACCGCACTAAACAAAAACACGAGTCCATCAAGTACACGCAAAGAGCGGTTCACTTCAACCGTAAAGTCAACGTGTCCTGGTGTATCAATAATGTTTACGTGATAGTCGTTCTTTCTGTATTTCCAGAAAACGGTTGTCGCTGCTGAAGTAATGGTAATACCACGCTCCTGCTCTTGTGCCATCCAGTCCATCGTTGCGGCACCATCGTGCACCTCACCGATTTTGTGGTTCACACCGGCATAGTAAAGAATACGTTCAGTCGTAGTAGTCTTACCCGCATCAATGTGAGCGGCAATACCAATATTTCTTGTGAATTTAAGGTCTCTGGCCATTACGCTTTATCTATTAAAATCTAAAGTGTGAGAATGCCTTGTTTGCTTCAGCCATGCGGTGAGTATCGTCTTTCTTCTTGATCGCAGCACCTTCGCCTTTAGAGGCAGCCATGATTTCAGCAGCAAGCTTATCCATCATTGTCTTTTCACCACGGGCACGAGCATAATCAATCAACCATTTGATAGAAAGGTTGATTTTACGTTCAGGCCTGATTTCTACCGGCACCTGGAATGTTGCACCACCTACCCTGCGGCTTTTTACTTCCACAGCAGGCATTACATTATTCATAGCACGTTTCCATACATCAAGACCAGGCTCGCCACCCGCTTTTTTCTCTACCTGCTCAATGGCGTCATAGAAAATTCCGTAGGCTACACTCTTTTTGCCCTGTTCCATCATGTAGTTCACGAATTTGGTCACCAAAGTATCGCTGAACTTAGGATCAGGAAGAAGATATCTTTTCTTAGGTTTTGCTTTTCTCATGGTAAGTTCTTTTTATTTTTTTCCTTTAGCGGGTGCACCTTTAGCTGCAGCGGCAGCAGCACCGGCCTTAGGACGTTTTGCTCCATATTTAGAACGGCTCTGCAATCTTCCGTTTACACCAGCAGTATCCAGCGCACCACGTACGATGTGGTAACGAACACCTGGAAGATCCTTAACACGGCCTCCGCGGATAAGCACGATTGAGTGCTCCTGCAGATTATGGCCTTCGCCAGGGATGTAAGCGTTCACTTCTTTACCATTGGTAAGACGAACACGGGCTACCTTACGCATAGCCGAGTTAGGTTTTTTTGGCGTAGTGGTGTACACACGAGTGCACACACCTCTGCGTTGAGGCGATGAATCGAGGGCCGGAGACTTTGACTTGAACGTCAGTTTAGTTCTTCCGTTCCTCACAAGTTGCTGAATGGTAGGCATTTATATTTTATTTTTACACCCTTCAAAAATAAGGACTGCAAAGGTATTCAAATAATGGGAGTTCGCAATAGGCAGCCTCAGGGATTTTTTTGAAGGCTCTGTGCTCCCAAGTCAGAATTTGCTGAGTTAAATTGCACCAAACAAATTGAAACTTACTTATGAAAATCCAGGCAAAGATCTTGTTTTTTGGCCTCTTAATCTCAATTTCTTGTGGAAAGTCGGGCAGCCATGAAGGCCATCACAATGAGAACACCTCCGAAAACCCAAACCAGGCTCTTTATGAGCAAGTTATGAGTGTTCACGATGAGGTAATGCCTAAAAGCGACCAGCTTTATCAACTCAAAAAAGAGCTAAAGGACAAAATTGCGAGCACTCCTAACATGGTGGCTGACAAGAAAAAGCAACTAGATCAAATCATTGCAGAGCTGGACTCAGCCGATCACTCCATGATGGACTGGATGCATAAATTCAATCCTCTCCCCGATTCGGCCAATCAGGAAAAGGCTCGGGAATATCTTGAAAACGAAATGGAGAAAATCAAAAAAGTGCGGGAACTGATTAATGGGTCTATTCAAAAAGCAAAAGACGAAATGGGTAAGAAATAGGACTTCCATTTCCAAAAAAATGGCGTGGAGGCTACGCTTTTTCCTGATTTCCGCTGACTAAACATAAACTCGTCCTCCATTGAAGAGAGGACGAGCCATCTAATCGGTTGAGTATTGAACCATTACACTTTTACCACTTTATTGGCGCTTCTAACTTATACACTGAAAATTGACCCTCATCATCTTTCCAAAGTATGATGTTATCGGTAGGGTGATGTATTGTGGCATGGGTAGTTCCATCTTCAGATAAATTGTCGACTACGTAGTGGAAGTAGTGATATTCACCACTCAAAAGATGGTGTAGTTCTATGGTGGGCGAGGTCTGGTCCAAATAAGTCTGCGTAAATCTGATAGTGCCGTGATCTGTTAGCAGAAAGGTACCTCTCGCCACTGTTTTATTATTGGGTGGAGTGAATGTAATCTCATATTTATCGTTGTTGAAAATCGTTCGAATGTCAAGACCAAGGCGAATATTGTCGTTTGAACTGATGCTTCGTGCTCCAAAATATTCGCTTCGGGACAAAATGCTTTTAAGCTTATCCGGATTGATGGAATCTTTCGCTGGATTAAACGCAGATTGATTCTCGACTTCATAGCGTTTCAGAAAAACAAATGCTTCGGTAGACAAATCAGGCGTAACACAGGTTTTTCCATCACAATAGGGATGAACTTCAAAGGACATTAAAACTCTTGTTCCTGGCTTCAGTTTAAAAAACGCGCTATCATGGACATAGCCTGGCAAAATATTCGTCAACGCAGATATGATTTTCCCATCCTCAAGCAAAACTTGTGTACTGCCACGAATATCTCCCAAGACAACTCCTGTCAAATTTTCATAAGAAGCCTTATTACTTGGGGCCAGGTTGTCCTTGCTACATGCGAGCGAAAGGCAAATGATGAGCAAGGCTAATAACGTTGTTTTCATGATTCATCGGGTTTGATCTAACAGGATAACACTGTCAAATGAATCTACCCTTACTCAAGTTAAAGGAATTGATTACCGAGTGATAGGCAGCCTTACCTATTTTGTCTTGTTATGACATGAGTGACACTTACCTGGCAACCGATCCATGTTTTATATGTAAAGGTATTTGAGATGGTATACGGCAGTGAGATGGTCTGATACCTGCTGACATCTCCAACGATAAGTGCGCTATGGCTGTTATAGTCCGTGTTAAGATAATTGAGTTGTAAACCTAGTTGAAGTCTTGTTCTCCCAGTCAACAAGAACTCAGAGGCAAGGCCCACTCTGGCGAGATTACTTTTCAGAGTAACCAAATGGGAGCCTAAAGTATCAGCAACAGTCAGTGTCTTTGCAAGTGTGCCGAAACTAGCATTCAAATGGAGCCTAATTTTTTCACTCATACGAATGCTTGAGCCAAAGCCAAGGCGTACTTGTGATATCTCAAAATTTGTATTGAATGAGATCGTAGCATAAAGTGGTGAGAATCCGACATGAGATACAATTCCTGTCGGAAATATTTCATCAAATGAGTAGCCAATGTTAGCAAAGAAACCACGACCGTATGACAATCTTTTTCCGGCCAGTGTTCTACGGAAATTATTCGCAGGTATGAAGGTCTTTCTTTGAGACTCAAATCTCACTAACATAGACCTGCTTTTCTCTAACGTACTTTCCAGAGCTCTTTTTGAGATAAAGGCTTCTTTTTCTGATACGTTATCTGACAACACCACTGATTTTTCTTCCTTATCATTTCGCTTTTTTCCAACCTCATGAATGCGATCGTCATGCTGAACATGGTCAAACGTTATTATGAAGTAGTTTTCAAAAATCTTAACATTCATCCCATTCCGTTTTAAGACGCCTATTAATTGCGCGAGCGTTAAAACGGATTCTGTTTTTACCCGTACTGATGTATCAATCCTCTTGGAGTTGTACGAGAAAAAGATCGGTGCCTGATGGGATATTCGACTAAAAAGCGAATCAAGGCGCATGTACCCTGCCCGGATCTCGAATTCTTCATTTAGATTAATTTTTCTCTGACCAAAAGAACAGAGAGAAATTAACATTGAGAGCCACAGCAGTAGTTCTTTTTTACGAAACATAAACAGTCTTTGAAGAGGCTGGTAAATTGATTTGTAATTTAATGTAATGTCCAGGTAATAATTAAGTGAAATTATTTTTATCGTTTGCAATGCTTAGGTCGAATTGAAATAATTCAAAAAATCCGTTGATTATCTACCGTTATTCACGCTACCTTTTATACGGCAATCGTTTATCTTTATAGACAAACTTCTTCATGCTCAAGATTCTTTCCACACTACAGATCAAAGAACTTGATCAATCTACAATTGAGCACGAACCGGTTACTCCAATCGATTTAATGGAACGCGCCTGTCAGGCGTTTATTCAATGGTTCATCAAATATGTTCCGGTCTATAAAAAAGTAGGGATCGTTTGTGGAACGGGAAACAATGGTGGAGATGGACTTGGCATTGCGCGACTGCTAAAAGAGAGGGGTTATTCCGTTACTGTTTGGATTGTGCGAGGTGAGATGAATGAAACCGATAGTTTCAAAATCAACCTGAAGCGGCTGCCGGAAAAATTACCAATGATCGAAATCACCCGACTCACAGATTCTGAGGCCTTCAAGGATTGTCATGTACTGATTGATGCTGTTTTGGGTTCTGGGCTTTCACGTCCGGCACAAGGAATTTACGCACAGGTAATTTCATGTATCAACCAATCCGATGCAATGCGCATAGCGGTGGATATTCCTTCAGGTCTGTTTGCCGATGCTCCTTCACAAGGCGACATTGTCCAAGCTAATCACACCGTTTCATTTCAGGTGCCGAAGCTGGCTTTCTTTTTCGCACAGAATGCGAAGTATGTCGGCAGCTGGCACCTCGTAGATATCGGGCTGAGTGAGGGGTTTATAAACAATGCGAAAGTAAAAAACCAATTGGTCACTGAAGAGGACATCAGAAAGATCATCCAGCCTCGTGAAAAGTTTGCACATAAAGGAACTTTTGGTCATGCATTGATCATTGCCGGTTCGTATGGAAAAATGGGTGCATGTGTGTTAAGTGCTAAGGCTGCTTTACGTTCGGGTACGGGGTTGTTGACCGTTCATGTTCCCTCCTCGGGTTACTTGATAATTCAAACGTCAGTACCTGAAGCCATGGCTACGGTTGACACAGAGGAGAATTTCTTTTCAACTGCACCAGAAAACCTAAACTATTCAGCCGTTGGTATTGGCCCCGGGTTGGGCACCAATTCGGAGACTGTAAAAGCTTTTGCCAAAATTTTAAAGCAATTCAAAAAATCAATGGTAATCGATGCGGATGCTTTGAATATGCTTTCACAAAATCCTGAGCTCATTGATCTCATTCCGGAAGGAAGCATACTTACGCCTCATCCAAAAGAGTTCGAGCGACTTGCCGGAAGTTCAGCAAATGAATTCGAGCGTCTCGAATTGTTGCGAAGTTTTGCCTCAAGAACAAAATCAATTGTTGTTTTGAAGGGAGCCTACTCCGCTATTGCTTCGCCAGACGGACAAGTGTATTTCAATTCAACTGGCAACCCGGGAATGGCCACCGGCGGGAGTGGTGACGTGCTTACAGGAATACTCACCGGGCTTCTGTCGCAAGGTTATTCATCACTGCATACCGCCCTGATGGGGATATACCTCCACGGGCTCGCTGGAGACCTCGCATCAATCGATTTAAGCCAGGAAGGCTTGATAGCCAGCGATCTAATAAATTTTTTGCCCCTTGCCTTCCGGAAAATAGCGCCCACGGAACGGTAATACATCGAAAAAATTGCGATTTCCTTAAACTTTTGGCGTTATCTTTGCATCTAATTGGTAGAGAATGACGTAAAAGTCATAAGACCCAAAAATGAAAACCTTAGTACTCGCAGTTTTAGTGTTGATCACGGCTCAGACTTTTGCTCAAAGTCATGAAGAAGGTACTCGCCCCGATCCTGCGAAGTCAGTTCACATCTTCCCCAACCCTGCCGTTGAATTCCTTACTTTGAAGTTTGAGACACCGATTGCAAAAGATGTGAAGCTCGAATTTCATACGATCATTGGTACGATGATAGAATTGGAGCATGAGGCACTCGATGAGTATGAGGTCAAAGTAAAAGTTAAAGATCTATCTCCAGGATATTATCTCGTGGGTATTCATGACTCACATTCCAACTCCAGGGCTATTCACAAGTTCCTGAAGAAATAAGCCAACTCAATTCCTGGCGGTCAGTTGTTCAATCGCTTTCAGCAAGTCATTAAATTTTTCGTGAGCATTGTTACACAACACAATGATGGTTTTGTCTTGGTCAAGTCCGAGAATGATTTCTGTTTTGTAGCCGGGATTGTCACCCATGTGATAAACCGTCTTGCCTAAAGGCGAATTGGTTCTCAATACCCATCCAAATCCGTAATTCGATACCGAGTCATTGTTGAGCTTAGCAGGGGCAAAAATTTCATTCAACGTTTTTAGACTTACTAATTTCTCGGTTCGTAACGCCCGATCCCATTTCAATAAGTCTGAGGTGGTGGAACTCACTCTCCCCGGGCCTTTCCGGGCGCCAAGCCAGATCGTGTAGTTTGAAGATGGAAACGAATCCGCCAAAACATATCTCTTCTTCTCCGGAACGTAGATGTAGCCTTTTGCAAAATTTGAAATCGCTTCCTTCTGAGTTTTATTCCGGATATCTGTCGAACTCATGGCAACGGGCTGAAAGATGCGTTTACTGGCAAACGCTATGAAATCCTCGCCCGATGCTTTTTCGACTATACTTCCCAAAAGAATGTAGCCAGTGTTGCTGTACAAATATTTTTCATTAGGCTTGAACAACATCGGGGGATGAAATTTCTTCAGGTATTCGAGAATGTCTTTGTTGGTTGCCACTTTGGTTTTGTCCCAATTCTCGTCCATGATCTTTTGGTAATCGGGCAAACCGGAAGTGTGGTTAAGCAAATGACGTATCGTAATGCCGGGATAGGGAAGTCCGGGAAGATATTTTTCAACCGGGTCGTCATAGTTCAGTTTCTTCTCCTCGCTCAACATGGCAATTAGCATAGCTGTAAATTGCTTGGACACAGACGCCAATTCAAAAATAGAAGCGGTGTCGACTTTCTGATTAGTCTCCCGGTTAGCAAAGCCAAACGGTTTGTGGTAAACAGGCTTTCCGTTTTCAGCCACCAGGATCACCCCGCTAAAATCAAGTACGGTGGCCATCAGGGAATCCAGTTTTTTTGAAAACGATTTGAGGTTAGTCTTTTCCTTGCCGGTACAGCCGATGAGAAAAATTACCGCGAACATCCATTTTACGATAGCTTTCATGTGGCAATCCGTTTAATTTTGATCACTCAATTATCAGTTAAGTTAACCTTAAAATTTTTCCATTTGCAAGACGCTTCAGTTGTATTCCAGTATTTCACGGACCTTTCAGAGAGCCAGCGAAAGCAATTTTCCCAGGTGGGTGCGCTTTACAAAGAATGGAATGAGAAGATCAATGTCGTTTCACGCAAAGACATTGAAAACATCTATATCAATCACGTGCTTCACTCGCTCGGAATCGCGAAAGTGATGCAGTTCAATAAAGGCGCACAAGTTATGGATGTGGGTACCGGTGGTGGTTTTCCCGGAATACCTCTCGCTATTTTGTTCCCGGAAACCGAGTTTTATTTAGTTGATTCAATTGGAAAGAAAATCACGGTCGTCAAAGAAGTAGCTTCAGCACTCAACCTTAAAAATGTGAGGGCAGAACAAGTCAGGGCGGAACAGGTGAAACAAAAATTTGATTTTGTGGTGAGTCGTGCCGTTACTCGGATGAAAGAATTTTACAGATGGGTGCAAAACAGTATAAAGCCGAAATCAACACACACCCTTGACAATGGAATACTTTACCTGAAGGGTGGTGATCTTGATGAAGAATTGGATGAACTAAAAAGACCTTATAGCCTTTACAACCTGCCTGATTATTTCAAAGAAGATTTTTTTGAAACGAAGAAAGTGGTGTACATGCCCGTTCACTAACTATTTCCAGCAAGATAAATTCCCGCTAAAGTCGCAGCCAGGCAAAGTACAAGGCTTGAGATGACATAGGTGAAAGAAGAAAAATGAAAGCCACCCTGAATTAAATTCAATGTCTCAGCACTAAATGTTGAGAACGTACTGAAGCCTCCGCAGAAACCAACCGTCCAAAAGAGGCGTGAAGCTGGCGATATGATTTGGCGATGATCTGCCAGTCCGACAACAAATCCTAAAAAGAAGCAGGCCACTACGTTGACAATAAGTGTCCCATAAGGAAAATTGTAGGTGTGCCCGCTGCTAACCCAACGGCCCAGCAGAAACCGAACTACACTCCCGAGGCCTCCACCTCCAAAAACAAGAGCGATGTCCGGCAGGTTTTTCATGATTTCTGGTTTTTAATAATCATTTCTTTCATCACCTCAAATGTCTGTTGCTTCAACTGGGCTACGTCACTCAAGCCGACCGTGGGGATCTCGGGCGCAACGACAATTTTTATCAGTCCCGGGCGCAAATTGATTGTACCGGGTGGCATCAATTTTCCTGCCCCGATTACTACCATTGGCAGCACCGGCATTTGTGTATCGATCGCAAGTCGAAAAGCTCCGTCCTTAAAAGGCTGAAGAATTTCTTTGCTACGGTTTTGTGTTCCTTCAGCAAAAAGGAGAATCGATATTCCTTCGCTGAGAATTTTCTTTAGCCGGTCAAGGCTTTGTTGTTTGCTGCCACGATCAGATCTGTCTACGATGACTGTCGCCCCCTGTGCGATCCATCCAAAAACCGGAATCTTCAGAAGTTCTTTTTTCGCCAATGGCTTGAACTCGCCAGGGATTAGCAAACGAATTCCCGGTAAATCAAGAAACGAAGTATGATTGCTGACATAAATAAACGACTGGCCTTTCCGGAAATTCTCGCGGCCGTGAAATTCATAACGGATGAATGTAAGCCAGCTAAAAATCAAGGACCATATCCAGAGAAATTTATAACCGATCCAACTGAACCTGCTTCCGAACAAAAAAGGAATCGTGAGGCCTGGCAAAAAGAACAGCATAAAAACAGTAAAGACCAGGAACACCCAAAAAATGTAGAGTCCGTGAAAGAATTTTAAAATGATTTTCAATGGAAAAAAATAATTCGCAAATATCCTGAAGGTTCGCTTTCCCGGCAACCGAATTATGCAGGTCTTCAAAAAGAAAAATGTGGGATCTGTGGGATTCGAACCCACGACCCCTACCCTGTCAAGGTAGTGCTCTAAACCAGCTGAGCTAAGACCCCATTTGGCTCAAAAATATAAAAAGCTGCCTTTATATTACACCTTCATGAACTTTTGGGGATTAATTGTTTAATTGTAAGAAGATATGAGGGGGGCTTTGGTCATTTTGTTTTTAATGTCCACGACTATTGGCTTTTCTAAAGTCAGTGAGGACAGTCTTGCGATCAGCAGGCTCAATACGAAGGCCTACCGTAGCTACTTATCCAATCCCGATTCGGCTATTATTCTTGCAAACCGGGCTATTATATTGTCGGAAAATGGGGGATATAAATTCCAGGCCGCCTACGGTTACTATATTCTTTCAAAAGCCAATTGGGCGAAGGCCAATTATTTGCTGAGCATCCATTATGGATTCGAGTCGCTCAAGATTTATGAGAACACCAATCATATTTTTCACTGGGGAGAAAGCAATCTTGCTCTTGCTCGCACTTTTTTAGACATCAAGAATTTCCCGCAGGCCAAAAGCTACATGGATCAGGCCCTGACTCTGGCTAAAAGGAATAATGACTCCAGGCTCCTTGCTGAAGTCTATCGCGAAAAATCCATTCTTCTGCTCGAGTTGAAGCAGTATGACTCTGCCTTGTGGCTCAGCAATCAGGCTATAGTGCAGTATGAGCAACGAAAAGATACTCTTGAAGCGAGTATTCTCTACGGAAGGAATGCACGCATTTTTTATGAATTAAAAGACCACAAAAAAAGCATGGCTTTCGTAAAAAAAGCGCTCTTAATGGATAGTCTTTCCGGCAACAGGAGAGCGCTCGGGATATCTTACTTCATGCTTGGCCAGATCTATTATTCGACCAATAAAAAAGATAGCGCATTGATCGCATTGAAAAAAAGCGTCCCGATCAGTAAATCCATCAGGAACCTCTCTACAATGATCAAAACACATCAACTGATTGCCAGGATTTATGAGGAGCGGAACCAGATGAAGGATGCCAACAATCAATTGAAGCTCGTCAGCCAGTACAAAGACAGTTTGTATGACATGGAAGAACACGGTCAAATCCAGGAAATACTTTCGAAATACGAACTCAAGCAAAAAGAGAAAACCATTCAGTCTCTTGAAGTAGAAAACAAACTGGAAAAGCAACGCAGTCGCAACACTCAGCTTGCTGTAGTTTTTATCAGCGTTGTTGCGTTCTTGCTGGCTACACTGTCGATCGTCTTCTGGCGAATGCGCCAATGGCAGGTGAAAGAAGCCAAAACACTTCAGGAAGTCAACCGATTGAAGTCGAAATTGTTTTCAGTGATCAGTCACGACTTGCGGGGGCCAATTGCCAACCTTCAATCGCTGCTTGACCTGGTTACGAAAGAGTTTATCACTCCGGCAGAGTTTAAAGACATCTCTTTAAAATTGAAGTCAAGACTTAACGTATCTCAAAGCACACTTGAAAACCTGTTGAACTGGTCGTTGAGTCAGATGGAAGGCATTCGTACGCAAAAAACAATTTTTAACATTGCCCCGGTGATCACAGAAGTGATGAAGCTTTCAGATGAAACTGCTTCAAGGAAGCAAATCACGATTGACATTCATACGGAAGGTGACCTGCACGTGAATGCGGATGTCAACCAGGTAAATCTTATTCTACGCAACCTGCTTCATAATGCAATCAAGTTTTCTTCGCAAAACAGCCGTGTTGCTGTCAAGGTTTCACGAAGCAATCGTCACTGCAGGGTGAGTGTAATCGACAACGGTCTGGGGATGACAGCTAACGAAATAAGTACTGTTCTCGAATCGAATGAGTATTTCACCAAATCAGGAACTGAACAAGAAAAGGGAACGGGACTTGGATTCCTGTTGTGCAAAGATTTTATCAAACGAAACGGAGGCGAGGTGTATATAGAAAGTGAGGAAGGCAAAGGCACATCCGTCTCTTTTACGCTGCCAATGGCTAACCAGTAAACCCAATCCGTTTGTGACTTCCGTCACAGAAAGGTTTGTTGCCGGAACCTCCACAACGGCAGAAGGCAGTAACGTTATTCTTTTTGGTAATTACCCCTTCATTATTTTTTACAATCACATTTCCATAAACCAGCAACGGGCCATTGGGTGTTGTCTCAACAAGAGTCTCTGCTTCCACTTTCACTTCGGTCCCTTCGTCCTTGTTCATGTAGTAGCTTAAAGCCCCTGATGGGCATTTTTTCACCTGGTCGATAATTTTTTCTGTAGTTGACTTTTCGGGAGTAACCCAGGGAAGTTCGCGTGGATGAAAAACATCGCCCAGGCCTTTAAAACATAAACCTGAGTGGATGCAGAGGTCTGGTTTCCATACGATGGTGACCTCGCCATTGGTGTACTTCTTGGTAATGTTCTTCATCGGAGTTCGGTTTTTATTTCAATAGGGTTGGTTAATACCTTGTGTACAGGACATGCGTTGGCAATTTGCAGTAACCTTCCACGCTGCGTTTCATCCACAGTGCCTTCTATGTAAATATGACGATGAAAAATTGTCGTATTGTCCACTTTCTCGCTGTTTATTTCAACTCTGATTTTCTCAACGGGCCATTCCTTGCGATCGGCATACATGCGAAGTGTAATTGCAGTACACGAGGCCAGGGCCATCAGGAGATATTCACCAGGACCCGGGCCAACGTCTTTTCCACCCACCTCTTCCTGTTCATCGGCAAGCAACTGGTGTTCTCCAGTGAGGAGTTCGGTCCTGTATTTTTCTTTTCCGATGATTGCCGTTATCATTTTAAAATGATTGGTTCATGACAAATTCCTTTTGCGTTTTCCGTAACCGGGGAGAAATCTCCCGGCCTTGCAAATGAAGTGGTAGTTGTTTTGTATCACCAAGATAACCGACGGCAATGATAACATCCGTATCAAATTCCTCAGGAATATGAAGATTCTGACGGAGGATCTGCTGGTTGAATCCTCCCATCTGATGGGTATTCAATCCAAGCTGAGTAGCTTGTAAAGTCAAAAAAGCATTTGCTGCACCGACATCGTATTTAGCAGCCGGATTCAAAGCTCCATTTTTGCTGTGATTTTTTCGCGAAAGGCTGACCACCAACAGAGGTGCATCTTTCGCCCATATCTTATTGCTTTCGTTGAGGCATTCAAATATCTCTTTCCACAAGCGCTGATCTTTTGTAGCATAGATATACAGCCAGGGCTGCTCATTGACGCTTGATGGTGCCCAGCGAGCAGCTTCAAAGAGCGACTTTATTTTTTCCTTCTCAACGGGTTTGTCAGCGTAAGCCCTGCGGCTTCTTCGTGATTTGATTATTTCGAGAATGTCAGATTCGAATTCGGAAGTAGACTCCATACTCTTGTTAAACTTATTCTCAAGTTACAACACTTAAAAATAAATTCAGTTCCGGATTGGGGCGGTTTGAATAACAGGTAAGAAGGAAAATATTTTCTTAACGCGCCTACATCGGTACGTTGACGTGACGCTCGGCATGATAAGACGAACGAACGAGTGGGCCAGCCTCCACGTATTTAAGTCCGCGTTTCATCCCCTCTTCTTTGTACATGGCAAAAGTATCCGGATGAATAAACTCTGCTACTTCGAGATGCATTTTGGTCGGTTGCAGATATTGGCCCAGGGTCAGGATCATCAAGCCATTGGTGGCAAGGTCATCCATTGCCTTGAAGACTTCTTCTTTTGTTTCACCCACGCCAAGCATAATTCCGCTTTTCGTGCGCTTGCCTGCTTCGCGAATGCGTTTGATCTGCTCAAGACTGCGTTCGTATTTTGCCTGTGGCCTTACTATTCTGTAAAGGCGGCCCACGGTTTCCATGTTGTGGCTTACCACTTCCTGTCCACCATCAATCATGCGGTAGAGAGCCTCCCAGTTTCCCTTGGTGTCGGGAATCAATGTTTCAATGGTGGTGGCGGGGCTAAGTTGTTTGGTTTGCACTACAGTCTGGTACCAGACTTCCGCACCGCGGTCTTTCAATTCATCACGATTCACAGAAGTAATCACTGCATGCTTTACTCCCATTTTCTTTATAGCATCCGCAACGCGCTGCGGCTCATCCAGGTCATACTCGGTAGGTCTGCCCGTTGCCACTGCACAAAACGTGCAGCTCCGGGTACAAATATTTCCCAGGATCATGAATGTGGCTGTACCTGCCCCCCAGCACTCACCCATGTTCGGGCAATTCCCGCTTTCGCAAATGGTGTGAAGCTTATTCTCATCGACCAGCTTACGCACTTTGGCATATTCCGGACCGATGGGGAGTTTCACGCGAAGCCAATCTGGTTTGCGCTTTTTATATTCAGACGATATGACAGGAAGTTCTATCATTACTATTTAATGGGTTAATCGTTATCGGGTGAACAATGGATGAACTCCGCCACCTCTAACTATTAACTGATCTACTTTCCAATAAGTTCTTTGTACTGGGCAGCTGTGAGCAGGCTACCGGTTTCAGAGGCATTTTTGATGGCAATTTTGATCATCCAACCTGCACCATAAGGATCGCTGTTCACTTTTTCAGGAGCAGACTCCAGCGATTTATTGAATTCAGTGATTTTTCCAGAAAGAGGCAGGAACAAGTCCGAAACAGTTTTCACGGCTTCCACTGTACCAAATACATCATGCTGATTCAATTCCTGGCCCGCGGTAGATACGTCAACATAAACGATGTCACCCAATTCGCCTTGCGCAAATTCGGTGATCCCAACGGTTGCTGTTGAGCCTTCAATCTTTATCCATTCGTGGTCTTTGGTGTACTTGAGTTCTGCAGGAATATTCATAGCTGATTATTTTTTTAGAGCACCAAAAATAAGGGTTAATGCTCAATTGTCAATGATGACTTTCCGGCTACGGTGCCAGGTTGAAAATAATCTTGACACCGCCTTTGGTGGTCGTCCGGAGGAATGAATTGGACACCAAGGGCTCGTTGACAGTGCGCTCAACATAAATCTGAACCGTAAGTTTTTTGTTAGCTACATAACTCACATTTGGTCTTAACTGGAAGTTGATGTTCCCGTTGGTGACCGAACTGCCCTGATCAAGTGTGCGTTGGATCGTTTGGTTATTCACTACACCCATGGTCAGGCGGAAGGTCACGTCATTTTTCAAAGTAATCGTTCTTCCCTGATCTTTAAACGGAAGACGCAAGTTGTTCTTGGTATAACCCAATTCAAATGACCACTCCTTCCCATTCACTTCATTGATCTGCGCATTTGCCACATTCAATGAAATATCGCGCTTGGTCTTGTAGTTAAATGTAATGCTGAGTTTATTTTTTGTTTTTAATGTGATCCCGATCAAAGGGGCAAACGTCTCGCTGATCAATACGGTGTTAATTACATAAAGAGGGATCAGCTTGCCGCTTGTAGTATCACTTACTGACGCGAAAAGGGTGCGGTTGGAGTTATAGTTTTCCACCGAATTATTGATTGACAACTGTGAGATATCGAACCCATTGCTGTTGTTGTATTGCAGTGAATTGGTGTACGAGCTCACCTGGTAAGATGATGTGTAGGCATGCTGAATACTGATGGATGAAAAAATATCCTTGAACGGTTCAAGTTTGGTTAGTCCATTGTAGTCGAGGCGCCAGTTTGGAAGCGGAATAGATGGAAAAGGCGACAACCCAACGTTCTCGGCTGACCGGCCCGAATATGCAGCGATGAAGGCAGGTATCAATACATCCTGCGACTGCCCCTGGTAGGGCATACCGGTGTGTTCTTTGAAACGGTTTTCAAGGATGGTAAGATTTTTTCTGAACTGCTCGTATACATCTGAATTCAGCGAGCCATTATTTTTAAATGCAGTACCTACCGAAATAAATGAAATCCGATACGATCCGCTTCGTGAAGGGCTCAAGTCCATGAAGCCGTTGGCGGTTGTATCGTATTTGAATAACTCCTGGAAGGAAGTGTTCATAGTCTTTTTGGCCGTGAGCTGAATCTTGACATCTGTTGCAGGTTCGAGATTAGCTGTCAGGCTCAAGTCTTTTGTTTGATTTTGGCTAAAGGCTGTCGTGAGGTTCCCGTTTTTGGTGATCCATCCATTTTGAGCTGAGCGATGAGCAATCGTGGGGTCCTGGTCACCTAATACAAATCCCAGTCCTGGAGCACGCCACGTTTGATCTAGTCCAAAAAATCTCGGTGACTGCGTGAAGCCGGGCAAAATAGTACCATCGCTGATTGTATACGTCCAGTTGACGGAGCGCACTGACATCACAATCCGCATAATGAATTTCATCAGTTTTAATTCGGGCGGATGCGGCAGCGTATCTGCTTTGATCTGCTTGGCCCTTTCTGCCGCATTTTTGGGTTGCGGTTTCGGTGGCGGCTTTGGCGTATTGATGGACTTCAGAAAACCAATCTTGTTGTATAGCTTCAACATATCCAGTTTACCTGTGTACCCTTGCGTGCGGCTATTCTGAGCCACATTACCCATTTGTAATTTCGGATCAGTTTGAATCGGTCCCGCTCTCCAATTGTATCCCACACTATACCGGTAGTCGGAGCTAATCCAATTTAGCAACGGAAATTTATCGAAGGGAAGTGCATAGGTGGCGGTAATGTTCTGTTCAAAATATTTGATACGACCGAAGCTCTTCAGGTTGCGCACTACTGAATCACGATACTGCTGTGCCGAAATAGTTCTACGCAAAGCATTCGAATATCCGCCTCCCGGATCAGTATCAGGTTCATCAATAATGGCGTTGACTGTAGAACTATAATCTACTTTCAACGACTTCGTCAGTTGCCAATTGAAATTGTAGTACCGGTTAAAAATAAAATACTTCTGATAGTTGGGGGCGCTGTTGGTAGTTGAGGTTGCCGAGTTCCGGTAGGCAATTTTTGAAAATGACCTTTCCAATTCCCCGCGCACCGATATACTTGAGGGCATCGGGTTGAAATTGAAATCTTTGATCAATTGAAATTGCTTTGAAGAAACCAGCTTCACACTTTTAAAAGGAGAAAAGCCTTCAAATTTATTATTGAACTGCCAGGCCACGGCACCCTTCACATTTTTGCGTGTGTTCTCCAGCAAATTGAAATTGGTTTGATTTGCCTCGGTAAAAGAATAGGTGAACGCGAAATTCTCAATGTCATAAATGTGGCTCTTGGCATCTTTACTCACCTTCGTCTTTCTCACATTCGTAAAGTTCAAACTTCGCCGGTAGGACCTGTCCTGAATCAATTTCAGATAATTACTCCTGTCAGTGTCATTTGTAAACGACTGCAGTGCAGCTCCGATACGCAAGTCCGGATTGGCGGGGTCATACTTGGGATCGATGATGATACTTTCATAACTGAAGAACATCGGGATTTTTAAACCGGTATTGCGGGGTAGCAGTTTCTCGAGGTTAAGGTTCATCGAGATGTCGAATTGATTGGTATTACTCCGGGCACGGGCAGAAATCTTGGACTGCACATCTCCATATCCAAAACCAATATGACGATATGAACCTGAAACAGTTCCCAGGTCTGCGAGCTTGGCGCTCATCACAACGTTGGCGGCCCAGCCTGCAGTCTGGTCAAAATCCGTAAGACGCAATTCATCGGCCCAGATGCAAACATCAAAGTCACGTCCATCGCTGCTTTTGGGATTACGAACACCGATCATCAGCATTTTCACCTGACTCAAATCTGGTCGGCCCATGATCCTGATACTATGTTTGCCATCGTCTGCCGACTTTGCCGCACCAAGCGGGTAAGGAACACTCAGAGAAGCACCTTCACGGTCACGCTGAATTTTCAACGAATACAATTTGTCGAGGGCCAAATCGATCTGGTTTTGTTCCGGCCAGACTTCGTCAGCGATACGTGTGCCCGGAGGAGTGATCTTCAACGGGATTTCAATTTCGTAGTAGTTCTGGTCGAAGTCTGTTCCAATCCGCAAAAAGCCTTTCACCTGGTTATCCTTGACCACAGGTCCGTGAGCACTCATGAACATTTTAATTCGACCATAGTTGAAGAAGTCCATCGACACGTTTTTGTACATCGCACGTGCGTCACCATCGGGCAAAGCTGTTACGCACAACTGACCTGATTGTTCATTAAGCCTGCGCTGCACAACCGATGTCACGTCCTTATCGCGCGCCAGCGGTTCAACATAGCCTGGCTTAACTCCATCAGCCTGGGAATTTTCTTCAATATTGACTGTTGATACTGTAAAGTTGTCGAGGTCGGGTTCAATCACCTGGCCAAGCGCTGACTCCTGAAGGTTACCCGCATACTGCCTCCACCGTTGTCCTACAGTACGGAAATTGGCCATACGCAACACCACCGGTTGTTTAAACCCAGTGAGTATCATCCGGATGAATTTAATTGTTTTGAAGCCGTTGATATTTCCAACCTGGCCGTCAAAATCGCGAATCGGAATACGAAAAAGGTACCAAGTCACATTGTTGTCTTGTGCATCTACCGGGGTAATTTGATCGACAATGTATTTCTGGCCGACCGCAAGTCCCGGTTTAAGATTTACATTGTAAGTATAATAAGACTCTTCATTGTTGAGGTTATTGTCAGCATTCAAGTCTTCATTATCAGGAATGTTTGTGCCGGATGCAGCAAATGCCTGTGTCCCGGAAATCACCGGGGAGTTGTTTTCCAAGCCGTTATAATTTTTATAGCGCTGAAGTATCTGCGCCTTTTGAGCGTCATAATCTCCCCCGAGATAATATTGAAAATCATCTGCCGATGGATCTTTCAATAAATCCTGAGCACTCTGATACGGGGTTACGTTTTTGATGAAATCACTAAACTTACCGCTTGGATCTGCCTCTTTCACGCTGTTAAGACCATCGTAACCTACATCCTGGTTAGCTCTTGCACCTGATGAATTATCAAACGCGTTGTTGATGTATTGCTTGTTAGTCACATAACCCCAGGCGCTATTGGTATAGACACCGCTGCTGATGTCGCCATTGATCGGCAATCCATTCTCAAAAGCCTGCAGTTCATCGTGGCCAACGTCTTCTGACACGTTACCGATATGGAAGACTAATTTTCCACCCGTTGTGTTGTTCGTTGCGCTTGTAGTTCCATCGTCTACGACACCATTCGCGCCTGGAATAAATGGATTCAACATCCAGAACTCCAGGTACTCGATGTTGGCAGCATCAAAGTCAACATTCGTCCGAATGGCTGTGGTGATACCTGCCCAGTTGGCCGCAGGCGCATTTATGGATTTCGTAAATTTTCCTGTTGCAGGGTCAATATCTTTCCAGTTGTAGTTGTAGGGTCCACGCTCGGCAGGATAATACGCCAGGTTTAATATCGGCTGATAAAAATTTCCAATGTATGTATCGAATGCCGGGAAAATTTCTTTTGGCAATACCGGGCGTGTGTAATGGTTAGTCAGTTTTATATCCGGAGGCGCATAACTGCTCGTCCCGTTGATATAGAAGATATTATCTATTTGAAACCACGACAACTTTCCCCTCAGGTCTCCTGCCGCCAGATTGTTCTTGGCTCCATTACTACGATCATATACTGGATCTGTTGGTGTTGCTGCCAGCTTCCACCCCTGTGGTGACATCAAACTGTAGGGAGTAGCTGCATTTTCAAAATCATCAACGAAAGATGTCCCCTGTCCTCCGATCTTGTTGGATGTGCCCGGAAGGAGTTGAGCAAACTCAGCATTGATAGCAACCGAGGAAACTTCTTTTGTCTGTAAAAACGGAAGTGCATCCACCATCTTGGTAAGAATCCTTGAGTTCTTTTTCATATTCAGATCAACACCATACTGAATATTCCGTGCGGGTTCATTGCCAATCAGGTTGCGTGTAATCAGCGGCCGTTCGTTGTAATACAAAAATGTACCACCAATATTTACATCATCCGAAAGTTTGTAGTCCAGTCGGGTACCCAGCAGTGAGCGTGTCTGGAAAGAGAAAGAGTCCTGTTGTTCATAAGTAATATCGAGGTCTTTACCGGAGCTGAGAATACCTTCGTTGAGTATCGTCACTTTTCCGAAGTTGTAATCCACCGTAAAGTCGGTCCCTTCGCGCAATGGAGTACCACCTGAGAAAACTTTCACAGACCCGTGAGTGATGTTAAATGCTGAGATTGGAATTTCACGGCCCGACCCTGCTTTGAAAGTACCCGAGATGTAGAATTTATTTTTGGTCGTCACCAATGCTGCCTCCGCCTGAGTGGTGTGGTAGAGTGTGTCATACAGGTATTTATTAATCAGGAATGCCTGCTGGTTCGGATCTGTTTCAAAAGGCGGACTGAATAACGTCCGCAGTGGTTTGTTGAAAGGTTCGAGGTACGGAATGATAATCAAACCGGTGGCTGAGTTAATCGTAATCCCTTCCACGTAGTCAAAGTTCCCGTCGGGTTGCGGGTCGTTGTATGGATTTAGTCGGTCGAGGCCAATCACTTTGATCAGCTGCTGTGCACGAACCGGCGGATCTCCATCTTGTAACTGCGGGTTGTCAATACCTGTACGGTCATCACGATAGATTACTTTCAACTGGAATCCGTCACGTGAAAGTTGTGACACATTCAAATTGTAAATATTCTTCATCATCAAATTCCAGGTGGGCAAAATTGCACCAGTGCCATCTTTATTTTTGATTGACTTGGGCCGCAACATTTTCAGGAAGACAACATCGGTCGCTCCCTTGGAAGAATAGTCTTCAGTGAGTTCACCCACCTTGTACACCTGTCCATTGTAAGTGTATTCAAATGCTACAGCAATGGCTTCGTCATTTTGAAGTTTGCGCTGCAGGGTGATATAGCCGAGTTGCGCATTGAGTGTGTATTCTGTGGATGCAAGTTTGCGTGCACTATTTACCTTTTCGTAATCCGTTCCCGGAGCCAGTACTCCGAAATCAGGTCCTTTCAAATAACCCTCGATGTCGCCCGTAGCGATACTCGGCAGTTTCTTCAATCTTGCAAAAAGGTCGTTAGCTCCATTGAGTGCCGGTTTGGAAGGAAAGGAGTTGAGGTCACGGAATACATCTTTACGATAAATTTTGTCAGACTCTGCCATGTCCATGAAGGCGACCACGTCACGAAGTGTCTGCGTGTCGTTCTGACGGTTGATGGAATAGACCTCGATACGTGTGATGTTGATACCGGACGTGACCTGGCCCGGAATAGCTCCAAGCCATTTTTCAAAATTGTCGCGGAAGAACTGTGCCAGGAAAAAGTGGCGATTGTCATCGTAGTTGGATGCAACAATTTCAAAAGGCCGTCCTTGCGAAATACCATTGCCGCTACCTGACACGTGAATAGTCGACTGCTTACCTCGTTGCGTGCTGGCAATGACCGTGGCCATCAGTTTTCCAAATTGCAATTGCGCCTTCACACCAAACAGGTTCTGCGAGCCTTTGATCAAACTGTTGTTCAATGGCAGACTCACATTACCGATCTCTAGTTTTTTCAACAAGTCTTCTTTCAAGCCGGTGTATTCCACCTTCATGCTGTTCTGAAAGTCAAAAGAGTTGTTGGTATCAAAGTTGGAAGTGATCTTCACTTTCTCTCCGATCTTTCCAGACATACTCAACTGAATCTGCTGACCAAAATCCAATCCTCCGTTTCGTTGTTGGCGAATAGGTATAGCAGGGTTCTGAATTTTTTGAAATGATCCTCCCAAGTCCAGTGTCACAGTACCTTTGGGATTCAGTTCCACATAGCTTCCTCCGAAGAGGCGGTCGAACAGCGGACTCAAATATAATTTTGGCAGCAGGTTACGGCTACTCACCGCACTCTCGCCATCCAATGCAAGGCTCTTTCCCTGGTAATAATTTTTCCTGAAACTCCTATCCTGCTGACCGCTGAAATCCTGGAACGACATGGACGAGTTCGGCCTGAAATTCAGCTTGCCAACTTTTTCAGAGATGTTATAGTGCATCCCCGTATCCAGGGAAATTTGAGTGTTGAGGTTCTTAGGATCCTTAAGAAAAAATGGTGAGGAACTTATGTAGTTAGAAAACGGGTCGCCATGACGATCACGTAGCCGGAAATTGGGCAGATAGGGGTTAAGTACCCGGTATTTGGTAGTATCGGACTTTTTAGTCTTGAGCGAGTCTTGGGCAAAGACAATATCCACCGGCAGGAACATTGCAAAGCAAATGCCCAGTCCAATATTGGTCCGTACCTTCCGTGTCAATTCTCTCAATCGTATTTAGGCTGTTTTTAACGCTTGTTTCACCAGCTCCTCCAAACTTACATTCCCTCCTGCTTTTTTCAGGATGGTATCGATGCTCTTCTCGGCCGCAGCCTTGCCAATGCCCAGCGTTACTAATGCTGCTAACGCTTCCTTCCGCATCGTATTGCGTATCAATCCCGGAATTCCCGGGGCTTCTTCCATCGCCTCTTTCTTCAGCTTGTCTTTCAGTTCTAAAATCAGGCGCTGGGCTGTTTTTCCGCCAATTCCTTTTACTGATTGCAGTGCAGCGGTATCCTCATTCACAATGGCCGACTTCAACTCATCCGGAGAAAGGTAGCTAAGCACAACCAGTGCTGTATTGGGCCCCACACCATTCACCGAAATCAATGATTGGAACATCTGTTTTTCTGAGTCAGAAGCAAAGCCATATAAAATCTGAGCATCTTCCCGCACATGCAGGTAAGTAGACAGCTTTATATCTTCACGATCTTTTATTTCCGAAAAAGTGTGAAGTGAAATTCCCACCTGGTACCCTACTCCGTTGACCTCTACAATCACATGCGTAGGCTCTTTGTGAACTAGTTTTCCTTTTAGATATGCAATCATTTAACAGGAATCAGAAAATCTTGAAAATTAGCGAAATGAGTGTGGATTTACACCTTCATTTTAATGTTTTTAAGCAATTGGAGTGCTTCTTTCAAGCGACCAGAACCGGACGCTGCATTGATGTGCCCCGCATCGTCAATGTTGATAAAGTTACTCCCCCGGACTTGGGCAAAATTCCGTCTGTCATTGATTTTTTAAACGTCTTCGCCAAAAATCTGGCAGGGATTTTACCAGGGAATTGATAAAAACAGGGGTCAACGTTTCTTCCAGTAAAGCCATGTGGCGGCAAGCAGAAATAATTCACCTGCTGCGAACATCAACCAGTTGTAATGCGAGGGCACGTAAGTAGAAAGTATAGTCATGGCATCGGTGGGGTTGTCAGCCACGCGACCGCTATAGGCTATGTAATCCCACATCCATGAAATGATGACGATCAAACTTCCGATAATCAATAAAACCCACTCAGATGTTGCCATTTTTTTATCGCGGATCAAAAGAGCAATTGCCAACGCAATCATTGTGAAGCATATAATCACAGGCGACAGCACCGGTCCAACCCAGGGGGCAGGGATCAGGAACAAAATATCCCAGGTGAACATCGACTCGGGCCAATTGAGAATGACTTTCAAAAAAACATAGTAGAATAAATCCCAGACCGCGAAAGCAATCAGGAAGCAGGCGAATTTTTGCCGTGCATTATTTCCGGTCAAAACTCCGACTCCGAATAACATGATCACGGTGGCTGCCTCCCGGAAAATTTCAACAGCACCAATACGGCCGTTAAGAACTACCAGTGGAAAATTAAATCCGTTTGGATAGTACAGCTCACGCAGGTAGACTACAACTGCTGTTTCCAGAAAGCCCATGGCGATGCTGAAAGCTACCAGCCAAATGATTTTACCTGTTGATAATGCGTTACTCATCAATTAGCAATTTGAATTTTCTGAAAACATTCTGAGCCAGAACCATAGCTTTTACGAAAGAACTGAAGCTCATGTTTAAATATACTTTAAGTTATCCCGATTTTTTTCCTGCAAACGGAAATTGACGGTTGTCGTAACAGCCGACTATTCTTTATTTTGTGGAGAATGGAGAATAAGCCTTCCCTTAAAGAACTTGGATTTGATCTGCTGAACCTGACCCGGTTTCAGTTGATCGTTACAATCACTTTGCCCTTCGTGTTTATTGCCTTCTATTTTCTTTTTGCGATCAACGGATATTGGGTTCCAGCGGTGATCTCCACGATGGCATTGACTTTCATCAGCTACGGGTCTACATCGCACGACCTTGTCCATGAAAATCTGAAACTCAATAAGAAATTGAATTCGATTCTGCTTTCCGTCCTCGAACTACTATGTTTCAGAAGTGGTCATGCCTATCAACTTAGCCACCTGTATCATCACAAAAGATATCCTCATGAAGATGACGTGGAAGGTGCAGCAGCCCGTATGAGTTTGATAAGAAGTCTCCTTGAGGGAGTCATCTTTCAATTCAAGATTTATTTTTGGGCTGTTTCAATGAGTAAAAATAGAAGCCAGCGTTTTGTTATTATCCTGGAAGGCGTAATGATTTTTATTCTGGCAACTGTTTGCATTGCATCATTTAAATATTCGTATGCCGGCATAGTCTATTTGTGCCTGATGACTGCCGGGAGCTGGATTATTCCTTTGGCAACATCGTATGCTGTGCACACACCCGACGAATCTGATGAACTCCATCAGACACGGTTGTTCCGCGGAAAATTCTTCTCTACTATTTCATTCCATCATCTCTACCACCTGGAGCACCATCTTTATCCAATGGTACCGCACATGAACTGGCCTTTGCTTGCGAAGCGTCTTGACGATTACTTTTCAAGTCAGCAAATAACACCAATGATTTTCCCAACGAACAACAGCCATGGATAACCGGACGTTATGGAAAGGCTTTTCAGGTGACGGCCGACCACTGCTTCTGTTCACTGGAATTATTCTCGTTCTGGCGGGTCTGTTTGTCATTGTCCAGTCAATCACAGGCCACTTTCTCCCACAGGATGTTGCTTACCTGGGCCTCGATGCACAGCAGCTTTCCGCATTCAACAACGGAACGATTACCAACTTCATGTTTCATGACCGTGTTTCATTTGGTGGCTCCATTATAGCAGTAGGGTTACTATACGCCTGGGCTTGCCGAATTCCCGCTGAAGAATAAAGAATCATGGGCGTGGTACTTATTTCTCTGGTCAGGTGTGATTGGTTTTGGCAGTTTCCTTACTTACCTGGGTTACGGCTATATGGATTCGTGGCATGGAGTTGCAACTCTTGCACTGCTTCCATTTTTCATAATCGGCCTTGTGCGGTCATCTTCATTGGTAAAAAAGATTTCAGTAAAAGCGCTCTTTTCGTCTTTTGAAAAAACTGAATTTAAAACCACCTACGGCATCGGTCGCATCTTGTTGCTATTCTCCGCGCTTGGTATTTTTTTAGCCGGCCTTACTATCATGATTGTGGGCATGACAACAATCTTCGTTCCCCAGGACCTCGAATACATGAACATTACAGTCTGTGGTATTGAACAAATAAATAAAAACCTGAAGCCGCTCATAGCACACGACCGTGCTGCTTTTGGGGGAGGGTTGGCAACTATCGGTCTACTTTATTTTTTCATTATCAAAAATGCAGCACCGGTGATCAACCTGTGGCAAATTCTTTTTGTGTCAATGGCCATTGGATTTAGCTCCGCGATTGGTGTTCATTTCATCATTGGATATACGAATGTCTCGCATCTTCTTCCCGCATGCCTTGGAGCTGCCTCTGGTGCCGGTGGCCTCATTCTCACCTATCCGCGAATGCGGAACCATGCAGAGACTTCCATCAAAAGTTAATCTGAGTCAAACAAAACATTTTACTGCGTGCCCCTTTGTTTCAACTCCAGCAGTTTATTCCGCTCGGTCTGCAGTTCGCGGGCCAGCTTGGTTTGCTTTTCAAGCGCCTTGTGCTTGTAGTCTTCAAACTCGCCATTGATTGAGGTTACAATCAGTTTACTTTCATTGACGAATCGTTGCATCTGATTCATCCGGAGAAATAAGAAGGCAATAGCTGTAAAAAGACCAGCAACAACTACGAAAATAATCCCGAGGAATGCACTCTTTGAAAAATTCCAGCCCATAGCCCTGATATGACTACCGGCAAAAACAACATCGGCCATTGAATCTGTTTTTAACTTCAAGGCGTTTTGAGCTTCGTCAGTTCTTTTTTGAAGTGAGTCAATTCTAACACGAGCGATAGCCAGCTGCTTTCCCTTGCTTTCAAGTGAATCGATTGTCATCTTCCAAACCGCATCGAGTACATATTCACGAATGACTTTATAGTCATTATACGTTTCCGCCTGAGTTTTCATGAGGTAATATCGCTCCTGCAATGAATGTGGCTTATTTTCGAGAGCTGTTACAGCCTGTGACAAAGCTTCGTTGATTAAAGCAAACCCGCATAAAATCAGCATTAGTTTTTTCATGTCGCTTGTTTCAGGCATGAACTTACCACGTCAGGGCGAAAGTGCCTGTCTCCCCGGTGTCCTGTAAAGATTAGATTCGGCTAACGGTCACCAGAAACGGTGAACACATCAAGGCAGTCTTTCTGTACGGCCATCCTGCAATACGACCTCGCCGGTTTCGAGCAGCGTTCTCAGTTTAGAGAAATTAGCGGCTACCGCAGGTCTCGTTTTTGACAGAATAATTTTTCTCACGATGGCCATTATTCCATTCCGAATAAATCCCGGGATGTACTTCAACACAGAATAATTTTCCAGGTTCAGTTGCCAGTAATAGCGGAGTTCCGTTTTGTCATCATTTAATTGATGAAGAATAAATCCGTAAGTCATATCCGGACCAGGCGGCGGCAACTGTGCGGCAACGTGATGAGGCGGATGGTACTCAACCACACTGTAGTACAGCAAATCGTGTGGCCGCTTTTGTTTATAAATTGTGCCAATATCCGTCACACCGGGTGTTTCTTTGGTCACACTTTGAATGTAGTAGTTCCAACGTGGCATGTTGGTAAGATCGCTGAGAAAAGCAAATACTTTTTCAGTAGGGCAATTGATACTCTGAGAAAGTTCGAAAGAGATCGGCACTATCCAAAGATAATGAAGAACATGCGATGAAGGTCTGAAATTACCAATTATTGAAACAATGTTCCTTGCAGCATCTATAGGCTAGTCAGGATCTTTGTTTTTATGAAGAAGATCAGGTTCAATGTAAACTTCTTAACAACTATTTGACTTAAAGAACTCATAAACCAACTATTTTTGAACGATGAAAACTTTTGTTGCTTTTGTATTGGTGCTCACCTCTCATCTGTCATTTTCCCAGGCGGGGTATAAAATTGATTTCAAAGTCAAAGGATGGAAAGACACCGTTGTCTGGTTAGGTTCTTATTATAAAGGAGCCACGTACATCAAAGACACAGCACGCGTTGATAAAGACGGAGCATTCACGTTCGAGAGCAGTAAGTCGTTGGAACAAGGTGTTTATTTTTTGGTCAAAAAAACAGGTCAAAACAATATCAGAGTTTTTGAATTTGTTATCGGACACAATCAGAAGTTCGGACTGGAAACCGCTGCACCAGACTATGTACTCCAAATGAAAGTGAAAGGCGATGATGACAACAAGCTCTTTTTTGAGAACATCAATTTTTCAATCGAACGCGGCAAAGAAGCTCAGCCTTTCATTTCCATTCTGAGAGACAGTACTGTAAAAGAAGATCAGAAAAAAGCAGCGCACGAAGGATACTCCAGGATAAGTGAAAAAGTGATGAAATACCAACGCGACTTGATTGCAAAAAATCCGTCCACGGTCACTGCACGAATGCTCAATGTATTCTTGCCCATCGTTGTTCCGGATCCTCCGAAAAAAGCAAACGGAAACATTGACTCCACATTTCAATTGAGGTACTACCAACAGCACTATTTTGACAATTTCGATTTGTCTGACGATCTCCTGTTCCGCCTGCCTCAGTTTCTTTATAAAGAAAGGATAAAAGAATACCTGGAAAAGATCACTGCTCCTCAACCAGATTCGGTGACCAAAGCAGTCAAATTCATGGTGGCAAAGACGAAGAAAAACCAGGAAGCTTTTGGTTTCGTGGTGTGGAATAGTTTGATCATGTATCAACTACCTGAGATCATGGGACTGGACGAAGTGTTTGTCAATCTTTACGATTTGTATTTCGCTAATGGTGAAATGGATTTCATGACTCCGGCCACAAGCAAAGAGCAATTTAAAAACTGGGCTGACAAAGTCCGCTCATCCATGATTGGCCGCAAAGGTTCGAACCTGATAATGCTGGACGAAAATTTGCAGCCACGCTCCATGTACGACATCAAAGAGAAGTATACGATCCTATTTATTTTCCTCCCGTCATGCAGCCATTGTCGCGCAGAAACACCTAAGCTGCTGCAATTCTATAATGAAAATAAAACCAAACTGAATCTTCAAGTATTTGCCGTTGCTACGGATAGCTCGATGAAGCAAATGCGCGAATTCATTAAAGAGTTCAAGACTCCATGGATTACCGTGAACGGGCCACGAAGCTATAACAAAGTTCATTTTACCAGGTTGTATCATTTTGATACAACACCAATGATCTACGTGTTGGACGAGAAGAAAAACATAATTGCCAAGAAATTAGAAGCTGCTCAATTGGAGGGATTCCTGACCAGGCATGAAAAAATGGTACAGACCAAAAAGGCCAAGACAGGGCCGTGATTTTATAACAAATGCTCCAGAAATGGACTGATGCCCCCTTCAAATACTAACCGTTTCGGTAAAAACATGATCCGTTAAATCTTTGTAATTATTCATTGGACAAGAATAATGACTACTTGGTCTTTTGGCTACAATCCGGAATCGATCCGTCTCGGTTTCCATTGAATTGATATGGCAAATTTGCCAATTATTGGAAGCTACGCTTCAAAAGGGGCCTCTTACCCACTTCAGAAGTACCCCCACCCACTTCAAACATAAACCAATTCACCAAAAAGATGAAACGGTTCAGTACGAAGGTGAAATGGTTTAGCTCTGAGGTGAACTGCCGGGGTTTTGAGGTACCCAAGTTCATCTAATAGCTGAACCGTTGGGTTCCAAAGATGAACCATTTCACCCCGGAGGTGAACTGATCCATCAAAAAGGTGAAGTGATGAGTATAAATGCTCCGAAAGAGCCACACTCAAACCGATTTAATTTTTACGGTCCTTTAACAATGCTAATAGATTTGAGAGATCTCCTTCAAAAATAAAAGTCTTCAGTTCCAGCGTTTTGGTTTCACCACTTTTTAGATCAATTGCCGGATCGGCATGATGGCAGCTGCGCTCGGGATTCGTCCACAGGTTGCCAGTCTCTTTGGTAAAAGTTGCTGCCACCCATTTTTTGTCTTGCGACAGTGTGGCAATGACTGGTAGATCGGCTTTTCTTGATTTGTAATATCGTGTGATGTTACCGTCTTTTTCAACTCTCTTTTCAGCAACCGGCCAGGTGTACGAAACCAGGTAGCGGCAAGGAAGCCAGTTATTCATTGTAAGCCGTTCGGGAGTTTCAGAGGCTATCAATTCAAATCCATCGGTGTGGTGAACATAAGTTCTCTCGAGCAAATTGTCTGAGAAAAGTGAATACAACTTCACACAAGTCACAGCCTGTAAATTACTATACGAAATATCGGAGTGATTGGTGAGCTGATACTTTATCCTGATTCCATCCGGTTCCATGATAGCTATAGCCACCATTTTAACCCGGTTCATTAACTCCGTTTCGTAAGTGAATGTGTTACCGGCTTCTTTCCAAACCGGTTTTGTCATCTGGCGGTTGCGGTCGGTATTCAAATACAGATGCTCCACTTGCTTTGTCTTTTCATTGAGGCCAGTAACATGTTCAGGGAATTCGATCTCAATTCCACGATCGGAATCAGGTTGACCCGGTAATAAAACTTTTAATAAAGGAATGTCTTTTTGAACTACGATGAGTTTTAAGGCTTTTGACTGAGCGATGAGGGAACCGCTCTCTAAAACGATAATGAATAGTAACAACAGTCTATACTTTGAAGAATTCATAGTAGAAACAAGGGGTACGTAAAATTACTTAAGATAAATGTTACGGGGAAAAACCCATATTTCTTCGGGGAAATTCCCGTATCCTTCTGTATAGTAAAATACCCTTCTTATTCTACTTTTACTTCTCCTCTTCGACTATGAAAACCGGTTGGACTGTAGTTTGTCTGTTGTTGTGCATCGCAGCGTTTGGTCAGAACGAGAAGAAGCAGACTGCGTTGAGTAAAAAAGAAATTGCCAAGATCGATCAGGAAACGAAGGTACAGCCCGTATTCGAGTTCGATTCGATACGTGTGGAGCTGTACCACGGAGAGGAGCGGTTTGCCATTCTGCCTGCTTATCTCAAAAGCCAGGTCAACGAAAAGTACATTCTCTCTACGGAACTTTCGGCAGATACCCTACGAGGGAATAAAACGCTGTTGCGCATTTTGCTGTACATGAAGTTTCCCGGAGGATAGGTACGTTGACAGCGTTCAGGCTAACTCAGAAGAGTGAATCTGAAAATAATTTGAAAGAAGATTGAGGTGCGTATTTCCAAAACAGCGAAGGCTCGAAAACTTCCAGTTCCATCAAAAGCAGCTTGCCATTGGAAACGACTCCGTCAACGCGGGCATAAGGCAACGGTTCGCTGACCTTGTTTACAATTTTCTCTCCCTGCTGAATTAAATCGGGAGATGGTGTGAATGCCGCTACAGTTCCGCCCAACTCAGTCTGCACCCGGAAGTCATCTTGTTTCGGTTTTTTCACCACGGCATGACTATACTTTTTATTCAAATAGATCAGTGAAACCTCACCTTGCTCCAGAACCTCAGGCGAAAACTTTTGAATAATTGTATCCGCGAGTTGAACGCTGTCGTCCAGGGTTTGCTGCGCTCCATTCAATGAATGTAATGATGTTACCCAGGTACCTCGTGCCCCGGCAGAAACTGCAGGCTTCACCACCACTTTCTCCCAGCCATTCTTTTCCATCACTGATTTCAGTTCAATTCGTTCACTTTGTCTGACAAGGATCGCTTGAGGAATCTCAACACCTTTCGCTTGCAGCTCGAACAAGTACTGTTTGTGCATATTCCATTCGATAATCTTAAGTGAGTTGATGAATGGAAGGCTTTGTGTCTTCATCTCGGCAAGCCATGCGCTGAATTCAACGGGTTTCTTATGATAATTCCAGCACGAGCGAAAGATGATCTTGTCGTATAATCTCCAGTTTGCCCCGATGTCCCATGGTGTAGCTTCAACGATAAAGTTTTGTTGTCGGAGATAGTTCGCAAGAAGTTGATCATCGGCTGTGATATCAGGAAAGTTGCTGGAAGTAATGAAGGCGATTTTGAAATCAGGCATTGGAGTCAGTCCGAAAGTCTTACATCTGTATTATTTCATGTAGCCGGCTTCGATCCAGGCTTTCACTCCGTGTTTTAGCAGGGCAGCGAGTTCTTTTTGGTTGACATGCTCTTCCTTTTTGAAATGGAAGCAGGTTTTTCCCTTCAGGCATTTAATCAGCGTGGGCGCCATTTTTTTGATCTCGTCTGTTTTGTAGTAGGCAGGGAAGAAATAAAACACGACTGAATCTTTTCGCTGTGCCACAGAGGCGAAATACATCCCCGGAACTATTTTTTTGTCGTAGCCGTACGGTACAGGTTTGTTACCCATCAACTCGATAGCCTGTTTTTTAGTATCAATCTTGCTCACCATTGGTGGAGATACTTTTTTCAGCGCACTCTCCAGGATCAGGAAAATCGCCTCCCGGGTTTCTGATGTGATTGGCATATTAATTCACTATGATTTCATCCGCAAACAACCATGCTGCCTTGCCTTCGCCTTTGTGGCCAGGAGGGCAGACACCAAGATTCTTTGCCGTCACACGAATAAATTTCACTTTTTGGTCCTTGAAAGAAACTGAAAAATCTTTCAGGATAATGTTCTTGTCATCAACCGAAATGGTGTTGCTCTTGTTCCCTACTTCGGTAAATGATTTTCCGTCTGCCGACACTTCAAACTTAACTGACTGCGGCATGAAGATCCAGGCGCGGTAATTTTGTAGACACCCGATCGTAACCTGATGAATGTTCTTCTCTTCACCCAAATCTATAGTGGCGATCAAATCATTTTTATTGAACGCATGCCATGATTTCCCGTGCGTAATTGTTCCCCGGATGCCGTCCGTCAATGAATTCGGTCCATCGGCTTTATATGACTGGCTGTTGGGATTGACATAAGTCACGTCTCTCCCTATGGCCTTATGAATTGAAAAGGATTGTTCGTTAGCTGCAGGACTTACAACTCTGCCGCCCACAACAGTCACTGCTTTGATCGTCATCGTTGTGTCGATATTAAATTCCCCTGCATATTTCTTACCGGAAGCGGTCGGAACTGATCCGTCAGTGGTGTAGAAAATTTCTCCGTTAAAAGTTTCTGAAAACATTGACACCTTCAGCTTTCCATCTTTCGCAACAGGTTTGATGTCTACTTTAAAATTTCCTTTGCTGTAGTGTAGGCCTTTCTGTTCAAAGGCCGTGAAATGCGATTGCAATCGCTGATTGAATCCACTCCAATCGCGCGTTGATTTGGGGCTCCATACAACTTCTCCCAAGGCCAGCATACGTGGCAGTACCATATACTCTACATGTTCTGCCGTTGTGATAAATTCTGTCCAGAGGTTAGCTTGCGCACCGAGCACATACTTACCTTCCTCATCGCTGAGCTCTTTCGGAATAGGCTCATAGTCGTAAACTCTCTTCAGCGTATTGAAACCTCCGATGGCGTAAGGTTCCGTTTCCGGGTCTCCCTGGTAGTGATCGAAGTAACATGGTGTGCCGGGTGTCATAACAACATTGTGTTTCATTTTTGCCGCCTCAATCCCACCCTTCTCTCCACGCCAGCTCATCACCGTAGCATCGGGAGCGAGCCCTCCTTCGAGGATCTCATCCCAGCCAATCATTTTCTTGTTTTTACTGATAAGGAATTTCTCAATCCGCTTAATGAAATAACTCTGAAGTTCATCTTCGTCTTTAAGATTCTCCGCTTTGATCCTGGCCTGGCAGCGTTCGCATTTTTTCCACGGACCTTTCTCTACCTCATCACCGCCAATGTGGACGTACGATGAAGGAAAGAGTGTAATCACTTCACTCAACACATCCTGAATAAAATTAAAAGACTCGTCATTGCCTGCGCAAAAATTGGAAGCCGCATCAGTGTAGTCACCACCGGTGAGTGGCAATTGAGGTTTTTGAGTGCAACTCAGCTGAGGATATGACGCAAACACCGCAGCAGAGTGTCCGGGCATCTCTATTTCAGGAACAACAGTGATGTTTCGCTTTCGCGCATATTCTACAATTTCTTTGATTTGCTCTTGTGTATAGTAACCACCATACGTTGGAAGATCACCGGGCTTGGCAATTTTTCGTTCGCGCCAGTTAATATTCGTTTGGTCGGCACGCCATGCCCCGACTTCTGTAAGCTTGGGATATTTTTTTATTTCGATGCGCCATCCCTGATCATCGACAAGGTGCCAGTGAAAAGTATTGAACTTGTACATCGCCATCAGATCAATGTATTCTTTTATAACATCTGGCGAAAAGAAATGGCGACTCACATCCAGGTGCATCCCACGCCAGTTGAAACGAGGGTTATCTATAACTGTCATACACGGCACATTCAGCAACCGGTTAGTACGAATTGCCGGCAATGTCTGGAGAAGCGTCTGCGTTGCGTAAAAGATTCCTGCTGGTGAATTGGCGTTGATCACTATCGAAGAGCCTGACACAATTAATTCATATCCTTCCTTTCCTAAATTCTGCTTTGAGATAATGTTAAAGGAAACTGTTTTGCTCTTCGATTTAACCGGAAGTGAGATGCCGGAAATACTCCTGATCGATGAAGTGAATAACTCAGCAACATCCTTGAGGTCTTTATTTTTCTTGTCAAACTTCAGCCATGTGTTTTCATCGATTGCAAACGTACCGGGACTTGAAGTAATGCTTGCCGGTTGCGGAATGATATTTAAACTCTGTGCAAAGGATAAAGCAGGCCAACAAAGAATCAGGAATAGTTTCTTAAGCATATGACTCAAAAATTATTTTCGCGTTAGGCGCAAGGAAGCAAAAAACTTACAGGTGCTCGTTCCGTTCGTGCAGTTGCGCATCAACGACTGCAATGGCAGCCATGGTTACAATTTCACGAATTGAACTTCCCAATTGTAAAATATGCACGGGTTTTTTCATGCCCAGCAAAATCGGTCCGATCGCTTCCGCTCCTCCAATCTCCATCAGCAGCTTGTATGCAATATTTGCCGAAGCCAGGTTTGGAAAAATGAGAGTATTAGCTCCATTTTTGGCTAGTCCGCTGAAGGGATAAATCTCCTGCTGCAATTCTGTATCAAAGGCCACATTTGCCTGAATGTCGCCATCTATGACAAGGTTAGGATATTTTTCTTTCGCCAGGCGAACCGCTTCTCTTGCCTTGTCAGGAATTTCGCCTTTACTGGAACCAAAATTAGAATAGGACAACACTGCCACACGAGGCTCATTGTCGAAGAATTTCACTCCGCGCCACGTAAGGCCGATGATGCCAACGAGCTCTTCAGCTGTCGGGTCAACGTTTACAGTACAATCCGAGAAAAAGAAAGTCCCCTTTTTATTCATGATGATGTACATCCCGGCTACTCTCTTTACTCCGGGCGCCATGCCAATGATTTGCAACGAGGGCAAAATCGTTTTTGAATAATCCTTTGTCAATCCTGACACGAGTGCATCAGCTTCGCCATACTCTACCATCATCGCTCCAAAGGCATTACGATCACGCATCTGGCGCAGTGCATCATGATAATTGACTCCCTTGCGCTGACGTTTTTCAAAATACGCCTTTGCATATTTTTCAGTGAGTTCTTTTTCCTCACGAGGATCAATGATCTTGCAATCGCCCAATTCAAGACTATGCTCTTTCACCAATCGCTCGATCTCGACTTTGCTTCCCAATAAAATAGGTTCGGCAATTCCTTCATCTTTTAAAATCTGCGCAGCTTTCAATATTTTGTGATGATCAGCTTCAGCAAATAAAATGCGTTTCGGTTTTTTCTTCGCGAGATCGATGATCCGTGACGTGAGCTTCTGATCAATACCAATTCGTTTCAGCAATTGCTCATTGTAAGCGCCCCAATCCGTGATCGGGTTGGTTGCCATACCGGAATCCATGGCTGCCTTGGCAACCGCAGGTGAAACGGTCGTGATCAAGCGTGGATCCAGTGGCTTTGGAATGAGGTAATCCGGACCGAATTGAATTTTACTTACACCGTACGCCTGAAAAACAATATCCGGAACAGGTTCTTTCGCCAAATCTGCCAACGCATGTACTGCAGCAAGTTTCATCTCTTCGTTGATCTCCGTAGCACGGACATCTAATGCTCCACGGAAGATGTATGGAAAGCCAAGTACGTTGTTGATCTGGTTAGGATGATCCGAACGACCGGTGCCCATAATAATATCCGGGCGGGCTTTTTTTGCCAGGTCGTAAGCGATTTCGGGATTCGGATTTGCGAGGGCAAAAACGATTGGATCTTTGGCCATCGCTTGAATATCTTCCGGTGTCAATATATCTGCCACCGACAAACCAACGAAAGCGTCTGCACCTTTAATGGCTTCTTTAAGGGTAGTCACTTTTCGAGTAGTGGCGAACTCCAGTTTACTCTTATCAAGCCCGGGGCGGTCTTTGGTAATCACTCCTTTGCTGTCGCACATGATCAGGTTTTCCTTCTTCAAGCCGAGCGCCAGGTATAATTTGGTACAAGAAATTGCAGCTGCACCCGCACCATTTACGACAAGCACAATCTCATTGATCTTCTTTCCGTTTACAACCAATGCATTCAACAACGCAGCACTTGAAATAATCGCAGTGCCGTGCTGGTCATCATGCATGATCGGGATATTCATTTTCTCCCGAAGCACCGTTTCAATTTTGAAACACTCAGGCGCTTTGATGTCTTCGAGGTTGATGCCTCCGAATGTCGGCTCGAGTGATTTTACTATTTCTATGAATTTATCAGGATCTTCCTCGTTGATCTCAATATCGAAACTGTCGATACCTGCATATTTTTTGAACAATACTGCTTTACCTTCCATCACCGGCTTGGCAGCCTCGGGGCCAATATTTCCAAGACCCAAAACAGCTGTGCCGTTGGTGATCACTGCTACTAAATTTCCTTTGCTTGTATATTTATAAACGTCTTCTTTGTTCGCAGCGATTTCTTTGCATGGCTCTGCAACACCTGGCGAATAAGCTAACGCGAGATCAAGTTGAGTGCTGAGTTTTTTAGTTGGTGTGACTTCAATTTTTCCGGGTTGCCCCTGGGTGTGATAATCGAGGGCATCCTGTTTTCGAATTTTAATCGACATAGCTATTTAGTTGAAATGGAAAGTTACAATTTCTTTGGTATTTGACTAGGCTTTTTGTGAAGAGGCGCGGTGTGTAGAGCTTCTTTTAGTTTATCCTCCGGAGCCTGTATCGAGTTTTAAATAAACCCGGAAATAGTAGTCGAGACTCCAGAGGCTCAACGCAAGAAAAAGTAAGTGGACAAGCAGGCTCACAAAAATTTTCCTGGTCAATTTTTTGTCATCACCACGGATTCCCAAGTAAAAAAAGTAAAAGCAACTCACCAGATTAAAAGCGCTGATTATCTTAAGTGGAGTTCGCATTGCCTTATCATAATCGCTGATGAATCCATCTGGGAAACCCATCCACACAACCTCCTGGTAAAGTATATAAGCAGCCATCAAAACGATGATTCCATATGCAATCACAACTATTCGAGGCCAATTCAATCTGATTCTCACTCAAAATGACTTTACTCATGATACTTTTTCTCGCCCGCCCTAACGGCCGTTTTTAAAACGTTTTCCCGGGGAGGAAAAGGACAAGAGAAATTATCTGAATAAGCGCAATAGGGATTGTAGGTATTGTTAAAGTCGAGCGTGATGGAGGACGCTCCCGGAGTTTTTTTTATGTCAAGGTAGCGACCCGCTCCGTAGGTTTCGTTTGCACTTGTCGAATCCGCGAAAGCTAAAAACAAGGTACCCTTATATTGGCTGTCGTCTGCTATCTCCAGGATCAGGAGCTTACATGGGGAACCGTTCAATTCAAATTCGGCATAGGCATACTCAAGATATTTTTTTTCCAAACCATCACTGGTAGGCAGCACGATCATTTTTTTATTCCCGATCGAATTAAGCTTTGCACTAATCCGGTATTTCAAGTCTGGAGTAAAATAATTCAGCTTAGTAAAATTTTTCTTCTCATCTCCGAAAGGAGAATCAGTCCCTGATTTCATCAACTCATCTTTTGCCTGCCGCTCTTTGTTGATTTGCGCAATATAGTCCTGATCGGACGTGCCTCCTTTAAAAGAATAGTAGAGAATGGTTGCAATCAGCGCAAGTATCGCGATAAAGAATACGTTCTTAGTTTTCATATTTTAACATACAGATTTCTCAAGGGCAAAGATATGCTACGAGGTTAATTTAACCCTGACGATTTTGTTTTTCCGGTCCTTGAATTTGCTGAATCCATGTAGGTTTCATACGTCATCAGGAATTTGGAAACCCCTTGGTCTGCAAGCATCCCGGTTGAATTGACGAGCAATGCCATTGCTATTTTATGTCGTGTGCTGATGGCCACTTCGCAGCGGTAGTTATTGACCAGCCCTCCATGATAGAGAATTGTATCGTCCTTAAAAGTAATGACCCGCCAACCCAGGCCGTAGTAAGCCTTATCCACTTTCTTCCATCTTCTAATGAAATAATTGTGAGTGACTGCACTTACTTGTGGTTCAAAAATTTCTTTCAGCCGGGCTTCCTTCAGGACATTCGATTTTTGAGTCATAATCTCCTTCAACCAAAGGCCCATATCTCGGGCGCTGGCATTTACCCCACCGGCTGGCGCCACGGAATAGTAAGTGTCTGAAATTTCCCCCGGCTGTGTAAACCGGTGAGGAAGAGCAGCATTCTTACTTTCGCTGATTTTTTGATAAGTGGATGATGCATCATTCATGTGCAGCGGTTGGAAAAGTTTTTCACGGAGCACTTCATCAAAACTTTTTTTCGTTGCCGCCTCAATTACTTTTCCAATCAAACTGAAGCCTACATTTTGGTAACTGTGGATTTGCCCAGGATCGGCAATCAGGTTTAATCCTTTCAGATGGCTGATCAGTGTATCAATGGGGGTGCGTAACTCCACCATGTCGGTGTAGGCGTGGTAAGGCAAACCTTCAGTATGTGAAAGCAGGTGGCGAAGGGTGAGTTTCTTTGTAGCGTCTTCCGTCTTGAGACGAAAACGAGGAAGATATTTTATCACCTGGTCATCCCAATGAATAATTCCTTCATTGACTAATATGGATGCGAGCGTAGCTGTTATACTTTTCGAGACGGAGCCAACTCTGAAAATAGTTCTCGAATCAACAGAATCCGGTTTTCCTGCCTCACGAAGTCCAAAGCCTTTTAAGAAAATAATACTTGTGTCTTTCACAATGGCCAAAGCAGCTCCCGGTGCTTGTTTATTGGCAATCGTCATTTTGATAAAGCTTTCGAATTCTTTCAGCGCCAGATTGACGGACGGATTGGGGTCTGAAAAAATGAATATTTTATTTGGGTCGGGGGATGAAGGGCCTTTTGGTTTTTCGGGTGCGGAGATAATTTTCCCGTGGCTCCCCGTATTGCTGAAGAGAATTAAAGCCGCAATTACAACACAACCTAGTCCAACCAAAAATTTCATTAACCCTATTTACTGACAACTCAAATCAATCCTTCGTCTGCAAAACTAAGATATTGATTGTGACCTGCAATGATATGATCGAGCACATTTATTTCCAACAACTTACCACCTTCCTTCAGTTTTTTGGTCAGGGTGATATCACTTTCGCTGGGTTTCAGGTTCCCGGATGGGTGATTATGTGCGACAATGATTCCGCTGGCAAGTTCATCCAGGGCGAGCTTGAAAATAATTTTTGGATCAGCAACGGTCCCGCTGACTCCGCCTTCGCTCACACGTTTCTTTTTGATTAGTCGGTTAGCCCGATTCAACAGCAGCACCCAAAATTCTTCGTGAGGCAGATCAAGCAAGTCTCCTTTGATCAGGTTATACACCACAAGCGAACTTTCAAGTTTAATTTTTTCTTCCGGGTTCTGTTCTTTGCGTCTCCGGCCAAGTTCCATAGCGGCAACGATAGTGATAGCTTTTGCTTCACCAATGCCTTTGGCTTTCATCAATTCTTTGACTGAGAGCCTGGCTAAATTGTCAAGATTATTTCCAACGCTTGCAAGTATTTTTTTCGAAACATCAACAGCGGTCAATTTCGCGGTGCCCGTGCCGAGGAGAATGGCAATTAGTTCAGCATCGCTAAGCGCTGAAGTTCCCTTCATCAAAAGTTTTTCCCTTGGCCGGTCTTCAGGAGACCAGTTTTTAATATTGATAGGAAGGCTGTCTTCGATTTTCACAATCCTAAAATTAACCGTGAGAGCCGGAAAGCTATCAACCGCCAAATAGGAATGTAACAGGATGCAATAAGTTAATTAGCTGTTTTTTCCTGTGCCTCCAACAAGAATGCTTTTATATAGTCATCGAGGTCACCATCAAGTACGTTTTGTGCATCACTTCGCTCTACACCGGTGCGGGCATCTTTCACCAGTTTGTAAGGATGTAAAACATAGTTGCGGATCTGTGAGCCAAAATCAATTTTCATTTTGCCAGCTTCGATCTTATCACGCTCGGCATGGCGCTTTTCCAGTTCGCGCTGGTACAATTTTGATTTCAACATTTGCATGGCCCGTTCACGGTTGGCGTGCTGGCTGCGTTCTACCTGGCAAACAATAACAATGCCTGTCGGTTTGTGTGTGAGCTGAACTTTAGTTTCAACCTTGTTTACATTTTGCCCACCGGCACCACCCGATCGTGAAGTTTGCATCTCCACATCTGCCGGGTTGATTTCAATTTCAATCGTGTCATCTACTTTCGGATACACAAACACCGAAGCAAAAGAAGTGTGCCTGCGCTGGTTTGAATCAAACGGAGAAATACGAACGAGGCGATGAACCCCGATTTCAGACTTCAATTTTCCATAAGCGAATGGTCCTTCGAATTCGAGAGTAGCTGATTTTATCCCCGCAACTTCACCTGCCTGGTAGTCGATCTGCGAAACTTTGTAGCCATTCTTTTCACCCCACATGATATACATGCGGTTGAGCATGTCAGCCCAATCATTGCTTTCCGTTCCGCCTGCTCCCGGATTGATTTCCATTACAGCACTGAGTTGATCCTCTTCCTTGCTGAGCATTTTCTTAAACTCCAGCTCTTCCACTGATTTCAATGTGGCCAAGTACTCACGGTCGAGCTCTTCCTCGCTGGTATCACCCGCTTCATGAAATTCATTCAGCACCTCAAGATCATCTAATTGCTTGGTGATCTTATCATAGGCATCTGTCCAGATTTTTTTGGAGCGGATGTTCTTCAGGATTGTTTCAGCTTGCTTAGGATTATTCCAAAAATCGGCTTGGTGTGAAATACGTTCCTCGTCAAGGATTTCTTCGATCTTGCGATCGTAGTCAAAGATACCCCCTCAAAGCCTGCGTGCGGGCCTTCAAGTCTTTCAACTTGTCTATGGTCATAAATAAAAAATTTTGCGAAGGTAATCAGTTTTGTACAATTAACACTGAATTTACATTTGCATGGGTGAGGTAACTTTTTTGAAAATCCATTACCTTTAAATCTATGCGCAGACTTGTCAATTTAATCCAGTTTGTCATTTTGAGCATATTATGCTCATCGTTTCTCTGCAATGATATTCCGAAAATCGGCTACTTCGTAGTTCTGTTCTATGAAAATAATAATGATGAAGATCTTCTGAATCCGGCAACAACTAATCACATCGCTAAAGACAGCATTAGTTTTTCATGGGTGGGATTGGACAACATAAGCCGGACTTGCCTTACAGGTGCTCCCAGTGATGGATGCATTGCAAAACTGGATAATAATGCTGGCTGGTCGTACAATCCCTATGCTTTCGATGGGTACTTTATTAAGATGGATCTTGGGAGCGTGTCACAATTCCTTATTAAGCCATACAAGTCCCTGCCACCCGATACACTCAAAATTACTTTTACCGGGCAAACGCTGACAAGCGTGTACTACAACCATTCCTCTATCGATATTCCGAGAGGAAATGGAATTCTTCCTGTTGTTGCACTGATCAGGAAATGAATTCAGTTATCTCGCTGGTAAAATGGCGATGTATAGTCTATCGTTTTCAGGTACTGGATGCCGTTGAGTCGTTTGTATTTCGGCTGGATGAAAACCATAGCCGCTCCTACAGCTGAAAAACCTAAGGGAACGAATAATTGCTCATCGGTAAGGGTTGAGCTGTGAACACCAATGGCCGCATTAGCTTGTCCGATTGCAAGAAAGAAAAGCCCACCAATAAAAAAAGTGCCGCCAACACCTCTGCTCCAACGACCCCCGGCCCTATGCTTCTTGATATTTACTTTTAGAATGTCCTTGAATTTGACTGTATCGTTAGATGTGATCATTGAAAAATTCTCCAGCTCGACAATGTGTCCTTCTGCATGACGATGGTTGCGCAGAACAAATCGGACATATTCACCTTCAGTAAACCGGGCAACTACTTTGCCATTCTTCATGATGACAAGTTGCTTTTGTGAAAAAGAGCTGAGCGATACGAAGACCAGGATGAAAAATACGATTCCGCGCATTTATTTTTTAAAAAATCTCCAGGAATGCAACGATAAAAGGTGCTGAGATTAACAAACCGTCAAAGCGGTCGAGGAAACCGCCATGCCCGGGCAAGCTGGTGCCACTGTCTTTGATTTCAATACTCCTCTTGAGCAATGACTCCACGAGGTCACCGTACGTACCTCCAACGATGATGATCCACCCGACACACAACCACTGCCACTGTGCCAGTGATGTGAAGTACAGCGAAACACCATAAGCAAATGCCATCGCCAGGATGGCGCCACCGGCAAGTCCTTCCCACGATTTCTTGGGGGAGATGCGTTCAAAAAGTTTTCTCTTTCCAAAAAAAGTACCGGCAAAATAAGCTCCGGTATCTGTGGCCCAGAGGATCAGCAAGCAACCGAGAATGATCTGGTAGTTGTAATTCTCGTTTTCATAAGCCGCAATGTTTAACAATGCAAAAGGAACTGCTGTGTAAAAAATTCCAAGAAAAGTAAATGCAATATTCGTAAAGGGTTTGCGCTCAAACTGCTTGTAGAGTTTGATGATGTATACGCAAGCTACCAGGGGGAAAATCAGGAAGTAATATTTGTGCTGGAGTGAACCCTGTTCTATAAAAAAGGAAAGGCAGTACACCACCATTCCACAAATGATTCCAAAAGTTTTTTGTGGGAACAATCCATCAACGCCTGACAATTTGTAGAATTCGAGCATTGAAAAAAAAGCGATGATAAAGAACACGAGGAAATAGGTCCATTCGCTATAAGCAACACCAAAAATAATTCCCGCCGATCCTAATATGCCGGTGACAAGACGCGGTGCAAGATTGCTAAATTTCTTATCGGCCATCGGCTATTCTTTTGCTATCAAGAAAGGTCTTGTAATAATAGAGCAGGCCAGCTGTAATCAGAGTAGATAGAACGATCACAGGCCATGGAGCAACGACATCCGTTGATTCTACATCCATCGTCACTACGTTCTTCTGATGGAGATAAAGCATCACTACCGAAAAGCCGTTATTGACAAAATGAGCAAAGGCAGGCATAAGAAGGCTGCCGCTCCAATAGTATAAATATCCGAACAGCGCCCCAAGCAGCATCCTTGGAACAAATCCAAAAAACTGGAGGTGGAATGCGCTGAAAAGAATAGCTGAAACCCAGATTGCCACATGAGGATTTTTGGTGGCTCTCAAGAGATGAGTTTGCAGCATGCCGCGAAAAACCAATTCCTCACCAATAGCCGGAAGAATTGCAATCACCACAAACGCAAGCGCAAACTCTCCTCTAGATGTAAAAGCCGTCAGGTATTTCGTAAGGTCTTCTGCACGCTCTTCATAGTCACGCGCCCACGATTCGAAGCCGCCCATGAACTCCGGAAAATGGAGATTGGCATTCCAGTTGATAAATACAGAATCGGTCACCATAAAACTGATGGTCATCACAAAAATGACAACCAGCATCAGGCCATAATTTTTGCTTTCTGTAAAAAAAGCAATAAGTCCCTTCCGATCGATAATATAAGACAAAAGTGCAGGGAGGAGTGCAAGACCGATGAGGGTTGCGCAACCCTGCATGATATACAATGGCAAACGAAATTCGGGATATGAAACGGGGTTGGCGAGCTTGTCAAGTTGGTCCATCAGGTTTCCATCTGAAAATGGAAGGGCAAAAAAGAATCCGATGAGTGGGCCTACTAATACAAAGCCGAAAAGACTTACCAGGAGCGTCAGACCTGCCTTGTTAAGCGGGTGCATTTTCGATTCAATGTTCAATTCAGTCATCCGTATAAAACAATTAACTTTGCAGCCGCAAACAACGCAGTTTTAGCTGAATTAACCAACGTGGCAAAGATTGGCAAGGTAGAATTGGGCGATTTCCCCCTGTTGCTCGCTCCGATGGAGGACGTGAGTGATCCACCCTTTCGTGCTGTTTGTAAAGACGGTGGAGCTGATCTCATGTATACAGAGTTCATTTCCTCTGAAGGACTGATCCGCCATGCTGCCAAAAGCAAGCAAAAGCTCGACATCTTTGAATATGAACGCCCCATTGGCATTCAGCTTTTTGGTGGCGACATTGGCAATATGGCCGAGTCGGCACGAATTGCCACGGAAGTAAACCCCGACCTGATCGACATCAATTACGGCTGTCCGGTGAAGGCAGTAGCCTGCCGCGGTGCAGGTGCCGCTTTGCTGCAAGACATTCCGAAGATGGTGAAAATGACTGAAGAAGTTGTGAAAGCCACGCATTTTCCGGTGACTGTGAAAACCCGGCTGGGATGGGATGAGCAAACGAAAAATATTGTTGAAGTAGCCGAGCGTTTGCAAGACATCGGCATACAGGCACTTACTGTACACGGACGCACGAGGGTGCAGATGTACAAAGGTGAAGCAAACTGGGAGCTGATTGGAAAAATCAAGGAAAATCCACGAATGCACATTCCGATTTTTGGCAATGGCGACATTGACTCTCCTGAAAAAGCCATCGAATATAAAAACCGTTACGGAGTGGATGGTGTGATGATTGGTCGTGCGGCTATCGGTTATCCATGGATTTTCCGTGAGATCAAACATTTTCTCACGACAGGAGAAAAACATCCTGTACCTACAATCCATGAACGTGTAGAAGCTGCCCGCAAGCACTTTGAATTCTCCATCCGTTGGAAGGGCCCCAAGCTCGGTGTGTTTGAAATGCGCAGGCACTATTCCAACTATTTCAAAAGCCTTCCGGACTTCAAGCCATTCCGCACTCAACTTGTTGAAGCACCAACAGCAGAAGAAGTTTACGCCCTTCTTGAGCAAATCAGCGAGAGCTACGCCCTCTCAGTTGCTTAATACATTGTTAATATAATCGGCATTGGCTTATCTGATAATAGTTAGTAAATTACTATTAGAGCCCTTTTGTCATGAAGAGCCGCGCTTTACTCGTTCTATTACTGCTATCCTGCAGCCTGCTATATGGGCAACAATCCGTTGTTGATAGCTTGAAGCGAGTATTAACTACCACTCCAGATGAAAAGAAAATCGACATCTACCAGGCAATCATCATCAAATTGTGGCTCAACCATCCTGACAGTGCCATGGTTTATGCCAAACGTGCCGTAAAATTTACAGGAACACAAGAGGACATTGCCGCTAAAGCAATCGCTATCCGCCTGATGGGTGGTGTGTATTATTACCAGGATAAATACGACTCCTCCATTAAGTGCAACTACCGTTCGCTGAGACTCTCTGAACAAACACGTGATACATCGCTCATCGCCAGTTGTATCAACAACCTGGGTCTCGCATTCTACAGGCTGGGGAGCTACCCCGAAGCGCTTCAGTATCTGCTGAAGGCATTGAACATGAAAAACCGGATCCGGCAGACTTATGGAATGGTACAGACATTGAACAATGTGGGCTTGGTATACAATGAACTAAAAGAATACAACAAAGCACGCGAATTTTTCACGCGAGCAATCAACCTCAGCAAGGAGTTGAGGGATTATGACGGCCTTGTTTATTCCCTGAATAATTGTGGAGTTGCTTATCTCAATGAAAAGAGATTTGACGAGGCTGAGCCATTCTTTAGCGAGGCTCAAAAAACCGGTCTCGGTATTGAGAATGCGGTTTGGGAATCAGCAACTTTCAGTGGGCTTGGCAGGATTGCGCTTGCACGAAATCAAATTCGTGAGGCAAAGAGGTATTTCGACATGTCATTCCGGATGCGCCAGGGTATTCGTGAATGGAATGGCATCGCGGAAATTTACTCCTATTATGGCAAGATCCACGAACAGTCTGGGAACATTGACTCCGCGTTTTACTACATCATGAAAAGTTTGCGTATTGCAAAACAGATTGGCGCTCGCGACCGGGTCTTTTTAGACTATAAGGAAATGGCCACGCTATTTCAAAAGAAGAAAAAGTACGACAGCGCACTAATCTATCAGTCCAGATTTATCGGCTTGCGCGATACTTTGTTTAGTGAAAACCTAGCCCGAAACATCAACGACATACAGCAGCAAATCCAGGACGAAGAGACAAACTCAAAACTGAGGGAAAAAGACCGTGAGATAGCTTCCCGTACCAACACCGCCTATTTTGTCGGGGCCATTGCTGTGCTTGTAATGATATTTGCTTTCGGGTTTTACAAGAGCAGCATGCGCGAACGCAATTTGCGAAACGATCTCGCCCAAAAGAATCATGAAATAGAACAACAAAAAGAAGAGTTACAGGTCAGCAACGAGCAACTGGGGCGGGCTCATGAATTAATCAGCCGACAGAATTCTGAACTGGAAGAATATAACCTTCAACTTCAAAGTACTGTTGACACACGAACGAAGGAACTGGAGAATGCCAATAAAGAGTTAAATATCGTCAACCTGGAACTTGACAACTTTATCTACAAATCATCGCACGATATCAAAGGGCCGTTGGCAAGATTAATCGGGTTGTGTCATGTGGCCTTGCTGGACGTTGCTGATCCAAAAGCCAAGCAGTACCTGGTTAAGCTGAGCGAGACATCTAAAAATCTGAATGAAATATTTGACCGGTTAAGGACTGTGAGTGATATCGATTCAATCAAACTGTCTCATGAAAAAATCAGGTTTGATGAAATGATCAGCAGGATCAAAAGCCGCCTAAAAACACTTGACGGATTTAACGAGATCACCTTCAAAGAAGAGATCGAAAACATTGACTTCCAGTCGGACCCTATGCTGGTCGAGACGATCTTTCACAACCTGATGGAAAATGCGATTAAGTTTCAAAAGAAGTCTTCTCAGTTTAACAAGTTCATTGCGATCAAAGTAAAGAAACTGAACGAAGATGTCAGAGTGTCTTTTGTTGACAACGGCATTGGTATCGGAAAGAAAAGTGACAACGAGTTATTCACGATGTTTACCAACGCAGCCCTGGAACACAAGACCATTGGACTTGGTTTGTACATTGTGAAACAGTGTGCTGCCAAACTGCGGGGTTCCGTTCGCATCGTCCCTAATACCAATCAGTACACGGAGTTCGAACTCACCTTGCCTTTCGAGATTTACAACTAAATAAAAATCGCACGCCATCTGTTAGATAACGTGCGACTCTTTTTCTTTTATTTAATTACTGACTAACCGGCTTTACCACATTTACCACTTGCCCTGCCTCTCGTGAATAGATACCGTGGTCATACATTGCTTCGCAACTTACTGTGGGCAAGTAGAACGTTCCGGCATAGCTGGCAGTCAGGAGCACCTTGAACGTTTTTCGTTGGTTAGCGCCTATATCAAAATAGGTGTAAACGCGGTCATCGCGAATATCCTGATAGGTTGGCTTGTCACTGTTCAGTTTATCTTCGGCTCCATCAAGTCGGAGGTTGTTGATCTCCCATCCCGAAGGGAAAATCTGTTTGAGTGCCATGTTTTTGTAGATTCCCCGGGTGCCCGGATTTACAATAGAAACTGTTGCCACAAATTCCTGGCCTTGCTCCAATTGTGATGGGTCGACTGAATTGCCATCGGCATCCGCATAAGATACAGTCATACTCAGATTGTTGCTCGCACTCTCTTCTTGTCCGCGAGCCGGAGTCCCTTCGCTTATCACGCGTACAAACAAAATTCCTTTGCTTTCATTGGTAAGACTGAGTCCTCCCTTTGCTCCATCTACAGGCAAATTGACCTGCGCAACAAAAAGACCTGTGCTGGCTGAGACGTCTTTACCGTTGTAGCTGTATTTGAATTTCATCTCTCCTTTTTGTTCAGCCCCTGCAAAACCACCTACGGATTTGAGGCACCACGCTACTGTTTGCGTACTCATCCAGTAATTGTCATTATTGAGAGAGGTAGAAATATCTTTCAACAATTCATAACCTTTAGCGCGATCACCAAGTTGCGTCAGGGTTTCGAGGATCACTGCTTTGTCGCGTAGATCGGATCCGTAAGAATAAGCCATCTCCTGGTAAGGTTTCACATTCGTGGAAAGATTGGCTATCAAACTTTTTGCAGCTTCTGGTTGACCGGCTTTTGAATAGGCCGCTGCCAGCATCCATCCTGCTACTACCGGCAAACCTGTAGTTTCACGTAAGCGGTTCATCGATCCGAGGTCTGCATCTCCTGCCAGTGCCAACGTGTACAATCGATACGCCTGATTCAGTTCACTGCTGGAATATTCCTGATTTTTCCGCCAGCCCTGTGCTTTGGTGCGCTGGTATTTTTTCCATTTCTTCAGCATGTCGTGTGGCACAAAAAATCCTTTCGCCTCCGCTTCAGTCAGGAAGTGACCGGCATAGGTACTTCCCCAGCTATCAGAATCCTCACCGCCGGGCCAATAGGCAAATCCACCATCGCGTGTCATAAACGATTTCAACCGTTCTATACCTGCACTCACATTTTTCTGAATCGCTGCTTTCTCCGCATCAGTCAGTTGCTTGATGTTGGCGAGGAACAATTGCGGAAATACGGATGAGGTTGTTTGTTCAATGCAGCCGTACGGATATTGAATCAGGTATTTCAGTCGCTGTCCCAAATTGATTGGCGGCAGGCTTGAAACTTCCAGTGTAGCGGAGTTAGTGCCTGCTAATCCAACTGGAGTGACAGAAGTACTCCAGTTTTTACCCGCCTCAAGAATTGTTTCTTGCACCTTGCTCACTGGCGGATTAGGGTTACGGATTTCTATATCGATAACGTCTGTCGACTTATAGTTTCCGGACGTTGCCGTGACTTCCACTTTGGCGAAGCCGATCATCCCTTTCACGGAAAGATCAAAATCCGTTGTCTTGTCACCGATGCCTGTAAAATTTACCGTGCGACTCGCTCCATTCGACAACGTCAACGGGCCTGTCACTTTTACGCTCACTGAAACATTGGTGATACTCTTTTCGTTAGCAAAAAGCGTAACAGGAAGTTTCACATTCTCTTCGGGTCCAAGCACGCGTGGCAACGTAGCCATCACCATCAACGGTTTCCTGACAGGAGTTGCCTTGTCTGTTTTTCCATATGCGCCTTCATATCCTGCCACGAGCATGGTTTTCACAGAGCCGATATATTGTGGCATCCTGAATTTATGTTCTTTCGTTCCTCCGCTAAGCGTGTATGGACCAAAGAACTTCACTACCGGTTTGAAACGATTAGACTTAGAGTCGTCTTCTTTTGCAGCCGATTCTCCATCACCACCGATAGCAAGCAGTCGTTCGATCCTTCCTCCAAACGACCCCATCACTTCATCATACAAATCCCAGGTTCTCACACCAAGCGCTTCGCGCGCATAGAAGCGACTCCATGCATCAGGTGTCCTGAAATGTGTAAGGTCAAGTAAGCCCTCGTCAACCATCGCCAGTGTATAGGTCATTTTGCGATTGGCTTTTTCAGAAACTTTGATCGTGACTTCCTGGCCAGGTTCAAGAACATCCGGCATAGCAATCACGGGATCCAAATGCGTGTCTGGGTTTTCAACCTGCAACGGAATCACACCATACATGCGAATCGGGAGATCATTGATCGTTTGCGAGTGCGGTTGCAACATCGTGACATTAACAAAAACATTCGGAGTCATATCCTCGGTGAGCTCGAATGAAAATTTATTGTCACCGCTTTTTGTTTCAAGCCAGAATGTCTTTATCACATGACTTCCGTTTTCGATGCTGATCAGTGCGCGTCCATTGTCACTTCCCGGTATTGTAAGCGTGGCCTTTTCGCCAATATTGTAAGCCGGTTTATCTGATGAGAATGAAAGCATCGTTGCCCCCGAGCTTTCATTGCGCGCGCGACCTGCCCAGCCTGGCCAGTCGATGTATACAATTTTTGCAGTGGTATGCCCCGATTGAGGATCATAAGCGCGAATCAGGAACCTTCCCCACTCCGGGTACTTGACCCGGAAATTCCACTCGCCTTTTCCATTATTGGTATTGATAACTCCTGAAGCAATTGGCTCAGAATATTGTCCTGTCATAAAGTTGACACTCTCTTCGGATGAGTTATCCCACCACCAACGCCAGTTGATTTTGTACAAATTCATCTGAATGTTCCGGCTTGAAACCGGATTCCCGTTAGCGTCCACCGTTACAACATCCACACGATGAGTAGTGTCGGTGAGCAACATGCCACGCGCTTTGTCGCCAAGAGGCGGCCGTATTCCGATGTACGATTGATAGGGGTAAAATGGGATGCTAAAATTATCGATACTGAAGTTGCCACTCTCCTCAAATGCCTTTCCACGGAAAATAGCATTCAGAACACCAGGCGCTTCGTTTTCAGTGGTGATCTTCGCATTCACTATTGCGTGGCCGGTAGCATCTGTGAATCCTTCAAAAATATTCTTTGATTCACTGTTAAATGTTTTGGAGGGATCTTCAAATGAGTAGTCCGGGTAACGGGCAAATTCTGTTTCACCCTTTGTCAATAAGACATCAAATTGCGCTTTCAAATTCTTACCAGGCGCACCGTGCAACCAGTCAACCTGCAGACTTCCATTCAGGTTTCCATTGTCGGCTGTAATTTTTTCAACGCCAAAGTCGAGTTTTATGCGCAGGCGATTGGGCTTCACTGTCTCGATACGGATGGGTTGAGTGAATTCCGTACCACCGACTTTCACGCGGCCTGTCCAATATCCGGTGGGGGCATCTGAAGCTGTTGCCGTGGCGAAATTGTAAAATCCATTTTCAGAGCTGGAACGAACAATGCGGCTCGTTACCTGGCCTTGTGGATTCTGCAATTCGAATATCACCGGATGTGATGCAGGCATCACTTTTAATTTATCCTCGAGAATAAAGCTGAGGTAAAGTGAATCGCCCGGACGCCACACTCCGCGTTCACCATACAAGAATCCTTTGATCCCTTCATTGATTTGTTCTCCTCCTACATCAAAATTGCTGAGCGAAAGAGATTCTCCGTCCTGTAGTTTCAGGTAGCCACGCTGAGGTCCGGATTTAGCTACCAGCACGAACGGGTTTTTCTTCGTCATGACGGTGGCCATACCGTCACTGCTGGTTGTAGCCTTGCCGATCACTTGCTGCTGATAGTCGTAAACCTCAACTTCTACTCCAGACATCGGTTTTGTTGTCTTGAGGTCATTTACCGCTATGACAACGCTGCCATCACCTCCGCGTTTGGCAATCAAACCAAGGTCAGAAGCGATTACATTTCGTGTAATATTTTTTTCATTTGAATAGTACGCAGGATTGCAAGGGTTCTCACGCTGTGACCAATCGAAGCCTTCGCCATACGAGTAGTATTCCTGGTAAGAATCCCAGTAGCTGTTTTCTTTTTCTCCTTCTTCATCAAAATTGTCTTTGTCGACAACTAACTCTTCCTCATTAGGACCACCATCGCAGGCATAGGCAATAAAATTCTTTTTGATCCTGATGCGTACTTGGTAAATGGCACCGGGCTCAGTGCTGATAAGTTTGGAAAGATCGAGCGTGAAGCGATTCCATTTACCTAAATCTGTGAGACCCGTATTTTCGAGTGAGATCACTTTTTTATAAACCGGCTTACCCACACGTCTCAGTTCCTGGTTGCCGGCGAAATCATTCACCTGAAGAAACTGTAAAATATTGTTTTCAAAAATCTTTACGATCTGGACCTCCACAGCTTTCAGGTTCACTGCTTCAAACGGAAGAATCAATCCATCACTGCTGGGAAGAATTGTTCCTTTGCCAGTAAGGCGAACTGCGGGAAGAAGTTGCTCAAAGGAGACATCATAGCTTCCTCCTTTTTGCATTTTATAATTGAGGACATTCCTGATTCCTGCCTCAATGCTTAAAGTTCTTGTCCCTTTTTGACGGACTGGGGGAAACACGCGCACTTCATTGTCTTTGATCTCAAAATCAACTGTACCTGCTTCGCTCATCGCAATCATTCCTTCCAGATTTTGATTTTCACTAAGCGGATCAGAGAATTGAATCACCACATGCTGATTGCTTCCCTGGTCTACAAATACATTAGTCACTTTAAAATCGCTTAGCGAAGGAATTTCAACTTCACGGTCCTCTTCGTGAGAAATATCCAGGCTCTTTCCGCTCACCGCCAATGTTACTTTGCTGGCCGCTTCCTTGCGTTGCACATCCTCCACTACAAATGAATGTTGCTTTCCACTGGAAGCATGTATCCAGCTGATCTTAAGAGACCGGCTTTCCTGTTGCGCTGAAACCATCTTCTCGACAGACTCACTCTCCGCAAAATCTGCAGTGTTAATAGTGCCTTCAATTTTTTGTCGTGCCAGTTCTGTTTTCACATAAGGCTTAACATTATCGATGGACAATTCGTAATTCTGGGGGATAACCTGAAAAGAATATTTCAATGTTTCCAGATCTTTGGCCACCTGAAAAAGTTTTGACAGGAAAAATGAAACTTCATAAACTGTTCCTGATTTCAGTCGCCCTGACGGCCTGAATTCTACCGTGCGCCTGTCTAGCCATACCGTAATACCTTTGATCGATGGACTGAAATCAAAAAGCTGTTTGCTCGATTCACCGATAGCGGCTGAATCAATAGCATCTTTAGCTAGCACAATCCGTACGGTAGAGCCCGAATTGACAGACAACGCTGTATACGATGAAATGTATTCGCCAAAGGCCGGGTTAATGGACGAAAACGTTGCATTCGCTTTCGGGCCCGTCATGAAATGATAAGCAACAAAGACAACAATAGCCAGACCGACACCGATAATGCCGATTTTTTTGAGAGGTAGGTTTTTCATGTAACAAAATTTAAGAAAGGGTGTGAAATATCGGGAATTGCCTTGAAAAATGCAGGATGGGGCTTCGCTAATTGAAGCATTATTTTGTGAATATGTATTCTTAACCTATTGAGCAACCAGAAGCTAGACCTGCTTCCGATGGGCAAGCACTCCTTGCACAATAAAATACATTGCCGCCATGTAAGTAGAGATGATGATTACCCCGCCGAATACTACAGGCTGGTAGAATTTATTGATAGCCAGCACAGAATCAGAAAGCATAAACAGCAACGCTCCGATACAAATATTCCAGAAGCTTTGCGATGATGTAAACCCATACCGGTAAATGGATTGCAACACCATGAGCATCAGAGCCAGCGCATAAATAATCACAGGTACTTTCAAGCCACCGAGTGTAGGGTACAAAATGGTAATGAGTCCGCTCCCGGCCAAGATAACAGGGAACGAAAGCCTTGCACGTTGCGGTCCGTTTAATCCGGGGCCATTGCCCGACTTCAGACTGCCATAAAGAAAATATAAAATGATGTGGGCAATCAAAAAGGATCCCAAACCACCCATAAAATACAATTGACTTATAGAATCAAATAAGAGAAAAAAGTCTCCCGCCCAACAAAAGACCATGGCTAGAATAAACAGCCTGTTTCTTGACTCTGAATTTTGAAAATAGAAAGCGGTGAGTGTTGGGACGATCAATGGTTTGATAAACAAATTCACCTCCGGTATGTTCAATATTTTGAACAGGATTTCGGCAGCGGCTACGGCTAAGAAGAGATAAAGAAAAGCAGGTCTAAGCATTTGGGGCTTTTTGCCAAGATAACTATTCAGTGTCTATTTTACTTCATTGTCATAATCGCTGCCATGGTTTCAATGCCATCCCACAAATACTGGAGTATCACATTTTCGTTCTCCGCATGTTGATTATTGTCGTAGTTCACGATGGGAACGGTAATCGGCTTGGCCATGAGCATTTGTTCAAATAAAAATAACGGAAGGCTTCCACCGAGTGATGGTACTTTGATGACTTCATAGTTAACAGTAGTCTCAATGGCCGCTGATACTTTTTGCGCGATGGGCAAGTCCATTGGTGTGCGCTGAGCGTTGTATCCTCCTTTACGTTTCACCAGCTTGGCCAATAAAGGATACTGCCTGCGCTCAGCATCGCTTGGTTCATGATCTATCACCGTGTAACCCTGGCGGATGATGTGCTCTTTTACTTTACCAATTTGTCGATCCACATCATTTCCCAACACCAAACGCAGGTCAAGGACCGCCGATGCTTCCGTAGGGATGACATTGGTGGCCATTGCCCCGACATTTCCGCTTTGCATCCCGTTGATGTTAAGTGTTGGCAAAGTCAGCAATTCAGTAAAAGTTTTTCCGTTGCCATCGGGTTTCCCTAAAGCGAGATCTTCCTGCAGCAACGATTCCACTCTGGGAATTTTGGCGAGGGCTGTTTTCTCAGTTTCAGAAAAGGGCATTACATCATCATAGAATTTATCGATCAATACATTGCCATTGGCGTCTTTCATACTCGCTAATAACTGTGCCAGGCGCATGCCCGGATTCGGAGCCCAATTGCCATAGTTACCGCTGTGCAACGGACGTTTCGAGGCATAGACTTTTAAATCAAGGTTTACATCTCCACGCACCCCAAAGACCACTTGCTTTTTACCGGAGATATGCCGCGGTCCATCGCAAATCAGCCACAGATCCGCACCGAGTTTTTCTTTGTACTTCGAAAATATTTCTGCCAGGTTGATAGACCCAGCCTCCTCTTCTCCTTCGAAAAAGAATTTGATGTTGACTGTGGGCTTAAGTCCATTTTTGATCAGCGCTTCATAGGCTGTGATGATCGCAAAAACTCCGGCTTTGTCATCCGAAGAGCCACGCGCATATAATCGCCATTGCGACTCTACTTTCTCCTGCCCGGATGGAAACGGAATTTTCTTTCCTCCTTTATCCAATCGATCACTAAACAAAACCGGGACAAATGGCTGTAGACCTTCCGCCCATTGCCTTGGATTAACAGGCTGTCCATCGTAGTGAGCATAGAAGGCAACAGTTTGTGTGGCACCCGGCACGGTAACACTTCCAAAAACAACCGGTGCGGAATTGGGTTTCCCTGAAATCAATAACTCACTCTTAACACCCAATCGATTCAGCATGTCGCTAATGTGTTGTGCATTTTTTACAATGTTGACTGAATCGCCCAGCACATTTGGAATGGATAGAAACTGCGCGTATTCTGTTAGCCAACGCGTTTGATTGGATTGGTCAGCAATGTATTTCTGGATTTTGGATTGCGCCTCGGAAAAAAATGGGCTTCCGGTAATCGCGACAAGAATTGCTATGATTCTGATTTTCATATTACAATGTAAATGTTATCGTGAATCGACACTAATCATCGTTGCAGTCATTCTGGCCAACAGAACTTCATGCTTTGCATCATAAACTGATCCCTCACAAACAGTCAATGTCTTTCCCGACTGCAGTACTTTGCCAATCGCTATGATTTTGTCAGTATCCGCTGGTTTCAGAAAATTGATTTTAAACTCCACTGATAAAACGTCTTTGCCTTCTTTCATTTTAGTATGGGCTGCATATCCGCAGGCAGAATCCGCAATACTGGTCATCACTCCGGCATGGAAGTATCCGTTTTGCTGTGTCATCCCTTCATTTCGTTCACATTCAATAACCACTAATCCATCTTCTACGGATTTGAGGTTTGCCTGAAGTAATTTCATCAAGCCCTGTTTGGCGAAACTGTCGTATATCTTTTTCATTTCATCGGATGGTTTATCACTCCTGTTGAAGCTAAGATACTGTAGCCCGGTTACGAATCCCTTTTTTCTTTGATCAATTGAAGTTGCATTTTGCGAGCGGGATTTAAAAATGTAACTTGATAACCAAGCCCGCTTTGAGATGAAGAGTTCGCAAACAACGGTAAGGGACATTGCCAGGCTATTGAATATCTCAGTCGCAACTGTATCACGCGCCTTGCGTGATCACATAGATATCAAGCCCGAGACGAGGAAAAAAGTGCTTGAGCTCGTTGAGCAACTCAACTATCATCCCAATTTTGCTGCAAAAAGCCTGCGCACCAACAAGACCAATACGCTTGGCGTGGTCGTTCCTGAAATTGTGATGCATTTCTTCTCCAACACCCTCAGTGGCATTCAGGAATATGCCGCTCTTCATGACTACAACATTATTGTCTGCCAGTCGATGGAGTCAGCACGGATGGAAGAAACTAACATTCAAAAGTTGCTGGCCAACCGCGTTGACGGGCTGATCATTTCACTGGCTATCGATACCGAAAATGTAGATTACCTGCGTCAACTGGTCGACAGGAACATACCTGTGCTTTTGTTTGATCGCGTATCTGATGACCTGGAAGTTTCCAAGGTGGTGGTGGATGATAGTGCCGCTTCTTTCCGTGCTGTGGAATATTTAATCAGCACCGGGTGTCATCGAATCGCTTATATAGGTGGGCCAAAAAAGTTGTACGTGAGCAGAGAACGGGAAATGGGATATGTGCGAGCGTTGGAAAAAAATCAGTTAAGAATTGATCAGGAATTGATCGTCCATTGTAAAAACCTTCATACAGATCCCTGTGAAGTCACCAAACATTTGCTGGAGTTGCGCGAAATTCCTGACGCAATCTTTTGCATGAATGACCCTATCGCGATACAAGTGATGCAAGTGCTGAAGGAGAAGCAAGTCAGAGTTCCAGATGATATTTCAGTGATTGGATTTACTAATGAACCCGTTTCCAGTTTCATTGAGCCATCACTGACTACTATTTCCCAGCCTTCGTTTGAGATGGGGCGAGTGGCCGCATCATTGATTATTGATCAACTCAAAAAGCCTCAGGTGTATAAACCTACTACCCGCGTCTTAGAAACGAACTTCATCATCCGCAATTCTACTCGAAAGGTGGAGTATGCATTAGAACACTAGGATCATCGTATCAACGTGATATCTCCTGTGTAGTGCTTTTCAGGCCGGATTTTATTCCTCAATTTGAAATAATAAACTCCCGGGGAAAGACTACCGCCAGTCCATTCATTTTTATAATCACCCGAATAATAAACCTGTGACCCCCACCGGTTGAACACCACTAATTCCCAATTACTTTTCTCCACACCCACCACTTCGAAGGTGGCATTTAATTCATCTCCGTTGGGGGTGAATACGTTCGGGATTTTTTCAGGGTATCCCTGAATATAAATTTCCTTTTCAGTGACTGTAATACAACCTGTCGAAACATCTTTCATGGTAAGCGTTACCAATTGATTGCCATAGTCAAAAGCGTAACTCGCAGTGTCACCTTCCTGAATACTCCCTGCACCAAAATTCCAGGAAAAATCGAGCCCTCTATGATCCGTGGTAAAAACTACATCTTCTCCTTCGAATGGGTTTTGTGGTGTTTGATTAATCTCTGCACTGGGTGAAAGATATACTGTCATCTCTTGGTCTGTTCTGTAAATTACCTCACAGCCCTTGCTGTCTTTCAACAACACGATGGGTTGAACTTTACCATTTGTATTGTAAACGTGTTTGACAATTTCATTTCGATTTTGTTCGATCCAGCCATCACCAAAATCCCATTGCACACTTGTTACGTCAGAATATTTCGATGAAAACCGGATTGTATCGTTGGTGCAATTGAGCGTGTTCAAATTAATAAATACACCAGTCGGTCCTTCCACATGTATCAGGTTTGTTATTATTTTCTGATCTGTACACCCGTTCACATCAGTTGCTACTAATGAAACCGTGTAGGTGCCTGGATATAAAAAAGAATTTACCGGATTAAGGGCGTTTGCTTTCTGGCCATCGCCAAAATCCCATAACCACTTGCTTGCATCACTGGACTTGTTGGTAAACGATGTCACCAGGGGCGGACAATCCTTAATGGTTTTATCATACGCAAAGTCAGCTGTCGGTTTGGTAATGTTGATAAAATTCGGTTTGGTGAATTTCATTTCACATCCAAGGTAGTCTTTAGCCCAAAGCGTAACCGGGTACGTTCCGGTTTGGGTGTAAGAAGTATTGGGTGAAAATGAATTTGACGTCTGTCCATTGCCAAAGTCCCATCGAACTGACTTGGTATACTGCGTTGTTTGATTAAACAGCAGTGTTTCTGAAATGCACCCATTCCGGGGATCTGCAGTAAAATCCGCAGAGGGTGTGGTAAATACAATACCATCTTTCAGTGGCACTGTACATTCGCCATCATCATTACCAATGGTGAGTGATACTTTGTAAGCCCCCTTAGATGCATACACGTATTTTGGGTTTTGAAGAACCGACTGATCCCCGTTGCCAAAATCCCATCGCCACTTTGAAGCCGGTGGGACCGAGATGGATTTATCATAAAATTGAACTTCAAGATTCTGGCAGTCGCTGTTCAATGTATAACCAATTCGTCCGTCAACATCCGGAACTGTAATTGGGATTACGATTGTCTTGATCGCTGCGCAAACCCCGTCAGATACGATCAGATTAACTTTATAAACGCCTTCTTTCTTGTATATCTTTTTGGGATTTTGTTCAGTTGAATACTGCTCCTCAGGCGGGGAAGTTTTATCATCGAAATTCCATTGCCAAAGGCCTGCAGACAAAGATTTATCAGTGAACTGAATTTCATCATTTTTGCATGCTTTGATTGCCAGAGTAGGGTCAGCATTATCCGCAGGAATGCCGCGAACTTCAAAATCAGCCTTTAACTCATGGATATTGATCGTAGTTTCGGCGGTGACATCACATCCGGTAGCCGGATCCTTGATATTTAATGATACTTTATAGTCTACTGATTCTTGTGGCTTTACGGGAAAGGCATGTCGGGGTGGATCGCGGTCAGTAAAATTTGTTCCATCACCAAAATCCCATTTATAAACCAATCCTGGTTTAGCTGTGGATTGATTTGTGAAATCAACCTGGTACGTGACCGAATTCTGATTTCCCACACACACTTTCTGAAGCTGAAAATCAACTTTAGGCTCTTTCACAGTAATTGCGTTGATGAAAGTACGGCTGATCGGACAACCCGGCACATATAAAACAATGTTGCGGGGACCTGGATTGGTATACTTGTAAGTCAAGTTGTTACCGCTCTGCAATATGCCATTCTCCAGTGACCAGCATAAGGGATAATTGAAAGGCGTGCTCGTCTTTAATTTCACTTCCTCACCCACACACGCTTGAGCATGATCAATAGAGATGGTGGGTATTTGAATTTGTTGAGGATCATAAACCCGAACGGTGTCCTGCGTTTTGAAAGTGCAACCTCCCGCTGATGCAACTGCAAGCTTAACAACGTATATCCCCGGAATCGTATATGTGATTTTTGCACTATCACTGGTTGCTGTCCGTCCGTCACCAAAATTCCAATCTACTTTGTTGATGGTAAGATTTGATCCGGAATTATTTTTGAAAGTGATCGTCAGAGGTGCACACCCCTGGAGTGATGGGTGTTCACAATCGGGCTGACTGCCGGGCAAAATGGAAGCAACCGGATTAGCGTAAATGTGAATGTTCACGGGATCCATAATTACGGCACACCCCGCGGCATTAATCGCTTTCAACACTATTGTGTAATCACCTTCGGCCGGATAGGTGTGCAATGGATCCTTGGTATCTGTTATCGTGCCATCGCCGAGATCCCAGCTCCACGACACCGAGTTATCAGATGTATTTTTGAAGGCAACAACCCGGTTGCACTGATAGGTAGTGCTAAAGTTAGGCTTGGGCATCGGCAGGACTGTGATTTTTTTAGTCAATGAAATGTTACAGTTGCCAGCCGCTGCTGTTAATTTCACATCATAAGTTCCCGGATCAGGATATTTTACGGTTTGTTCAAGGAATGGCGCAGGTGTTGTGCCATTACCGAAATCCCAGGTCCATGGGTTCAGGTATTCTCCAGAGTTAACTGAGAAATTCACTTCTCCTTTTTCACATATTACGTCATGATCTGCAACGATCTCGAATTGCGAAGTCCCAATGTTGACAACCTTCGTACTTGAAGCTTTACAATTAAAATCTCCGTTCAGATCGAGTTTGATGGAATAGGTGCCTAGTGCAGTAAAATTAAAAGTCGGTGAAACCGCATTGGAGGCCTGACTGCCATTGATCTCCCATGAATAAGTGAGTGCACCAGGTCCAACCGAGGTATTAGTCACCGGGACTGATGCCGGCGGGGCGCAAAAAAAACCTTGAACAGAAAATTTTGCCTCGATATCAATAACCGCGGGGCCTGGCAAAACTTTCGTTCCAAGGCAACCGGGCATGTCATTCTTGGCGATCAGAGTCACTGTATTATTTCCCGCCATTTGGTAGATATGGCTTACTTGTGCGGACGAGCTTGTTGTATTTTCTGAACCATCGCCAAAAATCCATTGGTACGATGTTATTGGCACTTCGGGTATTGAAGTAGAACTATTCGTAAACTGAGCGTTCAGGGGGGCACATCCGGGAGTGTATGCCACACTAAAATCAGGCGTTGGAGCCGCATAAACTTTGATGAATGCAATTTTCGTCACTGGGGCGGCTCCGTTTACAGAAAGAGCGACCGTATATGTTCCAGGGGTATCGTATGTCACCTCCGGCTGCTTGATACTTGATGTGTTGTTATTTGGCTTGCCGAAGGTCCAGGCGTAAGTACCTGTCGCTTCGGTCGAAAATGTTACATGCAGAGGGGCGCATCCCTGGACTACGTTGGCCGTGAAATCCTGCGCGACCCCGACAACCGAAATCGCTGATAAAAAACATAAAATGGAATGCCGGAAAGAAAGAGCACAACGGCTGAACATAAAAGAAGCAGATTTGGAGTGGATCAGGAGCGTTTTATAGGCGAACTTTTCAGACGAAGGCCAAATATCAGAATGGGTTGAATCATGATTTGTCCATTTAAATCGCAAGATTAGTTATTGAATGTGATATTATGATTAACATATACATGCTAATGCAAAGCAACGGACTTAGCCTCACTTGCTCGCAAGAAAAATGATTCAAAGAATGGGATTTCTGAAGCACAGCTTGAATGATTTCAAATGTGAAAATGTAAGCCGGTCAGCATACCTTTTTTCTGATAATTTCTCCGACCAATTGAAGTGCCGGTGTTTAAGTTTCAATACCATTGATAAGATACACTTTACTTGAGCGGTTAATTTAATGGACGAAAATCCTCTTGATATTACCGTCTATCAGAAGTACCTGAAAGACTTGTATTAAAATTTCATTAAGGATTCTAATTATTTTAAACTTATAAAACTTAAATCTATCAAATGACATCCCAAAATATGTGAATAGTCGAAATTTGTACTTTATATTCATCTAACCTATGAACCTTTTACCTCGGCCAGGGAGTTATGCGAATGTTGCTTTCGCAATTGTGCTTACCCTCGCAATATCAAGTTGTGAAAAACGAAAAGAATCCGGTGATAACGCTGCCATAAAAATAGATTCGGCAACCAAAGCTATTGCGGCAGAGTTGAGCCCTGATAGTGTTTTGATGGCCACCTTTAGCGGTGTAAACAATTTTGAAGGAGATATCAGTATCATCTTCGAAGACAGCCTTGGTCGTGAGCATTGGTTTAAGCCTGGCAGCGACTCATCAGCCTCAATTTTTTATATGACCGAGACCGAAAGTGAACCACCATTGGTAGAAGTCAACGAAAAACTTCAAGGCAAACAATTCCGGATCGTCTTTGTAACTGAAATGAGGGAAAATGAATTTTCAGGCGAAGAAAATGCAGTCCGAGTCATCAAAGAAGTCTCCATCAAATAATTCCTGCTTTTACGACAAGGCAGGACCCTGCACTTTCTTTCGGGTTATCAGGAAGATGAAAGCAATTAACGACAGGACTGCAGCAAGGCTAAAGCAGTATATGAAGTTCGAATAAGAATTGGCATATACGAGGCCTGATATCAATGCTCCGAGTCCTATCCCCAGTTCCATAGAAATGTAAAGGGAAGCAATTCCGCGACCGCGATGTTCATTATGACTCAGGTCGGTAGCCCAGGCCAAAAGTGTAGGTGACGTTGAACCTTGTGCCAGCCCATACAGGCAAATGCCCAGAATCAACACCCATGCTTGATTCGCTAATCCAATGATCACCATACCAACGACAATCAAGGCAACGGTAATTTTCAGCACCGTTACTCGTCCATAAATATCAGAGGCCTTGCCTGCTATTAATCGCACTGCCAATGACGATACAGTCAAAAAAGTAAAAACCAATCCCTTGTTGTGGATACCGAGGTGTTTACCAAAATCCGGAAGCAATGTGTACACCGCACCATAAGCATAAGCTGCCAGTACCATCACGAGACACGGAGCAATTACCAAGGGCTCGAACAAATCCTCTTTTTTGATTTTGAGTAGTGCAGGTGAAATCGGGTGGCGCTCACGCAACGTCTCCTTCACACTAAGCATGATCATCACTGCAACCAGTGCAAAAAAAGATGATAGATAAAACATCCAGTTCAAGCCCAGCTGATTGGCTACTCCTCCTCCAATGGCAGGGCCTGCGGCCATCCCCAATGCTCCGGCGGTACCCATGAAACCCATGGCTTCTCCACGTTTTTCAGCGGGAATAACATCAGACACATAAGCCGATACTCCTGTTGGGGAAAAACCAGTCGAAAATCCATGAAACAAACGCAGAATGAAAAAACCGTACATGGATGTGAGCCATGGATAAATCAGGCTGCAGATCAGGCATACCAGCCCCCCGAAAATAATGACGGGCTTGCGTCCCAGGCGGTCAGCCAGCTTACCGCTGAACGGACGCGAAATCAGGGCCGTCAATGTAAAGATGGAAATGATCAACCCTTTGTATTCCGCACCGCCCAATCGTGTTAAAAAATCGGGCAACTCCGGAATGATCATGTTGAAGCTCGCAAAAAACAATAGTGCGCTAAGGCACAAGAACCAGAACTGATTAGAATATACTCTCTCCTTCTTCAAGATGTAGAAATAAAAAACCCTCCCCTGCGTAAACAGGGAAGGGAAAAATAAAGTTGTAACACTGAATTAAGCCAGCGAATTAACGCGCTTAGCCAGGCGGCTCTTTTGGTTAGCTGCCTTTTTCCAGTGGATGATGTTCTTCTTAGCCAATTTATCAAGCATGGCAGTAACCTCATTCAACAAAGCTTGCGCTTCATCTTTCTTGGTGGCGCCTAAAAGCTTCTTCACCTGGGTACGGGTTGTTTTGTGCTGATAGCGGTTACGCTCGCGTTTCGCTTCGTTTGCACGGATTCGTTTCTCTGCCGATTTATGATTTGCCATAATGCTCTTTATAAAAGGACTGCAAAGGTAATATCTTCAGATTTGTTAGCAAAATCTGATTTCAAGAAAAACTTAAGGTCTATTTTTCAGCTATTCCGCCTTCAAAAAGCAGCCAGGTGCCCGGATCTAATACTATTTGAGCCGGTTTTGAGGCCAAACTGAAGCTAAAACCCTGGTTTTTCTTATCAATTATCACGGTTTTAACGTCCTCGCCAAGGGCGATCTCCAATGGAAATCTGAATAAATCACCGGTTTGGTCCTGAGTCACCTGGATAGAAAGGTTTTTGCTCGCTTCGTCCCACTGCCAGGTACCTCCGATTTTCGGATGGCCGCCCTTATATATCCATTGCTTAAAAAAGCCCGCCAGATCTTTACCCGAGGCTTCTTCCATTTTGCGTTGCAGGTCGCTTGTCAGAGCATTGCCGTTTCTATAAGTAGCGTAATAATTCCGGATCCCCTTCCAGAAGTTCTGGTCCCCCATTTCATGACGAAGCATGTGCAACACCCAGCCGCCTTTTTGGTAAGAGTTGGTGGTCAGAAGCTTCATTAAATCCGTGATCGTTGTGTCCAAAACAGGATTAGGATTCTTTGCAAAATATTTAACGACCTGCTCGCGATCCGTTTTCTGCTCCTTCACGATACGGTCATGCCCATACACGTGTTCGAGATAAAGATTGGCGAAGTAAGTGGCAAAACCTTCACTTAACCACACGTGATACCAGTCTTTCTCACTGGCAGAGTCACCAAACCACTGATGAGCCGTTTCATGTGCGATCAAACCCTCCACATTGCCCTTGCCGGTGACTGAATTTTCAAAATAAAAAATCGTACCCGCATTCTCCAGTCCGCCATAGCTTGTCTTGGATTGCACGTTGGCCAGTTTGGCGTAAGAGTAAGGACCAATATGCGTATGGAAATAATCCAACACTTTGGAGGAAACTGCGTAGTCATAAAATCCCTCGGCTTTGTTTTGAGGGTACACCCAACTTTCTACCGGAATTCCATCCACACGTCCCGAGACTTCCATCGCAAACCGGGCAATACCAACCACCATCACCTTTACCGGGATGGGAGCTTCTTCATGATAACGAGTGAGTTTACGCTTCTCGCTGATGTAGCTTTCCTCCACCTTTATACCACTGGCAACAACCGAGTAGTGCATCGGTGCGATGATGCTGAAATCAACAGAGGCCTTGTCTGAAGGATGGTCAACCACGGGTAGCCATTGGTGTCCGCGATCAGGCCAATTGTCTCCGAAGAAACCGCGGTCTCCGAATTTATTTTTACCAATTACAAGACCATCCCCGGGTTCACCGCGATATATGATTTTGAAAACCAGCGTCTCGTTTGCCCTGGCAGGAGCAGTCAGTGCAATTTTGATCTTACCATTGGCGTGCGTGTAGTTGACTTTAGCTCCATTTAATGTCACCTCCAATGTTTCCATTCCCCTCCCCTTGCTGTCCTTTGAAGACAAATCGAGCGAAAATGTGGAAGTCGATTTTTTAAAAAATATGGAAACTAAGGCTTCGCCATAGATGACATTCGTAGTGTCATTCAACTCCAACAGAAAATGGTAATGACGAACATCAATCGCATCATTTTTCGGATATGGGTCGGTCGCCCACAGCGAGGTGCTTATCATTAATAAAAATAGCACGCTGGTTTTTTTCATCGCTCGTTTGTTTTAGGGGTTATGTCCAGCTAAAATCTGAAATCTATCATTTATCCCCAACTCAATTTTCACAGCCGGTTACTAAAATGAGCTCAAAGTTTGGGTAAATAAGTTAGGTATGTGTGATGAATTCTCAGGTAAAATCAAAAGCGATTTAATAGAAAAAAGAAATCCGGTTTTCACTTTACATTCAATAACAGGCGTTTTATTTCATTCTCAATGTCAACTGCTAAGTGTTGCTTCTTCAACAGAATTTTTTTTTTCAAATTCCCGCCGAATTTTAGAAATCTGATTTTTATGCTGCAGGCTTTCATTCACACAGGTGCGCGCGCGGATTACGAATCCTGGCTCAGAGAACGAATCATCATCTCAAATAAAACATTCTTACTGTTGATGCTGGTGGTTACCCTGAACCTGGTCAATTCCCTAGTCAATCATGTTCCGTTGGTAGCAACTTATTTCATTGCCTGCTATCCTGCCGGCATCCTGGCCGAAATTTTGATCTACTACGGGCTTCATGCAGCAGGCCGGGTTCTACTATCCATCGTTCCTGTCTTTGTATCAGCTATACTTCAGGGGGTATTTCAAAGCGAAGGAGGAGACCCAAATGCACCGGCCTGGGGATACATTATTCTATTTCAGATTATACCTTTTGTTTTGCTGGCTCCCCGTGAAAAAGCGGCCAGAAGAATTGCCGTAGGGTTAAACATAATCATGGCATTGAGCTATGAATTTTTCAACCAGTGGATGGAAACTGACACAGCTATCATATTAAAACCAGAACAGGTTTTTGTTTCCATCCTCATTTCACTCGTGATGATCCTGGGTTTACTGTGGGCAATTGATGGGATATTTATTCAATCTCAAAATAGCACTCAAAAATTAGTACTCGACCTGGAGAAGGAACGGGAAGACCAGAAAAGCGCTCGGGATAATTTGAATAAAACACTGGAGGAACTTAATTCGGCACGATTGGCAGATGAAAAACAGAACTGGGTTAACTCGAATTTTGCCAATCTCTTGTCGCTGATGCGGCAGGATATGGGTGGTGAGAAATCTTACGATATAATTGTTCCGGTTATAGTAAAGGTTCTCAAGGCAAATCAAGCTTCGCTTTTTCTGTATTCTTCCGAAGAAAATGAATTGTGCCTTACAAGCGCCTACGCCTATGAACGAAAAAAATATACTGAGAAAAAGATTCAGTCAGGCGAGGGCTTGGTCTGGGAGTGCTTCCTTGATAAGAGAAGCATTCTGTTGACAGATATACCGGATAATTATGTATCGATTACCAGCGGTCTTGGTGAGGCCACTCCACGGTTCATCATGATCTTACCACTCACAAATCATGATCAGGTTGAGGGAATACTTGAGATTGCTTCGTTCCAGGTATTCGACAAATACCAAATCGAATACCTCAACAAAGCAGGTGAAGCCCTCGGAGCATTCATTGCCAATCAACGGATTTCGTCAAGGACCGAATTGCTGCTTAGACAATCGCAGAATGACGCGGAGCAGCTTCGTTCACAGGAGGAGGAGATGCGCCAAAACATGGAGGAGCTTAGCGCTACACAAGAAGAGATGACCCGAAAAAATACTGAGATAGAAAAAATGTTTCAGCAGTCACTCCAAAAAGAAGCCGAGCTAAATGAGCGACTCAATGAAATAGCTCTTCTTAAAGAAAATGAGAATCAGAAAACGCAGGAGCAAATAAATTATATCAACAACTATCGAAAAACATTGCTTGGCATACTTGATCACTTGCCTCATAAAATTTTCCTCAAAGATGAACAAGGAAAAATGGTTATTGTGAATACTGTTGTGGCTGATGCTCATCACATGACTGCCGAAGAATTGATTGGTAAAAGTGATTTTGACTTTGTGGACGCAGAAACCGCCCAGGAATGGCGTAACCAGGAATTGGAAATTGTAAGGAGAGGCTCGTCCTCTTACGTCCATACGGATACTATTGGAGGGGTATCGAAGAAATTAAAAACTACAAAGTGCGCTTTCTTCATTCCACACCTGAACCAAACAGGGTTACTAGGTATCCAGACCGAGCTCGAGAATCACAATGACGAAGCTGAAGTAGCCGCAACCTAAATAGCTTCTCAATTTTCAAGTTGACCCAATTCTTCAAAGCGGAGTTTGAGGTCTTTGAGCCTTTGTCTCACATTTCGGCGAAGAACGCCTTTCGTGATGGGTGCGAATAAACTGAACGGAAACCGGAGTTTAAAAGAGTATACAAAAGTGACCAGTGTGTGTTCATCAATGTCTTTGAAGTTCCACGAGGCAGCAAAGTCGCTGAACATGCGTGGACCTTTGGTCATTTTTACGGCCGTTACTTTGGGCCTGTTAAAAGACACATATTCCGTCTCCATCCCCAACCCGTTTTTGGCAACGCACCAGGCCCTCACACCTTTGTCAGCGCGTGAGGCATTAATCAATTCAGCCTGAATCAAAAAAGTATCCCACTTCAACCGGTTTTTGTAGTCCTGAGTGTAATCAAAAACCTGAGCTGAACGGCCTTTGATCCGGATACTTTCAGAAAATTTGACTGCCATCACTCATGGGCTAATGTAAATTCAAAACTACTCAAGAAATAATTTCGAATAAGAATCATTCAGTCGTTTATCCAGTGTCCAGAGAGACAAATTGTATTTTACTGAAGCGGCCAAAATGTAAGTATCGATTAGCCCGACACCGTTTGTGAAAAATCTAAATTTACTTGAAAGCTTGCCCGCCTCAATAAACAAGTTTGATTCGTCAAGTTTGGGAAGGTTTTGCCAATAACTCAGTATTAGTTTTTCTTCATTTTCATTTTTGACACCTTGAAGCAATTCTCCAAAGACGCAACTCAATGCCACAACCTCATTGTTTTCAATCAACAATTCGACTCTATCGGAAATTGCTTGGTTGGATTGTCGGAAATAGTCGATCCAGACAGAAGTGTCAATAACAATCATCCCCCCCTGTTGATCTTCCGGATATTCTCAGCAGTAAAATCCTTGACAAACTCTAAAGGGCTGTTCTTCAATTTTTTCATCGTTTTCTTTAGTCGCTGCCTATGGATATAGTCCGTCAACGCAATCTGTAGGCTTTCTGTGATATTCTTACCCCCTGAGAACCTCTTCACCTCATTAATCATCTCCTCAGGGAGTAATGCGGTAACCTTCATAAGTCTTTTTGATTATTCAATTAAAAATACGATTAATCATCGTATAAAAAAATATTTTCCAAACCACTCCCAGCTTCCAACCACAAGACATATCTTGCAGCCGATGGATAATTTTGTTGTCTCCGCCCGTAAGTACCGCCCGCTTGGTTTTGACGAAGTGGTTGGGCAGGAGCACATTACAACAACCCTCAAAAATGCCATCGACAATAACAAACTGGCGCAAGCTCTTTTATTTTGCGGACCCAGAGGTGTGGGTAAAACCACTTGTGCCAGGATCGTAGCGCGACTGATCAACGGCTTTGAAGAAAAGGCCGAAGTGAACTCGCTGAATATTTTCGAGCTGGACGCTGCCTCAAACAATTCGGTGGAAGATATTCGCAATCTGATCGACCAGGTGCGCTACCCACCGCAGTTCGGCAAATTCAAAGTGTATATCATTGACGAGGTTCACATGCTCTCGAATGCGGCCTTCAATGCCTTCTTGAAGACACTGGAGGAACCTCCTTCGTATGCCATTTTTATCCTTGCTACTACTGAAAAACATAAAGTCATCCCCACGATTTTATCACGGTGCCAGATTTTTGATTTTAACCGGATCCAGGTTTCCGATATCGCAAAGCAATTGAAAAAAATTGCGGAGCGTGAGGGAATTTCTGTTGAGGATGAAGCACTTCACCTGATCGCTCAAAAAGCTGACGGAGCCTTGCGTGACGGCCTTTCCATTTTTGATTTAATGGTGACATTCTCTTCCAGTAATAAAGTCACCTTTAGGGATGTTCTAAATAACCTGCATATTCTCGACTACGACTACTACTTCAAAATGGTAGATGGTTTGTTGTCAGAAAATTCAACAGGACCGATGCTTTTGCTGGATGAAATTTTGAAAAAAGGTTTTGACGGCCAGAATTTTATCACTGGCCTTGGAGAGCATTTTCGTAATCTTTTGGTATCCCAGGATGCCAGGACAGTAACATTGATGGAAGTCCCGGAAAGTGTAAAACAGAAATACCTGGCACAGGCACAAGCAGCGCCTCCCTCACTCCTGTTGTCGTGGCTGAATATTGCCAGCACTTGCGACATTAACTACAAAGCAAGCAAGAATCAACGACTGCTGGTAGAACTTGCGTTAATGAAGATGGCGTATGTAAACGCTGCGTTGACTACCAACGGCAACTCTTCTTCAGAAGCAGGATTAAAAAAAAAATTGAACTAGAGCCCGCACCTGCTGCCAAGCCGGTCGTTGAGACAGAAAAAACTCCCGTCGTCACTCTACCGACAGAACAACCAGTACAAAATCCACCGGCTACTCCGGTTGAAAAAACACCAGTAGCTAAAACTACAAACTCGACTTCTACACGGCCAAAGAGTACGCTCAACCTGAATGCAATTCTCAAAGCAAAAGAAATTGCCCCTGAAACATTGCCACAGATCCAGGAGCCTGTCGATGTCAAGCCACTCACAGAGGAACAACTTCGCTCAGCCTGGTCCGATTTCGCCATGCAGCGAAAAAACCAGGTGGCTGAATTTCATTTGCTAAGCCGGACCGTTGATGTCCAGGGGTCGACAGTAACAGTAGCTCTCGCCAACACGGTTGAGGAGCCACTCCTTCAATCGATACTCCCGGAGTTGCTTACCTATTTAAGGGGCAAGCTGAGCAATTCATCCATTAAAGTTGAAAGTGTATTTAAAAAGGAGGACTCAAAGAAAATTGCTTACACCAATAAAGAGAAGTTTGATTTGCTTGCGGAAAAAAATCCGATGATCAAAGAGCTGAAAGAAAGGCTGGGGCTGGACCCTGATTTTTAATCAAGAAATCATTTTCCGTCGTGTCGAACATCTGGACAACTATTCCCCTTGAAGACTACGAAAGACATATGTCACACGAGACCGTTGGGCAACTGGACTTGCTCAATCGGTTAACACAAAAATACTATCAACTCCTTAAACCGAAATCAATTCTGTTTGCAGGGGTTTCCGGTGGAAATGGACTTGAATACATTGACGGTAGTGTTACTGATGAAGTTGTTGGCATTGACATCAACCAGGAATACCTGGGCGAAACATCCAAAAGATATTCTAAAAAAATCCCCGGGCTTCGGCTTCTCTCCATTGACATCCTGGATAGAAAAGGCATCATGAAAGCCAATTTTATTTGGGCAGCCCTGGTTTTAGAATACACCGGAGTCGTTCCGTTTTTTGAATTCGCCTTAAATAATGTTGCCAGCCGCGCGGATTTAATTATTTCTATACAATCGAATAACGGAGTTCAATCCGTAAGCGCTACGGGGGTAGACTCTGTCAAATCGTTGGGTGAAATATTTCAGCTGGTAGAACCAACAGAGTTAACCAATACAGCCACAAAATTCGAATTTGATCAACTCAACTTCGAAGAGAATTTTCTTCCCAATGGAAAATCAATCAAGACGTTTCATTTTAGAAAGAAAGCTTAAGAAGTTCAGTCAGAGTCATGGAAATTTATATTATAAGCGGGTTGGGAGCAGACGAACGTGTTTTCAAATCAATCGATTTCGCTAATTCCAATGTTAATTATGTCAAATGGATAACACCTAATCATAACGAGTCTATTGAAGGTTACTCCATAAGGCTTTTAGAACAAATTCCTGCGAAGAATCCAATTTTAATCGGGTTATCATTTGGAGGAATGATGGCAATGGAAATAGCCAAGCATATACCAATAAAGAAGATCATTCTTATTTCTTCGGCCAAAACAAAAAGAGAAATTCCATTTTACTTTCGATGGATTGGATTTCTCCGGCTACATAAGTTGGTACCTACTCCGGTTTTGAAGAAATCAAACATCGTAACCCGCTGGTTCTTTGGCGCAAAAACAATTGATGGAAGAAAAATCCTAAGAGAAATTCTTAGGGAAACAGACTCTGCATTTTTGAAATGGGCCATCGACAAAATCGTAAACTGGAAAAACGAGTCTGTTCCCAGCTCCTTGATTCACATTCATGGAACGGAAGACAAAATTATTCCAATTCGATTTGTGAAAAGTGATTTTCAAATAGAAAAGGGAGGCCACCTTATGACCTTGACTCATTCAAATGAAATTTCAAAGCTGCTTAAGTCTGCCTCAAATTGACTACTTCTTCTTCGCTTTCGCTCCAGCTCCTTTTTCTTTAGACTTAGACGCAGTCTTTTCAGGTTTGGCGGCAGTCTTGGGTTTAGGTTTAGTTTCAGCCTTCTCTGATTTCACGGGCTTAGCTGGTGCGGGAGTGGACGACACAGGCGCAACAGCCTTAGGAATATGAGGCAACTGATTATTCGCTTCGCGTTCTATTTCACGAACCTTCCGGAGAATATCTTTCTCGTGATCGGTATCTATTTTTTCTTTCGAGAGTTCTTTATTGATTGACTGATCAATTGTCAAAACCTTTGTTGATAAGTTTGCACGATTTTTTCCAATACGCTGATAAAGTTCATCGAATCGTTGGCGTACCGTTTCTTTCAGTTGATTGAGTTGATCGGTTGTCAGTGCTTTTTTTGTTTCCATGGGCTAAATATGTTCCACAAGATAGGAAGCACGCCAAACTATACCAATTCACATTTATATTACAGAAAGAGAATGCCTCTCGTTAATAATAGCTACGCGAGGCATTCTCCAAAAATTCGTTCGCGATTACTTACTTGCCTAACTCAGTCAATTTATCGGCATCATTGTTTATTGAGAGAATAAGCAGCGATGTTGCCGTGCAAAACACCGGGCTGGTGATGCAGTGGTGTCCGCTCCAGCTGCCGTCATCATTTTGAATTCTTAGTACACGGCCCGACATATTATCGTACCATTTGTTCCAGCCGTTGTCTTTGCCGATGATCATCGATTCGCCTGTCTGTAAGTAACTGAGAAATTCCTCGCCACCATTACTGCCGAATCCGTCCATCACATCCTCGCGCTGTGCCTGCACTTTCGCGGAGTTGTAAACATTGTAAGCTGTAGAATATTTCATGGCGTCATCCTTCGAATACCCGATTTTTTCGAGTGATTCGGAAGTTGCCGGTGCATTCTGATCCAGTCGACCAGCTTTCTTAGCATTAGTCAATTCCTCTTCCACTTTGCGTGCCTCTTTTGCGCTCGCTCTTGCCGAACCTGTCACAGAATATAACATGACACCTGCACCCATCTCCGTATTTACAGCGCCAGTCCTGGCATCATAGTTTCCTTTCTGAAAATCACGAGCCCTGGTCAAAGCATCGTTATCAACCGTAGCTCCTTGTGCCTGTGCGGATTCCAAAGCGTTCGTTGCAAAAGAAGATTGCAACACGCCAGCCCAGCCAGAGCCGGAGATGCTTCCGTCTTTGCTTTGCGCATGCTGAATTTTTGATACGCAGATTTCGAGATCTTTCTTTGCGCGAGCTTTCAGTTGTGGGTTGCTATCAAGGTACGGCAACAGGTTTGATAAAAATTGCGCTGCCAGGATCACGTCAATGTTCTGGCCCAGTTTAATTTGAATTTGTGTACCCGTTTGGTCAGTAATGTTATTGCTGTTGCGATCTGAACTCTCAACCATTTTCAAAATATAATTCACCGCATTCGTCAGCTGTTGTGCATAAAGTCCGGAGTTGAGTGTCGTGCCTGTTCGTAACAGCGCCATTGCGACCATAGAAGTAGTTGCTGGATCAGCTTGCACTGCGTGCGGGTCCATGACGTCCTGACGTGAATGACTTCCCGCTCCCCAGCCGCCACTCGGATGCTGTGCTTTGACGATCCACGTCAGTCCCTTTTCTATAGAGACAGCTACCTTCTGAGGTGTTTTGTAAACGAAATTGCTGTCAGATGATTCTTCGCCCATCAAGGTGCGAAACACACAGCCTTTAGGAATGCTGCGATACGTGGTACGATAAGTGGCCTTGTTCTTCTTGTTAGACGAAAATGATGAAAAAACCAGGGCAGAGATCGTCAACAATCCAATGCCAGCCACAATGTGAACTACTTTTAAAGTCTTCATAACCGTAATGTTTTTCTACTGAGATGCAGGTCAGCAGAAAATTCCATACGGAATAATTGACTTTTTTATTGAAGTTTTCAGATTTGAAGAATGCCTGGGTTTTAGAGGATTAACAGATCGCAAACCTCAATTGTTTTATCCAAATCCTGGTAAGTAAGGGCATCAGATAAAAACCATGTCTCGAAAGGCGATGGTGGCAAATAAACTCCATTTTGCAACATCCCATGAAAAAACTTCTTGAAAATCTCATTGTTGCCAGGAGTAGCACTTTTGAAATCAGTCACTTCGTTTTCACAAAAATGAACACTGATCATGGAGCCGAGTTTGTTGATAATGAACGGAAGATTCTTTTTACTTAGGACTTCCCGAAGTCCTTTCTCCAGGTAAATCGTTTTCTTTTCAAGTTCAGTAAAAATCCCCGGTTGCTGATTTAAAATGGAAAGTGTAGTAAAACCAGCGATCATCGCCAATGGATTTCCAGATAAGGTTCCTGCCTGGTAAACATCTCCCAACGGAGCAATTTTGCTCATGATTTCTTTTCGTCCACCAAACGCGCCAACGGGCAGTCCTCCTCCAATCACTTTTCCAAAAGTGACCAGATCTGCTTTGATATTGTATAATTCCTGAGCTCCACCTTTTGCCAACCGGAAGCCCGTCATCACTTCATCAAAAATCAGGACAGCTCCGTACTTGTCACAAAGCGATCTCAAGTGCTGCAAGTAGCCTGGCTTGGGAGGTACGCAACCCATGTTACCGGCTACCGGTTCAACGATAATTGCAGCCAAGTCATCCTTGTTTGCTACAACCAGTTTTTCTATTTCTTCAAAGTCATTGAATGATGCTACCAGCGTGTCGTCAACAACAGCCGCAGGAATCCCTGCGTTAACTTTGATGTTCAATGTTGCCACACCACTTCCCGCTTTTTTCAGAAAGGCATCGCTGTGCCCGTGATAGTGACCTTCGAACTTGATAAACTTTGAGCGGTTAGTAAATCCGCGTGCCAATCGGAGTGCCGACATGCATGCTTCTGTTCCGGAATTCACAAAACGTATGAGGTCAATGCCCGGAACCATTTGTGTGATCAACCGTGCGAGTTGCGTCTCTTGTTCTGTCGGAGCGCCAAACGAAACCGCTTGAGTTGCCTGCTGCTGCAACGCCTCCACTACTTTCGGATGGCTATGGCCCAGGATCATCGGACCCCAGGAGTTGATGTAGTCTATGTACTGCTTTCCGTCCGCGTCAAAAAGATAGGCGCCCTTCGCAGATTTCATAAACAAGGGAGTGCCTCCCACTTGCCGAAAGGCGCGTACCGGTGAATTCACTCCGCCGGGAATAAATTGCTGCGCCTCCTGAAATAATTTTTCGCTGTTGGTCATAGTCTACTTAATTGTCTTCGCAAAATCTTTAGCGAAGTAGCTGACGATAATATCTGCACCCGCTCTTCGGATAGCTGTGAGCGACTCAATCATCGTTTGCTTTTCATCAAGCCAGCCGTTCGCTGCCGCTGCTTTGATCATTGCATATTCTCCCGACACCTGATAAGCTGCCACCGGTACTTGCACGCTGTCTTTTACTCTTCGAATGATGTCGAGGTAAGCGCCTGCCGGTTTTACCATTACGATATCAGCGCCTTCTTCTACATCTTGTAATGTCTCTTTCAAAGCCTCTGTGCTGTTTCTAAAATCCATCTGGTAAGTTTTTTTGTCTCCGAAACCGGGAGCGCTATCCAACGCATCACGGAATGGTCCATAAAAGCTAGAAGCATACTTGGCGCTATAAGAAAGAATTCCTGTTTTCGTGAATCCTGCTTCATCAAGTTTTTTACGAATTGCTTTTACGCGGCCATCCATCATGTCTGACGGTGCAACAAAATCAGCTCCCGCTTGTGCATGTGAAACCGACATTGCTGCCAACACTTCCACCGTGGCGTCATTTACAATTTCCTGCCCGGATACAATACCGTCATGGCCGTAGCTTGAATAGGGATCGAGCGCAACATCCGTCATCACGACCATTGTAGAATCAATTTCCTTGATCAAACGAACTGCGCGCTGCATCAGTCCCTGCGGATTCACCGCTTCCTTCCCTTCATTGTCTTTCAGGTTGTCAGGTACCTTCACGAATAAAAGAACTGAACCCAAACCCAGTTTCTTCAATTCTGCTATTTCATTTTTCAACAAATCAAGGCTCAGTCTAAAATATCCGGGCATAGAAGCAATTGCTTCGCGCTTGTTGTTCCCTTCCATTATAAATAGAGGGACAATAAAATTGTCGGGTGTCAGTGAAGTTTCGGCTACCATATTTCGCACGACACTATTGGTGCGAAGCCTCCGATATCTTTTATTTAGTTCCATATTTCAGATTGGAAAATTTCAATGAATTCTACTATACCCATTGTTTCGGGTTCCTCAACACTTGAACCAGCTCTTCCTCTCTTGATCCTGACTCTGGTTGATCAGAGTATTCAAAACGTGCTCTTGGAGGTAAGCTCATCAGAATGCTCTCGGTGCGGCCGTTGGATTTAAGTCCAAAGATGGTTCCGCGATCATGGATCAAATTAAACTCTACGTATCTCCCCCGGCGAAGTTCCTGCCAGCGAACTTGTCCACCAGTGAAAGGCAAATTTTTTCTTCGTTCTATAATCGGCAAGTAAGCCTCGATAAATGCCTTCCCACAAGTAGACGAAAAATTGAAAAAGAAACTCTCGTCCCGTAAGGAATCTGGTCGCAGGTAATCATAAAAAATTCCGCCAACTCCTCTTCGTTCATTTCCGCGATGTGCGTTGTTGAAGTAATCATCGCACTGTTGTTTGAACTTAGGATAAAATGAGCTATCCGACTGGTCACATGCTTTCTTCAGCGTTTGATGAAAATGAACTGCGTCTTCATCAAATAAATAATAAGGAGTAAGGTCGGCTCCTCCACCAAACCAGGAGTCGATTTTATTTTTATGCTGATCATACAATTCGAAGTAACGGAAATTGGCGTGCACGGTAGGTATCATCGGACTAACCGGATGTAATACCAAAGAAATGCCAGTTGCAAAAAAATGAGAGCCACTTGTTTTTAACTGCGATGCGAGTGCGGGAGTCACTTCTCCAAAAACGGCAGAACGGTTCACTCCTCCTTTTTCAAAAATCTTTCCATTGGAAATGACTCGTGTGACACCACCACCTCCGCCTTCGCGTTGCCACAGGTCCTCATGAAACTTCTCCCTTCCATCGACCTTTTCAATGGCATGGCAAATCGAATCCTGAAGTTCAGTAATCAATTTTTCAAATCTGTCTTTCATCGTACTATCCAAGTCGAGAGCTATCCTCTAAAATTTTTTACAGTGTCAACAAATATTTTTGCGTTTTCGAACGGAGTTTGCGGCAGAACTCCATGACCAAGGTTGGCAATGTAGTTTCCCTTGCCAAAGTTTTTAAGCATTGCAATTGTCTCTTGTTCCACATTTTTTGCCGGGCCAAGCAGCACGATTGGGTCGAGGTTGCCTTGCAACACGGCTCCTAAAGTGCGCTTTGCAAAAGAAGGCTCGACACTCCAATCGAGACCCAATGCAGAAGCCCCGGTTTTTTCCAACTCAGGCAAAGCAAACCAGGCGCCCTTGGCATACAAAATCACAGGCACCTTTGGCTGAATTGCTTTTACAATTTTATCCAGGTACGGAAGAGAAAATTTCCGGTAATCTGATGGAGACAATAGCCCGCCCCAGGAGTCAAAAATCTGTACGGTGTCAACACCTGCCTCAATCTGCATATTCAGATATATAACGCTCGCCTCCGTTATTTTTTCAAGAAGTACAGCCGCTAATTCCGGGCGTTGGTAGCAAAACTGTTTCGCCTTTGCAAAATCTTTGGACCCCTTGCCTTCTACCATGTAGCAAAGTAAAGTCCAGGGTGATCCGCAGAACCCAATCAACGGGACTTCATTTTCAAGTGCGTCTTTGACTGCTTTTGTAGTTGGCAATGCATACGAAAGAATCTCTTCTGTTCGGGAAGGATTCAATCGGTCGATTTGCTCTTTTGTGCGAACAGGATCGGCAATGATCGGGCCTTTGCCTTCAGCAATTTCAACTTCCACACCGAGCGCTTGTGCAATCACCAGGATATCTGAAAAAAGAATGGCCGCATCCACACCTACCTGTTTCACCGGCATCACTGTTATTTCAGCTGCCAGTTGTGGGTTGCGAACCCTTTCGAAGAAAGAATATTTTTCACGGAGCTTGATGTAGTCGGGAAGATATCGACCTGCCTGACGCATAAACCAAACTGGAATACGTTCTGTTTTTTCTTTTCGCAATGTTCTCAATAAAAGGTCGTTCTTCATTATTCAAATATTTCAACTGTTTGTTAGTTCCTATAAGCCTGATTGATTCAAACGCTCCAGAGCTTTGATCACCTGGCTGCTTTTCATCACTTTATTAAATTCCACCAGCAACACACCGGTGTCAGGGTATGAGGCAACCCAGGTATTTGTAAATCCGCGATCACGGAGGTAATCTGCAGTGGTCGAGCCAATGCATGCAAAAATGGTGTGCGGAGAAAGCGAATTATGTTTCAATATACTTTCTGCCGAACGTGGGCTGAAAACAAAAATTGCATCAAATCTTTTATTGAATTCAGGAAACATCATTTCACTTTGATGAGTAATCACTTTTGAAATTTTTGTTCTGGTTTCTTTTACAATTTCACCCAATTCCGCACGATGTTCGCCACCGCAGAAATAAACCGCACGTTCAAAATTTTGCCTGGCCAGGTCTGACGCAAGAGACTTCATGCTTTCGAAACTTCTCGTAGTGATTTCCGGATCCAGTTTTTCCAATTCTTTCTTCACCCAACTTCCAATACAATAAATTTGTTTGGGAGCAGCCGTTATAAATTTCTTTACCGCCTCCATGGAGTTTCTGCTGGATATGATCCATACATCACTCGGTACCGGAACGCTTGCAACATTCAATAGGGTGATCTTCAATGCTTCCGTCACCTCAAAATTCCAACCCCACGACTTAATAAGGTCCATGTGATCTTGTGAAAGTTTCTTGGTCAGAAGTACGTTCATCTGTTCAGCTCGCGATTCAGTTTTCTAAACTCCTCTAAAATTCTTTTTCCCTCGTCCGACTGTCGAATATCTTCCGCTGCTTCCTTCCCTATTTTTTTCCAATCGCTCAATTGCATTTCTTTTTCTGTATTCACTTCGCGTCTGCCATCAAGACTTGAGATAGCTCCATTGAAATGAACTTTGGTTCCATCGATTACGGCCAAAGCGCTGATCGGCACCGAGCATCCGCCTTCCAGGTGGTACAGAAAATTCCGTTCAATGCTGATCCTGATTTCAGTCAATTCATGATTGATCTTACGGCAAGCCTGAAACGCATATTCATCGTCCGTGCGACACACTATGGCAATTGCCCCCTGGGCCGGGGCCGGCAGCATCCAATCCAGCACGGCAAAATCTTTTGGGAGTAAATTCAGTCGCTCAAGTCCTGCTTTCGCAAAGATGATTCCGTCCCAACCCTCTTCCTGAAATTTTCTAAGTCGTGTTTCCACGTTACCACGAACGTTGACCAGTTTGTGTTTCGGGTATCGGCTCAGCCACTGGCTTTTCCTTCGAATGCTGCTTGTTGCGATGACAGCATCCTCTTTCTTTGGATCAAACCCAGACTTATGCACTAAAATATCATCTGCACTGGCACGTTCCAGGACTGCTGCTATCACGAGGCCTTCAGGTAAAATAGTCGGCACATCTTTGAGCGAATGCACTGCCAGATCGGCCTGATCGTTCAATAAAGCCGTATCCAACTCCTTCGTGAAAACTCCCTGCACCCCCATGGCATAAATGGGTTTGACGAGGTCGATATCACCAAGCGTTTTAAGCGGAATAAGGTTGCACTTTAAGCCATGTTGCTCCAGGCTTGCCTTCACAGCATTGGTCTGCCATAAAGCAAGAGAACTGTCGCGCGTGGCCATTCTTAGTGTCTGCGATGACATTGTGATAAAATTGTTCGTACTGTGCCGGTGATGTTGTGCGGCTCTTTCTGCGTTCCTGCCAATCAAAAAACTCTTGCGCCTTTGCTTTGACAATCGCTTTTACTTTTGGAATCTCGGACATGCGCTTGTCAAGTGTTTCGTTCACGGTAGCGGAAATCTGATCGACATCGAAAACTTTCACTTCACTATACTGATAGACATCTTGTGCCACATTTCGCGGCATTGATAAATCAAAAATGAATCTCACCGGTGTATTCTGTACATGTGAAAGGTGTAAAACCGGCTCAGGAGCACTTGTCGCTACAATCACTATTTCGCTTCCACTCACTACGTGCGCAAGAGAAGTAATAGGTGCAGAATTCAACCCGTGCTTTGACGCTATTTCGTCCAGTTTTTTCTCATCGCGATTGACTAGTGTAATCTCTGCACCCGGCAAGTGTTGGATCATGTACTTCAACGTATTGTGCCCAATCTTGCCCAAGCCCACTACGCATATCTTGTGAAGCTTGTCGCGATCCATGATTTTTTTCAACTGCTGCACCACGGCATACGAAACCGAAACCGTGCCGTCAGAAAATGCAGTCGTATTTTTGATGGTCTTCGAAACGAGAATGGCCTGGTTCACTACTTTTTCTAAATATCCATTGGAGCGACCCAATTGCTTTGACAGTTGAAATGCATTCCGTATTTGTCCGATGATCTCATAGTCACCGGGAATTTGTGAATCAAGTCCGGAAGCCACCGTCAACAAGTGATTAACAGCATCATCGCTCTCTTTCACATAAATGCTTTCAGAAATGTCTTGATGCGACACTCCGCTCAACGATTTCAAAAAAGACATCAGGACGTATTCGCATGGAGCAAATCCATAGATCTCCGTCCGGTTACAGGTGGATAGAATCAAATAGTGCTCAAGGCATGGTGACGCATGCTTGTAGACTTCTGCACTGCGGGCAGGAGTGATTGAAAATTTACTACGATGCTGGGTGTCAGTCTTTTGAAAATTAACTCCAACTACATAGAATTTTCTGGCAAATCCAGCAAGACCCTTCGTATCTAAAATACCCATGAACGGCAAAGATCAACCCCCAAAAAACAACAAAATACCTATATCGGGATAAAAAATACCAAAATATCATGCTTTTGAAGAGCCAAATGATCGGCTTGGCTTATTTTCGTGCCTTTATGAAAAATACAGGTCTGATTTTGGTCAATCTCGGCTCCCCCGATAGCTATAAAGTGAAAGATGTACGCAAGTACCTCCGCCAGTTTTTATCTGATGGACGAGTGATTGACGTGCCTTACCCGCTGCGCAAACTGATTGTGGAAGGGTTTATTCTCCCTACCCGTCCGAAGAAGTCGGCAGAAGCCTACAGATCGGTTTGGATGAAGGAAGGTGCACCACTGAAAGTACTTACTGAAAATTTCAGACAGGCACTGAAGCCGATGATCAATTTGCCGATGGCCACCGCCATGCGTTACGGAAATCCAACGCCCGAGGCTGCACTTCAGGAACTGGAGCAGCAGCATCCTCAGTTGGAAGAAGTTCTGATTGCACCGTTGTATCCGCATTACGCGATGTCATCTTATGAAACAGCTTATTTATATGTGCAAAAAAAAATCCGGAAGCTGCGGCCCCAGTTGAAATTCAAAGTGCTTCAGCCTTTCTATGACGAAAAAAACTATATCAGTGCGTTAAGCAAGTCGGTTGCCCCTTACCTTACCAAACCGTACGATCATATTTTATTCAGTTACCACGGATTACCGGTGAGGCATTTGAAAAAAACTGATCCGACTAAGTCACATTGCTACCTCACTGACCGGTGCTGTGATGTGCCATCACCGGCATGGAATTTTTGTTACAAACACCAGGTGATACAAACCACGAAGCTGGTAGCTGCGGAATTGAAAATTCCTTCGCACAAGTTCAGTTATTCTTTTCAATCGAGGCTTGGAAGCGATGAGTGGATCAAGCCATTTACAGATGTTCAGCTCCAGAAATTTCCGAGCCAGGGCGTGAAGAACCTGTTGGTTATATGTCCGGCTTTTGTTTCAGACTGCCTGGAAACATTGGAAGAAATTGCCATTCGTGGAAAGGAGAGCTTTGAGGCAGCGGGTGGTGAAAAACTTACGTTCATTCCCAGCCTTAACGCAGATTTGCAATGGGTAGAAACTTTTGCGGGGTATGTTAAGGAGGCGGATGTTAATCACAGCCGTCTGTGGCTTTCGCCACAAACGTTGTGATATTCTAAACCAATTAAGCCAACCCTATCGACCTGCCGATTCGGGGAAACGGCAGAAAAAATTCATTTTAGTTGATCCCCGGGAAGGGATACTATAATCTACGAAACTGTGACACTATTTGGATTTTAGCCTTTTAACATTTTTTTGGAACGTATTTACAGTCTTCAAAAACCACATTATCACTAAGTTCAATTCTTAACTTTGCAGGCGTATGCAGAATCTCGTTGAAAGACCCCCGGCAAAAGCAGCAGGAAGCATCAAGGTTCTTTTCGAGAAAGACGATTTGTCGCTTTCCGTTGCCGAAAATACATCAGGTGAAACTCAGGCTACTGACGCAACCCTGATCAAGAGTATGATTCACTTCTATTTCTGTGTGGACGGGAGCGCGCTCTTTGCATTTGGCCCGCATTATAGCCGGGAGATCACCCGTCAGAAAAACTATTTTTTTTATAATCCCGAAAAGAACCTGCCCTTTCAATTGCAGTTGACGCCAAATACAAGGATGGTATTTATGACCATCTCCCTGGAGAGCATGCACAAGCTTTTTGTACACGATGCCCTTCCTTTTCTGAAAGCGGAAAACGTGAGTCAAAAATTTTATGATGAGCGAGAAATTCCTTCCTACTTGTTGCTTGTACTCAACCAGCTTTTCAACACTCACTTGAGTGAAAGCGCAGCCAAACTGTACTACCAGGGAAAAGCTCTTGAACTTTTGAGCCTTTACTTCTCCGAGACTAAACCCGACACTGAAAGTTGTCCTTTCCTTAACGACCAGGAGACAGTTAGGAAAATAAAACACGCGAAAGAGTACTTGTTGAAAAATTCGGACTCACCGCCAAGTCTGAAAGAGCTGGCGAAGTTTGCAGGCCTCAACGAATATCAACTCAAAGCGGGCTTCAAAGAAATTTACGGCAACAGCGTCTTTGGTTTCCTACTCGATCACAAACTCGACCATGCGCGTATGCTTCTGGACACACACAAATACCAGGTGAATGAAGTTGCCTACCAACTCGGCTATACTAACCCCAGTCATTTCATTACTGCGTTCAAGAAAAAGTTTGGAGTTACCCCGAAGAAGTATTTGATGGGGAAAAATTAAATTCGTTATTGGTTATTCGTTATCAAAACAGAAAAAACGTTTCCTTTATCCTGACTAACGAATATCGATTAACTAAAAACGAAATGGACTTCACTTCTCACGATTACTTTATGGGCGAAGCTTTGAAAGAAGCACGCAAAGCTTTTGATAATGGTGAAGTTCCTGTTGGTGCTGTTGTTGTCTGCCAAAATAAAATCATTGCCAGAGCACATAATCAAACTGAACAGCTTACCGATGCCACTGCTCATGCCGAGATGATCGCTGTCACGGCTGCTTCCAACGGGCTTGGTTCAAAGTATTTAAGCGATTGTACATTATATGTCACACTGGAGCCGTGCGTGATGTGTGCGGGAGCCCTTCACTGGGTTCAACTTCAAAAGTTAGTTTATGGCGCTGAGGATTTGCAGCGGGGCTTTTCCCTCGTGAGTACACCTTTGCTCCATCCGAAAACAGAGATTATCAAAGGCATAAAAAAAGATCCTTCCAAAGAACTGATTGACTCTTTCTTTAGAAGGATCCGTGAATAGAATTCTGAAATCTTATGCTTTCTCCTTTTTCTTTTTTGCTTCCTTCTTCACGCTGTCTTCCACTTTTTTGCCGTTGCGGTGCTCACCCAACAGGATCACATCCTTAGTTGTCTGGTACTGACGTTGTGCCTGCATCATCGCCTCGTAGCTGTCGCGGATCAGGATAAGGCCTGATTTTGCACCTTTATTGCGCACTTCAATGTACCAACCGTCTTTTTTCTTTTTCGGTAAAATCGGAGGTCTTCCCATATTTTTATTGATTTATGGCCGTTTTTAGGCCGTTTTTGATATGCAACCGCAAAGGTACAAATTTTGTTCCACACGGCCTCATCAGCCCGAAAATAGGGGCTTTATAAGCATAAGGGATCACGGTGCGCTTGACGCTATTTTCTCCATTTAGCCGTTAATTTGCGGCCAAATTAAAGTCTGTTATGATTGCCCGAACATTATTAAAAGCCTGGCTCATCATCTCCGTTGTTTACATCATTGTTTCATGCGATTCACGCAAAGAGAAATCAACTACTAGTGAAGCCAGCAAAGACTCGGTTAATACTGTTAGCGATGAATTAAATCAAGATCAATTACCAATCGATACTAGCGCGATCGAATTTGCAGACGTAAAAATTGAGCATCCCCGAGGGGACACGTTCAGTCTGCGCATCCCCAAAGATTTTAAAATAAAAATCGTTGCCACAGGGCTGATGCGTCCGCGGTTCATGGACTTCGATCCTGACGGGAACCTGTTTGTAACTGATATGTACAACCTGGCTGATAATTCCAGGGGTGCTATTTATAAATATGAAATCCGCGAGACGTACAATCTAGTGAACCGCGTAACTTATCTTTCAGGTCTTCGAAATCCGAATAGCGCAGTTTTTCATATTGACAAAGAAAAAAAACTTTGGCTCTATGTCGCCATGACAGACAAACTGATTCGCATTCCTTATGCGGTCAACGATAGCCTACCTTCCGGGCCTCCGCAACAATTAGATACTTATCCTGATTATGGATTGAGTTATCGCTATGGTGGCTGGCACTTGACGCGAACGATCGCTTTCAATGACAGTAGCGAACTTTATATTTCAGTGGGAAGCAGCTGTAATTCTTGTATCGAAAAAGAAGAAGTCCGCGCCTCTCTCATTCGTATGAATGAAGACGGAAACAATCGTAAAATCATCGCTTCAGGACTCCGAAATGCAGTTGGCCTTGCCTGGGCTAACGGGAAATTATATGTCAGCAATATGGCGGCTGATCATTTGGGCAAAGACAAACCCGATGATGCCGTATTTGAGATCGAAGAAGGGAAGCACTATGGCTGGCCTTATTTCTTCCACTGGAATGGAGCTGTCTATCGTGATTCGAAGTACGATACAGTCAGGCTCACGATGGACTCCACGCAAATACCGAGCGCGTTCAGTTACCTGGGTGCACATACGGCTCCTCTTGGCCTAGCCTGGTTTGGTGAGAAAGAATCTTCTGACCCAGTATTGAAAAATTATTTTCTGTTAGCACAGCACGGCTCTTATACACCTTCCATTGGACGAGGCTATAGTTTACAACGCATTCGAAGGAATCACAAACCAGAAGATTTCATTACCGGCTTCCTGGATAAGCAGGGAAAAGTACATGGCCGTCCTTGCGGAATAAAAAGTGCGGGAGCAGACTCTTTCTATTTTACCGACGACAAATTCGGCACCATCTATTACGTTTATAAAGACGACCAGTAAATAATAGGTCCGACAGAAAGAACTAAAGCCCGAGATAGCTTTTGAAATATCCGCATTCCTTGATGACTTCCTGGTAATATCTCGTAGTGGAATATTCTTCTTTTAGTCGTTTAAATCCGGCCCATTCCTTATAGGCAACCGGGGTTTCTCCATAAAATCCCTGTTTGCTATGATAGGCTTCAGTGTAATAACCATTACGCTCACACTTGGCCAGCATGTAATTACACTTTGCTTTCTGCTCAGAAGTAGTGGCCGCGTCCAATGCCATTTGATAATACTTCCGGGTACAAGAGCTGCTCAGTAACTGAGGCTGGTAGTAAGGCTCAATGTAGTTCCCGTACTGATTCATGATTGACCCATAATAGAATACCCGCGCATTACCAAAATAAGTCATGTTGTAAAATGCATTTGCGAGCAACATACTGTTATTATAAACATCAATTCCCTTTTGAACATTGGACTGCATTTCTTTCATCTTAGACAGGAAAGTAATTTTAGTGTATGGCACTTTCAGACTTGTAGCATGGTCACAGTCATGACAGTCTTTGATTTTACCGTTGAACGGATTGCCCAATAATTCAGTATCCTTCTTTGCCGACTGCTCCATAATGTTGATGGCTTCATCCAGTTTTTCATTGTAAGCCCGCATCACAGCCTGGTATTCATAAATATCGTCCAGTGTGATCTTGTAGTTTTTCTCACCCAGTTTCTCCATTTCTGATTTAACAGACTTGGTTAGAAATGTTTTCATTGCTTCAAGGCCGGTCTCGTTCCGGTAAAATTCTTCATCACTGTTAAAGAGTTCTGCCATCACACTATTTCCCTGACTTTTGTAAAGTGCAGCTATATACCGCTTACTCCACGAGAGCGCATTCTGATAGCGGAATTTTTCGTGCTCTGCGGGGCTGCCCAACAGCCATGTTAAGTCAGACAATATTTTCTCTTCACTTGCCTGGTCGAGCGCGTTGATACGCGCAATAGAATTGATCAGCTTAAGTAATTTTAGTTGAGGTGTCTGAATAGACGGGTCTGTTAGCTTCTGTTTTTCTGCGCTGCTTAAATACAGATCAGCACCTGAATAGTTTCCTGCAAAGATGTTAAGATAGCCCGCAGCCGTATTCCATAAAAAAGGTTTGCCTGTGCGATTTTCATTTGCGATCGTAGAGACGAGCTGCAAAGATTCCTTGTTCAAATTATTCTTTACGGATTGCCTGTACTCGCCAGCGGTTGTGAATGAAAGTTCATTTAGTGAAGTCTCCTCCTTGTTAATTAGTCGCGTCAAAAGATAATCCAGGTGAGGGCTGGTTGGAATCAGGTTGTAAATCTCCCGGATGGCCTTACGTTCCTCACCATAAAAACCCATCAATGACCACAGAGCGGCTTTCTCTTCGTTAGTTTTTGCAAGCCCAAGAGAACTCTCGAAAAATCCATCTTGTGGATGAAAGCTGTAAGCTGTCACCTGGCGAAGTCCCGGGCACTGATCGAACGCCACACTATACATGTAGTTCGACTGTGTAAAATTCTTTGCACTGTAATATGCTCCGGCCACATATGCCATTGCTCGATAGTAGAGCACGTTTTTTGGAGCCGTGGCTTTTGTCCTTTCGAAAAATGCAATTGCATTTTTTTTATTCGCGCTGTAGAAGTTGGCTTTCATCGCCTGGAACCAGTAGCGATTCTTTAAAAACGGATCAGTAGTCGCAGTATACAACCGCTCTACTTCCGCAATAGTGCCGGCATCAACAAGAACCTGCTTGGTATTATCATAATTCCACGAAGGTCCTGCGGTGCTGGCTTTTTCGATCTCCTTCGCATAGTACATAAATTCAATAAAGCCCCTGATTCGCATATCAGCTACATTGACGTAAGCATACGTTTGAGGGATTGGTTGTTTATTTTTCATTCGAGTGTAGATGTCCTGGCCCGCTTTCGCGCCATCCTCTTCCAGCAATAAAAACCTGACCTTGTCTTTGCTTAGCTTCCCCTGCAAATACCCGGACCAGTCTTCAGTGATATCGTTGCTAAACCTGGTTAACGGATCACTGTCCGCTTCAGTCGAATAGAAACCATGATTGGGATCATGGAACAGCGGTGTGTAAGAAGCGTCTACAAAAGCTTCCGGTGCAAAATTGGAATGAAAAAAGTCGTCAAAATCCACATAACCGCAGGCAAAAATTACTCCGCATGTGCCGATTGCAATGGTGCTAAAAAGCACCGGTAGTTTTTTTGAAAATATCTTTTTCATAACGCGTCAGATTAAGGCTATCAAGGTCAAAGAAAATAATTTCATCTGTTTTTTCACGAAGGTTTTCTTTCAGGTCTTTGGCTATTTCTCGCAGGTTTTCGGAGCTGACAGACTCGATTCTTATAATGTCACCTTTTCGAAAATAACGACCAGCCTTAAACCCATCCTCCTTTACAACAAAGGTAGTAGGCGATTTCATTTCAAACTGCTTGTCATTGATGAAAGTATTTTGATCCATTTTATTCAAAAGACCGGTGACACGTTTATTTCGAACGTGAACCCCCCATGAGAAAACAGGCAAAGCAACATTCAGAGTTAAAGGATAAATTTTTAGAGTAGTAACGTACTGATGAGCTGTTTTCGAATCGTAAATGGAGTTGGAAGAGTCAGGTGAAATTTTGCCCATGTTGTAATACATAAGTGTTCCGTAGTCCACTTCAGGAATACCTGTCTTCTCAAAATATTTAACCTGGTGAAGGCGAATCGTAGCTGATAATCGTTTGCCTGATTGTCTTTTAATGGCCTTGATAAATTTAAAGTAGGCGTCTTTGGTGGAGAGTGTCCAGTCGCAGTCAACCTGAATTTCAGAGTATGTTATGTTGTGCTTCTCACTGATTTGATCAACGTAGGAGACAATTTTTTTTGAAAGATCATCATCACTGTATTTTTTGAACACTTCGTTCTTGATGTATACTACCGGAATGATCGAGATACCTTCTGGCAATTCCCGAAACGCTATCGGTGACACCGGGGCAGGGACTCCTCGCTGCATTGCCACGTCAAAGTAGCGCACATAAATTTTTTTCACGTTGTTACTGAGAAGTGCCTCTTTTTCGGAGTCAGAAAGGCTAAAGACAGTTTTCCAGTAGTAAAATGAAGTAGCTGGTTCGGTGGACTGATCTTTACATGCACTCAAAAAAAGAGTGATTACTCCAACTGCCAGAATACGCTCGATCATTTCTTCTTCTTTGATTTTTTGATCAGCATCTTGGGTGCCACATTTGTCCACGCTACCATAAGTAGTTTTTTCAAAGCAGTTTCGGTCACTTTGCTAAGATCGACATATGTCCAACCAAGTTTTCCCCAGGCTCCTTTCACCGGGAAGACAGATGTCGGGTATGCTTCACATAACTCCGGTTGTTCTGCCTTGGAAAGTTTAAGCACTGCGCGCTGGTCATCAAGCCAAAGTGTGGCAAAAATCTTTTTCTTCACCCGGTAAGCAGGTTTATCGAAATGGTCATATTCGTTCGCCTCGGGAAGGGAAAGGCACAAAGTCCGTGCTGTTTCAACATCAACCATCCGTTGAAGTTAATTGAAAAACACTATCTTGAAAAACGAAGAATATCGCCCATCGACAGTTCCTGTAAAACAAAGTCCTATGAATACAAGCCGAAGAGAATTTATTAAGAAAAGTGCGCTAGCCACTATTGGCATCTCACTTGCAAGCCAGCAAGGATTTTCCTTTATCAAAGGAAGACCGCAGTTAAGCATTCAACTATATACTGTGCGTGACGAGATGAAACAAGACCCGCTGGGCACGCTCAAGCAAATTGCAGCAATCGGTTATAAAAATGTAGAGCACGCTAGCTATGTCGACAGGAAATTCTATGGATACACCGCCAAAGAATTCAAAACTCTCCTGTCCGACCTTGGTTTGAATATGCCTAGCGGTCATACCGTGATGGCCAAAAAACATTGGGACGAAGCGAAAAATGATTTTTCAGACGCATGGAAATACACCGTAGAGGACGCTGCAATTCTCGGGCAACAGTATGTTATCAGCCCATCGATGGATGCCAGTATTTACCAAACCGAAGACCTGTTAAAGCATTTTTGTGAAATCTTCAACAAGAGCGGAGAGCTTTGTAAAAAATCAGGGATGAAATTCGGGTATCACAATCACGATTTCGAGTTCAGTAAAAAAATCAATGACAAAATGGTGTACGAGTTGATCATGGACAACACCGATCGCAACCTCGTTGTTCAACAACTCGATACCGGCAATCTGTTCAATGGGGGTGCCAAAGCCATCGACATCATTAAAAAATATCCGGGTCGTTTTGAATTGCTACACGTGAAAGATGAGATCGAAGCTAAAAGTGGAAATGATAAATACGAAAGCACCATATTAGGCAAAGGTATTGCTCAGCTAAAGGAGATATTGGATCTCACCAAATCAGACGTGAAATTTTTGGTTGTGGAACAAGAGGCATACCAGGACAAAACTCCGATCGATTGTGCCAAAGAAGATTTCAATGTGATGAGGGGTTGGGGTTTTTAAAATAAAGACAGGATAATTGAAATGATTTGAATGCCGAATATTTTGCATAGTTAAATTTTGAATGGCGAATACTGAAATAAAGAATCAAGGCCAGCTCGTTCGCTCGCTGGGATTACTATCCGTTTTCTTCCTGGTTGTCAGTTCTGTCATTGGCTCCGGTGTTTATAAAAAAGTGGCCCCGATGTCAGAAGCGCTTCAGTCGCCAGGACTGGTGTTGCTGGCATGGGCATTGGGAGGTGTACTCACGTTGTGCGGAACACTCAGCAATGCTGAAGTGGCCAGTATGCTTGCCGACTCGGGTGGTGAATTCGTCTACTATAAAAAAATCTACAATCGCTTTTTTGCCTTTCTCTACGGCTGGGCCAACTTCACCGCCATTCGCTCAGCCTCGATCGCCTCAATTGCCTACGTCTTTTCGCAATCATTTAATTCGCTTGTTCCACTTCCGACATTGCCGGGCGAATGGTCATCATTAACAATACTTGGATTCCTTACTCCGTTTGACAATTTTGGCGTGAAGCTGCTCACTATTATGTTAGTGCTTGCGTTGACGTACCTCAACTACGTTGGGCTAAAGGTTGGAGAGAATTTCAGCAAAGTGATTTTGTACATCGTTCTGACTTCTCTCTTCCTCATTGTGATATTCGGATTTACTCTTGGCCATGGAAGTTGGACTAATATTGAGACGAATGCGTCCGGGTACGTAGATCGGTCCTGGATGGATTCCATTTTTATCAAAAGTCTGTTTGCTGCTTTGCTTTCCGCATTTTGGGGTTATGAAGGATGGAGCACAATCGGCTATCTCGGAGGGGAAATCAAAAACGCTCAGCGCAATCTTCCGCTGGCGCTCGTTTTCGGAATGCTATTCGTAATGGCCGTCTACCTGGGTGTCAACTTCACGTATCTCTATGTCCTGCCCATCGACAATTTGCTGGCAGCACAACAATCACAAAATACAATTGCTGCAGTGGTAGTCGTCAAGCATTTGCTTGGAGATACCGGAGGATTAGTCATTTCACTTTTAATTTTAATTACAACGCTGGGTTGCACCAACACTACAATCCTTGCTGCACCACGACTGTATTTTGCCATGGCTAAAGAGGGTTTGTTTTTTAAACGGGCAGCTGAAATCCACCCCAAGTATAACATTCCCTCCAAAGCATTCTTGTTTCAGGCTGTCGTGATCTGCTTACTCATCATTAGCGGAAGTTTTGACCAGCTTACCGATATGCTGATTTTTGCATCGTTCATATTCTACGGTGCAACAACCTTGGGCGTATTCATTCTGCGAATAAAAATGCCGGACGCGCCCCGACCCTATAAGGCGTGGGGTTATCCCATTGTGCCGGCTATTTTCATTTTGTTCTGCATTGCCCTTCTGATCGTCACATTTGCAAGTAAGCCGCGTGAAGCAACGATGGGGTTGGTGCTGATGATGACCGGTATCCCATTCTACTGGTACTGGAACAAGAAAAAAGAGAATACTTAGTTCTGTCTGTTTCGCTACGAGTAGCCAACCCAAACTAAATTAGATTATAATTTTCCAATCTCTGGCTTTAACAGTCAGGCGGTATATCAACTTAAGGTTAAAAAATGTATTTTCATGACACATGAGTACACTACAACGCTTCAATCAACTGAAAGCGATCCGGATTCGCCGGATTAACATCACGCGTGGAATCAAGGACGCTTTCTTCATCCTCCTCGGTGTAGCCGCAGCTGGCTTCGGGCTAAAAGGCTTTCTTTTACCAAATCATTTTTTGGATGGAGGTGTGATGGGAATTTCACTCCTAGTCAACCTGCTGTATAATGTCGATCTCTCCATACTTGTGATCATTATCAATGTTCCATTTATCATTATCGGCTATACGCAAGTCTCAAAAGTTTTTGCCATCAAAACCCTGATCGGAATCGTTCTTCTTGCGATCGCGTTGGCGTACGTAGAATTTCCAATCGTAACGTCTGATAAATTACTGATTGCTTTTTTCGGAGGGTTCTTTCTGGGTGCAGGTATTGGTTTATCCATTCGTGGTGGCAGTGTATTGGATGGCACTGAAATTCTCGCCATCTACTCCAGTCGCAAAACCACGCTTACAGTAGGCGATATAATTCTTGCATTCAACATCATCATATTTTCTGTAGCAGCATACCTGATGCATATCGAAACTGCGCTGTACGCAATTCTTACTTACCTCGTTGCCAGCAAAACTGTCGATTTTGTTGTACACGGTATTGAAGAATACACGAGTGTCATGATTGTGTCGGAAAAAAGTAATGAAATCAAAGATGCCATCATCCACAATATGGGCCGTGGTGTGACGGTCCTCAAGGGGAAAAGCGGCTTTGGAAAGAAAGGACATCGTACATTTGATGTCGATGTTATTTTCACCGTCATCACTCGCCTGGAGCTTCAAAAATTGAAAACTGAAATTGCCAAAATCGATCCTGATGCTTTTGTGGTGGAAAACAGCGTGAATGACATCAAGGGTGGAATGATCAAGAAGAGGCCACTGGAGGAATAGTTATGAAATACAATTTAGACTGGCTTACCCGTAAGTTCGACAGCGGTGAGACAATCAAATACATTTTCTTTTGGGGACATTCTAAAAAAGAAAATGAATCAGTTGGAAATTTTTTATTCAGTCAGTGGTTTCCGTCACCGTTTACAGTGGAAGCTGTCGAGTACAAAACCTGTGAACATTGGATGATGGCTCACAAGGCTCAATTATTCCATGACCATGAGGCTTTGGAGAGAATTCTTAAAGCTAACACACCTGCTGAAGCCAAAAAAATCGGGCGTGAGGTAAAGAATTTCGATCCAAAGGTATGGGACGAGAAAAAATATGAGTGCGTGACAACCGGTAACGTCCACAAATTTCGGACGAACAAATTGTTCAAAGATTACCTTCTTAACACAAATGACAGAGTTCTGGTGGAAGCCAGTCCAGTAGATTTCGTCTGGGGTATTGGTTTGTCGAAAGACACTCATCTTATCGAGAACCCTCACACCTGGAAAGGATCTAACCTGCTTGGATTTGCCTTGATGGAAGCGAGAGACATCCTTAGAAACGACTAATCCACTTACCGGAAGCTGTTGGCCGCCAATAAGTGGATTAGTTTTTTTGAGTCAATGTCAATTCACCTTTATCATCTTCTTGGTTTGTTTAACATTTTCAAAATGGGCATTCAGGAAATACAACCCTGCTTTTACTTCCGCTCCATCATTATTTGACCCGTTCCATTCAATATTGTTTTTGCCTGCCGGATAAGTACTTTCGATTACCCTGATGACCCTGCCTAATTCATCCATGATCTCAAATCTAACTTTTCCACTTTGAGGTAAGTTGAAGCTGATCTCCGTCTTCTTTGAAAAAGAATTCGGGTAGTTCTGATACAATTCAAATTCTGCTAAATGTTCTTCGCCCCATTCCACATGGTAAGGAACAGTTTTGAGGTCTTTATCATACACAGCAATGCTAGTGGCTCTCCCGGTGATATCGATATCCTTGTAGCCTGCTGTTTCATCTATCTTTCTGAATTGAATAACAAATAAATTATCATTGCTGTTCAAGCTTTTACTCTGGCCATTGAGATCATCCCATACTGTCGTTAATATTCCATTCTGCGTATTCTTAGTTCCAAAACTACCCTCCGTATTTTTTGAGAGCACATCGATATATTCAAGCTTATTCATATCCCATGAAACCGTGAACTGGTAAGCCGAAATATTATTGAAATCCCTTACACGAATTGGTATTTCTATAATATTGCTGGTACCCGTCTCTTTGTCAATAACGAAAGTAATTCCGTTACCTGCACCTATCCTTCCTTGTTGAGTATTGTCCCTACTGTCATTTACATCACCTAATTTTATTCCAATGAAATCCTGATTAATCTGACCATCAACTTGAGTTAAGCTTACTGATTGATCATAGGGAAATGGGTTTGCTGAATCGGTGAAGAAAAAATCGCTTGGAACAAAGGCCCATTGCCTGTTGCCGGGGAAACTGGTATTAATTCCTAATATCAGTGCCTGTATATAGATAATGTCTAGTGTGCTTACTGTAGCGCTATTGTTCACATCAGCAGCAATGATCTCATAAGGGCCATTCAGAGGTTGTACCCCAAGCAGGTGCCTACGTAAAGAGGCTACATCCTGCACATCAATTCCATTTATTGGGTTAGGGTCATTTGTTTTGACAGGCGTAATAGTATAGTTGACTCCTGCCGGGCCTGTTAGTACATAGCTCCCTGAACTGTTGGTTGATGTACTTTGTGGGGTTAAACTATTCAGCGTAACAGTTACATTTTGTACACCTTGGTCATTGGGATATACTACCCTTCCCGTAATCGTCAAATCAGTGTCGATGGTCAATTTGCCTGAGCTTGTCGTTACGTTGACATTGTTAAAGTTATTGTCGATGACTTCAATCGGCAACGGATTTCCGTCAATCGTGATGTTGGTTATATCACCATAATTTCCAGTAAGCTTAAATCGTAAGGCAACGATTGCTCCACCATCTGCTAACGTCTTCCCCGTCAGGCTGGGATCGGACCATGACATCGTAAGTTGTCCTACGTTTGCATTTGTAGTTCCGAAAGAGCTGACGTCAAGTCCATTTAGTCCAAATGATTCTACATCAACAAATGTCACTACTGATGGATCCCAGTTCACCGAAAATTGATTTCCAACGATGTTATTAAATGCACTCGTTTGAATTGGTACCAACACATCTGAGTTTTTTGCTCCATGAGCATCGGATGTAAATAAAGTAAATAAGGTTGGGTCAGAATATTTTAGTACCAGGCCGGATTTTGGATTATTTACCTTGCTTCCAGCAATGATTATGCTTTGCCCATTTCTAATTAGTTGACTCGGTGTATCATCGGAACTACTATAAGCACCATTCCATAGCAGGGCTCCAGTGCCGTCAAATTTTAATATCCTGTAATTCCAGGCCCCTGTCGAAATCTTATTTGAAGAGGAGGCCACGAAGAAGTTTCCAAGGTTATCCGCGACAATCCCTGATGGAAAGTCAAAATCCCAAAAGTGGTCCACCGTTACTAATTTCTGGGTTCCTCCTGAATCGAACTTCCAAATTCCGATGTCCCAATTCAAACTTGTTTGCACAACTACGCCTGTCAAATAAGAATTGCCCGAATTGTCAACTTCTAAATGAGCCACAGTATTTGTCATTGGCATTAAGTAGTTCCCCCAATTCTTTTGCCACAACTGCGCTCCCTGGCTATTATATTTTGCGATAAAATAGGAGTAGTGATCAGGTCTGAAAGTGCTCGCGTTAATTTGGTCTGTTGAGTTTCCTGAAATAAAAACATTTCCACTCTTATCAACCTTTACTTCCCAGGCCGATGATCCAAACCAGGAATTTGAATACTGAGCTGACCACATTAGCACTCCGGAGCTACTGAATTTAGCAACCGTAGCAACGGAGGTAGCCCCCGATGCAACGAATTTTGTACTCGAACCTGTAACATAAATATTGCCGTTGTCAACCACTAAGTCCCAGAGCTGATCTCCACTGCCACCATTATAAGTGGAGAGCCAAAGTTGGTTTCCGTTTTTGTCGTATTTAATTATGAGAAAATCAGAATTCTGTCCATTTTTTGTGGTCCTTCCCGCTACAATAATATTATCGTTTTGATCAACCGCAACGGCATGCGCTATATCAGCAGTACCGGAATTATAGGTTTTCGTCCATAATAAGCTTCCATCTTTGCTGACCTTTGCAGTAACGCAATAAAAATTTACATTGTTATATACAGTGGAGGTCACTACTACATTTCCAGCGTTGTCCGTGGCTATTAGTTTTTTATAAGCATAGCCTTTATAGTTGCTGTTCTGAAATTGGCTTATTGCTACAGTCTCCCACAATATGTTACCTGATGGATTTATTTTACTCAATTTGCCTGTTTGGGATAAGAAAAAAGTGTTCCCAAAAGCATCCTGAGTAGCGGACAAACAACTATAGTCCAATGCGGCTTCCCAACTCAAAGTTGGTTGTGCTGTCGCTATAAAGACGAGACAGTTGATTAACAGAAGACAAATAAGGCATCGGTAAATATGTTTCATAGTAAGTTGTTTAAGTACTTAATCGGACAACTTACCCCTTATATTCCGTACTCGTTACATTCATTTAATGATTGACCGCATTCATTTAGTGATTGACAGTATTCCCTTATCAATTGACAAGTGTACTTATTAAGTACCCTAGATTTTGGGTTACTTTCGACAAAAAAGAAATATTAGCCTAGTCTAAAGGCTGTGATGACATATTGATTGGATCAGTGGAAACCAAACATCCACCGCCAGATCTGGTAACCCGTTATCAATTTGGGTACTACTACTGCTGACTATCGTTTATGGAGGAAAAACTTCTGCAAGATGAAGTGTTCTTATAGACAAATCCACTTACTGGAAGCTGTTGGCCGCCAATAAGCGGATTAGATTTTTTTCGAATCTTTAGATCAATTGACTTTGATCATCTTCTTGGTCTGTTTAACATTTTCAAAGTAGGCGTAGTCTTTAATAGTAAATGAACCCACGATGGGCGTCAAATCCACTAGCTTTACGCAAAAAGGTTGCAGAACTTACATCAATATGACAATCAAGTGTCCCACTGGAAAGCGAGCCTACCCGACTGAAATCCTGGCCGAAGAAGCATTGGTTGACGCACACAGTCAAAATCAATATTCGGGTACCGGGCCTGTTGCAGTATATCGCTGTGATGAATGCGGATACTTTCATTTTACATCCAAAGGCAAAATGAATGAACGCCTTGCCCAATTGATCGCAAGCGGCAAAATAAAGCTCCAGCAGCAAGGTGCTGATTGGGAGCGTAAATTGAAGAAGTGAAAGCGTTTATCTTTGCAACATTAAGCTTAACTCAAATGGTCAACCGCTACGCTGGAGAAATTCACATCAACCCGATCCGCATCTTAAGAAATGACGACTTCAACAATGATGGTCACATTAAAGACATTGAGGTCACACTCAGTCAAACGATAGAACTGAATCAAAAAATTTCGCAACAACTTCAAGGCCTCAAAAAATGGATTGCTGCAAAGAAAATTTCAGGAGTCCAGTTTCACTTTGCCGATGGCGGATACATTAGTGTTAAAGGGTTGCCAGATCATCAATTAAAAGAATTAGCTGGAGATGGCCTTATTGAGTTGTTCGATTTTGCAACTGAAAAAGACTGGGTAAAGCGGCACGGTCCTCAATTTGGCCTTATTTGGGAAAACGGTAGAGCTGTTGAAATCTGAGTTGGCATATGAACTCTTTGGAGCTAAAGAAACACCTGCACTCCTTGTGTGCTTCATTCGTGCAAAAGCGAATTGATGAGGCTAAGCATGCGATGGACGCGGCACAAGAATCAGCCAACGCGGAAGAAAAAAGCAGTGCTGGTGACAAATACGAAACCGGTCGCGCCATGGCACAAATTGCCCGGGACCAGGCTGCTCAGCAATTAGATGAAGCTCTCAAGTTAAAAAAAGTGCTTGACCAGATAAATCCATCTCAGGCATATACAAAAATTGGTCTGGGAAGTTTAGTAATCACAGGCAGCCAGCGATTTTATATTTCTATCAGTGCCGGAAAACTGGAAGCTGACGGGAAGGAATATTTTGCGATATCACCGCAATCTCCCATTGGCAGACTTTTGCTCAACCGGGAGATACATGATGTTGTTTCTTTTCAAAATCACAAGCACACGATCATCGAAATTCACTGAATTTGGATATCAGCCTCCCCCAGAATAGATGAATTACAATTCAATCATTTGAAAGCATCCGAAAGTTCACCTACTTCCGGTTTGAATGATATGAAGAAAATAGTCTATTCAGCTGTCTTGATCGTTTTGCTCTCTTGCGAATACGATGACCTCACTCCGGTATGCTACCTTGCCTCAGAGTTGACAATCAGCAATTCCATTTTCTATAGTTATAATAACCGAAACCAATTAGTCACTTACAATGCTCCATCTGTTATCTCCAGTGTTTTGACGTATGATAATTCCGGAAGGATCATTCGTGAATTGGATAATGGTGATCTTGACATCAGGTATCAGTACGACTCTCATGGCAATCTGATTCTCTGGTCGCAGTCCATAGACGGATACCCCTATCTCAGCGCTCAATCAAAATTTTTTTACAATGCCGCCGGTCAGGATACGCTCCAGCAGTATTTCAGATTTGATGTAGCCACCAACGATTTTTACTTATGGAAATTTATTCGTCTGAACTACTCTTCACCGCACGGTCATAACTATTCTGAAAAAAGGGGCTATTGGGCAACTGGAGATTTGGCGTATGCCGAGAATTTTCTTTGGGACAATCATCCCAACCCATACCTAAAAAATGCTTTTTTCAAAAATGAAATGCCTCCAACTAACAATATTGTGAGGTATACTTATACACTGACAGGCGGACAGCCACAGGTGACTGAATACACTTATACTTATAATCACAAGGGATTTCCGGTCGCGAAGGCAATTGTTGGATACGCGACCATTGCAACCTATACTTACACCAATTGCAATTAGATCTTACCGACTCTATTTCGTCAGAACAGGCACGTTGACTACGAGCATCAGAAGGTCCTCGTCTTTTACTTCTTTTTTCTCATCGGCAACCAGCAAAAAATTTTCGTAGAGCGTGTTAAGTTCTTCGCCCTCCAGTTGATGACCCAGCAATGACAACCGGTGTTTCAGTGCTGCGCGGCCACTGCGAGCGGTGAGCACAATAGACGATGAGGGAACCCCAACCTGCGAAGGGTTGATGATCTCATAATTCTCAGCATGTTTCAAAAAACCATCCTGATGTATTCCAGAAGAATGTGCGAAAGCATTGGCACCGACAATAGCCTTATTGGCCTGCACGGGCATGTGCATCATTCCTGAAACCAACTTGCTGATACCATAGATTTTCTCTGGTTTGATACCTGTGACAAAACCCATGTCTTTATGAACCTCAAAAATCATTGCAACTTCTTCAAGTGAAGTATTTCCAGCCCGTTCACCGATGCCGTTGATTGTGACTTCCACTTGTCTTGCCCCATTAATAACGCCACTCACCGTGTTGGCCGTAGCTAATCCAAGATCGTTGTGGCAATGCACCGATATAGTAGCCTTTGTGATGTTGCTTACGTTTTCGAACAAGTAATTAATTCTCTTTCCATACAAGTGTGGGAGACAATAGCCTGTAGTGTCCGGAATATTTACCACATCAGCACCTGCCTCGATCACCGCTTGTGTCATTTGCGCCAGGAAAGCAAGGTCAGCACGGCCCGCGTCCTCCGCATAAAATTCAACTTCAAAACCTTTGCTCTTTGCATAACGAACAGCCCATACACCTTGCTCTAAAACCTGTTCGCGTGTAGACTTGAACTTGTTTTTAATGTGAACATCGCTCGATCCAATGCCCGTATGAATTCTTCCCCGTTTGGCATATCGCAAAGCCTCACCAGCCACATCGATATCTTCTTTTTTTGCGCGCGTTAATCCGCAAACGACCGGCTCTTTTACCGCTTTGGAAATTTCAACTACCGAGAGAAAATCGCCCGGACTGGAAATAGGAAAGCCGGCTTCAATCACATCAACGCCCAAAGACTCAAGCTCGCGAGCAATCACAATTTTTTCTTCTGTCTTCAACTGACAGCCGGGTACCTGCTCACCATCGCGAAGAGTTGTATCGAAAATTTGAATTCGTTGGCTCATAGTTTCATTTTCAAATTAACTGACAGAAGCAATAAAGGAGGCAGTATTGAGAGCAGTGGAATCAAGTGCCTTATTTTTAGAAAGCCGATCAACTATTTTTTTTCCCATTGCACTGGTACCTAGTATTTTCAATTTGTCTGTGTTCTTATCTGCAATGTCTGACGTGCGATATCCTTCTTTTAAAATTTGCTGAACAGACATGATTACGTCTTCCGATTCCTTTTTCATTCCAAAAGAAATATCGAGCATCAATGCGACCGATAAAATGGATGCTAATGGATTGGCAATTCCCTTGCCGGTGATGTCGTGCGCACTTCCGTGAATAGGCTCGTATAGTCCGACTGAATCACCAATTGAAGCAGACGCAAGCATTCCCATTGAACCTGCAATCTGTGAAGCTTCATCCGTGAGAATATCTCCAAATAAATTTCCCGTGAGGACTACATCAAAGCTCCTGGGGTTTTGAATGAGCTTCATCGCTGTCGCATCGACAAATTGATGCTCCAATTGTATATCGGGGTATTGCTTACCTACCTGCTGCACTGTCTCCCTCCATAGTCTTGAGCTTTCCAGTACATTCGCTTTATCGACCGATGTCACCTTCTTTTTCCGAGTCTGCGCAGCCCTGAAGGCTTTGTGGGCAATACGTTCGATTTCATAGCGCTGGTAGATCATCAGGTCAAAAGCAGTTGCGCCATTATCACTTCTTCCTTTCTCTCCGAAGTAAACATCACCAGTCAGTTCACGAAAAAATAAAATATCCGATCCCTGAAGGATCTCAGGCTTGATACTTGAAGCTCCCAGCAATTCATCAAACAACTTAATTGGACGAAGATTGGCGTAAAGGCCCAACTCCTTCCGCATTTTTAGCAGACCCTGCTCTGGTCTTACTTTCAGTGTGGGGTCATTGTCATATTTAGGATGACCGACAGCACCAAAGAGTATCGCGTCACAGTTCTTTAATTTCACGAGCGTCTCGTCAGGGAGCGCTTGTCCAGTAGATTCTATCGCTTCATGACCAATCTGAGCTTCATCGAATTCAAAATCGTGACCGAATTTTTGTGCAATAACCTCCAGGACTTTTTTGCCTTCAGCAGTCACTTCTTTTCCGATTCCGTCTCCGGGAAGTATGATTATCTTTTTCTTCATTTAATCTTATCTAACTATCCTTCTACTAGTAGCAATTCAATGGGCCAAGTCATATACACTTATCTCCTCTCTCAAACTCAGCAGGTAATCAATGTCATCGTATCCATTCATCAGGCACTCCTTCTTATACGCATTGATTTCAAATTTCTCCTGTTCGCTACCAAATGAAACCGTCTGACTGGGCAGGTCAACAGTGATTTCCAATTGAGTGTTTTGGCTGACTGTGTCAAAAATCTTTTTTAGGAATTTTTCGGAAACTACTACCGGGAGCAGACCGTTGTTCAACGCATTGTTCTTAAAGATGTCTGCAAAAAAACTCGAGATCACTGAACGAAATCCAAAATCATAAATTGCCCATGCTGCATGTTCTCGGCTGCTACCACATCCAAAATTCTTCCCTCCGATCAAAATCTTCCCTGAGTATTTATTACTATTCAGCACAAAATCTTTTACCGGTTGACCGTTGACATCAAACCTCCAGTCGCGAAACAAATTGTCACCAAAGCCCTCGCGGGTAGTCGCTTTCAAAAATCGGGCAGGGATGATCTGGTCTGTATCAATATTCTCGACAGGGATCGGAACTGCTGTTGAGCTAAGTTTTAAAAATTTTTCCTTTTCCATTATTTTAATCAATCATTTCCCGTACGTCCGTCACTCTTCCCGTAATTGCTGCTGCTGCTGCTGATAACGGACTTGCCAGGAATGTTCGTGATTTTGGCCCTTGCCTCCCTTCAAAATTCCGGTTACTTGTACTTACACAATATTTTCCTGCTGGAACTTTGTCTTCATTCATGCCAAGACATGCAGAACAGCCTGGGCTTCTCAATTCAAAGCCCGCTGCTTCAAAAATTTTGTCCAGACCTTCAGCTTTTGCCTGTGTCTCTACTTGCTTTGAACCTGGAATTACCCATACCTCTACATCCGGTGCTTTCTTTTTTCCCCTTACTAGTTCAGCTACCAGGCGCAAGTCTTCGATCCGTGCATTCGTGCAACTGCCGATGAAAACATAGTCGATGGCTTTATTCAGAAGTTGAGAACCTGACTCAAGCCCCATGTACTCCAGTGATTTCTTAAATGAGGTTTGCTCACTGATTTCTTTTAATTCCGCAACGGTGGGAATCCTGTCAGTCACTTTCATACCCATGCCCGGATTAGTGCCATACGTGATCATTGGAGCTATATCAGTCGCATCGAATTTTAACTCCAAATCATAGCTGGCGCCATCATCAGTCTTCAGTTGTTCCCATTTTGCAACTGCTTCGTTGAATGCCTCCGCTTGTGGTGCAAATTTTCTTCCCTTGATGTAGTTGTAGGTTACTTGGTCAGGTGCGATCAGTCCGCCACGAGCGCCCATTTCAATACTCATATTGCAGATGGTCATGCGCGCCTCCATCGATAAGTTTTGTATCGCACTTCCGGTGTATTCAACAAAGTAGCCAGTTGCACCACTCGCTGATATTTTCGAGATGATGTAGAGGATGATATCCTTACTGACAACACCCTTGCCCAACTTCCCGTTGATTTCAATCTTCATTGTCTTCGGACGATACTGCAATACACATTGTGTTGCCAGAACTTGTTCTACTTCGCTGGTACCAATGCCAAAGGCAATGTTGCCAAATGCTCCGTGAGTTGATGTATGACTGTCACCACAGACAATAGTCATTCCTGGCAACGTCAGTCCAAGCTCTGGTCCAATGATGTGAACAATACCCTGAAATGGATGGCCCAGATCGTAAAGCTCAACACCAAACTCTTTGCAGTTCTGTCTTAATGTTTCAACCTGATGACGAGACAATGCTTCCTTGATCGGAAGATGTTGATCTTTTGTAGGAACATTATGGTCAGCCGTAGCTGTTGTGCGCAACGTATTGAAAACTTTTATTCCTCGTTTTCGCAAGCCATCGAATGCCTGCGGACTTGTCACTTCGTGAATGAAATGCCTGTCAATAAAAAGTGCATCGGGATGACCATCGGCACGCTTCACTACATGTGCGTCCCAAATTTTTTCAAATATTGTCTTCAGTTTTTTGCTCACAACCAAGTGTTCGTTTGTTCCAACTCATCAAAACGCAAATCGCCCTGCCAGCGATTTCTGCATGACAGGGCGACTTGTTTTTATGTAGGTGCTAAGGTGGAAAAATTATTTCACGTTGAGTACAAATAACTCAAAAAATTTAAGTGCGCTTACAATTGTTAGTTAACTGATCGAACTATTTTTTTCCTGTATAATAAATTTACTCAAGACATGAAACTGTTTTACTATTTACTCTTCTCTCAGTTATTTATGATTCTATCACACAACACATTGAAGAACTTGAAAAAAAAATATAAGAGTGCGAGTGACAAAACGCTTTTATCTGAATCTGTTTTGTAGACAAGAAGAATTGCAGGATGCTGATACCAAACTACTGAAAGATTGAAGTAAGTTTTTGGCAAAGAACAATTTCAAGGGAACGAAATACTTTCAGCGAATTTATTTCAGCAATGATGGAACGATCGACTATTTTACTCTCAATTTTTTAGGCAGCGCTGACGAAATTCCTTCACTCGAAAAGCAAAGTGAGTTCAGCCAATTGTTGAATATCTCCAATCAGGACTATCGTTTTTCTCTATCTGCCAGCGTCAAATTCGCGCAATGTAGCCCGACCAGTTACGTGCCATAAACCCCAATTTCAAAGGAACTATTTTCCGCGCGTTTTTGTAACTTTGATATATGATTCAGGATATCCTTGTTGCCCTGGTATTGATTGGGGCCGTAACCTATGTCGGCCGTATCATTTACAAGTCATTTCAGTCAAAAAATGATGTTTGCGCCACTGGATGTGGCAAATGTGCTGAAGGCAAGGAACCCATTGTTTTTCCCTCCAAAAACTAAGCAAGAAACGGGTTGAGTACCTTCTCTCTAAAAATCAATTTTGAGTCATAATTGATTTGCATATGAACTCAACACCAGAAAAAGACTTTAACTACCAGCGGATTGAATCTGCTATCCGCTTTCTAGAAGAAAATTTTCAGCGTCAACCTGAATTGGATGAAGTGGCTGAAAGAGTGCACTTGTCACCGTTTCATTTCCAACGGATTTTCACCGAGTGGGCAGGCATAAGCCCTAAACGCTTTCTGCAATTTCTCACCGTAGATTTCCTGAAAGAGAAACTGACTGAAACCAGAAACCTGATTGATGCTGCAGAAGCAGCCGGTCTCTCAAGCCAGTCGCGGGTTTATGATCTGTTCACCACACTTGAAGCAGTTACGCCACAGGAGTACAAACTCAATGGTTCGGGAATTCGCATAGAATATGGTTTTCATGAGACACCTTTTGGCAATGCTCTCATCGGTGTGACCGAACGAGGAATTTGCTGGCTTTCGTTTTTACAGACTGATGGTGACCAAAGAAAAGAACTGGAGAGTATGAAAGAACATTGGCACAATTCAGTATTCCATCAAGACCAGGAAATAACGAGTGGATTCATTCAATCGATTTTCGGTCAATCAGAAAAGAAAAAGAAGCTTCACGTGTTTGTGAAAGGAACCAATTTCCAGATCAAAGTATGGGAAGCGTTACTGCGCTTACCGGTCGGCAGTGTGGCCACTTATCAGAACATTGCCCAGCAAATACAAAGCCCTCGGGCAATGCAAGCGGTAGGTTCAGCTGTTGGCTCCAATCATGTGGCTTATCTTATTCCCTGTCACCGTGTGATACGGAAAGATGGAGTGCTCGGTGAATATCGTTGGACGTCAACGCGGAAGAAAAGTATTATTGGTTGGGAGATGGCAAAGGTTGTTACACTTTAAAAGTTTACCTGCCAAATGTAAAGTTCAACCCTAGTACCAAGCCACCAGGTTGTATTATTCTTAATGTCTTAAGAGAAGTGCTTGAAAGTGTTACCCCACTGTCCAGCACTTTAAAATTGTCTCCTGCATTGAGTATTATACTATACCCCAGCTCAACCCCAAAACGGGAAGTACCATTTCCCAATTTCCAGCAATTAAAATAGGTTAGATTGAGAAGGTGTACAGGAGAGAGTTGAACATTTACATTCTGCTTCGTGCCAGAACTCGTTTCAAGGTTGATCGGAACTTTTGAAAGCCCGGTAGCCAGCGCGTAGTTTACGCCTATGCCTTTTCCAACCACACTCACTCCCGTCGGAGTAGTTGTATAGTAGCGCATTCCACCCGAAAGCTTATATCCCCAGGACCCTAATCCCGCTCCACCGGTAATAGAAAGTTTTCCAAAGTTCTGCTCCAGTATGACTCCGATAACACCAGCATAATTAATACCTACACCTAAACCGATGTATGTTCTTCTCAATTCAGGATTTACGGAATCAGTGGCTTTGACTGTCTGGCCACTAGAGCAAAGCGGCAGGGCCAGCGTCAAGATCATAAGTACAAGGATTTTTTTATTCATAGAATTAGTATTTCATCACAATAAAACTACCCTTCGCAGGGGTATAGTCGCGGCCAAACGCGATAATACTATGCTAAAAATAAGTAGTAGCACCTCTGAGTAATTCCGGGAGCAGAATACCAATTCAGAAGAGGATTTAAATATTAAATCTTTTTCACACTTTTCAAAAAAGTGTCTCTGATACTTTTTGTCAATGGATTATTTTGATTGATCATTCGCTCCGGATGCCATTGAACTAACAGGAAAAAAGGATCATCTCGTTTTTGTTTTTCAATGGCCTCCACTACTCCATCAGGTGATATGGCACTACAAACTAATCCCTTGCCTACTCGATCAGCACTTTGATGGTGTGAACTATTGATCTCGCCTTGCTCAGTCTGTGTAATGTCAAACAGGAGGCTGTTACTGTTTACTGAAACAGAATGATAATGATCTTTAGACTCAAGCCTGGAGTGATTGAATTTCCCGAAAGACGGAAGGTCCGGAATTAAAGTGCCTCCGAAGTAAACATTGGTGAGTTGCAGGCCGCGACAGATTCCCAGCAATGGCATACGATTCTCAAGCGCGAAAGAAATCACTTTCAATTCAAACTCATCTCTTTTTAGATTGAAATCGCCCTCACACAATTCTACATATTCCGGCTTGCCGTAATGACTTGGATGAACATCCTCTCCTCCGCTAATTAACACTCCATTGCAGTTCTTTACTTCGTCAAAATTGGAATGATCAAGTTTAATCACATCAATTCCATCCTCGCGAATCCATTTTTCATAATTCGCATACTTGCTGCAGTCGGTGATCCCGATGGTGATTTTCTTTCCCATATTTCTTGTTGGGTATAAAAACAAAAATAGCTAATCCCCGAAAGAGAATTAGCTATCCTTTTGACACGTTACTTTCTATGCTTCTCCCATCGTTCCGCCAAAGTTCATCGGGAACTGTGGAACGTCATTGGTTTGCTTGATCGGTCCGAATGCCGCCTCGTATTTACTGATATTATCCTTGAGTGCTGCCAGCAACCGTTTGGCGTGCTCTGGTGTAATCACGATACGTGCCTTCACTTTTGCCTTTGGCACACCGGGCATCAACCGGATAAAGTCAATTACAAATTCACTGTTGGAGTGGGCTATCATTGCGAGATTTGAATAAACTCCCTCTGCTACTTCTTCCGAAAGCTCAATGTTGATCTGGTTGGGCTGCGGATTGTTTTTCTCTTCTGCCATAACTTTAAATTTTCAATTTGCTATTAACAAATTAGCCAATGAGTTTCCCCATTGGCTAATTGATTACTTATTCATTGACTAACTAATTAGTCCTGAAGTTCTCTCTCGCGTGATTTACGCTCGGGAGCATTCACCAGTTGCTGATACTCTTCTTCAGAACCAACAATCAGGTTTTCGAATACTCGCTGACCTGTACCTGCAGGGATCAGGTGACCCACAATCACGTTCTCTTTCAAGCCCATGAGTTGATCTGCCTTACCACGGATGGCAGCCTCGCTCAATACTTTCGTAGTTTCCTGGAATGAAGCGGCTGACAGCCAGCTTTCCGTCTTCAACGAAGCTTGAGTGATACCTTGCAATGTAGGTCTTGACACTGCAGCCAAAGCATCACGCACTTCAACAGGGCGCTGGTCTTTTCTCTTCAGTGAAGAATTTTCATCGCGTAATTCGCGACCGTTAATTAGCTGCCCTACTTTCAATCGTTGTGAATCACCAGAATCCAGTACAATCTTCTTATCAAGAATAGCATCGTTCACTTCACGGAATTCAAACTTATCAACATACTCGCCAGGCAGGAATGTAGTATCACCAGAGTCGATGATTTCCACTTTCTGCATCATCTGGCTCACAATAGCTTCGATGTGCTTGTCATTGATTTTCACACCCTGCAAACGGTACACTTCCTGAATTTCATTCACCAGGTATTCCTGTACTGCAGTCGGGCCTTTGATAGACAAGATATCCGAAGGTGTGATTGCTCCATCAGACAATGGCTGACCAGCTCTCACAAAGTCATTATCCTGTACAAGGATGTGCTTTGACAATGGCACTAGGTAGCGCTTCTGCACTCCGTCTTTCGACTCGATGAAGATTTCACGGTTACCACGTTTGATACCTCCATAAGTCACCACACCGTCAATTTCAGAAACAACGGCCGGATTTGATGGATTACGTGCTTCAAACAATTCAGTTACACGAGGAAGACCACCAGTGATATCGCGTGACTTACCCATCGTACGAGGAATCTTCGCCAACACTTGTCCGGCTTTGATTTTCTCTCCTGCATCCACAGCCAAGTGAGCACCTACAGGAATGTTATATCCTTTAGTCTCGGTCTTACCATTGATGATGATCGCTGGGTTTTTAGTCTTATCACGAGTATCAGTAATCACTTTTTCACGGTGACCAGTCTGCTCATCAGATTCTTCTTTAAATGTGATGCCTTCGATGATGGCTTCATAACCAACTTCACCATCAAACTCAGACATGATCACAGCATTGTAAGGATCCCAGTAGCAAAGCTCCTCGCCCTTTTCTACTTTCTGTCCGTCTTTTACTCTCAGGAACGCACCATAAGGAACGTTGTTGGCGATGAGTACACGCTTTTCAGAATCTACGATCCTGATTTCGCCTGTACGGCCCATCACTACTTTAACTTTATTTTCATCCTTATCCGTTGTGTCAACGGTACGGATACCTTCCATTTCAACTGTACCAGCAAACTTCGCCTTGATGTTGGCATCAACTGCGATGTTAGAAGCCGTACCACCCACGTGGAATGTACGAAGTGTAAGCTGTGTACCAGGTTCACCGATCGATTGCGCTGCAATTACACCTACTGCTTCACCCATCTGCACCATTTTACCGGTAGCCAGGTTGCGGCCGTAGCATTTTGCACAAGCACCGAACTTAGTTTCGCAAGTAAGCACGGAACGAATCTCTACTTCTTCAATAGCGGTTTCGTCAATTTGCTTAGCGATCTCGTCTGTAATTTCCTCGTTTGCATCGCAAACTATCTTTCCTGTGATCGGGTCTTCGATATTGTGAACTGATACGCGACCTACGATACGCTCAGACAAAGGCTCAACGATGTCTTCGTTGTCTTTGAGTGCTGTCACCTTCAAACCACGAAGTGTTCCGCAGTCTTCTTCAGTGATTACAAGATCCTGCGCCACGTCAACCAAACGACGAGTAAGGTAACCTGCATCCGCAGTCTTCAACGCAGTATCGGCAAGACCTTTACGTGCACCGTGTGTAGAGATAAAGTACTCCAACACATCCAGACCTTCTTTGAAGTTCGACAGGATCGGGTTTTCGATGATGGAACCTACTGAACCTGCAAGATTCTTTTGCGGCTTCGCCATCAAACCACGCATACCACCCAACTGACGAATCTGTTCACGCGATCCACGGGCACCGGAGTGCATCATCATGTAGATCGAGTTGAAACCTTGCTGATCCTCTTCCAACTGCTTCATCAGCGTGTTGGTGAGCATCGTATTTGTACGAGTCCAGATATCGATTACCTGGTTATAACGTTCGTTGTCAGTGATCAAACCCATCATGTAGTTGTTCCATACGGAATCAACTTCTTTCTGAGCCTCTTCAACCAATTTCTTCTTCTCAGCAGGAACTTTTACATCACCAAGACCCATTGACAGACCGCCTCTGTAGGCCATCTGGAATCCAAGTTCTTTGATGTCATCAAGGAACTTCGCTGTCTTCGCTTGTCCTGCGTATTTGAATACGTCAGCGATGATCGTCTGAAGTTTTTTCTTTGTGAGCAATTCGTCAACAAATCCAACTTCTTCAGGCACCACCTGATTGAAGATCACACGACCGGTCACCGTCTCCATTAATTTCCTCGATGATTCTCCGGTCTTCTTATCTTTCAAAGTAGCTCTCACTTTAATGATAGCATGCTTCGACAGTTTGCCTTCATTATAAGCTACGATTACTTCTTCTGCAGAATAATAAGTCTTGCCTTCTCCTTTCTCGCCCTTTCTTCCTTTGGTGAGATAGTACAATCCAAGCACCATGTCCTGAGAAGGAACAGTGATAGGTGCACCATTGGCAGGGTTCAAAATGTTGTGCGATGACAACATCAAAGTTGCTGCTTCCAAAATTGCCTCCTGGCCAAGCGGCACGTGAACGGCCATCTGGTCACCGTCAAAGTCAGCGTTGAACGCAGTACAAACGAGCGGGTGCAACTGGATTGCTTTTCCTTCAATCAGCTTAGGCTGGAATGCCTGGATACCAAGTCTGTGAAGTGTTGGGGCACGGTTCAAAAGAACAGGGTGTCCTTTCAATACGTTTTCCAAAATATCCCAAACTACAGGATCCTTGCGATCAACTATTTTCTTGGCCGACTTAACGGTCTTAACAATTCCTCTTTCAATGAGTTTGCGGATAATGAATGGCTTGAACAATTCAGCTGCCATGTCTTTTGGCAGACCGCACTCATGCAATTTCAATTCAGGTCCTACAACAATAACTGAACGACCAGAGTAGTCAACACGCTTACCGAGCAAGTTCTGACGGAAACGTCCTTGCTTGCCTTTGAGCATATCGCTCAATGACTTCAGAGCACGGTTACCATCGGAACGCACTGCGTTAACTTTTCTCGAGTTATCGAACAAAGAGTCAACGGCTTCCTGGAGCATGCGTTTTTCGTTACGCAAAATCACTTCAGGAGCTTTGATGTCGATCAAACGCTTCAGACGGTTGTTACGAATGATCACACGTCTGTAAAGGTCATTCAAATCAGATGTTGCAAAGCGACCGCCATCCAACGGCACAAGCGGACGCAATTCTGGAGGAATTACAGGAACCATCTTAATGGTCATCCACTCAGGCTTGTTCTCCACGCGGGTATTCGCATCACGGAAAGCTTCAACCACTTTCAAACGCTTCAATGCTTCAGCTTTACGTTGTTGTGAAGTATCTGTTGCTGCCTGGTCGCGTAGCTGGTAAGAAAGCTCATCAAGTTTCAAACGGCTCAGCAACATCTCGAGCGCATCAGCACCCATTCTGGCGATGAATTTCTTCGGATCGCTATCATCCAGCAATTGATTCTCACGTGGAAGTTTATCAACGATCTCCAGGTATTCTTCTTCAGTAAGGAAATCGAGGCGATTCACACCATCTTCCTCTTTCATACCTGGCTGAATTACCACATATCTTTCGTAGTAGATGATCTGATCCAATTTCTTCGTTGGCAGACCCAGCAAATATCCAATCTTATTAGGCAGCGAACGGAAATACCAGATGTGAGCAACCGGCACCACCAGTTCGATGTGGCCCATGCGCTCGCGTCTTACTTTCTTCTCCGTAACCTCTACACCGCAACGATCGCAGATGATGCCTTTGTAACGAATACGCTTATACTTTCCGCAATGACATTCCCAGTCCTTTACCGGTCCGAAAATTCTTTCGCAAAACAAACCACCCATTTCCGGCTTATAGGTACGGTAGTTGATGGTTTCCGGCTGAGTGATCTCACCATGCGAGCTTTCCAGGATCGACTCCGGAGAAGCAAGACTAATGGTGATTTTAGAGAAGTCGTTGTTGATCTTTTTATTTTTTCTGAAAGACATGCTTTGTGTTTTTTCAGTTAACTAACTCGATTTTAAGTCACTGTCTACTGTCAGCAATCCACAAATCTGTGGACCGTGACAATTGACCTATTAATCCATCGTAATCTCGAGGGCGAGACCACGCAATTCATGCACCAATACATTGAATGACTCAGGAATATTCGGCTTGCGCATATTCTCGCCTTTCACAATTGATTCGTATGCTTTTGCACGACCAATGACATCGTCTGACTTGATGGTAAGGATCTCCTGCAGGATATGCGAAGCACCGAATGCCTCGATCGCCCACACTTCCATCTCTCCGAAACGCTGACCACCAAACTGTGCTTTACCACCCAACGGCTGCTGTGTGATGAGTGAGTACGGTCCGATTGAACGGGCGTGCATCTTATCATCAACCAAGTGACCAAGTTTGAGCATGTAAGCAAGACCAACCGTTACAGGCTGATCGAACTTAGCACCAGTCAGGCCATCGTATAAGTAAGTTCTTCCAAATTCAGGAAGATTTGCTTCTTTCAATTCGGCTGAAACCTGATCGAGCGATGCACCGTCAAAAATCGGAGTAGCATATTTTCTACCCAATTTCTTCCCGGCCCATGCCAACACAGTTTCATAAATCTGACCCAGGTTCATACGCGAAGGCACACCAAGCGGGTTCAAACAAATATCAACCGGTGTTCCGTCTTCCAGGAATGGCATATCTTCTTCGCGAACGATACGAGCTACCACACCTTTGTTTCCGTGACGTCCGGCCATCTTATCTCCCACTTTCAGTTTACGCTTCTTAGCCACATAAACTTTTGCCAATTGCACAATACCTGCGGGCAATTCATCGCCTACTTCCAATGTGAAGCGCTCACGCTTAAACTCACCGGCAATAACATTACGCCTGTTCAGATAGTTCTTCACTACTTCTGAGATGAGGTCGTTCGTAGCGTCATCGTTGCTCCAGTTCTCAAGACTGATGTCCGCTATCAGGTTGACTTCTTCCGGAACGTTGTAATTGCTTTCATCGCGGTAAATGTTCTTGTCAGGGAACAAGTTGCTCTCAATCACTTTCGAAGAGAACTTCACGCCCTTGCTGATCAGTTCATCACCGAATTTGTGCTTCACACCCTGGCTGGTTTTACCTGTCAACAACGAAGTCAATTTCTTGATCATCTCGTTGCGCAATTCCGTGAGGTCTTTGCCGTAACGATTCTTCAACGCATCCAATTCTTTCTTCGACTTGGTGCGCAAATCTTTATCACGCTTCGGACGAGAGAAGAGTTTGGTATCGATAACCACACCTTTTAATGATGGAGGCGCTTTCATCGAAGCATCTTTCACATCACCTGCCTTGTCACCAAAGATGGCGCGGAGCAGTTTTTCTTCCGGTGTCGGATCGGTTTCACCTTTCGGTGTAATCTTACCGATCAAAATATCTCCTTCTTTTACTTCTGCTCCGATACGGATGATCCCGTTTTCATCAAGGTGTTTCACAGCTTCCTCGCTTACGTTCGGAATCTCTGAAGTCAACTCTTCTTCACCACGTTTGGTATCGCGAACTTCCAGTTCAAATTCTTCGATGTGGATCGAAGTATAAACGTCATCGCGAACTACGCGTTCAGAAATTACGATAGCGTCCTCGAAGTTGTATCCCTGCCAAGGCATGTATGCCACGAGCAAGTTTCTTCCAAGAGCCAATTCCCCGTTTGCAGTTCCATAACCCTGGCACAACGGCTGGCCTTTGCTCACCTTATCACCCTTCTTCACAAGCGGAGTCAGGTTGATACAAGTGTCCTGGTTAGTTCTGCGGAACTTGATCAGGCTATAAGTTTTGAATTCATCATCGAAGCGAACAAGTGCCTGCTCCTCTGATACTTCATATTTGATAACAATTTTTTTTGCGTCAACGAATTCAACAACACCATTGCCTTCTGCAAGTACAAGGGCGCGTGAATCCATGGCGATACGGCTTTCAAGGCCAGTACCTACCACCGGAGCTTCAGGTCTCATCAACGGTACAGCCTGACGTTGCATGTTCGAACCCATCAGGGCGCGGTTGGCATCATCATGCTCAAGGAAAGGAATCAATGAAGCCGCAATAGACACGATCTGGTTCGGAGCGATATCCATATAGCGGATGTCTTTCGGGTCCACTACCGGGAAGTCTCCTTCAAAACGTGCTTTTACTTTTTCTTCTTCCAGTTCACCGTTTGACTTGATCCTAACATTCGCCTGAGCGATGTTGAATGTATCTTCTTCTTCTGCTGTCAGGAAGATCACGTCCTTACCTTTCACTTTACCATTCTCCACCTTGCGGTAAGGTGTCTCGATGAATCCCATCTTGTTCACTTTCGCATGAACGCAAAGTGATGAGATCAAACCGATGTTCGGACCTTCGGGAGTTTCGATGGTACACAAACGACCGTAGTGCGTATAGTGTACGTCTCGAACTTCAAAACCGGCACGTTCACGTGAAAGACCACCGGGACCAAGGGCAGACATCCTACGCTTGTGCGTGATCTCTGCCAATGGGTTAGTTTGATCCATGAACTGTGACAGCTGGTTCGTTCCGAAGAATGAGTTAATTACGGAAGACAATGTACGCGCGTTGATCAAATCAACAGGCTTGAAGTCTTCGTTATCGCGAACGTTCATTCTTTCTTTGATGGTTCTTGCCATACGGGCAAGACCTACACCAAACTGTGAATACAATTGTTCACCAACCGTACGCACACGTCTGTTGCTCAAGTGATCGATATCGTCAACTACTGCTTTAGAGTTGATCAACCCGATCAGGTATTTTACAATAAGGATGATGTCCTCAGTCGTCAATACGCGCTGATCTGCGCTCAGGTCAAGACCAAGTTTTTTGTTGATCCTGTAACGGCCAACTTCACCAAGGTCATAACGCTTCTCGCTGAAGAACAAGCTCTGAATAATATCGCGAGCAGTTTGCTCATCGGGAGCTTCAGTATTTCTTAATTGACGATAGATTTGCTCAACAGCTTCTTTTTCAGAGTTGGAGTTGTCTTTCGCCAGGGTGTTGAAGATGATCTGGAAATCAGCCACGTTCACATCTTCACGGTGAACGATAATTGACTTGGTTCCTGATTCAATGATCACATCTACATCTTCCGCAGTGATCACATGATCACGCTCCAGCAACACCTCGTTACGATCGATGGAAACCACTTCACCGGTATCTTCATCCACGAAGTCTTCCGTCCATGTTTTCAAAACACGGGCTGCCAACTTGCGGCCGGTCATTTTTTTCAACGTGTTTTTGTTGGCCTCTACTTCTTCACTCAAGCCAAACAAATCCAGGATATCTTTATCCGTACCATATCCAATGGCGCGGAGCAGTGTCGTCACAGGGAATTTTTTCTTGCGGTCGATGTAAGCGTACATCACCGCATTCACGTCTGTCGCGAATTCGATCCATGAACCTTTGAAAGGGATGATACGTGCTGAATACAATTTCGTCCCGTTCGTGTGCTTACTCATGGCGAAAAACACACCTGGAGAACGATGCAATTGTGACACGATCACGCGCTCAGCTCCGTTAATGACGAATGAGCCTTTCTCAGTCATATAAGGAATGTTTCCTAAGAAAACCTCCTGTTCTATGGTTTCGAAATCTTCATTGTCCTCATCGTTACAAGTGAGACGAAGCTTTGCTTTCAGCGGAACTGAAAACGTAAGTCCGCGATCAATGCACTCATCAACGTTGTATTTTGGAGGATCGATCGTATAATCCACGAACTCAAGCACGAAGTTCTCGCGTGAGTCGGAGATAGGGAAATTTTCTGCAAACACTTTAAAGAGACCTTCATTCTGCCTCTTCTCTGCAGGAGTCTCGATTTGCAAAAAGTCTTTGAACGATTGAAGTTGAATGTCCAGAAAGTCTGGATATTCCAGCACTTTGTCGATGGACGAAAAATCAATTCGGTTGTTTAATGTTTTCTTTGCCAAGGTACTTAGCGGTTAAATTTTCCCGAACTAGAAATACTCAAAATCTAAATTAGATACGAATGCCTTGTGGCATAAAATAGGGAAAGACCCCAGCCCTTTTTTTCAAGGAATGGGGCCTGAAATCCCTTTAGACGGTATCTGCGCCCTTCAAGAAATTATTTCAACTCAATTTCGGCACCAGCCTCAACGAGTTGTTTCTTCAAGTTCTCAGCTTCGTCTTTAGGTAAGCCTTCTTTGATAGTCTTAGGAGCTCCATCAACTACATCTTTAGCTTCTTTCAAGCCAAGACCGGTCAATTCTTTCACCAACTTCACGATCTGAAGTTTGTTAGCACCTGCGCTCTTCAACACAACATCGAAGTTGGTTTTCTCAGCAGCAGCAGCGCCACCACCACCAGCAGCAGGACCAGCCGCTACAGCAACAGCCGCAGCTGCAGGCTCAATGCCATATGTTTCTTTCAGGTAAGAAGCTAATTCGTTTACTTCTTTTACAGTAAGTTCTACAAGTTGATCGCCGATTGATTTGATATCCGCCATGATTGATAATTGTTTAAAATTTTAAATTCTTTTTTTAGTTTTTTCTTTCTTCCAAAGCCTTCACAAGTCCGGCTACAGTTTGCTTGCCACTCAACAGGGCAGACAATACATTCTTCGCAGGAGATTGCAGCAATGAAATAATTTCGCCAATGAGTTCATTCTTAGATTTCAACTCAGTGAGCGTATTTAAGTGTTCTTCACCGATAAAGAGGGCAGACTCGATGGAAGCTGCTTTTAATCCGGGTTTACCCTCCAGTTTCTTGCGATACTCTTTAATAACTTTCGCAGGAGCGTTGCCAGCCTCTTTCGAGAACATCACGCCTGAAAAGCCTTTCAGAGATTTAAAAATATCTTCGTAGTTCGCCTTCTGCCTTTCCAAAGCCTTGCGGATCAATGTGTTTTTGTAAACCACATATTCTACTCCGGCATGAAAACACAACCTGCGCAACGCATTCACCTGAGCTACAGTTAAACCTGAAGCGTCTGTGATATAGAAATGGTTGTTCTGAGAAAATTTCTCAGCCAACTCATCAATGATCTGTCCTTTTTCTTCCCTGGTCATGTCTTTAATAATTAAATGCCCAATGAACCTGAATCAACCCTGATGCCCGGACTCATCGTAGTGGAAAGCGACACACTTTGAATGTATGTACCCTTCGATGAAGCTGGTTTCAGTTTTACAACCATATTGATAAGTTCAGCAGCGTTGTCTTTGATCTTGTCCGCGCTGAAGGAAGCCTTACCGACACTTGCGTGAATGATTCCTTGTTTGTCGATTTTAAAGTCCACTTTACCCGCTTTCACTTCTTTCACTGCTTTTCCAACTTCGAGGGTAACTGTTCCGGACTTAGGATTTGGCATCAAGCCACGAGGGCCGAGTACCTTTCCCAGTTTACCTACTTTCGCCATAACGGTGGGCATCGTGATGATAACATCAATATCAGTCCAACCGCCTTCGATTTTTTTAATGTATTCATCCAGTCCAACATACTCTGCGCCAGCGTCTTTCGCTTCCTGTTCTTTGTCAGGTGAGCAAAGCACTAATACGCGCACAACTTTGCCTAAGCCGTGAGGCAAAGAGACAACTCCGCGCACCATTTGGTCTGACTTCTTCGGGTCAACACCCAAACGGATGTCAACGTCTACAGAGGCATCAAACTTGGTGAAGGTGATATCCTTCAGCATTTTTGCAGCATCCGTCAGAGAATATTCTTTCTCTAAGTTATACTTGGCGGCAACCGCCTTTCTGTTTTTTGATACTCTTGCCATTTTCTTTTTCAGTTAATCGTTTTAGTTAATCGTTGATAGAAGTGATGGAAGCTTTTCTCTCTATTAACTTTTAACTCTTAACTATTTATTTATTCCAGGGAGCAACTCCGCTTACGGTAACACCCATGCTGCGAGCTGTTCCTGCAATCATTTTCATAGCTGACTCAACTTTGAAAGCGTTGAGGTCAGGCATTTTGATTTCAGCAATTTTTTTGACCTGATCCCAGGAGATCGATCCTACTTTAGAACGGTTAGGTTCTTTTGATCCTTTTTGAAGCTTAATGGCTTCCATAATCAGGATTGCGGCAGGAGGAGTTTTGATGACGAAGTCAAAAGACTTGTCATTGTAGATAGTGATCAACACAGGCAACACCTGGCCTTGTTTGTCTTGCGAGCGAGCGTTGAACTGCTTACAGAAGTCCATGATGTTCAAACCTTTTGAACCGAGTGCAGGACCAATGGGAGGTGCAGGGTTAGCCTGACCGCCTTTCACTTGTAACTTCAAATAACCTATTGCTTCCTTTGCCATACCTTGATTATCTTAAAATTCTGATTCTATTAATCTAATTTTTCTACTTGCATGTAGCTCAATTCAACAGGAGTATTCCTGCCGAAAATTTTCACCATTACATTCAGCTTCTTCTTGTCTTCGAAAATCTCCTCCACATTTCCAGTAAACCCGCTGAAAGGTCCATCCATTACTTTTACGGATTCTCCCTTAATGAAAGGGGTCTCCAATTTTTCTTCGAACTGATCTACCTCATCTACTTTTCCAAGGATGCGGTTTACCTCCGCTTGCCTCAGGGCTACCGGATCTTTGCTCGTGGCGCTTGAGCCGTTAGAGCCCAGAAAACCAATCACTCCGGGAATATTATTCACTTTGTGATACGCTTCTCCATGGGAGAGGTCTGCTGAAACAAGTACATATCCCGGGAAGAAGTTTCTCTCACGAACGCGCTTTTTACCATTGCGCATTTCGTAAACCTTCTCCGAAGGGATCAGTACCTGCGGAATAAACTCCTGCAGTTTGGAGCGCTCAATCTCCGTTTCCAGGTAAGATTTGATTTTCTTTTCCTGGCCGCTGATGACGCGCAACACATACCACTTTAGCTCTGCCATGATCTTTTAAAATTCTCTGTAAAACCAGTGCAAAGCATTGTTGAACCCAAAATCGATCATCCCGATAACCAGGGCAAAAATCAATGAAGCCACCAACACCAAAATGGCGCTGCTTTGCAGCTCATTGAACTTCGACCAAGAGACCTTGTTGCGGATCTCGTCAATCGAATCGAGGATATAGTTCTTCAATTTTTCCATCAGATTCTTTGTTCGACACGGTACTTCCTGTGATGTATCTAACTATTTGATTCACACCTAATTAGTCCTATTTTGAACCGTGTTTTCAAAATAGCTTTTTAGCACGGGTGGAGAGACTCGAACTCCCAGCCAACGGTTTTGGAGACCGCTACTCTACCAATTGAGCTACACCCGTATGACCTTGGCTCCCTCCTGACTCTCTACCCTAAATTCAAAAGGACTGCAAATGTAGAGCAATTGGGAAAGAAAACAAAAGCGTTTCCAAGAAAAATCTCAGAAACGCTATTTGTTGAATATCAACTAGTTGCCTTTCGGCAAGAATCCTTTAGTCGAGGATCTCAGTTACCTGGCCAGAACCTACTGTACGGCCACCTTCGCGGATAGCGAAACGCAATCCTTTCTCCATGGCAATCTTGTTGATCAGCTCCACTTCGATAGATACGTTGTCACCAGGCATAACCATTTCCACGCCTGCAGGAAGTTTTACTTCGCCAGTTACATCCGTTGTACGGAAGTAGAACTGAGGGCGGTATTTGTTGAAGAAAGGAGTGTGACGACCACCTTCTTCTTTGCTCAATACATAAACTTCAGCTTTGAATTTAGCGTGAGGAGTTACAGTACCAGGCTTGCAAATAACCATACCGCGGCAGATTTGCTCTTTTTCAATACCACGGAGCAACAAACCTACGTTGTCACCAGCTTCTCCTCTGTCAAGGATTTTGCGGAACATTTCTACACCAGTGATGGTAGAAGTAAGGTTCTCAGCACCCATTCCAAGGATTTGAACTGCATCACCAGTTTTGATGATACCACGCTCAATACGACCAGTAGCAACAGTACCACGACCAGTGATCGAGAATACGTCTTCTACAGGCATCAAGAAATCTTTGTCAATCAAACGAACCGGAATCGGAATGTGGTTATCCACTGCATCCATCAATTCGTTAACTTTTTCTACCCACTTAGCTTCGCCATTCAATGCACCTAAAGCAGAGCCACGGATGACTGGCATGGTGTCGCCAGGAAATTGATAAGAAGAAAGGAGTTCGCGAACTTCCATTTCAACGAGGTCAAGCAATTCTGCATCGTCAACCAAGTCAACTTTGTTCATGAACACGACAAGTGCAGGTACACCTACCTGACGAGCCAAGAGGATGTGCTCGCGAGTCTGAGGCATAGGGCCGTCAGTAGCAGCAACCACGAGGATAGCTCCGTCCATCTGGGCAGCACCAGTAACCATGTTTTTTACATAGTCAGCGTGACCAGGACAGTCTACGTGTGCGTAGTGTCTTTTCTCAGTAGAATATTCTACGTGCGAAGTGTTGATAGTGATACCGCGTTCTTTTTCTTCAGGAGCGTTATCAATTGATGAGAAGTCACGAACTGCAGCAAGTCCTTTTTTAGAAAGAACCTGAGTAATAGCAGCCGTCAACGTAGTTTTACCGTGGTCAACGTGACCAATGGTACCGATGTTTACGTGCGGTTTTGAGCGGTCAAATGTTTCTTTTGCCATATTTGAAAATCCCAGTTAAGTGTTTAAAAGTGTATAATTAATTTAATAGGTTACTACCTTCAGGTTTCTCCGTCTGAGAAACATATACACCCTAAACATGTTAAGCCTTTCGAATAAGGGTTATTCGACTCTGAGATCTTCGTCACCTTGAAGATGGTCGCTACCCATCGGTGATTTGAGATATCAATTTTTCAAAATTTCAAAATCCCGAGTTTATTCGGGAGCAAACTGCACTTATGCAATTTGTATTCTAATCCGATCCTCTTTCACTGAGGCTTCGGAGGATAGAGCTGTTGATGAGGATTGAACTCACGACCTCTTCCTTACCAAGGAAGTGCTCTACCACTGAGCTACAACAGCATTCATGCCGTTGTTCGTTCATCGTTGTCGGTTGTTCGAAGTACGAACAACGAATAACGAACAACTATCAACGACTCTGAGCGGGAAACGAGGTTCGAACTCGCGACCTATAGCTTGGAAGGCTATCGCTCTACCAACTGAGCTACTCCCGCTTTTTGATTCAAAACTTCACATTTCGAATTCTGGTGTGGGGAGAACAGGATTCGAACCTGTGAAGACATAAGTCAACAGATTTACAGTCTGTCCTCGTTGGCCGCTTGAGTATCTCCCCCTACGATTTCAATCTTTTCAAGAACTTTTCCTTACTAATCCAGAAGCGCAGAGGCCATTCTCGAAAAATAGGAGTGCAAAATTATACGGTTTTTCGGTATCGGCAAACGCGGCAGGAAACAAAAATTCAGATTACATCAGGACGATTTCCTTCAAAACGTCCTTTCCAAACTCATTTTCCAGCGTTTTTAGCAGGTGATTCTTGTGAAAGCTCAAATCGCTCTTCATTGAGGGAGAATCCAACTCGATAAACAACACCTTATTGCGCACAAAAATTCGTTTGGTGTGCCTGGCCATTGGTTTACCCACCAGCTTTTCCCACGAAGCAACCACGCTCGCCTCATCAAATTTGGGCTTCAGATGGTATTGTTTGAGCAGGTCTTTGATGGCCTGGCCTATGTGCTGAATATCGTGAGGGTTTTGAGGCATTGGATTTAGACAAACTTACCATTTTCAATCATCACAACACCGGCCTTCAAATCGATCTCCTTCAAAACCTCCTTGCATCGATCCGGTCGCGCATCGGTGATGAATAGCTGGCCAAACATTCCTTCCGTAACCAATTTTAAAATTTTACTGATCCTGTTGTCGTCCAGCTTATCGAAAATATCATCGAGCAAAAGCAGCGGCTTAAATTTTTTCTTTTCAGCAATGGCCTGAAACTCCGCCAGCTTCAGCCCTATCAAAAAAGACTTCTGCTGCCCCTGCGAGCCAAAGCGCTTAACTTCATTTCCATTCAACAAAAACAAAAAATCATCACGATGAATTCCATTGGTTGTCCTTTGCAAAGCCAGGTCACGGGAGAGATTTTTGCGGAGCATCTCTCCAAAATCAACTCCGTCCAAATCGGATCTGTACTGTATGTCCATTTCTTCAGTCCCGGAATCGGATAAGTTTTGATAGTGTGTTTGGAAAGCAGGAAGATACTCCCTTAGAAATTCTTTTCTTTTCTGAAAAATGAATTTAGCTGTAGGAATAATTTTCTGATCATACCCCGCCAGCAGATCGTGATCGGTGTGTCCGCGGTCGGCAAACATTTTAAGAGCGCTATTCCGTTGTTTAAGAAATGTTGAATAAACAATCAGATTCTCTAAATAACTGTGATCAATTTGCGAAAGCAGGCTGTCGAAAAATTTACGCCTCACCTCGCTCCCATCCCAGATCAGTTCAATGTCTTGCGGAGCAATCATTACAACCGGATATTTTCCAACGTGATCAGAAAATTTCATACAATCGACTCCGTCTTCGCGAATGGTTTTCTTCTGTCCTTGCTGGAAAAAGCAGATAACTTCCTTTCTCTTCTCATTCAACAGGAAGTTTCCTTTGATCATAAACTGAGTTTCTCCAAGCCGGATATTTTGAACATCGGTAGGATTGATGGCGCTCTTGGTGAATGACAAATAATGCATGGCATCGAGCAGGTTTGTCTTACCGCTGCCATTGCTTCCGAGAAAGCAGTTCACCGGCTGATCAAACCGGAGGCTCGCTTCAGCATAGTTTTTGAAATTGAATAGCCGTAATTCCTGAAGAAACACTTCTCTTTTGCCTAATTTATTCCGCTAACCAATGTTGGTTTGGCGATTGCCGCTCCATCGCGTATTTTCGCAGTTCGTAAAATCCAAAAGTAACACTTATGGCAGCCACCGCCCAAGCTAAAAGCAAAACATCCAAAGCTGAATACTCCAAAGAGACCTATCTGTTTTGGTTTGAATCGATGTTGCTCATGCGCAAATTCGAAGAGAAAGCAGGGCAGCTTTATGGAATGCAAAAAATCCGTGGTTTCTGCCATTTATACATTGGCCAGGAGGCTTGCGCTTCCGGGGCTGTATCTGCTTTAAGAAAAGGAGACAAGTATATCACCGCTTATCGCGACCACGCACATCCACTCGCACTTGGTACAAGCCCAAACGCTGTGATGGCCGAACTTTATGCAAAGGAAACGGGCGTCAGTAAAGGCAAGGGTGGTTCCATGCACATTTTTGATAAGGAAAATCACTTCTTCGGTGGTCACGGTATTGTAGGCGGACAGGTTCCGCTTGGTGCCGGAATCGGCTTTGCCGAAAAATTCAATAAAACCGGCAACCTCTGCATTTGTTACATGGGTGACGGAGCCGTGCGTCAAGGTGCTTTCCACGAAGCGCTGAATCTGGCTATGCTGTGGAAAATCCCGGTGATCTTCGTTATCGAAAACAACGGTTACGCCATGGGAACTTCTGTGAAGCGTACCTCCAACGTAACTGAGCTTTATACCTTGGCTGATTCCTATGATATGCCTGCAGAGCCTGTGGATGCCATGAATGTGGAAGACGTGCACGAAGCTGTAGCACGTGCGGCCGAACGTGCCCGTGCAGGTGAAGGACCAACTCTGCTGGAATTCAGAACTTATCGCTACAAAGGTCACTCCATGAGCGATCCTCAGAAGTACCGTTCAAAAGAGGAAGTCGAAGAATACAAGCAACGCGATCCGATTGAGCAAGTAAGAAAAACTATCCTCGACAAAAAGATCGCCTCTGAGAAAGATCTGGACGCCATAGAACAAAAAGTAAATGCACAGGTTGAAGAGAGTGTGAAGTTCGCGGAAGAATCCAAATTCCCGGATGCCTCAGAAGCAATGAAGGATATTTACATGCAAGAAGATTATCCGTTCATTACGGATTAATTCTTATTCCATCTCGTACTAATTTCGGATTTTACAAAATTCTTGCCCTGCAAGGGCTCTCCTTGCTATAAAATATATTATCAGCAGCACGCAGATTATGCTTGGCCCGATCTGACTGTACGGGTGAAAGCTTCGAAAGACATTCCCAGTAAATGCAGAAAACAACGCGCTGAAAGCCGAAATCATTTTGTAGATGTGTTCGTACAGCCATGCGTCTTTCAAATACGACTGAAGAAAAAATTGTTTTACCAAGTCATAGGTGGTGACTAAAACCAGGGCGACCAAAGTCGGAATCACTACACTTGTATTCCAGTGAAGTGGGCTTTTAGAAAGATTCCATACGTACAGGAGACTTGTCGTTAAGGCTGATATTGCAATGAGAGTATCTACCCATGTGCCTCGTTTTTCTTTCAGTTGAATATTCCTAAAACCGGCAAAGCCAACGTACGAAGCAATAATGGTGAGCATTAGCAGGAAGGGGTCATTTCTAAAAAACAGAAAACCTACAAACCCCGATGACACGACAACGGTCAATAAATAGATAAAATAACGGCCTAGTTTTTTATGGATTACAACTTTGCGGTTGAAGGCGATGGCAAAAATCCCGACTATCATTGCGATAGTGCCCGTAAGAACGTGGATGACGATGTTAGCCTGATGAAGCATATTTCTTTGTGTTTGTTTTTTTTATCCACAAATGGAGCATCAACTACTGATTCTAAAAACTAAAATGTGGCTATCGCATTTAGTCATTGACTAAATCACTTTGTCCCAGGCTCTAAATGGTTGTGAAGTCTCTATTTTTGTTGAGATGAAAGGAAGTTTGTTGAAATCGGTCTTTTGGAGAAATGCCCTTGGGATTGCGGCACTATTGATTGCCTATTTCATACCAGACCGGTTTTCAATAAGTGAAAGGGCTGGCTTTGCCAAGTTCTCTCCTTATTTATTGCTGCTCCTTATGTACGGTTGGATTGCTTTTCATAACCGGATACTATTCGAACGTCTTTATCTGGAGGGCAAAAAGCGGGTTTATTTTCTTTGGGCGATTGGTCTCATGATATTCAGCTCAGTTAACATGCACCTGGTGATTGTGTATGGTTTCGATGAACCGGAAACGCTGTCAAAAATTTTGAGTTTTTGGGTTTTTACGATTACAGGCTTGGGAATTTATGTGATCTTCAAATATCAGGACACCATTCAAAAGAAGGCTGAGGCTGTTTCTTCAAGACCCGATAGTTCGGTACAATTCTTTAGTTGTTTTGTAGATGGTCTTGAGAAGCAAATTCCATTGAACACAATTACCCACTTTGAGAGTTTAGAAAACTATGTGAGGGTATTCACACAGCAAAAAATATTGGTGGTGCGACTGTCTTTAAAAGAAGCTGAGCAGAAACTGCCAAAGTCTTTTTTAAGAATCAGCCGTTCGCATATTGTAAATACGCAATTTGTTGAATCAGTACAGTCGGATAGTTTAAAGATCAATGGTCAGATTTTTAAAATTGGCAAGGTTTACAAGAGGTACGTTGAGTCAGAATTAGCCGTAGAACTGCAATCTGGCGGGCTTTAAATTCCTGTGCTTCGGATCATAATTTCCCTGCCCAATACCCCAAATTGGCCTCTTTACCTCTTTTGATTAATGACCATATTTCTTAGTTTTGCGACCCCATCGGTACCGGTGGGTTAATTTTTAACAGAACTATGGCAAAAAAGGAAGAAGGCAAGGATTTGCTCGAAAGCTCGGAAGCACTTCAGCAGAAATTTGAAGGTTTTGAACACTGGCTCCAATCCAATCCAAAGATCATCATCAGCATAGCTGCAGTGATCATGCTCGTTGTAGGTGGCTACTTTGGGTGGAGATACTATATCGACACGCAAGAAGCGCAGGCACAGAAAGAAATGTTTCAGGCGGTTCATTATTTCGAAACTGACAGTCTTAACCTCGCATTCAATGGCGATGGTAACAACCTCGGTTTCAAACAAATCATTGATGATTATGGAATGACTCCCGCTGGCAACCTCGCTAATTTTTATGCAGGCGCAATTCATCTTAAGCAGGGTAAATTTCCATTGGCTATCTATTACCTGGAAGACTTCAAAGCCAACGATATGCTTGTACAAGCCCGGGCTTACAGCCTGATCGGTGATGCTTATATGGAGCAAAAAGACTTCGAAAACGCTTCGAAGTGGTATAATAAAGCTTCCGAGTATAAGCCTAACAAGGAATTCACTCCAACCTATATGATGAAAGCTGCGTTGGCCTACGAGAAGCTCAACCAGAATGATAAGGCCAAAGAAGTTTATCAGAAAATAATAGATACTTACTTCGACAGCAGTGAAGTACAAAATGCCAAGAAGTTTAAGGCGAGATTAGAAACGAATTCGTAAAAGTAATTTGACGATATTTGAAAGGGATAGTTCGCTATCCCTTTTTTATTTAACAGAAACAGTATGGCAGGTATACTTCAATCCGTATCCGGGAAAAGCAAAATCAATATCAGGAATAAAAAATTTGCCATTGTTGTGGCCGAGTGGAACGAGGAGATCACGGAGCCTTTGTTTGACGGTGCCCATCAGGCGTTGCTCGATCTCGGGGCATCAAAAAAAAATATTATTAGAAAGAATGTTCCGGGAAGTTTTGAGCTTCCGCTGGGCGCCCAACTGATGGCCGGGCAAAAAAATATTGCTGCTGTGATATGCATCGGCTGCGTTATCCAGGGTGACACACCTCACTTCGATTATATCTGCCAGGCTGTTGCCTACGGAATTATGAAAGTGAATCTGAAGTTCAATAAGCCGGTTGCTTTCGGAGTGCTGACTACCCTTAATAAAAAGCAAGCCCTTGAGCGTGCTGGTGGTGCCTTAGGTAATAAAGGAGAGGAAGCTGCGCTTACCGTAGTTAAAATGCTCTAGTCGCACTCTGACGGCTTGATATTCCGTAAAGCCATTTATTTAGTACGGAAGAGTTATCAAAATTACTTTTCCCAACCACATTCATAGTAGCCTAAATTGCGTAAAAGGGATAGGTTATTTTTTTATGAATTTAAATTGATGTCTGGTATTCATTCCATTTACAATTAAGAGATAAAGTCCCGACGAAAGAGTTTTCAAATTGATATTGTAAATTTTTTCATCGTATTTATCATAGAAGATTCTTTGTTCGGCTCCCATGCAATCAATCAAGGTCATATCGTGCACTTCATCCATTCCTGCGACAAACAGAAAATCCTCAGCAGGATTTGGGTATAGCTCAATTTTCTCTGTAGTTAGCTCCATTGCGTCCGTGATGACATTCTGGCTATCAGAAAATTCACTGAAGCAATCGTCCACATGTGTCTGAACATTTAGTACACCTGCAAACGAAACTGTGAGAGTAGAATTAGTCTCCCCAATTATTGGTGTTCCGTTCATAAACCATTGATTACCGCTGATTGAATTCGACATAAGTGTTGCACTCGTAGGGCCGGCATCTGTTATGGTGACTTCAGGTTTAGTCGGTTTGATACAGAAGCTCTGAGAAATTGTCGCAGCAGCGTTATAATTTTCGTTTCCTTGTTGGCTGGCAACTATTGTCACTCTTCCTGGTTTTTCTAATGTAACTTCTAAGCCAGTAATTGATATTTTTTCTGAGATACTCTCAATTGCCACGGCAAGGCCCGAACTAGAAGTCGTTTGCAAAACGAAAGAAGGGTCTCCTTGTGTTTTGTCAATAATGGGAATGAGGGAAATGGTCTGCTCCGATTTATTGATCACCAGGTTTACCACCACTGCCTCTGCTGCATTAAAATTGATGTCACCGGTTTGTGTTGCCGTAATCGTTACCTCCCCTGCTTTTCTGATCGTGCCGATATTATCTGTAACGGAAAGAATCGTTGGGTCCGAACTCGTAAATATTATCGGCAGATCTGCAGACGAAACAGCGGGCAACGTAAATGGAGCATCTCCAAATTTCATTGGCTGGATTGATTCAAATAAAATAGTCTGATCTGCTTTTTCGATTTCCAATATAAGTTCAACGGATTTAGCGGGATTGAAGTCGCTATCTCCCGGTTGGCTCGCAGTTACTGTTACTATTCCAGCGCCTAAAATCGTTGCCACATTATCCTCGATCAAAATTATATTTGGATCTGAGCTGGCCAGTGAAACAGTTAATCCAGATGATGAGGTTGCTGCAATTTCGAATGGCTCATCGCCATATGTTTTATCCGATTTAGAATTTATGGAAATATCCTGGTCAGCTTTCGATGAAAGTAATAACCGCATAGAAACCGGGAGATGGTCGGAGGTAGTTACAGAATAAGCGGGGATGTACTTCCTTGCGTCTTCAACCACTGTAGAATTGTCAACAAGGGCATTGGTTAATTCGTTGGAAATAATAATATGATCTATAAAACTGTTGCTCCCCGGAAAAGTAGCTAATCCCGCAGCTTTAAGATCGCGTGTTACAACTTTAAAATTAAGTGCGTCATCAATAAAAGGCTTGTAAGGAGATTCAGCTCCTGATAATATTGATCCCTGTACATCATCATTAAAGTCTCCTAGGAGAATAATGTTTTCGTGCGGGTATTGGCTAATCAAGGAGTCGTAAAGAACTTTCACATCATACGTTCGTCTGCTATGTTCAATCAGCTGAGATCCGGATTTAGCGTGAATGTCTATCATTCGTATTCTTCTTTTTGTATCGTTGATTGTTACGTCAAACGTAGCCATGAACGGCAATCTCCCCGAAGACCAAAAGCTCGTGCTGCTAACCGGGTATGAAGGTAGTGTCAGTGCACTGGCTAAAATTTCATCATGCATTGTGGCAAACATGACTCTTGAAGAAATTAATTGCGCCTTTTTAGTATTGTATATAAATCCAATTTTCTGTGGTGGAAAATTGGGATCAGCTGGTTGAAAAGAATATGACCATCGATTAGAAACAATCTTGTCGAAGCCGGGTAAATTAGCAACTAGCTGATCGAAAGCCTGGTCATCTGAAATTTCTTCTACAGCAAAAATATCTGCTCCAATCGTCTGAAGAACTTCCGAAACGTTATTTAGTTGTAATAAATCATCAATGGGGCCAAATTCATTATTGCTCATGTCTTTGACGTCCGTACCAAAGAACTCAAGATTGTAGGTGGCCAGGTTAAAGGTTTGCGATTTATCAGTACCGATTACAGCAATATTCCGTGAGGAAACACCAGCAGAAGAGACAACGACTGATCCAGAAAACGTCTCTGCTGTTATTTCTGTGATTTGAAATTTCACGTAGACATTCTGCGGTGCACTTACTTCTGTGGGTGCATAAGAAACAGAGTTACTGAACGTGATATTATCTTTCGAAACAAGAAAATGATCTGGTGCACTAATAATGAGGTCGCTTTGCAAATTAACTCCTCCCAGAAAAAAGCTCTTTGAAATACCCGGAGTGCTGAATGAAAGGCCAGTAGGGTTAGCCTGAATATAAGAGGCCTTGGCATTGCCAAACATAATATTGTCGATTGTCCATCGTGCGGCCGCTACAGATGTAGACGTGTAGACAAATGCTACATATGCCTTACCCGTGAATGATGAAAGATCGACCGTACTTGACGTCCAGTCAGAAAGCAATGTACTAGTGGAGGCAACCGATAAAGTTGGAAAATTTCCATTGAGGTCTGTCCACGTAGCCGTTTCGGGGTCGCCTGCTCCGTTATAATCAGTAGAGATTTTCAATTGCAAACTATTTCCTGCAAAGGAAAATTGCGATCGAAAAGAAAGGCTTGCATTGCTGCTCAAATAAACGACCGGTGATATTAGCCAAGCTTCGTTTGCTACTGCACTTCCTGAATAGCCGTTCATGCGATAGCCCTTCGTATTATTGTAACCATAGTTTACGCATCCCCAAGTCTGCACCCCAGAGGCACTGAAAGAAGTGAAAGAATTAAAATCGCATGTTTCGAAGTCTTCGATGAAGATCGATCCCGTAGTGAGTGTAATTTTTGTTGGTGCAATTTGCAGGTTGGGGATATCATCTTCCGCAACTAGATATACATCATAAGTTGTTTCGGGAAGTAAATTGTTTAATTGTATTTGGGCTAAACCTCCACTTACTATGGTCTGCTGATGTAATCCGGAAGGCAAAGTATTTCCCATGCCGTCTTGGCCTTGTTTTACCTGATCTGATGATGGAGCAACGGAGCCTGTCGGCACAACAATCGCGTAAGTCGTACCTGGCTCATTCATTGAAAAAGACAAATTGAAACTCGTTGGTGCTACCGAACCAACTGCTGGTATCTGGCTAAAAATGGGAGGTACAATATCTGTTGATGGATTGGTTCTCACATCCAGTTTGACAGGTAGCGACTGAAGATTTGAAGCTACATCATCCGCTGTCATATATACATCGTAATTCGTACTGTGCTTTAAAGCCAGCACTGCTGCTGAGTATTCAGTAAATGCACCTGCAACATCAATTGTTCCTGAATAGCCCAACTGCACAGAGGAGCCCGTTCCGTCTTGTCCGTTTTTTACTTGTATTGTGGACGGAGTCACAGCTCCATCTGGGAGTACCACATAATACACTTTTCCTGATTCATTCAAACTCGTTAGAAGATCAAACCCGGAAGGTGTCAGGTTTGACGCCATCGGATACCCAGTGGTAAATAATGGAGGTGTCAGGTCACTTAACGTGAATGATAGATTAGCATTATCAATACCTGTGGTTGGTCTGCTACCTGTTCCTGTGGAGGTATTCACGGTAACAATCCGAATCCATACCACATTGGCAACATTGTTTAGAGCAGATCCAAAGTTGACGGTGACGTTCGTTTTCCCCCAAGTGGTATTACCTGAAGTAACCGCAGCCGGGGATGAAGTCACCGTTGTAAAAGAAGTTGGTGATGCTCCAATTCCATAGTCAACTTTCCACGAGATAACACGGCTTATTGCAATATCCAGTGACAGTAAATCGAAGTTGAACGAGAAATTACTAAAGCCGTAGGTATTCGAGAGTTGGATAACAAATGCAGCTCCCGGGTCTCCAAACGTACCTGTTTGCCTGAGTGCCACCACCCTGTCGGTAGAATTACTTTGCGCAGTAGAAGTTGACCCCGAAGTAAGATTTGTTATTGAAGCCGAATTCTTAAAGCTCCCGGTCGTATTACTCCAATTTGTTGATGCCGTAGTTAAAGTCGCAGCTGTACCGAGGGCGGAAGCCGTTGCGCCAGTCCGTACTGTCCATCCAACAGGCAATCCTAATGCTATCGAATTAAAATTTTGAATATACGGAGATGAAGAAAGTGTGACTTGCGCGAAGGTCTTTTGAGAAATTAGAAGCGCAAACAAAACATTAAGTAATAACTTCGTTTTCATAGGTAAGGTTTGTGAGTAAAACAAACCTCTCTATTTAAATGACGGCAAATTCGCGAAGGGTTAAGATTTTATTAAACAGAACGATCCACTTAGCAGGCAATAAAAAAACCAGCGATTTGTTGTCGCTGGTCTTCATTTTGAGTTTTTTCTTGTCACATATTCTTCACCACTTCTTTTCCAAATTCAGAACATTTCAACAAAGTTGCTCCTTCCATCTGGCGGTGGAAATCGTAAGTCACTCTCTTAGAAGAAATCGCTCCTTCCAGTCCTTTCACAATCATGTCTGCAGCTTCCTGCCAGCCCATGTACTCGAGCATCATCACTCCTGACAGGATTACTGAGCCAGGATTAACTTTGTCTTGGCCAGCATACTTTGGTGCAGTACCGTGTGTCGCTTCGAAAATAGCATGACCAGTAACGTAATTGACATTACCGCCCGGTGCAATTCCAATTCCGCCAACAATCGCTGCTAATGCGTCCGAAACATAATCACCATTGAGGTTAAGAGTTGCAACAACAGAATATTCATCCGGGCGTAACAAAATCTGCTGAAGAAATGCATCAGCAATCGAATCTTTAACTACAATTTTGTGGCCATTGCTATTGATCTCCATCCATGGTCCACCGTCAATTTCTTTGGCACCAAATTCATTTTTCGCCAGCGCATATCCCCAATCACGGAATCCACCTTCGGTGAACTTCATGATATTTCCCTTGTGAACTAAAGTCACATTTGGTTTCTTCTGTTCGATAGCGAATTTAATAGCCGAACGAACTAATCTCTCTGTTCCTTCTTGTGAAACCGGCTTGATTCCGATACCCGAGGTTTCAGGGAAACGGATTTTCTTGTACTGCTTGGGGAAAGTTTCTTTGAAAAAAGCGAGGAATTTTTTGTTGTCATCCGATCCTTGTTGGAATTCGATCCCTGCGTAAATATCTTCTGTGTTCTCACGGAAAATAGTCATGTCGGTTTTATGTGGTTCTTTTACAGGTGAAGGCACACCTTTGAACCAGCGCACCGGGCGAACACAAGCATACAAATCCAACTCTTGGCGCAATGCCACGTTAAGTGAACGAATACCTCCACCTACGGGTGTCGAGAGCGGGCCTTTGATACCCACGAGGTAGTCACGGAAGATGGTCATGGTTTCGTCTGGCATCCAATTACCTACTTTGTTGAAGGCTTTTTCACCCGCCAGAACTTCTTTCCAGTTTATTTTCCGTTTGCCTTTATATGCTTTTTCGATTGCCGAGTCCATGACATTCTTTGCCGCAGGCCAAATGTCTACACCGGTTCCATCCCCTTCGATGAACGGAATTGTTGGCATGTCCGGCACATTCAATTTTCCATTGCTGATACTGATTTTCTGATCGCTCATGATTTTATTATCTAAGTTTCTAAAGAGAGTTTCGAAATTAATTAAAGTTTGGCAGAGATTTTACAGAATTACACAAGCGAATTTGAGGCTGGATTACTGTAAAAACACGGCTAATATTTTTCTTCCTGGTTAGGGAAATCTTTAGCTTTAACATCAGCAACGTACTTGTTTACCGCACCGGTAACGATTGCATTAAGGTCTGCATACCTGCGTAAAAAACGGGGCTTAAATTCCTGTGTGATACCCAGCATATCCTGCATTACTAAGACCTGTCCATCCACATCAGGGCCAGCACCGATGCCAATTACCGGGATATTGAGTTTTTCAGAAACTTTTTTTGCTAATTCTGCGGGGATTTTTTCGAGTACAAGGCCGAAGCAGCCACACTCCTGCAGGAGTTGTGCATCTTCTATCAATTTGTTTGCCTCAACCTCTTCTTTGGCGCGAACGCTGTATGTGCCGAACTTATAGATCGATTGTGGTGTGAGACCTAGGTGACCCATGACCGGTACTCCGGCACTTAAAATACGAAGTACCGAATCCTTCACTTCTGCACCGCCCTCCAGTTTCACCGCATGCGCACCTGATTCCTTCATGATGCGGATTGACGAACGCAAAGCTTCACCTGAACTTCCCTGATAATATCCAAAAGGTATATCTACAACGACTAGGGCACGATTTACAGCTTTCACCACGGAAGTAGCATGGTAAATCATTTGATCCAATGTAATGGGAAGCGTGGTCTCATTTCCTGCCATCACGTTGGAAGCAGAATCTCCCACCAAAATCACATCAATGCCTGCCCCATCGATAATTCGCGCCATGCTGTAATCGTAGGCTGTAAGCATCGCTATTTTTTCACCTCGATTCTTCATCTCCTGAAGCTGGTGCGTAGTGATTTTCTTGATCTCGGTCTTCTTGTGAACAGACATAACCTATTGGGAAAGTGTATCCAAAATTAGAGATTAAACGTCAACGAACTATGCTTCTACTAAATGGAACAAGCTTCTAAAAATTGTTGCGTCAGCGCAAATAAACGGCTGCATCTTTTCCCAACTTCACCTCCACATGATCGGTCAAAGTTGTTGCCAATTCAAACCCGGTGTAAGTTGGAACTATTGGAAAAAGAGTATGACTGCGATTGACCAAAACTGCTACCTCAACTTTTTTTACTTCAGTCGTCAAAAACGGTTTCATTGCGTACGCCAACGTTCTCGCAGTATTAAGCACGTCATCAATAAGGATGACACACTTTTTTTTAACGTCTTTTATGGGAACATCAATCTCCACCTCACTCTGAACAGGTGAGAATTTATCAACCGAAACTTTTACAAGCAACGTATTGACAGGCGATATTTCCTTTAGCGCTTTCTCGAGAATTTTCGTAAGCACATAACCCTGGCCATCTATGCCGGCAAGTACAATTATCTTTTCAGCAAAATTGTTTTCATAAATCTCGTAGGCAATCCTGCGGATTTTTTGACTCACTTGTTTTGAGTCGAGAACTAACGATTTTTCTGCTGCTACACTCATGGCAATGGAATAACGCGACTGTCTTTGAAAGTGGATAGGATCACCGTTGACTGCATATTGTCTACCACCTCAATGTTTGTCACTTTATCCAGCATAAGACTTTGATAAGCCGGAATATCGGGAGCGACAACTTTCAGGATAAAATCTGCCTGGCCTGTTACGTGATGGCATTCGACCACTTCTGGAATTTTGCTGATGGCCTTTGTAAACTTCTCTATGTTGTCTTTGTTATGCCCCTTAAGTGAAACCATAACAAAGGTGGATACACCGAGCCCAACACTGGCCATGTCAACCACCGCATGGTAACTTTTGATAACACCCTGGGTTTCCAGTTTTTTTACACGCTCCAGGGTAGGAGCCGGAGACAGCCCGATTTCCTGAGCCAACTGTGCATTGGTGATATTGGAATTGGACTGCAACAGTTCCAATATTTTTTTGTCAATGGAATCGAGTTTGATTTTCATTTTCTTAGAAATTTTTTCCAGGGAAATAGGCTGTCTCGCCAAGTTCTTCTTCAATTCGAATTAGTTGATTGTATTTTGCCATGCGATCCGAGCGCGATGCCGAACCTGTTTTTATCTGACCTGTATTCAATGCTACCGCCAAGTCAGCAATTGTACTGTCCTCTGTTTCACCAGAACGGTGCGACATGATGCTCTTGTAAGAATTCTGCTTCGCCAGATTCACGGCATTTATAGTCTCCGTAAGAGTTCCGATCTGGTTTACTTTTACAAGGATGGCATTGGCTACGCCCATATCGATTCCCTTCTTCAGGAATTCAACATTAGTAACAAACAGGTCATCACCCACCAATTGTACTTTCTTGCCAATCTTATCTGTCAGTCCTTTCCACCCCGTCCAGTCTTCCTCTGCCATACCATCTTCGATAGAGATGATCGGATATTTTTTGGCCCAGGTAGCCCAGTAGTCAACCATCTCTGCTGACTTCAGTTTTTTTCCGGAAGACTTCTTGAATGTGTATGTCTTTGTTTTGGAGTCATAGAATTCTGAGCTAGCTGCATCCATAGCTATGAAAATATCAACACCGGGTTTGAAGCCCGCCTTCTCAATAGCTTTAAGCACAACTTCAATCGCTTCCTCATTAGATTTGATGTTTGGAGCAAAACCTCCTTCATCACCAACATTTGTAGAGAGGCCTTTGTCATGCAATACTTTTTTCAAAGTATGAAAAACCTCAGTACCCATTCTAAGAGCATCACTGAATGTGTCTGCTTTCACAGGCATTACCATAAATTCCTGAAAGTCGATGGAATTATCTGCATGGCTTCCACCATTTAAAATATTCATCATGGGTACAGGAAGTGTGTTTGCGTTCACTCCACCGATGTATCTAAAAAGCGACTGGCCGGATTCCATAGCCGCAGCTTTAGCCACAGCCAGCGAGGTTCCCAGGATTGCGTTTGCACCGAGTTTACCTTTGTTGGAGGTATTATCCAATTCGATCATCACCTTGTCGACCAGGTTTTGATCAAAGACAGAGAGGCCCACTACTTCCGCAGCAATTTTGGTATTGACGTTTTCCACTGCCTTCAATACACCTTTGCCCATAAAAACTTTTTTATCACCGTCACGAAGCTCAACTGCCTCGTGCGTACCGGTAGACGCACCTGAAGGAACAGCGGCACGACCAAATGCTCCGTTCTCGGTAAATACATCAACTTCAATAGTCGGATTGCCTCGGCTGTCAAGAATTTGCCGGGCGTAAATGCTTTCAATTAAACTCATGGGTTTTGTGAATTACGTTTTTAGATCTATGATTAACTAACCAATTCTTGTTTGCTTTCTTTTACCATTGACACGAATTGGTCGAACAGATAGGCCGAGTCGTGCGGACCGGGTGATGCCTCCGGGTGAAACTGAACGGAGAATGCTTTCTTATTTTTCATGCGAAGCCCCATGATCGTGTTGTCATTCAAATGAACATGCGTCACTTCCACGTTCGGGTTTTTCTCAACATCTTTTTCGCTCACTCCGAAACCATGGTTTTGTGAAGTCATTTCTCCCAATCCTGTAAGCAGGTTCTTTACCGGGTGGTTAAGACCGCGGTGTCCGTGGTGCATTTTGTAAGTTGGAAGGCCATTGGCAAGCGCGAGAATCTGGTGTCCAAGACAAATTCCAAAAACAGGTTTATCGGTAGACAAAATATCTTTTACCGTCTTTATCGCATAGTCCATTACTGATGGATCGCCGGGGCCGTTCGATAAAAAGTATCCATCCGGATTCCACGCCTCCATTTCTTTTAATTCTGTCTTAGCAGGGAATACCTGGACATAACAACCTCGTGACGCCAGGTTTCTCAAAATATTTGTCTTGATGCCATAGTCCAAAGCTGCAATTTTAATTGGTGAGTTCGGCTCGCCAACGAAATAAGGTTTCTTGGTGCTTACAATTGATGATAGCTCCAAGCCGTCCATCGATGGTATTTTTTTCAATTCAGCCTTCAACTGTTCTGGTGAGTGCTCTGAAGAAATAATCGCGTTCATTGCACCCTTGCTTCTGATATGACGAACAAGTTTACGTGTGTCGAGATCGGCAATACCTACCACATTGTTACGCTCCAGATATGCTTGCAGGCTTTCTTTGGATGTCTTCCGGCTGAATTCATCTGAAAAATCATTGACAACTATGCCGCTGATCTGAGGTTTGCCCGATTCCTGCTCCTCATTCACCGTACCGTAATTACCAATGTGCGCTGAAGTCGTGACAACGATCTGGCCATAATAAGAAGGGTCAGTATAAATCTCCTGATAGCCTGTCATTCCTGTGTTGAAGCAAATTTCACCGCCAGAAGTGCCTCGTTTTCCGATTGCCCGGCCTTCCAATAACAGTCCATCGGCAAGAAGTAAGTACGCTTTGTCGCTCATGAGAAGTTAAATTTTGCAAAAATAACTCCTCCAGCCCTAATCGAACAGGTATTTTTTTGCGAAATTTATAAGGACGAATATCCCGTCAGAATCGATGAAAAAGTCCTTTTTGCTTCTAATCTGTCTGTTGTTGACTTGTGGCTTGGCATTTTCTCAGAATGGAGACAAAAAAGTAAAACCGCATAAGCTTTCCAAGGAGGATGCAGCTATTATGACGCCCGAACAGCGCATGTCCTACGAAAACAACCGAAAAACGAAAGGCGGCAAGAAAAAGATGTCAACACGGCAAAAAGTACACACTCAAAAGAAACAAGCTCGCGCTGCCGAGCACACCAAAGTGCCGAAGGCCAGAGGTAAGTCAAAGCCTAAAAAAGTGTAAACAATCGTTTGAATTGGCTATCACTCGTTAGCGGCCAAATTTTGTCCTCATTAGAAAATTGAAATACCGGAAGGTTGTCTTTACCACTTTCATTTTAGGCTTCCCGACTCTTTGTATGTGATGTAACATCAAGGGCCGATGCTATTCTCCATATTATAGGACAATAGAAATTAATCCCCATACAGCGAACAGGATTAGAATTCAAGTATGAAACATTTAATAAGAATGGAGACGGACAAGCATCGCAACGGATTCTGAAAATCCTGACCTCTAACAAACAAAAAGGATTGAACTTTCATCCAATCCTTTTCTCATTCATCTTCCGAAGATTTATTTTTTCTTGGGAGCTTTCTTTGCAGCCTTTTTAGTTTTCTCTTCTGCCGTAGCTTCAGCCGTCTCTACTGCTCCTTCTTCTTTCTTGCCCTTACCTCCACGACGGGTTTTGCCTTTCTTGGCAGCTCCATCCTTCTTATAGATATCGTTGAAGTCAACGAGCTCCATTAAACACATGTCAGCTGCATCGCCTAGGCGAGGATCACTCAGCTTGATGATACGAGTATAGCCTCCCGCTCTGTCAGAAGTACGACCGGCCACTTCACCAAACAAAGTCTTCACTGACTCTTTGTTTTGCAAATACGAGAACACTGTTCTGCGTGAATGCGTAGAGTCTGTCTTTGCCTTGGTAATCAAGGGTTCAACATATTTCCTGAGTTCTTTCGCTTTAGCTACAGTAGTAGTAATCCTCTTATTGAGGATGAGCGAAGAAGCCATGTTGGAAAGAAGCGCATGCCTGTGGGCAGAGGTCCTTCCTAAGTGGTTTACTTTCTTACCGTGTCTCATTAGTCTTCTTCCAGTTTATATTTGGCCAGGTCCATGCCGAAAGTCAGGTTTTTGTCGGAAACCAATTGCTCCAATTCGGCAAGTGATTTCTTTCCAAAGTTTCTGAATTTCATCATGTCTGAAATATCGAGTTGTACAAGGTCTCCCAATGTTTTCACATCGGCAGCCTTGAGGCAGTTGTAAGCACGCACAGAAAGATCAAGATCATGCAATTGCGTCTTCAAAAGCTTACGCATATGCAACATCTCTTCGTCCACCTGCTCAACTTCTGCGTCTTTAGATGTTTCAAGTTCGATCGATTTATCCGAGAACAAACGGAAGTGCTGTATTAAAATGAATGCAGCGCCTTCGAGTGCTTTTTCCGGGTGGATCGATCCGTCAGTCTCGATCTCGATCATCAGTTTTTCGTAGTCCGTCTTCTGTTCAACGCGGGTATTCTCCACGCTGTACTTAATATTTTTGATAGGAGTGAAAATGGCATCAATTGGAATGAATCCAAAAACTTGCTCGTTAGGCTTATTCTCTTCCGCTGGCAAATAGCCACGACCCTTTTCTACCGTAAGTTCAATTTCAAAATGTGCTGACTCATCCAGGTTACAGATAACATGATCCGCGTTCAGGATTTCAAAGCCAGACGTGAATTTGGCAATGTCTCCAGCCTTGAATTGCTTCTGCTTCTTGATGTTTACCACGACCTTGGTGTCGTTGGTATCCCCTACTTTTCTAAAACGAACCTGCTTCAGGTTCAAAATGATTTCAGCTACATCTTCTACTACGCCTTCAATGGTTGAGAATTCATGCAACACTCCCGGAACTTTAATTCCAGTGATAGCATATCCCTCCAGCGAAGACAACAAAATTCTTCTCAATGCATTGCCGATCGTAACACCATATCCCTTTTCCAAAGGCTTGAAGGTGAAGAGGCCATGGAAATCATCCGATTTCTCCATTACCACTTTGTCCGGCATTTGAAATGCTAATATTGACATAAGGTACTTGCGTTTTGTTTCTAGTGTTAATTTTCGTTCTCTAAACTCACCTGAGTAGCCAAGGCCGTTTCAGGGAATTACTTCGAGTACAATTCAACGATCAATTGCTCGTTGATGTTCTCCGGGATATCCTCCCGTGGGGGAAGGTTGATCAATTTGCCTTCAAATTCTTTGTTATCCCACTCCAGCCAGTTGTATTTCTTAGCACCCTGAACTGAAAGGGACGTTGTGATCGCTTCTAATGATTTCGACTTCTCGCGAACAGCTACTTTGTCGCCTGCGCGCAGAGTAAATGAAGGTATATTAACTACTTCACCGTTCACGAGGATATGCTTATGCACAACCAACTGACGGGCAGCTCTGCGTGTAGGAGCAACACCCAAACGATAAACTGTATTATCCAGGCGAGCCTCCAAAAGCTGGAGCAATACCTCACCGGTTACACCTTTCTTGCGTGATGCCTTATCGAAAGTATTTTCGAACTGACGCTCCAACACGCCATAGATGTATTTTGCCTTCTGCTTTTCAGCTAACTGTGTAGCGTATTCAGAAAGTTTTCTCTTTTTGGTCTTTCCATGCTGACCTGGTGCATAGCCCTTCTTTGCCAGAACTTTGCTCTCGCCCATTACGGGCTCGTTGAACTTCCTTGAGATTCTTACTTTGGGGCCGGTATATCTTGCCATGATCTATTCGTTCAATGATTTTAAACTCTTCTTTTCTTAGGAGGACGGCAACCGTTGTGCGGTAGCGGAGTCATGTCCTTAATCTGCATCACCTCGATACCTGACGCTGCAAGACTGCGGATAGCAGACTCACGGCCAGCTCCCGGGCCCTTCACAAATACTTCCACTTTACGTAAGCCTTGTTCAAAAGCTTTAGTTCCCGCTTCTTGTGCTGCTACCTGAGCCGCATAAGGAGTGTTTTTCTTTGAGCCTTTGAAGCCCATCTTTCCTGCCGAAGCCCAAGCCACTACCTGGCCGGTGCTGTTGGTCAATGAAATGATGATGTTATTGAAGGTCGCACGGATGTGAGCTTGGCCGATAGCCTCAACCACTACAGTGCGTTTTTTACTTTTGTCCTTCTTCTTTTCAGCTACAGGTGCTGTTGCCATATGAAAAGTGTTATTGTTTAATTACCCTTTAACTGCTTTCTTCTTATTCGCTACGGTCTTACGCTTACCCTTACGAGTACGGGCGTTGTTCTTCGTAGTCTGTCCACGCACAGGAAGTCCCTTGCGATGACGGAGTCCCCGGTAGCATCCGATGTCCATGAGACGCTTGATGCTGAGCTGGATCTCTGACTTCAGTGATCCTTCAATCCGGAACTTCTCTGCAATGACGGCACGAACAGCGTTCGATTCTTCATCATTCCAGTCCTTCACCTTCTTATCCCAATCTACATTGGCTTGAGAAAGGATTTTCTGAGCTGACTTGCGGCCAAGCCCAAAAATGTAAGTTAGGCTGATTTCGCCTCTCTTGTTGTCCGGAATATCTACACCTGCAATACGTGCCATATATTATCCTTGTCTTTGTTTATACCGTGGATTCTTTTTGTTGATTACATACAACTTGCCTTTGCGTCTGATGATTTTACAATCAGCGCTCCGTTTCTTTATCGATGCTCTTACTTTCATAGTCGTTATTTATACCTAAAAGTTATCCTGCCTTTCGTCAAATCGTAAGGTGACATTTCCAACCTTACTTTATCTCCTGGCAATATGCGGATGTAATGCATCCTCATCTTACCTGAAATATGCGCCAACACCTCGTGACCGTTCTCCAACTGCACTTTAAACATCGCATTGGACAAAGCCTCGAGTATCGTACCGTCTTGTTCTATCGACTTTTGCTTCGCCACTTGAACTTATAAGTTTCTTCGATGTACTCGTGTGTTGTTACTACTTCTGTTCTATCTTCAAAGACCGCCACCGTATGCTCAAAGTGAGCTGAAGGTTTCCGGTCACTTGTTCTAATTGTCCACCCGTCTTTCTCCTGCACTACGCTCTTTGTTCCCATGTTGATCATCGGCTCGATGGCGAACACCATCCCCGGCATGATCTTAGGTCCCTTTCCGCGTTTGCCGTAGTTTGGGACTTCCGGGTCTTCATGCAAATCCTTCCCGACCCCGTGACCTACCAGTTCCCGTACCACTCCGTAACCAAATTTTTCCACGTGGTTCTGCACTGCAAAACTCACATCTCCGATCCGGTTCCCGGCTTTCGCTTCCGCGATACCGAGATAGAGAGATTCGTAGGTCCGCTCCAGTAATTTCAGAACTTCTCCGCTTGCACCTTCCAATGGATAAGTGTAAGCCGAGTCGCTGTGAAATCCTTTGTACTTCACTCCACAATCCACCGATACGATGTCGCTTTCGCGTAATTCGTATCCACTTGGAAAGCCGTGCACCACTGTCTCATTAACCGAGATGCACAATGCTGAAGGAAACCCATTGTAATTCTTGAACGATGGTATCCCTCCATTATCGCGAATGTACTCATCGGCAATTTTGTCGAGGTCTTTCGTTTTCACTCCGGGCTTTATGACCTTGGCTACTTCCGCGTGCGCTTTTCCTAAAATCTGAGCGCCTTCTTTAATTACCTCTACTTCCTGTGCCGACTTATAGCGAATCATTTAACTCAAGCCGCAGCAAATTGAGAACGTCCTTTCACCCTACCGGATTTCATCATCCCTTCGTAGTGACGCATCAACAAATAACTTTCAATCTGTTGAAGTGTATCAAGTACCACACCCACCAAAATGAGGAGTGAAGTACCACCATAGAAGTAGGCAAAATTCTGTGTGATGCCCGCCTTCACTGCAAACGCAGGGAGGATCGCCACCATCGCCAGGAAAATTGCACCAGGCAAAGTAATCTTCGATAAAATTCCATCTATAAATTCTGCCGTTTGTTTTCCAGGTTTGATGCCGGGAACAAAACCGCCATTTCTCTTCAGGTTATCAGCGATGTCATTCGATGGAACGGTGATCGCTGTGTAGAAAAATGTGAAAATGATAATCAATGAAGCAAACAACAAATTGTATTGCCATGATGTAAAGTCTGCAAACGTAGTTCCTACATAAGCCCCGAGGTCGCTGTCACGCCAGATACTGGCCATCAACGGAGGAATGAACATCAGTGCCTGGGCAAAGATGATCGGCATTACACCTGCTGAATTCAATTTCAATGGAATGAAATCACGTTTTCCGCCATACAGTTTATTTCCTACGACCTGCTTTGCGTACTGGATTGGAATTCTGCGTGTAGCCTGTGTCAGTGCAATCACACCAACTACTACGAAGAACAGCGCCAAAATTTCGATGATGAACAACAACATACCATTCAATCCTTTGGAATCAAATTCTTGAACGATGGCCACTGGCAAACGAGACACAATACCGATCATGATCAACATACTGATTCCGTTTCCGATGCCTTTATCAGTTATGCGCTCACCCAACCACATACAAAACATAGTTCCTGCTACGATGATCATCATTGATGATATCGTATAGAACAAACCTGGCTGAATGATAGCCTCCGGATTAACAATTGACTTCAGGTAGCCGAACGACTGTGCTGCAGTAATAACAATGGTCAATACGCGGGTAAATTGATTCAATTTCTTTCTTCCGCTTTCACCTTCTTTTTGAAGTTTGGTGAAATGAGGAACTGCCACGGTCAACAATTGCACAACGATAGACGCAGAGATATAAGGCATGATGCCCAATGCAAAAATCGATGCGCGCGTAAACGATCCACCCAAGAAAGTATTAAGCAGATCAAAGATACCGCCTGAATTTCCCGTGAGTCTGTTCGGGTCAATACCCGGCAACACGATATATGAGCCCAATCTGAAAATGATCAGGAAACCAATCGTATTGAGAATCCTCACACGGAGATCTTCAATAGAAAAAATGTTCTTTATGGTCGTTAAAAAACGCTTCATTTATTTCACGATTGTGGCGCTGCCGCCAGCCGTTTCAATTGCTTTAGTTGCTGTAGCCGAGAAAGCATGAGCTTCAACAGCTACTTTAGTTTTCAGTTCACCTCTGCCCAACACCTTTACCATATCATTCTTGCCAACGATACCGTTGTCACGCATTACCTGAATGCTGAGTGCTGAAGACTTGGTTGTTTTTGCAAGCTCTTCCAAGGCATCAAGATTGATAGGCTTGAAGTAAACTTTATTGTTGTTCTTAAATCCGAATTTCGGAACGCGTCTCTGCAAAGGCATCTGACCACCCTCGAAACCGAATTTCTTGTGATAGCCTGAACGTGACTGGGCACCTTTGTGACCGCGACCCGCTGTGCTACCTCCGCTCCCCTGGCCACGGCCAAGGCGCTTGTTTGTTTTTGTCGAACCGGCAGCCGGCTTAAGTGTATGCAGCTTCATCTTATAATTCGGTTACGCTTACTAAATGATTTACTTTCTTCACCATTCCCTGAATCTGCGGAGTGTATTCCACTTCAACAGAGGCATGGATTTTTCCCAAGCCCAGGGACTGGATAGTCCTCAATTGGGTTTCAGGTCTCTTTATGGTGCTACGGATTTGGGTGATCTTCACTTTTGCCATATCTCTTATCCGTTAAATACTTTTGACAATGAAACTCCACGGTTACGTGCGATCGTCTGAGGATCGCGCATAGTAGTCAATGCTTTGAAGGTAGCTTTCACCACGTTGTGCGGGTTAGAAGAACCTTTTGATTTCGCCAATACATTGTGAACGCCCGCGCTTTCCAATACGGCACGCATCGCACCACCGGCAATTACGCCTGTACCAGGGGAAGCCGGCTTCAACAATACGAAACCACCACCGAATTTTCCAAGTGACTCGTGAGGTACAGTCCCTTTAATGATTGGAACTTTTACCAGGTGCTTTTTCGCATCATCAATACCTTTAGTGATAGCGTCAGTTACTTCATTGGCTTTGCCCAATCCATAACCTACTACCCCGTTGCCATCGCCTACTACAACGATTGCTGCGAAGCTGAATCTGCGACCACCTTTCACCACTTTTGCTACACGCTGAATGGCTACGACTTTTTCTTTCAAGTCGATCTCGCTGGCCTTTACTGCGCTGACGTTACTTTGTGTCATGGATTAGAATTTTAAACCTCCCTCTCTGGCTCCTTCAGCCAAAGCTTTGATATTACCGTGATATAAATAACCGTTGCGGTCAAATACGATCTCCTTGATACCTGTAGCAAGAGCTTGTTCAGCTACCTTCTTGCCCACGCTCTTGGAAATCTCCAGGTTCACTCCGCCCTTGTCATTAAGGTCCTTCGAAGATGCCGCCAAAAGGGTGTGGCCCTTTGAGTCATCAACCAGTTGAGCGTAGATCGCCTTGTTGCTCTTGAACACAGAAAGCCGTGGCCTAGCCGGTGTGCCTTCTATCTTGTGGCGGATACTTAATTTTATCCGCTTTCTTCTGTCTTTAATGTTTGGCATAACTATTTATTATTTAGCCGCTGCCTTACCAGCTTTTCTACGCACATACTCACCCACATAACGGATGCCCTTGCCTTTGTAAGGTTCTACCGGACGAAGTGATTTAATTTTTGCAGCCACCTGGCCAATCAATTGCTTATCAATTCCTTCCAGGATGATCATTGGATTTTGACCCTTCTCCTGTACTGCCTGCAATTTCAATTCTGAAGGAACGGCAAGGATCACACTGTGTGAAAATCCTAAGCTGAGATCCAATACATTGCCTTGCGCAGTCGCTTTGTAACCTACCCCGATTACTTCGAGTTGAGTCTTATAGCCCTGGCTAACGCCTTCAACCATGTTGGCGATCAGCGCGCGGTACAAACCGTGCATAGCCTTATGTCTTTTCTGTTCAGTAGGACGCTGCACGGTTACTGTTCCTTCATTCGCTGTGATCTTGAAGTCTGCATCAATTGCCTGCTTCAATTCACCTTTGGGTCCTTTAACTGTTACTTTATGCTCTGCTTCCGAAAAAGTGCACGTAACACCTTTGGGCAAGCTTATCGGTAGTCTTCCTATTCGTGACATTGCCTTGTTCGATTAATAGATGTAACACAATACTTCACCACCTACATTCAAAGCTTTTGCCTCTTTGTCGGTGATCACCCCTTTCGAAGTAGAAAGGATGGCGATACCCAAGCCACTCAATACCTTAGGCAGGTCGGTAGCAGGCTTATACTGGCGCAAACCGGGAGTACTGATGCGCTCTAATTTAGTAATGGCAGACTCTTTGGTCTCAGGATTGTATTTCAATGCAATCTTGATTTTACCCTGCTTGTTTTCGGTATCCTCGAATTTGTAATTGAGGATATAGCCTTTATCGAAAAGGACTTTCGTCATTTCCTTTTTGAGGTTAGAAGCAGGCACCTCTACCACGCGATGGCGCGCCTTGATGGCGTTGCGAACGCGGGTTAAATAATCTGCAATTGGATCCGTAATTTTCATATCACTTTATCACTTTTTAAAAAAAGCAAACCCGTTTTTTATGAAACGGGCTGCAAAGATAGTTAACAATTTTGGTTATCCAAACTGTTACCTGGTTTCGGGGGCTATTTCGGCCTTCCCGACCTTGGATACTCAGCAACCTATTTTTAGGTCTTTTTACCAGCTTGCCTTAGTCAAGCCTGGGATTTTCCCATCGCTTGCCAATTGGCGGAACTGGTTACGGCAAAGGCCGAACTTGCTCATATAACCACGTGGCCTACCGGTGAGCTTGCAACGGCTGCGTAAACGTACCGCAGACGAGCTACGGGGCAGTTTATCCAAAGCCGCATAATCACCAGCTGCTTTCAAAGCCTTGCGTTTTTCAGCATAGCGCTTCACTAAAGCATCTTTCTTCTGGTCTCTTGCTATAATTGCTAGTTTTGCCATGATCAGTTTTTATTTACAAATGGCATCCCGAAAGCTTTCAGGAGCTCATAACTTTCTTCATCTGTTTGTGCACTTGTCACAAATGTGATATCCATTCCATTGATTTTGCTCACCTTATCGATGAAAATCTCAGGGAAAATGATCTGTTCTTTCACGCCCATGGTGTAGTTCCCACGGCCGTCAAAACCCTTGTCGCTCACGCCTTTGAAGTCACGCACGCGGGGAAGGGCAACGTTCATCAAACGATCCAGGAACTCGTACATCCTGCTACCGCGCAAAGTAACTTTCACGCCAATAGCCTGATCCTTTCTCAATTTAAAATTTGAGATGTCCTTTTTAGAACGTGTGGCAACTGCTTTCTGGCCTGTGATGGAAGAGATTTCTTCAACTCCCACATCAATCATTTTCTTATCTGCTACAGCCGCACCAATACCTTTGTTGATACAGATCTTTTCGATCTTAGGTACTTGCATAATCGACTTGTACTGAAATTTATCTTTCAGTCCTGGGACGATCTCATTTATGTATTTCTCTTTCAATCTAGGCGTTGCCATGACTTATTACTTTATAAATTCTCCTGACTTCTTAGAAAAACGCTGAAGCTTGCCTTTGTCGTTGAGCTTGCGGCCGATACGGGTAGGCTTGCCTGATGAAGGGTCCACCAGCATCAGTTTGCTCAAATGAACACCTGCTTCTACTTTCTTAATACCACCTTCCGGCTTTCCGGCCGAAGGTTTCTGGTGCTTGGTAACGATATTGATTCCTTCCACAATAGCGCGGTTCTTTTCGGTCAATATCTCAAGGACCTTTCCTGTCTTATTCTTGTCATCGCCAGACAGCACCATCACGGTGTCTCCTCTGCGGATGTGCAACTTTTGCTGCGCGTTTGATTTCCTTTCCATGATTATAATACTTCAGGCGCTAATGATACGATTTTCATGAACTGCTTCTCGCGAAGCTCACGTGCCACCGGTCCGAAGATACGCGTGCCACGAGGTTCGTCCTGCGCTGTCAACAACACAGCTGCGTTGTCTTCAAAGCGGATATAAGAACCATCTTTTCTGCGTACTTCTTTCTTCGTGCGAACGATAACCGCCTTGCTTACGGTACCTTTTTTAATCTGGCTGGTAGGCAACGCTGACTTTACAGTCACAACGATTTTATCGCCTACGCTGGCAGAGCGTCTTCTTGTGCCACCCAATACATGAAGACAAAGAACTTCTTTTGCTCCACTATTGTCTGCTACGGTAAGCCGGGTTTCGGTTGATATCATAATTACTTCGCTTTTTCAACGATTTCTACTAGTCTCCATCTTTTGTTCTTGCTCAACGGGCGGGTCTCCATGATACGCACGGTATCACCAATGCCTGCCTCGTTCTTTTCGTCATGGGCCATGAACTTGGTAGTCTTGTTCATGAACTTACCATAAATCGGATGTTTCACTTTCCGGTTCATAGCCACGGTAATGGATTTTTGCATTTTATTGCTTACCACTTTACCTACTCTTTCTTTTCTACTGTTCCTTTCTTCCATAACGAAACTATTTTTGGCGTTCTTTCGCTGTCAATTCTGTTTTCAACCGGGCGATGAGCTTGCGCGTCTTACGGATGGTCATCGGGTTTTCGATAGCTGAAACCTGGTGAGCAAATTTCATTTTGCGCATGGTTTCTTTCTCGCTGCCGATTTTTTCTTTCAATTCGACAACGTTCAATCCTTTTATTTCAGCGTTCTTCATTTCTATTAAGCTTTAGCTGCTGCTTGTTCTACATAATCTCTGCGAACAGTGAAGCGCGTTTTGATTGGCAGTTTGCCATCGGCTAACGCCAACGCTTCTTTCGCGGTCGCCATTGTCACACCACCTGCTTCGAACAGGATGGTACCTGGCTTAATCACTGCTACCCAATATTCAGGGGCACCTTTACCTTTACCCATACGTACTTCAGCTGGTTTGCGGGTAATCGGTTTGTCCGGGAAAATGCGAATCCATACCTGGCCTTCACGCTTCATCGCACGGGTTACAGCCACACGAGCTGCTTCCAATTGACGGGCAGTGATCCATCCTGCCTCCAGTGATTTCAATGCAAAAGATCCAAAGGCAATCTGGTGACCACGCGTGGCCATGCCTTTCACTTTGCCCTTCTGCATTTTTCTGAATTTCGTACGCTTCGGTTGTAACATGAGTTTTGCCTTAAATCGTCTCTAAAAATTATCTCTTTCCTCCTCTGCGGTTATCTCCACCACCGCTTCTTCTGCGATCATCACCACCACCACTTCTTCTACGGTCGTCTCCACCTCTTCCTCTTCTTTCACCGCCACCGCCTCCAGAAGGCGCATTGCCACCTTTGTTCTCACCGGTGTTGCTAACCATGCCCACGTTAGGAGAAAGGTCACGCTTACCGTAAACTTCGCCTTTAAAGATCCACACCTTGATGCCGATCTTACCATACACCGTCTGAGCTTCAGACAATGCATAATCGATGTCTGCGCGAAGGGTGTGCAATGGAATGCGTCCTTCTTTATATTGTTCTGTACGGGCCATATCAGCACCTGCCAAACGACCTGACAATTTCACTTTAATACCTTCCGCTCCTACCCGCATAGTTGAGGCAATAGCCTGCTTCATTGCCCTGCGGTAAGAAATACGGGCTTCCAATTGCTGTGCAATTGATTCACCTACCAGTTTGGCATCCAACTCAGGACGCTTAATTTCAAAAATGTTGATTTGAACATCTTTGTTGGTAAGTTTTTTCAATTCTTCCTTAATCTTATCAACCTCGGTACCACCTTTTCCAATAACAACACCAGGACGAGCCGTGTGAATAGTCAACGTGATTCTCTTCAGTGTGCGTTCGATTACCACTTTCGAGATACCGCCTTTTTGAATACGGGCATCGACATACTTTCTGATCTTGTGGTCTTCAACCAATTTGTCAGAAAAACTCTTGCCACCATACCAGCTGGAATCCCATCCACGAACGATTCCAAGTCTAAGGCCAACCGGGTTTATTTTCTGTCCCATTATTCTTGAGTTTCTTTAACTGCTTTTGCTTTCTTTTCTTTTTTTGCTTCAGCGGGCATGCGATCTACAACCAACGTGATGTGGTTTGAACGCTTTCTCACGCGGTGAGCACGTCCCTGGGGAGCTGGTCTCAAACGCTTCAGGATGCGACCTCCATCCACGAAAATTTCTTTCACAAACAGGTCAGCTTCCTCCAGTTTCACATCTGAATTTTTTGCTTCCCAGTTGTTAATTGCTGACAGCAACAGCTTCTCCATTTTAGCTGAAGGATGCTTGGCATCGTATTTCAATATGTTCAGGGCTCTGCTTACGCGTTCGCCACGAATCAAATCTGCAATCAGTCTCATCTTACGGGGAGATGAAGGAGAGTTGTTGAGATAAGCTGTAGCCGGACCAGACTTGGCTGCTTCCTTGATAGCTGCCAGTTTCTCCCTTTTTACAACCGATCTTTTCTTTTTCTTTTCAGTTTCCATTTTTCAGGTGTCTTGAAATTATTTAGAGGCTTCAGCTTTGTTATTTCCTGAGTGGCCTTTGAATGTGCGGGTCGGAGCGAATTCGCCCAATTTGTGGCCCACCATGTTTTCAGTGACATACACAGGAATAAATTTATTTCCATTGTGCACGGCAAACGTGAACCCGATAAGCTCAGGAGTGATTGTGCTTCTCCGTGACCATGTTTTGATCACCGATTTTTTACCTGATTGCTCCATTACTTGCACTTTCTTTTGCAAGCGGCTGTCTAGGTACGGACCTTTTTTTACTGACCTTCCCATTATTTCTTCCTCTTTGTAATGATTAGACCATCAGAATACTTCTTCGGGTGACGGGTTTTCTTGCCCTTCGCCAACAAGCCCTTGCGTGAGCGAGGGTGACCGCCAGATGCGCGACCTTCACCACCACCCATCGGGTGATCAACAGGGTTCATCGCTACTGCACGTGTACGAGGACGAATTCCTCTCCAGCGTGAACGACCCGCTTTACCTACTTTCTCATTCATGTGCTCTGCATTGGAAACAGCTCCAACCACAGCAACACAATTCACTAACACGTTACGCATTTCGCCAGAAGGCATACGCAGTGTTGCATACTCTCCTTCGCGGGCAACTAACTGAACAAAAGATCCAGCGCTGCGGGCGATCGAAGCTCCCTTACCCGGCTTCATTTCCACGTTGTGTACAATTGTACCAACAGGAATCTTAGCCAAAGGAAGTGCATTGCCTACTTCAGGGGCTACATCCGGACCAGACAATAAAGTCTGACCAACTTTAATTCCTTGCGGGGCAACGATATATGATTTGAAACCGTCAGCATAATACAGTTTAGCCACGCGTGCAGTTCTTGTAGGATCGTACTCGATCGATTTTACAACTGCAGGGATACCAAACTTATCACGCTTGAAATCGATGATACGTAATTTCTGCTTGTGACCGCCACCGATATAGCGCATGGTCATACGACCTTCACCATTACGACCACCGGTCTTCTTTAATGTAACAACCAGCGATTTCTCAGGGCGAGACTCCGTGATGTCCTCAAACCCAGGCGATAGCCTGTGGCGTGTGCCGGGAGTTACTGGTTTTAATTTCTTCATTGCCATGACGGACCTTAATTAAGGGTTGTCTTAAAAATTATACGTTGCTATAAAAATCAATTACTTCACCTGTGGCCAGCGTTACAATAGCTTTTTTGTAATCAGGCTTGCGACCTGCCAGTGTACCTGCCTTAGTAAAGCGTACTTTTTTCTTACCTAATACATTGATTGTATTTACACGCTCAACGTTCACGCCATACATTTTCTCTACTGCATTCTTGATCTCCACTTTGTTGGCAGTGCCTTCTACAATAAATCCGTATTTGCCTTTCTCGTTAAGGGCAGAAACTTTTTCTGTTACCAATGGTCTCTTCAATATGCTCATCTTATGCTTGGTTTAACAGGTTGCTGATTTTTTCTACTGAACCTTCTGCTAAGATCAGGTGCTCAGCGTGGAGCACATCATAAGTATTGATCTGGGAAGCAGTGATGATTTTAGTGTTCGGGATGTTCCGGCCTGAGAGGGCTACATTCTTTTTAGCTTCAGGAAGAACGAGGAGTGTTTTTTTATCGCCAAGAGAAAGGGACTTCAGCATTTGAATGAAGCCTTTTGTCTTTGGGGCCTCGAAGTTGAAATCTTCTACAACTGCGATTGAGTTGTCTTTTGCTTTATAAGTAAGAGCTGATCTGCGAGCCAGGTCTTTTACTTTCTTATTCAATTTGAATGAGTAGTCGCGGGGCGTAGGACCGAAAATCCGACCACCACCTTTGAACTGAGGGTTTTTAATGTTACCCGCACGTGCGCCCCCGGTTCCCTTTTGTTTCTTGATCTTTTTGGAAGATCCGCTGATTTCGTTTCTCTGCTTTGACTTGTGTGTGCCCTGGCGCTGGTTGGCCAAAATACTTTTCACATCCAAATAAATCGCGTGATCGTTGGGCTCTATGCCAAACACCTCGCTGGAGAGGCTCACATTGCGACCGGTCTTTTCACCGTTATATTTTACAACCGCTAAGTCCATTACTTTTGAAGGATTATCGTTGAATTCTTTGCACCAGGAACAGAACCGCTCACGAGGATGAGGTTTTGCTCTGCTAATATTTTTACCACTTTAAGGTTTGTGTTCTTCACACGCTCGCCACCCATGCGGCCTGGCAAACGCTTGCCTTTGATTACACGGGAAGCAAAAGAGGCGTTACCCATAGAACCAGGAGCACGAAGGCGGTTGTGCTGACCGTGAGTCTGGCCACCAACACCCTGGAAGTTGTGACGCTTTACAACACCCTGAAAGCCCTTACCTTTTGAAGTACCAATGGCATCTAAAAAGTCGCCTTCCACAAATACGTCACCTACTTTTATTTCTTTTCCCAATTCCATCAGGCTGGCAAATTCATCGCTTACATCGCGGAACTCAACCACATTTCTTTTGGGAGTAGTACCTGCTTTCTTGAAATGACCTACCATGGCATTAGGCGTGTTCTTTTCTTTCTTTTCGCCAAACGCCAATTGCAAAGCCTTGTAGCCATCGGACTCCTTGGTTTTTACTTGCGTAACCACACAAGGGCCAGCCTCAATAACTGTCACCGGCACGCTTTGACCATCCTGGCCGAAAACGCTGGTCATTCCTACTTTACGTCCTAATATTCCAGGCATAATTGAAACCTATTTTGCTGATTTTAAGCCGTTTTGCGGTCTTCTTCCGCAAAAAGGACTGCAAAGATAGGAACTAAAGTGTACCTAACAAGACCTGAATTTGAAATTTTTAGAGATGCCCCCTGATTTAAAGCATTGATTTAAGTGATGTTAATACAAAGTACCTCTGCCTGAGAAGTGGAACCTCCTCAATATCTAGCCTTTACATTTTTGCTGGGTGTATGAAAACCAAGGCTATTCTAGCCTTAGAATTTCATTTTAGGATGCTCTTTTTGGCCAAACTGAATGGAATTGTAATACTTCTGCTTTCGTTTACCTTCTGCTGTTTTGTAATACGCTTTGGGGCCACACGAGCTTAAGATGACTAAAGCCGAGATCAATAAAGCAGCAATTCGTTTCATACTTCTTGGAGTGAATCGTTGAGCATAAATACTGACTCTGAAGCAATTGAAGGCGCTATCATCTGCAAATAGTACTTTTGCCGGACGAAACAACCGGGCAGACGCCCAATGATTAATTACTATGGAGCAATCCCGAACAGAAATAGCTCAGCTTGGCGAATTTGGGCTGATTGAACGCATAAAGGAGAATTTCTCGCCACAGAATCCCTCATCTATTAAAGGAATTGGGGACGATGCTGCTGTAATTAATATTGGGAATGAGAATTTGCTTGTCTCTACCGATATGCTCATTGAAGGTCCACATTTTGACCTGGCTTATGTTCCGTTGCAACACCTGGGATATAAGGCAGTGGCCGTAAACATAAGTGATATCGCTGCCATGAATGGGAAGCCTGAACAAATTGTGATTTCGTTAGGATTGAGCAACCGGTTTTCACTCGAGGCAGTAGATGTACTCTATGATGGAATCAAGGCTGCATGCAAAAACTACAATGTAGACCTGGTTGGAGGAGACACCACATCCTCACCTTCGGGTTTGGTTATTTCAATAACTGCGATTGGTCGTGCTGAAAAGGAGAAGACGGTGCTGCGAAGTACTGCAAAGCCAAACGATATTATTTGTGTGACCGGAGATTTGGGTGCGGCCTTCATGGGCCTACAAGTTCTAGAACGCGAAAAACAAGTTTTTAAGTCTAATCCGGAAATGCAACCTGACCTGGAGAAGTATGAGTATCTCGTTGGGCGGCAATTAAAGCCTGAGGCTCGAATGGATATCATTTATGAGCTAGCCGAGAAAGGAATTGTGCCCACATCAATGATCGATGTCTCGGACGGGCTCGCCAGTGAGTTGTTTCACCTCAGTAAGGATTCAAATGTTGGTGTTAAGGTTTTTGAAGACAAAATTCCAATCGATAACATAGCTTACGAAACGGCCATTGAATTCAAGATCGACCCGATTACCGCGGTGCTTAATGGTGGCGAAGACTATGAACTTCTATTTACCATCAAGCCTGCTGACTTTGAGAAAATAAAAAACCATCCCGACATCCATTTAATTGGACATACGCACGACAATCCAAATCAGAATGTGATGATTTCCAAACAGGGAACCGTGGTGCCTTTGAAAGCTCAGGGTTGGAAGCATTTTTAGGCATTACAATAACTATACTGGTCAACGGCTAATCCTTCTGGCTTTCCCATGCCATCTTTACTATATTTGGTATAGTTCGAATTGAGATGCTTCGTCAAAAAAATTTCGGAATTGGGTTAATAATGCTGATTGGCATTTCATGTTCCATTGTAAAGGACAGTGATGTCACCTCGCTGGATCAGCTCAATCAATTGAAATTAACTTCAATTGAGATCATTCAGAATTTAAATGGAACCTCGAGTCCCCAATCGTACAAAACAGCTGCTACAGACTCTATCTATGCAACCCCTGCAACTACCACCATTGATTTTAATCAAAAGGTTAGTGGTACAATAACGAAGATGACATCGATCGCATGGCCTTCATTCACTAAAACAAAGATGCTCTTCAGAAGTAAAATCACCTCAACGGGCATCGTGATTAAGAATTATTTCTACAAAAACGGTGTGCCACGCGCGTGCCAGGTTTATCAAAACAACCAGCTTAAGGAAGCATATTCATTTTATTATACCAGTACCTGGAAATTAACCGATATACGCTCCAGAGTTTATTTATCCGTGCCCGCTGCGGACACTATCATTTACCGTGATTCCCTGATTTATAATTCTTCCGGATATATTTCGAGTTTGATTCGTCATTTTCCGAGTCCGCTCCCGGCAAAGTCACCTGTTACAATTAACTTCAGTTATCAGACTTTTAGTAGCAATGGGGGTCTCTCTCTGGGAGGAAATGGTCCTATCTCCTACAATGGTTACAGCTACACCTTCGGAAACTGCAATTGTCCCAATAGTTCAGGCAGCACTTGCTCTGGCTGTGACGTGCAGGTGGGGAACAGTTACACCTCGCACTACATTACTCAGGGACTCCAGGTAAGTAACATCGTGAATCAGTTTCAAATCCAGGATATAAAAGTGACCAATGGAAATAATGGCTGTGGTGGCAGTGGCGGGCCAAATGATTATGACACTTATTATTTCCATCCGCTGATGTTACTCAAAGGAATGTTTAGTCATGGAGACATTTTGTTTAACATTTATTCGATTGACTGGCTACAACCAGGTGCGCAGATCAGTGGTTTATTACAGAAAAACGAGTCCGTCATTTTTAACTTCAATTATGTGCGCTAAAAAGTTCATCTTCTTTTTTGCAATCATCGTTGCGGTTAATAATGTGAATGCGCAATTCTCTTTACCACGAATTGATGTTGAAGCCAAACTGACTCAAAACGTTGTACCTGGAGGCGACCGGGAAGATGGAACACTGAAGGCCATGGAGACATCCAACCTTCAATTGGGAGCTCACTGGCAGATCAATCAAAATATCGCCCTCGGCTGGGTTTACTCAACCAGTTTGCGAGGAAACGGTTACAATGCGAAGGATTTCAATTTCAATTTTGGTGGAGGTGACACAAAAGCTCTGACCTCGTACAGTTGCGCAGACCTTCGCTTGTCAACCGGAAGAGCCGCGCGCTGGAGACCTTATATTAGCTTGCAGTACGGCCGGGTAGAGATCATTGAAGACCGCGGTTCATTCCGTCTTGCATCAAAACAAAATGCATTCGGTGGTAGTTTGGGAATCATGCGAAGAATGGGAAACCGACTCTACTGGAATGTGTTTGAAGCAAGCGCCCGCTCGTTTAGCAAGATCTATTGGGCAGATTGCAATTTCATGCTCGAGGTCAAAACAGGCTTCACTTATAACATCGGGAAGAGAAAATAATCATTATGAAAAAGCTAACTCTTCCGTTGGCTTTCATTCTTGTATCGTCAACGGTAGTGCTTTCGCAAAACATGCTGAAGGCAACAGTAAAAGTAAAATCACCTGTTACTCTCGCCTACTCGGCAGACAACAAGTACCTCGCACTGGCATCTCCGGGAGAAGTCCAACTTCTCAATGCCGGAAGCGACACCAAGGCAAATATCATTGCCGGCTCGCGAGGTGTGAATGGACTTGCATTCAGCAACGACAACACATCGCTTGCCGCTGCTTGTGCTGATGGCACAATAAAAATCTGGTCCATTCCTGATGGGAAACTGGTATCAACGCTAAAAGGGCACACAAGTGTCGTCATCGCACTTCGTTTTTGTGATGGTGATAAATCGCTCGTCTCTATCTCGGACGACAAGTCAGTGAATATATGGGATGCAAAGGCAGGAACACTTCTCCAAAGCAAGAAAGACCACACCAAAGCGCTTCGTGGCCTTGATGTTAGTTTAGACGGGAAGTGGATTGCTACTGCTGGTGCCGAGCGTGACATTTTCCTAAGAGATGCAATTACTGGGGAAACAGTAAAAAAATTTACAGGTCACGAAGGTTGGGTTCGAACACTGGCGTTCTCACCCGACAATAAGATTCTGGCCAGCGGCAGTGACGACAAAAGAATAATCTTGTGGGATGTAGAGACTGGCAAGCAAGTGCGGCAATTTCCACAGAAGGGCTGGACCTATGACATCAAATTCAGTAATGATGGCAAATACATTTTCGCAGCTCTGGAAAAAAACGCTATTGGAGTTTATGATGTCAGCAATGGATTGCCTGCGCTCAAGCTGGATGATTTCGAAACTCCTGTGTTGTGCATGGCCATCAGTCCCAATGGAAAAGAAGTCGCCTCGATTCAGGAATTCACCAATGAAGTAAAGTATTGGAACATTGAGTCATTGAACATCTCACCGGTCTTTCGTTTTAAAGACAAAAAAGATGTGAATCCTCCGCAGATTTTTGTTTCTAATCCACCCAATATCCAGGACAATCAGTTTCGCTACTCCAAAGACCAGATCGATATCACCGGTTCAGTAATTGACGAATCGGGAGTCAGACGTTTGCGCATCAATGGTCTTGAAACCCCGATCAAATCCAATGGAAATTTTTTGATCCGCTTACCGCTGAGTATGGGTGACAATTTCGTAACGATTGAAGCTACCGATGTAAATGACAATATCGCATTGAAAAAATTCTCGATCCTCCGTAAAGATTTGCTGGGTGAAGACTACGATGCCTCGAAGGCGAAGAATTTCCTCTTTGTGGTTGGTATCAACAATTATGAACACTGGCCACATCTCAACAATGCGGTGAAAGATGCGAATGACCTTGCCGGCACACTGATGGGCATGTACAATTTCGATTTCTCGAATGTCACCGTGTTGCGCGATGAACAAGCTACACGAAATAATATCTACAAGACGATGCGCAATTTTATCAACCTGGTCTCACCGACTGATAACCTTGTAATCTACTTCTCTGGTCATGGACATTTTGATGAGTTGCTTAAAGAAGGATATTGGATTCCTTATGAAGCTAAAGTAAATGAAGAGGGCGATTACCTTCCGAATTCCTCCATTCTGAAAATCATTGAAAGTATCAACTCGCAACACATCTTCCTTATTGCAGATGCTTGCTTCTCGGGTTCTTTGTTTGGGGAGCAAAAGCGAGGTTACGCTGATAACGTGGAGAAGTATAAATCACGTTGGGGTTTGGCGTCTGGGAGATTGGAAACTGTTTCCGATGGGGCGCAAGGAACCAATAGTCCATTTGCCACGCAACTCCTGAAATTTTTGAAAGACAACTCCAAAGATAAGGTAACAGTCTCCGAAGTGATTCAGGCGGTGAAGCTGGGCGTTGCCGAAACCACTAATCAGACTCCAATTGGGAACCCGCTAAAAGTGACTGGCGATGAGGGTGGCGAGTTTGTTTTTTACAAGAAGAAATAAGGTCTATCAGTCTTCCGGATACGGGATAAAAACAAAGTTGGTAAACTCCTGGTCTACCACGAAGAGACAGCAAAATTCATCGGGGTCCTTGTATGCTTTCAGAAAATCATCTTGTTTGTCTTTGGCAATGAACTCGCGTTGCACAAATTCATCCATGAACGAGGCATAGTAATTCCAGTCAAGGTTCAATTCAAATTTTCCAATTAGCAATTGACCTATTGATAGTTCTTCTTTTGAAATCGGGAATATGGGGTTTTCAAATCCGCCTTTGCGAATCTGGTATGATGCTTCCTTGATGGTGTCGGCAATTTTTACAAAGTCCTGGGAAATAGTTCCCAGGTATTTTCCGCTGAGTTCGGGGTCATTGATCATTACTTTTTTTGCTTTAAATGTTCAGTTCGATTGAACAAAGGTACGTTCAGTTTGAGTCGCTATACTTCAATTGGGCGCCTTTTCTTCAGCCATTGAAAAATCAAACCTTTCTTAAAATATTCAATCAGCATTAAATTAGGAAGCCAGCTTGCCCATGCTATGATTGCATAAGCTAAAGGTTGGTTCAGATTGAAATAAAATGAAGAGCAGAAAATATAAACACGCAAAGTGATCGCAGCAAGTGTCAGTGAAAAACTTCGCCACATCCAAAGCTCATGTGCTATGATGTCTTTCTTCCTGATTTTTCGAAATGCTTCCAGTGTAAAGTAAAACCACAACCCGCATTGTAGCAGAAAGCTGGTCAATACCATCGGCCCGCGGTCGACAAAGAAACTCATGCCCAGGGCCCCCGGTGCAGCAAAAAACAGAATTCCGAAAACATAGAAGTATCCCGTCTTCCTATGAAACTTTATATACCTGCTCCGAAACCATTTCGAAACCTGTATAAATCCAGCGATAAGAATTAGTCCGGCAATAAGGACATGGAAATAGTAGAACGGAAGATAAATACCGGAAGCGACAGCGGCTTGTTTGATTCTCAGAAATCCATAAGACGAATCGAAATTAAAATAATAGAGTGTGTTCAGCGTCAGCGCTGCACCAAGAACAAAAAGCAATACCCAAAAAAATCTTCTGGCAAAAATCATCCGGCATCACCCGACTCACTTGATTCCTTGCCGACCATACGCACCAGAAAATCCAGGTTGTACCTGTCGATTTCAGAAGCATTGGAGTAAACTTCATCGTAGGATTTGGTCAGCGGTTTGTAATTGGAGAAATAATTATGCCGCTCAGGATCTTCGAAGATATAGCCATTGGCCGCCAGTATTTCATCCCTCATCAATCGCAAGGTTTCATCACTGACAAATGAGGTATTTACATTCCGCTGAGCTTCCCTATCATAGAAGTCAAAATTGCCTGTGAGGTATGAGCTATCCATTTTAACAAATTCAGTAAAGCTGAATCTGCGTGAAGAGTTTTTCGCTGTAAGCGTTTGACCGCTTAGCTCGTAGAAACTGTAATAGGGATAATTTATCTCGGCTGCATTCGCTGGTCCATACTCCATGTCGTTGGTTATTACAGCCTTCGCCTGGAACAGTCCGTTTTCTAGTTTGGTAAACTCAAAATCCTGATCTCCGAAAGCACCTACATCCCCAACTATATTCCGGTCTTTGTCCAGCAAAATAATCTTGCGGGTAGAATAAAATTCTCCACGCCCACCGATGTAACGAGTCTTGAAAACAGAAATAAATGCATCAAGCGTTTCAGAAAGACTGAATGGCTTCTCTGTTGAACTTTCTATGTAGTCATTTCCGAATTGATAGCCCGCGTTTTCGCCTGAAGAAGGCGTCATGAACCCGCTATTGACAAGTTCAAAAATATGATTCACGACAAAATATGCCGGTGAAATTACAAGTCCAATGGATTGATAATTTGCTTCTCCAGACGGAGGGTATAGTATGTTTATCAAATCCTGATGGTCCTTGCCCAGCGCGAATGTATTCCCGGTGAGGAAAGCAAAATCCCTGACACTTTCCTCAGCCCCGGCTGAAGGGAGGCCCTGCTTAAAAGTAAATTGTGTATCAAACCAGCCGTACCCGTCTACATTCTTGACAATTGCTGCTGCTCCATCTGCATCATACGGTATTAGCCACTCGAAATTCGCTGGTACAAGTTCTTTCCCTTCCAGTGAATAATAACCGATTTTTCCTTCGTTCCTTACTTCCACTGCTCCTTCCAAGTGCATCGAAGGGTTACCAATCAGGTCAAACTCGGCAGGCACAATCACTTTGCCTGTCTCATCAAGAAGACCCATTTTAAAATTTTGTGGATTCTGAGGTTGTATGGATTCAAAAGTATACTCACCCTTCACAACATAGTAGTACGTCATGTTTTTGTGGTGAGCGTACCAGACTACCGAATCGTATCCCTTCTTCAATTCAATTGATTTATCATAATATATTTTCCGGTCGGCCATCAGTCGGTCGAGTGCAGCTGCATTTTCGATTTCGTTTTTTACCGAGATATACTTCGTATATAATTCTTCAGCATCGAGTCGACTCACAAATAGTTTTTTTCCTTTTCGGACTAATTGAATTTTGCAAAAAGTCCGTTGCGCTGATTGGCCCTGGCCGGTTAATTCCACCGGCACCAGAATCACGAGGAATGATGGATCAGGTACAAGCTCGGCTTCGCTCATAATAATTGTAGCGCTGATCTGTGGATCGCTGTTTCCTAGAATGGCAATAGCTTTCCTTATCTCATCGCTCTTTTGAAAAGTCTGAAACAACTTGAATAGATCCTTTTCAGAGCCAGTCAGTTTACTTTGAAAATCCGTTAGGAAAATTTTTACGTTCTCATCTAGTCCTTCATTCTTTTTTGAAGAAACCGAACAGGCGACAGCAACTGCAAAAAGCACCAGTGTTGCCATCAGGGATACTTTCTTTATAGTCGTCATAATCTGAATTTTAAATTTCACCGTTTACTTCGGGCATGAATTAATGCTTTCCATTTAATGTCAGCTTCAGTTTCTTAGCTCGATTGGGATAATCCGTAATAATTCCATCTACACCCATCTCTTTCAATTCCTTCATGTCTGACTCATTGTTTACGGTCCAGGGGATGACGCGCATGTGACCGATTTTCTTGACCTTGATGTTACGTGTTGGGTTAAGCGCATGTAAGTGTGCAATTTCGTTCTTATCGAGCAAATGAAAATCCGGGCTGTAGATATCCGGGAAGAAACCAAGTTCATGCAGATTGTCTCTCGATTCTTTGAGATTATCGATCAACAGGGCGAGTCGCACATTTGGATATTTCTGATGCCAGTATTGCAGTACGCGAATATCAAATGACTGGATCACCACACGGTCCCACGGCAGGTACTGATCAATCAGGTCGTGCGCCAGGTCTGAAAACTCTTCAGGCTTGGGATGAAATGTACCGTCCCCTGTCTTCGCACTCTTGATCTCGATATTATAGTCCACTTCATACTTGGTAAAATTCTTGATGTGGTTTTCGACAGCAACGATCACATCCGAAAGCAACGGTTTGGAAACTTTAAGCTTTTGCTGCTCTTCGAATTTCTTATTGCCTTTCGACCCGCAATCCCACGACTTCACTTCCTCATAACTCATCTGAAAAATGTTGAACTTCTTTTCATCCTTCCCCTTGATTTCATTGCCGGAGGGATCAAGGCAAAAATCCGCATTCATCCAGGGTTCATGCGAAACAATCACTTGCTTGTCTTTCGTTATTGTCAAATCCATTTCAAGTGTGGTAACACCGGAATCCAGTGCAACCATAAATGCAGGAATGGTATTTTCAGGCATCAGGCCTCTGGCGCCACGGTGGCCCTGTACATCAAATTTTGGGGTCATGATTTGTGCCACAGCATTATTTATGATGAAGAGCAGAAGTGCGCTGTGTTTTACGAATTTAATCAAGGTGTTTTTCATTCGCTTTAAATATAAATCAAATTTTCATTCTCACGGACAGTCGTTTAGTACCGATGCGATCTATGACAAACTCCATTAACTTTGCGGCTTCAATTTTCCATCCATGAAGTTTGCCCGTAAAAAGTATTCCAGCGAAACACTCCTACGTCTTTATGAATCCTTGCTCCGTCCGCGTCTTATTGAAGAAAAAATGCTCATTCTGCTTCGCCAGAACAAGATCAGCAAATGGTTCAGCGGTATAGGTCAGGAAGCCATTTCTGTCGGAATCACTGCGGCTTTAGATAAGGACGAATACATTTTGCCGATGCACCGGAACCTGGGTGTTTTTACAGGCCGGGAGATGCCTTTCGACAGGCTCTTTGCACAATGGCAAGGCACAATGAAAGGATACACCAAAGGACGAGACCGTTCTTTTCACTTTGGCACCAATGAGCATCACATTGTTGGAATGATCTCGCACCTCGGGCCTCAAAATGGAGTGGCCGATGGAATTGCGCTAGCCACCAAACTAAAAAAAGAAAATAAGGTCACCGTTGTATTTAATGGAGATGGTGGAACAAGTGAAGGGGACTTTCACGAAGCGGTAAACGTAGCCGCAGTTTGGGACTTGCCGGTAATCTTTGTCATTGAAAACAACGGGTACGGGCTCTCAACTCCGAGCAACGAGCAGTTTCGCTGCAAACAATTTATTGACAAGGCCATTGGCTATGGCATCGAGGGTGTACAAGTAGACGGAAACAATATCCTTGAAGTCTACGATACTGTAAAAACGCTCGCTGAAAGTCTTCGAAAAAAACCAAGACCCATCTTACTTGAGTGTATCACTTTTCGCATGCGCGGACACGAAGAGGCCAGCGGCACAAAATATGTGCCCAAGGAACTCATGGAAACCTGGGCTAAAAAAGATCCGCTCGACAACTACGAAAAATATTTACTGAAAGAAGAAGTGATCGACCAAAAGACGATTGACAGTATTCGTAAAAAAATCAAAAAGGAGATCGAAGAAGGATTGGCTACCGCGTTTGAGGAAACTTATCCCGAGGCAAGCACCGAACTGGAGTATTCCGATGTATATGCTCCTTTCAATCAGGTCGTGGTCAATCCACAATCAGAAAAGAAAACTGAAAAACGTTTTATCGATGCCATCAGTGACGGTCTTCGTCAAAGTATGGAGAAGTACAACAATCTTGTGCTCATGGGCCAGGACATTGCCGATTACGGAGGGGTATTTAAAATCACTGAGGGTTTTGTAAAGCAGTTTGGTAAAGATCGCGTGCGAAATACACCACTGTGTGAGGCTGCAATTGTTGGAACCAGTCTTGGGCTTTCAGTGAAGGGAATGAAGGCGATGGTAGAAATGCAGTTCGCGGATTTTGTGACCGAAGGCTTCAATCAAATTGTAAATAACCTTGCGAAAGCCCACTGGCGCTGGGGGCAACCTGCCGATGTGGTCGTGCGTATGCCAACCGGGGCCGGTACAGCAGCTGGACCTTTTCACTCCCAAAGCAATGAGGCGTGGTTCTTCCATACTCCAGGATTGAAAATCGTGTACCCGTCCAATCCATACGATGCTAAAGGATTACTGTGTGCGGCACTCGAAGATCCGAACCCCTACATGTATTTCGAGCACAAATTATTGTATCGATCAGTGAAAGATGTTATCCCGGATGACTACTACACTATTGAGATTGGTAAAGCAAAATTGATATCAGAAGGAAATGATCTTTCTATCATCACTTACGGTATGGGCGTTCATTGGGCGCAAGAGATTCTTAATGAAATGAAAGATGTGAGCGCGGATGTCCTGGACCTGCGGACGTTGCTTCCATGGGATAAAGATGCGGTTGAACAGACCGTGAGGAAAACTAATCGCGTCCTCGTTCTTCATGAAGACACACTCACCGGTGGGATTGGCGGAGAAATTGCGGCATGGATCAGTGAAAATTGTTTCCACCATCTCGATGCTCCTGTAATGCGTGTTGCTTCGCTTGACACAGCCATTCCTTTTGCCCCGACTTTGGAGAATAATTTTCTACCAAAAGGAAGATTGAAAAACAAAATAGAAGAGCTCTTAAAGTTCTGATTTTAAACCCAATCCGAATGGGCTTCTTTTCGTCCTCAAAGCCGAAATATTCTGACAAAGTTTGGAAGTCCTCTGCTTTTTGTTTGAAGGGAATGGTCACGGACGCACTGCAACTCATTACCCAAAATGAAGCACCCGTAATTGCATCCCAATTTCCGGAAGGCCAGGAAAAAATCGTCCAGTTTCTCTCATCCAACCAAGTGCCCTACTTTCTGGTTGACCCGACAAACACTGACGAAGCTTGGCATCAATCACAGGTCGTATATGTTTTAAACTGGAAATTTATCAAGCCCTCCGAAGCGATCGATTTTCTCACTCGATTATTGAAAAAATCGAAAGTGCATCTCTTTTTCTTCGGGCACTATCCCCTTCCATCCAAAGAGAACAGAATACTTGACCAATTCAGTGTCATTCAATTACCGCTTCCCGTTACTTTCTTTTCATCCCTTGACGAGCCTTCTTTTGAAATCTTTGGTGCGTCTCAAATCATTTCGATCATGGACAAGATGGGGATGAAAGACGAGGAGCCAGTGGAACACGCCATGGTAGCTAAAGCAATGGAGCGTGCCAGGCAAAAAATTGAAGACAAGGTCAAGTTTGACCATGAAGCAAATTCCGAGAAAGAGTGGTTTCAAAAGAATGTCAGGCAGGGCTAAAGCGCTCATTCTGAAATAGTCCGCACAATTTTTTCTATCTTAGCCTGTTTAAGTAATACCTTGACAAAGCATCTCCATCCTGCGAAGCCAACAAAAGTCATTGCGCTCATTGCCGTGGCCTTGTTCTGCTTTTTATCAGGGGAAGTCTTTGCTCAAAATACAAAGGGTGACAAGCCTGCTTCAGGACAAAAATCCATTTTCCGGCTCCCAAAACTTAAGTCAAAAAAGAAGGGTGGGGACAAAGCCTACACCCGCGACATTTCCGGACGGAGACGGATCCGGACAAAAAATAAATCATCTGCAAGACGAGCTATTGAAGTTGTTGCTCCGATCAATGCTAACCGCAAACCTAAAGGAGACAAGTTTGTTAAAGCTCAGACAAGCTCAGTTGGCAACAGTCCGAGGTCAGGAGATCGTTCTTACAAGCAGCCCGGAGGGGGCAACAGGAAAATCCGTTCGTCTTCCGCATCACGCTCGCGCAACAATGTTTACCCGAATGATTACCGCTTCGTAAGCAACCCTTCACCTCGTCCAAGAAATAATCAGCGTGCTTATTCCAATAGAAAAGCATTGTCGAAAGCGGCTTCCATGAGAACGAAGCCAAGGCCAACCGGAAGTAAGCGAACTGTAGGTGGCCGAACCGCTTCACGTTCTTTCGTTACCCGTGGAAGAAAAAATGTCTACTGGGGAAAGTTCAGGAAAGGTGAGCGACCGGTGACAACCGACATTACCGGAAGGACATTAAGAACCAAGAACTTTCACACGCCAGGAATTGGGGTAATTCCTGCACAAGAAGTTTATAAGGTTAGAAGGAAAAAACCGGGTGATCAGCCCTTTCGGGGAACATTCGGCAACCGTTTTACATCACGAAGCCGTAAAGAAAAATCCTGGAGGGGGAATGTTTCAGGAAATGCGCTTAGAAGCAACCCTCCCAAAAACAATCAGGTAGCAGGTCGGTTTTTCGATCCAAGAAAACTCTCTATCTCCGGGAAGAATGGAAGGGGAAAACTTCGCGGAAGTGGGTATTCATCCCGTTCATCTTCAGGGAGAATTCAGAAGGCAATTCCAGTAAAAGCACCTGGACTTGGTGCATCCGGATTCCAAAGGTTCCTTGGAAAATTTACCGGAAAAAAAACACTGACCGGTGGCCAGTCTGCTTCGCAAGGTTTTAGAAGAAGCAAACCTATTAATGGTAAGTCCGCTGGAAGAGGAGCAAGATTCGTAGCGAGATACCAGGGCTTTATGAAAGGACGAAAAACACTAAGCCTCAATGGTTATTACTACTCCGGAGATCTGAAAGGGCAGAAGCCACTCAAGGGCGGAGGCAGTGTTAGCGGAAGAAAAAGAAATAACGGTGGCCAGCCTGTTCAGGTAAAAGGGCCAGGCATTGGTGGACGCGTAGACTTATTCCAAGGCAACAGCAAAGGCCAGCGGCCGCTGAAGGGTGGTGGCAGTATCAGTGGGCGGGGAAGAAACAATGGAGGGCAACCCGTTCAAGTGAAAGGTCCAGGCATCGGTGGCCGCTTTGTTGACCTTTACAAAGGCAATATCAAAAGTCAAAGACCACTCAAAGGTGGCGGAAGCATCAGCGGGCGAGCGAGAAACAATGGAGGGCAACCGGTTCAGGTGAAAGGCCCAGGTATCGGTGGCCGCTTTGCTGATATTTATCAGGGCAACATCAAAAGCCAACGGCCGCTCAAAGGTGGTGGAAGTATTAGCGGACGAAGCAGAAACAATGGAGGACAGCCTGTTCAGGTGAAAGGGCCGGGTATTGGTGGCCGCTTTGCAGATATTTATAAGGGCAACATCAAAGCCCAGAGGCCACTCAAAGGCGGTGGAAGTATTAGCGGCCGGAGCAGAAACAATGGAGGGCAGCCAATTCAGGTGAAGGGTCCAGGCATCGGTGGGCGCTTTGCAGACATTTATCAGGGTAACATCAAAGCTCAAAGACCACTCAAAGGCGGGGGCAGTATTAGCGGGCGAAGCCGAAACAATGGAGGGCAACCAGTTCAGGTGAAAGGGCCAGGTATCGGTGGGCGCTTTGCAGATATATATCAGGGTAACATCAAAGCCCAAAGGCCACTCAAAGGTGGGGGCAGTATTAGCGGACGAAGCCGAAACAATGGAGGGCAACCAGTTCAGGTAAAAGGCCCCGGCATTGGTGGCAGATTTGCAGATATATATCAAGGAAATATCAAAACACAGCGACCTCTTAAAGGTGGTGGTAGCATCAGTGGGCGTCCAAGAAACAATGGCGGTCAACCAGTCCTGGTAAAAGGCCCCGGAGCTGGCAGTCGTTTTGTAGATGTTTATCAGGGAACTATGAAAGCAACCCGACCGCTGAAAGGTGGTGGAAGTGTAAGTCGCAATCTCTGGAACAACAATAACAAACCCATTCAAGGTAAATCTTATGCACCATCCGCAATGAAGGTGGGTACTTCTACCGGTGATAAGAAGCAGAAAAACTACGTTCACAATCCGAATTCTAAAGAAGGCGCCCTGAAGAAACAGGCACCGGGCAAGTCTGTTTATGCGGTTGGTGGGCTACAGATCAAAACCAAAAGTACAGGCTACGAACGCAATAAAAATTCACACGAAGACGCTTTGAAAAAACAGTCTCCAGGCAAATCGACCTATGCCGTTGGCGGCCTTCAGATCAAGGCGAAAAGCGCACGATATGTGCGCAATGAAAATGCGAACGAAAATGCATTGAAAAAACTAAGCCCCGGAAAGTCTGTGTATGCAGTGGGAGGCTTGCAAATAAGAACGAAAGCAAAGACATATGAACACAATAAAAAGAGTTCAAAAGATGCTTTGAAAGGAGAATCTGCAGGTAAAAATTCGCTAAAAGCGATTGAGTACAGCAGTCGCATCCAGGTGTTGTGGAAAAAAACATTTGAAAAAGGAAATCTGTTTGCAGGACGTATACCGATGAAAAAATATGTACACAGTCCAACTGCAAAAAAAGGTGCACTAATGGTGATGGCGCCCGGAAAAGCAAACGCACGAATGAAAGACTTCCAGGGAAATATGAAGATGAGTAAGCCCCATGGAAACAACCTGCATCCTGACGCACAGTTTGCCCACAGCTTCCGTGACAACGTGAAAGGCGAGCGAACTTTTTTGATGAATCTCAAGTTGAAATGGGCGAAGCTCTTCCGAAAAAACAGCACGCAGCCTGCCTCTGTAAAAGAGAGACAACACCGGCCGCGGTATGACAAGAAAGAGCGCGAACTGTGGAAAGATCTTTATGACTGACAAGAACTGGATTCCGCTGACGAACGAAGACCAACTTCAACTTATCCGTGAAGAATCTAAAAACCAACCGGTACTTATTTTTAAGTATAGTACCCGATGCTCAATCAGTGCCACTGCATTAAACCGGCTTGAAAGAAACTGGAATCAGGCAGAAACCCCGATCAAAAGATACTATCTTGATCTTCTCGCTTTCCGTGCGATTTCAAATAAAATCGCTCAATCCTTTGATGTAGAACATCAATCACCACAAGTGCTTGTGGTGAAAGACGCCAAGCCTGTGCTTGTGCAGTCTCACCTCGGCATTGATTACAGTGAAATAAAGAAAGTGGTGCTTACCAGTTGAAGGTCACGGTTTGCTTGACACTGTCCGCCAGGCTCAGCGCTACAGGACATGTGCGTGCAGCATTCATCAATTTTTGCTTCTGTACTTCCGTAGCCTGCAAACCAGCGTGACTAAAGGTGACTTTTATCTCAGCGATCTTTCGAGGGTTGGAGGCCATTATTTTTACGATCTCCGTTTTCAGTCCTTTCATATCAACGCCTTCGCGAAGGGCTACTTGTCCCATAATGGTCATCATGCAACTGCTTAAGGCAGCACTGACCAGATCCGTGGGACTAAAAGCCTCTCCCTTGCCCTGATTATCGGTGGGGGCATCGGTGGTATAGGTATTGCCCGATTTCAAATGAACGCCTTTTGTACGCAAATCTCCAACGTATTCTACGGTAGCCATCACAGTATCCATGGGGTATAAACTAAGGTTTAGTTTTTTTCGTTAATTATTCTGCCTTAAATTTGAGAATATTCGAAGGCGTTGTGAAGCAAGTATCCAAATTTATCTTCCTGGCTTTATTTTCATCAGTCGTTAGCTCGTCAATGGCTCAGACGCAGGACAGCTATGACTATAATTCTGAGTTTAACTGGGGAATCAATAAAAATTCATCCGGTGGACTGATTGGTGGTTTTACGTTAAAGACTGCCAAGCGGATAAACAAGAAAATGTTTGAGACCTATGGCCTGGAAATCATGAATGTGAAAAACCCTCATGAGGTGAGAGTTCAGGCTGCCTCCAGTGGCAATTATTTTATTTACGGGAAAACTCATTACCTGTACGCGCTTCGCTTGCAATACGGGCGTGACATAATCTTGTTTACAAAAGGACCTCAACAAGGCGTAGAAGTAAAAGCTGTATTCGCAGCAGGCCCATCGATTGGAATTGTTGCTCCTTACTACGTTCAAATCAGTGACAACAATTCATTCTATTCGTACAATGTTGCTTATGATGGAACACAGCCTTACAATGACATCCAGGGTACCGGGAGTTTATTTCAGGGTATAGGCGATTCAAAAATTCAAATGGGAGGCAACCTGAAGATTGCTCTGAATTTTGAGATCGGAACGAGCAAAAGTAATGTTACCGGATTTGAGGCCGGTTTTTTACTTGACTCCTATTTCAAAAAAGTCGAGTTGATGGCCGTTCAACCTGTCACTGGCAATCCTCCACCACCCAATGTGAAATCAGCAGAGAATTATGCGGTATACCCTACCGTATTCCTGACTTTCTTTTACGGAAGCCGTAAATAATCAAATGCGCTGAAGCACGTGTCCACGCTGCGCATCCAGTTTCAGAAGAATAAAAAGTAAAACGGTGAACCCCCAGAGGGCAGAACCTCCATAGCTAAAAAATGGAAGTGGAATTCCGATGACCGGAAACAATCCTACAGTCATTCCAATATTAACCGCAAAGTGAAAAAAGAAAATACAGGCAACACTGTATCCATACGCTCTTGCAAACCTGTTCTTCTGGCGCTCCGCCAAAAAGGCAACACGCAGTAAAAACGCAACATACAAAACGATAACGGCAACGCTTCCAATCCAGCCGTGCTCTTCTCCGATCGTACAAAAAATAAAATCGGTGCTTTGCTCAGGCACAAAATCGAATTTGGTTTGTGTTCCTTTCAAAAAACCTTTACCAAAAAAACCACCGCTGCCGATCGCAATTTTGGATTGAGTAACATTCCATCCATAACCCAGCGGATCTGCATCCGGGTTAATTAACGCTTTCACCCGGTTTTGCTGGTGCGGCTTAAGCACATCTTTAACGATGTAATCAACACTGGTGATCACACCGCTGATCATAATTGCCCCAAAGGTCAGTAGCACAATTCTCTTGAATTTCTTCTTACGCTCGGTAAGAATCAATCCTAACAGGATCACTCCCACTCCTATATGAAGGTAAAGTGGATTTGGCACCAACAGTGTCAATATGAAAATAGTGGCCGCACAAATTCCTACTACCAGCAGAAATGGTGACATCCCTTCACGGAAGAAGACAAGTACAAATGAAGTAAAAACGAGTGCTGTACCCGTGTCCTTCTGAAGCAGGATCAAGCCCATTGGAATGCCAATGATCACAAATAAAATCGCCTGGTTCCGAAGACTATCCATTCGGAATCCAACAGACCCTATGTATTTACCGACTGCCAGTGCCGTAATAAATTTTGCAAACTCCGATGGTTGCACTCCAAATGAACCGATTCCGATCCACGCCCTGTTGCCACCTACCTCTTTACCAACAATTGGCATCACCAGGAGAATCAGAATAATGATGCCGTAAAAAACATATGCAAACGTTTCGTAAAAACGCATGTCAATAATGGTAATTGCAAAAGCGATGATGAGTGCAGCCGCAATAAACAGGAGCTGGCGGCCCGGATTGAGTGATAAATCAAAAATGGACTGATTTGCTTCCCCATTATAGACCGCAGCAAAAATATTAAGCCACCCCAACGCCATCAGCGCAAGGAACATCATTACTGTTGTCCAGTCGATCTTGCCCGATATGTCATCATCACGCCTCATCAATCAAGGAATTTTCCGGCCAGTACATAATCTTCCATGTACTGCCTGCGGGTTTTTTTGAAGAGATATTGTTCGATCAGCAGACTGGCGATGCTCGCTCCTGCACGCGCTCCCGTTCCCCCATTTTCCACATAGACTGAAATCGCAATCTTCGGATGCTCACGAGGCGCAAAAGCGATGAATACAGAATGATCAGGATAGGGCTCGTTTTGTACGGTACCTGTTTTTCCGCAGACTACAATGTCAGGAAGTTTTGCATACCATTGGCCGGTGCCATAATCCACCACTTGCTGCATAGCATCAACAGCCACTTTAAAATAAGCAGAGTCTACGGTAGTGTAATGGCGCTCGGAGTATTGAGGTAATGGCTTTCCTTCCTTGCCTATCGCTTTTACAAGGTGCGGCACAAAATAATAGCCACGGTTGGCAACAGTAGCTGCGAAGTTGGCCATCTGCAATGGCACCACAAGGTTCTCCCCTTCCCCAATAGCTAATGAATAAATGTTAGAAAATTTCCAAGGCTTGTTCTTGTAAGCAGCATCGTAATACTTTGGCGTTGGTATCAACCCGTCTTTTTCGTTTGGCAAATCAATTCCAAGCCGGCTTCCAAATCCGAAGCTATTGATGTGCTTGTCCCATTCCGCGAGGCCAATTCTGGTATCCTGAAACGGATCGGTGGACTTGTTTTGATTCAACATTCTGCGAAGCACGTTATAAAAATACGGATTGCACGAGTTGGCAATGGCGCCACGCAAATCTTCATTTGTGTGATCACCATGGCATGCGATGATATCGCGATCGCAATAAATCCGGGTCTCCGGCACAATCACCTTTTCCTGTAAAGCAGTAAGCGCCTGTACGATTTTAAAAATCGATCCCGGACGGTATTGCGCCATCAACGGACGATTAAACAAGGGCTTCATTGAATCGCTGCTGATGGTCTTGAAGTTCGAGCTGTATTTTTTTCCAGTCAGTAAATTCGGATCATACGATGGGCCGGAAACCAAAGTCAGGATCTCACCTGTCTCAGGCTCAATGGCTACAATACTGCCCGCCTTCCCTTTCATCAGCTTCTCCGCATACATCTGCAAGTCCAGATCGATACTTGAAGTTAAATCCTGCCCTGGCACCGAAAGTGTGTCATATTTTCCTTCATTGAAGGCTCCTTTTTCTATCCCCTTTACATCACGCAGCTTGAACCGCAATCCGCGCTTTCCGCGCAATTGTTCTTCATAGAATAATTCAATTCCGCTTTGCCCTATGTAATCACCTTGGTGATATATGCCACTGGCATCTTTTTTCAATGCCTCTTTGCTGATCTCACTTACATAACCCAGTGCATTCGCTAACCCCGGAGTGGAGTATGCTCTCGTTGTTCGTGCTTGAATACTAAATCCGGGAAATTCATCCAGATGATCTTGAAGCTTGGCAACGTCTTCGTTCGACAGTCTGTCGATGAACAACATTGGCTTCACAGCTGAATACTCCTTTTTCTTTGCTTTCAGTTCCCTGAACTTGCTACGCAACTCCTGTCTTGTCAATCCAAAGACACTGCAAAAACTGGCAGAATCAAAATTCCGGATGTCATTGACTGTTACCTCCAGATCATATTCGGGAGTATTATAAACAATGAGTTTTCCATTGCGATCATAGATCAAACCGCGGAAAGGATATTCCACCTGGCGTAAAATGGAATTGCTGTTGGCAAGTTCGGCATAGCGGTTATTGACCACCTGCACGAAAAACAGTTTTACGATGAAGACCAACCCCACCAGCACAAAAACCACCTGAAATACTTCTTTTCTCCCCTCGTTCATATGCGGCTGCGTTGCGGCACCAGGTATTGCAATAGCACAATGATTGTCATGGTAAACAACAGGCTATTGATCGTTTTAATCATCGAATACCAGAACAAAGTTCCCGATGCCTCTACCAAAAACAAAATTAAATGATGTACAAAGACCAAAGGCAGCGTATAGACCAAAAACCACTGCAACCCATGTGCGGGCACATTGGGGAGGGCGCCCGCGTCATAACCACCCTGAGGGGTAATAATTCCAAGCCAGTAATTCCGGATGTAGGCAATCAGTACCATCGTAAATGCGTGCATGCCCAGGCTATCATAAAAAATATCAATGGTAAAGCCTATAGCGAAACCAGCAATCATTAATACAAGGTTGTTGGTTTCAATAGGCATCAATAAAATAAAGGCGACATACACGAAACAGAAGGCTGTGTTGAAAAGCACCAGATTTTTAAAGAAAGCCTGTGCTATCACATAGACAAAGAACAGGATAAAATATATGACGGAAGATCGCATCATCGCTCGCCTATTGTTGCTTGTTCCAGAGAGTCTCTTTCGTTTTTCAAACGTGCCTTAATGATTTCCACAAAAGCTAGTTTCGAAAAATCCTGCCCCAGTTCAATCTTGATTTCATAAAATGGAGCTTCTTCCGGCAACCGGAACTCTTTGATCTTGCCTATAAAAATTCCCGGAGGAAAAATAGCGTTGTAGCCTGATGTAACGATCGAATCACCCACTTGTAATTTCACATGCCGGGGAATGTATTTCAGGCTTACCGAAGATGGATCTGTACCCTCGTACTGCACCGTACCGAAGTGACCGGAACGTTTGATCAGGCTGGAGACTTGCTCGTCAATATTGAGTAGGGAAATCAGAACTGCATAGTGAGTTGAAACAGACTTGACTTTCCCCACAACTCCCAAAGAGTTGATCACCGCCATGCCAGGCTGGATACCTGCGTCTTCGCCACGATCGATAGTTATAAAATTCTTATAAAATTTGGTTGTGTTGTTGATCACCTTGGCGCTCACATAATCATACCTCCTGGCCGTTGCAGAGTCCTTCACGTTCAGGCCATATACATGTAGCAACTGATCACGCTGCTCCAGTTGATTTCGAAGCATTGCATTTTCCTGCGACAAAACCCGGTTGATGCCGGTCAGTCCAAAATATTCACGGATACTTTGAGAGGTAGCATTGATCCTGGCGATCATGCTGTTGGAAGTATTAAAATAGCGCGTGCTCTGGTACTGATTGTTAGCAACGATCAGCCAGGAGCAAAAAAATTCCAGCAATAAAAATGTGAAGAAAGCCCTATACGAATAGAGAAAATTAAAGAGCCTTTCCATTCATCATGTCATAAGCACTTTACGGTACATGTCGAGGTTCTTGAGAGCCGCACCGGTGCCACGCACCACAGCACGAAGCGGATCTTCGGCTACGTGGATGGGCAATTTTGTACGCAACGCAAGTCGCTTGTCCAGACCTCTGAGCAACGCACCGCCACCCGTCAGGTAAATGCCACGCTCGTAGATATCGGCAGACAACTCCGGAGGTGACATCTCCAATGCTTTCAGTACCGCTTCTTCCAGTTTGGAAACTGATTTATCCAACGCAAAAGCGATTTCTGAATAAGAGATTTTTATAGTCTTCGGGATACCCGTCATCAGGTCGCGTCCTCGGATTTCGTAATCCTCCGGCCCGTCATCCAGCTCGGTCATAGCCGAACCCACTTCAATTTTTACACGCTCAGCAGATCGCTCACCGATCAACAGGTTATGTTGTCTGCGCATGTAATCAAGAATATCACGATTGAACGTATCTCCGGCAATCCGGATAGATTGGTCACACACAATTCCCGAAAGAGCAATCACGGCAATGTCAGTGGTTCCTCCACCGATGTCGACCACCATGTTACCGATCGGCTGCTCAATATCTATACCTGTACCAATGGCAGCGGCAATGGGTTCATAAATCATGTACACTTCCTTCGCGTTGGCGTGCTCTGCAGAGTCGCGAACAGCGCGTTTCTCCACTTCCGTAATCGCCGAAGGAATACAAATCACCATTCGCAATGAGGGTGGGAAAAACCTGCGGCCCGTATCGATCATTTTGATCATGCCGCGGATCATCATTTCAGCTGCATGGAAGTCAGCTATCACGCCTTCTTTCAGCGGACGGATGGTCTTGATGTTGTCGTGGGTCTTTTCATGCATCTGCATGGCATCGCGACCGATCGCCAGCACGCGATTTGAGTTCTTATCAATGGCAATGATACTCGGTTCGTCAACAACGACTTTGTCTTTGTAGATGATGAGTGTGTTAGCGGTGCCTAAATCAATGGCAATGTCGCTGGTGAAGAAATCAAAAAGTCCCATGTAGTCTTCCTCTCAGGTAGATTTAAGTGGTGAAATTAAAGAATAATTGATCTCTATGAAAAAAAGACTCAATGTTTAAAATGCCTGTAGCCGGTGAACACCATAGCCATGTAATGTTTATCGCAAAAGTCAACAGAGTCCTGGTCTTTGATGGAGCCTCCCGGCTGAATTACCGCTGCAATACCTTGCTGATGGGCAATCTCAACGCAGTCGGGGAAGGGGAAGAAAGCATCTGACGCCATCACCGCGTTTTTCAGATCAAAGCCGAAGCTTTTTGCCTTCTCAATTGCCTGCTTCAATGCATCCACTCTGCTGGTCTGTCCAACCCCGCTGGATAGCATTTGGCCGTCTACAGCTAAGATGATGGTGTTTGATTTTGTATGCTTGCAGATTTTGCTCGCGAAAAGGAGTGCATTTACCTCTTCCGTTGAAGGAGCTCGCTTAGTCATAGTCTTCAAATCTGCTTTTGAGTCAGTATGGAGGTCCAGGTCCTGTTCGATCACACCATTGAGTAAGCTCTTGAACTGCTTCGTAGCGGTAAGTCCCTGTTTCTGTTTAAGAATAATCCTGTTCTTTTTTGATTTCAGTAGTTCCAAAGCCGCAGGCTCATAATCCGGAGCTACCAGGATCTCAAAAAAGAGTTTATTCATTTCTTCAGCAGCAGCAAGATCAATCTTGCGGCTACAAGCCAGCACACCACCAAAAGCAGAAATAGTGTCTGCCTGGAAAGCTTTCTGATAGGCTTCTTTGACGGATGAGCCTGTGGCCGCCCCGCAAGCGTTGGTGTGCTTGATAATGACGAAAGCAGTCTCGCCTTCAAATTCCTTTACAAGGTTTACAGCTGCATCAACATCTACGAGATTGTTGTATGAAAGCTCCTTGCCGTTCAATTGTTCGAACAGGCCCTCAAGATCGCCAAAGTAGATTCCTTTTTGATGTGGATTTTCTCCGTAGCGCAATGTTTTTCCATTTTGGAAACTCGACTTAAAGCTCTCAATATTCTGTTCGCGATTGAAGTAGTTGAAGATTGCGGAGTCGTAATGAGATGTCACATCAAATGCCCTTGCGGCAAATTTTTTACGATCGGATAACTCAGTAGACGAATTTTTATTTTTCAGTAACTTTAACACTTCTCCATATTGATTACGTGATGAGACGATCAGCACATCATTGAAGTTTTTCGCAGCGCCACGAATAAGCGAAATTCCTCCGATGTCTATCTTCTCAATAATATCATCTTCACTTCCACCTTTGGACACCGTTTCTTCAAAGGGATACAAATCAACAATTACCAGGTCGATCGGGGCGATTTTGAATTCTGCTGCTTGCTTCAAATCTCCGGCATCATCGCGTCTGAAAAGGATTCCCCCAAATACGGCAGGATGCAGCGTCTTTACCCGTCCACCAAAAATAGAAGGGTATCCCGTCAGCTGCTCAACAGGAATCACTTTGTAGCCCAGCTTCTCGATGAACTCCTGGGTGCCACCGGTGGAGACGAACTCAACATTATTCTTGGCTAGTTGATGGACAATAGGTTCAAGTCCGTCTTTATAGTAAACTGAAATCAGTGCGCGGGTGATCTTTTTCTGGCTCATGAAAATGGGGTGATTTGAAGCTGCAAATGTAACCAGATGCGGGATACCTGATGCTGGTTACTGCGAATACAGTAATGGCGATCTCAAAATTGCTCCCCTCGAACGGGTGTTAGCTGAATTTTTTTTAGATATGCCAACCTTTTTCGTTTGTCTGGGAAAGAATTTTCCTTTTTATTTGAGCCAATGAATAACAACAAGCGATTTTATTTTGGTTTTTACTATTATCAATCCCACCGGGACTTGAGGTAAAATCGCTTTGCAAAACTGAAACAAACAAAACGAAAATATCAAAAGAGTCCCGGCAAAACCGGGACTCTTCATTTTATGAAGAATTTGAAAATCGCGATCCAGGGCATCTCCACTTGCTTTCACGAAGTAGCAGCGCGGACCTATTTTAATGAGTCGATTGAGCCGGTAGAATGCCTGACGTTCCACAAGCTCTGCGAGTCGTTAAAGAAAAAAGAGTGCGACTTCGCCATCATGGCGATCGAGAACACAATTGCCGGGAGCATCCTTCCCAACTATTTCCTACTCCAGGAATACCGGTTCTCAATTGTAGGGGAAATTTACCTTCCCATCCACTTGCATTTACTCGCTTACCCTGGTGTTAAACTGGAGGAGATCAAAACTGTTGAGAGCCACCCCATGGCGATCCGTCAATGCTACGACTTCCTTCACAAGTTGAATGGTGTAGAATTTCGTGAAAGTGACGACACCGCGATTTCCGCCAGGAAAGTAGCGGAGAAAAAATTGAAAGCTACGGCTGCCATCGCCAATGAATTTGCTGCCAAAAAATTCGGGCTGGAAATTTTAGGAAGAAGAATTGAAACGCATAAAAAGAATTTTACCCGATTCCTGATTTTATCACGCGGAAGCGAAACAAAACCCGAGAGCGACAAAGCTTCCTTATGCTTTGAGGTAATGAATGAGGTTGGTAGCCTGGCAGATGTTCTTATGGTTTTTAAAAACAATGAAATCAACCTGAGCAAGATTCAATCAATACCGGTAATAGGCAAACCAAGTGAATATTCGATCCACGTAGATGTGGAATGGAGCGAACGTAAAAAATACGATCACGCACTGAAGCTGGTAGAAAAGCACACGCACAATTTGAGTGTACTTGGAGAGTACAAAAAAGGAAAAATCGAATACAAGTAGAAACAATTATGATTCAACCAGCTAAACGAATCCAGGAAGTAGAGGAGTATTACTTCAGCAAAAAACTCGCGGAAGTGCGATCGCTGGATTCTCCGGAATTAAGGGTGATCAACTTAGGGATCGGGAGCCCTGACCTCATGCCGTCAGAAAATGCCATTGATGCCTTGATCGCCTCTGCAAAGAGCCCTGCTAATCATGGCTATCAGAATTACAAAGGCATTCCGCAATTGCGGCAAGCTATCGCAGATTTTTACAAAAAAATCTATTCTGTTTCGCTTAACGTTGAGACTGACATTCTTCCATTGATGGGATCGAAGGAAGGAATCATGCACATCTGCATGGCATTTGTAAACGAAGGTGATGAAGTCTTGATTCCTGATCCGGGTTATCCGACCTATGCTTCCGTAGCAAAACTGACTGGCGCTAAAATTGTCACTTACGAAATGAGTGAAAAACTCAACTGGGGAATTGATATCGCAACGCTCCGGAAAAAAGATCTGTCCAAAGTAAAGATCATGTGGGTAAACTTCCCTCATATGCCTACTGGCAGGATTGCATCTAAAGCAGAGTTAAAAGAGCTTGTTGATCTGGCGCGGGAAAACAATTTCCTGATCGTGAATGATAATCCCTATAGCCTGATATTAAACGAAAGCCCGCTGAGTATTTTGTCAGTGGAAGGGGCCGAAGAGGTGGCGCTTGAATTAAACTCATTAAGCAAAAGTCATAACATGGCTGGCTGGCGCATTGGTTGGGTTGCAGGAAAGAAAGAATACATCGAGGCCGTGTTGCGTGTAAAAAGCAATATGGATTCCGGAATGTTCCTGGGACTGCAGCACGCAGCAACGGAAGCTTTGAGAAGCGGAAATGACTGGTTTCAAAATCAAAACTCGATTTACCGAAAAAGACAACAGGCTGCCTGCAAAATTCTGGACGAGCTCGACTGCGCTTATGCAACAAAGCAATCCGGTTTGTTTGTTTGGGCTAAAGCACCTGATCAAATAGCAGACGTAGAAAAATGGATCGATGAAATTCTTTATGGAACGAAAGTGTTTATTACGCCCGGGTTCATTTTTGGCGAAACCGGAAAAAGATTCATTAGGATTTCGCTTTGCGCGACAGAAGAAAAACTAAACGAGGCACTGCAGCGAATAGTAAAATGGAAAGAATCGGTAGCCAATAAGAAACAATTAACCGCGAGCAAATGAAAGTAACGATAATAGGCCTTGGTTTGATCGGGGGATCAATTGCCTTGGATTTACGGAAGGCCCGCCTGGCAACCAGGCTCATCGGCATTGATCAGAATCCTACGAACATAAAAAAGGCAATTGACCTTCAACTGGTCGATGAAATATTACCTGAGAATGAAGCGCTTTCCAAGTCGGATTTGATAATTCTCGCTATCCCGGTAAATGCGATCTGCGCTTTTCTGCCTTCTGTGATGGATGCGATAAGTAAAAGTGCTGTGGTAATTGATGCGGGTTCCACTAAAAAAATGATTTGCCATTCAGTGGCAGGTCATGCCAAAAGAAGTCAGTTTGTGGCAGCACATCCGATTGCCGGTACGGAATTCTCCGGTCCAGAGGCCGCATTCAATGGATTGTTCGAAAAGAAGACGAACATTATCTGTGAACGTGAAAAGTCGTCTCCGCAAGCGTTGTCAGTTGCCGAAAAGGTTTTCAACACATTAGGGATGAACACTATTTTCATGGAGCCGGAGGAACACGACAAGCACGTAGCGTATGTCTCGCATCTTTCTCACGTGAGCTCATTTTTACTCGGGCAAACTGTGCTCGACATTGAAAAAGACGAGAAGAATATTTTTGATCTGGCGGGCAGCGGTTTTGCATCAACTGTGCGTTTGGCTAAAAGCTCGCCCGAAATGTGGACTCCTATCTTCGAACAAAATGCGGAATACCTCAGCCAGGCTTTGTTAGAATACATCATGCACTTGCAGAAATTTCAATACTATTTGCAAAAGAAAGACGGCAAAGAGCTGCACAAGATCATGACTAAAGCAAATGACATTAAACGAATATTGAAGAGTTAATAAAATTGAAATAAAACGAAATAAAAATTACCAAAATGAAACTGGAATCAATCGCGGGTTTTCTCAAAGTAAATAAACCTATCATCATCAGCGGACCTTGCAGTGCAGAAACGGAAGAACAAACTATTGCCACGGCAAAACAAATCGCTGCAACCGGAAAAATCCATGCACTTCGCGCAGGCATCTGGAAGCCGCGCACACGCCCCGGCCAATACGAGGGGGCTGGAGATATCGGACTTCAATGGCTGATGAATGCTAAAAAAGAAACGGGGTTGCCTGTTACTACGGAGGTGGCTAACGCAGCGCACGTTGAGGCGTGCTTGAAAGCAGGCGTTGACATCCTCTGGGTTGGCGCTCGCACAACTGTAAATCCTTTCTCGGTTCAGGAAATAGCTGATTCTCTTAAAGGTGTTGACATTCCTGTGATGGTGAAGAACCCCGTGAACCCCGACCTCGAACTTTGGATCGGAGCACTCGAACGCCTGAATAAGGCAGGCATCAAAACAATGGCCGCCATTCACCGCGGATTCTCTTCTTTCGAAAAAGGGCCGTTCAGAAATCTACCCATGTGGGATCTTGCTATCGAACTGAAGACAAGAATTCCCGGACTGGAAATCATCTGCGATCCAAGTCACATCAGTGGTAACCGTGATCTGATCGCATTCATTTCTCAGAAAGCCCTTGATCTCGACATGGCCGGTTTGATGATTGAAAGTCATATCAATCCGGATGCAGCCTGGAGTGACGCCAAACAACAAGTGACTCCAGCCGTACTTGGAAAAATCATCAGCGAGCTGGTAGTCCGTAGCGTTTCGAGTGAAAACAAGACTTTCAAAGACACTTTGAGTCTCTTGCGCGAGCAAATCGACCATATCGATGACGAGATCATGCAGAAGTTTGCACAACGAATGAAAGTCTCAGAGAAAATCGGTCAGTATAAAAAAGAAAACAATGTGACTATCCTGCAAGTAAGTCGTTGGGAAGAAATCATTAAAACCCGTGTTGCACTCTGCAAGGCAATGGGTTTGAGTGAAGAATTCACAACAGATCTGTTGAAATTGATACACCACGAGTCAATTCAAGTGCAGACTAAGGTGATGAATTCCGTTGAGGCAAGAGTTTAGAGCTACTTCCGCAAGAAAATTAGAGCCAGGTCACAAAACCTGGCTTTTTCTTTGCCTATGAATGAAATGAATTTGGCCACGTGCTCTGCAGTTTGCAAAGCGTCATTCTGAAAATTTATTGCGTCACTTCAATTTGGTCCTATTTCTTGCAGCCTCAACGATGCATTGAGCTTTAGGCACAACACGAGCATCGGCACCTCAACCAAGCCATTCGTGTAAAAAAACATGTGCTCTTTCCCACGTAAAAGGGGTTAATACAAATGGAAGTTGTGAAAAATTGGTTTGTGCTCGGTGATCACTTGCGAACACAGCGCTCGTCAAAAAATTCCATTCCTATTGCTGAGGAATTTCGTTTAATTTCAAATAAACAATAATTCTTCCCAATGAAATTCACACTTATACTCCTGACGTTAGTTTGCACAACGGCTTTCGCGCAAAATCCGTTGTGGCTTCGCTACCCGTCCATCTCTCCCGATGGTTCACAAATTGCATTCACTTACCAGGGTGATTTGTATACCGTTGGCATCAATGGAGGCAAAGCCTCGGCCATCACTGTTCATCCCGCTCACGATTTTATGCCCGTATGGTTACCCGATGGTAAGACCATTGCGTTTGCTTCAGATCGGTTTGGAAACTTCGATGTGTTCACTATTTCAGCTATCGGTGGAATGCCCGCGCGATTAACTTTTCATTCCTCGAATGATTTTCCGGTTTCTGTTTCGCCCGACGGAAAAAATCTTTTATTCAATTCCACGCGCACCGATTTGGATTCGTATGCTGATTTCCCCAATCGTGCCATGCCGGAGTTGTATAGTGTGCCAATAATTGGTGGCCGCAACAGTATGGTTCTCACAACACCTTCGGAAGCAGCCATCTACAACGCGAGTGCCACCAAAATTTATTATCAGGATCGCAAGGGCTACGAAGACCCATGGCGTAAACATCATTTATCATCAATCGCCCGAGACCTCTGGGTGTATGATGCGAAAAATGGTACACATACTCAACTCACTACGTTTGCTGGCGAGGATCGTAATCCCGTGATCGATGCGCAGGAAAATTTTATGTACTACCTCTCCGAAGAAAGCGGATCGTTTAACATCCATCGTCTCAGCTTGAAGGGAACGAAGGAGAAAACCCAGGTGACTGATTTCAAAAAACACCCGGTGCGCTTTCTATCCATGGCATCCAATGGAACACTTTGCTTTTCATACGATGGTGAAATCTATACACTCCGCCCCGGAGAGCAGGCTAAAAAAGTGGACATTAAAATTCAAACCGAAGGGAAATTAAATCCTTATGAAAACATACCTGTAAACAGCGGGGCAACGGAATTAGCTGTTTCCCCCAACGGCAAGGAAGTTGCGTTTGTAGTGCGCGGTGAAATTTTTGTCACATCGGTTGAAGGTGGGGCTACTAAGCGAATCACCAACACGCCAGAACAAGAGCGAAGTGTAAATTTCAGCAAAGACGGGAAAAACCTTGTCTATGCAGGTGAACGCAATAACAGTTGGAATGTATATAAAACATCCATCGTCAGAAAAGAAGAACCTTATTTCTATGCCTCTACAGTTTTGAAAGAAGAACCCGTGGTGGCTACAGACGCAGAAGAGTTCCAGCCTGAGTTTTCTCCTGATGGAAAGGAAGTAGCTTATCTTGAGAACCGCACCACATTGCGTGTCGTCAACCTCGCAACTAAAAACATTCGAACCATTTTACCTGGCGACAAAAACTATTCGTATAGTGATGGCGATCAATACTACAGCTGGTCTCCGGATGGCAAATGGTTTTTAGTGAATTTTCTGCTGGACAATCACTGGATTGGTGAGGTGGGCATGGTCAGCTCTGCAGGAAACAGCGAAGTGATCAATCTTACAAAAAGCGGCTACAATGACGGAGGAGCACGCTGGGCCATGAAGGGAAAAATGATGTTGTGGTTCAGCGATCGTGATGGCATGAAAAATCACGGCAGCTGGGGCGCCAGCAGGGACGTATACGGAATGTTTTTCACACAAGATGCTTACGACCGCTTCAGGTTAAGCGAAGTTGATTACAAACTCCTTAAAGAAAGAGAAGACAAGGATAAGGATAAAGATAAAGACAAAGCGAAGGATGACAAAGTGGACGACAAGAGTAAACTGCCAACTGACAAATCGGATATAGTCATTGATTTCAATGGACTTGAAGATCGAAAAGCAAAGCTCACTATCCATTCATCTTTATTGGGTGATGCGATTGTTTCCCTTGATGGTGAAAAACTATATTACCTCGCTCGAATTGAAAAAGGCGTGGATTTATGGACCACCAACCTGCGCACGCGCGAAACAAAAATCCTGACCAAGTTAGGTGACAACGCGGGCTCGCTTTCCCTTAGCGCTGATGGCAAAAAACTTTTTCTGCTAATCGATGGCAAGCCGAATTCCGTAGATGCCGAATCGGGAAAGAAAGAGGCCATAGCGATCAACGGTGAAATGCAGCTCTTCAAACAGGAAGAACTGGCCTACATTTTTGATCACGCCTGGAGGCAAATGCTGAAAAAGTTTTACGTTACTAATATGCATGGTGTGAACTGGGGTGACTATAAAAAAGAATACGCCAAGTTTCTCCCTCACATAAGCAACAATTGGGAATTTTCGGAAATGCTCAGTGAGATGCTGGGTGAACTCAATGCCTCGCACACCGGTTGCCGCTATAGTCCGGATAACAGGAATGGAGATGCAACGGCTTCTCTCGGATTAATCTATGATCAGAATTTCTCAGGAAACGGAATTCGAATTTCCACAGTCCTGAAAAAAGGGCCGTTCGACCGAGCTGAATCCAAAGCCAGGAAAGGAGTGATTATTGAAAAGATAGATGACGATAATCTTGCAGCTGATGCCGACATCTATAAATACTTGAATCGGAAAGCGGGCAAAAACACATTAATCACTTTGTTTGATCCAGCAACTAAAAACCGGTGGGAAGAAGTAGTAAAGCCCGTTGGAATAGGGCAGGAAATCGAAATGCTATATACACGCTGGGTAGAAAACAGGGCTGCTGAAGTGGATAGTCTTTCTAAAGGGAAAGTTGGCTACATCCATGTACGAGGCATGAACGATCCAAGTTACCGTGTAGTGTATGAGGAAGCCCTTGGCAAGCATGCCAATAAAGAATCGTTGATCGTTGACACACGCTCCAATGGCGGAGGATGGCTGCACGAAGATCTCTCCACTTTCTTAAGTGGAAAGAAATACATTGATGTGATTCCACGCGGCCAACGGATTGGGTTCGAACCTCAGTTCAAATGGACCAAACCTTCTGCAGTGCTCATAGGCGAAAGCAATTATTCTGATGCGCATATGTTTCCATTTGCTTACGATGCAAAGTCATTGGGCATGACTGTTGGGATGCCAATTCCAGGAACTGGAACTGCGGTTTGGTGGGAAACGCAAATTGACCCAACGCTGGTTTTTGGAATCCCGCAGGTAGGCATGGTTGGAGCCGATGGAAAATATTTGGAAAACACACAGCTTGAACCAACACATAAAGTGAAGAACCACTACGAGATGTTGGTGAAAGGCCGTGATGAGCAGGTTGAAAAGGCTGTGGAGTTGCTCATTCAAAAATTGAGTGAAAAACCGGCCCCCAGTAAGATAATTCCCTTAGAGAAAAAAGGTGGTAATTAATAAGTACCCCGAAAAACAAAAAAGCCCGGTCTTATTGACCGGGCTTCTTTTTGCTATTGTGCAATCGTGCTTCTCGTTTTCTTTACTTCATCTACTTTCACTTCGTCAGCTTTGTTGCCCCATGACTTCCGAATGTATGTAGCCGCATCCGCAATCTGCTGGTCCGTGAGCCAGTTTTGTGGTGGCATTACATTCTGATACAACTCTCCGTTTATTTTGACTTTCTTGTCGAATCCGTTCAGGATAATTTTAATGAGTTCGGTCTTATTTCCAGTCACATAGTTAACACCAGCAAGCGGAGGGTTCATACCTGGCGCTCCTTTGCCATTGCGCTGGTGACAAGGTGCACAGTACGTATTGTACACTACGCGACCCGCCTGAAGTTCATCTGGTACTCGCTCTTCCTGCTTCTTCACTTCAGGAACATAAAGCGCTCGCTCATTCGTCTTGGCAATTCCGTCAGGATAGTACATGATTCTCCAGATACGACCATGTTGTGAATCAGAAATGTAAAGAGAGCCATCCGGTCCTTCAGCTAGACCACAAGGACGGAAAAATGCGTTGCTCGGATTTGTAATCGGCTCCGGTCCGATAAATCCATCTGCAAAAACTTCATATTGACCTGATGGTTTTCCATCCTTCATTGGGATGAACACCACTTTGAAACCTTGTTGCTCGTGACCGAGCCTGTTCCAGCTTCCGTGAAAGGCTACGAAAGCGCCTTGTTTATATTTTTCCGGGAAGAGATTACCCTTATAGAACACCAGGTCATTAGGAGCCCAGTGACCCGGGAATCCCAACAGCGGATCACGTGCTTTCTCGCTGCCATCGGTCTTCTTCCCATCTCCTCCATATTCCGGATTCAACAGTTTTTTACCCTGAACGTGATCATAATAATAGTAAGGCCATCCCATGTCGCTGCCTTCCTCCAGGTCAAAGAAAATCTCTGAAGGCAATTCTACGTTTTGATCTTCTGTATAAAATTCCGGCCAGTAGCGATGCAAATCATCCCGGCCGTGCTGCAGTGCATAGAGTTTTCCGGAGCTGAAATTCCAATCCAGCGCAACTGCGTTTCGAATGCCCGTAGCATAACGATTTTTAAGATCCTGTTTTTGGCCAAGTGTATTATCATCAAATTTCCAGATACCGGCCCTGGTTTCAAGTTCCTTGCATGGACTGTCTCCAGGTGTGTGAGGTGCCCTCAATAATGTTTCGCAGCAATTGCTGAGCGAACCATTGTTAACATACAATCCTCCTTTATTATCGAAAGTAAATGTCTTTGCAGTATGTCCTCCGTCTCCAACGAGTGTAACCAATGTATCGCGGGCCTCTGCCGGTAGTAGCTGACCCTCCGTTAGCTTGCTTCTGAATACATGAGTTTCATCTGCGTAGTAGAGATAACCGTTGCGGATGTCTATACCAGTTCCGGGAACGTCAGAATATCCTTTAATGATGTCCGCATGCCCATCTCCAGTCGAATCACGTACTGCGATAATGCCTTTACCTAAAGTCAACCTATTCATGTGGAGATAGATATCTCCGTTGGAATTAACTACCATGTGCCTTCCCCGGCCAATGCTGTCAACTACCACAACAGCTCCAAATTTTTCGGGAAGTGTGATGCCTCCATTTCCCTTGTCGGGAATGATGTCGGGGTTTTTAGGGCCGCATCCGGAAAGTACGATCGTCAAAGCAAGACAGCAGAAGAATAGTCGTCTCATAAGTATTTTAGGGTTGAGGTAAAAAGAACCCTGCTAAGATAAGAATATTGAGAGCAACCGGGCGTAGCTGTTTTTGATAAGAGGCGGCTCGCGGATTTCAGATTCCAAATAATTCCTTAAATCGCCCATACACATCATCATGCGATCAAAAAACCGGATCATCCAGGAGATTTATCTATAAATTCACTCTTCTGTAAATTCCATAGCTGTCAAAATAATTCCATCATGACTGATACTTTTTTCCGATTTGCCAGCCTCATGGGCTGCATTTTCGTAGCATTCCTTTATTTGAATCTCTGGCTCACCCCTGGCGACCCTCACGGCCTTTTTATAAGCTTCAAGATCCTCTTTGTTGAAATTGCGCTGGTCCACATTGGCCTTATTGCAATGATTTTCTCCCGTCGAATAATTATCCCTGTGATTCTCGTGGCTTGCATCGTAAGTTTCTTTTTGATCAGGAACCAATTGTATCAAAGTCCATTAGTTATTGCCTACGCATTTATCGTTCTGTTTCGTTTTCGCTTTGACTTTTATGAGAAATCTCTGAATGAATTGGCAACGCAAGTCATTGCTTCATTCAAATTTATTTTCATTGGTTTTTTCTGCCTGATGTTTGTTAATTTTTTTCCACTGCCTTCTTTCGGTCTTTCTGATGAATACCTCGAAAGCAGTCACTACTTTGATTTATACGACACTCCATACCGCCGGATCAGTGGTAGTCATCTGAGTCAGGAACAACGAAGTGTTTATCAAAATCCGGTCGAACTCATTTGCCTGGGAGTTCTTTATTTTACGAGCATGGCATTTTTCGAATTCAGAACAATTCAGCTCAAAAGATCCGGTACTGAGAGCAAATTTCTTCCAAGCGTAATGGGTCTGCTGGGAGGATTATTTCGGAACCGAAAATAACCAGTAACTACTTCCCTGTTTTTAATTTAGCTAACTGGTTTTTTACATTTTCATTTTTAGGATCAAGCTCCAGCGCACGTTCATAGGCCTGCGTGGACTTTTCTGTTTGTCCTGTCATCGCGTAGACTGCTCCGAGTCTCTCGAAACAAAAGGCAGAGTTAGGAAATAAATTCGCGTTCATTCGGTAAATGACAACTGCTTCCTGCGTCTTTCCTTGCGCAAGTAGTACGTAAGCACACGAGCCGAGCTCTCCTTCGCGAATAATTTTTGAATGTACTTGCTCTGCCAGCCCGCGGGCGCTAACATTCACATCCGCTAACATTCCGTTACTCAGCCATGAAGCGATAACCGGGAAACTTCGATAGTTGCTTTCATAGGGCTGGTGACTTAAAATCTTCAACAGGTCGCGCTCCAATGTTTCGCAGGGAAATTCAACAATTCTGCCAACCTCTAAATTCTTTTCATAAACAATGAAAGTCGGAACGCGAAATATATTTAGTCCTTTTTCTTCGCGCTGCGGTGATTGCTTGTAAAACGCAGCCGAGTCGTCTACGGCAATCCATTGGATGTTTTTCTCAGAGATACTCAGTTCATTCATCAGCTTCGAAAAATGTGGCAATTCCCGGCGACTGTCACCGCACCATGTTCCAAAGAAAACTTTAAAAGTAATTTTGCTGAGGTTGATTTTTTTTAGTTGCCCCAGTATCTCTGTATTGGGATTATAAGTATTCAACCCGGAGTTGTACCAGGATGCAAACGGTTCTTGCTTTAATTCATTGACAGAACAGGTACCAAGAATCTCTTTGTGCTGACTTACACTGGTTAGGGTCATACTCAGAAATACAAGCAAGGGAAATATCTTTTTCATAAGGAATTAGGTTTGTATTCCTCAAAACTAAACCCGGCTCTGGAGACTGCCTGTTAAAGACCTCCTAACGTTTCTTCAATCAATTGTTAACGGTTGGATTTTCAAATAAACTTACATGAAGTTTGAAACTCCCGTGTTTATCTTCATCTTGGTCCAATCCAAATCTATTTCTATGAAACGCATTCTTGTCTTTATTCTTTTCCTGTCGAACGTGGCTTTCGCTCAAAAATATACCGGTGACAGTTGGGCAACTATCAACAGCAAGGGCAGCGGCACTCTTTCTGTTGTGTACTATCCATCGGCCGGCATTATTGAATCGGAGAATGGCAAAATGAACGGATTGTGCGTAGATATGCTCAATGATTTTGCTGCATTTGTTCAAACGAAATATGGAAAGAAAATTACTGTAGATTATGTCGGGGCCGAACCAGCATTCAGTGAATTTATGAAGCTATGTCAAGCTACCCCCAATGTATTGTTTGTCACCAACATCACGGTGAATGAGGAGAGAAAAAAAGTGATCAAATTCACACCGCCTTGCCTGAATAACGAGGAAACGTTGATTACACACAAAGATGCTCCGACTATTGACAAGCTTCAGAATATGGGCACACTCCTGAATGGCTATTCCGCCAAGGTGATTACCGGGAGTGTTCACGTTAAATACATGGAGCAACTAAAATCAGAGAACATGCCTTCACTCAATATTGGCTATGGAGCTTCCGGTCCGGAAATATTGAAGGAGATCAGCAACAACCCGAAGTTATTTACAATTCTGGATTTTACAGAATATGTTGATGCTACCCGCACGCACATTCCCGTGAAAAAACAAAACGTTAAAATCGGTGGCCAACAAGACTTTGCTTTCGGGATGGCTAAACAATCCGATTGGGATAAAATCTGGGCCGAATACCTTACCCCTGAATTCCGGAAAAGCGAAAAATACAGGAGGATGGTGGCGAAAAACCTGGGGCAGGTTTACCTGAGTATTTTGAAATAATTTAGTGTAGTGAGTCAAGCCTGCGGAGCTTCACTGCTTTCCATGCGGTCACTCCCACCACAGCTAACGTCATTGCACCTCCCAACACTACGGAGCGTACTGTGCCAAACAACCGGGCGGTCACGCCCGATTCAAACGCACCGATTTCATTGGACGACCCTACGAAGATGCTGTTCACAGCAGACACGCGACCTTTCATATTCTCGGGTGTTAGTGTATGGATCATCGTGCTGCGCGCGATAACGCTAACACAATCAAAAACTCCACTCACAATTAATAGCCCCATTGAAAGCCAAAAGGAAGTGGAAAGGCCAAATCCAATCATACAAAAACCGAAACCTGCAACACACCACAATAATATTTTACCCATATTTTTTTTGATGGGATTGTGGGTTATGTAAACCGCTGTTACTACAGCTCCAATGGAAGGAGCCGATCGAAGGAATCCTAATCCTACCGCCCCAACGTTGAGAATAGTGTCTGCGAAAATCGGAAGTAAGGCTACAGCTCCACCGAAAAGTACTGCGAACAAATCAAGGGTGATTGCACCAAGTATAACCTGATTGGTGAAAACGAATTTTATACCAGCTTTGATCTTTTCCCAGATGCCTTGCTCTTCTGTAATTGCAGGGAGTGGCCTTGATGGAATGAGGAAATAGCAAACCGCTCCGGCGGCTACTAATGCCACATCAGCACAATAGGCAGCAGTTATTCCGAAAAAACCATAAATCAATCCACCGATCATCGGACCACCTACTGCTGCACCTTCCCAAATTGTACTGTTCCAGGTGATCGCATTTTGATACAACTCGCGATCAACCAGCTGCGGCATAAATGAAAAATTGGCGGGTGACAAAAAGCCCCGGGCAATGCCACTCACGAAAATCACCGCATAGATAGGCAGCGCACCATTGGTTAAAATAAATGCTCCCATATCCACAGTAAAAACCAGGAGCGCGGCCGAACACAATAACAGCGTGATCACGCAAACCATGATAATTTTCTTCCGCTCCATCACGTCTGCCAGGTGACCCGCATAAAGCGAAACACCAATGGCCGGTATCGCTTCTGCCAGTCCGATAAGGCCGAGAGACAATGGGTCTTTGGTGATTTCATAGACCTGCCAACCCACGACTACCGCCTGCATCATCACCGCTACTGTGACAAACAACCGCGACAAAATGAACAAACGGAAATCGCGGACCTGCATGGCCGCGTAAGGATTATGCGAACTCATTGGAATTTGAAGGTGGAATTAATAGCATCAATCGCTTTCTTTCTTCGAGCTTCGCGCTCACCGGAAATTTCTATAAATGGAACACCGGTCAATGCTACTTCCTTCTGGTATATTTTCCAGAAGTGCTCGCGCTTATCGGGGTGTTCACGCTGAGGATCTTCGTCCCAAGGAATGTCAATATTCGTCAGCAGGTAAAGGTCATATTTGCGTTCCGCTATTTTTTTTAAAATATCCGGGTCACAGTTGCCATACTTATGCTCACTCCACACTTTGATGACGATTAGATTGGTGTCACAGACAAGCAATTTGTTAGCGTCATAAACCCATTCGTCTTCCATACGAAGTTGACCATGTGCAATTTTAACGAGATCGATCTGATCGTAGGCTCGGCCAAGTTTGTTGAGGTAGGCTCGAGCGTATTCCTCCACCCATGAAGTCTTGAAATGCTGAGCCAGGAATTGCGACAAGTCCGTCTTACCAGTGCACTCCGGTCCGATTACACAGACCTTTTTTATTTCGTGAACGTTCTCGCGCGTGACTTGCATAAAAAAATTTGGCGCAAATTACTTCAATGTGCGGAAACTTCTTTCGTCCGGAGCATTTTTTTGATACGCGAAAAAAGAAGGGCACAGTTCTTGTATTACCGTCCCTATTGTCAAAATAAACCAACTAAACGAGATGATCAATGAAAAAAATTGCACTACTCTTATTGTCAATGCTGCCTTTAATCACTTTTGCTCAATTCAAAAAAGGAGATGTTTTTCTGGGGGGAACGCTCTCAACGAGTTTACAGAACACGGACTCCAGAACAAGCCCGTTCTCAGCATCAAACGCTACTAATAATAGTTTTGGTATTTCACCCAGCATTGGGTTTTTTATTAATTCAAAAATTGCAATTGGTGCATCACCCATCTACAATACATCCAAGCAAGTCCAGACATTTAGTGCCAGTACCACAACCGGTAAGTCAAATTCCTATGGAGTCGGCTCGTTCGTTCGATATTATCTGCCGATTTCAAATTCAATTTATTTCACGTTGCAAGGGTCTGTGAGCTTCCTTCGTGGTACATCCGAGACAACCCAGGTAAATGGAACAACTGTAAATACCATAATCGAGCAATCGCAATACACGGTAAGTGCTCTCGCGAAACCGGTATTCATTTTCTTCCCATCACCAAAATGGGGAATTGAAACCGGGTTTGGCTCACTAAGTTATAACTACACCCGATTGCTGCCAGATTCAGGGGCCTCTACGGGGTTCGGCCTTAACGCTGGAACATTTACGTTTGGTGTCTCCTATTACTTCATCAAGAAATAAAAAACTCTTTTAGGAGTATCCATATCCCGACTACAAGTGTGAACCACCCGAAAGCCTTTCGCAAGTAGAGCGCTGCAATTCGTCTAGATATGAAATTGCCGATGAGAATTCCTGCTACGGCCAACCCTGTGATCGTCAGCAGGAATTTCCAATCCATTGAGTGTTTGAGAAGATCACCGGTGAATCCTGTAAGGGAGTTGATTGCAATCACAAAGAGCGAAGTACCTACGGCTGTCTTGAATGGCAATCCCGTTAGAAATACGAGTGCAGGAATGATGAGAAAACCACCGCCCGCTCCAACGAGTCCTGTGAGAAATCCGATTAGTGCTCCTTCAACGATTACCAGAAAAACACGAAACTTCCTGTTATCTGATTTTACTTCCTTTTTATTTCGGATTAGTTGAAAGGAAGCGAGCACCATAAGGAGCGCGAATGTCCCCAACAATAACTCGCGTTTCGTAAAAACAAAATTGTCTCCACGAAAAACAATTTCAGGAATGGCAGGCACTACCCAATGCCGTGTTGCGAAAATGGCAATGATGGCAGGGATACCGAATAGAAAACCAGTCTTGATGTTCACCAGGTTTTCGCGGTACTTACGAATGGCCCCGACAAAACTAGTCACCCCGACTATAAATAAGGAGTACGCCTGGGCCAGCACCGGCTCAATACCAAAAAGATAAACGAGGATTGGGATGGACAGAATAGAACCGCCTCCACCCAAAAGACCAAGAACAATGCCTACAAAAACAGAACAACAATAGCCTATAAATTCTGGTAAAGTCACTTGGAGAGGTTGGTCACAAAAGAATCAGGAAATTCGCTTTTCAGTTTTTGCATAAAATCTGCGGCTTTGTTCTGGGATGAAAACGCAGTAAGTATCAAGCTGTAGTATTTCGACCCGTTGACCACCTTCACTTGCACAATCACTTTCTTTTTGTAGGAAGTTTTCAGGTGATCTGTGATACGAAGAAGATTGGCCAACTCCTGGTAAGTGCCCAATTGAATACCAAAACCTTTAGGACTGGTTTTTTCAATTTCCAGATCATAGAATTCTTTTTCTTCAACGGCAACATGATCAACTAATACGGGAATAGTCTTGCCTGTGCCGTCACCGCTATCGACAATTTCAATCTTCACGTCAGCGGTTCCCTGATTGATGAATTTCAATTTTTCAGCGGCAGCGTGTGAAAGATCTATTACCCGGCCTTCCACGAATGGTCCGCGGTCATTGACGGTTACTGTCACCGATTCGTTATTCGCGAGGTTGGTGACTTTCACCACTGTTCCAAACGGAAGGGTTTTGTGCGCAGCGGTAAGTTTGCCTGCGTTGTATTTCTCGCCACTCGCTGTCGGTCTGCCTTCAAACGAGTTTGCATAAAATGATGCCTTGCCAGTTTGGACTTGCGCCAATGTTTGAAAACAATTCACTATTAAGATGAGAGAGGGAAGAATCCTTAAGAATCGATTCATGAAGCGGATTTATGCAGAAAGTTAAGGTTCTTTTGCTGTTGGCGAAATCGCAACATGTTCAGCGGTCATACCGAATGACTGACCGCTATCGCACAACAATCGATCTGTAATCGAACATTGCCTGCCCAAATTCACGGGAGAATAGCGCTTGAAAGCTGGTTTCTGTGTCTGGCACAGTTTTTAATACTACAAATAGGAATTAATTATTGATTTCATGAAAAAATACCAGCTCGGTGAATTTGAAGAAGTAGTCCTGCTTACAGTAGGCGTCCTCTATGATGAAGCCTACGGAGTATCAATCAAAAAAGAAATTGAAGCCAGGCTCAACCGAAAAGTCAGCGTGGGTGCATTGCAAACAGCACTGAAGCGCATGGAAGACAAAGGCTACCTCAAATCGCGTGAAGGCGAAGCTACAGAAGAGCGGGCCGGCAGACCGAAAAAATATTTTCAGATCACCGCACTTGGAAAGCGCGCCATGGAATACACCAAAAGCACCCGCGATGAACTTTGGAGTGCTATTCCAAAGGTAGCGCTGAACCTGAAATTCGGATGAGCACACGACCTCCTCAAATTTTTCAACGCTTCTTCCGGTGGTATTGCCATCCAAAGTTGCTGAAATACATCGAAGGAGACTTGATGGAATTATACTATGAAAGGTTAGAAGAAAAAGGAAAACGAAAAGCAGATTTAAGATTCATCATCGATGTGATTCTCTTGTTCAGGCCGGGAATCATCCGGCCGGCAGAAGGTCACAAAAATTTAAACAATTACGGTATGTATAAAAGTCATTTTAAAACGAGTTGGAGAAATCTTATCAGGAATAAGGGTTATGCAGCTATTAATATTGTCGGTCTTACGCTCGGTATCACTTGCAGCATCGTTCTTTTTCTGATTGTTAAGAAAGGAAACAGTTACGACAAATACCATGCGAAAGGCGACCGGATTTACAGGGCCGTAACCAAATCAAAAGGAAATGAAGGGTTCAAATACACACAAGGCATACCGGTTGAATTGCCCGATGCCCTGAAAGAAGATATTTCCGGAATTGAGGAAGTAGCGTTCACTTCTTATCGTAGAGGAAGCCTTATCTCCGTTTATAGCAACGGTCAGGTAAAAAAATACGAAGAGCCCAAAGGTCTGGCATTTACAGAACCTTCGTTCTTTAAATTATTCGACCGTAAAATTTTAATCGGTTCAGCAGCTAAATGTCTTGACGACCCGCACGAAGCGATCATTTCACAAAAGTGGGCGCTAAAATATTTTGGAAAATCCGATCCTGTCGGAGAATTGGTTGAGTACGACAATGTTCAATACAAGATTACCTCCGTCATGGAAGACTTTCCTGACAACACCGATCTTCCGTTTGATCTCCTGCTTTCGTATGCTACCGTCAAAATTCCTCCTGGCAAAAACGGCTGGAGTGGAATCTCCGATGGCGATAACTGTTATTTTTTATTGAAAGGAGGACAGTCAATTGCATCTGTCGAAGCTCAAATGCCGGCATTCGTCAAAAAACACATGGGTGATGATTCCGATGAAGCAGAAATCGCTTTCATCATGCAGCCACTGCATGCGATTCACTCCGATTCGCGCTTTGGGAACAACGGCACTAAGCTGCCGATAGAGTCACAAATCGCTTTCAGTATCATTGGTGTTTTCCTATTGATTACGGCTTGCATCAATTTCATCAACCTGACCACTGCTGAAGCGATCAAGCGTGTTCGTGAAGTTGGAGTGCGAAAAGTATTAGGCAGTTCACGTAGGCAACTGGTCAGTCAGTTTCTTATTGAGGCTTTTACAATAACGATACTCGCGACATTGGTATCCTTGGGAGCTGTGCAACTTGCGCTTGGGTTCCTCAACCCAATGATGGAATTCTCTCTTTCCCTTAACCTGTTTTCTGACAGTAAGGTTTTACTGTTCTTGCTGGCACTTGTTATTGTCATTGCTTTTCTCTCGGGCCTTTATCCTGCATGGATGGTATCAGGTTTTCAACCTGTGCTTGCTTTGAAGAATCAGATGAGCAGTGGTAAAAACTCAAGTGGATATGTCTTGCGCAAAGGATTAGTAGTGTTTCAATTTTTTATCTCTCAATTCTTCCTGATCACGACTATCATCCTCACCCGTCAAATGGATTTCCTGCAAAATCACGAAACGGGCTTTTCAAAGGAAGCCATCATCACAGTGTCTATTCCAAAGCAACGAATTACTCCTGAGGCAAGAGCAGCAAATATTCACGCATTAAAAAATGAAGTGCTCCGACTGCCTGGTGTTGAGGATGCGAGTCTGAATTATTCACCGCCATCAAATAACTCTGTCCTCGGCTCTGATTTTTCAATGGTTGGAAGTGACAAGAACTATAACATGCAGTTTAAACAAGCAGATGGTGATTATATCAAACTCTACGATATCAAATTGATTGCAGGTGAACCATTACCTGACCTCGATTCCCTGACATGCATTGTTGTCAATGAAAAATTTGTGAAGACGGCAGGATTTGCAACGAACGAAGAAATTGTTGGAAAAGAAGTTTCGATGTGGGATAGGAAACTGACGGTGAAAGGAGTCGTGAAAGACTTTAACACGCAATCACTGGGAAAAGCGATTGAGCCCGTTGTCCTTTTCAATGATGTGAACGGCTACCAAAATCTTTCTATCAAATTGAATATGGCCAGGATGACTGAGGCAGTGGAAAAAATAGAGAAGACATGGAAAGAAAAATATCCTGAGTTTATTTTCAGCTATTCCTTTGTCGATGAGCAGGTAAAAAATCTTTATCGCGGTGAACGCAAAATGGCTTCACTTCTCAACGCCTTTACCATCATTGCGATTCTCATCGGTTGCCTCGGCTTATTAGGATTAGTTGCTTTCATTGCTAACCGGAAAACAAAGGAAGTAGGAATACGAAAAGTACTGGGTGCATCTGTGGAAAGTATCATCTTCCTTTTCTCAAAGGAGTTTGGCAAACTGATCCTGATCGCATTTGCTTTGTCAGCACCGCTTGCCGGCTTTGTCATGCACAAGATGCTACAAAAGTTCGCTTATAAAATTGAAATCGGGCCGTCTATCTTTTTGACAGGACTGATCTTCAGTTCGCTGATCGTTTTCATTACCGTTGGCTATCGGTCATTCAAGGCATCAACTGCAAACCCGGTCAAAAGTTTGAAAACAGAATAAAAAATAATAAGTCCAATACATATGATTCAGCCTCCTCACATATTCCTTCGGTTCTTCCGGTGGTTTTGCCGCCCGGAGTTGAAGGATGCTATTGAAGGAGATTTGATTGAGTTGTACCGGGAGAGTCGCCTCCAACATGGAAAGAGAAAAGCAGACATCAAATTCGCCGGAGATGTGGCACTCCTTTTTCGCCCTGGAATTATTCGATCATTTAAAGAAACTAACAGACTAAACTTCACCGATATGCTCGCTAACTATTTCAAAATTGCATTTCGCATCCTGGTCCGCAACAAAGGATATTCATTCATTAACATTTCAGGGCTGGCCATCGGCATGGCTGCTGCAATCCTAATTATGTTGTGGGTACAAAATGAAATCAGCTACGACCGGTTTCACCCAAATGCCGAGCGGACCTACAAAATGTTTAGTCGTGATAATAACAACGGACGACTAGACGTGTGGGGAAATACTTCAGCTCTGATTGCACCGGAGTTAAAACAATCCTATGCAGAGGTGGAAGATGCTGTGCGTCATCGCAGAGTATTCTTCCTCGTAAAAGCAGGCCAGGAGCGTTTTAACGAGATGGGAGCTTTTACCGATCCTGGTTTTTTTTCCATGTTCGATTTCAAATTGCTCACCGGCAACAAGAGTGCCCTGGTTAACGACTTTGGGATCGTTCTTTCAAAAAAACTGGCGATCAAACTTTTTGGAAGTGTCGACTGCATCGGCAAAACAGTCATTGTCAATGACACCGATAATTTCAGCGTTACCGGAGTTTTGAATACACTTCCTGCGAATACTGAATTTGATTTTGAATACCTGCTGCCATGGAATTATATGACAAGACTCGGTTGGGATAATGGCCAGACATGGGCCAACACCAACACGCAAACATTTGTCACACTAAAGACCGGGTCTTCTTTTGATTTATTTGATTCCAAAATCCGGAGTATTGTTAAAAGCCATATTCCGAAAGGAGACGGATCTACCCGCGAAGTTCTCACCCATCCACTGACAAAAGTGCATTTGTATTCGAATGCTGAAAACGGGGAACTGACCCGGGGTCGAATTGAAACAGTAGAGCTATTCATTGTTATTGCCGGGCTTGTTCTTCTCATTGCCTGCATCAACTTCATGAACCTGATGACCGCTCGAAGTGAGAAACGTGCTCAGGAAGTTGGCGTCCGGAAAATTGTAGGCGCCCTCAAGCGTTCTCTAGTAACTCAATTCATTAGTGAAAGCACGTTGCTAACGGTCATAGCTTTTGTAATGTCCCTTGCACTTGTTCAATTGGCGTTGGGAGCATTCAATCAGATTGTGAACACGCAACTGCATTTGCCGTACGACAACTTACAGTTTTGGATGTATGCACTCGCACTGATTCTGCTTACCGGGCTCCTTGCTGGAAGTTACCCTGCGTTTTTTCTTTCCTCCTCAAAGCCTATCAAAGTATTGAAAGGAACATTTCATAAAGTAAATGCGCTTGTAACACCTCGAAAAGTCCTGGTTGTAATGCAATTCACTTTCGCAATTGTGTTAAGTCTATGCGCCCTCATGGTGCAACGTCAAATTCAGTTTGCACAAGACAGGGATGCGGGTTACAACAAATCGAATGTTGCTTATAATTTCATGCAAGGTGAAATTCCAATTCACTTTGAATCGATCAAAAACGAACTCATTGCAAGCGGAGCTGCTGTTTCAGTCACCCGCACATTTTCTCCCGTTATTTCCATCTGGAGCTTCGCAAGCGAATTAAGCTGGCAAGGCAGTGATGAATCAGACAAAAAAATAAATTTTTTACAATACGGAGCCGATGCCGATCTGGCAAGGACCTTCGGAATGCAGGTGAAGCTGGGTCGCGACCTGGACATTAAGACTTTTCCGTCTGATACAACTGCAGTGCTCTTGAATGAAGCAGCTGTAGACATCATGCGACTGAAAGATCCGATTGGTGAAACTATCAAAGACAACACCGGAACAACCTGGCATGTCGTAGGAGTTGTCAAAGATTTTATTGTTCAATCCCCCTATGATCGCATCAACCCGATGATCATTAACGGGTGGACCGAACGTTATGGCGTTTTGAATTTCAAATTGAATCCGGCAAATGATCAGGCAACGAACCTGGCGCTGGCAGAAAAAGTTTTTAAAAAATACAATCCGGAATACCCTTTCGAATATTTCTTCGCTGAAGACTTTTACAATCGCAAGTTTGGAAACGAACGGCAAACAGCTACTCTTGCAGCGTCATTTGCAGGGCTCACTATTTTCATCTCCTGTCTTGGATTATTCGGGCTGGCAGCTTACATGGCCGAAAGCAGAACGAAAGAAATTGGAGTTCGCAAAGTGTTGGGTGCCTCAACATTGCGTATTACGACTTTGCTTTCCATCGACTTTGTGAAGTTGGTATTCATCGCTATACTCTTCGCCTCTCCTCTGGCGTGGTTCGTCATTAACAACTGGCTGCAATCATTCAATTATAGAGTATCTGTTGGAGTTGGAATTTTTATTCAGACAGGAATAGTTGCTATAGTCGTAGCGCTGGCCACTGTTATTTTCCAGGCAGTGAAGGCTGCTACTGCAAATCCTATCTCAAGCCTGAAATCAGAGTAAAGAAAATGAGAAAACCTCCACAGTTTTTCCTTAGATTCTTCCGCTGGTTCTGCCATCCGGAATTAAAGGGCAGCATTGAGGGGGATTTGATGGAATTATATTATGAAAGATGCAGGACATACGGAAAGAGAAACGCGGATTGGAAATTCAATGCCGATGTCATTCTTCTTTTCCGGCCTGGAATCATAAAACCATTGAAAGGTTATCGAAACGAAAACAACTACGATATGTTTAAGAATTATTTTAAAACTGCATTTAGAAATTTAGCGAACAGCAAATTTTATAGCGGCCTCAATTTGACAGGGCTTACCTTGGGGCTCACCGTAGGACTACTCATTTTATTGTGGGTAAGTGAGGAGTTGAGTTACGACAGATTTCACCAGAAGTCCGACCGGATTTACCGAATGAGCGTAAACCTGGAGTCATCAGGAAAGAAATTTGCCGTCCAGGTCGTTCAACCAACAATTGCCCATTACGGGCTGGCAGAGGTACCTGCCATTCAGCAAGCCGTTCGCGTCAGCGACTGTTACGACTTCACAGTATTTCGCTTTAATGATGTTGTGCTGAAAGACAATATAGCGATGTATGCAGACCCTTCTTTTTTCACTGTATTTGATTATCCTTTGCTAAAAGGAAATAAAAACAATCCTTTTCCGGTGACGGAGTCTGTCATCCTCACGGAGAAAGCTTCCAAACGTTTTTTCGGTGACGCTGATCCTGTCGGTAAAATTCTTGTAGCCGACAACAAAGACAACTTCGTTGTGAGTGGTTTACTGAAGGATTTCCCAGAGAACTCTTCGCTTAAATGCGACTTGGTATTTTCCACAAGCCTTGTAAAAAAATTGCAGAAAGAACGGGGCGAAGGTTCGTTCGATGAAGATTCATGGGGTAATTATGGTTGGGTTACGTTTTTAGAGTTGCAGCCGGGGGCTTCAATTAAAGCCGTGGAAGATCAGCTTACAAAGATCAATGTTAGTCATCAGCCCAATTTGAGACCGATAGACGTGGGTTACTACACGTTGCAGCCACTGAAAGACATTCATCTTTATAATGCTGACGGAGCACCTGCAGGACTGCAAACCGTGAAAATATTTTCGATTGTTGCACTACTCATCCTGTTGATCGCTTCTATCAACTATGTCAATCTTTCCACCGCTCGAGCTATGCTGCGCTTTAAAGAAGTCAGTGTGCGCAAGATCGTGGGTGCCACCAGGAGCCAGCTTTTCCTGCAATTCATCGTCCAAACATTTGTGTTTTTCTTCATTGCTCTGGTGTTTGCCATGACGTTTATCTCGTTGACCATGCCGCTTTACAATGAGATAGCAGGAAAAAATATGAGATTCGATTTGTTCGATCCGATGATGTGGCGTGTGATTGGCGGAACGTTGCTATTTACGCTCGTGATCTCAAGCATCTACCCGGCACTCCTGTTGTCATCGTTCCATCCGATCAATGCGTTAAAAGCAAAGCTTTCATTCGGAATTGGAAACACTGCGTTCCGAAAAATTCTGGTCGTCTGCCAGTTTGCTTTTTCAGTAGGGCTCATCATCGCCACCCTGATGATTGGCAAACAACTCAGCTATGTCCTGGAGAAAGAATTGGGTTACGATAAATCGTATGTAATCTCATTGAACATGCAAAAAATGGAAGGACACTATGAGAAAGTAAAAAGCGAATTGCTCGCGCACCAAAGCGTATCTGGTGTGACCAGTGCTACCAGTAACATCATAAATGTACCAGGCTCTACGCTAGATGTTGAATGGGATGGAAAAAATCCGGATGCTACTTTCTTTTTTCACAAAGCCGGCATCGATAAAGACTTCATTCCTCTATTTAAGATGGACCTCGTAGAAGGAAACAATTTCACAGGGGCAAAGGCCGACTCCATTCATTATATTCTGAACGAAACCGCTGTTCGCGAAAGTGGTATAAAAGATCCTATCGGTAAGAAATTCAGACTTCACCGGGTAACCGGAACGATCGTAGGTGTAGTAAAAGACTTCCACTTTGTTTCGTTGAAGCAAAAGATACAGCCGTTTGTATTTTTTTATCAGCCTGTGAGTTCAAAGCTTTTTGTTAAAACCAATGGCCGCGATTTACCCGAAACCATAGTGAAGCTGGAAAAAATTTGGAAAGAATACAACGAAGGTTTTCCTTTTGATTATTCCTTCCTGGACGAGCGATACAAAAGTCATTATCAGGCTGAGCAGCGCACTGGCAAACTTTTCGCTGCGTTTACCGGTGTAGCAATGATAATTTCATGTTTGGGGTTGCTGGGACTGGCCACTTATACAGCAGAGCGAAAAGTAAAAGAGATTGGCATCCGTAAAGTGTTGGGCGCGAGCGTGAGCAGTATTACTTATTTATTATCCAGGGATTTTTTGGTTCTGATCGGCATTTCGATAGCTATTGCAGTACCGTTGACACTGATGTTGATGCAGCGATGGATGCAAGGTTTTGCCTACCGGGCAACGTTGCAATGGTGGGTTGTTCTTCTCGCAGGACTATCGACCATATTCATTGCCTTTTTGGCCATCAGTCTTCAAACGATACGCTCGGCACGCGAGAATCCCGTAAAAAGTTTAAGATCGGAATGAAATAGTTGATCGTTGTTGGTTATCAATATTAGTAAACGCCAACAACCGAACAACGAGCCACCAATAACTGATAACGAAAATGACACCTCCGAAACTCCCTCTTCGCTTCTTCCGGTGGTTTTGCCATCCGGAGTTAAAAAGCAGCATCGAAGGGGATTTGATGGAGTTGTATCATGAAAAGCTAAAAGAATCCGGAAAGAGAAAAGCAGACTTGAAATTTTCCATCGATGTGCTGCTGCTCTTCAGGCCGGGTATTATCAGACAGGCAAAAGGATATAAAAAATTAAATCGTTGGACTATGTACAAAAGCTATTTTAAGATCGGGTGGCGAAATATGCTTCGCAATAAAGGGTACTCCCTTATTAACATCGGTGGGTTAGCTGTAGGAATGGCCGTGGCCATCATCAACGGACTTTGGATATGGGATGAATTGTCTTTTAACAAGTACTACCAGAACTACGATCATATCGCGCAAATAGCGGAGACCGAGGGAGATGGGAAAAAGTGGACAGGCACAACGATGACCTATCCTTTGGGGGCCGAGCTTATCAATAATTATCATTCACACTTCAAACACATCGTACGATCTTCCTGGGGCGGGGAGTATATCCTCTCTTCTGGTGAAAAAATGATTTCTGTACCCGGCCTCTACGCAGACGCTGCTGCACCGGAAATGTTCACATTCAAAATGATCCATGGGGCAAGAACAGGACTGAACGATACGCACTCCATTATGATTTCTACTTCTCTTGCAAAACAACTTTTCGGCGATGACGATCCCCTCAACAAAGTGATCAGGATGAGTAACAAAACGGATGTAACTGTCACGGGCGTTTATGAAGATTTTCCGCTCAATACCAAGTTCAATGAAGTCAGGTTTTTTGCACCCTGGAGTTTATACTTAATCGAAAACAAATGGATTGAAGAAAGAGCATTAACAAATTGGCGAAATCATTTCATCAAGATCTATGCTGAAATACTTCCTTCTTCAAATTTTGACGCAACAACCGAGCAGATTAAAAATGCCTTGCAGTTTGATCCTGCAGACCGGGAGGATGCCGTAAAAAAGCAGCAGCATATTTTTCTGTATCCTATGAGTCAATGGCACCTGTCTCCGGAAAAGCAAGGGGTGATTTCTCCTCTCCGCATGGTTTGGCTCGTAGGAACCATCGGTTTATTTGTGCTATTGCTCGCCTGCATCAACTTCATGAATTTAAGTACAGCGCGATCAGAAAAACGCGCCAAGGAAGTAGGTATTCGCAAAACGATTGGCTCCATTCGCAGTCAGTTGGTCAACCAGTTTTTTACTGAGTCTCTCCTCGTAGTCTTCATTGCTTTTCTTGCTGCTATTTTATTTGCTTCACTCTCATTGCCATCTTTCAATGAAATTGCTGGCAAACAAATTTCCATGCCATGGACGAATCTGAATTTTTGGCTAATCGGAGCGGGATTTATTTTAATCACGAGTGCTTTGTCGGGAAGTTATCCTGCTTTGTACCTGTCGTCATTTAAACCTATCAAAGTATTGAAAGGTACTTTTCATTCCGGACGCTTTGCTTCCGTTCCACGCAAAGTCCTGGTGGTATTGCAATTTTCTATTTCCGTTATTCTCATCATTGGTACCATCGTTGTTTACCAGCAAATTCAGTACGCCAAAAGTCGCCCGGTAGGTTACACGCGTGAAGGGTTGATTATGATCAAAAAGAAATCTCGGGATTTTTATGGCAAGTACGATGTATTGAGAAACGAGTTAAAAAATACCGGAGTCGTGGAGGAAGTATCTGAATCAATGGGTTCAGTTACAGAAGTCGCCTCCGGAAACAACGGATGGGATTGGAAGGGCAAGGATCCTAACCTGGATAAAAGTTTCGCAACCCTGTCTGTATCTCATTATCATGGAAAAACAGCAGGATGGCAGTTTATTGAAGGGCGCGATTTCTCAAGAGCAAATGCCAGCGACTCATCCGGTATTGTAATCAATGAAACTGCAGCCAACCTCATGGGGCTGAAAAATCCTACGGGTGAGCCCGTAAGTTGGACCTGGTGGGAAGATAAACGGGTGATCAACTACAAGATCCTTGGGGTGATTAAAGATATGGTTATGAGTTCACCATACAAACCCATCGAGCCCACGGTTTTCTATTTGAAAGGATTTAATGGTTCTCCCAACTGGATCAACATTAAAATCAATTCTCACGTACCGACAAACGAAGCGTTGGCAAAAATTGAATCTGTATTCAAGAAAGTAATTCCCATCGCTCCGTTCGAATACAAATTCGCAGATCAGGAATATGCCATGAAGTTTGCAACAGAAGAAAGGATCGGCAAATTGGCTTCGGTTTTTGCGGTGCTTGCCATCTTCATTAGTTGTTTGGGTTTGTTCGGACTCGCTTCATTCGTAGCAGAGCAACGCACCAAGGAAATCGGCATTCGCAAAATCTTAGGAGCTTCTATAGCAAGCTTGTGGAAAATGTTATCAAGAGACTTTGTCCTTCTTGTCATGCTGTCATGTGTGCTTTCGATTCCGTTGGCTTACTATTTACTTGACAGTTGGCTTCAAAAATATACTTACCGGATTGAAATATCCGTTTGGACATTTGTTTCAACCTGTATCGTTGCCTTGGTAATTACATTATTGACAGTAAGTTTTCAGGCGATCAAGGCAGCTGTTGCAAACCCGGTGAATAGTTTGAGATCGGAGTAAAGTTGCTAGTTATTGGTTGTTAGTTATTCGTAAATGCAAGCAACCAGTAAATAAAATAAATGAAATAAGAAATGACGCCTCCCAAGCTTCCTCTCCGTTTCTTCCGCTGGTTCTGCCATCCGGAGTTGCGTGACTCCATCGAGGGAGATTTGATGGAGTTGTACAGAGAAAGAGCAAAGACAAAGGGAAAAAAGAGCGCTGATATTAATCTCGCAATAGATGTCCTGCTTCTTTTCAGGCCTGGAATTATCGGATTTGTAAAAAAAGATTACAGTTTAAACTACGTTATGATTCAAAACAATTTCAAAATCGCATTTCGTAACCTGTGGAAAAATAAGGTTTCAAGCTCAATCAACATCCTTGGGTTAACAACCGGCATAGCCTCGTGTCTGTTTATACTCCTCTTCATTCAAAATGAGTTGAGTTTCGATCGCTTTCAGGAGAACGGCAGTCGTATCGCACGTGTAATTATGGAATATAGTTTCGATGGAGGGAGTGAAGTCACGAAGGGAAATTTTACAAGCACGAAAGTAGCTCCCGTTTTCTCGAGAACTTTTCCTGAAGTGGAAAAGGCCATTCGGATGACCGATGTGGAAATGATTGTGAAACACAATGATAATCTTATCACTGAAAAATCTTTCCTGTTTGCTGATTCTTCTTTCTTCGATGCTTTTCATTATGAGTTGATCAGTGGGAATATCAGCAGGGCATTAAACGGCCCAAACAAAGTAGTGCTCACAGAATCTACTGCACACCGGTATTTTGACAACGAGAGTCCGATCGGAAAAATCCTACTCATGGGTCCCGATGCCAGGCCATACGAAGTGACCGCGGTTATCAAAGACTATCCTGAAAATTCTCAGATCAGATTTGACATGGTCGGCTCATTCTCTTCAATGCATGAAAACCAAGAGTCTACCTACTTTGATGCAAACTATACCACCTATCTCCTGCTTCGAAATGAAGCCTCCATCGGTTCGTTACAACAAAAACTCCATCCATTCATGGAACAAGAGTCGAAGGGAGATGGTGCAAAAATCAGATTTTACCTCGAAAAATTCGATCAGATCCACTTGCATTCCGAATATGGAGGATTTACTCCCAACACCAGCATCACCTATCTCTACATCCTTGCAGCAATTGCATTGCTCATTCTCGTCATTGTGTGTATCACGTATGTGAATCTGAGTACTGCCAAGTCGGTAGACCGCGCGCGCGAAGTCGGAATAAGAAAAGTATCGGGGGCGGTAAAATCCCAATTGTTCTGGCAATTTATTGGCGAATCGTTTGTCGTTTGTTGTTTGTCTGTGCTGGTCAGCTTTGCCGCAACGGCCTCTCTCTTGCCTTACTTTAATCTGTTGGTTGAAAAACAGCTACAACTTCAAAATTTGCTCACGGCACCTTTCTTACTTATCTCTTTTTCGATCGTTTTGATGGTGAGCCTTTTCGCAGGTGGATATCCTGCCATTGTTTTGTCACGACTTCAACCGGCAAAAGTATTGAAAGGTGTTTTCCGAAATACCTCCTCTGGCAAATGGGTACAACCTTCTCTGATTGTTTTTCAGTTCAGCATTTCCGTGTTCCTGATTATTGCCACTTTTATCATCCATGATCAGCTTGAGTTTATTCAGAGTCAAAAACTCGGTTATGATCGCAACCATCTCCTTCGTCTTCGTATCTCCTGGGATACTCCCTACGAAAAAGCTGAATCGATAAAGCAGCAGCTTCAGGTTGCTCCGGGAGTAATTGCAGTATCTCGATGCGCCAGTAGTCCTGTCCGGATTTCCAGCGGGTTCATGATGAGCAAGAGCGAAACGAAAGATGCCGAACAAATTTCAGTAACGGCCAATCCCATCGATCAAAGTTATATTCAGGTTACAGGGCTTGAATTCATTGCCGGAAGTAATATCACAGACCAGGACATGACGGACGCTGCCGTGCCCAACTGGGAAGAGCAAACCTACCATTTTATCCTGAGTGAAAGCGCAGCACACAGATTGGGATGGACTCCCGCTGAAGCTATTGGCCAGCGTTTGAAATTGAAAAGAAAAGGTGTTGTTAGTGGTGTTGTGAAAGATTTCCATTTTCAGTCTTTGCACGAAAGCATCAAGCCCATTGTTTTATTCTCAGCTGCATCGGGAGGGACTTTGCTTCTGAAAATTGAAGGAGGCGATATACAAGGCTCGCTAGCCCAACTGGAAAGCCGGTGGAAAAAAATTGTACCTGATCGTCCGTTCGAATACCAGTTTATCAATGACGACTATAATCGTATGTACCGGTCAGAGCAGCAACTGGGCGAAGTGATGAAATTATTTGCTGGCATTGCCATCGTCCTGGCGAGTCTTGGGTTGTTTGGCTTATCCTCTTACATGATTCAACAACGCACCAAAGAAATCGGAATACGAAAAATACTTGGGGCATCACCAGTAAACTTGCTTTCATTATTGTCTCGTGGTTTCATACGACTCGTTCTGCTTGCTATCATAGTAGCATCCCCGATTGCGTATCTGCTGATGTCTCAATGGTTGAACAGTTTTGCTTACCGCATCGGCCTGTCATGGTGGGTATTCCTTGTGGCTGGATCAATCACCATCGTCATCGCAATATTGACGGTTAGTGTTCAAGGCATGAAAACATCAATCGCTAATCCAGTGAAAAGTTTGAGATCGGAATGAAATGGTTGCTTGTTGTTGAGTGCTAGTTATTCGTAATTGCCAGCAACCCAACAACGATCAACCAATAACTAATAACGAAAATGACACCTCCAAAACTCCCTCTCCGCTTCTTCCGGTGGTACTGCCATCCGGAGTTGCGCGACCCTATCGAGGGGGATTTGATGGAACTGTATAAAGAAATGATTAAAACATCCGGCAAACGAAAAGCAGATTTCAATTTCGTGATTGACGTTTTGTTGTTGTTCAGGCCGGGAATTATCGGGAGAGGAAACAAGGAATATTCAATAAATAGTTACGCTATGCTTAAAAATTATTTCAAGATCGGTTGGCGGAGCATGTTGCGCCAGCGCATGTATTCATTCATCAAGATTGGTGGTTTTGCCATCGGAATTGCAGCATGTCTTCTGATCACTTTGTTCATTCGCGAAGAATTGAGCTATGACACCCGCTATCAAAATGGAGATCGCATCTTCCGCGTGGTGGTCGCTTACAATTTTAATGGAGAATCCGGCAAGGACGTCTGGTTCCAGGCACCATTCGCGAAAGCGTTGAAAGACGATTATCCTGAAATAGAAAAAGTAGGACGCTATAACTCCAGCGAACTCTTTGGAGCGGGAAGTGCTCAGATTCGCAGAGACGACCAGCCCGACAATACTTACGAAGAAGGCTTTGTTTATGCTGATCAGGCATTGCTGGAGATTCTGCAAGTGCCCATGGTTTACGGAAGCCTGGCGCATTGCCTCGACAATCCTAAAACGATTGTTATCACAAAACGAAAAGCTGACAAATTCTTTCCCAACGAAAACCCTGTGGGCAAGCTGATGATCGTCAATAATAATGAGAAGGAGCCCTATCGTATTGGCGGTGTCATTGAAAACCTCCCTCCGGCTTCACATTTGCAATACGATTTCTTTCTCACCATGACAGGCGTTGAATTCTGGAAAGGTGAGCAGTCAGATTGGGGCGCTACCAACTACCCGACTTACATACAACTGCGGGAAGGGTCTGACAAAAGCCAGCTTGAAAAGAAAATGATAGGTGTTATCAATAAATACTTACTTCCCAGGTGGATAAAAGATGGCGTGCCAAATGCAGATGTGCTGGCTAAAAGTGCCTGGTTTATTCTTCAGCCCGTGAAAGATATTTATTTGAAATCAGAAGGAATCAGCGATCCCGTATCTCATGGCGACATCCGTTTCGTCTGGTTGTTTGGGGCTATTGCCGCATTCATCCTGCTGATCGCTTGCATCAACTTCATCAATTTGTCTACAGCTAAATCAGCCAATCGCGCAAAGGAAGTTGGCCTTCGAAAAACGGTTGGATCAAATCGGAGCAGCATCATCAATCAGTTCCTGACAGAATCTTTGCTCTTCAGTTTCATTTCTTTCGGACTTGGATTAATGTTGGCTGAACTACTGATGCCATTCTTCAATTCGCTTGCCGCGAAATCATTGTTCATTCCATGGAAAGAATGGTGGTTCATTCCTATCGTGGTCGCCTCATCTGTGATCATTGGTATCCTTGCCGGAATCTATCCTTCATTCTATTTATCGTCTTTCAAACCGATCCAGGTGCTGAAAGGAAATTTGAGCAAGGGAAGCAAGAATTCATTTACACGAAGCACACTGGTCGTATTTCAGTTCACAACATCAATTGTCCTGATTATCGCTACGGCAGTCATTTACAGGCAGGTCAATTTCATTCTGAATACAAAAGTCGGCTTCGACAAAGACCAGGTGCTGGTACTCCGCGGCACGAGCACACTCGGGAATCAGGTAAAAACATTTAAAGACGAACTTCAGCAATTGGCCTCCGTGAAGGGCGTAACCGTGAGTGATTACCTTCCTATCAAAGGAACCAAGCGAAATGGTAATGGTTTCTGGATAGAAGGGAAACAAAATGAAGATCATTCGCTCGGTGTGCAGTTCTGGCGTGTGGACCCTGACTATATCAAAACGATGGGAATGAAAATTGTAGACGGACGGAATTTTTCACCAGACGCTGTTTCAGATTCCGCTTCTATCATAATTAACCAGACCATGGCTAGAAAACTCGGACTGAAAGATCCCGTGGGTAAACGGGTACAAAATTGGCGCGCATGGAATGTAGTTGGCGTGGTTGAAGACTTCAATTTTGAATCGCTTCGCAACGAAGTCGGGCCGTTGTGCATGGTGTTGGGAGAGAGTCCCGGGATTGTGTCGGTAAAATTAAACGCACAAAGTCTGACGGCAGCTTTGCCCGCCATCGAATCACTCTGGAAAAAAATTGCTCCTCACCAACCCATCCGTTACTCTTTCCTTGATGAGAGCTTTGCCCGGATGTATGATGACGTGAAAAGGATGGGCCGCATCTTCACAAGTTTTGCCGTGCTGGCTATTATCGTAGCATGCCTCGGTCTGTTTGCGCTGTCCTCATTCATGGTGGAGCAACGGGGGAAGGAAATCAGTATCCGGTTGGTACTGGGCGCATCACTTCAAAATATATTCAGTATCCTGACGGTGAACTTTCTTAAACTGATTGTCGTGTCAATCTTCATCGCTGGGCCAATTGCCTGGTACATGATGAACCAATGGTTATTGGATTTCAATTACAGAACAAAAATAACCTGGGATGTTTTCGCAATCACTGGAGGTATGGCCATCCTGATCGCATTGTTCACGATAAGTTATCAGGCCATCCGTGCTGCACTGGCGAAACCCGTTAATAATTTAAGATCGGAGTAGAGTCGTGGATCGGTTATTAGTTATACGTTATTCAGGCTACAACGAATAACCAATTACGAGTAGCGTACTAAATCCACTCGAGGTCAGTAACTGTCTTTTCAGTGATGACATCACCAGTGTGCTTTGTTTCTTTCGGCTCGATCAGCATCAGCTGCACTTCCTCACCGTTGGTGCGTGGCCGGTGCTCTACACCTTTAGGCACCGTAAGGATCTCCCCTGCCTTCACTTCGATGGTCTTGTCGCGGAAGTCCATGATGAGCGTGCCCTTCAACACCACAAATAGTTCGTCTTCATGTTCATGTTTATGCCATACAAATTCATCTTTAATTTTGGCTAACTTGATAAAGTTTTCGTTGAGCTCGCCCACAATGTAAGGGTGCCAGTGCTCACTGAACTTTGAAAATTTTTGTAAGAGATTTATCGATTCCATATTTCTGTTGGTTCGATCTGAAAATTAGTGAAAGTTAAATTTAAATCAGCGGGAGAATTACCGAAGTTCGGGGGTTGGATTTCCCCAGGCTAAAGTGGTAATTCACAACCCCGATAAAAAAAACAAACTCAACCCTATGAAAACCTACCGTCTGTTCCTGATCTTCCTGTTGGCTGCAGCTTGTGCTGATCGCAATTCTGAAATCAAAGATGCGATGCGCCAATACGACAAACTTACTTTCCGGATGAATGGCGACTCGCTTGCCGACATGTATACTCAAAATGGTGTATTGAGTGGCAAAGGCATGGGCAAGTATGTGAGCCGGGATTCCATCCGCAAGTTTTTAAAATCATTCAAAACCGCTGACATTCAGTTGATCTCCAATTTCACCAAGGCAGAATCCATCACACTCAGCGGTGACACAGCCGTAGTGAAAGGCACCTACGAGCAGAAAGCAAAACTGGCGCAGGGAGACACCGGTACTTACGTAGGCACATTCACTGCTAAGTGGCTGAAAGAAAACAACCGTTGGTTTATCACCAATATGTATACCGTGCCTACCAAGACGATGGCTACATTAAAATCTGTATTGCTGCGACAACTGAAAACCACGCACACGCAAAAAGACTGGTTCGTTCCTGCTAACATTGCGGTTGAAGGACTCACCGCCAAGCAAGCCATGTGGAAAGACGGAAGTGGAAATCACTCGACCGGACAACTGGCCTATCATCTTGCATTCTGGAACGAGCGACTGCTCAAACAATTCAAAGGCGAAGCCGTACCTGAATTCAGCGGTGACAACCAGGAGACCTTCGACAAATTTGATGAGAAGCAATGGAGTGACATCGTGAAAAAACTGGACGATGTACTTAGCGCGTGGGAAGAGGAAATCAAAAAAGCCGATGAAACCAAACTCAGCGACTGGCAAGAGAACATCGCCAACATGAACACACACAACGCCTACCACACCGGCCAGATTATTTTCTTGCGCAAACTGCAGGGAAGCTGGGACCCCGAGAAGGGCGTTAAGTAATTGATTTAAGAATTCGGAGACGTGTTGATTGTGGGATACCCCCGCCCACATGCTATCGGGGGCTTTCCGCTCCTATCCCTGCCCCGTGACTTCTCCGGGCGGAGTTTACGGGTGATTCTGAAACATTTCGGTATGATTTGTAAAAGTTTCCGCGCATTGCGTAAACTTTTCCATAAGTCGTCGAAACATTTCGATGCTGTACCGAAACATTTCCGAACCTCATAGAAACTTTTCCACAAGTCTCGGAAACATTTCAATACCGTATCGAAACATTTCGGTATGAAATGGAAATGCTTCGATGACCTACGTAAACTTTTCGGAATGATTTCGAAAGGTTTACGCAAGGCGTGGAAACTTTTCCGCGTCTTGTGGAAAACCGACTCTGTGCCCGAGGCGAACCATAAAATCACCTAAATAAGGCTGAAAATGTACTTTGGGCCCTGGAAATGGAATTAAAGTGGCAGGATGGAGAACTTATGAAAGTCTGGGAGCATAAATTAAACACTACTTCCCCGCTTCTTCCATTCTCCTCCGAAGCTGACCTTGCCTTATTTATTACGCAAGCTGGAAGTTCTTCAACCAACTGTGGGAGGCGGGCTCGATGGCAGCAGAGTCAGATCAATAAAGTCCACACGATAAAGTACCAAACATCGTAACTGTTGTTTTGATTGATTTGGCAAAGGCTAGCACCTTTCTTGTCACATACTAACTCCTCCGCTTTTTTCGTTCTATCCGTCCATGAGATTCGTTGCATCACTCTTTACTTGTTTTTCATTCTTCCTTTTGTGTTGCTCGTCCCAACGGCCTTACACCTGCGGCCCCACGATGGACACCAAACGCATACAGCAAACCTTTCCGGAAATCATCGCATTCATTGGCATCAAGCCGGAGCAAGCCTTTGCCGATGTAGGCGCTTCGAGCGGCTACTACACACTGATGATCGCTACGCTACTGCATAACGTGGATATTTACATTCAGGATATCGATACCGCTTGCCTCAACAGGCGCGAGGTAGATAAAGTGATCGACTATTATTCCAGGCAAACAAACTCAGACCAGCGTGTCTCCAATAATATCCATTTAGTAACGGGTACGCCTGTGCAGACCAATCTTCCCGATGGTGCCATCGATCGTATCTATACCAATGCTACGTTTCATGTGCTGGGCAATCGCGATGCATTATTCAGCGACTTGCGCAAGAAGCTCAGGCCCGGTGGCCGGATTGTGATCAGGGATGGTTTTGCCAAACGCAAGGGAACACCGGAATTCTGCACCGACAAAAAGTGTGGAAAGAAATTGCTACCTACCGATTCTTTGTTTGCTGTGATGCGAAGGCACGGATTTGTTCCTGACGACTCTGTCGCCAATCTCAAAGGCTATCCTGCCTACCGTTTCCGGTTAAAAGAAAGGTGAAGATTCAATACGTGAGTCCCCACTTTTGTTATTTAACTATTTCCTTAATTTTTTGGATGCCAAGCTTCAGGCCACATGAAAAATTATTTTTCCTAAAAGACGGCATCATATCTTCGCTGATTATTTTTCCCACCGCATTTCCATCAATTCCTTCCTTCAGTTCTTGCCCGAATAAAATCCGGGTCTCTTGATTTCCTGAAGACACGACAATCAGTACTCCATAAAAATAATCGCTAGTCCCTTGCACTTCCCTGGACTTGGATAACGTGAATTCGTTTATCTCCTCTTCGCCAAGCGAATCTGTCGTAACTATTATAATCCGTGATCCTATATCAGTTTCAAAGGCTTTGATAACTTGAAAAAGACTATCCTTTTGCCCGGTAGTCAGCCTTGAAGCATTGTCGAAAATGCTGTTTTCAATATTACTTTCTCCTAAATGCCCAGTTGTTTTCTTATTGCATGAACTAGCCAATAGCATGACAAAAATTACGAGCAATGAGATTCTTGTATCCATGAAATTTAAAGTTACCCTCTTTTGAGTTTGCCTACAAAACACCTGTCTTCAATTTGCAATTTTTGCTTTGCTTTTCATGATTGCCATGTTACAACACTCGTGTGGCCTTAATGTTCATGCGAACTACTTGATTTCTAATTTTAAAACTGAAAAGGTCCGTGTTTCCACGAACCTTTTATTATCGGACAAATTTCGTCTGCGTTTGTTCATCATGATGGGCAAACTCCGCGGCTTCAACCTGCGTGCACTAAACTTTATTGATAGAAAACCGGCCGTGATTGCTCATCAGATATTGCATTGCATTTTTTACAACTTCCTTTGGGGGCTTGGGTAAGAATCCCAGTTCTGTTCTTGCCTTAGTTGTATCAAAGTCTTGTTGTAACCCGGCAAACATGGCGATATCCTTGGTGGTCATTTGTGGTGCTTTCCCGGTGATCTTGCTTCCCAGTTCCATAAACCAAGCTACCATATACAAAATTGATTTGGGCACAGGCCGCGGAAGCGTGAGTTGCAGCTCCGGAAAAAGCTCCTGAGCTACTTTAGTTGTATCACGGATGGACATGCATTTCTCATTAGCCAATATGTAACGTTCGCCATCTTTCCCTTTCGTAGCAGCCAGGTAGCAACCCTCAGCCACATCTTTCACGTCTACCCAATTTAGAGTAATGTTTGTTTCGACGGGAATTTCCTTATTCAAAATCAGGCGAATGATATTGAACGAGACATTTAAGTTTCCGTAGGCCTCACTCCCGATCATAGCCGAGGGCAAGACTGCAACTAATTCGATTCCATGTTTTTTTGCCAATTCAAATGCCAGTTTCTCTCCATCATTCTTTGAATTGTAATAAACATCTCTTCGGTCCGGGTTTTGTCCATAACTTTCTTTGGTTGGCAGTTGAGAATAATTCAAGGCAGCGATCGAGCTCACATAAACAATTCGTTTTACTCCTGCCTGTGCAGCTGCTTCAACCATGTTCCTGGTTCCTTCCATATTTACATCATAGATTTCTTTCTTTGGGTTCTTTGCCCATAACGTAAAGACAGCGCCAACTGCGTAAAATGTCTCTACGTCCCGAAGAGCGTTCACCAATGATTGCTTGTTCGTGATGTCGGATTGTACAACCTCACAATCCAAGCCTGTAAATGGTTCTTTGTTGTTGATGTTTCGAACTGAGGCTCTCACTGGTATCCCTTTGCTGATCAGAAGCCTTACTAAATTGTTGCCCAGGTGTCCGTTGGCCCCTGTAACTAAAACTCTATTTTTCTGTGTCATTTTTATTGTTGTTTAATGATGACACAAAACTCAGCCCTAAGCGGAGCAAATACAGTTGACAAATGTTAGTTAATGAAGTAGGGTCCGGTTATTCTAAGCGTAGCCCTAACTAGGCCAGTATCTTTCTTCTGATGCGGCTTAAGCTTTCCGGTTTTATTCCCAGGTATGAAGCAATAAATTGTATGGGAACGTTTTGCAAAATCGCAGGGTAGTTTTCGATTAGTTTCAAGTAGCGCTCTTCTGCGGTCAGATTAGCAAGGTCTCTGGATCGACTTTCATTGTAAGCCAGTGATTGCTGAAATATCCAAATGCTAAAGTCTTTGAAGACAGGGCTCCCGGCCATCAGCAAGTCTGAATTCTGTTTCGTTATTTTCAGCAACTCGCAATCGGTTACGCATTCCACATTCTCATTGGATTTTGTCTGAGCTACAAAATTGGAGTATGAAGTGATGAAACCCGGGGGACAATTAATATGAGTAGTAATTTCTTCACCCGATTCATCATAATGAAATACACGAACAAATCCTGAGACGATGAAGTACAAATATTTTGGCACTTCGTTCTCCTCTTCAAGGATCCTGTTTTTGGGAAACAACGCAGGCTCGAAATAGTTGTGGCAAAGTTGAATCTCCTTTTCAGAGACCGGTGCAAATTTTGAAATCAACTCAATCAACTTCTTGTGCATCACATCAGGGTTACAGCGGCAATTTACGCCTTGTACAAATAATAAACACACCCGCTGACCGAGGCGTCCGGTTTGATGATTAGTCTCGCGCTTGAGTCCTGACGTAAACTACTTTGTGATCACGAGCTACTGAAGCAAAATGTTGCGATGGATGTCATCCAGAGTGAACAGGTTCAGCCCAGAGGGCTGAACCAATAAAGATCACTTTCTTATTTCAGCTGTTCCCGATCCTGAACTTATTTTGATATCTACATCCTTTGCACCCAGTTGTGCTGTTTTGCGGATGCGAACGTTGTTGTACCCGTCCTCATCCAGTTCTTCGGTCTTATCGAAAGCAAAAGGCGCCACTATATTTCCGTTTCTTTTGTTGACCACCATGGTAATTTTCCCTTCGATCTTGTTGCCATTGAAATCCAAAACGGCATCACCTGATCCACTGTTCACGGCAATAGCAAAATCGGGTACAGTTGCCAATCTTACGTTGATGTTTCCGGAGCCAGAGTTGAACGTGCTTTTACCGGTAAGCTCCAGTTGGCTTCCCTTGATGTTACCGCTACCCACGTTGGCTGAGAATTTACCTTTCACCTGAGTCAGGGAAATTTCGCCCGAACCCGTATTCAGATACAGGTCACCGCTTGCTTTGGTAACAGCTACATCACCCGAGCCGGTATTCAAATCAAGAGTTCCGCGAAAGTCATCAATGGTGATATTTCCAGAGCCGGTATTAATTTTTGATTCTCCACTCACATTTTTCCAGCGGTAATCTCCGGAGCCAGTGCTGCCGGTAAGTTTCAATACCATGTCGTTCGCCTCAAAGTCACCTGAGCCTGACGAAAAACGTATTTCAATATTATCAGGAACGGTAAGCTCCCATGAGGAGCTTCCTGAATAAGAACCTCTTCCGGCAAAATCTTCTTTCAAATACAGAGTACTTCCATCTTGTTCCATCGCAGGCTGATAATCATTGGAGGCGTAGCTGTGACGTACTGTAACGCTTACTTCGCTGGTTGTTCCTTTGACCAATCTGCAGCTTCCCGAAGATGTGGTCAGATTAATTTTACGGATGCCCGTAAAAGTTTTATTCATTTTTTGACCGTAAGCAGATACAATGCAGAGGGTTAACAGAAAAAGACAAGCGATTCTTCGAATAAGCATTTTCATAATGTTACTTGTTTAGTAGGTTTTAAAGGGAAACAATACTATGTACCCGTTGAGTTGAAAAAGGTTGCATTGATATCAATTGATTTTTATAAAACTCTTCATGTCGACTGCCCGATTTCGGAACATTATCGTTCACATTAGGTTATACCAGTACGGTAAATCATGCAGTATCATCGTTTTTTCTTTGTGGCATAATTAATGAAATGACGGGTGTTGCCTAAAAGTCCGCACCTATGATCACTAATCTCATGAACATTACCTGGCGTTACCTGATGCGCCAAAAGGCCAACACTGCTATGCACATCATTGGCCTTACGCTTGGCATAACTGTGTGTTTGTTAATTGTCTTGTTCGTCCGGTATGAGATGAGTTTCGATGGCTATCATCCTAGTACTAAAAATACCTATCGTGTGATCTCGGATTGGCTGGAGCAAGGGCAACTGAGCCAGCACTTCTCAACACCTTTCCCGCTGGCAAGCGCTCTTCGCAACGATGCCTCCGGTTTTGAGCATGTGACCTTCGTTCACCCGGTTTATGCGAAAACAGTGGAAGTAACTCCGCAAAAGCGATTCATCATTAACCATATCATAGCTGTTGAACCTGAGTTCGCTGAAATTTTTTCCGTGGAGGTGATTCAAGGTGATTTGCACCAAACGCTTCGTCAACCCTATCAAGCCGTGCTTACTGAATCCACTGCCAAAAAAATGTTCGGGTCTGAAAATCCGATCGGCAAAACTTTCAAATTCAAAATCAGGGAAGACTTTGAATTTACAGTTACTACATTGATCAAAGATCTGCCGGCCAATACACACCTGGAAGTTTCCATACTGGTCTCGCACTCGTACAAGGAAAATTTTTTAAAACCTAACCTGGATGGCTGGACATACGTCTCGGGCACAGAAACATTTATCACATTACCTAAAAAGGCAGACACCAGTGTGCTGATGGCTCAACTCAAGAACATTGCAGACAAATATATCAACGCGAAAATCGGACCTATGTATCGCAGCGACTTTGAGTTGCAGGCTATGAGTGATATTCACTTTGGCACAAATCTGTCTGACGGCCATGCAATGTCCGTAAGCTGGTTATGGTTTTTCGCCGGGATCGGCCTGACTGTGTTGGTGCTCGCCTGTATTAATTTCGTAAACTTATCCACTGCTCAGGCTCTTACCCGGGCCAAGGAAGTAGGCATCCGCAAATCCATCGGGGCGGGGCGAGGTAGCTTGATAACACAATTCCTGACGGAAGCATGGATACTCACGTTTATCTCTGGCATCGTAGCCATTGCACTTACACAATTGTTACTTCCTTTCGTCAATACGATGCTGGGCAAAGACATTGCATTTGATTTGTTTGAGTCACCTGCAATGTTGATTACGCTTATTTTAGGGTTGACACTTACAGGATTGTCGGCAGGTATCTACCCTGCCTGGGTAATAGCAAAGTTCAACCCAAGTGTCACGTTGAAAGTGGGCGTGCTCACGGCTGGTGGCGGCAGCTCGTGGCTGCGAAAAGGATTAGTCGTAGCACAGTTCACAGTTTCAGCGTGTCTCCTCATGGCGGTTATTCTGATGGCTCAGCAAGTGGATTATCTCCGTAGTAAAAATCTCGGCTTTGACAAAGATCATGTAGTTGTTGTTGAGGTTAATAACACAAAGAAAACAGCAGCCGTGTTGAGCCATGAGCTCTCTGCTATTCCATCTGTGGCCGGTGTTTCTTTTTCGACCTCTACGCCCAGCAGCGAAGGTCATTGGGGAACGCTTATGAGCCGTATCAGTCGCAATGACCCTGGTCGTAAGTCCATGACGTTGATTTTGGCTGACAATAATTTCGGAGACCTTTATAAATTGAAACTATTGGCAGGGCGCACACTTCAACCAGCAGACACCAGCAGCATTGGGCGAGCATTGCCCGAAGAGCAGCGTGTGATGCGGGCGGTAGTAAATGAGCAATTGATCCGTGGCCTGGGCTTTGAATCAAATGAGGCCGCGATAGGGCAACGGATCCATATCGGATTTAATGAAGGCAAAGTTGATATTGTCGGTGTGGTGGCCAACTTCAACCAGGGACCACTCTCAAAAGCAACCACTCCGGTGCTCATCACATCACAACCAAGGGAATACGAAATCGCGGGAATAAAAATTGAAAAAGGAAGTGACATCCCGAAAGCTCTGGCTGCCATCGAAACCGCCTGGAAGAAAGCGTTCCCCGAAGGCGTCTTCACTTACAAATTCCTGGATGAGCAAATTGACGCCTACTACAAGGCAGAAGAACGCCTGTTCAATCTCTTCAAGATTTTTTCCGGCATTGCCATGCTGATCTCCTGCCTTGGCCTGTTTGCACTGGCCGCTTTCACCACACAACACCGCGTGAAAGAAATTGGTATTCGGAAAGTATTAGGCGCCACTGTGAGTTCTATACTAATGTTGGTGTCAAAGGATTTTGTAAAACTGGTATTTGCAGCCCTCGTTCTTGCCACACCGATCGCCTGGTATGGCGTTCATCAATGGCTCTCCAACTATGCATATCATATTGAAATTACAGGTTGGGCTTTTGGTATAGCAGGCGTGATGGCTATGGTGGTTACGCTCACCGCTATCGGTACGCAGGCTTTCAAATCGGCATTGGCTAATCCCGCGGAAAGTTTGAAGAGCGAATAGTCTGTCTGGATAAAATAATTACGCCTCTTTCTCTTTTTGTTCAGCTTCAGAATTTAAAGCCGGGTTTTCTATTTTAATAAAGAAATGAAAAATAAAAGTGATCACCAGCCCTAGCGCGCACCCGGTGATCACTGCTCCAGCTCTGTTCACCGCAGAACTCCACAAGGTTGTGGCTCCTGGCTGAAGTAAAATGATGATCACAGCCGCCAGGGTAGAGCGTGCTGCAGTATTTAATTTCAATCGATCACAGATAAAAAGGGCAATGGCCGCCCCCAGGGCTATGTTCCATGGCCATGGCATTTGCACTACCAGCATTAGCACACCAACAGATGCACCTACCAGGTTTGCTTTGATCCGATTAAGTGCCAATTCCATCGCGTCTTTTCCTTCCGGTGAAAGCACAAGTACCACTGAAATGAGACTCCACGGATAATCTATCCATTGGTTAAGAAATACGGAAAGCAAGGAGCACAACAAAACCCCGGAAACACATTTTGAAATATAGACGATGAGTATTTTATTTTTTCCCATACCTCAGTGTATTTGAATTTCAACGCAGAATTACTTGGTGTCACCAAAGTATCCCTTGCTCTCCATTTTGGAGGAAAAGAAATTCAAAAATACAACTACAAAAATGAGAAAAACGATGGAGTGACAACTTACGACCATTTTCCCCATGGGCGTAACGGGGAAAAAATCACCATATCCAATAGAAGCTGAAGTGATAAAACTGAAATAAATAGGATCAAACCAAGCCTGGAATGGTTTGTTAAAAAAATTCCCGAATGAATAAATCACCGCAAAGTCGAAAATGATCTCGAGATAATTGAAGAATAATAAAAGCATTGACCTTCTGTACGACCGTGGTCTCACTAAACTATCGGATGCAAAAATCAACGTGGGCACATAGAGCACAGTCTCCATCATGAACCAAAGGAGTATGCAGAGGAGAACAATATTGTCTTCCATCCCGGTAAAAAGGATTACCAATGGGAATGTGACCTTGAACAAGACAAACATATCTACCGTCAGATCCTGATAAGATAACCCCTTACGGCCCGCTATCTCTTTCAAATAAACGCCCGGAAAAATGAATGGCGTTGCCGCCAAAAATAACCTGAACATCTTCTCGATACCCATATCATCGTCATGCTCATTGTTCCATATGGCTTTGATGTTTTTTATCCTACTGGAAATAGCACTCACTGGCTTCACCTGGGGCGAAGAGCCGAGGACCAGTTTTCTAAAAAAAACTTTCATTGGAATTTAATTAATGCTAATAGTTTGTGTTCATTACTGATCAATGCCATGTTCATTACTGAAAAAAATCAGCTTCTGATGATTCCGAATGTTAAGACTTTGCGCGATTCAGCGTTTGGTAAAATATTTGCATAGAATGCTGAGGAATAATTCCTTACCATGAAAACTCTGCTGACTTTAATTCTTTGGTGCATCTTGTTTGTACTGTGCTGGCCGCTCGCCATTGTACTCATTTTCCTCTTCCCACTATTCTGGCTTATCCTGTTGCCGTTCCGGATCGTTGGCTTCACGATCGAAATTGTCTTCAAGTTTATCGGCAACCTGTTCATGTTGCCTTTTCGTATCCTGGGAATAAAATAAAGCTACTTCTTGCCAATCCACCCGAGGTGTGTGTGCTTGAAATTGTCCTGATATTTCAATCCATATCCGAGCATACGATCCATGGCGCTATGCCCAAACATAACCACGCCTGCAAATGTCAACATCGGGTTTGACAAGTACATTCCAATACCCAATATCAAAAGTGCGAGGCCCTGGTGGTGAGCGATGTTGTAAAGTATGGCTCCTACCCGTGTGTTCACAGCATACCCGATCGCACTGACATCGGGTACCAGCAGCCACGCAAAAAATTCCCACCACGCTCTTCCGAAGTAAATGCTCATCGCATAGGCGGCAGCAAACTTGGCTGCGTCCTCCAGCTTCAGCATGAAATTCATAACCGAGTTATTTTTTCATGAACATATAGTCCGTAGTGACGGCCAGCATGGCTTTCAAGCCTGTAATAAACCCACGTTCATCAAGCATGAAATCAGGTGTATGGTGTGACGGAATTTTGCCAGGCTCGATATCAGTTGGCTTCGCTCCCACGAAGAAAAATAGTCCTGGTATTTTTTCCTGGTAACAAGCGAAGTCCTCCGCTCCTGTCACGGCATGTATTTCCGTTGCTTTGCCCTCGCCAGCAGCACGTTTCAGGCTTGGGACCATTTTTTCAGTAAGTGTCGGATCATTGTAAGTGATTGGAGTCTTCCCTTCAATGTAGACCTCCGCAACTGCTCCCACACTCTCTGCAATCTTGGTAGCTGTAAGTTTTATTTTCTCGTGAATCTTTGTGCGCATCTCTTTATCCAGGGTGCGGATGGTGCCGGCAAACGTTGCCTCTTCCGGAATAATGTTTTCACGAATGCCTGCATTGATTCTACCTACAGTGATGACGGCAGCTTCTTTTGTCAAATCGGTCTGACGGCTGATGATCGTCTGAAGTCCGTTGATGATCTGTGCACTCGTCACGATCGGGTCAACACTCGTCCATGGAGAAGCTCCGTGAGATTGTCTTCCTTTCACTTTTATAGAAAACCAATCGGATGCCGCCATAAATCCGCCAGGCTTGTAACCTATCTTACCTACGTCCATCGTGGATTGAATATGCATTCCGAAGACAACTTCTGCGTTTGGGTTTTCAAGTACGCCTTCCTTCACCATCACATCAGCACCTCCTACCTCGCCGAGAGGCGCGCCTTCTTCTGCTGGTTGAAAAATGAATTTGATAATTCCCTTGAGATCGCTTTTATTTTTCGTCAGTATTTCAGCGACAGACATCAGGATAGCGATGTGTGAATCATGACCACAAGCGTGCATCACTCCAGTAGGCAAACTATTATAAGTTGCCGTTTCTTTTGAAGCAAACGGAAGGCTATTGCGTTCCGTCACCGGCAATGCATCGATGTCTGCGCGCAGAGCGATGACCGGGCCGGGCTTGCCTGTTTCCAGGATAGCTACAATTCCGGTCTTAGCAATACCCGTTTGTACTTTCAATCCCAGCGACTTCAAATGGTCGGCAATGTAAGCGGCTGTTTTTACCTCACGATTGGAGAGCTCAGGAAACTGATGAACGTGCCTGCGCCATTCAATCAATTTCGGTTCAATGTCTTTAGCTTGCTGATCAAGTTTAGCCTGAAGTTTCGGATTGGTTTGACCAAAAGAAACCAGAGAGACACTAACTAAAAAAAGGGGAGCGATAAGTTTCATGAGATTGCGTTTAGGTACGGCAATCTTATGAATGTTTTTTTGGAAGGCAAACTATTTGGAATAAATCTCTTTGCCTTTGTCGTCCCACTCTTTGCGGATATACGGAGAGAATTCTTTATTGAAAGGCTCCTTGGAATAGGAGATGATGCGCTTGCGTTTTCCATTTGGATAATTTTCTATCCAGTCGCCTACTTTTTCATTCCATTTATATTCACCCATCACCGCTACTCCCCCATTCTCGTGGAGCATATAGTAATAACCATCTTTTTCACCGTACTCCATGGGAACGACTTCTTTCAAATGTTTTTTTTCATTAGGGTCGTAGTAGGTGACATACGAATCTTTCGGCCAGCCCTTGTAGTACTTTGATTTATCTTCCACTAAATCCTGGCGGTTGTAGTTCATCCACCGGCCGTGTTTGGCTCCCTTATAGAAAATCCCTTCTTCGACTACGACAGTCCCAATCAGTTTTTTGTAAGGGCCGTGGAGAAGCACGCCTTTCTTCGGATCGAACTTGTCCGTTTTCATAATCTCCGCTCTCCGGTAATCATACCAATAAATATCTCTCGAAAAACCGCTGAACTTTTCTTTTTTGTTTTTAAGAACATAAAAAAGCTCCAAGGCCATACGGTCGCCAAAGCCTTTGCGCGTAAATCCTTTTTTGGTTTTGATACCATAAAAAACTCTACGTTTCGGCTTTTTCTTTTTGGAAACTATGGGCTCGTCTATTTTTTCTTCCAGTGTGAGGAGCTTGAACGGTTTATCTGTATCGAACGTAAATTGTCCCTCCTGAACACGGGGTTCATTGCCTTGCTGTGCAAGCCCCAGAACGGGGATCAAAAGAAAAGGCAGGATTCTCTTCATAAACCGTAAACGAAATTACTGAAAAAGTATTTTTCGATTGGGCAAAAAATTTATCTCACAATTTTTCCATCCAGCTGGAATAAAACGCTGTCGCTAAGCATCATTTTCTGATAACCTTTCACCTGATAATGCATGAGTACAAGTTCATTTTCCAGGTTATCAAATTCGAGGGTCAATTTTCTGCCCGAAGAGAACATAGCATTCCTCTCATTATAGACCGATTCTATCTTCTTGAGTTTCTTCAGGTCTCCGAGGTAATAGAATTTTACCCACGGCACGGCTGATTTTTCGTGCGTCAGAAAAGTTCTCACCTGCAAATTACTATGGACATCTTTGGCCTCAGAATAGTGATAAGCGTCTTTGAAAGAAGGCTTGTTAATGACATCCAGTTGCTGAAATGCATCCAGCTCGTGCTTCCACTGAGCGGTATCCGGAACGATTGAAGTGGAATCGCGCCTCCCGTTGAGTGCAGAAGTTTTGATTACAGTGACTTTTGAATTTCCCAGGTTGATCATCTGTACGTGAACAAGGCTGTCGAAATCAAAATAAGGCTTGTCGTATTTCAGGTTTTGGCGGTTGCACGATACCAATGCTGCTGCCAGCAGTGCCAGTAAAAAAGGACGCATCATTTTTCAATCAACACATTGCCCGACATTTCTTTCGGAATAGCAATTCCCATGAGCGTGAGAATCGTTGGAGCAAGGTCGCCCAGTTTACCGTCCTTGATCTTCCCTTTGAAATCGTCATCAACAAGGATGCACGGCACCAGGTTAGTGGTATGTGCAGTGTTCGGTGTCCCGTCTTCATTGATCATCAGGTCGGCATTGCCGTGATCTGCTATGATAATCGTTGCATACCCATTTCTTCGCGCAGCTTCTGTTACGGCTTCATTACATTGGTCTACGGTCTCGCATGCTTTCACAGCTGCAGAAAAAACTCCGGTATGACCAACCATGTCGGGATTCGCGAAATTCAAGCAGATAAAATCCGCTTCCTTTTTATCCAATTCAGGAATGATTTTATCACGGATATCGAAAGCGCTCATTTCCGGTTTCAAATCATAAGTCGCCACTTTGGGTGATGGGCACATAATTCGCGATTCACCGGGAAAAATTTCTTCCCGTCCACCGGAAAAAAAGAAAGTCACGTGAGGATATTTTTCTGTCTCAGCAATTCGAATTTGTTTCTTTCCTGCTTTGGCTACGATCTCGCCCAAAGTGTTATTCAGGTTGTCTTTGTCAAAAATGATCTTCACATCGGTAAAAGAATCATCGTAATTAGTGAGTGTGACATAGTACAGTTTCAATTTCTTCATTGACTGCTCAGGGTAATCCTGCTGTGTGAGCGCCATGGTGATCTCGCGGCCGCGATCAGTACGAAAATTAAAACACAGCACGACATCACCTTCTTTGATTGTGGCCACCGGGTTCTGATTTGCATCCGTTATGACCGCGGGCTTGATAAACTCATCCGTCACGCCCGCATCATACGATTTCTGAATGGCTGCTTTGGCATCCGAAGTTTTTTCTCCAGTGCCATGAACCAATAAATCATAGGCCAACTTCACGCGCTCCCAACGCTTGTCACGGTCCATGGCGTAGTAGCGCCCGACAATGCTCGCCAGTTTCCCTGTAGTCTTTGTCAAATGATTCTGCACATCCGACACAAAAGCAAGTCCGCTTTTCGGATCGGTATCCCGGCCGTCTGTAAATGCGTGAACAAAAAGATTTTTAATGCCCTGGTTATGGGCTATTGTACAAATCCCTTTCAGATGATTGATGTGTGAGTGAACGCCTCCGTCTGAAACAAGTCCGATTAAATGAACAGCCTTGTTATTTTGTTTGGCATAGCTAAACGCTTTGAGTAGCTCCTCATTTTTGTCCAGTTCTTTCTCTTCTACCGCTTTATTAATTCTCACCAGGTCCTGGTAGACTACGCGACCTGCACCAATATTCATGTGCCCCACCTCACTGTTGCCCATTTGTCCGTCCGGAAGCCCTACTGCCAATCCGGAAGCTTGCAATTTGCTGTGTGGATATTTTGTGTAGAGGGAATTGATATACGGAGTTTTAGCTGCATCAATAGCTGACACTTTCAGATTCTTTGCTATACCCCAGCCATCGAGGATCATCAGTAGTACTTTCTTATTCATCGGGTAAAAATTGAGATGCAAATATAAACGTTGTCAGAATGGGACTAACAATGCAGGTTAAAACCCGTCATCTTCTTTCTTCTCGTCTTTTTTCTTGGGATCTTTTTTCTTGGCTGCGGAAGTCCCTCCAGCGAGGTCGTAAGGCGCTTCGAGTCCGTAATAGTTCAGGCGGAATTTGTTAATCCAGGCCAGTACCTCATCATCCGTACCCGGAATGAAAACCAATTCACCCACCTTGGCTTTGCCGGCATTGGATTTTTTCGAAATCACATCGTTGAATAATTGATTGGACGATTGCACCACCAGGCGATTGTCTTCGTATCCTAAATAATACCACGACTCGGGAGATGCTTTGAAGAACACATGAAATACAGGAGAGCCGTCTTCATTTTTTCGCAACTCCATAAATCCTTCAAAGCCACCGTTGATATCATTGCGTGCAATGTTGCTAATACCGATCGTACCTTCGCTGTAAAATCCTTTTTTCGTTTGAGACCACTTCAGATTAACATTCGAAAAAACAATTGGCACAACCATTTGGGGAATAGTAGCGAGAGGAGTGTAAGCTTGCTGTGATTTCTGCTCGTAATCTTTGGCCACTTTCTCACCGAATAAGTTCGCGATCTTGTATAACAATTCCGTCTGGTCGCCAAGACCTTCGCTGGCTCCCTCATTCTTGATAATCTCCTGAAGATTCACGGCAAGGATTTGGTATGCCGAAATCGGCAGGTTGATGTCCGCCATGATGAGCGCATTCATTTTAATCTCTTTTGTATCCAGGTTCCCGGAACCCAGTGCGCTGGAAGTAAGATTAAAATCTTTCGAGTTCTTGAAAAAAGTGACAGGGCCTTCAAAGCGGACCTCCTGTTTATCTTCGTTGTAGTTAAATACTTTGCCTGAAAGTTTTTCTCCTGCCGCTTTTTGCAGATCGTCTATTCTGAACTCATTGCTCTCTTTGTCAAAGTGAAGTGTGCCGCTGGGCAGGAAAAATTCCTCATCACCTTCATCTTTTTTATCGGAAACGAAACTGATGTACAAACTATTATCCGTGGCATAGTATAGTCCGGCTTGTGCTCGCCTTCCCATCTCGGTGACAGCCTGGTCAAAATTGAGAAGAATGTCTTTTTCATCTCCGCTTTGATCATAGGCGATCCATGTATCGTAGTTTTTGATCTTGCGCAAATCCAGTTTCACAAAACCTTTTAATTGCAGGGCTGGCCTTGTGGCATACATCACCATATCGCCTTTGTAGAAAATACGTGGTGCAGCGTGGATTTTATCAGCCGCTGTTACTTTCCCATCGGCAACGGTCTGCATCGCTGCCTGTGATTTATTTTTCCGCTTCCTGTTTTCTTCCGCAACAATAGGCTCCAGGTGAAAGTCGGTCATCTTGATCGCGAATGTATCATTCGCAGCATTCACATACTGATAGGTAGCATATCCTGAAAATTCCTTGCGGGAAACGATATCAACAACTCCCTGGGTGAGACGATGATATTCATTTAGGGTATCAAGGACAATGACGGTATTTTTTAATTGTCCGATTTTCGCGTTCTCCAAAATAAGTACTTCATTATTCTCAGGCGTAATTTTCGCGTCAGCCACAATGATGTACGGGATACCGCTCACCTTCAATTGCTGAAGTTGTATATCGTAGGTGGCTTTCTCGGCATTGAACCTGAGCGAGTCGAGGTCTTTACGGGTGGTATAGAAATAGGAATTCTCGATCGGTACATCTGCCGCTTTTGCCATTTCAATTTTTTGCGTGTTCAAATCCCAACGTGCCTGAGTAATGGAAGTCTTGAATTGCGCATAAGGAAATTCGATTGCTGCAACACCTTCAACCTCCGGGCTGATCGTGGCGAAATTCTGATCGAGATTGAATTTCAACCGGACATCTTTACCTGCCAGCGCAGGCTTATCGGGATTACCAGTCTTCACCTCAAATTTTGCGTGCCGCGCACCAAAGTCTTTCGATGAAAAAGTAAAATCACGACTGCCCACTTCAGATCCCCTGGTCGACATTTTTCCACTTCCCGCCACTCCTTTTTTCGAAAGCGTAATGCTACCCGCAAGCGTTGCTGTCTGGTTATAAAGAGCAAATGGTTCTTTGAGATTCTTGACTCTGAATTTGTCCTGCTTCGGCAGCCACTTCATCTGGTAGTCTGAGAATGTCATATGTGGAAAATTCACAGAACCGATTTGCATCTCCCTGATTTCTCCCGCGTTTCCTTTAGCAATTACAGAATCCGGATAGAAAATAAAGTCTTTGGATTCAACTGTGCCAGCGAGATAATCTATTTTACCGGCAGCACGAATTCCTTGATTATCCAGGTTGATTCCACCATAAAGCTTCCCTTCGCCTTTGTATAAATTATATCCTTCACTTGGAACGGCATGAGTGAACCCCATGGATTTGTCCGGCATGGTGTGCAACTTCTCTTTAAATGTGGGGAACATTCCATTGGAGACAAAAGTACCGTCAAAGTTGATAGACGCGGGATCCGCGTCATTCAAACTATCGAGCTTAAACGGTGGTATTACGAAAAACACGGACCGGTCGTATGCCCCATTGAGTACATCTTTGCGGTCAAAATACATTGCGCCTCCTGCACTGGCATCGAGACGGGGGAAATTGGGGATATTCTCCTTTCCTGATTTGTTGTTTGGCAGATTGATGTACAATGTACCTGACGTTTTATGCGCTGAAGCCTGAAGTCCTGCCGAAGCTGCTGCTGTAGAGTCGGTGCCAACCATCGAATTGTTGACACGCCTGCGACTTCCGTCCTTTTCCGTAACATAAAAGCGAATGGAGTCAATCCTTTTCAGGTCTACTAAAAAACTGTCATAGTTGAGTGTGAAATTTCTACCGGTGATTTCAAAGTTACCGGCATTTATTGTCCCCTTAAATTTCAATCCCCGGTTATGCAAAAAAGTGATGATGCTGCTGTCAGGCTTCACCAGCACGTGCAAAGAATCACTCACTTTAAATTCATCCACTCCGTGCACGATCATTTCGTTGGTCTTGAAATTGATCGAAGCATTGGCAACGGTGTCCGCAAGGGAATGGATCTTCATGTTGTCATAGTCGGTCTTACCTTTGGCCGCCTCAATGAAATGAATGGCTTTGTCTTTCACATGAATCTTTCCCGACTTGGCGTCATAATCGATCATCCCCTTTTGTGAAAGGAAATCGGCCGCCATGCGGATTGTACCGACTGTATTTTTGGAATCAGTAAGTTCGTACACAGAAAAATCCTGTGTTCCCATTTGCTGCGCATAAGAGACGAATTTCACCAACGGATTAAAATCAAACCCTTGTCCACGCAACTGGCGCAAGTCTTCCGGATCGTAAAAATCCTGCGATTCAATCACCATGGGCGATACGTGACCACTGCCTTCGGTGAAAATATTCAAGCTGTCGGACTTCAGGTCCCACCGAATTCCGTCAGCATCAAAATCAATTTTGAAGTAAGACGATGAAAACGGAGCCTTACGCAACTGCGTTCTATCTTTGGTGAGCGTAAGCATGTCCTTGCTTCCGTAACGATAGTTGACTTGCATCGATGGGTGAGTGATCGAGTCAACACCCTGGTAGATAACCACTCGCGCACTGTTGGCCAACACCAGCGAATCCTTGAAAGTAAACGCGGGAGAAATTGCCTTGAATTTTTTATCGGTTTCGCCCAGCACTTCCAGCACAGCAGGCTTCCCGCTCACCGAATTGCTGGTAATCCTCGCACCTTCCAGGCTGAACCCACCTGTGTATTTTATTTTATCAGAACCCAGGCCGAGCAATGTGATATTATTCTCGTACGACTTGAATCTGGGGAAAACTGAAAATTTCTGTGAGACATGTTTCACACTTCGGAATTCAAATACGCCCGGCACCACTCCCGGGACCTTGCCCACGTAAGTCAGTTTTCCTTGTCCTGCGGTAAGTACTGCTTGAGTTGTTTTAAAATTATACTTATTGAATTCATAGAAGACAGAATCGGAACTTAAGTCAGCCGGAGACCAATCAAATTTTCCTCCTTCTCCAACAAAAATCCGGTCGCGAAGAGAGAAAGTGCCTTTGGTGTTTTTGAGGAATGCAGAATCGAATGGTGTGATAAAAATGAGAGACGTGCTTTTAAAAACAATTACCGGCCCCAGCAAAGCTGGCTGAACAATCGGCTTCTGCCAGTTCGGGAGTGCTGCTGCGATGGAGTCGGCTTTGGGGTCATATGCAACCTGAGTGGTATCTGGAGTAGGTGGTTCAAGGAAATCGAAAGTATAGTCGTCATCCGTAGATTTGAGACGGAAATATTTTTCATAGTTAAGTGCGTGGTGTTCGAAGAAATCCCGTGACTGATGAAGAAAAATATTCACCTGGTTCAGATGGAATTTCTCGATAGCCTTTCCAGTCACCTGCAGGAAGGCGGTTAATTTCTGGGCATCTGCTTTTTCAATGTTGATGGCCGCGACAATCGCTCCGTAATAGTTGACAAAATAGGGTTGGATCCGATAACCCTTCTTTTTCATGAGTCGTGCCTGCTTCTTAATACTGAACTGCTGGTCCGGAGTCATGTTCATCCAGAGGCCACTGAAAGAATCACCGATCGAAGCGGCATCAATAGCCCGGGTATTCTCCAATGCAACACGTACGCTATCCTGAAAAGCAAGTATAACCGGGGTATCTGTCTGGGCCAAAACTGCCCTAAAGCCCGGAAATAAGACTAAAAAATATAGAAGGCTTTTTTTCACGCACACAAAGCTTGAAAGTTCGGAAATAAATGGCGAAAGTTCTAATGGGAGGTTAAGCCTAAGAACGTAAAAATCAGCGTTTTATTTCTTTCGAAGGAGGAGACAGGCCCAGGTTTCACGGCTATCGTGGCTTACCTCTGTGAGATCATATTTCCCTGCCTCTTTTTTCAATGTTTCAATGTCACTTTCATAAAAACCACTCAACAACAGGTGGCCTCCCGGCAATAGCAATTCTGAATAGTTTTTCATTTCATTCAGAAGGATATTCCGGTTGATGTTAGCCAGTATGATCTCGAATTTTCCTTCAAAATCCAGCTCGGCAATTTTCCCCTGGCGAATGTTGATATTCCCACAGCCGTTGATCTCTGCGTTCTCTTTTCCATTGATCACGCTCCACTCATCGATGTCAAAAGCCTCAACCGATTTGGCCTTGAGCTTTGAAGCCATAATCGAAAGTATCGCAGTGCCACAACCAGCATCTATGACTTTTTTATTCTGATGATCAATTTTCAATTGGTTCTTCAGCATCAGGTGAGTAGTCTGATGGTGTCCTGTGCCAAATGACATTTTCGGAGTGATGACTATCTCGTACGGGTATTTCTTTTCGATCTCGTGAAATTCAGCACGAACAAGGATCTGGTCGTCTACGAAGATCGGCTCCACATTTTTCTCCCACTCTTTGTTCCAGTTTTGTTTTTCAACCCTATCCTCAGAAAATTGAAGCGGAGAAATATGCTTGTATTTTTCCTTGATAGCCTCAACCCAACTGGCATCAAATTTTTCGGCATAAGCCTCGAACCCCTGATCTGTTTCAACGAATGTATCAAACCCCGCTTCGGCAATTTCTGCCATAAGGATTTCCGTAAATTCCGGATCACAAATTACAAGTAGACGGGTGTAATACATGTTAAGCTATTAAAAATGATGCTTTCGATTTTCAGGGCAAAATTATCCCGAAAATGGGAATATCGAGTGCTCCTTAGCGGAATGTTGAATTACAAACTTCACGTACCTTTGCGGGATGCTTTCCATTCAGGTATTTACGTTTAATGCTTTTTCAGAGAACACATACGTTGTTTCTGACGAAACAAAAGAAGCCGTAGTGATTGATCCAGGTTGCTACACACGTGAAGAGCAACGTGAGTTAAGCTCTTATATCGAATCAGAACAACTTAAAATAAAATATTTGCTTAACACACATGGCCATGTAGATCACGTACTTGGCAATGATTACGTGAAAGACAAATACAAAGTGCCGTTCCTGATCCATAAAACTGACGAAGCCACACTCAGGGCCGTGAAAACATATGCCACGCTTTATGGTTTTGATGCTTACCGTGGAGCAGAGCCTGATGGTTTTCTTGCTGAAAGTGACATTGTATCTTTTGGCAATACAACCTGGAAGGTGCTTTTTCTTCCCGGTCACGCTCCGGGTCACATTGGTTTTTATGACGAGAACGATAAAGTGATATTCAGTGGCGATGTGCTCTTCGAGCATAGCATCGGACGCACCGATCTGCCGGGGGGAAATCATGAGACGCTGATCAGCAGCATCCATAAAAAACTGTTTGTACTTCCTGATGAAGTGGTGGTTTACCCGGGGCATGGTCCGGACACTACGATTGGCGAAGAGAAAATTTCTAATCCGTTCTGTGCATTAAGCTTGCTTCGATGAAGAAACACATCCCCAATGCGCTAACGTGCGCCAACTTGCTGTGTGGGTGCCTTGCCATTGTCTTCTGCCTGGAAAACAGAAGTATCCCGACCGCGTACTTCGTTTGGGCCGCAGGAGTATTCGATTTTTTTGATGGCTTTGCCGCACGCTGGCTCAAAGTGAGCTCACCGATCGGAAAAGAATTAGACTCGCTTGCTGACATGGTGAGCTTTGGATTGCTTCCGGCATTGTTCATGTACAAAATGATTGGTGCAAGTTCGACCAATATTTACCTGCCTTACATCGGCCTCATGATTGCTGTTTGTTCGGCATTGCGACTTGCCATTTTCAATGTAGACGAAACTCAGCATGACTCATTCAAGGGGCTCAACACACCAGCCAATACTATTTTTATTACTTCTCTCCCTTTTATTACGGGAAATGTAGGAACGTTTGTTCAGCAGGATTGGGTATTGATTATCATAACCATCGTATTTTCATTGTTGTTGGTTTCCCGAATTGATATACTGGCTTTTAAATTCAAAAACTTTTCGTGGGCAAATAATAAGTTGCGATTTACTTTTCTGGCCTCTGCAGTATTATTGCTGTTGCTATTAGGCAAAACTGCTGTGCCGCTCGTGATACTAGCCTACATAGGATTTTCGTTAGCCGGCAAAGCGCTGAAACTGGAGGGGTAGCCTGTTATTTTAAATAATCCGTGGCAAAAAAAATATTCATAATCATTCTTGCGCTTTTTGCAATGCCAGGTGCGCGAGGTCAATCGTCTGTCCTGAGCTCCGGCATCTGGTATAAGTTTTCCGTGAATGACAACGGGATATACAAAATCGACTATGATCTGCTCCGTAAAGCCGGAATAAACCCATCGCAGATCAATCCAAAGAACATTCGGATTTATACTGGCCAACCCGGAATGCTTCCGCAGGCTAATAGCGCAAAACGGGTAATCGATTTGAAGGAAGTAGCTATTTCCGTGGCGGGTGAAGAGGATGGAAAATTCGACTCGAACGACTACATCTTACTGTATGCACAAGGGCCGGATATTCTCGAGTTTGATACGAAAAAGAATTTCTTCAGGTACGAGAACAACATTTACACTGACAATAATTTTTATTATCTGACTGTTTCAACTTCAGAGGGAAAACGGTTGGCACAAAGTCAAAATCTCTCCGGAAATTATCCCGTGATTAGCCAGTTCGATGATTTTGCTTACTACGAAACTGATAAGTACAACCTGCTCCATTCGGGAAGACAGTGGTTTGGTGAGCAGTTCGATCAATCCCTTTCACTCACTATTCAATTTAATCTTCCCGGCATTGTACCCAATTCTTCAATCAAGCTGACAAGTCACGTCATGGCACAGTCCATTACGAACTGCTCATTCAATGTTTCATTCAATAATCAGGCACTGATTACCCAACAGGTACCTGCCATTCCGAATAGTGCCTTTACAGTTAAAGGCAGTCTCGTAGCAGACACTATTACTTTCTCCGAATCCTCGGCAAGTGCATCGTCACAAAATGCACAGCAGGTACGTTATCAATTCACCAAAGGCGGCCCGGGCATCTCAATCGGGTATCTCGACTATTTTATATTCGGGGTGAAACGGAAGCTCGCTTTATATAACGACCAGACTCTTTTTGTTTCTTCTGAAAGTCTGAATAATCCAAACTCCACTTTTCAGATCAATTTAGTAACCACTAACAATCAAGTCTGGGAAGTCACCAATGCATTCAATGCAAAGAATCAACTTGTACAATTGACCGGATCAACATTTACTTTTTCAGCAAAAACAGATTCCCTGAGAAAATTTGTAGTCTTCGATCCTGCAAAAATCGCAAAGCCAAAATTCGAATCAACCGTTACAAATCAAGATCTGCATGCAATTTCGTCAGCAGACATGCTCATCATATCACACCCGAGTTTTCTTACCCAGGCAAAAAGGTTGGAGGCCCATCGCCAAACACATGACCTATTGAATGTAGTCACCGTTTCAACGGACCAGGTCTTCAACGAATACGGTGGTGGGAAACCTGACATCACGGCTATGCGTGACTTTATCCGCGATGTTTATAAAAAATCAAGTGGCCAGTTAAAATATGTATTACTGTTTGGTCGTGGTTCTTATGATTATAAAGACCGCGTTTTCGAAAATACAAACCTGGTTCCTATCTACGAGGCATACAGTTCGTTGGAGCCGTTGCTTACCTATTCGTCCGATGATTACCTGGGGTTTCTCGAGGACAATGAAGGAGCGTGGCCCGAGAGTCCTGTAGTCAACTACACAATGGATATTGCTGTTGGCCGACTACCTGCTAAGAAAGCTGCCGATGCGCAAAACATCGTTGACAAGCTGATCGAGTACGATACCAACCCCGAAAGATTTGGTCCGTGGCGCAAAGAGCTTTTATTTGTAGCTGATGACGGTGACTTCGATCTGCACATCGATAGCGCAAATCAATTGGCAAGCAGTATAGATCAAACACATCCTGAAGTAAACGTCAACAAACTCTTCCTGGACTACTACAAACAGGTCATCAAACCAAACGGTCAATTCAGTCCTGAGGCTACCAAGGCTCTTGACTTGTCTGTACGCGAAGGCAAGGTCATTGTAAATTATACGGGGCACGGATCAGAACAAGTGTGGGCTCAGGAACAAATACTCAATCCCGATGTCGTGCAGAGTCTGAACAATGGGCCCATGTATCCATTGTTTGTGACCGCAACGTGTGAGTTCGGTCGCAATGATGATCCTTTCATCATTTCTTCAGCCGAAAATCTGCTGCTGAAAAAAAAGGGGGGAGCTATCGGGCTCGTCACCACGGCACGTCCTGTCTATTCAAATACGAACAGCATACTGAACATTGCGTTTTATCAATCTCTTTTTGCTAGAAAAGACAACGCTTTCCGTTCCCTTGGAGACGTTGTGCGTGATACCAAAAACAATAGCCTGAGCGGAGTCTACAATCGTAATTTTTCCCTGTTGGGAGATCCATCCATGAAATTGGCATTGGCAAATAATATTGCATTCACTAGCTCAGTAAAAACTTCTGCAAACTCAGACACTTTGAAAGCCCTGTCTCGCGTCTCTATCAAAGGAGAAATTCAAGACAGTAACGGAAGTAAACTCAACAATTTCAATGGCACCGTTTTCGCCACTGTATTCGATAAAGCAAAAAGTGAACTTACATTGGGCGACCCCCATGAGTCTGTCAACCCCCCATCGCCGGTTTACAGTTTTGTCGATAGGCCGAATAAAGTATTTCAAGGTTCTGTATCGGCAACTCAAGGCGCATTTCAATTTGACTTTATCATGCCGTCAAGTTTGCTACCAACAGCTAAAGCTGGGAAACTGAGTCTGTACGCTTTCAACGAAACAGGAACCGAAGCCATTGGAACTTCGTCAGTTTTTAAAGTAGGAGGTCAGGAACCCAATCCTCCGGCAGATACAACACCGCCTGAAATTAAACTTTACATCAGCGACACGACTTTCATCGATGGCGGCACTGTCGGACCAAACACTAAACTGGTAGCACGCCTTTTCGATGCAAGCGGTATCAATATGGCGTCTGTTGATCCCCAAAAAAGCATCATTGCTACCCTGGATAATAAGTGGTCATATGTCGTAAATGATTATTACTACTCGGACAAAAATGATTTCAAAAAAGGCACGGTCATCTTCCCTTTAGACACCCTAAAAAAAGGGGCACATGTCCTGTCCCTTACAGCTTCAGACACTTATAACAATACTTCGACCACCTCCGTGAGCTTTGTTGTCACTGACGGTATAGGTATTACAGTCGGTGATTTTATCAACTACCCCAACCCATTCAATTCAATCTCAGAAGAGACCACCTTTCAGTTTACACACACCAGGGCAGGTGAGGATTTGGGGGCTGCAATATCGATTTATGACCTTACAGGAAGGCCTGTGGTTACCATAAATTACTCGGTGGTTTCAAGTAATTATCAGGTCGATTTAGGACGGTGGAATGGGGAAACTGCCAGTGGAATAAAAATAGGCCCCGGGGTATACGTTGCTAGGCTATCCGTCCGTTCACTTGCCGATGGCTCCCAAAGTAACAGGTCCATTAAACTTATAATTCTGAATTGATTACCTTTAAAGCCCTAAAGTAAGTATGAAGAGATCTATCTACAGTTGCATCGTGATCCTATTGACTATACAAGGTTCATTTGCCCAGGTAAAACATGTTTTTTCCCAGAGAATGCAAGCTTTTTCATCAGGTGGGAGCTTGGGTAATGCGACAATGCAAGGCAGTGGAACAGGAGTGATCGTTGGTCAGGACACTACAACTAGAGCAATAACTACAGCCGTCCCCTTCCTTACCATAACTCCCGATTCTCGAGCTGCTGGTATGGGTGATGCCGGTGTTGCGACTTCTGCAGATGCCAATTCAGCTTATTGGAACCCTGCGAAACTTGCTTTTATCGATCGTGGCTATGGCTTCACTACTTCATATACTCCTTGGCTGGCTAAGATCATCAATGACATGAAACTCCTTTACCTGTCGGGATTTTATAAAATAGATCGTGAGCAAGCCGTTTCAGGTTCACTGAAGTATTTTGACATGGGCGACATCAATTTCAGGGATGGAAACAATATCGATCAAGGAAGGTATAACCCACGTGAATATGCTGTGGATGTCACCTACTCCAGGTTGCTCACAGAACATTTTGCCATTGGCGGTACCTTACGCTATATCCGGTCAAATCTTACAGGTGCTTTTTCAGGGACAACAGATGCCCGCGCCGGTAACTCAGTCGCAGTAGATTTAGGAGCTTACTATACCAAACAATTCACATCAAGAAATGCTACTCTCTCGCTGGCAGGTACAATCACGAATATCGGTTCTAAGATGACGTACACCAGCGCTGAAAACAAAGATTTCATCCCAACCAATTTGAGATTGGGCGGTGCTTACAAGACCGAACTAGACCAAAAGAACAGCCTTACTTTTGCATTGGACTTCAATAAACTGATGGTACCAACCCCTCCAACCGCCAAGACCACTCCTTTACTGAGCGGAATATTTGGTTCGTTCACAGACGCACGTGGCGGACTTTCAGAAGAATTGCGAGAGGTCACTATTTCATCTGGTATGGAGTATTGGTACAACAATTTCTTTGCGGCTCGCCTGGGATATTTTTTCGAGGCCAAAGACAAAGGCAACAGAAAATACCTGACAACAGGTGTAGGTTTCCGTTATGAATCAACCAATCGCGATATCTTCGGTCTCGATATGGCCTATATGGTGCCAACAACTATTGGCAATAATGCTCTAGCCGAAACCATTCGATTTACTTTATTTTATTTGCTTCCGGTAAAAGAAGCAAAGCAAAACGACTCGGTGACAGATAAATAAATGCTGAACCGATCAGTCGCTCCCGCTTTCAATAAAGACTTTTCCTTTGAACTCCCAAAGTACGAGGTCATTCCACTAAATGACAGTACAAATCTGATCTTCTTGTCAGGACTTCAGCAAGAGGTATTCAAACTTGAATTTATTTTCAGAGCTGGTAAATGGTACGAGCCCAAGTCAGGTTGCTCACATTTCACGGCTATCATGCTCGAGAAAGGTACGGAAAGCAAATCTTCCAGAGAGTTAGCCCAGGTATTCGACTACTACGGAGCACAGGTAGAAATCTCTCCCGGCTACGACTACACTTCTGTATCGCTTTATGGTTTGAAGAAATCCTTCCGGGAAATCTTCGCTGTTTTTCAGGAAATTGTTACGACTCCGGTTTTCCCTGAAGAAGAATTGGAACTTCAGAAAAAAATATTTCTCCAGAATCTTAAGGTCAATAATGAGAAAAACAGTTTTGTAGCATCGAAGTTGATAAGAAAAAATGTTTTTGGACCAGCTCATCCTTATGGCAGTTCAGTAGAGGAAGAAGACTTAAATAGTATAAACTCTTCTGAACTAAGGGGGTATTTCGCAAGTCAGTTTTCCCCATTGGAGGTTTACCTTATCGGCAACTTCAGTTCTTCTGAAATCAGTTGGATTACCTCTCATGTTGAGATAATCAACAAGCCTGTTATGACTGGTAGTTTTTTGACTGTATCGGGTCTCAATGATGAAAAAATTACAAAAGAAGATAGTATTCAGAGTTCCATTCGCCTCGGCAAGCGCACGATCAACCGCAACCACCCGGATTATTTTTGTCTCCTTCTTCTGAATCACATTCTTGGAGGCTACTTCGGATCACGGCTGATGAAAAATATTCGTGAGGAAAAGGGACTTACCTATGGAATCTACTCCTCCATCAATCCATTCAGGAATGATTGTCTTTTTTCAATTGGGGCTGATGTTGGCAAGGACAAATTGGAGTTGGCCATATCTGAAATTAAGAAAGAGCTTCGCACGCTTTCAGAGGCTTCAATTTCAGATGAGGAACTCACTACAGCGCGGAACCATCTTTTAGGCAGCCTACAGCTGGAAGTAGCCAATCCGTTCTCCTCTTTCGATAAAATCAAAAATCTTCGCCTCAATAATTTAGAGAAGGATTACTATGCCTCTCTTTTTTCCGTCATTCAATCATTGACATCAGAGGACTTACAGTCCATGGCAAAAAAATATTTTGCCTCGAATGATTTTCACGAAGTAGCCGTAGGGTAGGATCCACCCACTTCGGGCTTTCCGCTCCTATCCCTGGCCGGATGTCGTGTAAGCAAGGCCGCGACTTTGTCTTGTCGAAGTTTTAGCAAAGTCAGATCAGGTATAAAAAAAGAAACCCTGACAGTTCATGTCAGGGTTCTTCTAATGTTAGGGCAACGACTTACTCTCCCGGGTTTTACCCTAGTACCATCAGCGCTGGTGGTCTTAACTTCTCTGTTCGGAATGGGAAGAGGTGGTCCCCACCGCCATAGTCGCCTTAAGATCTCTACCTGCCGCAGGCTTTTTAGCGAAGGCAGGCCATCATATCGTTAACACACCGGAGAAAAGAATTGAGCTTTCAGTAGTAGTTCAGTGCAACAAGCACATAAGTAAAATTGTTTTATTCGAAGCGTTCGAGCCATTAGTACCACTCAGCTTTGACATTACTGTCTTTACACCTGTGGCCTATCTACGTCATAGTCTCTGACGGCTCTCAATGGAAGCCTCATCTCGGGGTGGGGTTCGCGCTTAGATGCTTTCAGCGCTTATCCACTCCCAACATAGCTACCCGGCTGTGCAGCTGGCGCTACAACCGGTACACCAGCGGTTGGTCCAATCCGGTCCTCTCGTACTAAGATCAGGACCCCTCAAGCTTCCTACGCCCATCACAGATAGGGACCGAACTGTCTCACGACGTTCTGAACCCAGCTCGCGTGCCACTTTAATGGGCGAACAGCCCAACCCTTGGGACCTTCTCCAGCCCCAGGATGTGACGAGCCGACATCGAGGTGCCAAACCTCCCCGTCGATATGAGCTCTTGGGGGAGATCAGCCTGTTATCCCCAGCGTACCTTTTATCCTTTGAGCGATGGCCCTTCCATACAGAACCACCGGATCACTATATCCTGCTTTCGCACCAGCTCGACCCGTCGGTCTCACTGTCAAGCATGCTTGTGCTATTGCACTCCACGTACGGTTACCAAGCGTACTGAGCATACCTTTGAAAGCCTCCGATACACTTTCGGAGGCGACCACCCCAGTCAAACTACCCACCACACAATGTCTCTCACGCAAGTGAGATTAGGCATCAAGAAAATAAAGGGTGGTATTTCACCGTTGACTCCCCTACGACTAGCGCCGCAGGATCATTGCCTCCCACCTATCCTACACATCATCCTCCCAATGCCAATGTGAAGCTATAGTAAAGGTGCATGGGGTCTTTCCGTCCCGTGACGGGTACACGGCATCTTCACCGTGACTACAATTTCACCGAGCTCATGGCTGAGACAGCGCCCAGATCGTTACACCATTCGTGCAGGTCGGAACTTACCCGACAAGGAATTTCGCTACCTTAGGACCGTTATAGTTACGGCCGCCGTTTACTGGGGCTTCAGTTCAGAGCTTCGCAGTTACCCGCTAACTCCCCCCCTTAACCTTCCAGCACCGGGCAGGTGTCAGGCCTTATACTTCATCTTTCGATTTCGCAAAGCCATGTGTTTTTGTTAAACAGTCGCCTGGGCCATTTCTCTGCGACCACTATTGCTAGTGGCTCCCCTTCTCCCGAAGTTACAGGGTTATTTTGCCGAGTTCCTTAGCCATGGATCACTCGAGCACCTTAGGATTCTCTCCTTGACTACCTGTGTCGGTTTGCGGTACAGGTACCATAATCATATGCTTAGAAGATTTTCTCGGAAGTCTGATTACGCTTTCTATCTCTTCGGCCGAAGCCTCCAAGTACTATTGGGTTTCAGCATCTCGTGCGGATTTACCTACACAAAATATACCTACGCCTTTCAACGCCCACATCCGTCGGGGCGCGAAGCTGTCACTACTCCTTCTCTCCATCGCTCATTACGGTAGTACTGGAATATTAACCAGTTGTCCAT